>JACKOD010000003.1:0-425000 GCA_024234505.1 Hahellaceae bacterium | reverse complement strand
ACAATGAACTGTAAATCTTTTCGCTTGAAGCGGGTTGCCCCTGTCTCAAGGAGAGGCGCATTATAAGGATGCCCCGCGCCAAGTCAACCTTTTTTATGCAAATTATTAAAGCCGGAATCTAAATATGGCTTATATTTCGAAAACTGCAAGTAAATTCGACTACAAAAGACATCTAACTGATTTTCTCACCCTAACAGCGCTGGCTATTGCTTCGTCGATGGTAGCTGCCCGAGACAATCCCACCCCCATTCGACGACGTCCCTTGACGCTTGGCTTACCAAATAGCCTGAGCTCTGTATTTGATTCTGACAACACATCAGACTCCACTACATAACGGATATTATCGCTTTCCCCCTCAACCAACATCGCAGATGAAGCGCTAGGTCCAAGCTGTTGAATTTCAGGGATAGCTAAGCCCAAAATAGCCCTGGCATGCAGAGCAAATTCCGAAAGGTTTTGAGAAATAAGGGTAACCAGGCCGGTGTCGTGAGGCCGAGGGGATACCTCGCTAAAATAAACGGAATCTCCTTTCACAAATAGCTCTACACCAAACACACCAAAACCACCCAGCGCCCCAGTCACCTTGTCAGCGATCACCTTTGAGTTGTCCAGTGCCTGACGAGACATCACCTGAGGCTGCCAGGATTCTCTGTAGTCCCCCTCTACCTGCAAATGACCAATCGGCTCACAAAAACTCACTCCGCTGCGATGCCTTACGGTCAACAAGGTAATTTCATAGTCAAAATCTACAAAACCCTCGACAATCACTTTACCAGCTCCGGCACGCCCCCCCTCCTGAGCATACAACCAGGCCGCTTCCATCTGATTTAAATCTTTTACAATACTTTGACCCTTTCCAGACGAACTCATGATTGGCTTAACGACGCATGGCACTCCAATTTCCTTAACCGCGACAACAAACTCTTCCATAGTATTTGCGAATTGAAATCTGGATGTCGGCAAGCCTAGCTCTTCCGAAGCCAGTCTCCTTATCCCTTCCCTATTCATTGTCAAATGAACTGCTTTCGCGGAAGGAACGACACAAAATCCTTCCTGCTCCAATTTGACTAATTCCGATGTAGCAATGGCTTCAATTTCTGGCACTATTAAATTTGGGCGCTCCGACTCAATCACCTTTCTCAATGCAACCGGATCAAGCATATTTATAACGTGAGATCGGTGAGCAACCTGCATCGCAGGTGCATTGGCATAACGATCAACGGCAACCACCTCTACGCCATATCGCTGCAACTCTATTACCACTTCTTTCCCAAGCTCACCTGCGCCGCACAAAAGCACTTTGAATGCATCTTGACCAAAAGGTGTTCCCAATACCGCCATAAACTTCGCCCGCTAAATTATTTAAGGGTATGCAGCTCGTTCGCGCTCACTTACATTTCGAAGAACTGCTCGCTTCTCTTCGTTACTCATATCACCCCAGCGACAAATTTCCATACCCGTGCGAAAACAACCAATACACAAGTCATCTTCGTTCAAGGCACATATACCCACGCAAGGTGAACGTACGACCCCCTCAGGGTCGATATGTTTCGTAGCCGTACTCATTTAACTGCCACCGAGAATTCAGAATCAACGCCTACAAAATACTCACTATACCTCTGAGCATTTTTGACGTAATGGATTGCACCTTGTTTCAGCCTGTCCTTCTCCTCCATAGTCAGCTCACGCTTTATTTTCGCGGGACTACCAACCACAAGCACGCCATCAGGTATTTCCATTCCCTCTGGAACTAGTGCATTTGCCGCCACAATCGAAAAGGCACCAATCTTCGCCCGATTCAGGATGGTCGCACCAATACCAATTAAACAGTAATCATTCACCAGACAACCATGCAAAACAGCTCGGTGACCAACGGTCACCCCTTCTCCAATAACTAAAGGCAATCCCTCGTCCGTATGTAAGACTGCACCATCCTGAATATTGGAAAATTTGCCAATCTTTATAACATCATTATCTGCCCGAATGACAGCTCCAAACCAAACACTTGAACCTGCCTCAAGCACTACCTGGCCAATGACCATTGCATTAGGGGCAATATAGTGACCCTCGCCTATCAGTGTTGGGATTTTTGTTTCGAGACTATACATTGTCAACGTCTTCTGATAATGATTAACCAATCTTGCCCGCAAAATGCTTTATACTCGCATTTTTACAGAAACAAACGGATTTATCATGAACTTTTGCAGCCAGTGCGGAAAGCCGGTCGAACAACGTATTCCAGCGGGGGATTCGCGTCCAAGACACATCTGTAATCATTGCGGTACCATTCATTATCAAAACCCTAAAATAGTTGCCGGCACACTTCCCGTTTTTGAAGGCCGAATTTTGCTATGCAAAAGAGCGATTGAGCCTCGACTCGGCTACTGGACACTTCCCGCAGGATTTATGGAAAATCAGGAATCCACCGCCGAAGCCGCCCTACGAGAAACCTGGGAAGAGGCACAAGCCGTGGTTGAGATCATCAATCTTTACACCGTTATTGATGTACCACAAATCAGTCAAGTACATATATTCTTTCTTGCAAACCTACCCAAGCCGGAATTTTCTGCAGGCGAAGAATCACTGGAAGTGGAGTTATTTGCATTTGATGATATACCTTGGAATGAAATAGCCTTCCCTACGGTTACGGAAACACTCAAACACTTTCTTCACGATCACAACCAGCAGCAAGGCTTTCCTGTTCACGTTAAAGAAATTCGCAGACAAACTCGTAAAACCTAAGTGTTGACAGGAAAATACTCATACGCAGGCTCTTCATAAGGATGCGCCTGCTTCAAAGCATCAATCGCCACCTGTACTAAGTGCTCTTCGCAAACCATCTCGACTTTATACTCTGAAACTCGCTCTATACTACATGGCTCTCCAATAAAAGGATGGCTATTGCTACTACCACGAAACTGCCCCTGGCCCAATGTTTGCCAACAACAATGATCGTAATCACCAAGTCTTCCCGCACCAGCAGCAAAGAGGGCCTCTTTAACAACCTCCAAGTGCGACTCAGGCACAAAAAAACATATTTTGTACAAAAAACACCCCCAAATATCGACACAATGACCTATTTGAACAAGATTGAACTGCATCACAAGTTACTCACAGTTTCTGTGGATAACTATGTGGATAGTTTATGGGTATACCACGCTAAGCCCCATAAATACTGTACTTATTACAAATTGGCCATATTTCACACCAAACATTTTTAGTTAATATTATCAATAAGTTATACTTTGCAATACCCTGCAAAAATATTCTGATATTTTTTTGTGTCAAGATTGACATACAAGTTTTATCTGTGAATAAAAAAGGCCAGACAATGTCTGGCCTTTTAAGTTTTACCCGAGATTACTTAAAAAATATCCGTGCATTGGCAAACATTCTAAACCATGGCGCATTCTCCCCCCATCCTTCGGGGTGCCAAGAGTTTTGAACAGTTCTAAACACACGCTCAGGGTGAGGCATCATGATGGTCACTCGGCCATCATTTGACGTAACCCCGGTAATTCCATCTGGAGAGCCATTAGGATTTGCCGGGTAGCGTTCTGTTACCTTACCGTAAGCATCCACAAAGCGTAGCGCAATTTGTGATGAGGCCGCCAGTTGATCCTTGGCTTGATTATTTGCGAATTCCGCTCGCCCTTCGCCATGAGCAATCGCTATCGGCAACCGCGAGCCAGTCATGCCATTCAGGAAAATTGAATTACTTTCCTGAACCTCAACCAGCGCAACACGTGCTTCGAATTGTTCCGACCTATTGCGAACAAAGTGAGGCCAGTGGTCCGTGCCGGGAATCAATGACTTCAAATTGGAAAGCATCTGACAACCGTTACAAACCCCCAGCGTTAGCGTATCCGTGCGAGCGAAGAAATCAGAAAACTGCTTTCTTGCTAACTCGTTGAACAGAATAGACTTCGCCCACCCTTCGCCAGCTCCCAGCACGTCCCCATAAGAAAACCCACCGCAGGCCACTAACGAGTTAAATGCCTCTAATGTCACATTACCAGACAAAATATCGCTCATATGGACATCAATGGCAGTAAACCCTGCACGATCAAACGCAGCAGCCATTTCAACCTGTCCATTCACCCCCTGCTCTCGTAAGATTGCAATGCGAGGTCGCGCTCCGGTATTGATAAAAGGCGCGGCAATATTTTCCTGCGAATCAAAGGTAAGAACTGCATTCAAACCGGGGCTTGAGCTATCCAGCAATGCATCAAATTCTTCCTGTGCACATTCGGTATTGTCTCTCAGTGACTGAATTTTGTAGCTCGTTTCCGACCAAATACGCTGGAAATAGGCGCGCTTGTTAACCAATACCGGCTCATCGTCAAACAAAAAGCGAATTTCATCATCTTCATTAAGATTTCCAATGACCAGAGTATGCTCCCCCAAGCCGGCCGCACTAAACTGCGACAAAACAAACTCGGTATCCTCGCTTTTTACCTGAATAACTGCGCCCAACTCCTCATTAAAAAGCTCTCTCGCAAAATGCGTCGGATCTTCCGCGAGCAGATCAAGTCGAATATCAACACCCACGTTTGCAGCAAAGGCCATTTCGCACAGTGTGACAAACATGCCGCCATCAGAACGATCATGATACGCAAGTAACTTACCATCCTTGTTCAACCCCTGAATGACGGCGAAGAAGGCATTCAAATCCTCGGGATCATCCAAGTCCGGCGTAACCGCGCCAGTTTGACGATATACCTGTGCCAGTGCGGATCCGCCCAAACGATTCTGTCCATTGGCAAGATCAATCAAAATAAGATCTGTAGGCCCTTTGTCCTTTTTAAGCTCAGGCGTTAAAGTCTTGCGCACATCGAGTACGGGCGCAAAACCAGAGATAATTAGCGATAGTGGAGCAACCACTGATTTACGCTTACCATTCTCCTCCCACACTGTCTTCATGGACATTGAATCTTTACCTACCGGCACGGATATTCCGAGCTTTGGGCATAAATCCATTCCCACTGCCTTCACCGTTTCATAGAGATTTTCATCCTCACCCGGATGCCCCGCTGCAGCCATCCAGTTGGCCGACAAACGAATATCCGAGATTTTTCCAATGTGCGCTGCAGCCAAGTTGGTAACCACTTCGCCTACGGCCATCCGCCCTGAAGAAGGCGCATCAATGACTGCCAGAGGCGTTCTCTCCCCCATCGCCATCGCTTCACCAGCGTAGGTATCAAAACTTGCCGTTGTTACCGCCACGTCTGCGACAGGTACCTGCCAGGGACCCACCATCTGGTCACGTGCCACCATACCGGTAATCGAACGATCTCCAATGGTAATCAGAAAGCTCTTGCTGGCAACGGCAGGCAGTCTAAGAATACGCTCGGCTGCTTCTTGGATATCGATATCGGTCGATTTAAAGACGGGTTTTGTAAAGACTTTGCGAGCGACACTGCGATGCATTCTTGGCGGCTTTCCAAAAAGCACGCTCATCGGCAGATCAACCGGCGAATCATTAAAATGCTCATCAGTTAACTGCAGATGCATTTCTTCTGTTGATTCACCGACAACGGCAAACGGACATCTCTCACGACGGCATATCGCCTCAAATACTTCGAGGTCTTTTGGTTCGACCGCTAACACATAGCGTTCCTGAGACTCGTTACACCATATTTCCAATGGTGCCATACCCGGCTCATCGTTGGGCACCTTGCGAAGCTCGAATTTACCACCGCGCCCGCCATCCTTAACGAGTTCCGGAAACGCGTTAGATAATCCACCCGCCCCCACATCATGAATAAAGGCAATCGGGTTTTTCGCCCCCATCTGCCAGCACCGATCTATAACCTCTTGGCAACGGCGCTCCATTTCTGGGTTTTCTCGCTGCACGGATGCAAAATCCAGATCTTCCTGGCTGGATCCGGAATCCATTGAAGAAGCCGCTCCACCACCCAAACCGATTAACATTGCCGGACCACCCAGCACAATCAGCTTTGCACCAACGGCAAATTCGCCTTTTTCAATATGCTCGGCCCGAATATTACCCATGCCACCGGCAATCATGATTGGCTTGTGATAGCCACGGACTTCCAAACCATTGGGCCCCGCAACTTCTTCTTCATAAGTTCTGAAGTAGCCGCATAAATTGGGGCGTCCAAATTCATTATTAAAAGCTGCGCCGCCCAAAGGCCCATCAATCATGATGTTTAACGCTGAGGTAATACGATCAGGCTTTCCAAAATCGCCTTCCCAAGGCTGTTCAAATTCTGGAATCCGGAGATTGGAAACAGTAAAACCACTTAACCCTGCTTTTGGCTTAGCCCCCTTACCCGTTGCACCTTCATCCCGAATCTCACCACCGGAGCCCGTTGATGCTCCGGAAAACGGAGAAATCGCTGTAGGATGGTTATGCGTTTCCACTTTCATCAAAATGTGTACAGGCTCTTCTGATGTCTGGTACTCATGACTTTCAGGATGAGGATAAAAACGTCCGGCAACACTCCCTTCAATAACCGCGGCATTATCTTTGTATGCAGATAAAACCCCTTGACCACTCATTTCGAAGGTGTTTTTGATCATAGCAAACAGTGATTTCTCTTGGGCCTCACCGTCAATATCCCAAGACGCATTGAAAATTTTATGGCGACAATGCTCGGAATTTGCCTGAGCAAACATCATCAATTCAACATCGGTAGGGTTGCGCTTGAGTTCCAGAAAGGATTTGGCCAGATAATCTATTTCGTCGTCAGCCAGCGCCAGGCCCAACTTGATATTCGCGCTTTCCAACGCCTGACGCCCATAGGCAAGCACATCCACTCTGGCCAGCGGTTTAGGTTGTGCATGGCGAAACAGCAATTCCGCTCCCGCAAATTCATGAAACACAGCCTGAGTCATTCGATCATGAAGGAGCGATGAGATGATATGCCTGTCTTCGAGGCTAAGTTTTACAGAACTCCGAATATAATAGGCCACGCCCCTTTCTATTCTAAGGACACTACTCAGTCCACAGTTATGTGCAATATCGGTTGCCTTGCTAGACCAAGGTGAAATGGTTCCTGGACGAGGGACCACTAAGAACAAGGTTGTCCCGCCAGTAGATTCCGTGCTGGACTTTGGGCCATATTTTAGTAGTTGATTCAGTACGTTCAGAGCATTCGTATCAAGCTCACGTTCAACGTCTACAAAATGCATGAATTCTGCATAAATGCCCTCAACAACCGGACACTTCATTTGGATCAACGTTTGAAGTTTTTTGGTACGGAAAGCAGAAAGTGCGGGAGCGCCTCGCAGTTCCAACATCGCTAGTCTTCGCCTCTTGATGGTATTGGCAGGAAACCGCGTATCATACTGGAAACCGTTTCACACTTACAGGCTTGCATTAGTTGTTACCAATACAACCACATTCAATCTTTCGGTGTTTGCGAGTCAAAGACGCTATTTCACGGCAATACACATTAATTTTTACAATCATTTTGCAATTTCAAGCCTCGTTTGCTTGATCTTTTTCTCGCCAATATCAACAATCCACTATACATAGAAAGCGTGTCTCAAGTCTGGAACGGAAATTTGCCAGATCGGTTTTATAAACATGGATGAACCAATGTTGAGTGCAAACTGTTTGTACGAAAGAAAATTCGTATCCCTTCTTCTTTGCAATGCACGCAAGGTTGTAGAGCAATTATTGCCTAAGCTGCTATTAATAAGGCTGTCTTTACATCACATTCACTTAATTGCATTTTTGATTCCTCTTGGTTTGCTTTCCGGGTGTATCAAGCAAACCAGCCTTGAAAAGGTTCAACAAGAGGGCGTTCTGCACATCGTTACGCGAAATGCTCCCGCCATTTACTATGAAGATAAAGATGGTCCCGCCGGATTAGAGTACGATCTGGCTAAATTATTTGCAGAAGAACTGGGTGTCGAACTCCGTGTTCGAGTGGCGGATGATCAACAGGAAATCGAAAGAATTCTTGACGGCGGGTTTACAAACTTCGCCGCCGCAGGTATCGCATCCACCCGACATCAAAATGAAAAATACAAGCAATCACCGTTTCACTCAGAATCCCCACTCCTGGTAATTTACAAAGTGGGAACCTATCGCCCCAGAGATATTGAAGATCTGCTCGGAAAAAAAATTGAAGTCCCTTCCACTTGGGCCCACCGCGATGTACTTGTCGACCTCCAACAAGTAAATCCCGCACTCACCTGGGCAGAGTCTTCTGATACAGATACCTTTGAGTTACTTCGAAAAGTCGTCGAAAACGAAATTGACTACACTGTAATTGACGCAGCCACCTTGGCATTACATCAAGCCTATTACCCTCGAGCACAAATCGCCTTTACGCTCACTGAGCCATTAAAATTTGGCTGGCAATTTGGCAGCCATGAGGATGGCACTCTCGCTGACAAATCGGTCTTGTTTTTTGAGCGGATTAAATCTGATGGAACCCTCGATCATCTTTACGAACGCTATTACGGACATATTGGCCAGCTTAACTATGTTGATGCCCGAACGTTCAAACACCATATAGGCACTCGCCTTCCCAGTTTTATATCTTTGTTTGAAGAAGCCGCAGAAGAAGAACGCCTTGATTGGCGTTTGTTAGCCGCTATAGGTTATCAAGAATCCCACTGGAGGCCTCACGCAAAATCCCCCACGGGTGTTCGAGGCCTGATGATGTTAACTCAGGCAACTGCTCAGGATATGAATGTTGCAGATCGCCTGGATCCCGAATCAAGCATTCGCGGAGGCGCTCGCTACTTTAAAAAAACGCATTCACGAATTCCCGAACGAATTCACGAACCCGATAGAACCTGGTTTGCCCTTGCAGCTTACAATGTTGGGCTCGGTCACCTCGAAGATGCAAGAGTACTCACCGAAAGAGATGGCAAGGATCCAGACAAGTGGGCCGACGTTATGAACTACCTGCCTTTACTGCAACAGAAAAAATGGTATTCACAAACGAAACATGGCTATGCCAGAGGCGAAGAACCGGTTCACTACGTGCAAAATATTCGCCGCTATTTTGATGTGCTCACTTTCACCAGCGAACAAGCCCTTGCTCAAGAAATGGCTAAACAACAGGTAAAGGAAGAATCGAAATTAACCACGAGCTCGCTTGACGGAAAACAAACGGCTGAGCTGACGCTACCAGACCCACTAAAAACACTCCCTCCTGCATTGTAAGGAACTGACTTTATAGGGAACAAACTTAAAAGAGGGAAGACGGGTCTTCGTCCAAGGCGTCATTTTCGAGCGCAGCCAGTGCGTCACCCATCTCAAAACCCCTGGCCATCAAGTGGCGGATGACTTTACTTCGATCTTTAAGGGAGCAAGTTGATAGTCTGCCGAATTTTTTCCGCTTTGCGCGGAGCGCAACACCAATCCAATCCTGATCTGCATTTTCAAGCAGTTCTGATACCAGACTACTAGGCACACCTTTTTGTGCTAACTCGTATGCTATGCGCCTCGGACCATAATTTTGCTCACCTCTTGTCCTGAGATAGATTTCTGCAAATCGATGATCGCTCACGAAACCTGATGCTTCGAATTCATTTAGCAAAACATCAATACACTCATTTTCAAAAGCCCGGTCTGCTTCAACGTCAGCAGAGAATTTTGAAGGCCGCTTTGTACACCACTCCAGCAATTTACGCTTTAGCATAAATCGCGAAACTTCTCGACCTGAAACGATAGTAAGCGCCTTGGCGCGCAATTCTTTTGTCCAGTCTAACGTCATAGTCCTTTTCACAACCTAAAAGTAACTAAATTTACCAAATACTAAATGAACATACTGCGCGTAATGATTCCGAAAAGCGCGATTCAAAGGTAGACTATGCCACCAATTCAACTATCAGTCAGTGCTATTTTTCATTCAGGCACTGTTTCGAAGAACGGCTCGAAATGGCAGTTCAAAACTCTGAAGCATATCAACTTCAGCACAACAGCAGGAGCATTGCTACCATGACATCTCTGTTTAAACGCCTATTCAAAATTAGCAAAAAGCCAGCAATCTCCGGAGTTCACGCGCAGACCAAGTTGCCGCAAAAAAAGGCAAAGACACCCAATATCTCAAAAGCTCTTAACTCTCATGAGTTAGCAGACAATCAAAAAAGACAAGAAGCGCTCACGACAGTTAACCAAGCGACAACACTATCCGAAATAGTCAAATTGATTGACCAGCACCCTGAAATTAGAGATGCCATAGAAGAAAAAGCATTGGCGATCGTTTCTTCGAATGGTCAGATCGGTTTGACAAATAATACCGAACTACATCAATTGATAACGTCATCAACTAATGGCGAAAGATGGATGTCGACCATATCAAAGCTGCCGGAAGAAACGCTACTTCCTCTCGCCTCAAAAGCAAAACTGGCGCAGTATCGCGCCTTTGCGGCACAGCATATCAGCAACGAAAAGTTGCTGGAACAACTTGAAAAGATGAGTAAAGGCAAGGACAAAAAAGTCTTTCAGATTGCGCGACAAAAGCTTCACGCAAAACGATCTGAGCAAAAAGAAGTAGAAAATGCCCAGAGCATCCTCAAGGACTTACTAGAACAATTAAGCAGTCTGGCCCGCGCTGATGTAGACCGAATGTTCGAGGCGCGCCTGAGTGTGCTGGAACAAAAATGGGAGCTTTCCCAACATGCCGCCACAACAGCTTTAAATGCCGAACACCGGACATGGGTAAACCAGTGCAATCAAAAACTCCTGACTTACAAACAAGAAAAGGAAAAAAGAGCTGAAGTCGAAAAAAGACTTTCTCTGCAGACTCAGGAGCGAGAATCTACTCTGGACACCTTACAGGAAACCGTTGAACGATTTAAAACAACATTTTGCGGAAGCAGTGAGATCGCCTCACTTGATGCCATTATAAAAACTCAGGAAAATCGCTGGCTTGAGGCAACAAGAGGCAGCACGGCAACTCATCCCGAAGGCACTCGCTATCAAAATCTTCTTAATGAGCTTAAAGACTATCTGCTTGCTGTAAAGCGATACTGGTCTACCGCTGATGAACTTGAGCAATTAATTAAAGACGTTGATACTGATTCGGCAACAATCTCAAAGGGTGAAAGCCTTAAACGGCTTAAAGAAGCATTAAGTGCCCTTTCGTGGCCCGTAGACTATGTCAAAGCACCGCTATTATTGCTCGCCTACGAAAAGATCGGCCAAGCCAAACAAGCCCAAAACATCGAAAAAAGCGATTTGCAATCCATCGACGGAAATATCAAAAAGTTGCTCGTTGAATTGGAAAAGCAGCTTGATGAAAAAAATCTTCGGGATTCTATACCGCTGGCCAAGCGCATCAATAACGCACTCCAGACAGCGCCAGCGCCTTGCCGTGCCCGTCACACCCAAACGACTCAGCGCCTGATGAAGGCATTAGACGAACTAAAAGACTGGCAAGGCTTCGCCACGCTACCAAAATTCTCTGAACTCTGTGAAATGATGGAGCATCTTGCCGAAAATTCTATGGATCCGGAACTAAAGGCAGAGAAAGTAAAAGCGCTGCAAAATGAGTGGCGCAAGTTGGGAGGGTCGTCAGATCAACAGTTATGGGATCGATTCAAAGCAGCGGCCGACAAAGCCTATGAGCCTTGCAAAAACTACTATAACGAAGAAAAAGCACTTAAAAAGGCAAATTTAGATAAACGATTGGTTATTTGTAATGAGCTGGCAAACTTTATTGAAAATAATCATTGGGAAAGCTCAGACTGGAAAGCAGTTGAAACGATTTGCCGAGCCGCCAAGGATGACTGGAAATCTGCCTTCCCCGTAGACTTTAAAGCCAATCGAGAACCTCAGCAGCAGTTCAATGCGCTTATAAATGAACTTGAATCCAAGCTAAATGAAGAGCGACAAAAAAATAAAAATGAAAAGCAACGAATTATTGATGCGGCAAACGCATTAATGTCGCTTGAAAACACACAGGAAGCCATTGCAACACTCAAGGGGCTGCAAACGGAATGGAAGAAAGTAGGCATAACGCTTCACAAAGAGGATCGCGTACTTTGGAAAGCATTCAGAAATATTTGCGATCAGATATTCGCGCGCCGAGAAGAGCTCAAAGCTAAAAAGCAGGACTCCATCCAAGAAGCAATTGTCGCGGCCAATGAAATTAACACAAAAATTGAAAAGCTTTTTGAAGAGACAAACAATGCGACTTTAACCGATGCCATATCCTTGCTTCGAAACCAATTAGCCGCGCTAGACGCGCTTCCGAGTAAAAACCGGGAACAAACTAATAAAGGATTGGAGTCACTGCAAGAACTGATCACTCATCGCAATCAAGCCGATCTCATTGCGGAAAAATTAGCAGTGTGGCGCGAAGTTGAACGCAAATCTACGCTATGTCACAACGCGCTCGAAAACATAAGCCAAACCGGTGATATCGGAGATGAGTTTGCATCCAGAATAAAGCTGCCCGAACAAATCGAGAAAACATTCGATCAAATATGGTTAAGCATTAAAAATAATCTATTCATCGGCAGCTATCACAGCGCTCCCGGACGAGGTGGTTATTTATGCATACTGTGTGAAATTCTGGCCGGCCTCGAATCCCCTCCCGAAGACCGGAGTCAACGAATGGAGATACAAGTAGAACGACTTTCGGGAGCATTCAACAGCACAGCCAATGCTGGCAATACAGCTACGCAGATAGAAGAGGCCGCATTGGAGTGGTTTACACTTGTAGACATACCGACCAGCCTTCGAAATCGGCAACTCCAACGAATTGAAGCCGCCACGGCAGTATCAATCTCAAATTAATCCTTAATACAATTAGCGCCAATCTCCGCCGTTGTTTCAATCAACTTCGGCGGTTGCTTGTTACATAAGCCAGAGCATCTTCAACAGCCTTTCTAACTTTTGCCCGCATTTCTTCGGCTTCGGTCGGCGACAAGTAGTAAATAAGATCGACTTCATGGCGAAAATAACGAGGCGGCAAATGGTTGAGTGCAACGCACACGACATCTCCCAGCATATCTTCATCCGGTCTGTCATGTTCTTGTTCATCCAATAGATGAGCAAGCTCTTCCATCACTAATGGCTCATAATAGTTCTGGATATTGTCTAATATCGACATGTCATTTCCCTACGTTTAATCATTCTCGTATTCAACAAGTTAGATAAGGAATCAACTTCTCGCAACCCTGATCAACAGGAAAAATAAATAATTCTGGCAAGTATTTTGCTTTTATCTGGGTATCTGCAATTTACGCCAAAATATTTATTCACGAACAGAGATTTCAGGTATGGCGCTTTCTAATCCGCTTAAACAAAGCAGCATTCCTACCACTCAGCCTAATGCATCCAAAACAGGCCCTTCCGCTACCAGCCTGGAAGCAGGAAAGTCCTCCACTTCAGACCCCAAAAAAATTCTGTCTGATGAATACGTTACGCTAAGCAACCAATCCCCTGAAGAAGGCAGTCAGCGCCCTCCTCGCATCAATTCACTTATTGAAGGAATAGGCAAAGATACCTTGTTCATGAGGGAAACACTCAGGAATAAAATTGCCGAAATGCGGATGAACCCTGCCACCCGACTTGAGGTAAAACGAGACGCCTTTGGCCGGCTGCAAGCTGTTGGCAATGCTCCCGCTCAGACATTGGAAAAAATCAGCAAGGATCTGAACAATAGCCAGTCTTTCAGAGAGGCCTTTAGTCGCACACAGCAACACAAGCCAACAGCGGACTACATAAACAATGCCTCTAAACTCCAACAAGCCTATGGTGTCAGCAACCAGGTCTGCTCCAGCGTCATCAGCCACAAAGGAGACAATTCGCTCGATGAGATTACATTCAGATATCAAAAGTTAAAGGAAATAGTCACACACTCGAATGACAAGAGCCCGCAATCCAATCCAGAGGCGTACACAATTAAGAGTCAGGATTTTAGCCTGGTGTTGAACGCCTGATCATATCGCGCGATAAATGATTCCCGGGCGACATTGCACCATTTCGAATTTGTCTTGCAACCCATTCATTGACTCTGAGGCACCTAAAATCAAATATCCCTTGGGCCTTAATACCTGATGCATTCGGGTAATGATGTCTTTTTTAAGCTCCGCCGAAAAATAAATGAGGACATTGCGACAAAAAATCATATCAAAGCGGCCTAGCGCAGAGTATCTGTCCAGCAGGTTGAGTAACCTGAACTCAATCATACGCTGTATTTCCGGCTTCACCCGCCAGGTGCCAGTCGACTGCTCGGTAAAATACATGCGAAGCCGCTCAGGCGGCAACCCTCTGCCGATGGCGAGCATTTCATATTCACCTTTCTTTGCAGAATCGAGTACCGTCTGTGAGATATCCGTCGCGGTTATTTGCACATTGCCCAATCTACCAGGTTTCGACTTTCGGAACTCATCAACAATCATTCCAACCGAGTAGGGCTCTTGTCCCGTTGAACAAGCAGCCGACCATATTTTTATTGGCTTGGTTGCAGACTCCGCAGCGAACTCTGGCAATATGATTTCTTGCAGAATTCTAAAAGGGTGTGTATCCCTGAACCACAGCGTTTCGTTGGTGGTCATGGCGTCAATCACCGCATCTTTCAATTGACGCTCCCCCGGAGAACGCAACTTGACCACCAACTCGTTCAGCGTTTGCATGTTCTGCTCAAGCATAATATTGCGCAAACGACTTTTTACCAGGTACTGCTTGTTGTCACCCAGCAAAATTCCAGACGCTTGCTGCAAAAAGCCTCTAAACAGCTCATACTCATCCGCCTGTCCGGCCGACAATGTTCTAGAAAGTTTATCCATTACTCGGCGCCAGTTACTTGCTAGTTTTATCGATTATTTCCATCACGCGCTCGGCCAGCTCATCCGATCTAAACTTTGCCATGAAATCGTCGGCCCCCACTTTTTCAACCATTGCGCGATTGAACACACCACTTAACGAAGTATGCAGCATGATATAAAGATCCGACAGCCGTGGATCATTTTTACAGTTCGTCGTGAGTGTATAGCCATCCATTTCAGGCATTTCCACATCCGAAATCATCATGGCAAACTGGTCGCGAATTTTTGAGCCATCCTGAACAATGCCCCGGAGGTACTCCAGTGCCTGACGACCGTCATTTTTTGTAACAACATCTACACCCACGGCGGTAAGGCAGTTTTGAATCTGCTTTCTCGCCACAACCGAATCATCCACAACCAAAACCCGAAAGCTTTTGGCTTTTTCGAGCACCTGCTCCTTCTCCTTGAATACAGCGGCACTGATGCCTTCTTCCATCGGAGAAACCTCGGCCAGAATTTTCTCGACATCAATAATCTCAACCAGCTGCTTGTCCAGCTGGGTCACTGCAGTCAGGTAATTCTCCCGCCCGGCCCCTTTGGGTGGCGGATGCATCGACTCCCAGTTGAGGTTAACAATACGCTCGACCCCCTGAACCAGAAATCCCTGCGTCTTTCGGTTATATTCCGTAATAATAACAAAGCAGTTCTGGATTTTTTCTTCCGGAATCTGGCGCTGCCCAATAGCCATTCCCATATCCATGATAGGAATGGTCCCCCCCCGAATATGTGCGACCCCTCTGACCACCGGATTTCGCTTGGGAATCATCGTTAGTTTGGGACACTGAAGTACTTCCTTTACCTTAAATACATTTATTCCATATATTTGAGGCCCTTGTAACTTAAATAACAAAAGCTCCAGCCTGTTCTGACCCACAAGCTGAGTTCGTTGATTAACACTATCTAAAATACCCGCCATACAGGCTACCCCTGTTCCACTCACTCAAAAAGGCACATTTTTTGCACCTTTCTGTAATATTAGGATTTTCCTATCTAAAACGCCGAGCAATTGACGCCTCTGCGAGACAGTAAACCTACTTTCTGAATAGCATAGGACATAAAATGAAAATTCGCTCTCGTATTCTAACTTTACTGACATCATTTCTTTTAGCCTCTTCGGTCATTGCAGATAACGCGTCGACAACTCCCGCTCAGGAAACCCAACCCACGTCTATTGAGGATGAGCTTACCTACTACCTGAGCAACTACCTGCAAGAACTCGAAACGGAAAGAAATGTCCGGATTGAATACTCTATCGGCAAAATTGATCCGCGCTTGAATCTGAATGCATGTGAATTGCCGCTAGAATTTATGCTCTCAGATGACCTGATGCAAACCAATCGCCCATCAGTAAAAATAGTTTGCAATGACACTAAATCCTGGTCGCTCTATATGCAATTCAGCATGAATATATTTATCCCGGCCGTGATCGTTAAATCTCCGCTACCAAGATCCTATCGCTTGAAAGCCGATGACCTGATAATCAAGGAAATAAGTGCAGATAACCTGAGAAGAGGCTACTATCAATCTATTGATGACGTGGTCGGCATGGATTTGAAACGTTCAATTCGAGCGGATGAAGCCATTTACCCTGGCCTGCTTTCCAGACCACAACTGATCAGCAAGGGCGATGCGGTTATGATTAATGCCACCGGAAGCGCGATTCGAGTTGAAGTACCGGGAATCGCCATTTCCGATGGCAAATTAGGGCAACAAATATCAGTTAAGAACATGGCTTCAGGAAAAGTAATCCGTGCAATAGTTATAGATCGGCAGAAAGTCAAAGTTGCCTTATAAAATTTTTAAAATTTCATTAAAGTTATCTGTAATGACGCCGATAATAGAACTAAGTCTTGATACACAAAGGTAACGTGCCATGCCAATCGAATTTAATGGTTTAGGCCACACACAGAATACACGAACACGAAACCTGGATGTTTCGCAGTCTCAGTCAAAGCAAGCAGTAGCTAATACCGAGAAAGCGACTCCCGGTTCGGAAGTACAGCCGCGAGGAGAAAACCTCGTGCTCAGCGACAAAGCAAAGGCGTTGAAAGATATCGAGGTCGGCCTGAAGAACAAGCCTGATGTTGATAGTGAGAAGGTTGCGCGAATCAAAGCCGCGCTGGAAGATGGCAGTTACGATGTAAACCCTAAAAGATTGGCCCAGAAAATGCTTGATTTTGATAAAAGCATTTTCTGAGGCGGATTAAATGGACACATTATCTTCAAGACTTTTTCAATTACTATCAGATGATTTAAAAAATCTGGAATCTCTCACCCAAGTGCTGGATAAAGAAAAAAAGGCACTTTCTGCGAGAGATTCCGAATCCCTTCAGCAACTCACACAGTACAAAACCCAACTCATCAAAAAGCTGGAAAGCAACAGCCAGTTAAAAGTTAGACTGCTGGTTAGCGGTGGCGTCAAACCTGTCGCTGGCAAGATCTCCGAACAAATTTCGTCATTTGCAGATGAGCAGACGGTGACGCTCTGGCATCAGGTACAATCAACGCTTGAAGAGTGCAAATCCAGAAATCTGGTAAATGCCAAGGTGGCTAATAGCTCTTTGCAACGCGTCAAAAAGATGATGGATATCCTTCGTGGGCAAGCCTCCCGACCCAATTTGTATGGCGCCAAAGGATACGAGAAAAGCCTGTCTAACACTTACAGCATAGCCAAGGCATAAAAAAAGCCGCACTAGCGGCTTTTTTTATTTATTGAAAACTTAATGCGTACTGATAACCAAACGAGACTCTGGCGCAAAACTTATATCGCTCAGGTAGACATTACCGAAGCTCGGGCCAGAACTGCCACTGACACGCAAATTCTCCAGACTGATTTTGTCTATGTGTGTTGGCAACGCCAACTCCATCTTGCCACTTGCCAGCATTTTGAATGCAGGCTTGGAGGAATCATAAGTAACGCCCTCCACAGTAGAATCCCACGCAAGCATGTTGGTAACCGGCACAAATACATTAGTCAATGTTTTGACGACTTTTACCGCATCCGGCTTCTGCTCGGAATCCACCAGCCCCATTAACGCCTGGACATCTTCGACCAACCCTTGTGCAGAAACATCTGCCATGGCATCGTCTTCCATCGGTTTTAAACCACTACGGGCAGAAAACTCTTCCATCGTAGAAACGCTTTTTTCTGCAGACGCGTTGACAGGGGCGCTCGCGGCAAATGCAACCAGCGGCTGCATTGGAGCGACAACCACTGCCACCAATGCCGCAGCATAACGAGTTCGGCTCTGATGCTTGAGTGTTCGTTCAAGGTCTTTTGCCGAGATCAACCCTTGATTTATCAGCACCTCACCCAAACGTACGCCTTCAGACCGATGAATAGTCAGCGCAGATTCAAGTTGATTTTCCGAAATGTAACCCCGGTTTACCAGCAACCGGCCTAGACGGGATTTGTCATTATATTGTTGTTTGATTGAGTTCATGTCCCGACCTCGTCCAATGTGAACTTATTGAGTAGTTTTCCCAATGCAGATAATGGATGGGACAACCTAATTTGTACATATAATAATCTTTTAGTTTGGTTACAGTTTGTAAGCATGTCCCACTTTGCGAATACAAGCGATACAATAGTTAGAATATAGAATTTGTTCACATCTGACGGAGATCACTCCATTGTCGGCTTTTGATAAGCTTTTTCTCTCACAAAGACAGATAGATCAAGCACTCAGCCTGCTTGCCCATCCCCGGCCTAGCCTCAAGTTTCCCGAAGAACTCGAATGTCAATTTTTACGATATATGCTGAGTTCCTACAAAAAGGAAAATAAAATATTTCCGCTGGCTGGCATATTCGGCCTGTTGCTTTTTTTTATATCCGATTTACTTGTTATTCCCTCACTCGCAGCCGAGTCGGCACTTATTCGTTTTGGTTGCGCGCTGCTTATTTTGATTCTTTTATATATTTCAGCAAAAACCCGCACTGTTCGTCGCCAATTCTACCTTTTGGCCTACGGCGTCCTTATCATCCATGTTTCGCTGCTTTTTGTTGGCGTGCTTGCCTCGAAACTGGGTAACGAGCACTATCAATTTGGATCGATCATTACTATTTTCTTTCTATGCAATGTATTGCGCATTAACTTCAGGATTGTTCTACCCTTTGCGCTAATTATGCTTGGACTGTCGCTGATCACATTCATTGGCTTTGGTTTCAGCAAAAATCAACTTATTGAATCCAGCTTCATCTATGTATTTATTACACTAATAAGCCTTTTATCCAACGCTACCATGGATAAAGAAGTTCGTCTGAGTTTCTTACAGCAAGTCGCACTCAGGCAAGAACGCTTAGCCCTCCTTGAAACACAAAAGGAGCTTCAAAAGATTTCTGAAATTGATGGTCTCACAGAAATTTACAACAGACGCTACTTTAATACCGCACTGCCTAAACTCGTCAGCAGTGCCCAGCGACATCAACAACCTATTAGCATTCTTATGATTGATGTGGATGCATTCAAAGCATTTAATGACAATCAAGGACACCTCGAAGGCGACAAGGCGCTAAAACTGATTGCACAAACGATTAAGTCCTGCCTGCACCGGCCAGACGATTTGTGTGCTCGCTATGGCGGAGAAGAATTTGTCGCCGTACTGCCATTCAGTAACGCGCGTGCAGCCCAATTTGTATCGGAACAAATCATCAGCACAATCGAAGCCACTCGTACTGCACACGCCCATAACCCGGCATCACCTTGGGTAACGGTAAGTATAGGCTATTGCTCAATGATTCCGGAAAGCTATATTAGTCCGGAGTATTTGTTAAAATGCGCTGACGATGCCCTATATCAAGCCAAGCACAAAGGCAGAAATCGGGCTTATGCCAGTGAAAAGAACACATAACAATTTATTAAAGTGAGATATCAATGAAACTAGCTAGCGTGTTTGCCACCGCCTGTTTGATGCTTTTAAGCATTACAAGTAACGCACAGCCACAACATTCCACATTTGCCACGATTAGTACCTCTGAGGGGAACATTAAACTGGAATTATTTGCAGAAAAGGCTCCAGTGACGGTGAAGAACTTTGTAGATTACGCGAATGAGCACTTTTTCGAAGGCACCATTTTTCACCGGGTTATTCCGGGATTTATGATTCAAGGTGGGGGATTCACCCCTGACATGGCACGTAAGGCAACCAAGGCGCCTATCCACAATGAAGCGGATAACGGCCTTCATAACAACCGTGGAACCATTGCAATGGCCCGCACAAATGATCCAAATTCTGCCACGTCGCAGTTTTTTATCAATGTGGAGAACAATAATCCTCTCGAC
This sequence comes from Hahellaceae bacterium, assembly GCA_024234505.1. Lineage (GTDB taxonomy): Bacteria > Pseudomonadota > Gammaproteobacteria > Pseudomonadales > Oleiphilaceae > JACKOD01. Next base: position 404,949 of record JACKOD010000003.1, on the reverse strand, counting down.
TTTAGCCTGACCAATCCTGGCTACGCGGTATTTGGCAAAGTAGTGAGTGGCATGGACATTGTCGATAAAATCGCTGCAACCTCTACGGGACGCTCCGGATATTTCAATGACGTCCCCCTAAAACCCATCATCATAAATAATGTCACCATTGAATAAATTCCGTTGATATGACACTGCGCCCTCCTGCCATTGAAACGGCTGATCTTCACTGGAGCGATGAAGGTCAGCCAAAGTCTACGCTATTTGGCGATATCTACTACTCTCGCGAATCCGGACTGGAAGAAACCAGGCACGTATTTTTAGCTCAAAATCATTTAGCGACACGATTGTTAGATCCCGGTCGTAAACATTTCTGCGTTGCCGAAACAGGTTTTGGTACTGGATTGAACTTCTTGTGTTCGTGGGCCTGCTGGCGAAAGGCTCAAGCAGACGAAAGCCGTGCCATTGCCACACTCAACTTTGTTTCGGTAGAACGCTGGCCGCTGAAGCGGGAAGATATGGCAAGAGCCCTATCCTATTGGCCCGAGCTTGCGTCGCTCGCAACTCAGTTACTTGAGCAATACCCCCCATCGGTGCAAGGTTGCCACAGGCTCGTGTTTGAAGAAGGGCGCGTTACTCTCACCCTATTTTTTGGGGACGCCATTGAAGAATACGGGAAAGCGATATTTGTTGCTGATGCATGGTTTCTAGATGGCTTTTCGCCGTCTTTAAATCCTCAAATGTGGGAGGAGGCCCTCATACAGCAAGTCGCAGCCCACAGTCGCAACGGAACCACCGTTAGCACCTTTACATCGGCAGGATTTGTTCGACGATCGCTTAGTGCGGCTGGTTTTAACGTAAGAAAAGTGAAAGGGTATGGGCAAAAGCGAGACATTCTGTGCGGTACATTTGTTACAACCGAGGATCAGCCTGACAATTTGACCCAGGAGCAAATCAGACAATACCCCTGGATTGCCGCCTCCCATCATAAATCCAAGCAAAAAATAAAGAAACGAGTCGCAATAATCGGTGCCGGACTATCCGGGCTAATGACAGCACACGAGCTAAAACAACGTGGGCACGATATAACACTTTTCGAACGAAACAAATACGCAGGCGAGGAGGCTTCCGGTAATAAACAAGGGGCGCTATACATTAAATTGGCCAAACAATTTAATCCTGAAAGCGCTTACTGGCTGTACAGTTATAACTTTGCCGGCAAGTATTATTCCCGACTGTCAAAAGCCATGGCACAAGAGGCTGAGCATCAATTCTGGCATCCTTGTGGACTTGTTCAGCTCGCCCACGATGATAAAGAGCAATGCAGACAATACGAACAGAAGTCTAGATCAGATTACCCGGAAGATATCTTGCAATATCTGGATACGGCAGACGTTGCCAGCGAGGTTATCGGGATCGCGGTGAACAGCGGAGGAACCCATCTTCCCGGTTCAGGATGGATATCTCCCAGAAAACTTTGCCAGTATTTTGCCAGCAGAATGGCGACGGAAAGCCGCTATCAGACCCCAATAACCAGTTTATCCTTCTGTCTTCAATCACATCAATGGCAATTATTTTCCGGTACTAAAGCGATTGAGGATACTTTCGATATCGTGATACTCGCAAATGCACATGCAGCCACTGAATTAACACAAACGGCTTTCCTGCCACTCAAAAAAATTCGTGGGCAAACAACGGTTGCGCCTCAAAATAGCGAATCCAAACGAATTAAGACCGTGGTTTGCGGCGAAGGCTATATCAGTCCAGCCGAGAATGGCCAGTATTGTTTTGGCGCTACCTTTGATCAACACATAGAAAGCCTTGAGATTTCAGATGAAGACCATACTCGAAATATAGATTCATTAGGCCACTGGCTCCCCTCTTCACTCGAACTACTCGAACTTACACCCGATACTTTGCAGGGCCATGCGGCATTTCGATGCATGACAAATGATTACCTTCCTGTCATTGGCGCCATTCCCGATTACGCTGCGTCGGTAACACACTTCTCAGATTATCGAAAAGACGCTAACGCGATGATCCCCCCGCTTGATCTGGCGATGCCGGGTCTGTATGCAAATATTGCTCATGGATCGAAAGGTTTAGCCAGCATCCCTCTAGCATGTGAGATTGTTGCCGATACAATAGATAACAGGCCACTGCCTATGCCTGTTGACCTGCTGTCGATGATTCATCCGGCACGCTTTATCATCCGAGACCTGAAGCGCCGAAAAATATAGGCATCCCGAGAGGTACGCCGATGAGCCTTTTCATTCATGAGCCTGGTCGAGGCTACTATACGCCACTATCACCACTTCACTTTGAGCGACGAGTGAATGAGCTGGAGCATGTCGCGGCGGCCGAAAAGAGTGCGAGCGTATTAAAAAACAGTATATTGTTGCCTACAGCTTATGCCACAAATTATGGTCAGGGAGTCAGAAACACGTTAAATGCCATCGGTGAGGAAAACACCTCTCACGATGCAAAGATTTCGGAAGTCATGAGTCAGCGTTTGATTACACTTGAAGGAAGTGCGCCTATCGAAGCGGCTTGGGAACTTTACGAAGCGCACAGTATTCATCATATTGTTGTATCAGAGCAAAGCAAGGTGACAGGAATACTGTCTTTCGGAGATATTCTGTCATTTATCTTTAATTCGAAGCTCGACCTAACATCCTTAAAAGATATCCCTGTCAGGGAGTTTATTCCTCGCTTTATGTATAGCGCGGGACCATCAGTACAAATATCTGTGGCTGCCAGGTTGCTACTCAATCAGAATTTGAATGCGATCGCGGTGATTGATCAAAACTTAATGGTTGGTGTGTTAACGAGCAGCGATCTTTTAAAAACGATCGCTGCCAATCACTCACTACACGTTGAAGCCTGAGGCTTCATTTATTTTGATAGCTCCACACCACTGATGGATTCTCGTGGCTGAAGGATATAGTTCAACTCGCCTGCTTTGAATGAGCTGCTCAGGGAAAACAGCTTGGCGTTTTTGAACACATCCAGATCAATAATAGAATCATCTTCTGCGCCACCAAACTGAACACTCCAAAGCAATTTCATATCTTTGGCGGTGCTGGCATTTGCATCTGTTCCGTTAATTTTGGCAAGGTCGGTCTCGTAGGCCGCAATTAACGCATCTTTACCGCCTAGCGAGTTGCTGCCATTAAATCCACCCTCAACAAATCCCCCAACCAGCGCCTGCGTATCCAGTGAAAGGATCTTGTTCATTTGGTCCGTATTTTCGGTACCAGTATGCGCGTAAGATATCAACTCACTGCGAGAATCCAGACTAAAGGTATAAAAATCTACCGATGAGTGATCCACATCCTTAATATCTTCGTCACCCACGGCGGCATTATTAATGTCGCCTTGTGTATAACCGGTTACAAAAACGCCTGTCGAGCTGGTTGCAACCGATGTAAGCTCATCATCCAAATATGTACCAATCTGTTGATCATTGGTAGATTTCGACCCGTTAACGCCATATTTAACAACAAACAGGTCTTTTCCACCCTTGCCGGTCGAGGCGATACGGTCAGTCGTCGTTCCTCCTACAACCAGATTCGCACCTGACATATCAATACTGGTGATGATGTCTTCGCCGGCAGAAGACAACAGCGTTTGCCACACAATCGCTCCATTCGTGTCAAGCTTCGCAATATAGCCATCTGCGCCGCCCATATTTGGCAGAGCTTCTTTGGTATCTACCGCAGGTATACTTCCCAGTGTATAACCCGCAATATAGGCATTCCCCGAGGTGTCTAATGCGACCGAAGTCGCGGTATCATCAGACTGAGTGCCAATGACTTTTTCCCACTTCAAGGTATACGCATTGACGTTAACGACTCTCTCGAAGCCTCTAACCCGGATATCCTTGCCACCAATCCCATTGTTTTCACTGGTCGCATTAAAAACGGCGACCACCTGAATAAGCTCTTTATCATCATCGCCTGTCTTTGCCGGATTGGGTCGCGTAATAGATGCGATAGCAGCGCCAGTCACTTCTCCATTTGCGGTTGAAGACACGATCTCGTCCAAACCAATGGAAACAGCCTCACCCTTACGGTTAAACGTTTTAAATACACCGTCACGATTGCCCGAGGAATTCAGAATATCGCCGATCAACAAAACATTCTGGTTTTTGTCGAGCTGCATTGATTTTATCGAGAGCGCATTGCCCTGCGAACTGAGATTCAACGTATTCAGCCATTCATTCACGTATATCGCCAGAACAACCTTCTCATTGGTTCTTGCTGACGAGTCGGTAAATTCTTCCTTGAATTCGAGATTAATCAATTTATCATCAACATAACTCTCGCCGGCTTTTGCAAGTGAGTTACCTATATTAACCACAAACTCAAGCTCGGTCGTGTCAGCTGGGAAAACCAGCTCTGTCAATACTTCCCCATTGGCCGAACTACCCATACCCGCCTGTGTCAGTGAATAGAATTCGCTAGTCAAGGTACCGTTTGACGCGGCGATGATTTTTGTTCTTACTTCTCTCGATACGGCACGATCCAGCTTCGCCTTAAAAGTTTTTTCACCCCCTTTATTTACTACACTGGACGTTAGCTCAAAACTGACCACAGGCTCGTTGTCCTGAATGTTGATGCCAGCTTTCGCCTTGGATTTGTCTGCGGTAAAGCTGGCTAATCCGCTGACAACTTCCTTCAGTTCAACGTGAAATGTTTCCGTTCTTTCTGCTTTGATATCGTCTATCACTTCGACGCGGATATAACAGGTGGTCACGCCAGGATTGAAGGTCACAACCCCGCCCATCGACTCAGACTGAAGATATGACAGTTCTGCCAGAGAGTGACTATCTGACACATAGTCGTATAGGGGGCGAGCCTTGCTCAGATTTTGCTTTTCTTGAGCATCTTTTTTCGCCGGATCGGTGATATCAATAAACTCTGAGGTCAACTCATAGCGTACCTTAACGGGCTCAACCGAAGGTTGCGCCAACACTAACGACATAACAACCGGGTAGGTTTTATATTCCTTTCCATCTACCGTATAAACACCGGTCACGTCCCCTGCGGGTTTCACGCACTCTGTGGCGGGAGTTTCAGGCTCCTTTTCAACGTTTGGATCCTTGACATACCCATTGCTCTCGCCCTCAGCCACAGTCACTTCTGTGAGCGCCAGGGTATTATGCTTAACTTCTATCTCGAAGGTATTGGTACCCGTGCGACCGCCATCATTTACGGTGATGGCGACATTGGAAGTTGTTCCGAGATCCAATTCTCCCCGACGTCCCCCGGTGATTCCGGGAACACCGCGACCGATTACGCCATGTCTTGCTTTGTTCGTAGTTTCCTCAAGCGAAAACCAGTCTGGCGAATTGGAGAGGGAGTAATCCAGGAGCCCGCCGCCGCCCTCTGCACCAAAGTTGTATTCAAATTCAACCCCAAGAAAGGCGGTTTGCGTAGGCACGCCCAACACGCGAGGGTCTGAGGGAGACAATTCACTTTTACACCCAGAGAATTGGGTCGAAGAAGCTATAACGAGAGCGATCGAGAGGAACTTGTTCGCGAAAGTCATGAAAAATTCCGTTTCCTTTTTTATCATTCGGATGAACTATCGCAAAATCTTATAAAATTCAGTTACGAGCGGCTACACAGAGTTTACTGAAACCGTTGTTGGTTCACAGAATAAAACGCCGGTACCGCTAAATTATCGACTGACTACGAATTTTCCAACATTTTCAGGAAGCAATTTTCGTCGACAATCGTAAGATTCAACGCCTGTGCCTTTTCAAGTTTAGACCCCGCCGCTTCGCCTGCAACGACAAAATCGGTTTTCTTCGATACGCTGCCACTGACTTTTGCACCCACCTTAAGGAGTCGATCTTTTGCCTCCTCACGCCCTAAACTGCTCAGGGTGCCGGTGATTACAAAAGTTTTTCCTTTGAGTGGGTGATCTATATCGCTCGAAGCTACCTCCGGCCAGACGATACCGGCCGCCAAGAGTGCTTCTATCGTTTCTAGATTGTGCGGCTGCCGAAAAAACGTTTCGATATGGCTTGCCACCACCGGGCCAACATCGGGCACCTGCTGCAAGTCGTCCACTGATGCACTGATCATCGATTCAAGCGTCTTTAAGAAATTGGCCAGTGCGCGTGCAGTAGCCTCACCCACTTCTCGAATTCCGAGTGCATAAATAAAGTTGGCTAATTGCGTTTGCCTTGAACGTTGTATTGCGCCAATCAGATTTTCTGCTGATTTTTGCCCCATTCGATCTAATGCCGCAATTTGACTAACAGTAAGGGCATAAAGATCAGCCACCGTCTTGACCAATCCCTGATCAACCAACGCATCGACTATTTTGTCGCCAAGGCCGTCAATGTCCATCGCTCTTCTCGAAGCAAAATGCTTGATCGCTTCTTTTCGCTGAGCCTGGCAATACAAGCCTCCGGAACAACGAGCGACGGCTTCACCTTCAATCTGGGTCACAGCAGAGTCGCAGACCGGACATCGGACGGGCAGCAAGACCTCTTTGACCTCTGGATTCCGGCGTTCCTTTACTACGTTAACAATCTGCGGTATGACATCGCCGGCGCGACGAATGACAACGAAATCTCCGATCCTCAAATCCAGACGACGAATCTCATCCATGTTATGCAATGTCGCGTTGCTAACCGTCACACCACCTACAAAGACCGGGGTCAATCGCGCCACCGGGGTTATCGCGCCCGTACGCCCTACCTGAAACTCAACATCCACAACCTGAGTCAATTCTTCCTGCGCAGGGAACTTATGTGCAATAGCCCATCTGGGCGCTCTGGAAACAAAACCCAGAGCCTGCTGCTTTTTGTAGTTGTCGACCTTAAAAACAATACCGTCGATTTCGTAGGGCAACGAATCTCTCAATGCCATCACTTTTTGATAGTACGCATGGCACCCTTCAACGCCACAGGCACTTTCCGTCAGAGGATTAACTCGAAACCCCAGGGTGCGTAGTTTATTTAAACTTTCCAGATGAGCGTCAGCGAAAGGTGCCGGAGTCACAATGCCAAGACCATAACAATACATATCCAGGCCCCGTGTAGCGGTGATTCTGGGGTCTAGCTGTCGCAAACTTCCCGATGCGGCATTGCGAGGATTGACGAATGTTTTCAGTCCCTCAGCCTCTGCCCGTTTGTTTACCCGATCAAAGGCGCTTTTTGGCATATAGACTTCGCCCCTGACTTCCAAAAGCTCCGGAAAATCCTTTCCTCTGAGCAGGAGCGGCACAGATTTAATTGTCCGAACGTTATGAGTTATATCCTCCCCCGATTGCCCATCACCTCGGGTGGCCGCTCTGACGAGTGCGCCGTTTTCGTACAGCAGACTGACTGCAATCCCATCCATTTTGGGTTCGCACGCATATGTCACGCTTTCACTAGCCTCCAAACGCTCCCGGACTCTTCTGTCAAAGTCTTCAAGCTCTTCGAAGGAAAAGGCGTTATCTAGAGACAGCATGGGAATTTCGTGAGTGACTTGCTTAAAACTGATGATCGGTGCCGCACCTACCCGTTGCGTAGGCGAGTCAGGTGAAACCAAGTCTGGCCATTCAGATTCCAAACGCTTAAGTTGATTCATCAAACGATCATATTCAGCATCTGGAATGGAGGGCTCGTCCATAACATAATACCGATGATTGTGTTCATTGATTTCAATTCTAAGCGAAGCAAGTTCCGCTTTAACGGAATCAGGGATCATAGTCATGCTCAAGTCGTGTATGCCGGAAATAGCGGAGATCAGAGCCGAACCTTTGCTCAAGCTCTGATATGGGGAGTGTTATTGCAAAATTTACCAGTTTAGCGGCGTATCGACAGCTGTTTACGCTCGAAGTCTTTGATCCGCTGTCTACAATGCTCTACGGTTTGAATGGTCATATCGCTGCGTTGCTCATCTTTCATTTCGCCATCAAGGTTTTTAACCACACATTGCGCCGTAGCAAGCATGCATTCGAACGCCAGCATATTATCTGTTGGCCCCGGAAGGCTCATAAAGAAACTAACGCCCGGTGTATATGACTCATCCATATCCTCTACCGAAAAATTTCCAGGCACAACGGCGTTCGCGACACTGAACTGAACAGGCGATTCAGTATCGGCTTCTTCATGACGATGAAATATCGACATGTCACCAAATTCAAGCCCACAAGCGTCGAACAAGTTGAACAAATCACCACAATTAAAGCCGTCAGCCGAACGACTAAATACATTAATGACCAGAATTTCCTGATTTATTTTTCGTTTATTGCCGTCTGGCGTTTTTGGTGTCCCCGTCGGTTTATCGCGTTTATTTGTTGGCTTGAGTCCTTCACCAAAACTTTTCGAGTGCCGAGGTGAATCAATTTTTGTGGCCGTTTTCAAGCTGCCGACTTTCCGCGGCTCTGAGTGCAACTCAATCACATTTTCGTCACGATCGTCATGGGCCGACAAACGCATTTCAGAGGAATCAACGGGTTCATCGAGCGAACTCTCACCAAGCAAATCATCTCTTTGTGCGTATTCCGTGTTTGCCCCTTCCTCGACTAACGGGTTCACTATTCTGGCCCCGCCATTGGGTAGTTCCGGGTTAAAATCATCCAGAGGCGAGCCATTCATCTGCCCCCCCATTCCCCTGGCGATTTCAAGTGAGTCCTTTCTGGCTCGATGCATTCGCCGCAAACCATCCAGCACGATCAAGACAAGAACGACCAAACCAGCAACAATTAACCAATCGCGAAAATTCATATCCATGTTTATGTTCACTTTTTAAATAAGTACGGTGGACAGATGCATTGAATATATAACCGACCACGCCACTCTAGAATTATTTTTTCAATCGTTGTGAGAAGTTCCAATCACCTAAAGTGCTGCCAGGGCGGCAGCCTCTTCGACATCCACCGACACAAGACGGGAAACACCGGGCTCGTGCATCGTTACTCCCATGAGTTGATCTGCCATTTCCATCGCAATTTTGTTATGGGTAATATAAATGAACTGCACCTGATCGGACATATCTTTGACCATATTTGCATAACGTGCGACGTTTGCATCATCCAGCGGCGCATCCACTTCGTCAAGCATACAAAATGGAGCGGGATTCAACTGAAAAATTGAGAAAATCAACGCAATCGCCGTTAACGCCTTTTCTCCACCGGAAAGCAAATGAATCGTGGAGTTCTTTTTTCCTGGCGGTCGAGCCATGATCGTTACACCCGTTTCTAACAAATCCTCGCCGGTCAAATCCAGATAAGCCATACCGCCGCCAAATACTTTGGGAAACAGAGCTTGCAGACCCGCATTTACTTTATCAAAGGTTTCTTTAAAACGCGCGCGCGTTTCACGATCAATTTTTCGAATCGCCGCCTCTAATGTTTCCAGGGCCTCGACCAGATCAGCGTTCTGCTCATCCAGAAAACGCTTGCGCTCACTTTGGGTTTGATACTCATCGATGGCCGCAAGGTTAATAGCACCCAGACGTTGAACTCTTTGCGCAATTTTTTCAAGGCTCTCTTGCCAGACCTGAGGGTGCGCGTCTTCAGGTAAAGAAGCAACTAGCTCAGGTAACGATAAATCATCTTTTTCAAGCTCCTCCTCAATCGCCTGGCGATGAATTTGAAGCGCCTGTAAATTCATCCGCTGCTTTTCCAGTTTGGCCCGTAAATCCATAACGACCTGCTCACCGGAGTGCCGCAATTTTTCCTTTTCACGCATGAGTTGATCAACCTGATCCAACTGTTCACGCGCTTTTGCCAAGGCCGCTTCTTCCCGATTTCGTGATTCCAGCAACCCCTCAAGCTTCAACGCATATTCTTCTATAGGCTCATCGGCAGCGGCCAGTTCCTCTTCCAACAACATCCGTCGCTCAAGCAGGCGCTCATGTTGAAGATTGAACCGATCAATGGCCGTATTCAAGCTCTCTTTCTGATTCCTCAGAGCTTGTACCTGTAACTGAACCTGATGTGCCTGATCGCGCCGATGGCGGCTTGTCTGGCGCAATTCGTCGAGCGTTTGTCTTAGCTTGTCTCGCTGCGCCAGCAAGTCTTCCCGCAGTTCGGCAAATTCCTCCAGGCGGATCATTGCTTCTTGCCAAACCTCTCGGGACTCGGCCAGTTTCTCCTGCTCCTGTGTCCATTGTCGGCCCAGTTCTGACTGATCCGTTGTAATTCGCTGCAATCGTGCGCTGATCTGTTCCTGGCGTGCAGATATCGCCCCCAGTTTGGCTTGAATGTCTGCGCGCGCACGCTGGCGTTCCGTCATATCTTTCTGTAACTGCTGCAACGTTTGTTCCGCGACTTGCAACTCATGAGCACGTCGTTCCTGCTCATTCAGCCTGTCTGATATGGCGTGGGTTAACTCAACGATGGCAAGCTCAATAGCATCGATATCTTGCTGACGTCGCAATACACCTCCGCGACTTTCATCCGGACGGTAGACTCTAATCCAGTTTTGAGCGATCAGCGTACCATCAGGGCAGATAAATACTTCATCATCTGCAAGTTCCGATCGACGTTGCAATCCCTGATCCAGCCCGGCTACGAGATAGATCTTATCCAAAATTGACCTGAGCGCCTCGGCACCTTGAGTCACAGAGTAGAGCGTCTTTCTTTCCGAATCACTGTCGCGTTCTGGGTCCACCGAACTGCGATTAAGCAACACCAGGGTTTCTGGCAGATCAGCCAATCCATTGAGTGGGAACTCCGATACGTTGTCGACACTAATCGCCTGAAGTTTGTCGCCAAGCACCGATTCCAGCGCGGTATCCCAGCCTTCAGCAACAGTGACAGACTGTGCAAATCTTGGATGTTGATTGAGCCCATTGCGTAACAACCAGGCTTGTTGCAGTTTATTTTCATCACCCATCGCGGCCTTTTGCAGTGCAAGCTTTGACGACAATTCGCCCTTCAAGCGCTGCTCTTGTGAGCGAGATTCAGCCAGTACCACACCTAATGAGCGAACCGCCTCCCGTGAACTATCAATGATTTGCTGGGCGCTTTGACGCTGATCTTCCAAGGCCTCTATATTGAGATCCAACTCAACCACCTGCTCCTGTAACATGGAATAATCAGAGGTTTCGAGTTGTGATAAAAGTAACTCTGACTCACCCGCCAGTTTTTCTTTTGACTCGGACAGACGTCTCAACATCGCTTCCGTATTCTGAATTCGCGATTGCTCTACTTCTGCCGTTTGTCTGGCCCCTGCTGACGAATGATTAAAGTCCTCCCAGTTGTGCTGCCACTGCTGCATGTCCTGTTCAACTTGTTCCAAGGATATTGCCGCGTCTTCGCTCTGTGCAGACAACTCTTCCAAGCGTGGTTCCGCGTCTTCAAGCTCGAGCAGGATATCCTCTAATCGTGCCCCTTCCTGATCGCGCTCCGAGAGAATATCTCGCAAAGAATCCACCGTACTGGTCAATTCCCGCTGATGCTGACGAACACGATCTTTGCTGTGCTGGAGGCTTTGCTCGGCACGGGCAATTTCAGCCCCGGTTTCATAAAATCTCGCTTGAACTCGCTGAAACTCAATATTAAATTCGTCATATTCACTACGAAGCTTATCGATCGCGCTTTCATTGGTAGATCGGCCAAGTACTTCTCGCTCAAGCTTGAGTTCGCTGTCGTTCACGTCGGCAAGCTGCAATTCAACTTGCTCGTTGAGGCTGTGCCACTTCATGGCATTAAGTTGTGCACCGAGATGCCTTTCTTCCTTTTTTAGCTCGGTATACTTTTCTGCAGATTGAGCCTGCTTTTGAAGATGCTGCAACTGCCGTCCCAGTTCATCCCTTAAATCCGTTAAGCGATCGAGATTTTCCTGGGTTCGCTTCATTCGCGACTCGGTCTCTTTGCGTCGCTCTTTGTATTTTGAAATGCCTGCGGCTTCTTCTATGTAAACGCGCAGCTCTTCCGGCTTGGACTCAATGAGCCTGGAAATCATTCCCTGCTCGATAATCGCATAGCTTCTCGGCCCCAGTCCGGTTCCTAAAAACAAGTCGGTAATGTCTCTTCTTCGACATTTAGTACCGTTAAGGTAGTATTCGGACTGACCCTCTCTCGTAACTCGTCGTTTGACTGATATTTCGCTAAACCGAGCGTACTCACCCACCAATTTGCCCGCATTATTATCGAAAATAAGTTCGATCGATGCCTGGCCGATGGGCTTTCGCGTGTTTGACCCGTTAAAAATGACATCGGTCATCGACTCGCCACGTAAATGCTTCGCGGAACTCTCACCCATTACCCAGCGAACGGCATCTATTATATTTGACTTTCCACAACCATTCGGACCTACGACCGCAGAGAGGTTATGCGGGAAAGGCACCGTTGTCGGATCAACAAATGATTTAAATCCGGCAAGCTTAATGGTCTTTAATCGCATTGGGTTCGTATTTCCTTTTTTTATCGGGTGAAGTAATTAGTAGGCAGTGATACGAGTAACGAAATATCGAGGCAGAATAGCCGCATCCAATAGGCGCTATTCAAACGGGCAAATCACCCCTCCAGTTCTTTCAAAACCAAGTCTCGCTGACTCGAACCATAGACATGGATTACATTTGCAATGCCCTCGTAGTCACGACCTTGTACGGCCTCGACGAGCTTAGAAACAAAGGCGAGTGAATGATCTCGCTCGCCCCGTCGGCGATTCATCGCAATAAAGTAGGTTCGACTTAATGCGGGTCTGAAGTTTTCCAGTGTTTCTTCCAGATAAGGATTGTCAACCAGCGGATAACAGAGTGACATGAGCTCAAACGCTGCATCAATGACCTCCTCGATAGGGCGATCTACCGTGCGAGTCAGTTTTGATATTTTTTCTACCTGTGCGAGAAAAAGCGCCATATCCCCTGGTTGTAAACAGTCTGCAAGTTTCTGAGCCAACATGGTCAAAAGCGACATATAGATATCATATAAACTCGAAACATGGTGCGCCGTGAGCTCTGAAACCACGGCACCTTTGCGAGGAAATATATTGATTAAATGGCGGCGCTCTAAAATTAGCAACGCTTCACGCACCGAGCCACGACTCACATCCAGTTCACCTGCAATTTTCAGTTCCTGTATTCTTTCTTCAGGTTTTAACTGGCCACAAATAATTCTTTGTCCTAAGTGTTGAGCAATTTGCTCTGCCAAACTTTCTGCTGCCCTGAAATTCATGGATTTACTCTATCGCCTTAACCGGAGGGTCAAAATGGACCGGGATAACTGGCGCATTCTAACACAGCCCCTTTCTATGACTAGCGCATGCACCTAATGTTTTGGCTCACTCATGGGGTCAAATTTAATTTTCTTACCAACCTATGCGTCATAAATCTGTTCTGACAAACCAGACAGCTCATGAAGTTTCGTCAATTTGTCGCCGCACAACTCGTAAATCTTCCTAAAAAATCCATCTATCGCAATGATATTAATAGCTTTGTTTATTTGCTGGCACGCTACTGGCTTTATTACCTCCAAACGCATTCAATCGGCAAATCTTCGCCGCTGTATCGGAGAGTCAGAACGATGACAACCAACAAAACCAAAGCAGACACCATCGATTTCAATCGTGCCAGATTAGTATCAACATTGAATGATCTTGGTCGCCAGACAAATCAGAACGATGATCTACTTTCGCGCCTGTCACGCCGACTACAGACTACTCTGGATATTCGCCAGATCATCAATATTTTTGTCGAAGAAGTGCGCCACCTCGTTAATTTCGATCAGTTTGATTACGCCTGTGAGTCTGTGGGCTACTATCTCTCGGGTGAAAAGCGGCTGGCTCATAGCTGCAATTACCGCCTGAAACTCGACGACGAAGACCTGGGTGAAATTCACATCACCCGAAGCAAGAAATTTGTGGAAGAAGAATTGTCGATTATTGAACGCGTCATGTCATCGCTCGTTTTCCCTCTTCGCAACGCGCTCTTGTATCGCCAGGCCTTGGAGGCCGCACTGCAGGACCCGCTGACCGAGCTGGGTAATAAGCGTGCACTAGATTCGGCCATGCATCGTGAAGCGGAAATTTGTCGCCGCCACAGTACGGAGCTTTCCGTCATCATTATCGATATAGACCATTTTAAGAATATTAACGATACGTGGGGACACTGCAGTGGCGATGTTATTTTGAAACAAATGGCCGGCTGCCTAAAGGCGTCTTCACGCAAGAGTGACCAGTGCTTCCGCTTTGGCGGCGAAGAATTTGTGATTATTTTAAGCAACACCAACGCAGCCGGTGCGCGAATAATCGCAGAACGTCTACGCAGAAACATCGAATCGTCCCGCCACTTTGTAGGTGACACTGAAATTCCTGTTACCGCCAGTATGGGAACGGCAACCTTTAACAAAGGCGAAACGCTCACACATTTTATGGAGCGTGCCGATAAAGCGCTCTACAAAGCCAAAAAAGCCGGTCGCAACCGGGTCATGTCAGCTGAGGTTCGCGAAAGAACCTCAATCTCACAGCAAAGCAAGCAGGCCTGATATGTTTCAGTTCAGGCTTGCCCGGCGCGACTTTTCTTTTGCGAACCAGAAGGCTTGGCTTTTGCGCCCGACTTGGACGGACGAGGCTTGCCACGGGGTTCCTGATCTGCCTTATTTTTTACAACACGTTGAGCACTCGGGCGCTTGTTTTGCTTGCGCTTCCACGCCTGAGCATCTTTAGGATCTTTTGCCTTAACGATGACAGAAGGCAGGCCAACAAGCGTGGCAAGATTATCCGTATCTCTTTGACTTAGCTCTTCCCAATACCCCTGTTTAAGCCGACTGGGCAGGAAAACACATCCATAGCGCACGCGTTTGAGTCGACTCACGGTTACACCTTGAGACTCCCACAATCGACGCACTTCTCTATTTCGGCCCTCCATCAAGGTAACGTGAAACCATTTGTTTGCTCCCTCACCGCCCGCGGCTGAAATATCGCTAAATCGGGCCATACCATCGTCCAGCAACACGCCCTCTTTTAAGCGTTCGATCATATCGTCGTCAACTTCGCCGAGTACGCGTACCGCGTACTCTCTGTCAACACCGCTAGACGGGTGCATCAATCGATTAGCCAACTCGCCGTCATTAGTAAACAGCAGCAGTCCCGAAGTGTTGATATCCAGACGTCCCACCACTACCCAGCGCTCGCCTCTCAATCGAGGTAAACGCGCAAAAACAGTTGGACGTCCCTCTGGATCGCTACGGGTACAAATTTCTCCTTCAGGCTTGTTGTAGGCGATAACGCGGCGAACTCGATCTTCGGGTGCCGTCAGGTATAACTTTTTATCGTCCAGAGTGACCACATCCGCATCAACAACTCGATCACCCAATTGAGCAACCCGGCCGTTAATCTTAATACGACCCTCGCTAATCCACGCTTCGATTTCTCGGCGAGATCCCATCCCTGCGTTCGCCAGTATTTTTTGCAGTCGTTCACCGGAAAGCCCACTTTCCATGGATTCGACAACATCATTCATTACTATCTTATCGTTTTTCATTTAATGCAGGGACCTGTCAGTAGGTGTCGTTTGGGCCAATAAGTTTTCGTCTGTGGCCTCAGTATTTAAGCTTTCTTCCAATTCGTCATTAACAGCAGCCTCAGCTTCTGCAAGACGCATTGAATCCAATTCCCTACCAATGATATCCAAATCTCGGATTTCACTCAGTGGCGGCAATTGATCGAGTGATTTCAAATTAAAATAATCTAGAAACTGCCTGGTTGTGGCATAGAGCGAAGGTCGACCCGGCACATCTTTTTGCCCAACCACTCTGATCCAACTTCTCTCTGCCAGTGTTTTAATAATGTTTGTGCTGACAGCCACCCCCCTTATATCTTCGATCTCTCCTCGGGTAATCGGCTGTCGATAAGCGATAAGCGCAAGTGTTTCAAGCAAGGCGCGCGAATATCTCTGCGGCTTTTCCTCCCAAAGACGGCTAACCCAGGGGGCATACGCCTGCCTGACCTGAAAGCGATATCCGCTCGCTACCTCAGTAAGTTCAAATCCGCGCCCTTCACACTGTTGACGAATCTCTGCCAGCACCTCGCGTAATACCGATTTTGCCGGACGCGCGCCCTCGTCAAAAAGCTCGCTGATTTGCTCAATGTCCAGAGGCTTTCCTGCGACGATCAATGCAGCCTCAACAATGCATTGAAGTTGTTGAAAGGATTCATCTTTCATGTATCAATTTCGCTCCACTCCGAATCTTCAACAGCCGTCCCGACTCTTGCGCGCAAATGAATTGGGCCAAATACTTCATTTTGAACAAGTTCAACCAACTGCTCTTTAATGAGTTCGAGCATGGCAAGAAAAGTGACAACCAAACCTAATCGTCCCTCGTCTATTCGAAAGAGCGCTTCAAAACGAGTAAAGCTCGTCGGGCTGAGCTCGTCGAGTAGCTGGCTCATACGCTCACGCGTAGACAGTCTTTCTCTCTCGACCTGATGATTTTCAAACATATCCGCACGGCGCATCACTTCCTGAAAAGCTAACAATATTTCTTGAAGATCCACATCTGGGTGCACTCGCTGAGATTCGAGTTTCGGCGGAGGCAATACAATTTCGAAATTTTCTCGCTCCAATCGTGGAAGCGCATCCAGATCCTCTGCGGCACGTTTAAAACGCTCATATTGTTGCAAACGCCGTATTAGCTCCGCCCGAGGATCTTCTTCCTCACCCAGTTCGTCTTGCTGTCGAGGCAACAACATTCTCGATTTTATTTCTGCCAACATAGCAGCCATCAACAAATATTCGGCAGCCAACTCGAACCTCATCGCCTCCATTAGCTCAATGTAGTCCATGTACTGCCGTGTAATTTCGCTGACATCTATCTCGATGATATCTACGTTTTGCTTTCTAATAAGATATAGCAGCAAGTCCAGAGGCCCTTCAAAAGCCTCTAACATAACTGCCAGTGCATCTGGCGGAATGTATAGATCGTCCGGCAATTTGGTCATTGGTTTGCCGTCAACAATCGCTAACGGCAACGCCTGTTGCACAAACTGCTCTGCCTCCACCGGCTCCAGTCTTACGCCAGCGGAGTCAGTCGCGCCTTCCGAGACTGACATCAACTCATCCATTAAAGGTAGGACAATCCCATGACTTTACGCACTTCGTCCAGCGTACCCTTTGCTGCATCTCGTGCATTTTCACAACCTTCAGCAATAATAGAACGCACAAGCTCCGGATTGTTCTCGTAGTGCTGTGCACGCTCATGAATCGGCTTTTGCTCTGCCAAAATAGCTTCAATGAGGGGCTTCTTGCAATCCAGACAGCCAATCCCTGCACTTCTGCATCCTTTCTGCACATAGTCCTTGGTGGAATCATCCGAATAGACTTCATGTAGCTGCCAAACCGGACATTTGGCAGGATCCCCCGGATCGGTAAGACGAACACGCGCCGGATCGGTCTGCATCGTTCTGATTTTCTGATCTACTGATGCAGGCGCTTCTCTGAGACCGATGGTGTTGCCATAAGACTTGGACATTTTCTGGCCGTCCAAGCCTGGCATTTTTGAGGCCGGAGTCAACAAAGGTTGCGGCTCTGGCAGTATGACCTTTCCGCCACCTTCGATATAGCCGAATAGACGTTCACGATCACCCAGTGAAATGTTCTGCTGTTCCTTGATCAACGCCCTTGCAGTATCTAATGCTTCGGCATCACCCTGCTCGAGATAGCTGCGCCTCAGATTTCGATATAGTTTTGCGTTCTTCTTACCCATTTTCGCAATTGCGGCTTCGGCCTGCTGTTCAAATCCCGGCTCTTTTCCGTACAGATGATTGAAGCGCCTGGCCACTTCTCGCGTCAATTCGACATGACTCACCTGATCCGCGCCAACCGGGACGAGGCCTGCGCGATACATTAGAATGTCGGCACTTTGCAACAATGGATAGCCTAGAAACCCATAGGTAGCGAGATCTTTTTCTTTCAGCTTTTCTTGTTGATCCTTATAGGTCGGTACGCGCTCTAACCAACCCAGCGGTGTCATCATAGATAACAGGAGGTGCAATTCCGCGTGCTCAGGTACCCGGGATTGAATAAATAAGGTCGCTCTACCCGGATTAATGCCTGCAGCCAACCAGTCAATGACCATATCCCATACACTATTCTCGATAATGTGTGGATCTTCGTAATGTGTCGTTAGCGCATGCCAATCTGCAACAAAAAAGAAACAGTCATAATCATGCTGGAGCTGCACCCAGTTTTTTAACACACCGTGATAATGGCCAAGGTGTAATTTTCCTGTAGGCCTCATGCCAGACAACACTCGCTGTTGTGACTCAACTGAACTCAACGCAGACTCCTTACGAATAACGACAACCAAACAACCTGTAGAATGACAGGCAATAAATATCGGCATAGCATAGCCGATTATTGCCATGTGACAAAATGAAAAAGGGCTGCCCGCAGGCAGCCCTTCTTACACAAGTATCAAAACACTGAATACTTATGGTATCTACTGTGCTTTACTTCCAGCCAGTCAATTCAGCCAATGCTTGCCCAATATCTGCAAGTGACCGGACAGTTTTGACACCGGCATCTTCGAGTGCAGCAAACTTCTCAGCAGCCGTACCTTTTCCACCAGCGATAATTGCGCCGGCGTGCCCCATACGCTTACCAGCAGGTGCAGTGACACCGGCAATATAAGATACCACAGGCTTGGTCACATTGTGCTTGATGAATTGCGCTGCTTCTTCTTCAGCTGAACCACCAATTTCACCGATCATTACGATGGCTTCAGTTTTTGGATCTTCCTGGAACAACTTCAGAATATCAATGAAGTTTGAACCAGGAATCGGATCACCACCGATACCAACGCAAGTGGACTGTCCAAAGCCGTAATCAGTCGTCTGCTTCACCGCTTCATAGGTTAACGTACCTGAACGGGAAACAATACCCACCTTACCGGGCTTATGGATATGACCAGGCATGATGCCTATTTTGCATTCACCAGGAGTAATAACACCTGGACAGTTAGGACCGATCAAACGGACACCCAACTCGTCACACTTAACCTTGGCGTCCAGCATATCTAATGTCGGAATGCCTTCAGTGATACAAACAATCAACTTGATGCCTGAGTTTGCTGCTTCAAGGATGGAGTCTTTACAGAAAGGTGCAGGAACGTAAATGACAGACGCTTCCGCGCCGGTCGCCGCAACCGCGTCTTTTACTGTATTAAATACTGGCAACCCCAAATGCGTTTGTCCGCCCTTGCCGGGCGTAACACCGCCGACCATTTTCGTGCCGTATGCCAAAGCCTGCTCTGAGTGAAAGGTTCCCTGTGAGCCGGTAAAACCCTGACAGATCACTTTGGTGTTTTTGTCGATCAAAATACTCATTAAAGCTGCCCCTTCGCTGCGTTCACAACAGACTCTGCGGCATTCGTCAGACTCGTGGCCGCGATAATATTTAATCCGCTCTCTGCCAGTTTCTTGGCTCCAAGATCTGCGTTGTTACCTTCAAGACGAACCACGACAGGCACTTTTACGCCGACTTCCGTCACTGCGCCAATAATGCCCTCAGCGATCATGTCACAACGCACGATACCACCAAAGATATTAACAAAGACTGCCTTCACATTGTCGTCAGAAAGGATGATCTTAAAGGCTTCGGTCACGCGCTCTTTAGTCGCTCCGCCGCCCACATCCAGGAAGTTTGCAGGCATACCACCATGCAACTTAACGATGTCCATCGTCCCCATCGCCAGACCGGCACCATTGACCATGCAGCCGATGTCACCATCCAGTGCGACATAGTTAAGTTCCCAGGCTGCAGCTTGCGCTTCACGCGCATCTTCCTGTGAAGGGTCATGCATTTCACGCAGTTTTGGCTGGCGATACATTGCATTGCTATCAATGTTTATTTTGCCGTCAAGGCAATGCAGCTTGCCTTCACTGGTAATAACCAGAGGATTAATCTCAAGCAATGCAAGGTCGTAGTCGTGAAATAACTTGGACAAACCCAGGAACAAATGCGTGAACTGCTTAATCTGGTCACCCGTCAAACCCAACTGGAACGCCAACTCGCGAGCCTGATAAGGCTGGGCACCCACTAACGGATCAATCGTTGCCTTGAGAATTTTTTCTGGCGTCTCTTCTGCCACCTTCTCAATCTCTACACCACCTTCAGTAGAGGCCATAAACACTACACGACGCGTACTGCGATCAACGACCGCGCCCAAATAAAGCTCTTGGGCAATATCAGTACAAGACTCCACAAGTATCTTGCTGACTGGCTGACCTTTTTCGTCAGTCTGATAGGTTACAAGATTCTTACCCAGCCACTTTTCAGCAAATGCTTTGATTTCGTCCTTGCTGCTTACCAGCTTGACTCCACCCGCTTTGCCACGCCCACCAGCATGCACCTGCGCTTTGACAACCCACTTGTCACCACCGATTTTGTCGGCCGCTGCAGCTGCTTCTTCTGGAGTATCGCACGCGTACCCCTTGGATACCGGCAAGCCATACTCAGCAAAAAGTTGCTTTGCCTGATACTCGTGTAAATTCATAGTTATTTCCGTTTGTTTTCAGTTAACGAAAGGCCTCAAGACAACTCTATGATCCCAATGGCCACTGGTGAGCAGAAAAGGATCACTCTTCTGCTTCCGGTTCTATTGCTCACCCTTACCGGGTGAGCGGTTACACTTAACGCTTTTTCCTGTTCGCAATATGAATTGCATGACCATGAACAGCTAATGCCGCTTCATGCATTGTCTCTGACAGCGTGGGGTGTGCAAACATGGTCAATCCCAAATCTTCTGCACTGGCTCCAAACTCCATAGCAATCACTGCCTGAGCGATTAACTCGGACGCCTGGGGACCAATGATATGAACCCCGAGCACGCGATCAGTGGCTGCATCTGCAAGCACCTTCACCTGACCAACCGCGGCATTAGCTGCCATCGCTCTTCCGTTGGCCGCAAAAGGACAGCTTCCGACGTTATATTCAACACCTTCTGCCTTGAGCTGCTCTTCGGTTTTGCCAACCGATGCAATCTCCGGATGAGTGTATATCACACCGGGAATACAATCGTAATTCACCTGTGTTTTCTGGCCTGCGATACGCTCGGCAACCATCACCCCTTCTTCCATCCCCTTGTGCGCAAGCATCGGGCCTCTGACCACATCACCCACTGCAAAAACACCCGGCACGTCTGTCTGGCAATGATCGTCCACAAAAATGAAACCACGTTCGTCCAGATTGACGCCACTATCCGCAGATAAAAGCCCTTCAGTAAACGGCTTACGACCTACAGCAACAATCAACTTATCGAATTTTAGTTCCTGAGCACCCTTGGTATCTTCGAACATCACCTTAACGGTACCGCGTTTTGTTTCAGTACCCGTAACTCTGGCTTTCAGCCGAATATCCAATCCCTGATTTTTAAAGTGTTTCAGCGCCTCTTTAGCGATTTGCTGATCCATACTGCCCAGGAAGGTTTCCTGTGCCTCAAGAACCGTAACCTCTGAACCCAGGCGAGCCCAGACACTACCCAACTCCAAACCGATAACACCGGCACCGATAACGCCAAGGCGCTTCGGTACTTCCTGGAACGCCAGGGCCCCGGTATTGTCGACAATATCATCACCGAGAGGTGCTGGAGGGATATCAACGGGACGTGAACCTGTTGCAATGATTACGTTATCCGCGTCGTACTGCGTTACATTGCCGCTGTTGTCAGTCACCTCAACCACTTTGCCGCCTAAAAGACGCCCGGTACCCTGAATCGACTGAACGCCATTCGCCTTGAACAGTGAACCGATTCCGCTGGTCAGATTGCGAACAATCGTATCTTTACGCGCCATCATCTTCGAAACATCCATAGCGACATCGCCGGTGGCAATACCATGAACATCAAACTGATGCTTTGCTTCTTCAAACTTGTGAGACGACTCCAACAATGCTTTGGAAGGAATGCAACCTACATTCAGGCAGGTTCCGCCCAGAATCTGCTTTCCTGTTTCAGAGGTCCACTTTTCAATACAGGCAGTTTTCATTCCCAACTGCGCACAACGAATGGCCGCTACATACCCAGCAGGCCCCGCGCCAATGACTATCACATCGAACTTATTTGACATGTTTGCTTCCACTTAATCCGTTTTATACGTCCAGAATAATACGCGCAGGGTCTTCGAGCAGGTCTTTGATGGTTACCAGGAACTGCACCGCCTCTTTACCGTCGATCATACGATGATCATATGACAACGCGAGATACATCATCGGCAGAATAACCACCTGACCGTTCACCGCCATGGGCCGTTCCTGGATCTTATGCATCCCCAGAATCGCTGTCTGTGGCGGATTGATGATTGGCGTAGACATCAGCGAGCCGAACACACCGCCATTAGAAATGGTAAAAGTTCCACCTGTCATTTCATCGATTGTCAATTTGCCTTCTTTGGCCTTCACACCGAAGTCGCGAATATTTTTCTCTACATCAGCAAGGGACATGCCATCTGTGTCACGCAGAATAGGAACAACTAATCCGCGATCAGAAGAAACTGCTACACCAATATCCTGATAGCCGTGGTAGACGATATCGTTGCCATCAATAGAAGCGTTCACCGCAGGGAAGCGTTTTAGTGCTTCTACGGCCGCTTTTACGAAAAAGGACATAAAGCCAAGGCGCACGCCATTGTGACGTTTCTCAAATATGTCTTTGTATTGATTACGCAAATCCATCACGGGCTTCATATTGACTTCATTAAATGTCGTCAACATTGCCGCCGTTTGCTGCGCCTCTACCAAGCGTCTTGCAATACTTGCCCGCAAGCGAGTCATGGGTACGCGTTTTTCTATCCGGGTTCCACCTGGAAGCTCGATTTTGGGCATTGCTGGTGCAGGCGCCGCCGCAGCAGATGCACTCTTCTGGGGCGCAGGAGTCGAGACCGATTTCGCTGATGCACCCATATAGTTCACAACATCTTCTTTCGTTACACGCCCGCCTTTGCCTGTTGCCGGTACAGAATTAACGTCGATGTTATTTTCTGCAACCAGCTTACGAACGGCAGGGCTTAGCGACGTGTCTGGCACCACGTTGGCACTGGACGCACTTTGAACCGCAGAAGGTGCTTCTTCAGACGTCGCCGCAACCGTTGCCTGACCTCCTTCAATGAAGACGCCAATAAGCTCACCGCTTAATACCGTTTCACCATCGGTCTTTAGAATCTTTTCGATTACGCCATCATTCGGCGCTACAACTTCCAGAACAACTTTGTCAGTTTCAATATCTACCAGTAGCTCATCTCTGGAAACAGCTTCACCAGGCTTTTTGTGCCAGGTTGCGATCGTACCGTCTGCTACAGACTCCGGGAAAACAGGGGCTTTTATATCTGTTGCCATGTCAAATCCTTATTCTAAAATTCGCAATCACACTTCGAAAGCATCGTTAACGAGCTTGGTTTGTTCTTCTACGTGTACTGAGGTATAACCACATGCTGGTGCCGCAGACGGTACCCGTCCGGCATATTTCAGGTATATTTTCGTGTTTATTTCACGAACAACCTCTCGCATATGATGCTGACTGCAATACCAGGCGCCTTGGTTCATTGGCTCTTCCTGACACCAAATGACATCGGCAAGCTTGGGATAAGTCATAAGCACATCACGCAGATCCTCGGAAGGAAATGGATATAGCTGTTCAATACGAATCACCGCTGTATCGTTACGCTGCTCTGACCGTCGTTTATCAAGAAGTTCGTAATACACCTTTCCACTACACATAATGACCCGATTAACTTTCTTCGGATCAAGCTCATCCACTTCCGGGATGACTGTCTGAAATGAACCTTCACACAAGTCATCCAATGTAGAGATGGCATCTTTGTGACGCAGCAGGCTTTTAGGCGTAATCGCAATCAACGGCTTACGCAACGGCCTTTTTACCTGACGTCGCAGCATGTGGAATACCTGCGCAGGCGTAGTTGGTACACACACCTGAATATTGTGCTCCGCGCACAATTGCAAATAGCGTTCCAATCGTGCCGATGAGTGTTCTGGCCCCTGCCCTTCATACCCGTGCGGAAGCATCATTGTCAGCCCACAAAGTCTGGCCCACTTGTGTTCACCACTGGTAATAAACTGATCTATTACAACCTGTGCACCGTTGGCGAAATCACCGAACTGCGCCTCCCAAACAACAAGTGCTTTAGGGTTGGTCGTTGAATATCCGTACTCAAATGCCAACACTGCTTCTTCCGACAGAAATGAGTCGAACAGCTCCAACGGCGGCTGATCATCACTCAAATTTTGCAATGGGACATAAGAAGATCCGTCATTTTGATTGTGTAAAACCGCATGACGATGAGAAAAGGTTCCTCGACCGACGTCTTGCCCCGTAATACGAATATCGTGGCCGTCATTTAAAAGCGTGGCGTAAGCCATGACTTCTGCAAAGCCCCAGTTAATGGGCATAGCCCCCTGGTTCATCTTGCTTCGGTCTTCCATGATCTTTTGAACTTGCTTTTGTAAGGGGAAGCCTTCCGGTGTTTGCAGCATTTTCTTTCCTAGTCGCTGCAATGTTTTGAGATTAACCCCGGTTTTCGCTTTAGCAGTCCACTCATGACCAAGATAGGGTGTCCAGTCGACATGAAGCTTTTTATTTGGCTCTTTTACCAAACTTTTTACCACATGCTGGCCGCTTTCCAATGCTGAGCGATAATCATTTTCATACTTAGAGGAAACTTCTTCCGTGATCAATCCTTCGGAAATCAAACGCTTCGCATAGAGAGTCCGGGTTGTGTCCTGAACCTTTATTTTGCGATACATTAAAGGCTGCGTACCTGAAGGCTCATCCGCTTCATTGTGACCACGACGACGATAACAAACCAGGTCGATAACGACGTCTTTCTTAAATTGATGCCGATAATCCATTGCCACCTGTGTGGCAAACAGTACTGCTTCCGGATCATCGCCGTTCACATGAAGAATGGGTGCCTGAACCATTTTCGCGACATCCGTACAGTACTCAGTAGAACGAGTATCGTCACGGCGATGCGTTGTGAAACCAACCTGGTTATTAATAATAATGTGAACAGTACCGCCCGTACTGTAAGCTCGTGTCTGGGACATCTGGAATGTTTCCATGACCACGCCCTGACCAGCAAACGCCGAGTCACCATGCATAATAATGGGTAAGACCTGAGTCCCGTCCTTATCTTCACGACGGTTCTGTCGAGCTCGCACCGAGCCTTCAACTACCGGTGCAACAATTTCCAGGTGTGATGGGTTAAACGCAAGCGCCAGATGCACTTCGCCGCCAGGCGTCATCACATTAGATGAAAAGCCCTGATGGTATTTAACATCGCCTGATCCGTTATCAGTGATTTTCTTACCTTCAAACTCATCAAATAAATCTTTGGGATTTTTACCAAGCGTGTTAATTAACACGTTAAGACGACCCCGGTGCGCCATACCGATGACAATTTCTTTTGCACCGTAACTTCCAGCGCGCTGAATTAATTCATCTACGAGGGGAATTAAACTTTCACCACCTTCAAGCCCGAACCGTTTGGTTCCCGGATAGCGAGAGCCAAGGTACTTTTCCAAACCTTCCGCAGCAGTCAAACGCTCTAGCAAATGCTTCCTACTATCAGCACTGTACTCGGGCTTTCCCCTGACCGATTCGAGTCGTTGCTGAAACCAGCGTTTAATATCAGTATCGACAATGTGCATATACTCTGCACCGATACTGCTGCAATATGTTCGATCTAAACCATCAACAATGCCGCTGAGAGGCAGCACTTCGGCACCAAAGCACAACGATCCCGTATGAAAATCAATATCCAGATCAGCTTCACTGAGGCCATGATAACCCAAGGTTAAATCCGCAATTTCTTCTCGCTCCATCAACCCTAATGGATCCAGCGCTGCGCGCTGATGACCGCGAAAACGATACGCATTAATTAACTGGAGTACTTTTACCTGCTTTTTCTCATGATCCGAAGTTACGCCTACTGGCGTAGACATCTGAGAATACAGTCGCTGGTTTTTAGCGATATGCGCGAATTGTTCGCGTATCGTGGAATGGGGAATATCGCGGGATGGCGTACCATCAATTCGAGGAAGCTTATCGAAATAATTTCGCCACTCTTCCGGAATCTGATTAGGATCAACCAAATAGCTGTCGTACAACTGTTCTACGTAGGCAAGATTCCCCCCGGTTAGATGGGAAGTCTGCCACAACTGCTCCATTATGCTTTCGTGCATCTATAGCTCGCCTTGTACTGAACTGGGAGCTATCTGCAGGCACCCGGGTACCCGGCTAGTCCTTGCAAAAATACGCTAATACTTTTGATGACTGCTGCCCACAGACAGCACAGGTTTTACCTGGCTCCCCAGTGGTTTTGGTTTTTATTCCAGCAATTACAAAGGTACGCTTTTTGAGCGCTACCCTTTGTCTCTATATTGTGCTCATCACCACAAAAGAAGGATATTGGTCTTTTGTCGCATGCCACACGGATTCATCATGAAAGTATAGACACGAATCCAGAAACGCCGTGAAAATTCACGGCGTTTCGAAGAAGCGGTCAGGTTGCGCGCTGAAGTAACATGTTTCTTATGTGCCCGATTGCCCGGGTAGGATTCAACCCTTTTGGACAAACACTCACACAGTTCATGATACCCCGGCAGCGAAACACGCTGAATGGGTCATCCAGATCAGCGAGTCGCTCCACTGTAGCCGTATCACGACTATCTACCAGGAAACGATAAGCTTGCAGCAATCCTGATGGCCCGATAAATTTATCAGGATTCCACCAGAAAGATGGGCAAGCGGTTGAACAGCAGGCACAGAGAATACACTCGTACAATCCGTCCAGTTTTTCGCGATCTTCAGGTGACTGAATACGCTCAATCGCTGGCGCAGGCATATCATTGATCAGATATGGACGAATCTTCTCATATTGCTTGTAAAACATAGACATATCGACAACCAGATCCCGGATCACCGGTAAACCTGGGAGTGGACGCAAAACCAGCTTGCCACCTTTCACAACTTGTGAAATGGAAGTAATACAAGCCAGGCCATTTTTGCCATTCATGTTCATACCGTCGGAGCCACATACCCCTTCGCGACAAGAGCGGCGGTACGCGAGTGTCGGATCCTGCTCTTTCATGATCGCCAGAACATCCAGGATCATCAAATCACGACCTTCCGGAATCGCAACCTCCATATCCTGCATGTAGGGAGCTTTATCCACATCGGGATTATAGCGATAAACACTTACCAACATTCCTCAGTCTCCCTTAGTAGGTACGAACTTTTGGCGGGAACGCCTCAACGGTCTTAGGTGCGAAGTTCACTTCGCGCTTGGCAACACGTTTTTCATTAGGGAAATACAACGAGTGCTTCAACCAGTTGTCATCATCACGCTCGGTAAAGTCATTACGCGCATGCGCTCCACGACTTTCCTTACGCTCTTCAGCCGCCACAGCAGTTGCATAAGCAACTTCGTAAAGGTTATCCAATTCCAGCGCTTCAATTCTCGCTGTATTGAATGCAGCACTCTTATCTTCGAGGTGCGTATTCTTGATGCGCTCACCGATTTCATCCAGCAGACGCAAACCTTTCTGCATGGACTCACCGTCACGGAACACACCGAAGTAAAGCTGCATCGTGCTCTGCAGATCCTTACGAACCTGAGCAACACTCTCACCGCGCTGTGATTTGTTCAATCTGTCCAGACGAGACATAGCCACATCAATATCTGAATCAGAAGCGCCTAAATTATCAAAGCCGTCACGCAGTGCCTGAGCGATCTGCAAACCTGCCGCACGACCAAATACAACCAAATCAAGCAATGAGTTTCCGCCCAAACGGTTTGCACCATGAACCGATACGCATGCCACTTCGCCGCAGGCATACAATCCGTCAACGATTTGATCATTGCCTTGTGCATCCATTGTCAAAGCCTGACCACCGATATTGGTAGGAATACCACCCATCATGTAGTGACAGGTTGGTACAACAGGCACTGGCTCTTTAACCGGATCAACATGAGCAAAGGTTTTGGAAAGTTCACAAATACCTGGCAGACGAAGGTTCAGAGTTTCTTCGCCGAGATGATCCAGCTTCAACAGCACGTGATCTTTGTTGGGGCCTACACCACGACCTTCGAGAATTTCCAGAATCATGGAGCGTGCTACAACGTCCCGACCCGCCAAATCTTTTGCGTTTGGTGCGTACCGCTCCATGAAGCGTTCACCTTCGCTATTAACCAGATAACCACCTTCACCACGGCAGCCTTCTGTCACCAACACACCTGCACCAGCGATACCCGTTGGATGGAACTGCCACATTTCCATATCCTGCCCAGGATATCCGGCACGCAGAGCCATACCAATCCCGTCTCCGGTATTGATCAGAGCATTCGTTGTAGACTGGTAAATACGGCCTGCGCCACCTGTTGCCAGTACGGTCGCTTTCGCCTTGATGTAAACGGTCTCGCCCGTTTCGATACAAATCGCGATAATACCCGCGACCGCACCCGCCTGGTTCTTAACCAAGTCAACCGCATACCACTCATTCAGGAAGGTTGTGCCACCCTTCAGGTTCGCCTGATAGAGCGTATGCAACAAAGCGTGCCCCGTCCGGTCTGCGGCGGCACAAGTACGTGAAGCCTGACCACCACGCCCAAAGTCTTTCGACTGACCACCAAATGGACGCTGATAAATACGCCCGGTCTCAGTACGAGAAAAAGGCAAGCCCATATGTTCAAGTTCAAACACTGCCTGCGGACCAACCGAACACATATATTCGATCGCATCCTGGTCACCGATATAGTCGGATCCCTTTACAGTGTCATACATGTGCCAGCGCCAATCGTCATTCGGATCCGCACTAGCAATAGCACAGGTAATTCCACCCTGAGCAGAAACGGTATGCGAACGTGTCGGGAACACTTTGGTAACACATGCTGTTTTTACACCAGACTCGGTCAACTGCAGCGCGGCACGCATGCCCGCGCCACCACCACCGACAACAATTGCGTCGTAGGAAAGAGTTCTAAGCTTTGTCATGGTTTACAGACCCCACAAAATTTCAATGCCCCACACGAAGTACACGAACATTACAGCTCCGCACAACGCCTGACACAAAAAGCGAACCACACCGTTTTTCAGGTAATCTGTAGAAATTGTCCACAACCCTACCCAAGCATGAGCACCCAGTGAAACCAACGCTCCCAGTGAGAAAATTCTAACGCAAGCATTTGAAAACAAACCCTTCCATGCTTCGTACGTTAAGTCAGGAGACGCCACCAGATAGCCCAAAATAAACAGCACATACGCAGCCAGTACGACTGCAGACACACGCTGAACCATCCAATCATATACACCGCTTCTTCCGAAGCTAGTTACACTCATGACCATATCCAGACTCCTGCCAGAACAACCAATATCGCAGCAACTACCAGTGTAATCTGGGCACCAAGACGGCCGCCTTCAAGCGTTTCGCCAATCCCCAAATCCATCAAAAGATGCTTGATACCAGCCACAAGGTGATACAACAATGCCGAAACAATTCCCCAAAGAATCAATCTGGCAAAAAATCCCTGAAAAATGTCTTTGGCCTGATTAAAGCCTTCTTCTCCACTCAGAGAGAGATCCAGCATCCACATCAGAATGGCGACCCCAACAAAGAGGGCGACACCCGTTACGCGATGCACAATAGACGTAATTGCAGGTAGCGGAAAGCTAAACTTACTAAGGTCGAGATTTACTGGTCTTTTGCTATTCACAGCTCTTTAACACTCTTATTGGCCCTGTTGGGCGAGGTTGCGGGAAGAGCACGAGGCTTTATTATGGGAAGGCCGGAATCTATGCTAGAAATACGGCAATTCCGGGAACGAGATTATAGTGACATGATTTATGAATTACAAATCAGTAATAACATAAAACAGTTCAGCCTACCTCAGATGGTAGCAGCAATGATTTGACAAAAAGAAAGGAAACTCTATAGTGGTGCCGCCAAGTGTATACTTAGCTGATTTTGATGCATTAAATTCGGGCATTATACGCAGTATTCTTAATATTCTGCACCATAATATAGTCCACAAGACGTTTGCCGCCCCTTTATGGAGCACAAACATCAACCAACTCAGGTTAGCATAAGTAAATTGACGACAGTATGGGTGACTCAATTAACCGTATTTGTCATAATGCGACCACTTTATTACTAAGGTTTATCACCTGACTGATTAGGAGAGCGCCATGACTGATAAAAACGCAAAGTTATCAGTGGGAGGCAAAACAATCGAGTTGCCGATTTTTTCCGGCACCGAGGGCCCAGATGTAATCGACGTTCGCGGATTAGTTGCTGAAGGCGTGTTTACCTACGACCCAGGCTTCATGTCTACTGCGGCATGCGAATCTAAAATCACCTTCATTGATGGTGACAACGGCATACTGTTACACAGAGGCTTCCCCATCGAACAACTCGCAGAAAGCTCAGACTATCTTGAACTGTGCTTTTTGTTGCTTCATGGCGAGCTACCCAGCAAAGAAGAAAGCGAAAACTTCCGTGCAACCGTGCAAAATCACACCATGGTTCATGACCAGCTTACGCATTTCTTTAATGGATTCCGTCGCGACGCGCACCCCATGGCGGTAATGTGTGGTGTAGTTGGCGCCCTGTCTGCCTTCTACCACGACTCCATGGACTTTTCCGACCAGGATCATCGTGAAATTGCTGCCTTCCGCTTGATAGCCAAAATGCCTACACTGGCAGCCATGTGCTACAAGTATTCACTTGGACAGCCATTCATGTATCCTCGCAACAACCTGAACTATGCAGAGAACTTCCTGCACATGATGTTCAGCACCCCTTGCGGAGACTACGAAATCAACCCCGTGATTGCGAGAGCCATGGATCGTATTTTCATGCTTCACGCAGATCACGAGCAAAACGCATCCACTTCAACAGTGCGACTGGCAGGCTCTACAGGAGCTAACCCATTTGCCTGTATCGCCTCAGGCATTGCCGCACTTTGGGGACCCGCCCACGGTGGTGCCAATGAGGCCGTTCTCACCATGCTCGAAGAAATTGGTGACGAAGCACACATTGATACCTTTATTGCCAAGGCCAAAGACAAGAATGACCCGTTCCGCTTAATGGGCTTTGGACACCGCGTATACAAAAACTTCGATCCTCGCGCAAAAGTTATGCGTCAAACCTGCGATGAAGTTCTTTCTGTGCTCGGTAAGCAAGACGACCCATTATTGAAAATCGCGAAGCGCCTTGAGCAAATCGCGCTGGAAGATCAGTACTTTATCGATAGAAAGCTTTATCCCAACGTCGATTTCTATTCAGGCATCATCCTGCGCGCTATCGGCATCCCAGTTTCAATGTTTACTGTGATTTTTGCTATGTCACGGACCATTGGCTGGTTTGCTCACTGGAATGAGATGGTGAGCGGCAACTACAAGATAGGCCGCCCTCGTCAGCTTTATACCGGCTACAGCAAAAGAGACTATCCCAGCAAGTAATCGCTGAGACAACAAGAAGGGGCATCATAAGATGCCCCTTTTTTATGCACAACAAACAAAGGATTAAACCCCCAGTTTGAAGATAAGGGAAGCATGTCATTTACACTTTAGACACCCCCCCCTATACACTTTATGATTTCTCAGTAATTACCCACGCCCCATCCGAAAAATGAGCAGCCCAACCTGTAGCTTTACCCTCTACCTCAGTCATCAAATACTGTTCTTTGGTTTTGCGACTAAAGCGAATAATCGAATCTCGTCCTTCGCTATCACGTAATGGCCCATCAAACAGGTAATGATACTTTGGGTCGATCTCAGCTTGATGAGGCAATAACTCCTTCAATAAAGGGGCACGAGTCTCTCTGTTTTTCGGAAACTTGCTTGCTGCCAAAAACAGACCGGCAGCCCCATCTCTCAGGACATAGGTGTCATCTACCTTTTCGCATTTTAACTCAGGCATTGCAACGGCTTCCATTTTAGGCGGAGCCGCTTCCCCACTGCGCAACAACTTGCGAGTATTTTTACATTCCGCGTTGGTACAACCGAAATATTTACCAAAACGACCTGTTTTTAACTGCATTTCTGAGCCGCACTTGTCGCAATCCAGTACCGGACCTTCGTAGCCTTTTATCCTGTAGTTACCTAGCTCAACCTCATACCCGGCACAATCCGGATTATTACCGCAGACGTGAAGTCGTCGCGTTTCGTCAATCAGGTAACTCTCCATTGCCGTGCCACACTTATTACAGCGATGTTTCATCCGTAGCAAGCGAGACTCACCATCTTCATCATCAACTTCGGCTACCTCATCCCCCGAAATCAAATTGATCGTGGTTTTACAACGCTCTTTAGGCGGCAGAGCATAACCAGAACACCCCAGAAACACGCCCGTACTTGCCGTTCGTATCTGCATATTCCTACCGCATGAAGGGCAAACAATATCCGTACTGGTCGGCTGATTCTCCCTCATACCTCCGGTTTCAGAACTTGCCTGCGTTAATTGAGCACGAAACCCTTCATAGAACTGATCCAAAACATCGGTCCAATTGGTTCGGCTCGTCGCAATATCATCCAGCCGCTCTTCCATCTTCGCAGTAAAGCTGTAATCCATCAGATCACTAAAGGATTCCACCAGACGCTCAGTGACAATATCGCCCATTTTTTCAGCATAGAAACGCCGATTCTGAACCCGTGCGTACCCTCGCTCCTGAATAGTGGAAATGATGGATGCATACGTTGACGGTCTACCTATGCCACGCTTCTCAAGCTCCTTGACTAAACTAGCCTCTGTAAAACGCGCAGACGGCTTGGTAAAGTGCTGCTTTGGCTCAATTGTCTGCAAAATCATAGTTTGACCTACCTGCAGATCTGGTAGCGGTACATCGTCATCCTTTTTACCTTGAGCAGGCATCACCTTGAGATACCCGTCAAACTTCATAATGCGCCCACGACTTTTTAGCACATAGTCGCCAGCCAGCACCGTGACAGAGGTACTGATGTAACTGGCGTCCGACATCTGACATGCAACGAACTGACGCCAAATAAGCTCATAAAGCTTTTCAGCGTCTTTTTCTAGCCCTTGAATCTCTGCTGCAGATCGACTGACCTCGGTCGGCCGAATAGCCTCGTGCGCCTCCTGGGCCCCTTCCTTGCTCGAATAGGTACGCTCACTTGAATACAAATAAGGCTCACCAAATTTCCGAAGAATGAAATCGCGACAAGAGTCCACCGCCTCTTTACTAAGATTAGTGGAGTCAGTACGCATATAGGTAATATAACCAGCCTCATACAGCCGTTGTGCAAGCGACATTGTTTTCTTTACGCTAAAGCCCAGCCGCGTACTGGCTGCCTGCTGCAAAGTGGAGGTGATAAAGGGCGCACCAGGCTTTGAACTCGTAGGCTTGTCTTCACGCTTTGCAATGCTATAGGAACTATTTTCAAGCTTTGCAAGATGCTCTCTGGTCTCACTTTCACTAACCGGTCTGAAGGTTTGATCACCCACTTTTACAATCTGAAAGCGAGCCCTGTCGGTGCCTGAACCTTCTGCAAGCAAATCAGCGAAAACTTCCCAATACTCTTCAGGAACGAACGCTCTAATCTCCTGCTCACGCTCCACAATCAATCTGACCGCAACTGACTGAACGCGCCCCGCCGACAACCCTCTCGCTATCTTTGCCCAAAGGAGCGGGGAAACCATAAAACCAACGACACGATCCAAAAATCGACGAGCCTGTTGAGCATTAACTCTTGAAAGATCGAGAGTACCCGGCGAATTAAACGCCTCCTGAATGGCTTTCTTGGTAATTTCATTGAAAACCACTCGACGGTAACGATTAGCGTCCCCGCCGATAATTTCCTGAAGGTGCCAGGCAATTGCCTCTCCCTCTCTATCCAAGTCCGTCGCCAGGTAAACAAATTCAGCATTTTTAGCCAATCGCTTTAGCTCAGATACGACCTTCTCTTTGCCTGGCAGCACCTCATAATGAGCGGCCCACCCATGCTCTGGATCCACCCCCATACGCGCAATCAGCTGCTCGGAGGCTTTTTGTTTCTTATAAGCCGCCTTTTCTTCTGGCGACATCTTGCGTGTTTGCGCCGCGAGACGAGCACGCTCTTGTGGCGAACTACTCGCTGTATTCGCGCTGGATGGCAGATCACGTATATGCCCAACACTGGACTTCACTATAAAATCATTACCAAGGTATTTATTGATCGTTTTAGCCTTGGCAGGAGATTCCACAATTACAAGATATTTCCCCATAGGATCCGGTGCTTCGCCTGTATATTTAAATTATATGAATGTTCTAACTCTTCAACCCGCGACATATATAAGTGGTTGGACGCGCAGGGTCAAGTTATTACTATAAATTATTGAGCTTTCAAGGGTTATGCTCGACGCATTAAAATCCCAATTGAGTGTGACTTTCCCCAAAACAGCAATTTCCGACTAAACTAATAAGCGGACAAAGTCTTTATACCCTCAAGGAAAGAAATCAAACACATGCTATCTATTATCACCTTCACTATTCTTGGCACGATTTTTATTGCCTCAGCCATCTTCAGCGGACTGGCCTACCGCAAACAACAGGCGCTTTCTTTTAGAAAAAGCCAGATAAGACAAATAAAAAGCCGCATTGACAGCCTTAAGGACAACTTGTCCATGCTGCTAAGAGTAGACAAGGAATATCAATTAATTCAACTTATCCAGGAACAGATTATTCTTTTTAGCAAAAAACTCACCGATCTGGCGCCAGAAGACGAGGCATTACTCCGCCAACTAGATGAAGAACTAAAACTGGCAGATCTCTTTGAAAACAAAAACCGACCTAACGACATACGACAAGCAATGGATAATGACCAGGAGCTTAGCATCGCCAACTTTCAGCTGGTTCAAGCTGCAAAATTTTTAAACAAGCACAAAAAGCAGGGAAGAATTCCCCAAGGAAAATATTCTGAACTCATCTTGCATTTACAGCGCCTAACCCTGGATGTTGACGTTGCAAGCCATATTGCCCAAGCAGATCGTTACATTGCTGCGAATGATAGAATCATTGCACAGTCACACCTTAAACAGGCAAAAGAAACGTTAAGAACCAACCCGATAGATTATCCGGAAAAAGCGGAACTAATGAAGGATTTAGGAGATAGAATCAAAAGCCTGCAACGCAACATCTCTATCGTACAGGAAACCAGTGACACAAAAAGAACAACAAACCACGCAGTGATAGACAAAAATAATGTCAAAAAGAAACAATTCTAAAAGGCATCAACAATAAAAAAGCAGCAAAAAGCCGTAAATCTACGGCCTTTTGCACACTTATGATCAGATTACACGCGTTCCCAAACGGTCGCGATACCCTGACCCAAACCAATACACATGGTAGAAACACCCAAGGTGCCACCTTTGGCCTGCATCACATTCAACAGCGTTGTTGAGATACGTGCACCAGAGCATCCCAGAGGATGACCCAGAGCAATAGCTCCGCCATTGAGGTTAACCTTCTGATCAACCACGTCAGTCAACTTCAGGTCTTTAATGACAGGCAAAGACTGACCGGCAAACGCTTCGTTCAGCTCCCAGAAATCGATATCTTCGACTTTCAGGCCCGCACGCTTCAGTGCCTTTTTCGTTGCAGGAACAGGGCCGTAACCCATAATTGCGGGATCACAACCTGCGACAGCCATAGAGCGAATACGCGCCATTGGAGTCAAGCCCAGCGCCTGAGCGCGCTCAGCAGACATCAACAACATCGCCGCTGCTCCGTCAGTCAACTGAGATGACGTACCCGCTGTTACTGTTCCGCCTTTTGGATCAAATGCAGGCTTTAGTGCACCCAGCGATTCAACCGTCGTTTCCGGACGAATAGTCTCGTCATTTTCAATCAGCATCTTAAAGCCGTTATCGTCATGCCCCTCAATAGGAACAATCTCATTTTTAAAACGACCTTCAAGCGTAGCTTCATGAGCCAGACGATGCGAACGAGCACCAAACTCATCCTGCTGCAGACGGCTGATGCCGTGCATTTTAGCCAGCATTTCAGCAGTCAGACCCATCATGTTTGATGCTTTTGCAGAATACTTGCTAGCCGCAGGGTTGTGATCAAAGCCTGTAGTCATGGGTACGTGCCCCATGTGCTCAACACCACCAACAACAAACACATCACCGTTACCAGTCATGATTGCCTGGGCAGCAGTATGAATTGCAGACATTGCAGATCCGCACAGACGATTAACTGTTTGTGCAGAAGCAGTGTGAGGCACTTTGGTCAGCAAGGAGATCTGACGCGCAACGTTAAAACCCTGCTCCATTGTCTGGTTAACACAACCCCAGATTACATCTTCAACTTCCGCAGGATTCGCACCTGGATTACGAGTAAAGAGTGCGTCGATCAGAGCCGCGGACAACGTTTCTGCGCGAACATTGCGGAAACAGCCGTTCTTTGCGCGCCCCATAGGGGTACGTACGCAATCGACTACGACAACATCTTTTGGATTAAGACTCATTGAATTTCTCCGTTCGATATTCTGTTTCAGCAATTAGCCGAAGAACTTCTTGCCAGCGGCAGCCATTTCACGCATACCAGCCGTAGGATGATACAGCGCACCCAGATCTGCATACTTGTCTGCCATCGCACAGAACTCTGCCAGACCAATGCTGTCGATATAACGCAACGCACCACCACGGAATGGAGGGAATCCAATACCGAAGATAAGACCCATGTCGGCTTCAGCGGCAGTATCAACAATACCATCTTCAAGACAGCGAACTGTTTCGATACACAGAGGAATCATCATACGCTCAATGATTTCTTCATTGGTGAATTCCTTCTGACCTTCTACAACAGGCTTAAGGAGTTCGTATGAAGATGCATCAGCAACCTTCTTCTGCTTGCCTTTCTTGTCCAGCTCGTACTGATAGAAACCTTTGTTGGTTTTCTGACCGTAGCGACCCGCTTCGAACATAACATCAATCGCAGTTTTGCGATCATACTTCATGCGATCAGGGAAGCCGTCAGCCATTACGTCGCCGGCATGCTTTCCTGTATCCATGCCTACTACGTCAAGCAGGTAAGCAGGACCCATCGGCCAACCGAAACGCTCCATCACCTTATCAACAGCCTGGAAGTCGGCGCCATCACGCACCAGACCGATAAAGCCACCAAAATAAGGGAACAGGATACGGTTTACCAGGAAGCCAGGGCAGTCGTTAACAACAACAGGCGTTTTGCCCATTGCTTTAGCGTATGCAACGGTAGTAGCAATAGCTTTTTCGCTGGTCTTTTCACCACGGATAACTTCTACCAACGGCATCATGTGCACTGGATTGAAGAAGTGCATACCACAGAAGTTTTCTGGACGCTTCAGATTCTTGGCCAACAGGTTTACTGAGATAGTAGACGTGTTGGTGGTAACGATAGTGTCTTCGCGAACTTGATCTTCAACTTCACGCAGAACAATATCCTTAACCTTAGGATTCTCTACAACCGCTTCAACTACCAGATCAACGCCTTTAAAGTCGCCGTAATTCAAGGTAGGTGTGATGCGATTGAGAACATCAGCCATCTTGCCAGCATCAAGCTTCTTACGCTCAACTTGCTTAACAAGCAGTTTCTTGGCTTCATTCAAGCCCAGTTCGATACCGGCAGGATTGATATCCTTCATGACAATCGGCGTACCTTTCAGTGCAGACTGATAAGCAACACCACCACCCATGATACCCGCACCCAGCACGGCAGCCAATTTGACTTCCGCAGCCATCGGCTCAAGTGTCTTGGCCTTCTTCTTTAACTCCTGATCATTGAGGAACAAACCAACCAATGACGCAGAAACAGAAGTTTTAGCCATTTTAGCGAAGCCTTTGGCTTCAACTTCAACCGCCTTGTCGCGCTTCATCCCGGCATGCTTCTGCATTACCTTGATCGCCTCAACAGGAGATGGGTAGTTAGGACCCGCCTGACCCGCTACGAAACCTTTGGCAGTTTCGAACGTCATCATGCTTTCCATTGCATTGAGTTTCAACGCGCTGGTTTTTTCTTCACGACGTGCTTTGTAATCGACCTTGCCTTCATTACACTGCTTGATCAACGCAACCGCTGCATCGAACAGTTTGGCAGGGTCAACCACCGCATCAACCGCACCAAACTTGAGTGCATCAGCGGGTCTGTATTCTTTACCACCACAAATCCACTCGATGGCATTGTCCGCACCAATCAATCTTGGCAAACGTACAGTACCACCAAAACCTGGGAAAATACCCAGTTTAACTTCAGGCAGACCAACTTTCGCAGCCGTTGACAGTACGCGGTAATCTGTAGCCAGACACATTTCAAAACCGCCACCCAATGCGATACCGTTAATCGCGGTTACGCTCGGGAATGGCAGATCTTCAATATCACTAAAGATCTGATTAGCCATCAGGTTATTGGCAACCAGTTCTTCTTCAGGTCCAGCGAAAAGACTCGTGAATTCGGTGATATCCGCTCCAACAATGAAGCAATCTTTAGAACTGGTAACCACCAGTCCTTGCAACCCTTTAGCCGCTTTCAACTTGTCGGTTGCCGCTCGAAGCTCTTCAATCGTGAGCTTGTTGAATTTGTTTACCGATTCACCTTGCAGATCAAAGTTCAGCTGAGCAATGCCGCCTTCAATCTCTTTAACCGTGATGGCTTTACCTTCGTAAATCATCAACTGATCTCCAAGCAATAAAAATAAGTACTGATCGTTTAAACGCAGTCATGAATACCGCCCGACTCGTCATCGGACAAAGAATAGCACAAGCAAGTCGCCGCAGATCAGCGTCGGAAAAAAAAGCCCGTAGTCCTGGGCACTCAAATCAAAATTCATACGCTCGTTTGAATTGAGAGCGCACACCTTGGAAAAATTTGCTCAATTTGTCAATGATTTCCGTTCAAGGGATACAAAATAAACATATTTTTTACTACATAAAAAAGCATTAAATTCATGCTTTTCTCTTATATTTCATACACATAATGCATTTTGAAATATTTTTTATCAATACACTGCGCATACACACATCTATCCACACAAATTGGCCTTTAACAGCAAATAACAAAAAATACTTGCGCCGCCAGTTGGCATGGATTAGCCTCCTGCAATTAAGTTTTTGTAAATAAAAAATAAAAAACTAGAATTAGTACTGATAACTTGCAAAGGTCTCTGGGTAAATCCCCCAGAGGGAAGTACTGTTAAGACACCGATTCCTATAGCACCCTGCGAACAATAAATAAAAAACGGAGAGTATTGATGAAACGATCCGCTCGCGTCTTCTCACGAGTTACCTTATGTGTTTTTATGCTCATGCAAATAGTTGCTGTTAATTTGGCAACGGCTGCCGATTCAGACGAAGCAGATCTGGTAAGAAATCTGCACAACGCACGTATACAGTCTTATTTCGCAATTAACGCTTACTATAATTTCAGCGCTGCCCAGGGTGACAAAGCTTTACTCGGCGATATAAACGACGCGTCCACCGAAGTCACCAATATTCTAAAGTCGGTTCATGATCTCGCTGCGGCAAAAGAATACGACAAGCCATTGACTCAGGTTTCCGAAGCATGGAAAACGCTGTCCAATCAACTGGAACTCAATATCAGTGACATATTAAAAACAGGTTTTCCAGACTTGCGACTGGTCGACGATATGGCTCAACAAAATCTGACTTTTAATAAATTACTGGAAGAGCTGAACGAAAAAGTCACCAGCGACCACAACATCATTTTCCCTGAATCTGTTGCAAAAAGTCGCGAGTCTGCCCTTTCCCTCAGCATAATGATGACCAAATACTCCGCACGATCAACCTCTAATGTCAGTCAAATCTTTCAGGGTTCGATGAATGACAAAGGTATTGATGTGATTGCCAAGGAATTTGAAGCCAGCTTTAATGCTGTAAAAAAAGCGGCCACGGGAAACAAAGACGCTGAAAAACTTGCTTCAGGTATTCTCACCAAATGGAATTTCATAAAGGCATCTTACATAAACTATAACGAAAACAACGTAAATTATGTGGTTAACCTATACTCAAGACGCATTATTCTTGCTCTGGTAGAATTAGATAATCTTTTTTCTGGTATCAACAAGTAGTACTAGAAAATCGAGTACCGCTTTTAAGTCCGCCGCATCACCACTTTCATCGTAAAGTAGTGATGCGCTGACCGGAGTTAGCACAAAAAATGATACTCCCGCCGGTAGCAAATTCAATTTATCCTGATATTGCAATAAAGCCGACGCTTGATCCGAACACCACCCCTTCTCCTTCATTCGACAAACAACTAACGACTCCGATGAGACATCACTAGGCGGCAGTAATTTTTCGTAAAATATCGCATTGCGTCGCATATCATCTTTCGGCACCTTTTGCTCATCAAGCCAAGACGCTTCAGGTCGGCGAACTTTCACGCCTTTTTGAAGGGCTTCCATTCTAAATCGCGCCTTTGCTCTTTCGGATGCACTAGGCAAGATCCATGAAAATGCCCCCATCAACGCTAAAGCAACACCAACAACGGCCACCGTCATTATGCTCACACATCACCCCGCAATTTTAATTTTGTAGTCGTCATCAAATGACAGGCATTAAAAATGCCCAAACAGTTCATTGTTTATCCAATCTTTCAATATTCAGGCACAGCTATTTGCTTCTTTTACATTACCCATTAAAGTGAATATAAAACCAAACCCAAGGAGAGCGATTATGGAGATTTATCAGAACATACTTGTGGCGATCGACCTTAGCGAGGAATCCGTTCAGGTACTTTCAAAAGCTGCCAAGCTAGCAAAAAACAGTAATGCACAGCTAAGCATCATCCATGTCATTGAGCCTCTGGGTTACGCTTACGGGGGTGATATTCCCATGGATCTGTCTGAAGTTCAGCAACAGCTGGATCAACACGCCCGCGCCAAACTCGCGAAATTTGGCGAAACGTATGACGTCCCCTTGGCAAACCAATTTATTGAAATCGGCAAACCGGAAACGGAAATTCATCGAATAGCCAATGAAAAAAACATGGATATTGTCATCGTTGGAAGCCATGGCAGACATGGCTTCCAATTACTGCTGGGGTCAACGGCAAATGCGGTACTACACGGTAGTCAATGCGACGTTTTAGCCGTCAGGGTGGGCAAATAAGCCCCACCCCATTGCAACGAGCCACTACTCTAAATGAGCTTTAACTTTTTGCAACTGACTTTCAAGTGAAAAACTGACACTGGATGCCATAGAGAAAAATGACAAGAGTGCTTTTAGGTTGGAGTCACTTTCACACACAGTATGAATTCGTTGCCACAACGCCTGATTAACCAACTGAAGCTGTTTGTTTCGTTCAACCAGCCCTTTCATTTCCCAGTCAGGCGTTTTACCCGCCCGCATCACAAAATACTGCTGCAACAAATAGGTTGAAGCACTTCGAGTGATAAACTCATCCCCGGACGAAAACGGCATGTGTTGCATTGCCATAGGCTTCAATTCACCAAGAATCGGGCATCGACTAGTGGCCATAATTAATCCCAGCATTGAACGCAATCCCTCTTCAAGACTTGTCCTTTTCAGATAAGACCGTTCAGGGGTTAACACAGTGACCGTAACTTTCTGAAACGCCGGCTGAGACTTGAAGTCCTTTACTACCCCTTCAATATCCAACGCTACCGGACAATAGACATGACTGCTACTCAGCGGGCAATTACTGCACTTGCAATGCTTTAAGAATGTCCACTCTTCTCCAGCTGCCTTTCTTTCTTCCTCAGCCTCACTAGATCTTAGTAGATCTATTTGATACTGCATGCGCTTGCCATCAGCAAACTCAAAAACGTACTCCACTTTCATGTTTTCTTATATACCAATTTATCTAACCGGGGAAAAACAGACACTCACACAGGCTATACTAATGCCGATGGCATCTATGTCAGCTTA
Organism: Hahellaceae bacterium; assembly: GCA_024234505.1. Classification (GTDB taxonomy): domain Bacteria; phylum Pseudomonadota; class Gammaproteobacteria; order Pseudomonadales; family Oleiphilaceae; genus JACKOD01. The sequence goes on along the minus strand of JACKOD010000003.1, from coordinate 363,120 downwards.
TACTATAGCCACTAAATGCAATAATCACTGGTGAAATGCGGGTGCTTGACTAAATTTTACAAACGCTTTCAACCCTCGCTCATAGATTCAAGCTCAACCCATCGATCCAGTGCAACTTCCAGCTCACGCTCTGTTGTTGCCAACCTCTCCAACTTGGAGGATACCTCTTCGTGGGACAGCGAATAAAACCCGTCACCACTAATTACTCTCCGCTGCAATTCAATTTCAGTTTCCAGAGCTTCAATTTTTGCAGGCAACTCCTCCAACTCCAGTTTCAATTTGTAGCTGAGTTTTTTGATGGCAATGCGCGGTTGCGATGACTCATCCTTTCGCGCCGATTTTAACTTCTCTGGTGCGTCTATGTTCTTTTTGGCTCCTGTCGCCAGCGAATCTAACTTCTTGGTAAATCCTCCGGATTGATGTACCCAGTCTTCATAACCACCAACAAACTCCTGCACACCACCCAAACCATCAAAATAGAGTGTGGACGTAGCCACATTATCAATAAACTCCCGATCATGACTGGTAATCAAAACTGTCCCGTCGAAATCAACCAGCAACCCCTCTAACAACTCCAAGGTCTCAACATCCAGGTCATTGGTAGGCTCATCAAGAACTAGCAAATTGGCCGGCTTACTAAACAGTTTGGCGAGCAACAAACGATTGGTCTCCCCCCCAGAAAGCGCACTTACCGGCGTTCTCGCTCGCTCTGCCGTAAACAAAAAGTCATTTAGATAACTGATGACATGCTTTGGCTGCCCGTTAATAGTGATAAATTCCCGTCCCTCCGCAATATTATCAATAATCGATTTTTCTCTATCGAGCTGGAGGCGTAATTGATCAAAATAGGCGATTTCAAGATTGGTTCCCAGTCGCACCTCACCTTTAGTCGGCGACAATTGCCCCATCAGCAATCTCAGAAAGGTGGTTTTTCCTGTTCCATTCTCTCCGATCAAACCAATTTTATCGCCGCGAAGAATCGTAAGCGTGACATCACTAAACAATAATTTTTCATCCGAATAGCCAAAGGACAACCCTGTGGCCTCCGTCACCAGACGACCGGAGCGCCTTGCTTCCTCAACGGCCAGCTTGGCATTACCCTGCCTTTCTCGTCGCTCCGACCGCTCCTCCCTTAAGCGTTTCAATGCTCGCACTCGCCCTTCGTTACGGGTGCGCCGGGCTTTGATTCCCTGGCGAATCCATACTTCTTCATCAGACAATTTTTTGTCGAACAGCGCATTGGCCCGCGCTTCTTCTTCAAGCGCTTTTGCCTTCAAAATCAGATACTCATCATATCCCGCCGCCCAGGATGTCAATTGCCCTCGATCCAACTCTATGATGCGAGTAGATAGTGCACGAATAAATGCCCGATCATGGCTAATGAAAAGCAGCGCGCCACGAAATTCCTTTAAGAATTGCTCCAGCCATGCAATCGCAGGAATATCCAAGTGGTTGGTAGGTTCATCCAGAAACAACACGTCAGGCTCACATAAGGTGGCTCTCGCCAGCAGCACTCTTCGACGCCAACCACCAGACAGTTCACTCAATTTTTTATCAGGATCAAGTCCGAATCGCTTTAACGCACTTTCAATTTTTGTATTAAAATTCCAGCCATCCTGAGCTTCAATTTTGCGCATGACATCGTCTAGTGCGTCGGCATTATCGTCCGATTCTGCAGAAGTCAGCTGCTCAAACCTGGCATGCAATTCCACAAGGTCAGGCATACCAGAAGCCACAACATCCCACACCCGTCGCGGATCTTTCTCCGGCAAGTCTTGAGGTAGTGTCGCCACTTTCACGCCGTTATCGAACCAGACATCACCGCCATCCGGATGTATTTCACCCGCCGCCACGCCTATTAAAGTAGATTTTCCCTCTCCGTTGCGCCCCACTAAACAAACTCGCTCACCCGGATTAACAGAAAAAGAAACATGATCAAGCAGCGGTTTCAGACCAAACGCGAGGCTAACCTCGTTAAAACGCATTAGCGGCATAACAACTATTTACCCTATTAAATTAAATTTTGTGACTCGAAAATTCAGCTATATTGTCTATGCTTAGATTGTATAGCATTGAGGGAATTCTTCAGATGGCTATTTTTTGATGACGGAGCATAGTGTTGACACACAACCAACTCAAATCGACAAGTAAGCAGCCGGATCTCGACTGGAGTCAGGTCAGAGAGACGATCAACATGCTCACGCTTGCAGTAGCTCAGATTGAAACCACCATGAAGGATGGCGAGCAGTCTGTGTCCGAACTGACCGAATCGTTTACCTATATTGCATCTGAATTACAGCAACTAACCATGGCCGGTGAAGAGCTTCGCAGCAGCAGTTCCGATCATGGCAACTCCATTAAAACCATCGAGAACAGTGCTGAAATCATTAGATCAAGAATTTCATCAGCCATCATGGCTTTTCAGTTTTACGACCGACTGACGCAACGACTGGATCACGTCAAAAGAGACCTTCGATGGCTAAGCGACCTGATATCCAATCCGTCCACTTTGTACAATCCTCTAGCATGGCATCGACTACAGGAAGACATCATGTCGAATTACACCATGGAAGAGGAACGCCTTATGTTTCAGCATATTATGAGCGGAATATCTGTCGAAGACGCGCTTGAGGTTTATAAACATTCTTTTAAGAGCGAAGATCCCACGCCAGATAATACCGGAGATGAGATTGAACTATTCTAAACTCTCGACGCGCCAAACACTCACAGAGGGATTCAACCGATAAACTCAACAGAATCCCCTACACGCAACTCCCCAACCCCTTTGTGAACCAAGTTCTGCCCAAAGCAAACGCCGAAGTCATTCTTGCGATATTTCGCCAGTGTCGCTAAAGGTTCAACACCTTTTCTTCCTGTCTGAGCATCAATCGTTGTCATAACGCAGCGAGAGCATGGCTTCACAATATCAAATTCGATTGAGCCAATTCTTACCTTTTTCCAACGGTCCTCTTCATATGCAGCGCACCCCGAAATCACAAGATTAGGTCTAAATCGGGTCATCGGCACAGACTCGGCGAGCCTCCCATTGAGGTCTTCGAGCGACGCCTCCGAAATAAGCAGAAAAGGAAAGCCATCGGCAAATCCAACACGCTGATCCGCCGAAAAATAGTTTCGGTCCACCTGTCTGAAAGATGTCTCCGGCATATATACCAAATGACAAGCCACCCCCAAAAACCGTTCAAACCACTGGGATGCCACTGCCGGAGCCCGCAATACTGGCACCTCATCGCGCCACACCGTTGCAATGCCTGATTGATCCAGCTGATCAAGACTCAGAACCAGCGGCTCCATCTCAGGAGCCTGAAAAATGATTCCGCAATCAGTCAAACAACTTTCAATCCATGTCATCGCTGCATATTTTCGTTGCGTTATGAACTTTCCCGACTCATCCACCAGCATCCAACGCCGATCATTATGCAAACCAAATGAGGTAACAACCGCTCGTTCCAGAGCAATTCCTCGCATAGACTTTGCGGGATAGATATTTAGCTGAGTCAATTGCATAACAAGATCCCTTTAGATACCTGATTCCCTGATTCTATCCTGAACAACCATGGCGAGTTCGTCAGGCTGAAACTTCGACAAAAATCCATCACAACCCACTTTCTCCACCATCGCCTTGTTAAAACTTCCGCTCAACGAGGTATGCAATACAATAAACAAATCCTTGAGTGCCGGATCCTTTCTAATTTCCGTAGTCAATCGGTAACCATCCATTTCAGGCATCTCAGCGTCCGTAATTACCATGAGCAGCTCATCTAGCTCTGGCGCACCCTTCTCAACCCACTTCCGCAACAAGGTAATCGCCTGCAGACCATTTGTCGCACTGATAACCGTCAATCCGAGCTTTCTGAGCGTTGACGTAGCCTGTGCCAGCGCGACCGGAGAGTCATCAACGACCAATACCCGACGTTTAACCGCCTGGCCCATCAACTCTTTATCTAATACATCAGAGGATACATCAGTGGTATATGGAACAATCTCTGCGAGCACTTTTTCAACATCGATAATTTCTACAATTTCATTGTTATATCGAGTAATTGCCGTGAGATAGTGACTACGTCCCGCACCTTTTGGTGGAGGCTGAATTTCTTCCCAATTCATATTTACAATTCTATCAACCCCCCCCACCAAAAACGCCTGAACCGTCCGATTGTATTCAGTCACTATAATGGTTGAATCTTTGGTGGGCTCAAGAGGCCTCATCTTGATAGCCATGCTTAAGTTAATGACGGGAACAGTTCTTTGACGGATATGCGTTACACCACACACCACCGGATTTCGATGCGGCAGCATAGTCAAATTGGGTAATTTAAGAACTTCTTGAATTTTAAAGACATTAATAGCAAACGTCTGGCGCCATGCCAGTTTAAACATGAGCAACTCAAGCCGGTTCTGACCAACTAATCTTGTTCGCTGATCAACCGCATCAAGAACCCCGGCCATCAAGAACTCCCTAGCATCTACCTGAATAATTGCGCAAATAGTGACCATGGCCATTTTGATTGCGCTGATGAGAAAAGTGTAGTCGAAATTGCGATTTTACCCAACTAATAGAAAAGATCACCGGCTGGTTAAGAATTTATTAGATGAGATAAAATTGATAAGAACTTAGTGACAATACTTTGAAATGAATGCTTTGATTTCACGAGGAGTATTTTGGAGCGGGAAACGAGACTCGAACTCGCGACCCCAACCTTGGCAAGGTTGTGCTCTACCAACTGAGCTATTCCCGCATTTGGTATTGAAACGTACAATCCATTAACAATGATCACAACCTTAATACACTGTTAAGCAATTGATTCCGCTTCAGAAGTGGTGCGCATTATAGGGACGAATTATTTTTCAATCAATAGCCGTTTCGCTATTTTTCACATAATTATTGCACTCTGTCACATATAGCGTTAACAGGCAACATTGTCTCCGCCTGTTAACGCTTTAGTACTTTTAAACAGAACTAACTATGGCTTGCACTTGAACGTATACGCTAACGGCAACAACGTTCTGATCAGCCCTTCAGCAAAAGAGACATCAGTCGACGTATTGACGATCTCGCCAAATGCTCATTAACCACCCCGTCATTCAACACACTTTCGTATAGAAGGGCCTGCACACCACTGATAATACACATCGCATCTTCGGCTGGCGTGCTTGATTTCGTTTGCATCAAAAAGCTGACAAGCCGCGTAAACCAAGCCATTCTGTATTCTTTAGCCAAAGGCTGAAGCTGTTTATCTCTTAACGCCTCCATCAAGAAAGCCATTTCTGCCAAAACATCATCCCGGCGAAATTGCACTTGTGCCTTGATGTACCTGACGCCCATTTCAACCAGCTCTTCCGTAAAACGCAGGCGTGTCAGCTCATCAGAGCGGATCATATCCGCATCATACTTCACTACCAGCTTGTTCAGCTCTCCATAAAACAATTCCAACACTTGCTGACTTTTTTCGGCAAACAGCATAAATGCATCGGTAATCAGCTCTTCGATATCTTTAAAATAATAAGTGGTGGATGCGAGCGGCACCTGAGCTTCTTTAGCAACCGCGCGGTGTTTGACGCCGCGAACCCCCTCCTTAGCAACAATTCTTAATGCAGCCTCGAGAATAATGCGTCTGCGATGCTCACTCTTTGCCCTGGCAGCCTTGCGCCCCTGGTAATGAATCGAATCCTGCAAAGATATCTCTGAGATTGCCTGTTCGGTCTTTACGCGTGTCTGAACCATGCTGATTATACCTAGTCAAGTTACCGGAAATTGCTGTTATTATTGTGTTCTATTTACAAAGTTGTACCAGTTTATCAAATTTAGCGCTTGAAAACATGTGACGCGGATCCGCTTTTGGATGGTGACACCATAGTCACGATATTTTATCCATGCGTAAAGACTGATCCATAACACCAACAGAGACGTAGCTTCTTTATCCATTTTCATAAAGGCACATCAGATTCATGACTAACGATACCGCTTATATACTTCTTGCTCACGGTAGCAGTGATGCCAATTGGCAACGAACTTTTGAAATGATGTGTGCAGGAGCACTATTGGCAGGAGACAATGTCTATTTAAGCTACATGGAACTGGGTTCACCACTTTTGGGTGAACAGATAGCGTCACTCAGTAAAACGGGAACTAAAAACTTTCACGTTATTCCTCTTTTTCTAGCAGCCGGCAAGCACTTGCGACAGGATATACCGGAAATTCTTGGCCAGCTTTCAACTAAACTCAACATTTCTGTGACACAGCACCCACCCATTGGAGAAAACCCCAAACTGGCCCAAGCCATAACCTCGATAGTGGACACCTTAATTAACGCACCAGACTCATTATGAACAAGCAGCTGCGTCCAAGAGTTCTCATTAGTGGATGTCTAACCGGATTGAAGGTCCGCTATGACGGAAGTCACAAAGAAAGTCGATGGATCATTGACGAACTTACAAAGAATTTTGATATCGTGCCCGTTTGCCCGGAAATGCTTGCAGGCATGCCAGCACCACGACCCACGATTGATTTACATATAGATAATTTACTGGACTTAAACAGCATTGAAGCCTTCAATCGGGTAAACCACAGCATTAACCCCACTAAAGCCATCATTGCTGTTGCTGACAAGTTTTCATTCAGTAACGAACCAGTGCATGGATTTGTTGGTGTCTCACGCTCTCCCAGCTGCGCCAAGCAATCCGCAAAAGTCTATTTGAACAATTCGCTACTACGAAGTAACGGCGCTGGACTATTTGTATCCAGCATGACCAGAAACTTACCAAATTTACCTGTTATTGAAGACGAGCAATTACAATACCCAGAACAACTGGATCTTTTTATTGCCAGTGTTATTCGATATTTTGGCACCAATTAGCACCATTAACGGTACATATGTGCACAACATTTCCTTTCCCTACAACAACATGCGCTATTCCCGTCACAAATAACGTACGCCAATGTGCATAATTTCAAGCCGCTTGCTATGCTGCGTAGTGGCCGCGTTTAAACGCCAAAGTTTATGAGAAGCTTTAGTAATTGGACACTCTCTTTGCGAACCCAGTACACACTTTCCTATATCACGTTTGTTTTGTTTTGTTTATATTGCGACTACGCGAACGCTGATTCACAACAGAAACAACGCTTGCGTATTGGTTACGCAGAATTCGCACCTATTGAATATACCGACGTCCAGGGCAAACCCGCAGGGTCCTTTATAGAAATCACAAAAAAAATACTTAAGGAAACCGAAACTGAAGCAGAATTCATCTCCCTGCCACTCGCTCGCCTCTACCTCTATCTCATTAACGGCGACATTGATATGTGGCCCGGCCTCAAAGGCGTTCCCAGTCTCGCTGAGCACACCATTGAATCAGATTCTGTTCCAACCCGCATTCAGCTAGCCTCCTGGCACTTGAACACACTGCCCCCCATTAAAAAGCTTGACGATATGAAAGGATCTCGACTTATTCTGATTAATGGCTATACCTACGGCGGGCTACTTGCAAAATTCACTGCCAAAGACAGCGGCTTCGTAACTCTTTTTACTGCCACGCATTCATCTGGACTCCAAATGATGGAAAAAAACAGAGGCGATTATCTGCTGGATTACCTGGAACCTATTACGGAAACACTGAAATCTCATCCAATTGAAAACCTGCAATATACGATACTGCATGACAGAGAAGGTGCTTTTGTTTTCTCTAAAAAAAATCCCTCTGCCAAGCGTCTCCAGGAAATGGTAGACAATACATACTACGCGCTGGTAAAGCGCGGGGAGATTGCTCGTATTGGACTTAGTTCTCAGTAAACAAACCTTGCAAATGAATCCATCAAGAAAATCGCTAATGAAAGATGTTAATTACAAAAATTTTCGCCTCCCTCCTTCACTCCTGGCAAGCTTGATAACCTATATTGTTTTTTTCCTTTTGCCTGCCAATACGTTCGCCAGCACAACACAAACCAAAGCTGAGCTCTCCTTTCAATCGTGTAGTGCCGTAGCGAATGAACTGCTCACCGTTATTCAGCTTTATCAGAATCATTTTGCACTGGAAGAGCTGCTCAAATCACTTCCGGAAATAACGCCTAAAGGCCAAACCAGGGTCAGAGACCTCTACACAAAGCTCGAAAACGAGGGCGTAGTGAGCGTTTATTCAAAGGTAAATAGTGCCTATTCGCAGTGTGCGAAGCAGGCTTATAAAAAAAATGGAATTCCTGCCGCCGATACGATGGAAAACGGCTACTATTTTTGTGCGGGAGAAAATAAAGTGCGCTATGAAATAGTGCTAGCTATTTATCTCAACGCTCCCGAAGAGAAGGTTATTCCTCAACTGCAAGAGCAACACCAAAACATTGGTCGACACTACTATCAACTAGCCAGACAATCAGGTATCGAAAGCGTCTTTAATGAGCTGGCAAGTAGCCATAAAAGCTGTACAAACCAGCTCTACATAGCGACCCCGCACTAATATTGCCATATTTAAAGCCTGTATATTCGATGCGTACAAAGAGGGGAAAATGGCATTTAGCAAAAATCGTAAAAAAGTATTGACAGTCACCCTTCTGGTCAATAATATACGCGCCACTTCAACGCGATACGCCGCTGAACACAGCGTCCCCTTCGTCTAGAGGCCTAGGACACCGCCCTTTCACGGCGGTAACAGGGGTTCGAACCCCCTAGGGGACGCCACTTAATCTCTTTAAGTGTTGTCAGGGCCAAAATGTTGTTTAAGAATAAACGAAAAAAGCCGAAGCCCATGCTTCGGCTTTTTTCGTTTATTCGGCGTTCTTTATCATCCCTACCGCGTTAACCCCTTCGCTGTGCAATCGCAACCGACTGACAACAGATTCGTCCCTCAGTGATATTTAAGCCCGCCCGCAACGCCTTGTTTTCATTTAGCGCCCCCTCGACACCCTTATTCGCCAACAAAATAACGTAAGGTAACGTAGCATGAGTGAGCGCAAGTGTAGACGTTTTGGGTACCGCGCCTGGCATATTTGCAACACAATAATGAACAATGCCATCAATCACAAAAGTAGGGTCGTCGTGCGTCGTGGGATGAGAGGTTTCGAAACATCCCCCCTGATCGATAGCCACATCCACCAAGACTGTTCCAGATTTCATGTAGTTCAAGTGCTTCCTCTGGATCAAATGCGGCGCTTGCCCGCCAGGTACTAGCACCGCCCCTACCACCAAGTCTGCTTCGGGCAGCAACTTCTCCATCGAATCTTCTGTCGCATATAGTGTCTTTAATTTGCTGCCAAATCGGGCATCCAGTCGTCTCAACGCATTCAGTGATTTATCAAGTACAAAAACTTCTGCGCCTAATCCAACGGCCATCTCAGCCGCATGAGAGCCCACCACTCCCCCCCCAAGAATAACAACCCGCCCTGGCAAAACACCCGGCACCCCGCCCAATAACACCCCCTTCCCACCATTAGACCGTTGCAGTGCATAGGCGCCAGCCTGAATAGACAACCTCCCCGCCACCTCGGACATAGGCGCAAGCAACGGCAGCGAGCCGTCATCAGCAGTTACCGTTTCGTATGCAATGCAAGTCGCACCGCTTTTGAGCAAGTCATCCGTTTGCTCACGGTCAGGAGCCAGGTGAAGGTAGGTGAAGATGGTTTGTCCGGGTGTCAACATGGCGCGCTCTGCGGCCTGAGGCTCCTTGACCTTAACAATCAAGTCTGCGGCACCGTATACAGACGAAGCATCATCCAGCAACGCCCCTCCAGCCTGAAGATAGTCTTCATCGGAAAAACCAGCCCCCTCTCCCGCACCATACTGCACTAAGACCTGGTGACCAAACGCCACCAACTCTCTGACACCTGCTGGCGTCATTCCGACGCGATATTCATGCTTTTTTATTTCCTTTGGAATACCTATACGCATACGACACCTCGGTGCATTTCTGAAACTGTCAGCCTGCCTTTTGAGCTTTAGAATTCAGTATAGCGAAAGATGTTCAGCCTAAGCGCGGTCAAATTCTTCCAATTGACTACACTTAACCTTGTCCGCATTCGTTTTAACGGGAATTGCATTCTTATGTCGCAAGAAAACGTACTTTTAGCTCGCCAACCAATTTACAATGCGAAAAAAGAAGTTGTCGCGTACGAATTGCTGTTCAGGCCAGAAACCGAATTCGACATGCCGGAATTTGATGGCCATAAGGCTACCTCAAGGGTACTGTTAAATGCCTTTACAGAAAGCGATATTGCCTCCATCACCGGCGGACTTCCTGCTTTCGTCAATTTTACCGAAGAGCTTATTCACTCCCCTCCTCCTTTTAACGCAAAGCACCTGGTGATAGAAGTACTGGAAGACACCCTCATCACAGACCATCTCGTGTCGTCTTTAAAAAAACTGAAACAAAAAGGCTACAAAATTGCTTTAGATGACTTTGTCATGGACAAGAAATACGCGCCCTTACTCGAACTGGCAGATATTATTAAACTAGAGCTCCCCCAAATGGATGGAGCCATTCTGGATTCCACTATTGCTCAGCTCAAACCATACCCGGCACAGCTACTGGCAGAAAAAATAGAAACGCCTGAGGATTATCAACGTTGTCTTGAGCTTGGCTGCACGCTTTTTCAGGGCTACTTTCTGAGTAAGCCTGAAATTGTTCGTGGAAAAAAAATGCCCTCAGACAAACTTGTCGTCTTAAAATTGTTGTCTGAATTACAAAACCCGGCAATCGACGTAAAAAAACTGAACGAAATCATTAGTCATGATCCGTCACTAAGTTTTAAGCTTTTGAAGCTGGTTAATTCTGCTGCTTTCCGCCGGAACCAGCCAATCGAGTCGATCCATATGGCCATTATGATGCTGGGTATCAGTCGCGTAAAAAGCTGGGCAAGTATGCTCGCGCTAAGCAATCTGGAGAACAAACCACTGGCGCTTCGTCACATATCGCTGGTGCGTGCACGACAGTGTGAGCTACTGGCAGAACACCTTGAGCCGGAACAGAAAGACACTTATTTTACGATTGGGATGCTATCGTGCCTGGACGCCTATTTTGACCTGCCGTTGCAAGAAATTCTGCAAAAAATCAATCTCCAAGGCACCATTCGTGACGCGCTCACGCATTACAAAGGAAGACCCGGATTAGCACTTCACACGGTCAAGCATTATGACAGTTCGCACTGGCACGACATACATTGGGGTTTGCTGGCAAAAATAGGAATAGACAGCGTAGAAATAAACAAAATGTTTATCGAGGCAATCATTTGGGCGAACGCGCACAACGATGCTTAATTCTACATCCGCCCGGTTTATGCAAGCTCACCCTCTATTTTTGTTTTGTTCCAGACGGTCATGTTTTTTCCCGTCTTGAACAAACATATAGGCAAACCCGCCCATAAATGCAATTGCCAACAGCACAGTCCCCACTCCAGCCAATACAACGACATCAGTATACATAATCAGTTTCCTCTATTTTTTTTGCTTTCTGTAACTCTAACGTGGTAGAAAATCTTATAAATTGATATTTATCAATTTGCTGTTTTCGACTTAAAGTGATTGTTATAGAAACTGATATCCGGCAAAAAATTGAGCATCCAGAGAAAAAAAATACTTACCTTCATTTGCTTAGGCAAAAGCTAAGCTATTATTAGTTACCAGAGATCATAGTTATCAAAAATAGTAGTTGTCAGAGATAGACTAGGTTTACCTCTAATAATGCTTACAAGTCCAACCACAACGGGGGCATGGCAGATTTCACTGCATGCGCTATCAGGAATGTACGAATACATGACCGGGAAAACTCTGACTTCAAATTTGCCATGCAAAAACTGATTAAGAAAATTACCCACTTCAGGGCTCGCTCCCCACTATCGTTCAGGATGCTTACCTACATTCTGCTGGCGAGTTCCCTCTTTACGCTAACAGCAGCAAGTATTCAAATTTATGCTGACTATCGACAGGATATGTCTCTAGTAGATGAGCGCCTTAGCGTCATAGAAACAGGTTATATGAGCAGCCTGTCAAGAAGTCTCTGGTCGCTTGACTTGAAACTGCTACAGGTTCAACTGCAAGGTATTCTAAATCTTCCCGATATCATTTATCTGAAACTGAAGATCTACCCCGACCAGGAAATTGTGATGGGTAATCCGAATCCCGATATCGCCACCATTTCACATAAATTTCCGCTGGTTCATCAGGGGGATGATGTATACACGCTCGGAGAACTTACCATTACTGCAAGCCTGGAAGAGATTTATGCTCAGCTCAGGCAAAAAGTGATAGTCATTCTAACGACGCAAACTTTTAAAACGTTTTTTATATCCATTCTTATTTTATGGATTTTTCAATCATTAGTGAGTCGACATCTTTCGAAAATGGCCGACTTCGCCAGAAATCTCAAACTTAATGCGTTGGACGCCACGCTCTCATTAGACAGGCCCATTACAACCTACAATAGAGAAGACGAACTGAGCAAAGTAACAGACGCAATCAACCAAATGCGTACCACGCTGCTTAATGATCTTCAAAAGCAGCGCGAAAACGAGCAGGAAATTCGAAAGCTTTCCCTCGCAATCCAGCAAAGCCCCTCCTCGGTTCTAATCTGCGATAGAAACTGGCATATCGAGTACGCAAACTATAAATTCGGGCAACTCACCGGCCACTCGGCAGATGAAATTGTTGGGCGCCAACCAAGGGACATTTCTGGCGAACAACGCGATGGTGAAACACACCAGTTATGGGAAACGATTCAACAGCAAGTAGAGCGCGTGGGCGTGTGGCAGGGAGAGATACACAGCACCCGTAAGAATGGCGAACGCTTTTGGGAGCAAGTCGTTATTACCCCAATTACGGGCGAAGACAAAGAGCCAACACACTACCTGATACTTGGCGAAGATATCAGTATTCGAAAACGTTACGAACAACAATTACTTCGTCAGGCCAATTACGACATTCTGACCGGGTTACCCAATCGAATGCTGGCGCTGGACAGATTAAAGCTGGCGTTAGCTCAAGCCCGTCGGGATGAGTTGTTAGTCGGCCTGATGTTTCTTGATCTTGACAACTTCAAGCACATCAACGACACCATGGGACACGATAGCGGTGATACCCTGTTGATTGAAGCGTCACGCAGAATCTCTTCCTGTTTGCGCGGCACGAGTACAGTGGCCAGATTGGGAGGGGATGAGTTTCTGATTATTTTACCTTCATTAACAGATCCGGTTGCGACAGAACAGGTGGCAGAGCGCATTCTGCAAACCTTTTCACATGCTTATATACTGAACAATCAGGAAGTTTTTGTATCGACCAGCATTGGTATTGCTATCTACCCCACAGATAGCGATAACAGTAGCACTTTGCTTCAGCACGCTGACTCTGCAATGTATCAGGCGAAAAACAAAGGCAAGAGCGCCTACCAGCGCTTTTCACCTGAAATGAAGCAACAATCACATGAGCGTTTGCAGATAGAAAGCCGCTTACGCAGGGCACTTGAGTTGAATGAGCTCGAACTTTACTACCAACCGATCGTCGAGGCTTCTACCGGTCGACTCATCGGTGCAGAAGCCCTTATTCGCTGGATAAACCCGGCCATGGGACTGGTCTCACCCGACCGATTCATTCCGCTAGCAGAAGAAACAGGGCTGATCATTCCCATCGGGGAATGGGTGATGGAAACCGCCTGTAAAGATATAAAGACCTGGCAAGACAAACATGACCTGCAACTGACCATCGCGGTCAACGTATCCCCGCGACAATTTCGCGATGCGAATTTCATCAACATGGTCGAACGCATCCTCAGCACAAATGAATTACAGGCACATCATCTCGAACTGGAGATCACAGAGCGTCTCATTCTTGATGACACCATCGAGACCTATCATATCCTTTCAACATTGGACAGCTTCGGTGTGCGCCTTTCTGTTGATGATTTTGGTACTGGTTACTCCGCCCTGGGTTACCTCAAAAGCTATCCATTCGATACTCTGAAAATTGATAAGTCATTCGTGCAGGACGTTATAAAAGAACAGGAAGATGCCGCATTAGTGAAAGCCATTATTACCATGGCTCACAGTTTGGGTCTGAAAGTCATTGCAGAGGGTGTCGAAGAAGTCGACCAACTCAACTTCCTTAAGTCACATAATTGCGATTTCGCACAAGGCTATTATTTCAATCGCCCGGTGCCGGCGGACGACTTTGTTAAATGGGTGTTGAATCACGATAAATCCGCCATAGAAGCGTGATGTAGCTCACATTTCACTTAGCGCACATCAATAGCTAGTTCATTGTTGTGCGCTACCATACTTTCGCTGGCTCCATGAAGGAAAAGGCGTATCAGTAATGCCCGCGTTGCTGAATTCAAAATATACTCTCGCCATAACGATGACTCAGCGAAAAAACGCATTCGTCATCCGGGAGATATCTATCAGACGACAACCATTTTCAAAATCGAGATATTTATGCCCACTGCACCCAAAACTTTCTTTATCGCGCCCACAGCGTTGCATTCCGGCCTGACCTCTATCTGCCTTGGTCTCGTCAGAGCACTGGATGCGGCAGGGGCTCGAGTACATTTTTTTAAACCTGTATCACAAAGTACTGAAAGCACCTATTCTGACGCCCCGACCCGCGATTTGTCGGTTCACTTTATCGGAGCCAAAACACTACTGTCCCCACCCAAGCCTTTAAGTCTCAAATATGCCCAGACATTGGTCAGTCAGAAGAAAACCGATACCCTCATGGAGGAAATCATCGGGCTGTACAATGAAGCAGCAATAGACGCCGACGTCATTATTGTCGAAGGATTGGTCCCTGACAGGAATGAGCCTTATACAGCAAAGCTCAACGTTGAAATTGCCAGAAACCTCGATGCTGAAGTGATTCTCGTCGCCGCCCCTAAAAATTTAACCCCCGCAGCGCTGGACGAACATCTTGAATTAGCAGCCCGAATTTTCAGCTCGCCACAAGACCCGGATGTTATCGGATGCATATTGAATAAAGTGGGCGCACCTCAGAACAAAAATCGTTCGCTGTCTTTTGGTGATAGTCAGCCCGACAACCGCTTTTCGGGTTACGACTACGAACAGGCCTGTAAAATATTTAACGACAAGCATTTCAAGCTGATCGGATCTGTTCCTTGGCGCTATGACCTCATTGCGCCGCGCACCCTGGATATCGCCAAGGTATTGGATACTCTCGCGATTAACCGGGGAGACATAGAGCAGCGCAGAGTCTCACAAATATCAGTCTGTGCTCGCACCGTGCCGAACATGGTCGATCACCTGACGCCGGGCACGCTTATTGTCACCCCCGGTGATCGGGAAGATGTCATTATTGCGACCTGTATGGCAGCATTAAATGGTGTGCCGCTGGCGGGTATCGTTCTGACCGGAAATCTCCAGCCCGACTCTCGAACCCTCAGACTTTGTCATCGAGCCATGGAAACAGGGCTACCCGTATTATCTACCCGAGTTGATACATTTACTGCGGCACAACTGCTCTCTTCACTTGATACAGAAGTGCCGATAGATGATTTGGACCGTATTGAAAAGGTGATGGATTCTGTGGCCAGTGCAATCAACCTTGACTGGCTAAAAGCCCGTTTTAACCTCGTTAAAGAGCCAAGACTATCTCCCCCGGCATTTAGATTTCAATTGTCCGAGCGTGCTCGCAAAGCCCAGAAACGAATTGTACTACCAGAAGGCAATGAACCAAGAACCGTTCAAGCCGCTGTCATCTGCCATGAAAGAAAACTCGCGCACTGTATACTCATCGGTAAAGAAAGTGAAATTCGTATGGTGGCTGACTCCCAAGGTATTCAACTTCCCGGTGACATCGAAATCGTAGATCCCGATATCGTGCGAAACCGTTATGTCGGCCCCATGGTAGAACTGAGAAAGCACAAAGGCCTGGCCCCGGATATGGCGCTAGCCCAACTTGAAGATAATGTTGTCCTGGCCACCATGATGGTTGCCATGAATGAAGTTGATGGACTGGTTTCCGGCGCAGTCCATACTACGGCCAATACTATTAGACCCGCCTTACAACTGATTAAAACCAAAACGGATGCCAAGGTGGTTTCATCGGTCTTTTTTATGTGCTTACCCGAACAAGTGCTTGTCTATGGTGACTGTGCGGTTAACCCTGACCCAAATGCCGATGAGCTTGCCGACATCGCCATTCAAAGTGCGGCCTCTGCAGAAACCTTCGGTATTCCCCCCCGCGTTGCCATGATCAGCTATAGCACCGGCTCATCCGGAAGCGGACAAGACGTTGACAAAGTGAGGGAGGCCACGCGAATTGCTCGTGAAAAGCGTCCCGATCTGATTATCGATGGCCCATTGCAATATGACGCTGCAGCAATTGAAAGTGTAGCCAAAAGCAAGGCCCCAAACAGTCCGGTGGCGGGAAAAGCTACGGTATTCATATTTCCCGATCTGAATACCGGTAATACAACTTACAAAGCCGTACAAAGAAGCGCAGACGTCATTAGCATCGGCCCCATGCTTCAGGGGCTGAGAAAACCTGTTAATGATTTATCTCGTGGCGCACTGGTAGAAGATATTGTATTTACGATCGCACTAACGGCCGTTCAGGCTGCGCAAAATAAACAGGATTGAAGCGCAAAAAAAATCCCGCCGTTGCATTTGGCGCTGGCGGGATTTTCAAGTTTATGATTTTTAAAAATCAGGCTTTCTTTTTGGCTCTTTTTTCTTTACGTTTGATTTTTGAAACATGTTTCATCATGCGCGCCTTCTTGGCCTTCTGACGCACCGTCAACGTATTTACCTTATCTGCATAGGGGTTTTCACCCGCCCTGAACTCGAAAAGAATCGGCGTACCTACCACATTCAATGCCTTGCGAAAGGTATTTTCCAGATAGCGCTTATAGCTGCCAGGCACATCATCTGTACGATTTCCATGCACAATGATCCGCGGAGGATTCGATCCCCCCTGGTGTGCATAACGCAGCTTAATGCGATGCCCCTTTACCATAGGCGGTTGATGCAGTGTGATCGCATCCTCCAGAAGACGTGTCAGCTTATTGGTTGGCCATTTTGCCATCGCTGAGCGATAACCATCTTCCACCGAGCGGTATAAATCTCCCACACCCGTACCGTGTTTGGCAGAAATGAAATGAATCCGCGCCCAATCAAGAAAATTTAAACGGCGATCGAGTTCTCTGCGAACATCGTCACGCTGATCAGGCGTCATGCCATCCCACTTATTCACAGCTAAGACCAACGCACGGCCGGCTTCGATGGCAAAGCCTATCAAGTGCATATCCTGATCAACCAACCCTTCCCGGGCATCGATCAACATGACAAGAACATTGGAGTCTTCAATGGCCTTGAGTGTCTTAATGATAGAAAACTTCTCAACGGCTTCCTTAATATTCTTGCGCCGTCTCACACCTGCGGTATCAATAAGTGTATAAGGCTTACCATTTCGCTCATATGGTATGTACACACTATCCCGGGTGGTGCCGGGTTGATCAAACACCACCACCCGCTCCTCACCCAGCATGCGATTAACCAGCGTTGATTTTCCAACGTTGGGTCGACCGATAATACCTATGCGAATACCTTTATCTTCATCCTCGCCTTCATCGGAAGATTCCGGCAAAGGAAACAACTCCAGAATTTCTTCGATCAGCGCTTTAACACCCCGATTATGGGCTGCTGCGGTCATTCGAATATTTTCAAATCCGAGACGATAAAACTCGACAGCCGCCACATCGGAATCCATTCCATCAACTTTGTTAACGATAAGAAAAACCGACTTATTTCTGGTTCGAAGTTTACGAGCGATGAAATCATCACTGGCAGTCAGCCCCGCCTGCGCATCAACCACCAGAAAAACAATATCGGCTTCATCCATGGCAAGTTCAGACTGCTGTGCCATGGCCGCATCAATCCCTTCTTCTTCACCGGTAATGCCACCCGTATCTATCGCAATAAATTTACGATCTTCATAGCGTCCCTCGCCATACTTGCGATCCCGGGTTAATCCGGGAAGATCCGCAACAATAGCATCTTTGGAACGAGTAAGCCGATTGAACAACGTCGACTTCCCCACATTGGGACGCCCGACAAGGGCGATGACAGGAATCATCCAGACAACCTCTAATTAATATAAAACAAATTTTCCGACAGCTTACCTGGCGGGTTTATGCCCAACAACTTACATTCACCGCTCAGGATTTGGCGAAAATTTGTGCGGAACGTATTTAGTTCTGTATCCGAAATGCAGCAAGCTCTCCCCCGTTTCCATAGACATACAGCAAATCATCGGAAACGATCATATGTGCGCGAATCCCGTCACTATCTACGTCTGTTCTTGCCATGAAGTGGCCATCTATCTGGGACAAGATATGCAAATAACCTTCATAATCACCGACAGCAACGACACTGCCCCACGCCTTGGGAGCGGAAAGCCTGCGAAATTTAATATTACTCTGACGCCAGATCTCAATACCGTTAGTGAGATTGTAGGCAACCACCTCGCCATCCGACGTTGAAACATAGATCTGCCCCAAGCCCAAATCTAATGAACGGTAACTAGACTCCTTTTTGGACCAAACCTCCTGTCCGGTAAATGCGTCTATGACTACCAAGCGTCCCTGGTAGGAAATTGCAAAAATTCGATTGTCGAAAATCCGGGGTTGCCCATCGACATCCACAAGTCGCTCAAGCTCTGTCCGCCCCTGAGCCACCCCAACAGGAAACTCCCAACGAGGCGCGCCACTCTTAATATCCAAAGCGACCAATTCGCCGTTGGCAAGCCCGGTCAACGCACTGTCTCCCGCAATCAATGGCGTAGCATTACCTCGCATGGTTAAAACGGGCGTTTCCGTATCATAGCGCCATAGTAGCTCGGCCGTAGTTGTATCAAAGCAGAATACATTGCCGTCAATGGTCGATACGACGACTCTTACACCGTCGCTTTGAGGTGCCGCCAAAACTTCACTGCTTACTGATTTCCGCCAGAGTTCGGTACCATCGGTAATGCTCAGGGCAATAAGCTCACCCTTACGGTTGGTGACAAACAGGTGAGTACTATCTGCGCCTATCCCCCCTAAAATAGGTTCATCCAAAGAGCGGCGCCATAATCTTTTACCATTGAGTCGATTCAGGGCAGTAAGTTCGCCCTCCAGATCAATCGCATAAATCTCGTCACCCTGAATGACCGGCTCAATAAACAACAACAATTCATCGTAACCATCACCAATAGAACGACTCCAAACCTCCTTGAGCTTTATCTCGGACTTGAAGTCAGGCAGATCCATAGGCTCATCTTTCACCTCATTGGAACTGCATCCCGCAAGAAACCAGGCCAGAAGTAACCAGATGATCCCGGAAGGCCACAGGCGCATTATAGATCCTCCGCACGCACACCCAGGTCTGCGAGTTTAATTTTTAGTAACGCTCGGCTACCACTACCTTCGTCGCTTTCCTTATATGCAGAAACATAGGCTTTTTGCGCAGAATCCCGATCATTTGCTGCAAAATAAATGTCACCTTTGGCTTCGTCATAAATTGCTGCAAAGGATTGATTTGCAGGATGCTCCAGTAACTTCAGAGCCTCATCCTGTCGTGATTGCGCTGCCACAATTTTAGCCAGTCGAACCGTGGATACCGCTGCCATTTCGGTTCCCATTGCATGAGCCAGAGCCCACTTCAACTGAGCTTCGGCCGCTGACAAGTCGCCACTATTTACGAATTCTCTGGCCAGAAAAAGTGACGCGAAAACCGCATATTGTGTGTTTTCAAATTCGGTTTTCAACTTATTGCCGATAAACGCAACAGAGGAATGATTTTCTTCCGTCATGGTTTCAGCCAGTGCAGACTGAAGCATTTGCTGATATAGCATCGATGCCGTGCTTTTCTCGTTAATCACCCGCTGCTGCCAGGATTTCCAGGCAAACACTAATGTCAACGCCAACAAAATGCCAACAATCAAGGATTTTCCATTCTGTGCCCACCAATTTTTAAGCGCAGCAACCTGTTCCTCTTCATTACGATAAATATCCAACGTCATTCCCCTATAGTATGCTGGTGTTTAGCACTATCCTGCTCCTTGAAATCCGGCGGAGAGGACACTTTTATTTTGTTTTTACGTGTATTTTCTTTTTACATGATGCGGCATCAGAGACTTTCGTGTACTGCATGAATCATTGCATCAAACTTCACTTCGCGCTGCTCTGCACCCATGCGCAATGGTTTTACAACAACAACGCCGTTGTTAAGCTCGTTTTCACCAAGAATAACGGCAACCCGCGCGCCACTCTTGTCGGCCTTTTTAAACTGGCTTTTAAAACTTCCACCGCCATTATTTACCAACACTTTCATCCCTTCGCGCGATCGACGTAATTGTTCCGCTAGCTGGAACGCCACCGCTTGCACACCGTCACCCGCAGCAACAACGAAAACATCAACATTGTTACTTACTGTCTCGGGTACTTTTTCAGTGCTTTCCAGCAACAAAATCAGACGTTCGATTCCCATCGCAAAGCCAACGGCAGGCGTGGACTTTCCTCCAAGCTGTTCTACCAGCCCATCATAACGTCCACCCGCACACACCGTTCCCTGAGCGCCGAGCTGATCGGTCACCCACTCAAAGACGGTTTTGCCATAATAATCCAGACCACGAACCAAGCGAGGGTTGACCTCGTATCGAATCCCATTGGCATCCAAAAGCGCACGCAAACCGGAAAAGTGAACTCGGGACTCCTCATCCAGATAATCTTCGAAATTAGGCGCATCCTGAAGGATTTGTTGGGTTTGAGGATCCTTGCTATCCAGAATACGCAACGGATTACTGGACAAACGTCGGCGACTGTCTTCATCCAGTTGTTCCACATGGCCCTCAAGATAGCCGACCAGCGCCTCGCGATAAACCCGGCGAGCCTCACTGCTGCCAAGCGAATTTATTTGCAAGCTGACATATTCGGAAATACCCAGATGCTCCCACAGACGGGCACTCATGATAATGAGCTCTGCATCAATATCCGGCCCCAACAACCCGAACGTTTCGACCCCTATCTGGTGAAACTGTCTGTAACGCCCTTTCTGAGGACGCTCATGCCGGAACATTGGACCGGCATACCAGAGTTTTTGAGTCTGATTGTGCAACATGCCATGCTCTTCTACGGCTCTCACACAACCCGCAGTACCTTCAGGTCGAAGCGTAAGGCTGTCGCCATTGCGATCTTCAAAGGTGTACATTTCCTTTTCGACAATATCAGTGACTTCACCAATAGAACGCTTAAATAACTCCGTCTGCTCAACTATCGGCAAGCGAATTTCCTGATACCCATAAGACTGCACCAGGTTGCGTACGGTACGTTCAAAATATTGCCAAATTGGCGTCTGTGCGGGCAGAACATCGTTCATGCCTCTGATGGCTTGAATCTTAGCCAAAACTACACCTATCTAATAAGTTAATTACTGGTGTACCGGGGATGGGCAGACACCGTTTAAAAATGAGACCGGAATAACCTGTGAAAGCAGTATAAAGTGGACGACTCACACTCGGGCAATAATGTCCTGTGCGTCCTTTTCGTCACGTGCCGCATCACTGGCTGCTCGTTTAGCGGCTTCCGCGCGAACCAGTTTTTCCAGATTATCTACCAGCGTTTCATTATTCAATTTGTGATCCGGCACCCCTCGGACATAAACAAGATTGCTCGGCGTCCCGCCAGTGAGACCTACGTCGGCTTCTCTGGCTTCACCTGGGCCATTCACAATACATCCTATAATCGCGACATCGAGCGGCACCATGATATCTTCCAGACGAGACTCAAGCTCATTCATGGTTTTTACCACATCAAAATTCTGTCTTGAGCAACTTGGACAAGCAATAAAATTAATGCCTTTGGCTCTTAATTTCAGACTCTTGAGAATATCGAAACCGACTTTGACTTCTTCTACCGGATCCGCCGCTAAAGAGACGCGAATAGTATCGCCAATACCATCCATCAACAACATTCCCAAACCGACAGAGGATTTTACCGTTCCCGAGCGCAAGCCGCCCGCTTCCGTTATCCCAAGGTGCAGCGGTTGTTCAATCTGTGAAGCAATTTTTCGATAGGCCGCTACTGTCATGAAGACATCAGAGGCTTTTAAGCTAACTTTAAAATTATGAAAATTATGCCGATCCAGAATATCTACATGCCTCATGGCAGACTCTACCAAGGCGTCCGGAGTCGGTTCACCATACTTCTTTTGCAAATCTTTTTCGAGAGATCCCGCATTTACACCTATGCGGATAGGTATATTCAGATCCTGAGCCGCGGCAATAACTTCCCTTATGCGATCTTCTTTACCAATATTGCCAGGATTGATTCGCAAACAATCAACGCCCCCTTTGGCAACTTTCAGAGCAATTTTGTAGTCGAAATGAATATCCGCAATGAGTGGCGTATTTACTCGCCGACGAATTTCAGCAAAGGTATCTGCCGCATCAAGTGTAGGTACCGAAACCCTGACGATATCGACGCCTGCCTGCTCCATTCTCTGAATCTGGGCAACCGTCGCCTCAACATCCAGCGTATCGGTATTGGTCATACTTTGTACCGTAATAGGTGCATCACCACCGACCGGTACCTTACCTACCCAGATTTTCTTTGACTTACGACGAACAATGGGTGATTCAAATTTCATAACTTATTACTTTCCCGATAGGATTCTGTTGCCGTTCCAATGTTATGCGTGATGACTCTCATTTCGGAAAACCATTGACAGGGACGTTTTCTTTCTTCGGCCCCTCTCTTACCTGATCTATTCGAGCACCAAAACGGCACGATTATTTCTTACCTTGAAATTCGAATAATCCACAACTTTTCCATTAAATCGCACATCACTGACACTCACTGCACCCACAACAATTTTAAAGGGCGCCTTTCCGGTTAAACTGATTTCCGAACCTTGCCTCTTTAACGCAGATACCAACCGCTTGCCGTTACCATCAGTGATCTGGATCCAGGAGTCCCCTCGAAAATACATGTCGAGCGACGCGGTTCCGGCTTCAATATTTGTAGAATCTGACTCAACCGGCGCGAGTTCAGCGCTCTGAGCTACAATAGTCGTCGAGTCAACTTCCGCACCCGCAGTATCTTCTGTAGGTGCCTTAGAAAAGTCTGGCTCGCTTTCAGCACTAGAATCGCCAGCCACACCGCTGGTTGTTGCGCGATATTCTTCAGACTCAACAGAAGCTTCTGGTTCAGAAGAACCAAATTTGACAGAAAGCGGAATGGTTGTGCTGTCCTTTTGAGTCTCTGCTGGCATCCCTATAGTACTGTCGGGTTTGGAAAACACGACTGTCCCTGCAACCGTCAAATCTGTCGAGTTGTTCGAATCCGGCGAACTATTGGAATCCATCGTTTTATTTGGAGACTCAACGGCTATTTCCGGTGCAGCGGTTGATACTTCACTCGATATCGGAGGCTCGACAACACCACCGGATGCCACAAGCGCGATCAACGAATCTCTCCAAATAAATGCCGCAACAACCAATGCGACAATCAGTACCAGCCAAAGCCCGGCCATGCCACGACGACGCTTTTGCTGTTCGTTGTTATGCTGCTCAACATCTACCTGTTTAAGCCTTAATTCTTCATCCAGAACGGCGATTACCTTCGCCTCGTTCAGGCCCACCAATCGAGCATAACTTCGGACGTAACCTTTCAGAAAAATCAAACCCGGTACCAAGTCATATTGGCCCTGTTCTATAGCGGAAACAATCGACGGTCGAAGATGCAATTCGTTAGCTGCATCTGCCGTGGAAAGATTTTTTTCTTCCCGGGCCTTTCTCAACATTTTTCCGGGCGAAAGCACTGCCACCTGATTAGCGTCCTCGCTGCTCTCATTCATTCGTCATCAACGCCTTATACTGTTTGTATTCCGGTGAATTAGGGTATAAATTTTTCAGCACGAGCCCCAGACTGGCAACCTGATCCGGCTTTTTATAGTGCATGGCGAGCCGGGCACCGGCCAGCAGACTTCTGGGTGAGTGAGTCATCGCGCCATGCTTGATATAATTTTGCATCCGGGCATAAAGACGCTGGGCTTCGTCATATTCCTGCATATCCAACTGGACTTCAATAAGATCAACAATCGTTCCTACGAGTGAACGATCTAGCAGCGTCGCTTTCTCAAATGCTTTCAAGGCGCGATCATTGTCTTTTAGGCGAACAGCGCATCGTGCGATGTTGACAAACACCTGCGCCCGTCCATCATATTCGGTATCCTGCGACGCCACTGTTAGCTGATCCAGCGCCTTGGCATACTCCTTTTTACTATAAAGGAAGGCCGCGTAATAGGTCCGGCCCCGTGTGTAACCGGGATCAGACCTCAATGAGTGCTGAAAGCTTTTTTCTGCCAAAGCGGGCTCACCTTCCCGCTGATAAAGCAAACCGAATCCCGCATGGGCTCCCGCACTGTCAGGATCAATTTCCAAAGCACGTGTCAAGTGCATGCGTGCGCGATCAGTATCCTGTTTTTGAATATATGCAAGCCCCAACTGTATATAAAGCGACAGCGCCTCTCCCTGATTTTCCTTGGGTTTGAACGAGCTGGTTGTTTCGGTCACACACGCGCTGAGAAACATCACCGCGAGAAAAACGAAGTATCTTAACATCCGTGAAATTTATCCTGGTATTTGCTGCATTTGAATGTACTTACCACTGCGCCGTGTACGATCTTCCACTTGCCCTACCAATTGTCCACAGGCGGCATCAATATCATCTCCACGCGTGCTTCGAACCGTCGTCACATAACCTGCATTACTCAATAAAGATTGGAACTTCTGTACTTCCGCAGAACGAGGCTTTTTGTAATCACTCCCGGGAAAGGGATTGAATGGAATCAGGTTAATTTTACATGGCACATTGTGAAGCAATTTTATCAATTGCTGTGCATGTTCAATGCGATCATTCACACCCGCGATGAGCGTATACTCTATTGTTGCTTTTCGCTTGTCGGGTAAGCGACTCAAATACTCACGGGTCGCATCCATTAGCTCTGCGATGGGGTAGCGCTGATTAACCGGCACCAACTGGCTGCGCAACTCATCATTGGGGGCATGCAGGCTGATAGCGATGGAGACATCGGTCAACTCACCCAGTTTACGTAATGCAGGCACTACACCGGCCGTGCTAAGCGTTAACCGGCGCTTTGAAATGCTGTAGGCAAAATCATCCATCATGATATTCATGGCATCGACAACGTTGTCGAAATTCAGGAGCGGCTCCCCCATTCCCATCATCACCACGTTGGTGACGGGTCGCTCTTTCTGCGGATCAATCTGTTCAAATGATTTAACTGCGACCCAGATTTGCCCAACAATTTCTGCCGTGGTCAGATTGCGATTGAATCCTTGTTTGCCGGTGGAACAAAAACTACAGTCCAACGCACAACCAATTTGAGAAGATACGCAAAGCGTGCCCCGGTTTCCCTCCGGAATGAGTACTGTCTCAATGCTGCTCCCGCCCGGCATTTTCATAACCCACTTACGTGTACCGTCACTCGAAACCTTGTGAAAGATTACTTCGGGCTCGACGATTTCAGCAATGCCTTTGAGTCGTTCTCTCAACACCTTGCTCACGTTGGTCATCTGGTCAAAATCACAGACTCCATACTGATGAATCCACTGCATCACCTGCTGGGCACGAAATGGCTTCTCGCCAATGGATTTAAAAAACTCGATCATCTTTGCCCGAGTTAATCCCAACAGATTGACTTTTTCTACAGATTGATTCATCACTTCGTACCATCAAATTTTAGGCTTTAGCAGCATATGTCGGAGCAAAACCCCTTACAACCGGCCTTATTTTCACTACCCTTATTACGCACAAAAGCAGGCATCCCAAGAGAGAGCCTGCTTTTGACTGTCTTGCCCGGGGAATTAACCGCGAGGACAGATTTCCGCATCAGTAAAGAAATACGCAATTTCACGCTCGGCAGAAGCCGTTGAATCTGATCCGTGTACCGCGTTCGCATCAATTGATTCTGCGAAATCGGCACGAATAGTGCCTTCAGCCGCTTCCTTAGGATTGGTTGCGCCCATCAGGTCACGATTTTTCAGCACGGCACCTTCGCCTTCCAACACCTGAACAACCACAGGGCCAGAAGTCATGAATGCAACCAGATCCTTAAAGAATCCACGCTCTTTGTGCTCGGCATAAAAGCCTTCTGCTTGCTCCTGGCTCAAATGCATCATTTTTGAAGCAACGATACGCAAACCATTGCTCTCAAAACGTGAATAAATTTTACCGATAACATTTTTAGCGACAGCATCAGGCTTGATGATAGACAGGGTGCGTTCAATTGCCATTTAACACATTCTCCGAAATTAAGGTTACAAAAAAAACAGGCAAATTCTGTTGGTGGCGAATTATACGCAGTTCACACTCAAATATACAGAAACCCCCATGGTTTTTTAGTGCCAATTTGTTGCTACGACACCCAACCATCCACTTGCCACCATTAAATATAATTCAGCTTTTCTCTATCCAATTTTAGCGTGCCCGAAGCTCCGTCAAAACACGCTCCACCAAGGCGATGGTATGCCTGATTTCTTCTTCAGTGGTGAATCGCCCCAATGAAAACCTGAATGACGCCAAAGCCAAAGCATCATCCAACCCGATGGCTTTCAACACATACGAAGGATCCACACTGGCTGATGTGCACGCCGAACCGGAAGAAATGGCAACATCCCGCAGAGCCATCATCATGGTTTCGCCGTTCACCCCACCAAAGGCAACATTAAGAATGCCGGGAATGCGACTCTCTGCCGAACCATTAAGATAAACATCCGGCAGTGAGGCCAAAGAATCCCACAACAAATCGCGCAATTGCCGCAAACGTCTCGACTCGGCCTCCAGCCTTTCAGACGCCAGGGCAAACGCCTTACCCATGCCCACTAGCTGATGTGTTGGCAAGGTGCCTGATCGCATTCCTCGTTCATGTCCACCACCGTGCATTTGTGCAACCACGCAAACCGAGGGGTCACGGCGAACATAGAGCGCACCGACCCCTTTGGGGCCATATATTTTGTGCGCAGAAAATGACATCAGATCTACCGGCAATGTCTTCAAGTCAATTGGAAGCTTACCCGCACTTTGCGCCGCATCTACATGAAAAAGCGCGCCGTGATCACGAACAACCTTCCCCAGCTGTGCCAGATCATTAATAACGCCCAGTTCATTGTTCACATGCATGATAGAAACCAGAATGGTATCCGGTTTAAGCGCTTGAACCACCTGCTCAGGCTGAATGATCCCGCTTTGATCAGGACGCAAATAGGTCACACTAAAACCCTGCTGCTCTAGATAGCGGCAACTATCCAACACGGCTTTATGCTCTATCGCAGACGTAATGATATGCCTGCCTTCGCTCGCTCGAGCCTCGGCAACCCCTTTGATAGCAAGATTGTCTGATTCTGTAGCCCCCGAGGTCCAGACGATTTCTCTCGGATCGGCATTTACCAGATCGGCGACCTGACGGCGCGCCTCTTCAACAGCCGACTCCGCCTGCCATCCGTAAAAGTGAGACCTGGAAGCCGGATTGGCGAACACGCCATCTAGCGTCAGGTGATGCATCATCAACTCGGCAACTACCGGATCAACCGGGGTAGTCGCGGCATAGTCTAAATAGATAGGTAATTTCATGATCTTCCGGGTGAACAAAGATCCAGATTTTAAAGCAGCACGCAGCCCTGCGCAAACATCCTTACCAGAACGGTAACGATCAAAACACTATTTTCGAGCGAGTTTAAGGTGGGAGAGTTAAACCAGTTCCGAAGGGATAACTTTTTGCTTGTTGTTTTGTCGTGCAGCAATGACCTGCACTTCTCTCTTCTTCATCAGATCGTGCAAACTGATTTTGCCCAGGAACTCGTGAATCTGAAGACTCAAATCCGACCACAAGTGATGTGTCAGACATTTTTCGCCAGCCTGGCAATCGCCCTGGCTATGACAGCGCGTGGTATCAATTGACTCATTAACCGCATCGACAACCTGAGCGATCGTAATGTCTTTTTCCGGCCGACCAAGCCGGTACCCACCACCCGGCCCACGCACACTTGAAACCAACTCCTGACGTCGCAACTTGGCGAACAACTGCTCAAGATACGAGAGCGAAATATCCTGTCGGCGAGAGATATCGGCCAGACTGACCGGGCCATCACATGCATGCAGCGCAAGATCCAGCATAGCTGTCACTGCATATCGGCCCTTGGTAGTTAAACGCATATATCCCCCAAATAATTGTATAGAACTACAAATTAAGGGGAAATTATCATTTTTCCTACCAATTCAGTCAAGTATTACCGCTCACTTTCAACAGGCATTATGCTAACAACGTGAACTGGATTCTTCTGCTACGCCTTTAAAATCTTCGTCCTTTAACGGTGGCACAAAGCCACTCTGATAGCTGCTATCCAGATTTTGCAGAGCCTTGCACATTTTATCCATACGCTCATCAACCGCATGAACATGATCCAGCATGGCACGAATTGAACGCGCCACCGGATCAGGCATTTCCTCGCTCAAGCCATAGGCATCAAATCCAATTTTCTCCTCCATGGCCTTGCGTCGATCGGCCTCTTCTCCCGTTGCCCTGACAATCACCCGCCCGGGTATTCCGACCACGGTTGCGCCCGGAGGCACCTCTTTGGTTACCACCGCATTGGAACCAATTTTGGCATCATCACCCACATCAAATGGTCCTAACACCTTGGCACCTGCCCCGACAACCACACCATTACCCAAGGTAGGATGACGCTTTCCTTTATTCCAGGATGTCCCCCCCAGGGTCACTCCTTGATAGAGCGTCACATCATCTCCCACAATAGCCGTTTCACCTATAACCACCCCCATACCATGATCAATGAAGAAGCGGCGTCCAATCTGGGCACCCGGGTGAATTTCAATGCCCGTCAACCAGCGCGAAAAAGTCGAGATCGTGCGTGCCAGCCACTTGGCCCCCTTAACCCATAACCAGTGAGCCATACGATGAAAAAGCAATGCATGTAACCCGGGATAATTGGTTAACACTTCAAAAAAATTTCTGGCCGCCGGATCCCGGGCAAAGACACTTTCCACATCCTCTTTAATTCTTGCAAACATAGCCTGTTCCTTTTGAAACACGTCATAACTTACGACAACAATTAAGCGAACATCCTACCTGCTTCAGATCGCTTACAAATATTTATATCGCACCTACCCTGGCTGCTTAATCTTGCTTTTGGGTAAGTTTCAACACTTCTTTAAAAAATCCGCGCATGATATTTATCTCCATGCGATCGAGCTGTATACGCTGAAACATCCGCCGAACGCGGGTTATCAACTGCCTGGGATTGGCCGGATCATGAAATCCGGTGGCAATCATGGTGCGCTCGAAATGCTGAATACATCCCTCTACTTCATCCACCGTGGCCATAGGCTCATCCCAGCCAGGATCAGATGGGCTACAGATAACACCACTCTGAACACAGGATTGGGCACTTTCCGCCGTTAATAACTCATGCATTCGCAGCTCATAAAGCATGATCTGAACCGCCATGGCAACATTCAAGGAGCTGTAATCAAGATTCGAAGGTATATGTATGTGATAATTGCAGCGCTGCAACTCCTCGTTGGACAACCCCCGATCCTCTTGCCCAAAAACAATTGCGACTTCACCCTCTCCATGACTTGCCTCTACCAAGGCATTCACCTTGGCCACCGCATCCCGCGGATTCATAATGGGCCATGGAATACGCCGACCTCTGGCACTGGTGCCAAAAACTGCCACACAGCCGGCAACCGCTTCGTCAAACGAAGAGACAACATTGGCCGCATCCAGAACATCCGTTGCTCCCGAGGCTCGACGTACCGCAACATCACTCGGAAAATCATTGGGAGAGACCAGCCAGAGACCGGAAAAACACATATTTTTCATGGCACGGGCAACCGCACCAATATTCCCCGGGTGAGACGTGTTCATCATGACGATGCGCACATTTTTATACATTATCACTCCTAATTAGTAGCCTTAACGACTACAACTTTTCAACCATAGCTCACTAACCCTAAATCCAATCCAGCACTCAAGCGAACACCGGACATCAGAGTTTCTTCAACAATTATCCAATCGCCTATAGTAACAACGGAACAGAAATTAGTGGACACCTAATTATTCTGTTATTATTGCGCCGCGCACTTGAGCGCGCTTCTTTAACATCCGACGATTCATTAACAGGGTCCAGAGCAATCTCGCCATGCAGCCAGTTATTAATATTGCACTCCGTGCCGCCCGCCAGGCAAACGAATTTATTCAGCACAGTCTTAGCCACATGGACTTCTCAAATGTCGATCCTCAATCCAACCAGAAGAAGTTGTCACAACTGCAAACGGCAGTTTACCGAATCTTTTTTGATGCTCTGAAAAAAGCCTATCCTACGCATTACATCGCCGAAATCGGTGCCATGGATGCCGATGGAAAAGACAACAGCTGGCATCTTTACTTTCACGCGGACAATGCTGCAATACGTAGCCTGCCATTAACCGCCTATTCTCTGATTTACAAAATTAAAGGTCGGGCAGAACACACAATCGTAGTGAACGCGCTGACGAATGAAGAGTTTTCGGCCAGCCGAACGCACAACGCTTCGGTCAATGGGCGCAGAATGCGGGTTTCCGAGCCTCGTAATCTTGAGCATGCCTACGTACACACCAACATTCTGGAAAAGGCCCGTGGCGAAAAGCGTCACATCGCACTGGATTTGCTGAATGATCTCGACGCTTCGGTTGCGGGCATTCGTGTCACCGGGTGCAGCGCAATTGACCTGGCCTGGGTTGCCGCAGGTAAAGTAGATGCAGCGGTAATTATCGATCCCGATATGGATGAATTAGCCGGAGTCATGCTGCTATGTCAGGAAGCCGGTGCACTTGCAGGCACATTTAATGGCGGCCCGGCCTCCCGCAACAGTCGCCAGCTGGTCGTTGCCAATAGTAAAATTTTCAAATCCTTACTGCAGCGATTACACACCTTTGAAGGCCGTTTGTAAAAGCGGTTGCGGCATAAAAAAGGCGACCCAGGGGTCGCCTTTTTTTTAGAACTTCACGACTTAAGGTCGATCATCCACTTCCCCATTCTCACGTACTGGCGGCATCAAGTCTTCCTTGGTGACCCCCATTGCAATTAACAAGTTACTGGCGATATAGATGGATGAGTAAGTTCCTACGCCAATACCTATCAACAAGGCTTTGGCAAAGCCATTGATCATGTCACCACCCACGAAGTAAAGCGCCACCAGTACCAGCATGGTAGTAAAGGATGTTGCCAGGGTACGGGACAGCGTACTGGTTAATGAAGAGTTGATAATTTCTGATGCCGAGCCTTTACGCATCTTGCGGAAATTTTCACGAATACGATCATAAACCACGATCGTATCGTTCAACGAATATCCGATGACGGCGAGAATCGCCGCCAACACCGTGAGATCGAAATCCCATTGAAATACCGAAAAGAAGCCCAGCGTGATAATAACGTCATGAATCAACGCGGCTACCGCACCTACAGAGAACTTGAACTGAAAGCGCATCGCGACATAAATCATCACAACGAATAGCGCAAACAACATGCCCAGGCCACCCTGCTCCCGCAATTCCTCCCCGACTTGCGCCCCCACAAATTCAGCCCGTTTTAAGGCGACATGCTGGCCACCCGCCTGCAACGCCGTGAGCACCTCTTGTCCTACCTTGTCGTTAAAACCTTGTGACAAGCGAATCAACACGGCAGTTTCAGCGCCAAAGTTTTGTACCACTAACTTGTCATAACCGGCCACGGTTAACTGGTCACGAACTTCCGATAGTTTGGGCGCGACCTGATACTCAACCTCTACCAGCGTACCGCCAGTGAAATCCAGACCAAACTGTAACCCTCTAATCGCCAGCGAAACGATGGAAATCACGATCAGTACTATCGACGTGATGCTCGCAATTTTGCGAACCCCCATAAAGTCGATATCTTTTTTTGCTTCAGACATTGATGATCTCCTGTGAACTTAACCGATGGACAACGTTTTTACGTTTCTGCCACCGTAAATCACGTTTACAATCGCACGAGTAACAACGATCGCCGTAAACATTGAAGTGATAATCCCCAACGATAAGGTCACAGCAAAGCCTTTCACCGGCCCTGTACCTACGGCAAACAAAATCAGCGCAACCAGCAATGTGGTAATATTCGCATCGAAAATAGACACGAACGCGCGCTCATATCCTGCATTGATCGCTGATTGGGGCGGGAATCCGTTAACCAGCTCTTCTTTTATTCGAGCAAAAATAAGTACGTTAGCATCCACTGCCATCCCTACCGTCAGCACGATACCGGCAATTCCCGGTAACGTTAATGTGGCAGAAATAATGGACATACATGCCGACAAAATCAGCAGGTTACAGAACAGAGCAATATTGGCAACGAGCCCAAAGACCCGATAAAACACCAGCATAAAGATCATAACCAGCGCAAAACCGATAACTACCGCCGATACACCAGCTTCAATATTCTTTTGCCCTAATGACGGACCGACGGTTCGCTCCTCGACAAAATAGACTGGTGCAGCCAAAGAACCGGCACGCAGCAACAACGCCAGTTCCGCAGATTCACCCACCGAGTCCAGTCCGGTGATTCGGAAACTGGCGCCAAATGCGCTTTGAATGGTCGCCAGACTGATGATGTTCCGGACTTCTTTGTTATCACGCTCAACGACTTCCTTTCCATCCACCAAACGAGTGCGTGTACGACTCTTCTGCTCGATAAAGAGCACCGCCATTTTTCGCTTAATGGCGTTGCGAGTCACACGTCCCATCATGGAGCCGCCTTTGCTATCCAGCGTGATATTAACCTGCGGCTGGCCATTCTCATCAAAGGAGGCACTCGCATTAGATACACTATTACCCGTTACGATAATGTCTTTTTCAAGAATGGCAGTTCTGGCAGGATTATCCCGAAAAGGGAACTGATCAGTATTGATGCGGTTTTCGTCGGTTTTGGCTTCCAGACGAAATTCAAGGTTGGCAGTTGCTCCCAAAATACGCTTAGCAGCCGCCGTATCCTGTACGCCCGGCAGTTCAACCACAATGCGGTTGCGTCCCTGACGCTGTACCAACGGCTCGGCAACTCCCAGCTCATTCACCCGATTCCTCAGCGTGGTCAGGTTCTGGCTGACCGCATAGTCTTCCAGTTCTTTAATTTTTGCTTCGCTGAGCGTCAGTTCCAGATAAAACGCATTTTCTTCATCCGACGTTCGGCGTTGAAACTCTATGTAATCCTTACGCAGTAAAGTAATGGCTTCGTCTCTTTCAGAGGATTGACTAAAGCGAATCTTCAGGTGCGCACCTTCAATCACTTCCAAACCACGGTAGCGAATTTTCTCTTCACGAAACCGCGTTTTCAATTCGCTTGCATAGACATCCAGGCGCTGACTGACGGCTTTGGCCATATCCACTTCAAGCAGAAAGTGCACACCACCGCGCAAATCCAGCCCCAGCTTCATAGGTCCAGCCCCCAAATTGGTTAACCAGTCCGGAGTTGTCGGTGCAAGATTCAACGCTGCAAGGTAATCATCTCCCAGCGCCTGTTGAACGGCTGTTTTGGCTGCCAATTGCGCTTCACCGGAATCAAATCGTATTAATGCGTTTTTCTGCGTCAATTCGGCATCACGATAATTTATTCCTGCCGCTTCCAGCGCTGTTTTGGTTTTGGCAAGTACATCGTCATTTATCGTCGTTGAGCTTCGTGCTCCTGTAATTTGCAACGCATAGTCGTCGGGATACAGGTTGGGAAGCGCATAGAGAAAGCCGAATGCGACCGTAAGTGCAATCAGCAGATTTTTCCAGAGGGGATATTTATTGAGCATTCTAGCCCGATTCCTTTGTCTGTTCGATGAGTGGGGGCTGTTATTGTTATCGAGGGCGACTTTAGCAGAGATCAACGGCCCTTTATGTTACGAAACCAGCTTTTTTTATCACCATTTGCATGAGTGCCCATCCAAATTAACAAATAGCGATAACCATACCCTTAAAAGCAAGGGTCGTGGCATCAGTCAGTCATCGAATATACCCGCTTCTCTGATGCCCCGGTATTGAAAGTTAGATCTCTTTCAGCGTGCCTTTTGGCAACGTGGCTGAGATTGCCACCTTCTGTACTTTGATTTCGACTCCGTCTGCGATTTCCAGTGCCACGAAATCATCTTTTACACGCAAAATCTTGCCCAAAACACCGCCATTGGTCAGTACTTCATCGCCTTTGCTCAGGCCGGAAACCAGTTCTTTGTGCTCTTTAGCGCGCTTTGATTGAGGACGCCACAGCAAAAAATAAAACAGTACGATAAATCCACCAAAAAACACCATTTGCATAATGGCGCCGGGGGCTTCTGGTTGCGCGGGTGCACCTTCGGCAAGCGCTACCACAGGCATAGCAGTCAGCGCTGTCGCGGCCAGTAATTTCATTTTAGTGATCATTTATACTTCTCCAGTCATCAAAAATTGCAAAGCTTAAATAAAAATCAGTCCAGCGGCGGCACAGGCAGATCGCGGCGCGCGTAGAAATCCGTAACAAAGTCGGACAATTTACCCTGTTCAATAGCCTCGCGCAATCCGGCCATCAAAGTCTGGTAGTAATGCAGGTTATGAATTGTATTTAACTGGGCTCCCAGCATCTCACCACAACGATCCAGATGGTGTAGATAGGATCGACTGACCGTTTTACAAGTGTAACAGTCGCAATTTTCATCCAGCGGCCCAATGGCTAACTTGTGTTGGGCGTTACGGATTTTCACAACCCCGGTCGATGTAAACAAGTGACCATTACGAGCATTGCGGGTGGGCATCACACAATCGAACATATCCACACCCCGGCGTACTGCCTCTACGATATCTTCGGGCTTGCCTACCCCCATCAGATAGCGCGGATGGTCAGATGGCATGTCAGGACAAAGGTGATCCAGCACTTTCATCATTTCATCTTTAGGCTCTCCGACCGACAACCCACCGATGGCGTAGCCGTCAAAACCTATGTCGGTCAGACCTTGCAACGATTCCGAACGTAATTCGGGATACATTCCACCCTGTACAATACCGAACAGCGCCGACGGGTTCTCTCCATGGGCCGTTTTACTGCGCGCTGCCCAACGCAGCGACAATTCCATCGACTTGCGAGCTTCCGCCGGTGTGGCAGGATAGGGGGTACATTCATCAAATATCATCACCACATCGGCGCCGAGTTCACGCTGCACCTGCATGGATATTTCGGGAGTCAGGACGACGGGGGAGCCATCAATCGGCGACTTGAACTTGACCCCCTCTTCCGTGATCTTTCGTAAATCGCCCAGGCTAAATACCTGAAATCCACCAGAATCGGTCAATATGGGGCCTTGCCACTGCATAAAATTGTGGAGATCGCCGTGCGCCTGAACGATCGCGGTTCCCGGGCGCAGCATTAAATGAAAAGTATTTCCCAGCACAATTTGGGCACCCGTTGCTTCTATGTCCCGGGGCAGCATCCCTTTAACCGAACCGTAAGTCCCGACCGGCATGAACGCCGGGGTTTCCACGACACCTCTCGGAAAGGTCAGGCGAGCACGACGGGCTTTTCCATCGGTATGCAACAATTCAAAATTCATAAAGCAGCGATGCGACACAAATATTCTCCGAAAACAACAACTAAGACCCGAGCGTACGTCGGGTCAGAAACATGGCATCGCCATAACTGAAAAAACGATATTTCTGACGAATGGCTTCTGCATAAGCGCTACGAATATTTTCAAATCCCGCAAATGCACTGACCAACATCAGTAAGGTAGACTCGGGTAAGTGGAAATTTGTGATCAGGGCATCCACACACTTAAATTGATAACCGGGATAGATAAAAATGGACGTATCTCCGGCGTAAGGTGCAATATCTCCTTCCTGACAAGCCGACTCGAGACTCCGTAAGCTGGTTGTTCCGACCGCGATAACCCGCCCGCCATTGCGGCGCGTGGCGATTATCTTTTCGACCACCGCTTCGCTAACCTCAATGTATTCTGCATGCATGTGGTGATCTTCGATCTTTTCGACCCGCACAGGCTGAAAGGTTCCCGCCCCTACATGCAAGGTAACAAACGCCGTTTCAACGCCCATTGCCCGGATGGACTCAAGCAGGGCTTCGTCGAAATGCAGCCCTGCGGTCGGTGCTGCCACGGCACCCGGATTTTTTGCATAGACTGTCTGGTAGCGCTCACGGTCAGATAATTGGTCTTCTCGATCAATATAAGGAGGTAATGGCATATGACCAAGGCGATCCAGTACAGACAATAAAGATTCCTCTCCGGCCATTTTTAAACGAAACAAGTCACCTACCCGCTCAATCATGGTGAGCGACGTTGCATCATCCAGCACCAGTAGCGTACCCGGCTTGGGAGATTTACTCGCCCGAACATGGGCCAGCGCTTCATGAGCGCCACAAAGGCGCTCAATAAGAATTTCGATTTTTCCGCCACTGGCTTTTCGACCAAACAAACGTGCGGGAATTACCCGGGTGTTGTTAAATACCAGCAAATCACCTTGACGCAGTAATTCGGGCAAATTCAAGAAGCCTTTGTGCTCCACCTGACCACTATTCCCCTCCATTGTGAGCAAACGGCTGGCGGTACGCTCGGCAGGAGGAAATCGGGCAATCAGCTCATCGGGCAGGTCGAAATGAAAATCAGCAACACGCACAGGTTTTATCACTCCAACTACCGTTATTAATACTCATCGTTTTACCGCACCGATAAACTGTGGCGGGCCGCTGGCAAAAACCAAAGTGCACGCCGGAAAAATGGGCGCATAGCTTACCGAAAAGCGACAGGGTTGCCAAATTTGCCGCGTAAAAACGAAGTAAAACATTAATTAATTAAGCGATAGATATTGACGTAAGAACGCGAACCCGTATAATGCGCTCCCAGTTGGCGGTGTGGTGAAATTGGTAGACACGACGGATTCAAAATCCGTTGCCCTTAAAAGCGTGGCGGTTCGAGTCCGCCCACCGCTACCAAGTCTTAAAATATCTCTTCAGATATTCTCAAGTAGTTACCCTGTACAAAATCTATTTTTTAGACTCAAGATTCAATTCTTAAATCGCGTAAAGCCATGAAGCCTTTAATGTAGCTAAATAGTACATTAATCCACCTTCCTTTGTGTCAAAAGCGTATCATTTTCTATTTGTTCCCTTTTGATAGGTTCAAATGACTCTGAGGGGCCGGGACTGCACAAACACACAGGCTGCGCTGTGGCCAACGTTACCTGCAACAACGTCATTATTCACATATAAATTCTGCACCTACACTGATATAACCTTTCCCTTCCTATCGCGCAAAGGCGCCCCCTTACGAAGACATTGTCAGGTGACACCATGACTCAGAAGTACAGCTGGTTTGAAAGAAACAAAAATAAAACGCTCCGCAGCCTGATAGATAAATCGTTCATATTGGATTCCGTGGCCGTGCTCTTGAGATCAGGCTATCTCCAGCGAATAGCGCTACCTTCAAAATTGCTGCTCGATGGCGTTCAGCTACGCGTTGACGTCAATGAAATTCTGACCGAAGAGGCTTTTTACAATATTTTTCTCCCACTAATGAATGACGAACACAATCAGGAAGATGCTATCGAGGCTTTTACGCACAATCCGTTGTTTCGAAAATTCATGTCGGAATTACTTTATAACAACATCAAAGGCTTCCTGCTGGATAAACAGTTTCTTAAGCAGGTACCTATTGCGGGGCGAGTGTTAAAAGCAGGTCAGACGATTGGTAAAAAGGCAGGAGAGCGTTTCTCTGGTCTTTCCGGAAATATTGAACAATTCATAAAAAGTTTTATCGAACAGAACATCAGCGCCGTTACCAGCTTCTCGGTGAATTTCGCAAGAAAATCCATCACCCCTGAAACGATCAGACACACGCTACAGTTTGTATGGAATCATCTGCAGGAGCAAAAAATTACCGTAAAACTCAACCTGAATAATACGGCTGAATTCAACATCGAAGGCGTGACATTGCATCTCATTGATGCGCTGCTGGAAGCGTTGCTCGAAAAATATGGTGATCGCACCCTTGGTGATTTTCCTGTGTTTTTTTAGTCACCATAAGCGAGAAAAGCAAAGCCCCGCAAGGCATAGGCCTGCTATTGAAACAATTTTCTCGCCCAAACGGTAAGGCCCGCCGCGACGCTGCCAAAATGATCACCATCGATCAAAGGGATATTGCCCACTTTATTAGCCACCATGTTTCGGATATCGAGGGATTTTCCGGAACCGCCGGTTAAGTACACCAAATCAGGCTGGCAACCTGCCTGCTGCATAGCTTCGTCCATCAGTGCGGCCATTTTGTTCAACGGTCGATCAATTGCCTCTGAAAATTGCTGGCGCGTGATGTCGCACCCTAGTCCGGCTTCGATATAGGACAGGTCAACAGCATGCTGTTCGCTATCCGACAGCGCCACTTTACATTGTTCGGCACTGCGCACCACGTGATGGTTTTGTTTTGCATTACGCAGATCAATAAAGCGATCAATATAATTTGGTTCAGCCGAGTCGAGACGCAGCTGTTCCAGATGTAAGGTCGTTTTCTTGCTGTTGAAGTTGGCTTGTGCTCCAACGTCATTGGTGCTCACAGCGTCCCAGAAAACCTGTGTGGGTAGTGGCAATCCATTTTTCAGCTTTGACTGCATGCCAAAAAGCGGCATTAACTGTTTGCCAGCGAGCAAGATATCCAGATCATTTCCACCTACGCGCTCTCCGCTATGGCCGAGAAAATCCCGGGTACGATCTTGATTGTTCCGATGTCCCGGCCCCATACGAACCATCGCGCAATCCGTTGTTCCACCCCCTACATCAACTACCAGCACGGTTTTGTCCTGATTCAGCCGGGCTTCAAAATCCAGCCCTGCCGCCAGCGGTTCGTAAAGAAACTCAACCGATTTAAATCCGGCTCGTCTGGCGGAAACAGTCAGAATATCAATGGCCTGACGATTACTCTGCTCTGCATTCAAACCCTGAAAATTAACAGGCCGACCAATCACTGTGTGACTGATTGAGTCGCCCAGACTTTGCTCTGCCCGCCGTTTAATTTGTTGCATCATGGCGGTCACGAGATCTTCGAAGAAGCTGATAAATTCGGGCCTTAACCCGCTCGCCCCCAGGTAGGATTTGGGGGATTTAACAAAATAGCCTTGCCCGGGAAAGCTGAGATATTGGTTTATGGCTTCGTTACCGACATACAAGGTACGTTCGTGATCACCAATCCCTTCATCTCGCCTGATGCGTTGGGCCTGTGCGAGAAATCCTGACCGCAATTGAATATAGGACTCCTTTTCCAGTCCATCCGGCATGGCCAGGCCAACCGCCTCGCTGATGAGTTCTCTTTCAAGGCTATAGAGGGTTGAGGGCATAAACGAACTGCCCTGCTCCAAGGGTAACAACTCCACACCACTGCCTTCGACCTGCGTTCTGGTGATACCCACTGCACAATTGGACGTACCATAGTCGAAGCCTGCATACATAGCGATTACACCCGAACCTGAGTCAGAACCCGTCTGACAGTGACAATGAAAAAAAGGGGGCGGAAAATATCACATAGGCGTGGTCAGCGCCAGCTCAAGGAGAACGCAAGGCGCAATCGTCTCTTTCGAATGGGGCGCACGAACTGCTGGCCGCGGCCCGAACTATTTCTCTTACCAGATTCTATTTAATTCACTTATCAGTGGCTGGCGGGCAGCACAAGGTGAATCAGGGTGATAGCTAAAAATGATTTTATGTCTGTCCACACGGATATGACTAAAACTGACTGTTTTGGCATCGTCCCGGTGCATACAAACGGAACGATGATTTTTCTCGCCCTCGTGGCTTGAGTGGTAATCAATGAATAGCCCCGCTTGTTCACTTGGGTCAGATGCGGCCATCTGATTTACGGCTGCCTGCACCTTGGCGGCATAGGCGTTAAAGCGGCTTTTTACCACTTCATTAAATTTAACCGACGACGAGGTCACCGGGCTTTCAGGGCGCAACGTTGTTAACAAATGACCATTCCATTGATAGCCTATGACACACAAACAAGCGGGATTGGAGCGCGGCTTGGCATCCTTGCCTTCGGAATCGGTTGCCAGTGCAATCAAGGTAAAAGGCGCATATCGGGAGAGATCCGTATCAGCCAACTGGTCTGATACCTGACGCTGGTCGCTGAGATGCGAAAATTCCCGCACCAATTGCCCTCGGCTCAACAATGGACCTGCGGGCACATCACCTTGATAAAAATTGAGCAGACACAGACTCATCCCGAATTCATTGACCGCAATCCAGCTTCCCTCACCCACAGGATCGCGAGGCATCAGCGTAGAAACGCCCGATTGAATCGCTATTTCAGGAGGCCATGCCACCGCTCGTGTACGTTGCTCATCCCGATTAAAAAACAACTCATATCCCTGTGATGTCGGCAGCCAGCTTACTGTGCACATGAAGCCGTTTCTCTTGTGCTTTTTGTACTATTTGTACTGTTTGTACTATTTGCACTACGAGCCTCCTGCAAGCGCGTAAAGGTGGCCGTTGCCGGCGCGAGCCCTAAGGCAGAATCGACGGTCTTTCCCGCCATTTTCGCTATCGCGGCCATGATGGCCAGATGGTGCGTCAGATGACTGGAAGCAAAGCAGAGCTCCCGCGCAAACGAAGATTTCACGGCAACCGATTGCTGCTCTGTCAGTGCCACCTCGGTATTCACCCAAACCTCACTCGCAAGATCATTGGCGGTAATTTGCGTGAGCCAATGCCGTATCGCCTTCATTTCCGCCACGCCAACGTCTCGTCGGCTTTCCACGGGTGCACCGCGACGGCGGACGTCATAATCAATACACTCTTGCTGCGGCGCATTTCCCATCATGCCCTCGCTCATTAAAGCCAGATATAAATCGACAATATGCCTCAAATGCTGCCCGATGGAACTGGTAAACCAGGGCGTTGCAACGAATTGATACTCCGTATCATTCAATCCTTCGATAAACGCGAGCAGCTGATCGACGGATTCCACACTTCCTGTAATAAGTTTGTTCATTCTATGATTACCATTCATCATCTACCCCACAAATAGGAGTAGAACTAGTTATGTCACTATTTAATTGAAACGGGTTCAGGTGCGATACCTTCAGCTCGCTTGCGTTGCGTCAAATATTGCCAACCATATCCCGCAAACAGCAATGCCAGTGGGGTCGCTAACGCGTATACCGAAGTCAGCTGGGCGTCGAGCGGATCATGGCTCCGAAGCCCCCATGCGATCATTAAAAAGATGCCGGCTATGCTGGCTTGGGAGTAATAACTTTTGCAGACCAGATAACGATGAGTGGTGGTGTCTTTTGCGATGTCAAAAAAGCGCTTGTTAAACGCCAGCCGAAAGAAGGTAGTTAAAAACGCAATGAGCAATATCCCGGTATAGATGATCCAAGGCGAATGCTCTGTATTTAACTGCGCTCTTAATCCCCAGGAAACGGCATATAAAATGACGGCAAAAAGATAAAGACGAGCCTGATTCATGTGGTCGATGCGGTTTTTCAATCCCACAAATACCACTGAAAGCATCAACGTCAGTACCACTACCACGAGGCTGAGTGCTACGACGCTTTGTTGCATAAGCCAATATAGTGAGAGCACCCAAAAATAGCTTTCCAGATACAGAAACGGCCCATCGAGCAGGAATATCCATTTGGAACGGTGAGCATCCCGAAAACGCCACACCTCTCTGGCGGAAACCGGAGAGGCATTTAATTCATGCTCCGGCAGGGTATGACTAAGCGCTGAAGGCGTATTGTGTAACATCCACACGGCTACCCCGGATATCATTACCGATAATAGTAAAACGGACAACATCCCCTGATATTCAATCAGATAGCCGCCGAGCAAAATGCCCAGCTTCAGCAAAATCACCACCAGGATTTGGAAATTACCAAAGGTCTTTCCGCTATTCTGCTGACTTGTCACCGCACTGAACATAACGCGCTGGGTCGACCAGTAAAAACCATTGTAGATGCCATTGACCAATGCCAGACCGACCAGATAGAGGCCGGAAACATCCAAGGCTAAAAGCGCCACAAGGGCGATTTCGGCCACAAAAGACCCTAGCACAATCCGGCGCCATTGCTGTCTGAAACGCAACCGGTCCCAGTAGGTCAGCGCTAGAATAAAACCGATAGCACTCACCGAGATAAAAGCAGCGATACCCGAAAGGGTGACACCCTGCTTCCACAGCAGCACCGGTATAAAAAAAGGCAACAAGCCAATTAACAGGGAGTGACTCCCCGAAAACCGGTAAAATTTCTCCGCTGACCAACGCATCAGAAAATATCTGCCTGACTGATTTCCAGCTTATCCAACTGGGCAAAGTATTCAGAAAGATCTTCTTTCTTTCCGTACCGAGGGTAATCGTGCATTTTCAGATAAGGGCGTGAATTGACCTCCAGAAAGATACACTTCTGTTCGCGAAAATCTGTTTCTATTCCTTTTTCCAAAATCACATCAATTCCGAGAATATTGGCGTTAAACAATTCGAGCACTTTTTTAAATAGTGCTTGATTCACTTCGGGAATGGTTTGCTTTTCTATCGTTCTGACCACCCCTCCCGGGGCTAATGAAATGCGATAAAACAGATTTACCACCGCGCCTTCGGCGGGCACAGAATCCAATGTCAGTTTCTGCTTTTTAAGAAATCGTTGCGTTTGCTTGCCTTTTTGCAGCGGATGAATGCAGGGGTAAAGCCCCATGCTCTCTCTAATGGCATTTTCCCGATCAATCAACTGGCTGATCGTATCGATACCGTTGCCCGTCACAAAAGGCGCATAGCGTTGCAGCACCGACATAATTTTGCCTTGCGCGACCACCACACGGTAATTTCTTCCTTCCAGATACTGCTCGACGACCGTGGTAGGCCACCAGAGTTTGGCGAGAAAAATAGCTCGCCAGAGTTCACGCGTGTTACGAATGGGAAAATGACTGCCCCGGGAAAAACCACTCACATTGGGTTTAATAACCAACGGAAAGCCGTAGGTGTTCGCAAACTCCAATGCCTTCAACGGATTAAAGAAGACCAGTCCTTGCGCGTGGGGAATGTTTCCGGACGCGAACATATCTCGCGCCTGCTTTTTAGAACGGCAGCTTTTCCTGACCTCCAGGCTGTTATAACTGCTGCAACCATCCATGTATTTTTTACTGATCCATTGATAGATCAACTTCCTGAATGCGGTCATTATATTTTCTCGTTTTGGTATCTGATTTTAACGAACGGGCAATTTTAAGTTTTCTGAAGAATACCGCTTTGTGCGGCTGATCTGCCGGGATGGTTTTGGTAATTTTCGCCAGCTGCCACATGCACTGAAGCGCAAACCCTATCTTCCTCGAGACACGAATATTTTCTGCCAGCAATACCAAAGGCATCGGCAAAAACAGGTTAATCTCGATAACGTGAAAGCGCCCTTCCACTAATGCTGATAACGAATCTGCACGTACACCGTAGCGGGCAATACGATAATTGCCCATCGCACGCAATTGGGAAACGACGCGTTGCTTATCGTCGCTACTGAGCGTGCAGGTCAAGTCGCGGTAGGTGGTCGCCTGATTGTAAATGCCGTTGATCGGATAGCGCTCTCCACTGCTGTTGAGCGTTTCAGTAATGGACAGCACCGCCGCGCCCGTTGGGGTATGACCGGGTATCATAAATAGCTCGAACTCCCGCTGACCCGGTGCGGCCGATTGGAGAAGGTACT
The DNA here is from genome assembly GCA_024234505.1 of Hahellaceae bacterium. Taxonomy (GTDB): domain Bacteria; phylum Pseudomonadota; class Gammaproteobacteria; order Pseudomonadales; family Oleiphilaceae; genus JACKOD01. The sequence continues at coordinate 319,353 of JACKOD010000003.1, read as the reverse complement.
TCATGGGCGAGGGTTGGCGTCGGGCACGAATGGCTTCCAGCGCCGAAATGGTATCCGCTCTTTCAATTCCATGTGAATTTTGACCCCACTCCGGCTTTACGAACACAGGGTAGCTGTCAGGGTACACGTCATCACCGTCAATGCACTGCGCCAGCCGCCATTGCTCAGGAATCCGGGCATCCATATCGAGCTTCGAAAACATACCCAGAGCTTCATTAAAAAAAGGTGCATTGAGTTGAAAATATTTACGCGGAGAAACCCGCAAGCCCACACAGATAAAAATATAGGAAAGAATGAGTAGCAAACGAATCATCATAAAAGAGTCATCAAAAAATGCGCGATAGAATAAGGGTTAATGAAAGGTGGCTCCATTCACCACCCGATCGGACATTACTTGCCTATATGGCGCCATGGCATGTTCACTACGAACATCACGAGCCCCAGAATCAATATGGATACGGCCGCATAAAAGAGCGAACCATGATCATTCTGCCCTTCGTGAATGACCTCAATGCCCAGCGGGGTGGCCAGGTGAAAAAATACGGCCCCCATCATCACACAGGAAGCCAACAGCCCGCCAAAGCCATGAATCAAGTGTCGCGAAGGAATACGTTGCACCAGATTCAGTTGCTTCAACCCGCAAAAGACTAAGGGCGAAAGCAGGAGAACCGATATAAATAACTCAGCTGAACCCACCGCATAGGCACCATAGGCAATAAACCAGCTACCGAGTGCCTCTCCTACAGCCTGTTGCATCCAGCCACCGATGGTGCCAAAAATATGCAACGTGTCCGGGTGTCCCGTAAATTTATAAGGCAGTGAAAAAAGAAACACTTTGGCAATCCATAGTACGATTAACCAACTCACACCACTTACGATACGATCTTTCGCTGTCATTGCCCTACTCCCTGTTAATTGGTTTAGCGATGGTGATTCTATGTCATTGAAACGCTGGGCTTCTGGCCATTAATGCAATACGGCCGGCCAGTTCGCGTCGGCCTTGATAATGAGTGCATCTTTGTCTTTGAGCCATTTTGCTCTGATCTCTGCGTCGTAATTGAGATACAACTTGCCGTCCTGCAGGTACCACTGTAGCGGGTCGCCTTTGGCCGTATCGTTATTGGCTACCGCCCAAGCACAATAGCCGCCATATTGTGGCGCATATTTCTGCGGCTCAGCCTTGAATTTATCGAGATGAGCCTGACTGCTGAAGAGCCATTTAGCCCCTTGGTATTCGGTGGAAAAGGAGGATTCGCCTTTCACCGGCTTCCCTTCGGTAAAATAGGCCACCGTATCATACCCTGATACGGCCAGATCACTGAAAAATGCGGTATAGATAGGGGATTTAGCGAATAGCGAAGGCGAAAAGACCACGCTGAATACCAATAGAATTTTTGTAGCCAAAGAATGAAAACGGGAAATGCCCATGAGATACCCCTGCCCTGTCGATTCAAAATTACTGAGTCCATTCAACCGTTGCAGATCATTTATTGATCGCATCCGGCTGGTAAGAAGGGCATTATACGGGCAAAGTGTCACACCTGTATTCTGGAGTTATCACGATTCTATGACATTTTGATAGCGCATATAAAAATGACACTTAGGCTGCGTCACTTGTCCGAGAGGGTATTTTACGTCCAACCTCTACAAGTCCAAATTATGGGTATCCACTATAGACGATCAAACAAGGATAGGCTGCTGACTTGCGAAAAAGTAGAATAGGCTGCCTGTAGCGTGAACTGTTGAAAAGAGAGTTGAGTAATCGCTTCGGAGTAGTCCAGCTCTTCCAGTTCCGAGAGAATTTCCTTGGTCAACACCTCCACATCCAGATGCTGCTCTCTTGTCGTATCAACCGTGTTGAGACGTGCGCCGATCGAGCTTCGGGCGTTAAGGAGCGAGGTTTCGGCACTGTCGAGATTCTTGAGTGTATTGGACAAAATATCGTCAAAAGCGGCTCGGCCTTCCGGTGTGGCATTGAAATGGGTCAAACCGTACAGCAGTTTTTCTGTGGTCGTTAAAATGCCCTGCTTTTCCGTAGAATCGACAAAAAACGTGTCGCCAGGCACGGGGGCACCGACAATTTCAAATTGAACCCCCTCGACAACAATCGGATCCCCCGTACTGTAGAGTTGATTGTTGAGCAATACGCGTCCACTCGCCGCATCTCGCACACTGTAATTGGGCTGCGGTGGTACCACGCTGGCATCCGGATTAAATTCAATCACCATGTCGTTGGGGTAAAAAGCGTCATACGCTTCCTGATCATAGATTTGCCCGGTAGTAATGGTGGCCGGCGGGTCTGCCTGGTTGTTAGGGTTGACGCGCGTGGTAAAGGTTTTATCGGCAGACGGGATATCCATAAAGATCGCTTTACCATTTTCGGTTGCCGCGATATTGACGCTGGCTTCTATCTGTACATAGCGACGGCCTTCGTCGCCTTTGTACTCATATGAACCCGACACATTTTTTACAAATGGCTGATTAGTGCCTTGAAATCCGCCAAAGACATACTCGCCCGACGAGTCTTTGGAATTCATCATGCCCGCGAGTTGTTCCAGTCTTTCCTCAATTTCTTTGGCGATAAACTTGAGATCTTGCGGGTTAAGAGAGCCATCCCCGGCATTAATGGTGAGTTCTCGCACACGCTGAACCACCTCACTGATACTGCCCAAAAGATCATCTTCAAGTTTTAGATTATTCTCTGCCAGTTCAATGTTGCGCTGATACTGAGTGTTCAGGTTAAGTTCCTGACGTAGTTCCAGGATACGTGTTGAGGCCACCGGATCATCCGACGGATTGAGAATCTTCTTGCCGCTGGAGACTTGTTGTTGGGTCTTTTGCAGCTGACTGTTGACATCCACAATGGTGTCGATGCCCTTGGTGAATACCTGAGAAGTTGAAATTCTCATCGTTGTATCCTCATGACCTTGCTAACTCAATCCTGTTAATGTTATTCCGGCGCCGACCGTAAACACGTTAAAGCGGCAAGCATTTTCCTATCGGAAAGTCGAGAGCAAGGTATCAAACAGTTCTCTCGCAATGGAAACCACTTGCGCCGAAGCGTTGTAAGCCGCCTGATACTGGATCAACCGACCGGCTTCTTCATCCAGATTCACTCCCGATATTTCATCCCAGGCACCTTGCGATTGCTGCAGCAGGGCTTGCGACGATTCCTTGTCCATACGAATCTGGTTGGTGTAGGTACCTATGGTTTCAACCAGTTCCGAATAGGACTCGTGGAACGTACTGACGCCGGAATTCGCGGTACCTTTGGTCTCCAACTGCGCCAGCGCCAAGGCATTTCGGTTATCCGATGTTCCTCCGGTGTTATAATCGATCGAGAATTGATCTCCTGCTTCGGGCTCTCCGGCAATATCAATTAACACCCCGCGGTAAGTCGATGTTGCCGCCGGCGCCTGTTGAAAAGCTCCTGCCACATCGGCAGTGAGTGTCACACCATTCGCCATGGTCACGTCAATAAATCCGCCAACCGCCACGCCATTTCCGGCATTTACTGTTTGTGAAGCAAGTACCGCGCCAGAATAGGGGCTGATTTTATCCACATCCACGGAGCCGGCCGTCGTTTCAAATACCAGATCGACACCCTGCGATGATTTGACCGTAAGATTGGTTCCATCACTGACCGCATAAATACCCTGTTGTTGCAACGCAGCCGTGTTGTTTATCAATGTTTCCAGTTCATCGGCGCTGAAAACAGCGGGGGCAGAAACGGTCAAGACTTCGCCATTCAGTGTGAGGCCATCTGCAGCATCAATATTCCTGACCATGGCCGAGGTGTAGGCATTGGCTTCAACACCGGAAACCATGCTCAGGTTTCTGGCGGTTGTTTGTGCGCTGGTATTCGCAGCAATGGCAATCGTTTGATTGGTTACCACACCGGTATTCGGATCCCTAAGTAAAAAAGTCACATTCTGGGCAGAATATCCGTTATTGAATGGAGCAACTCCCGGCGCAGCCAGAGTCGCAATGTCGGGTCCGTTAGCTGAAACCAATGTTTCCCCCGGATCCTTGGTGAAGAGCTGGTTTTTCACACCGGCGATGTAGGTCTGGTTATTCAGCGGCGGAACCAAGGATTTCGGCGCGGCCGGATTAGATACATCAAGCACTTCGTAAAGATGGTCATTGATAAACCTGACAGCCATCGGCGGGCTCAACTGGCCCGTTACCGAAAACAAAGGCAATTGCTGGTGAGTCAGCGGATTCTCTACGTCAAGCATTTCTCCCTGACTAATGGCCGCACTACCAATGTTGCCGAGATTAGCCTCGGTGCGAACAGGAGATGCAAACGCAATTTCTTCCAGGCGATCAATACTCAAACCGAAATCGCGAGCACCAAAGCGTGTGGGCTGAATTAGAAAGCTATCCCCCACCTGAAAACTTCCGCTGGTCAGATTAATATCGAACCCTTCAACCTTTATTGAGGAAGGGAAAAACCCCGGCAAGGTTCCTTGTGTGACGACATCGTTACTCCCCCGACGAACAATCAGATATTCACTGTTGCTGGGGCCATTAAACTGTAACTCGTAGTCATCCAGTGTCAGCGCCGCCGCATCGGTGATCTCTACTCCGAGTACGCGATCCGCCGGTATGGCATTCCCTTCGTTGGCAAATACTCGAGAACGCTGCAGGTTGGTGTCGTTAATGTTGGTAAAGAAATCCCCCCCCAGGTTGCTATCCAGATCCATCCCCACTTTATGCTGGTGATTGATAGTATCTGAAAGCACCAATGCTACCCGCCCCATGGCGTTAATGCTGTCTCTTAGTACGCCATCCCTGAACGCGATAATCCCCCCCAGGCTACCTCCGGTAATATCGGTGGTGATAATCTGGTTGGAGCCATTGCCCACAAAGGCAACTTCGGTACGAGTTGAGTCTTCGGCGCTTTGCGTGGTAATTAGGCGACTGGCTTCGTTGCCCACCACCAGAGGCTGACCTTTGCCGATAAATACGTTGACACGATTATCGCCTTGCTCAACGATACTCACGCTGACAATTTCCGATAGTTCACGCAAAATCTGATCGCGTTCATCCAGCAACGAGTTCGGCATATCACCGCCGCCCGAACCAATCGCCACCGTAATGGCATTGTTTAACTCTGCAATCGATTTGGACATACTGTTGATGTCTGCAACATTGCCGGCAATTTCCTGCTCCATGCTGGATTGCTGCTGACTCAAACGCGAGTACAACGCCTGAAAACGACTGACCAGTCCCTCGGACTGGGTCAGTAACAATTGCCGCTCAGGCACGGACGACGGATTATCTGCCCCACCCTGCACGGCTTTAAAGAACGAGCTCATCGCAGGCGTGAGCCCGGTCGTATCGCTGGCTAACAGATTGTCTATCTGGCTGGCCTGCTTCAATAGCGCATTTTGCTCATTGTAAACGGTGGTATCTGAGCGCAGCTGGGTGTTGATATATTCCTGATTTACACGCCGCACCGTTTCAACATTGACTCCCGAGCCAATGTAGCCTGCCCCCGTGCGTACGGAGGAGGCGCTATTGAAGATGACTTCCTGCCGACTATAGCCCTCGGTATTGGCATTGGTCACGTTATTGCCCGTGGTACTCAATGCCACCTGATGTGCTTTTAGCCCGGTTAATCCAATTCCAATGAGACTAGACATAAGCGCCTCTTCTTACCTGACCTGCAGACCGACCGAAGCATCGGTCGCCAGCAGCGTATCTTGCGTTACAGGCTGGCCATGGATCGCCTGATCTGCCTGACCGACAACCTCACGGAACAGGTCACCGTTGAGAATCCGTTGAATCTTCTGGCTGTAGGCGGGATCAGTGGCATAACCGGCTTCCTGCAGCATTTGCGTGAAGCGGGCCGGATCATCCAATGCCTGCATGGCGTCCTGATAGCGCGGATGCTCGCCGATAAAATTGGCATAATCCCGAAAGCTATCCGCATATGAATGATAAGCTCGGAAGTTGGCGCGCTCTTTCACCGCTACTCCCTGATAGTATTCCGTAGTGAGCACCTCGGTTTGCTGCCCCTGCCAACGGCTATCGGATTTAATCCCAAACAGGTTGTAGCTAGGCTGTCCTTCCTGCGTAATCATGTGTTTGCCCCAGCCCGTTTCCAGAGCCGACTGCGCCAGCATCACGCGTGCATCAATGCCACTTTCTGCTTCAACCTGCTTCGCTATGGGATACAGGTAAGCCACAAACGACTGTGGCGAATCAAAATGGGCAGGAGCGGTCTGCTCTTCTGCCGGAGCGGCATCAATGATAGCCAACGAATCCATCGAGGTTTCTGAAGGCACAGACGCCCTTGTCGCTTCTACTGAGGACGCAGGTGTCACAGTCACAGGCACTGGTTCTGTTCCCGTCGCTGCCGGTTTAAGTTGCTCCAGTTGTGCGTCAACTTCGGAAAGCGTTTCCGGGAGTCGCGCCATTTTTTCCGGTTTGACAAAGGCAGGCAAGGTTCGCGGATAATCACTTATCGAATGGTAACCGGGCTTCTCCTGGCCTTCTTTATCCAAACCGTATTTTCCGGCCATCTGACGCATCATTTGCTCCGCCAGCCCAATTCCTTTACCTGAACTCATACTCAAACTCAGTTGCGAATCAAACATGGACTGATACATTTCGCTTTGTGAGCTATTCAGAAAGTTACCCTCGGAAAACACTTTGTTTGCGTCACGCATGCTCTTGACCATCATCGAAACAAATAATGACTCAAATTGCTTGGCCACCTTTTCCATTGCAGCATTTTTGTCATGGCGAGCCTCAACCTTCAGCGCATTCAGCCCCGAAAATTCGGTATAGGTTTGTGCCTGATTCAAATAAGGTGACTTCATGATCCTGACCTCAACAACCTTTTCTATGAGTGCGACTTAACTCAGATAGCCCATGTTTCAGATAACGATAATTTCTGCTTTTAGTGCTCCGGCCTGCTTCAGCGCTTCCAGCACAGCCATAATGTCACCGGGAGCCGCGCCCACCTGATTGACAGCTTGTACGATTTCATTCAGGGTTGCCGCAGGGCCAAATTTAAACATCCGCCCCGACCCCTGATCGGCCGTTACCGAACTTTGCGGAGTGACTACGGTTTGGCCACCGCTCAATCCTCCGGGCTGACTGACCTGGGGATTTTCAGCAATGGTTACCGACAAACTGCCATGAGTGATGGCCGCCGGAAGGACTTTAACGTTTTGTCCCACGACGATGGTTCCGGTACGTGAGTTAATCACCACCTTTGCATTGCCCTCTGCAGGTTCAACTTCCAGATTTTCCAGAATCGACAGAAAGCTAACTCGCTGAGTCGAATCTCTAGGTGCCCGCACCGAAATAGAAGTGCCATCCAGCGCTTTGGCTGAATCCGGCCCGAGTAAACCGTTAATGGCATCGACAACACGGCGCGCGGTGGTAAAGTCAGACTGATTAAGATTAAAAGTAAGGCTATCACCGCGATTAAACGGCGTCGGTATGGCCTGCTCGACGGTCGCCCCGCTGGGAATACGACCGACACTGGGGACATTGACTTTAATCGACGAACCATCGGCCCCTTCCGCGCCAAACCCGCCAACGATCAGATTCCCCTGGGCCATGGCATAAATTTTCCCATCGGCACCTTTTAACGGCGTCATTAGCAGGCTACCGCCGCGCAGGCTTTTTGCGTTCCCGATGGATGACACTGTAATATCAATGGTCTGTCCTGGCTTCGCAAACGCAGGAAGACTGGAATGCACCACCACTGCGGCGACATTTTTAAGTTTTGGATCGGTGCCTGCGGGCAATGTAATGCCGAATTTGTTAACCAGATTTCTGAATGTCTGGTTGGTAAAGGGCGCTTTATCACCTGTACCATCAAGCCCTACGACCAGTCCGTAGCCTATCAGTTGATTGCTTCGCACGCCTTCAATCGAAACCATATCTTTCAATCGGTCTGCGCGGGCATGAGGTGCAAGTGCAAGCATCCCCACCAAGATCAGGCCCAACAAGCCACCGAGTAAAAATTCGCGTTCTTTATGCATGGTCATGCGCTCCCAGATCACCATCAGAATGGAAACCATTCGGAATTGAAAAATCTTGCTGCCCAGCCCATGCGGTTGGTATCGTCAAAATCCCCGGTGCCGCCATAAGCGATTCGCGCATCGGCCACCTTGGTGGAGGGGATGGTGTTGTCTGTGCCGATATCTTCTGGTCGAACCAGACCGGTCAGCCGGATATATTCGTCACCCTGACTTAAAGTGAGCCACTTCTCACCCTGTACGCGCAAGATACCGTTAGGCAAGACCTCAGACACCGTGACGGAAATATTACCTTTCAAGCTATTGCTCTGATCGCTTGCCGCCTCGCCGCTAAAATCCCGCGAAAAATCAACGTCGGTTTTCAGGCTCAGATTATTCATTGATAGTGTGCTGCCCAGAATACTGGCCTCATTCAAAGCGGTGGCATTATCTTTTTTGTAACTCGAATCGGCACTCTTGGAGGAACGGGTTTGTTCCGACAACGTAATGGTCAGGATGTCTCCGACATTCAGTGCAATACGATCTCCGAACAGACCAAAATTCCGATTCGTTTGAAAAATTGCACCATTAACTGCATCAGGCATAAGCAACGCGCTGGGTGATACCGGCGCATACCGTGGATCACCGGCAACGGGAGTTTCGCGTGTCAGCGTACTGCAACCCACCAGGGCATACCCCAGCAACGAGCAGAATCCCAACTTGACCCCCGTTATTGAAATTAATTTATGCATGTTGGCTCCCCCTTAACGATTCAACTCACTCAAAACTTATTCAGCTACGTCGATCAGAGATTCTGCGAAATGTACTGCAACATCTGATCTGCGGTAGAAACGACTTTCGAGTTCATTTCGTAGGCGCGCTGGGTCGTAATCATATTGACCAGTTCTTCAACCACCTCAACGTTTGAAGACTCCAACATGCCCTGCTCCAGGGTTCCCAATCCATCCAGACCCGGTGTACCTTCCAGCGGGTTGCCACTGGCCGCCGTTTCACGAAACAGGTTATTACCAATCGCTTCAAGTCCTTGCGGATTGATAAAGTCAACCGTCGTGATATTTCCCAGCGTAGTCGGTGTTGCCTGTCCCACGATCGAAGCCGTCACTGTTCCGTCGGTACCAATCGTGATTGATGAAGTGTTTTGCGGCACGGTAATCGCCGGCTGAAGCGCGTGACCGTTCGCCGTCACAATGTCGCCATTCGAGTTCATCTGCAATCCGCCATCGCGGGTGTAAGCTATAGAGCCATCCGGTAATAAGATCTGCAAAAAGCCGCGTCCGTTGACCGCAACATCGAGTGGTTGTTCAGTGACTTGCAACGATCCCTGGGTAAATTCCTTGGCCGTGCCGACCACGCGAACCCCTGTCCCCAACTGCAAACCGGAAGGAAGCTGTGAATCCTGCGAAGTGAGACCGCCGGGCTGGCGCTGAATCTGGTAGAGCAAATCCTGGAATACCGCACGATCGCGCTTAAAGCCCGTCGTACTAACATTGGCCAGGTTATTTGAAATAGTAGTCAGTGACTTTTCCTGAGCGCTTAGCCCGGTTTTACTGACCCAAAGTGCAGAATGCATAACAACCTCCTGATGTGCGTCAACACGGCAAAACCGCTAGTCAGCGCGTTGTGTAAAAGCCACCTGCCGGGATCAGCCCCTTCGGTTAACTTCGCAACTCACGCGTCAGAGTTTTGCCGTTTGAATAGCGTTATCAGGATAAATGCAAAAGGCGTGCCGCCGACTCCGTATTTTCGTCAGCCGTTTTCATGACTTTCACTTGCAGCTCGTATTGACGGGCCAAAGCGATGATTTCGGTAAGCGATTCCACAGCATTCACATTGCTGCCTTCAAGAAACCCCGGTTCGAGTCGCACCAGCCCGTCAACCGCAGGCAAAGCACTCCCATCTTTAATATGCATTAACCCGTCAGTGCCTTTTTCAAGGGTATCAGGATCTGGATTGACCAGCTTCACCCGATCCACCTCAGCCAGCGTAACGGCAGTTCCACCTGCGGGAATAATAGAAATTGTGCCATCCGCTCCCAGCTCAATACTGTCGGCCGGCGGTAGAGTAATCACTCCGCCATTTCCCAATACCGGCAAGCCTGTGCCGGTGCGAAGCACACCCGCCACATCAACTTGCAAATCCCCCGCACGCGTATAGCCCTCCTCGCCGTTCATGCCTTGCACAGCAATCCAGCCTTCACCCTTAATCGCCACATCCATGGGTCGACCGGTTTCAATCATCGGCCCCTGCTCGAAGCTGGTCGCCGGGCGTTCGGTCATGGCATAGGCGCGAGTAGGAAAATGCTCGCCATACACTGGCATGCTGCGCGCCTGCGTATAGTCAAAACGAAACCCGGTGGTATTCACGTTTGCCATATTATTGGCGTTCGCTCGCTGTGCCAGCATGTTTTGCTTGGCACCACTCATTCCTATATATAAAGCCTTATCCACACTTACCTCGCCTTCAGTTCTTGTGCCCACTTACCAGTTCGCAGTCAAGACCGGGAACTCACTCAAAGACCTGCATCAAGAACCGACTCAATCCGGTTAAATATTCAGTATGGTCTGGGTCACTTGGTCGGCCGTCTCAATGGTTTTGGCGTTGGCCTGATAATTTCGCTGCGCGATAATCAAATTGACCAACTGCTCAGAGAGATCAACATTCGACTCTTCAATCGAGCTGGACTCCAGACTTCCCAAGGTTCCCGTTCCCGGCGCACCAACAATCGGATCCCCTGAACGGAAGGTTTGTGTCCACGCAGTATCACCCACAGGCGACAAACCTTCGACGTCATTGAAATTAGCTAGCGCAATCTGTGCCAATGTTCGCGACTCACCATTGGTATATCGTGCAAACAAGAATCCGGCATCACTCACTTCCAGCCCGGTCAAACGTCCGGTGGTATAGCCATCCTGCCGCATATCCGACACAGTAAAGGCACTGCTGTACTGTGTCGTAGGTTTCATGTCAATCACAAAGTTAGAACTGGTCGGAGGAATGGGCACCGGTATCGTTCCGCCATCCGCAATATTGATAGGACCATCAGCACCATTCAGATTGCCCTGCGCGTCCAGCGGTACCCAGTTGGAAATCAGAGGCTGATCCGAAAGGTTTTCATTCAACGTCCCATTTTCATCGAAAATCAGTGTGAACGAAGCGCGCGTTGCCCCGACCCCCGCCACAGGATCACCGACATCCGCACCATCAATCAGAACGTGCATCTGCCAGGTATTTGGCTGAATCGTGGTGGTACTGGCCTGCTTTACAAAATACATGCTGAGCACATGGTTGTTTCCCAGACTGTCATAGATCGTGCTGGACGTCGCATGGTTATAAGTGCCGGGATCATTGGGATCAAAGACATTATTTCTGAAAGCCACCCCGGTGAAGGTCTGCATGATGTCAGTGGTTGTCGCCGACATGGTTGACCCTTCTTCCGTGATGATATTCACCGTTCCTCCCACGGTCGCTGTCAAATTTCCGACAGATAAGGTTTGCGACGAAGCCGGGTTCGAACTTCCGTCAATTTGAACCGAGCCGGTTCCCGTCCCGCCATCGGCAAAGACAAACTGAAGATTCCCCCCCTGGTTATGAATGATATTCAGAGTCAGCTCGTTCGACGCCCCCACAGGTGCATTCGGATCGCCCGTCAAAACAGCGGTAATACCACCCAACGCAGAACTATTGATATCCACTGCCAACTCCGACAAGGTATCGCTGGAGAAGGTTATCCCATTGACCGTGAGTGTATCGCCGTTGGCCGGATTGAAATTGCCGCGCGTAATGCTTGAGGTTGTCGTGGCTGATGCGTCGACGCCATCCAGTGCGGTCGAAATTCTGGCTGCGATAGCTCCCGCTGAATCGCCTGCGTTAGTCGTCACGCTGGCGGAGGTACCATCTCCGTAGGTAACCGTCCAGGTCTCAGACGGCAAGCTATTCACAAGGCCTGCGGCAATCTGCCCCGAACGCGGCCCGTCGGCCTCAAGACTGACACCTCGTTCCTCCAGCACCTCACTACGTGAATCCAGGTTCAACTCAGGATCTACCGCCGTGGTTCTGGAAGGTGCCAAATTATTGGTGTCGACCTGGATATCACTCAGGATACCACCCACCACCCCTTCATCATCGGCCAGAAAGCCTTGAATGTGCCAGTCTGAGTTATTGACCAGAAAGCCATCTTTTTGAATACCAAACTGACCCGCCCGGGTATACATCGTTTGCCCGCCGTCGTTTGCAATAAAATAGCCACTGCCGTTAATTGCCAAATCCAGTGCACTATCCGTAAAACTGATATTGCCTTGCGTATGCAGCTGGCGAACCTTTTGCACCTGCACACCATCACCCACCGCATTGGAGCCCGAATTCAAGAAGCTGTTGGCATAAAGATCACCAAATTCTGTTCTGGAACGCTTAAACCCCACCGTGCTGGCGTTGGCTATATTGTTGCCAGACACTTCCAGATCGATCGAAGATGCTTTAATACCACTCAGTGCGACGTTAAAGGTCATAAATTCACCTCATAAAACCTTTAGTTGATCTGACGAACCTGATTCAGGGGGATGGCGCCAATACTGGCAAGATTCAGCGTAATGCCTCCATCCTTGGCGATCGACACGCTATCAACATTTGAACTCAGCAACGTTGATACCTGCTCGTAATTACCATCGTAGCGAGCATCGGCCTTGATGGTGTAGGTGTCAGAAGGCATGCTTTGCCCCTCCTCATTCTTCCCATCCCACTCAAACGCAACCTGACCGGCAATTTGTTGCCCCATATCCACGGTACGAATCAATTCTCCACTGCCGTTATACACGGACAGCTTTAGATCTGATGTACTGGAAGCAAGATCCACCACGCCTGACATGCGGCCATCAACGCCCAACGGAGCCGATGTTGTATTGACCAGTACCGAACGCCCCACCATGGCAGAAGCCTGCAATGCCTGTGTTGAACGGTACTGAGTCGCAAAGGTATCGACCGAGCCAGAAACCTTTTGCATTTCCTCAAGCGAACTGAACTGTGCTAACTGCGAAATGAACTCGCCATTGTCCTGTGGCTCAAGCGGGTTCTGATTATTGAGCTGTGCCACCATCAGCTCCATAAACTCGTTTTTACCCAGCTCGTTACCTTTTTTGGCTTGTTGTGTCTGTAGCGCGTAATTGCTTAACACATCGCCAGCGGAGGACACAGAATCATACGTAGCCATTTGGGAATCCTCTCTTTAAATCACGTTACTGGCCAAGAGTTAATGCGCGCTGCATCATAATCTTTGCAGTATCAAGTATTTGCACATTAGTCTGAAAACTCCGGGAAGCTGACATCATGTCCGCCATCTCTTCCACCACATTAACATTCGGGTAAATTACATAGCCCTGTTCATTCGCCATGGGATGATCGGGCTGATAACGCATTTCAAGCTCTGCCTGACTTTCTACAATACCTTTGATCTCCACGCCGGCTGATGCAGGATCATCCGTTAACGACGTAGAGAACAGATCTCCGGCCATCTGGGCCTGGGCGATAGCGGCAAAAACGGGCTTGCGTGCGCGATAGACTTCATCGGTGCTGCTGCTCGCCGTATCCGCGTTGGCAATATTGCTCGCGGTGGTATTAAGACGAACAGATTGGGCAGACATACCACTTCCGGCTATATCAAATATTCGATTTAATGACATGATTATTCACCTCTGATCGCGGCAGTCAGACCTTTAAACTTGTTGTTTAAAAACTGAAAACTGGCTTGGTAATCCATACTGTTTTTAAGGTACTCGGCAATTTCCACCTGCGAGTCGACCGTATTACCGTCAATGGAAGGCTGGCTCGGATTGCGATAGAGCAAGTCACCTGAGTCTTCACTGGCTTGTGCGCTGCCAAAATGTCCTTCATGCGTTGCCGTCATGGCCATCGAATCCTCTGCCGCACCTTTGAGAATGGCTTTAAAATCCAGATCTCGGGATTTAAACCCCGGCGTATCTGCGTTAACCAGGTTATTTGCTAAAACCTCGGCGCGCTGGACGCGCACGCCGACGGCTTTTTCGTGAATTCCGAGTGCGTTCTGAAATGAAATCGACATGTTCTAACCTCCGGAGATGCGGCAAACATCTACCTAAACCAGTATTTGGAGATTAAAAAGCAATTGCAGTGCCAAATTTTACAAACAAGCAGATTTAAAGGGATGACGTCAACTTAATGACTTTTTTGAAAAATATTTGCGGCAATAAACCGGCAACCTGCTGCCTGTCATTTCGCGATCAAGCACGATCTCACACGAAACAGCACCAGCAGGATCAAGCAAAAAATAAGCAGCGACAACCGTCTCTATAAAGCTATTGCGGCCAGACACTTACAAATTCATACGGGGCGATGGACGACATTGTTTTCGGGGAGCCCTCTGGCGTCCCTATATAAAGAAAGCCTACGATTTCCTCTGCCTGAGTCAACCCTAATGATGCTTTCACATCTTTATTGTAAGCCATATCCCCGGTTCGCCACATTCCGGCAAATCCCAAAGCCTGCAAAGCAACCAGCATATATCCCATCCCTACACCGGCAGAAATTCGTTGCTCAACGGCAGGCACTTTCGTGTGATCAGACAGGCAGGCAATTCCGACGACAATCATGGGCGCACGCAAGGGCATGGCTTCCAGTTTTTGCCGACGCTCTGGCAAAAGTTCGCCTTCGCTTTTTTCTGTCGCTGCCACAAATACGGCACCGAGTTCCTCCAGACCTTTTCCGCTAATGGTCAGGTAACGCCAGGGACGAAGCTGACCATGATCCGGGGCCCGCAAAGCTGCGGCAAAAATACGCTCCAGCACTGCACCTGAAGGCGCAGGAGCAACCAATCTGGCACAAGACTGGCGATGCGTTAAAAGCTCAATGACCTCATTCGTCATAAACCACTCCGTTCAACAAATCTTTCGCAGCAAGAAATACATGCAATTTCCCGATGCACCCAAAATACATTCAAACTGTCTGACACATTAGAATTTCACAATGTATTCACATTTTAATCGCGAATTTGTGAGGATAAAAAATTGCTGTTACTCTACCGAAGCTATACTATCTGGGCGGCCGAAAACGGCCACCATAAAACTAAAAACGTCGGCAATACATTAAATCTGTCCCAGTATACGCGTTACCGGGGCTCTGGGGTAAATAACGGCTAATCATTAGCCTTGGAACAAGTTGTTTCGATGAAATTCCATATTTCAATCAAAAAGCGCAAACGCAGGGATTCGGTTGCAAAACCCGCCATTATTCCTCCCATGCCGGACTATAACGCGCGAGTTCTTGCTTACCTGGCCGGCGCAGGTATTATTGTTACCGGCATTCTGCTCGGACATTTTGATCAGTCACTGATTTGGCTGCTGCCTGGCGCCATGCTCTGGCCACATTTTCTGTACTTTCTGGTTCGTTATTTTAACCAGCAAAAAAACCACCGTTTTCGCCAAAGGCTTTTGCTGATAGATGCCGCCATCGCCGCCAATTTGATTGTCTGGATTGATTTCAGCCCAACGCCCTGCATTTTTATACTCATGATGCTGAACTTCAGTCAAATCATCGTCGGGGGTATGCGAAGCTGGCTGGTAGGCACTCTGGCTTTTTTCATCAGCCTGGGACTATCCATGTCGATAGTTAACTGGCACCTGACACCCGATACCCCGGTGATGCTTAGTATCATTGGCGGCCTTGCCTCCGGTATCTACGTCTGTGTCACTGCTTACTATACCCACCAGCAGGCAAGAGCGCTGGTACAGGTAAAATCCCAGATCCAGCATCAGCGGGAACAGTCTATTGCCTTATCTCATAAGCTTTCCAAATACCTATCTCCCCAGGTCTGGCAGTCAATCTTTACCGGCGAGCGCGACGTCCGGCTGGAAACACAAAGAAAAAAGCTCACCGTATTCTTTTCCGATATTAAAGGCTTTACTGAATTATCCGAAGAAATCGAGCCGGAAAGTCTGACTGAGATTCTTAATAACTACTTTAATGAAATGTCCCAGATCGCCCTGAAATACGGCGGTACCATCGACAAATTTGTGGGCGACAGCATTATGATTTTCTTTGGTGATCCGACCAGTATGGGCGCTAAAGAAGACGCACTGGCGTGTGTTCGCATGGCCATAGAAATGCGTAAACACATGAAAATTCTGCGTCAGAAATGGCAAAGCATGGGTATTCGAACCCCGCTCGAAATTCGTTCAGGTATTAGCACCGGTTACTGTACGGTCGGAAACTTTGGCGCAGAAAACCGTATGGATTACACCATCATCGGGAAGGAAGTAAACCTGGCCAGTCGCCTGGAATCGCTCGCCGAACCTGGTCAAATATTGATCTCCTACGGCACATTCTCTCTCGTTAAAGACAAAGTCATGTGTCGGGACAAAGGGGAAATCACCGTCAAAGGGTTTGCCCGCGGTGTACCTATTTATGAAATAGTTGATCTTCGTCGGGATCTCGGTGTCAATCAGAGCTTCATAGAGCACGAGAGCAAAGGCTTTGCCATGTACCTCGACTCTGAAAAAGTAAGCAACGAAGAGAAAGAACGTATTTTAAAAGCGCTTGAACAAGCAACTCGGCGTCTGAATGATTTTGACGCGGTAGAATAGGAATAAGGGAGAGAATAAGAGTAAGGGAGAGAATAAGTAAGGGAGCCCAGTGCGCTCCCTTATTCAGCAAATCAATCCTCGATAACCATAATCTTCATTCTTACTGCCGGGCATAGCGCAACTTTTCAGGCGCCCTGGCCCCCTCCGTCGATCGATAAGGATTAATATCCAGTCCACCCCGTCGGGTATAACGAGCATAGACGGTTAACTCATCGGGCTGACAGCGCTGGAGCAGATCCAGAAAAATCCGTTCAACACATTGCTCATGAAAGTCCTGATGCTCTCGAAATGAAATAATATAACGAAGCAAGCCTTCGTGATCGATGACCGGACCTCGGTACGAAATCACTACAGACGCCCAATCGGGCTGCCCGGTCACTGGGCAGTTGGTTTTGAGCAAATGTGAAACCAGCGATTCACTTACCCTTGCATCTATCGCCGGACAGAAAAGTTCCTCAGGACAGGGAACATAATGCACCGGGCTGACATCCAGTCCGTCAATACAAACAAATTCTCGGTGTGAAGCATCAATCAGCAAAGCTTCGTTTACGTCATAAACTTCAACACCGACCTCAGCCCCTGCCGCCGCGCCTAAATCCTGTCGCAACGTATTTATCAACTCGCCATGGGAAGCAAACTTTGTTTGGTTCAGCGAATTCAGATACAACTTAAAAGACTTGGATTCAATGATGTTTGGTGAACCACAAGGAATACGAAATTCTGCGATGGCGACTAAAGGTTTGCCATTTGAATTCAGCCAGGAGAGTTCGTATGCCGTCCAGACATCTTCTCCCTGAAAAGGCAGGTTATCCGCACGGATTCCCAGCTCATCCCGCTTTAAAGCACGTGGGATCGGATATAACAACGAAGGCGCATAAGTCGAAACATATTCCGTTGCCTTACCCAAAAGCGTATTAGTCAAATCTGTCATTCTAATCAGCTCCTGATGCCTTTGCCGTTTTTAAGCATATACAAGGAAGTCGCGGTAAGGATGGCAATAAAACCCAGAATCATGACGAACGCACCGCCAATATCAATATCAGATACCCCCAGAATGCCATAGCGAAAGGTATTGACCATATAAAGTATCGGATTAAATTGCGACACGGTCTGCCAAAAAGGAGGCAGTAAGGTGATCGAGTAGAAGACCCCCCCCAGATAAGTCAATGGCGTCAGTATAAAGGTGGGCACAATGGCAATATCATCAAATTTAGTGGCCAACAAGGCATTGATAAATCCACCTAAAGAAAACAGAATCGCCGTCAGGACAATCGTCAAAACGGTAACGCCCACATGATGAATCTGTAAATGAGTAAACCCCAGCGAAAGAAGGGTTACAATCAGGCCCACCGCCAATCCACGCGCCACCCCTCCTGCGACATAACCGGCCAGTACCACCCAATAAGGTATTGGCGAGACCAGCAATTCTTCCACGCTACGCTGAAACTTCATTCCGAAAAAGGATGAGACCACATTCGCATAGGCGTTGGTGATAACCGACATCATCACCAATCCCGGCACGATAAATTCCATATAATCGTGCCCTCCCATCTCTCCGATACGGGAACCAATGAGATTACCAAAAATCACAAAATACAACGACATGGTGATGGCTGGAGGTAAAAGTGTCTGTCCCCATATCCGCATAAAGCGACGAATCTCTTTTACCAGTATGGTCGAGAAAGCGACCCAAATAGCGTAAGCACTCATAGTTAGTCTTTATTCATCCAGGGTATAAAATTATAAATCCAATGATTGGGAAGCATTCCGGGCCAAATCTATGAAGTTTGGCTGCCCACCGCATCCCGACCCAGTATTTCAACAAACAACTCTTCCAGCCGGTTACTTCGGGTACGCATACTACGAACGACTAAATCATGGGCCGACAATACGGCAAATACACGGTTAAGATTGATACTGGCGTCAATGGTCACCACCAGATTCTGCTCGTCATCGACCGTAAATTCCGCACCGGGCAACACGGGCATAACCTCAGGCAAGGTAACAACATCAATAACATACGTTTCCTTGTTCAGTTTACCAAGCAAAGCTTTCTTGCTGGTATTCTCGAGAATGACGCCTTTGTCTATGATGGCAATATTGCGACACAGGGCTTCTGCTTCTTCGAGGTAATGCGTGGTGAGTATGATGGTGGTACCGTGGGCGTTCAGTTCGTTCATAAACTCCCACATGGAGCGCCGCAACTCTATATCCACGCCAGCGGTGGGTTCGTCAAGTATCAGCAGTGCAGGCTCATGCACCAACGCCCGAGCAATCATCAAGCGTCGTTTCATCCCGCCTGACAGCAAGCGGGCGGCGCTGTCGCGCTTCTCCCACAAGCCGAGTTTACGCAGATATTTTTCTGCACTGGCCGAAGCAATTCTGGCTGGAATACCGTAATAACCCGCCTGGGTCACCACGATATCAAATACTTTTTCAAATTGATTAAAATTGAATTCCTGAGGCACCACCCCTAAACGCGACTTGGCATCTACCGGATGCGTATCCATATCAAACCCGAAGATTTTAACTGAGCCCGATGTTTTGTTGACCAGCCCCGAGACAATCCCCAAGGTGGTAGACTTTCCCGCACCATTGGGTCCCAGCAAGGCGAAGAAATCACCCTGACGAACGGATAAATCAATCCCCTTCAGAGCCTCAAGGCCTGAACCATAGGTTTTACGAAGTGCCTTTAACTCAAGCGCTTGTACCATAGCTTGTTCCAAAATAGCCTACATTCAAGTAATTGAATAAAACCGAAACAGACAACTCGCTTTCCATGCCAGCCACCCCAGCTTTTACGAACCAACACGACGAATTGCGAAGTATGTCCAAATCACACATTGTCGGGCACTATATAATGTGACCGCGTTCAGTTCCATTAAAACAAGGATAATCAGTTTAATGATTCGACAATTTTCCACCTTACTTTTATGTGCGTCGCTTGCCGCCTGTGACAATAGCAGCAATAACGACAGCAATGCGCCCAGCACCGGCCGTCTCATGATCAATGGAGTGGAAGGACTGAATTATGTAACCCAAAGCCAGAGTGGTACAACAGATGCCAATGGCGAGTTTAAATACTATCCGGGGGAAACCATCTCATTTTCTCTGGGTAACCTGCCTTTGGCAGCAGACATTCCCGCAAAACAATTTCTTACTTTCCTCGAATTTCCTCCCGCCCAGCGCATAGTACTGGAACAAGGTGTGGTCGAAGAAGGGCTGACGGTTCATGATACTGCCGAAAAAAATGCACTGACTGACAGCAGTACAAACAATCTGGTACGCGCATTAATCCTTTTCGATGAAGACAAGTCGGTTAAAAGTGATAAAAAGCTGAAATTCACAGAAAGAACCATCACGCAGCTCAATACTGCGCTACAGAGCCTTCCTGCTGAAAAGCCGGTCGATTTCTCCATTGCTGTAACAGAATTGACCGCCGACAACTCATGGCTCAATACGCTACTGGCTTCCGTGTGCTTTTACGAGGCAACCGATGAACGTTGTGAAACCGCACCGACTCAGGACGAAATCGACGCGCTTAAAGCAACGGATGAAAAAGCGGCCAAAGAACTGGAAAATAAACGAACACGTATAGCCAATGGCAAGCGTAATACCGGGCAGGTTCTCCCCACTGTAATCGACGATTACGTTACTGAGCAAGCCAATATCATCACCACTGAAGTCTCACTGCGCTATGCGATGCTACCCTATTCAGTCACCCTGCCGGCCACTAACCAAAGCCTTCAGAAGGCCAGGGTTTATGCCCCCAGGGTCACGCTGAGCATTGCGGACATGCAGGTAAAAAGCAACAACGACAATATCGTGATGGTACAGCGATTCGACAAAGCCACAGGTGAAATTGAATTCTTTGCAACCGGTGCCGCCGGAGAAGAAACTGAAATTGTTGTGAACTTTAAGGTAACCGGAGATTACCGCTGGATCAGAAAGACCATCCGTGTCCGACTGACCTGAAAACCAATCTATTAAAAATTCACGTTTATATCTGAATTAAAAAGGCGGTGCCAGCACCGCCTTTTTATATTTCTGGCCTAACCCACTCATCCTATCCAGTGTCTGAAACTGAATTTACTGGTCGCCCCGGTAACGAGATAAGCAGAGGCATCAATATCATACGAACCTGCAGGTAACGAGGCGGCGATTTGCAAAAAGTCAGCATCTTTTGCCGCATTCACCTCGTATAAATCCACGATCTTACCCTGTTTAAGCGGCTGCTTGACTTTATTCAGAACCACCATTACTTTGGGCCACAACCGGCGCTCTTCATGATTGGCAATAACCACGCCGACCTCATCATTATTCAGTTCAACCAGCGATCCCGGAGGATAGACGCCGACAGCCCGAATAAACTGTTCCACCAGATCTTCCTGAAACAAAATATTCCGGACCTCATACAAGCGACTAACCGCCTCAACCGAGGACATTTTCGAGTCAAAACGAGGTTCGAGCAATTCCTGATAATGGTCTACCAAGCCAGCGATTTTCCCCAACAAAGGAATACGCAATCCATTCACCTGCTGCGGAAATCCGGTGCCGTTATGCCGCTCACGATGATACTGAACCACCATAAGCACGGGTGCGGGAATGGAGGCATCAGCTTTAAGCATTTCCAGACTAAGGTCAACATAGCCTTTAAACACTACTCTCTCTTCTGCCGAGAGGGGGGATTGCTTATCGAGCAATGCTTTGGGTAACTTCGCAATACCTACGCGGGCGAGTAAAACCCCCATGGCAAGATGCTTGAGCTGTTCCCGATCCAACCCCAGCAGACGCCCGAAGACCAGCGACCATACTGCGGCTGTCGTGGAGTGCCTGAAACTGTAATCATCATGTTTCTGAACGCGAGTCAGCCATACCAGTGCATCAGGATTACGAATGACACTGTCAACCAAACCTTCGGCCGCCTGAGATGTTTCAGAAAAGCACAGACGATCACCATTGCGAGCACGATCAAATACATCAACCAGTGCCGCACGCACCTGATTATAAATTCGCTCTGCTTTGGAGACTTCTTTTTTCAGAGGGGTCACAGGCGCAATATAGTCAACCCTGCTTTTTAATTTAACCGGTGGTACTTTCAGCAGCTCGCCTGCCGACTCTGCGGCTGAGCCATGAGCGTGCGACTGTTGCGTACGCCTTTGAGATGATCGGGCCTCGGGAATATCATAACCATCCACCGAACGGCTGATCTCCATATCAACATACACATAACGGCTGTAGACCGAGAGATTATCAATCTCTTTCTGCCCATTGATGTAAAAGCCCTGAAGAGGAAAAGGAGTCTCGCTCCAGGGACGATCCAGTTTTGAAATAAACATGCCGGGCTGGAGATCCCGAACTGCATAACGCTGTTGATTGCTTGCCATACTCACATCCCAGACAGGTAGTTCCTGCCCCAGACCAAAAAACTAAGTGGTGATTCGATGCTTTCTATTTTGACGCAATCAATACCAGACTCAATTACATTAATGAAAACAAAAGTTACCATGCTAACCTTCATCGTTACGCAGGATTGCACTTCATAACGAACTGTAAAAGTGTTAACTGTGGCACATTTTTTTTCGTATTCAAGTCTCAAACCAAAACTTCATTCTCCCGTTTTGGCATTATTTGCCTTCATCGCAAATTTTATTACTGATGACAGGCACTTTGTCTGCCAGACTGTGGCGCTCAACCTTTTTCGTCATGATGCGGTAAGGGACAACAGAGTTCTTCAAATAATCGCGATTGATGGTTTCATCTTTCGTTTTAACAACGGGTTTATCTGGCTGACAAGCGATGGATAAGTGTATCTCTCGCTGTAAATCCACAATTCGCTCGGCCCCTTTTGCATCGGTAATGGAAGCACAGGAATAGTCAGCTGATTTTATCATCAGGCCTTTTTCATCAATATCCTCGCCCGGAATACCGCAAACGGCAATACCTGACGCCCCGCAATCTGATTCATGGGTGTTATCCTGAAAAACCAGTTTGCGTTTGCTGCACTGGGTTTCCAGCGTGATGGGTGTTGCCTCATTATCAAAAGGCGACCATTCAGGATACTCCGCACTCGCCCAGGACACCACAAACTGTCTGGATTCACCTGCCGAGTTACGGGATTCAAAGCTTGCAAAATGAGAATAATATGAGGCACAACCGCTGGTGAGCGCCGTCGCGATCACGACAAAGCTACGCGAAATATAGGTGATTCGTTTCATTGTATTTTTTATTTATCATTGTAAAAGTGGATTTATGACTAGCGTGACAAGTTTAACTTAAAGCGCCAGACAAAGCCCAGACGATAAACACCTCTTTTACTATGCGGATAGAGATAGTTCAAAGGTAGAGACAGTTCAAAGGTACGAACACCGCACATTAGCTATTCAGCGGAAATTGAAGCCCATAGCCGTCAATACCCCGCCTGACAACAATCATCTCAAGTTCAGGCGCTTCAATTGGCAATCCGACCACTTGTATCTTCACCATACTGCCGATAACCGGAAAGGGTTTGGCATCGGTCATCACATAGACACCACCGTCTGACATATCCCGTATGGTAAACACCTCCGACCCAATGACATTGTGGGTCACTTTTACCCGCGCGTTAATCAAGGAACGTTGAAATACTCTTCTTTCTTCTACATTCATTTATAAGTCACCTTGCTACTCAGCACTGATCCCAGATTGCAAAATTCGCATACGCTCAAACCTGCAGCACATGTACGAAAGTGCTCTAAAGATAATTATCCGCACCCACTGCGAAAAACTTTAGCAACATAAACGATTCCCGCAGTAATTTTTTCTCCCCATGCATAAAACCATCATCAATCTAATAAAAACCTTGACTGGATCACATTAGTATACAAGAATGATTTTCATTATTATTTGAATTACACAGGTGTTACTAAATGTTATCTAAATTAAGTGCTGGCAAACAACGCTTTTTGGCTGGTTTGTCTCTTTCTGTATCCGCAATAGTTTCTGCCCCGGTTTTTGCCTCCAATGAGGTCAACGTCTACTCCTATCGACAGCCTTTCCTCATTCAACCCATATTTAATGCGTTCACTCGCGACACCGGCATTAAAGTGAATGTTGTTTTTGCTAAAAAGGGCCTCACTGAGCGTCTGGTCAGAGAAGGTCGGAATAGTCCGGCGGATCTTGTTTTTACCGTTGATATTGGCAGCCTGGAAGAGGTAGTTTCCGCCAATGTTGTTCAATCATTGAATGATCCAATACTTGAAAAAAATATTCCCGCGCAATATCGCAGTCCGACGGGACAGTGGTTCGGTCTGACCACGCGTGCGAGAGCCATTTTTGCCTCTAAAGACCGTGTAAAATCCGGAGACATTACTAATTATGAAGACCTCGCTGACCCTAAGTGGAAAGGTAAAGTCTGCTCACGGAGCGGCAAACACCCCTATAACCTGGCACTGATTGCCTCTATGATTGCAGAACACGGCGATGCTTATACCGAGCAATGGCTCACCGCGGTCAAAACTAATCTCGCACGCAAACCTCAAGGCAATGACCGCGAACAGGTCAAAGCGATCAAGGATGGTTTGTGTGATGTATCACTAGGCAACAGCTACTATTATGGTGCGATGCTCACAGATGAAGAGCAGTTTGAATGGGCGAATGCTGTCAATATTATTTTCCCCAATCAAAGCAATCGAGGCACTCACGTCAATATCAGCGGCATGTCGTTAACCCAGAGTGCTCCCAATAAAGAAAACGCGGTTCGGCTGATGCACTTTTTAACGGAAGATCTGGCTCAACGCATGTACTCTGAGCAAAACTTTGAATACCCGATCAAGCCGGGGGTTCAAGCTTCAGGTCTGGTGACATCATGGGGAAGTTATAAAGCAGATGCTCGACCGTTAAGTGAAATTGCCAGATTCCGCCCGGACGCGGTTAAAATGGTCGACCGAGTCGGCTTCGACAATTAGTCGATGCAACACAGACAGGGTTAGAGCATCACGACTAGCCCTGTTGACGTTTTGTCCTGTAACTCGTTACAGACCCATCGACAGACGCAGGACTGCAGGCGGCTCCTCCTCGGGGCGCTTGTGGCTATCGGGGCCAAGACGCCCCTCGCTACCATGTCTCGCTACCATGTGATGACGGCAAACTTCAACAGCCCCTAATAAATTTTGCTTTTTTGTCTGGAAAAATGCTTTGACGCACAATGCCACGCTTTCTAAACACCCCATTGCTCGCCTGAGTTACTGGGTAAAAAACCCCTGGCTGGCGTCAACGGCCCTGATCGCGGCTATAGTCAGCCTACCGATATTTGCCGTATTCTGGCTGGCCTTGTTTCCCAAGGACAATATCTGGCCGCATCTGTTGGAAACCGTACTACCCGACTATCTTGCCAATACCGCGATGCTCATGCTGGGTACGGGCGCGCTGAGTTTGTGTATAGGGGTTGGCTGTGCCTGGCTTGTCACTATGTATCGTTTTCCTGGCAGACGGTTATTTGAGTGGGCGTTACTGCTCCCCTTTGCAGTTCCGGCCTATGTCATCGCTTACGTTTACACCGATCTGCTTGAGTATTCAGGTTTGCTGCAAAGCTCGCTAAGAAGCTGGTTTGGCTGGCAAACCCCTCACGATTACTGGTTTCCGCCTATTCGGAGTATGGGGGGGGCAATCATCATGATGTCTCTCGTCCTCTACCCTTACATTTATATGCTGGCGCGCGCCGCTTTTCTGGAGCAGCCCATGGCATTGATGTGGGTAAGCCGGAATCTGGGTTGTTCGCCTTTAAAAACCTTTTTCAAAGTCTCGCTGCCCATCGCCCGTCCGGCCATTGCCGTCGGTCTGTCGCTGGTGCTGATGGAAACCTTGAACGATTTTGGAACCGTTGATTTTTTTGCCGTCAAGACGTTAACGGCTGGCCTTTACGATACCTGGCTGAACATGAATAACATTGGTGGTGCCTCACAAATCGCGAGCTTAATGCTGATTGTCATGGTGACACTGATATTGCTTGAGCAATTCTCCCGACGAAAGCAAAAACTGTTTCAGCCAAAAAATCAGGCACAGCCTTTGGAACAGCTTCCGCTGTCCAAAGGCAAAGCACTTGCCGCCACCAGTGTCTGTGCATTTCCGGTCATATTGGGGTTCATCATCCCAGTTGCCAGCCTAAGCCACTTTGCTTGGCTCTATTTCGAACAGAGCTGGACCAGCGAATTTGTTACGCACGCAATCAACAGCTTTTCGTTATCGGTGGCCGCGGCGATAGCCACACTAGTCATTGGTACTCTGCTGGCCTACAGTGCAAGATTAAATAGCTCCGGCCCGGTCAATGCGATGGTCAAGATTTCCAGTCTGGGCTATGCCATGCCCGGCGCTGTGCTGGCCATTGGGGTGATAATCCCCTTGGCTGCATTCGATAACGCTGTTGATAGCTGGTTTCGGCAAACATTTAATGTTTCAACCGGGCTATTGTTAAGTGGCACCCTATTCGCCCTGCTCTTTTCCTATGTTGTGCGTTTTCTGGCTGTATCCTCTGGTGCAATTCAGTCCAGTCTGGATAAGGTTACTCCCAGCATGGATATGGCCGCTCGCTCACTTGGTGCATCAAATACACGAACCTTGCTGAAAATTCATTTACCCATCATTAGTGGCAGTTTACTCACCGCGATGCTGGTCGTATTTGTAGATTGTATGAAGGAGTTGCCCGCGACCTTAATACTGAGGCCGTTTAATTTCGAAACGTTGGCCACTTATGTCTATCAATATGCTTCTGACGAACAACTGGAAACCTGTGCGTTGGCAGCCTTGGTCATCGTGCTGGTGGGCATCGGCCCAGTGATTCTCTTGAGCAAATCCATTGCATCAACACGCCAACGTCAAAGTTGAATCAGAACCGGGTCAGCTTGATAGATCCATGTGGTGTGACTCGCCACACAAAGAACAAAGATAAGGAACTGAATGAACGCTGGCTTTAAAACGCGCTATAGGCTACATCGGCAAACCAGATGACGGCCAAATAGCGCAGTGCTTTGCCGATAAAAGTCAGCAGAAAAAATACGCCAAAATTCACCCGCATCAAACCCGCAACAAACGTCAACGGATCGCCTCCCACGGGCAACCAGGCAAACAACAGCGTCCAGACGCCATATTTTTGAAACCAATGTTGCGCTTTACCTAGCTGCTCCACTTTGAAAGGGAACCAGCGTTTATCCTGATAATGCAGCAAATATCGACCCATTACCCAATTCAGTGCTGCTCCCAGGGTGTTTCCCATTGATGCGACCAGCCAAATGCCAAAAGCCTGCTCAGGAAATCGAGCCAGTTGTGCTGCGACCAGAAATTCAGAATAAAAAGGTAAAAGCGTCGCCGCCGCAAATGCGCTTCCAAAGATAAGCAGATAATCCAAAATTAACACAACGACCAAGGCTCCGTTACGCAGAAAATTCCCGTTTCGATACGCGAATGACTATTCATATAAGGCTTCGGGATCACTATGCCTTGCCGCGTCCAACAATCTCGAAAACAGTCTTCGATTTAAACGGCTATAAGGAAGATATTCCGGATGCCATTGAACACCTACCATATAACGATGATTGACAGATTCTACCGCCTGAACAAAGTCATCCAGATCCCGCGCGACGACTTTCAATGTCTCTCCCAATCGATCAATTGCCTGGTGATGTAAGCTGTTAATCCGCCAGCGGGAACATCCGAATACCGCAGACAACACCCCCTCTGACACTAGGTGGGCCGTTTTTCGAGGTAAGGGGGTACGACGATTGGAGGTATTGAATCGCATCGCCCGAATATCGCCATATAAGGAGCCCCCTAACACGACATTGATCAACTGCATTCCGCGACAGATCCCCATAATTGGCAGATGGGTATGTAACGCATGCTCGATCATTTCAATCTCAAACGCGTCGCGCTCAGGATCAATTTTAGCCAGCCCGACATCATCACCCTCATAAAGGCCAGGATCAATATCACTCCCCCCACCAATAATAATGGCCTGAAACTTATCCTTTTCGTGGCAGTGGTAGTTTGATGGAGTAAGGCGCACAGCATTGCCTCCGGCAAACCATACCCCCCATGCGGTGCACCAGAACGCCAGAGGAAAACGGGTATCCGGTCCGGTTACAGCCACCAGGGGTTTTCTATTTAATCGGTGTTTGCCAACCATTTTTTAACTTTTTCTCGCCAGGGGGTTATCTCCAGATTGAAGATATCCAGATGTCGTAAATAAGAATGACAGATTGTTCGCAGCTTCTCATCGTCTGACGCTAATGTCTCGACCTGCAACCAGTCATTCCAACATTGGGAGATGCTCCATTGCCGATTATCAATGTCTGAATTTGGTAGTCGATAATGTAATGTGGGCCGTTTGCCTATTTTTTCTTCAGCACAAACCGCCCTGACACGGGCTTCATCCAGCCAGGCTAAAATGGGCAGATAATCCAGAACTCGATTGCGAGTGGGGTTGAACTGCAGGTAATCATCAATAAAGGTGGCGAGATCGGGCTCATAATCTGGACTGAGCACCTTGCGAATGTAATCCGTCGGGAAGTTATTAATAAATGGAGTCACCTTTCTGGCAAATGAAACCCGCTCTCGCTCAGCAAGCCAGTCATAAAGACACAGAAACGCGCGAAGATAAGCCAGTAGCGTCTCTACCCGGGTATCGGGAAGCTCGGGGTTTAAATGAACGCCAAAGGCGTAGATAACTAAATGCCGTGTTCCTTTGGCACCATGCTCGCGCAGCCGCTGTGTTAACGCTTCCAGACGAAATAGCTGCGACACCGGGATGGGGGGCGTGATTACTTCAAATGGCACGACACTTTTGGCAACCAGCGCCAATGCATCCGACGCGATTTGCTCAAAATCGAGCATTTCTTCATCTTGAGGAGGATCTTTGTGGCGTTCCCGTGCGTAGTTCTTAAGGTATTTAAAATCGAGCTCAATTTTAAAGTCACCCAACTCGGTTGCCAAAATTCGAAACTCATAAGGCGAAAGCTCTTCAATCCTGCCGCCAAACAGGATATTGATCTGACAGGCAATCATCGAGAGTTCAATGCCTGACATTTCAATTTCGACCCCGACGCGCCGTTCTGTTCCGTCGTTTTTTAACAGTCGCTGAGGTAAAAAGAAAATTTGTTCCATAGAGACCCCCTGTCATCCATAGCTGACTCTATGATTATGATGCAGCAAGTGGATGACAGGAAAGTGAATTATCACGGTTACCGACAGGTTATGCCACCAAGCGGCTTATACCGGCTTGATGGCAGGTGGTTAGTTACTCATTTCCACTGATGAAAGACAGTATTCCCGACTTTTGAATCAAGTCTTCATATTGGCGGGTCTGCTGTATGGCATCATCAACGCCGACAGGCGAAGTGGCTTTTGTTCTAATTACGTTATTTGAAATAACCACTCCGGAGGTATTTCTTACTTTGAGGCTGGTCGTTCTCGCAACCATTTTCATATTTTTAAGTTTCACATTAGTCGTTTTGAAACTTTTTTCTTCTGCTGAGGTGGTCAGATCCAGCTTCACATTACCACCATGCTCACTCATGCGAATATTTTCTTCACTGAGAAAACGTTTGATCAAAAGCGCGAGCGAACGGGAGTTTGAATCTGCAGAAATAGCAAACACGGCTTGCTGTTTGGCCTCCCGGATTTTACCTTCGTACGCCGTATAACGGTTTTGGAATGCACTGTCATCATAACCGGGCTTCATGGCTCTGAGCAGCGTCAGTTGCTCTCGTGCTTCATTGACCAGGCGCTCAATGTTGTATGAAAGCTTCAGGCGATAGAATATTTCTGATTTATCAAAAATACCCATTTCCTTCACAATCTTGTCGTCCGTGCCCTGCACTTTACGTAACTGTCCCTGAAGCAAATGATCACGATCAACCTTGACCAGCACATACTTCATGCCACCTCGGGTTTGTGTGCGTTCCACAGACACGTCAGAAAAGTCTATTGTCTTGGCAATAGCATTCACTTTGCTGTCGGTGCGCTCTGAGGTGCGAGTCTTGTCGTCATTCGTTGTTACGGTTAACTCATTGGATAGCGATGCGCTGACGGAAACGGAGATTTTTGCGGCAATTTCAGCTAGCGCCCGGTTTTTGGCGAGTTCGGTTGAATCCCCCTCACCTACCGCGTAATAGTAGCGAGCAGTATCAGCCGGAGCCTCCATGAGGGTGAGTTCCGCTGCGGGGGCGGCCTGGGTAGCAACGGGTGACGACGGGGCAGTTTGCACTCCTGCGCAGCCCCCCAGAAACGATGCAGTGAACGCGATAAAAAATCCTGCATGCTTTAAGTTCATCAAATACCTTCTCCTTTCGAACAACCATTCTTTTTAAATTGACACACCGACAACCACGGGTGCTATTTTGCCTATCTCGTTATTGGGCATCTCATTATTGGGCATTAGTGGCTTGTGCTGCCTGAGCGTTCTGGGCGGCCTCTAGCGCTTTACGTGATTCATCTGCTTCCAATACCACTTCGGCAACAGATTCATATTTCCCTGCCAATAATGACTGCTTGATTGCGTAATAAGAGCCAATACCAATGGCAGGTAAGACATAGATGGCGTTGTTAGTTAGTCGCTCCAGGCGACGATTGTACAGGTCTTGCTTGTCTCCGGGGACCAACACCTTGCCAATGGCTAATGACTGCAACTCCTTGTCAAAGTTTTGCAGGCAACCTTTCAATCCAATATTGGTTAAAGCAATCGTAAATGCCGTCCCGGCCTCATAGGCTCCCGTTCCTATCGCGTCTGTGGCCAAAGCGATGTTTTTGGCAAGCAGGATCTGCTCATCATCCAAACGAATATCGGCTTTCAATACTTCAACCGCTTCATCAAGTTGCGATAAATAAATGGTTTGCTTCTCTTCAGCGAGCCGCTCATGCTCACTGATCTGCACCTCTAGTGCCGCTTTTTCGGAGGACAATTCTGCAAGGCTGGCGTCATCCAGCGGGTTGCCAACATTATCCTTTTTTGTTTCCAGGTAGGTTTTTAATTCCCCTTCCCGCGCTTTCAGCTGTCCGACGTCTTCCAGAGCCGAATTTAACTCTCGACGGTACTCGTCTAGATCCTTTTGGTAGTTCACAGGCATCAGGGAAATCACAGCCACCCCGATATTCTCATAAACGTTGCCTGTTAGTGCTTCCACTTGCTTTGGCTGACCATCTTTAAATTTTCCGTAGCTTGAAAAATCGGAATCCAGTGCAAAAAAATCTGGCCAGTGACTTACATCGTCACCATACAAGATATTCACCTTGTTCATTGCATGGTACAAAATCGGCGATGTTTTGGGGGTGGCAAAGGCATATCCACCTAACTGTTGTTCTTGCACCTGTACGGTGTAATCATGCGTGGCAACAAAGGGATCACGTTCCAGAAACTGGTCAATTCGCTGACGATTTTCGGTTGTGATCGATTCTGACAATTGTTTAGGCCAAGTGGCATCTGCCGAAATAGGCATAGAGGCCATGGTATTCATTGCTCGCACCAGACCCAACCCAATGACCGTACGATTGAGATTATTTTCCAGCGTAGGCACCTCTGCCTGACTCAGGCCTGCGTCCATAATGGAGGCGCAGCCTCCCGACAATAACAAAGTTCCCGCCAAAGCCATGGTGGCACAGATTCGAACTGCTTTCAGATTCGTAAGGCTCGGTGATGCATTTAGTCTATTCATATCGTTACTCCGTAGTACGCAATTATTCGCCAATGCCATAGGTGCTTTCCAATTCGTTGGTCAACTGTTTATTTGCTTTCCGCTGCTTTTCGGTAAGCTTAAACAGCCGATAGAAATTATCGAACTTGGCTTTGGTGCCCACGATGAGTTCATCCGATGACCCCCCCGTTTGCATAGATTTCTTGTACATCAAATCAGCCTTACGAAACAGCTCCATATCTTTCGTTTCGCTTCCCTGTGCTTCATATAACACAGCGAGGTTGAAATAAAATCCCGCATCTTTGGATCCCGTGTACTCTTCCATATCGGAAATAGCCGACTGGAAGTTACCTTGTTTCGCATACGTCAGCACATACTCCAGCGCTCCGGGCAACGATTTGAATTCACGAAGCTGATTCGTTTTTAGCGGCGTAATGTCGGATACAAATTTTTTCGATACATCCCGGGTCAGGTCCAATAGCACTTGATTACGGGACGGAAGTAACGCTGGTTGGGAGGAGTGGCGCGTGATCCGGCCACTGTAGGTTTTATTCAAATATTCGCTGACACCCTTTACCAGGGTATAAGAGACCTGAATATCCGCTTTAATGTCATTGTCAGTCTGCACATATTCAAAGGAAAGTACGTGAATATCCAGTTGCACATAGGCTTCATCAAAAATGGGATAGATGGTAATAAAATTCGTTTCCGTCAATCCCTGCTTTATCCCGTTGACGAGCAAATCCGGCAGTTTGGGTTCCGACGCGACAGACTGCCCTTTAACTTCCGGATCAATGGCCAGGGCGAGATAAACGCCCTCTTTCATTTCACCGCCACTTTCGATTTCCGAGATTTTTTTGTACTCTCGAGGAGCCGTATAGGAAGGAATCACAATTTTCTGGGTAGTGGCACACCCCGCCAGCAACGCGGTCACAACACATCCCAACAGTGCTTTTTTTCTGAAGCAGAGCATTTTCGTCGTCCTTATGCTGCTTATCTGAGTTATGAATAAACATTCGCACCGAAGGGGCGAGCGTTAATTTTTCGTAAGCATGATGCCTTCCTCCCTCAATGTGAGGAGACCTGCTTACTTCAGGGTAATCTCCGACGCGCAACCAGCGCCGCCATTAGTAATCACCGCATAGACTTGACCGATTTCATACTGGCCTATGAATGTGGGTTTTTCAAGAAAAGTTATTTTCTCTCAACCCTCATCAAGCCAAATATACAGCCACACTTGCACTGTATATCTGACTACGATCATTACAACGGGGTAATAGGAAGGACAAACAATGAATTAGAAACAAGCCAGATCAATCTGGCTAAAATCATTTACGCTCGGATGTTGGCCTGCCGCAGAGGCATCCAACGGGCGGAGTAACTGGCAGGTTTTCATTCCCGCCGCTCGGGCGGCATCCAATTCTTCACAGATATCAGACAAAAATAAAATCTCACCGGCATCTATCTCAAGCGCGGTGACAATTTCACGATAGGACGATTCTTCTCTTTTCGCACCGATTCGGGTATCAAAATAGCCGCTAAACAGCGGGGTTAAATCGCCAAACTCAGTAAATCCGAAGATCAGCTTTTGTGCCTGTACTGAACCCGACGAGTAGACATAGAGCATAATTCCCTGTTCATGCCACGCTCGCAAAGATTGTGCGGCGTCATCATAAACATGCCCCTTAAAATGGCCTTGTTGATATCCATGCTGCCAGATCATTCCCTGAAGATCCTTCAGCGGGGTAATCTTTTTATCTTCCCGAATCCAGGTTTGCAATTGCTCGATGATATCTTCTACATCGGTCGCGCTAAGATCTGCAAGTTCAGCAACCGCCTCCAGCTGTTCACGAACTTCAGCATCGTCAGCGTTGGTACGAATGAACTCAGGCAAATTTTCTGCCGCATACGGAAAAAGCACATCATGAACAAAGCGAATTGAACTCGTTGTACCTTCAATATCGGTCACAATCGCTCTGATCACCGGTTACCTCCCATCAAATCTTCCCAGCGAGGAGTGCGCTCAGCAATATCGGTTCCCGTGAACTGGGCAACCCAGCCTTCAGGATTACTGAAAAGGCGTATACAGGTAAAACGGGGGGCTGGCCCCATATCAAACCAGTGGGTTGCTCCGTCAGGCACACTAATCAAATCCTGCTTCTCGCATAACACGACATAAACTTTGTCTTGCAGGTGCAAATAAAAGAGTCCCTGTCCTTCGACAAAAAATCGCACTTCGTCTTCAGAATGAATGTGTTCCGACAGAAATTTAGTGCGGAAAGCATCGCGTTGCGGGTGATCAGGGGTGAGTTTGACGACATCGGCAGTTGCGAACCCACACTCTTCCTTTAGACGATTAACGTCAATCTCGTAGGCATCCAGAATTTCTTCCTGAGTGGCGGACTCCGGAAGTTCCCGCGTAGGCCAATGCTCGAAGCGAACACCCTTTTCGTTAAGGAGGCGAGCGATTTCGGCGCTATCCGTCGTGACTGACTCGGGACAAGTCAGGTCGCTTTCAGAAAAAATAGTCAGTTTACTCATCGGCTTAGCCTCTTCATGTCCAGTTCACATGCAATCAAAAACTCCAGGGCTTCGACATGACGCAAACAGTCTGCCATGGTGGCCCCCCAGGTATATAAACCGTGCCCTCTGATTAAATAGCCGGGCACGTTGGGATTTTGTGCAAAAAATGCTTTCGTATCTTGCGATAATGTCACGATATCCTGCGTGTTATCAAACACAGGCAGTGTCATCTCGCCTTCGTGGGTATCGTATCCCGGAAAGGCTTTTTGTAATTCATAGTCGGCAAAAGTCAGCTGTTCGCCTTGTGTTAAACGGCTCAACACGGTGGCACCCTGTGAGTGTGTATGTAATACCGCCCCCACCTTTGGAAAAAGCTCATAGATGACCGTATGTAGCAGGGTTTCGGCAGACGAACGGCACTCGCTTTGTACAGCCTCTCCCTGGAGATTGACCACCATCACATCGCCCGCCACCAGTTCGCCTTTGTGTTTTCCCGAAACGGTGATGCCAATATGCTGCGCATCTATGCGGGCGGAATAGTTACTGCTGGTCGCGGGTGACCAACCTCTGCCATAGAGAAACCGTCCGGCCTGGATAATTTCCTGCGCCACGTTGGCATAACGGGTGATGTCGAACACTGCGGGCTCCTGCAAGCTACAAAGTAATGGGTGGCCGCAATTATAGCGGGATGCGGTTATCATTCCAGCACATTTAAACCCTGCGGACGCTAAGTAATCAGACGGAAAACAATATCTTCGCTCTAATCCTATTTTAACCCGTGACGCTCACGATTATTTTGGCGCTCATTTTCTGTTTTCTTCAGCAAAACATACACCGCGCCCGTTCCGCCGTGATGACGCTGTGCACTATGCATTGCCATCACTTCATCAATCTGGGGCAGCCATTTCGCAAGATAACTTTTGAGCACGGCGACCTTGTCAGGTGTACGCTCCCCCTTGCCATGCAAAATAATGACCGTACGCAGACCATAGCGGTAACAATCGCGAATAAAATTGAACACTTCTCTGCGCGCGGCTTCTACGGTGAGTTTGTGCAGATCCAGTCGTGCCTCAATATCATACTTGCCCAGCCGAAGCTTTTTATAGACCCCGAGCTGCACACCATCGCGACGAAACTCCAGAACGTCATTTGGCCCCAACGGAGTAAAAAGATCTCCCGCCAGAAAGTTATCATCGACAGGGGCATCCGTGACGGCCGCCACTTGACGCACCAGTTGACCGGGCGTAACGGCTGATTTCGTCTGAACGTCGGCCTTCTCTTGCTTCAGTGGCGCGACATCCTTCATTTCAGAAAAAAACAGTTCGGTTTCGTCGGGAATATCCATAATTTTGACACATTTTCTTTAGCAAATTTTGTAACAAAAGAGAAAATGAAATGGTACACCCATGATCCCCATTCACCAAGCATGTTAGCGCACGCATGGGGTTCTCCGTTCCATGCGCACAGAACTTCAGCACGACAACGAGCCCTATGAAGTCGATGCCCTATCTCATCCGGCAAGCCTCCGGGTTGTGGTTTAAACTAACAGCTAAAAGAAGACCGATAGCTACCGATCAGGTTCATAACTTATGACCTCACATTCTGCCGCCCGAAGTGCCATTACGGAAAATCTTCGTGCATTAATGCGTCAGCTTCAGCAATGGCCCCCCTTCGACCAGATGGAAGAACGTCATCTGGCGTTAATGCTCGAAACCGCTACGCTCTGTTTTTTTCAGGCCGACGAGGCAATTATCACACCACAGGAAAGCGCGCCTGAACACTTTTATATCGTCAAACAGGGCCGCGTTCGCGGTGAGCGGGTCTTACCCGATGGACATCATCAACCTACGTTCGAAATCGGTCCGGGAGAATGCTTCCCCCTCGCTGCATTAATGGCCGAGCGCGCTACACAGACCTGGCATCTGGCGGCGGAAGATACCTTTTGTATCAAGATAGGCAAGGAAACCTTTATTGATGTTTTTGCCGCCAGTGCGGAATTTCGCGAGTTTGCATTACGTGGAGTAAGCAGTTTGCTGGATCAGGTAAACCAGCGCATCCGGCGCGATGCAGGCGAATCACTCAATACTCATAGCGCCATGGAGCAGCGGCTTGGCGAGCTGGCATTGAGAAACCCGATTGTCTGCTCACCCGACACACCACTACGGAAAGCCGTCACACTCATGTACGAAAATAATGTCGGCAGTATTGTCATGACCGACAACCAGCGTCACCCTGTCGGCATTTTTACCTTGCGTGATTTACGCAAAGTGATAGCACAAAATGCCGAACAGCTCGACGACCCGGTTGCGAATGTAATGACTCGCCACCCTTGTTCGCTGACGGAACACGCAACCGCTTTCGATGCTGCCCTGACCATGGCAAAACACCACTTTGCTCATTTATGTGTTGTCGATCCCCAAGGTTGCCTGACGGGCGTCATTTCAGAGCGGGATTTATTCTCGTTACAACGGGTTGATTTGGTGCATCTGACCAGAACCATCAGCAGCGCCCCCAACGTAGCCGCACTGGTCGCGTTACGTTCGGAAATTTCCCGTCTGGTAGACACCATGATTGCCCATGGTGCGCAATCCCAGCAAATTGTGCATTTGGTAACGCTCCTGAATGACCACACGACTTCACGCATCATTGAGCTGACCATCAAAGCGCTGGGTGATCCTGAAGTACCTTTTAGCTGGCTGGTGTTTGGCAGCGAGGGGCGCAAGGAGCAAACACTGCTCACGGATCAGGACAACGGCATACTCTTTTTTCCGCCGCGAGGAATGAGCTTTAACGAAGCCCGGGAAAGATTGTTACCTTTGGCAAAGCAGATCAACGAACAACTCGATCGCTGCGGCTTTACGCTGTGCAAGGGAAATATCATGGCGAGCAATCCGAAATTGTGCCTCAGCGAAACCGAGTGGGAGCAATGGTTCAATCACTTCATTCATCAGGCCACCCCGGAAAACTTGCTAAACTCAACTATCTTCTTCGACTTAAGGGTCATTTGGGGAGATCCGCTACCCGCACAGCGACTGATGGAGCGAGTACGAGAAAAGGCCGCCAGCAATAGTATTTTTCTAAATCAGGTCGCCGGTGCCGCACTTCAAAACCGACCACCACTCAATTTGTTTCGCGGTTTCGTCTATGCCAAAGGCGGAGAACGACACACCATCGATTTAAAAACCCAAGGGCTAACGCCCTTCGTCGACGCAGGTCGCCTTTTCGCCCTGGAGCATAATCTCCATCAGCAAAATACACTGGAACGCTTTCGGGAACTTGCGGAACGGAAACTCATTCAAGCCAAAGATGCAGAGGCCTGGATTGAAGCCTATAGTTTGATCCAGCTAATTCGTATGCGACATCATTCAGCACTACATCAACGGGATGAGCCTCCGAGCAATCGTTTAAATCCAGATGACCTGAATGAGCTGGATCGTCGCATACTTCGCGAATCATTCCGCCAGGCACAGCGCTTACAACGAATACTGGAACTCAGATATAACCTATGAGCCCCTCCCCTCCGAAAACATCCCACCCGCTGCTGCGTCGTTTACGCAATCACTGGCCGTGGCTAACGCTAACGCCCCAAGGCAACCCACATCCCCGGAGGGACTTTACTCCTCTGAAAGAAAAGCGATTTGTGGTTCTGGACGTGGAGACTACCGGACTGGATATACGCACCGATCAGCTACTTAGTATCGGGGCCATTGCCATCTGCCAGGGAGAAATTACGCTTGGCGATCATTTTACAATTCACATACGCCAGCTTAAGCAGGTCGCCAACGAGAGTACCCTGCTCCATGGTTTAACTCCCTCGCTGTTACAAACGGGCGAAAATCCGGCCACTGCGCTAAAGGCGTTCCTGGCTTATACCGGACAAGCCCACCTGCTTGCATTCCATGCGCCGTTTGATCGGGCCATGCTCAAACGAGGTATTAAACACGCACTGGGTTCGCCTTGGAAAACCCATTTCTGGGATGTCGCCGACGTAGCCTCAGCCCTGTATCCCGAGCAGGCTACACGCCTACAGAGTCTTGATGCCTGGCTTGAGCACTTCGGAGTAGAGGTTGCTGAACGTCACAACGCCTTTGCCGACGCCATGGCAACCGCAGAACTTATGTTAATCTTGCTTAAAAAATGTGACTCACAAGCCATTGAAACCGTCGCTCAACTCGACGAAAAAATCCGCATCTGCCATCGTCTTCGTCAAATGGGCCGTTAATTGCGATAGCAACAAATGTCCTGTCCCTTGTCCATCTAATTAAACCTGTTTCGACAACTGCTGCTGCAGCGCCCACTCAATCAAGGCCGATTGTTGCGAATTTATAGCCAGACTGACAGGGGTTTGATGCAAGCTATCCGGAACAAAAGGATTCGCGCCTGCTGTTGTTAGTAAATTCATCAAATCCACCCGTTGCGATTGTACCGCAAAGTGCAGTGGCGTCTGGCCGTTGAGATCCTGCACATTCGGGTTGGCGTGGTGGGCCAGTAAAAACAGTATTTGCGCACGATTACCCGCTTGAACAGCCAAATGCAGCCCGGTATGACGCTCCCTGTCGAGACTGGTATCAATGGGCAATCCCGCATCAATCTGCTCTGCAATCACGCTCATATCGTTTTGGTGCCAGGCAGATTTAAACTCTTCAATATCAGGTTGCGTTGCACACCCTGTCAAAACCAGCATCAGTAACATCCATGGCTTTTTCATAACTGATCACTCCTTGATCAAATAGTATGTCCTTTACAGCATCCCCCTTCCGGGGGGGTCGTGATCTAATTTACTTGATCACCCCTCTGCTTTTCAATGCAGCAATATCCTGTTTCTCATAACCCAGTGCATGTAATACATTCTCTGTGTGCGACCCTACGGCACCACCCATCTTACCTGCCTGACAGGGTGTCCCGGAGAATTTCACCGGATGACCCGGCTGGCGCAACTCCGATGACGCACCAGAGACGGATATCACCATCTCTCGGGCG
Organism: Hahellaceae bacterium; assembly: GCA_024234505.1. Classification (GTDB taxonomy): domain Bacteria; phylum Pseudomonadota; class Gammaproteobacteria; order Pseudomonadales; family Oleiphilaceae; genus JACKOD01. Next base: position 280,581 of record JACKOD010000003.1, on the reverse strand, counting down.
ACCATTTGCGGGTGTGTGGCTGACTCATCCAATCTCAACACAGGTTCTACACATAGATCCAAGGGATTAAAAAAGGTTTGCCAATGCGCCAACGATTGAGACGCAAAGGTTTCTTTTAGAAACCCTTTCACCAAAGCCTGATCAGCCGCAGTCTGGCTCAGTGCCCGAGAAGCCAGTTCTGGTCGTCCCAACAGGTTGAATAGTTGCTGAATAAACTGCGGCTCCAATCCGCCAACAGAAATGCTGCGGCCATCGGATGTCTGATAGAAATCATAAAAACTGGCACCATTGAGCATTTCGCCTTCGGGCTTGGGCGCCGTCCCCGATGCCAGAAAGCCGGCACCACTCATGGCGTTCAACGCGAAGGCGGCATCGGTCATACTAATGTCGATATATTGCCCTTCTCCGATTTGTTGCCGATGTATGACCGCTGCAAGCACCCCCATGACGGCATGATGAGAACCACCGGCAATATCCGCTACCTGAATCCCCATGGAAGAAGGGCCCGTGGACTCGCGACCGCTGTAACTCATCACTCCCGATAACGAAAGATAATTAATATCATGCCCGGCCCGATGAGCGTAGGGGCCGGTTTGACCGTATCCGGTAATGGCGCAGTAAATCAGGCGAGGATTGACCTTTTTTAATGACTCGTACCCAATACCTAAACGATCCATTACACCTGGCCGGAATTGTTCAATCACAATGTCGTACTCGCTGACCAGTCGCAGGATGATATCTACTGCCTCGGCCTGCTTGAGATCCAGCGCAATCGATTGCTTACCTCGATTAAGAAACGCATGGGCGGCAGACACCTTGTCACCGTCCTCGGTTTTTACATGTGGAGGCATCACCCGAACCAGATCAACCCGCGAAGGCGACTCAACACGCAGAACTTCCGCGCCCATATCCGCAAGCAGCATTGACGCGTAGGGTCCAGGCAACAAGGTAGAAAAATCGAGAACTTTGAGAGATGCCAGCGGTTGTGCCATAACGGTAATCCTTACTGAAAAACAACGTAACACATCTTAGATGGGTTATCCCCAGCTAGCCAATGATCAAATCCACCAGAACCGATTGCCATTTCTACATCCGGCTTATTCGTTATCTGTTCATTTGTAGTGGTGCCTTTGGTTTACACTCGGATCAATGGGGCCATAAACGATCCCCACTTTCACCCTCAGCTGTCTTGAAATTGTTCTATGTGACAGTCAATAGTGTCAGATTGGTATTGCGACTCGCACCTGCACAAGGCTAACATCGGCAATCACGATAACTTAACGGTACCCTCTCGATCGGGGTGGCCCCCAACCCGACACAGGTTGTCTTCGCTACGGGAATCAGACGACACATGGCAAAGCTTACAGTATCCAGTCACTTTGTTACGGCGGCGTTAGGCGGAGCCCTCCGTCGAGGCTACGACATTACAGCGATGCTGACACAGGCAGGTATCGACCCATTACTTCTCAAGCAAACAGGCTCCCGCGTTACAGGCGCACAATACACTCGCCTGATGCAGATTCTCTGGACAACCATGCAGGACGAATACATGGGGTTTGGAGCCAGCCGCAGTAAGCCCGGCACCTTTGCGACCTTCTGTTACCTTACGATCAATTGCCATACACTCGAAAGCGTTTATAAGCGTGGCTATGTATTTTACAACCTGTTTGAAAACCCAATGAGCATGCGACTAGAGAAACAAGGCAAACAAGCCTCGCTGATTATTGGTCACGGTGACGATCTTTACGATCCTGATCACTTTTTACAGGAAAGCATCCTGGTCATCTGGCACCGACTCTCCTGCTGGCTCACAGGACAACAGATTATTCTGGATGAAGTGTGCCTGGATTATCCTGAACCGCCGCATGTTGAAGAGTACAAACGCCTTTTTTACGGTTCGGTAAAATTTAATCAGCCCCGCACCAGCTTAACCTTTAACCAGCGTTTTCTCGGATTACCCATTATTCGGGATGAACCGGCATTAAAAGAATTTCTGAAGTCATCCCCGGCTGACCTGCTTGCTCGCCCCGATGACCGCACCAGCCATACGGCGCAGATACGCGCATTTATAGGGAAAGACTTACGCCAGGAACTCCCTTCTTTCGAAAGTGTGGCACAACACCTTTATATGAGCCCTCAAACACTGCGGAGGCGTCTGCGTGAAGAAAATACGTCTTATCAGGAAATCAAAGATAACTTACGACGAGATCAGGCCATTTACCACTTGAGCCGCTGCGAACACTCCATTAACGACATCGCATTTATGGTCGGATTTACTGAACCCAGCACCTTTCACCGCGCATTCAAGAAGTGGACGGGGCTGACACCAGGGGCTTATCGCGAGAACGAACAGGCTTGAGTCTTTTCATTTCGTAAAGCTTTTGATCCGCATACTTTAGCAACGCACGTGCAGAATGTTCCGTCAGTTGCTCTGTACAAGCAACACCAAAGCTGATGGATACCGGCACCTTCACGCCATGATAGTTAAGAGGAGAAGCCAATAACTGTTCTCGAATACGCTGAGCAATGACAGAGGCCCCCTCGGTATTCTGATTTGGCAACAACAGTACAAACTCGTCGCCTGCGAATCGAAAAGCACTATCGCTCAGGCGAATCATCTCTGCGAGATGGCAGGCAACATGCTTGAGATAGGCATCTCCGCAATCGTGACCAAAGGTATCATTCACGGGTTTAAAATCATCACAATCGATAAATACCACCGCTAATGGACAAGGATGTCGTCGGATACGACTCAATTCTCGCTCCAGTGACTCCTCCATTTCACGCCGGTTACGCAACCGGGTTAATGGATCGCGAGTTGCGAGAAAATTTATCTGTTCGCGAGCCGATACGCTGGCCAGCGACAGAGATACCTTCACCGCAAGCTGTGTCAGGAAATAACGATCTTTTTCCGGGCTATAACGTTCACAGTCACACGCACCAAGATTCAAGCTGCCAATCAGTGAATTATTCATCATGAGCGGCAATACGGCTATCGAGCCTAATTGCTCAAATACCGGTTTGGGGGTAAGAATCCGGAAACGCCCCACCCCCTGATTCACTAGCACGGGCTCCCGCGCGCTCTGCGTTGCCTGTAAAAAATCCAGTGTCGGGATAATTCTCACTCGGTCCGCTTCAATCGAGGCTAGCGCCTGGCGGATAAAATCATTACCAGGGCTATCCGTCAGCGTTAGCCAGACATAGTCGATGTTAAAACCGCTCTGAACCTTCTCCAGTAACTGCTCGACAAAATCCTTACAATGAGAAAGATTCAGCACCTGAACCTCAATATCGAACAAACGGCGCGCAATCTCCTCATTTTTACGTGCGGTTTCAATCAGTTCTTCTATTGTGGTCATTCCATCAATCTCTGTTATCACGTCCAGTTAACTTCGTTATCCTACCTTTAGTTTAGACAATATCTAATCCAACCCGGCCTTTTATCCGCGATTCCCATCACTTTTTATAAGTACCTATGCGTAGACCATATTTTAATCAATGACAAGTTTGTCCGCTCATTTTAAATGAAATTGGTTGACACCTCGCACGCCAATCTATAATATGCGCCCCACGTTGATGCGGGGTGGAGCAGCTTGGTAGCTCGTCGGGCTCATAACCCGAAGGTCGTTGGTTCAAATCCAGCCCCCGCTACCAAATTTAAGTAAAAAGGTCAGCTTTATAGCTGGCCTTTTTTCGTTTAAAAACACATTAAAACGACGTACGGTATTCTCTCGACAACTCGAAAGCACTTCGCCATACATCCGTTTTTTATATAGTTGTCACTCACGGCTAACTGCCAGGTTTGCTGGTATCTGCACGCCTGGATAACGCCCCCAACGACTTCATCCAGGCCGGACATCCCTGCTAATTTCGATACAACCTGGAACCACAATGGTTACAGAGAAATATTTTTAAAATGCTCTCCGGACTTGTTAACCCCCATAAGCGGATACTCTTTGAACCACAATGACAACAAGCGATTCCTGACTGGGTTTTACAATCCGGATGATTTCGTATATAGGTTTTCAAGGAGGGCAAGGAATAGAATCTGAGCAGCCTGAACATGATATTCGCAATAGCGATTACCCAGATACCAATAAAGATTAGCCAGAACATCTCTTGACTCATATCAACTCCTGTTAATTAACATCCATTTGGTTTTGACACATCCCCCTTACGAGCCTGTTGTGCTAAATGCCGGGCATTGACAAACTTCACATGAGGGATATACAGCAGATCGGCCACGCGTCGGATCAAATGCTCTTCCAGTGCTTCAATGCGCCCATCCGCAAGTGCAACATCCCACATTAAGCATAAAAGTTCAAATTTTTGCTGTTCGTCATAGTGCTCATGAATCAGGCTGGTGAATTGATAAAGAGACGTGGCTGATTTGGCTTCTTCTGCAGCAAGACTCATTAACATGTCCACATCGGCTTCGCTGAGTTCGAGCCAGCGTTGCCCTGCCTGTGCGATAACTTCAAGCTCCTCGGCATCAATTCGCTGATCCAGGCGAGCAACCTCCAGCATCAGAACACAGGCGGCCAGATTTAAACGATGCTGCCGGCTTACCGCTTCGCTTTTGGGTTGGAGATTTAATTCAAAAAACTTAACCAAACGGCTCAGCACTTTGCACCTCGGCAATATTCGCTAGATCGCGCATCATCCGTCATTTTCTAGAGTGGATAATCCGCTTTCAGATTGATATGACATCCTAATTCATAACTATAGTTTTGATGTAATCTCGTCATCAATTTGATGTCTTTTAATTGCGCAAGACTCACCGGGCGAACCTCAAAACGTGCACCGTGTCCACCGGTATTAATATTTCCCAGATATAGTCTCAATTTACTTTTCAAGATACAGAAATGCGTCATTCCGCAAGCGACCGCAATCGAAAGATAAGGCTCAAAAGTTAACGCCAGGCTTGCCATCGCATTAAACTCCGACTGGGATACATATCGGCTGAATTGAAAATGCGCTGACTCCAAAGGTTGAGCCCCGTCACATGAGGCGTTAAGCTCCTCCAATACCTCCCAACTTTCAATCAACTCCATCGTGCCTTTATCCCGTTGTAATCCTAGACGACGTTAGACCTTATACCGCGAGAGAATGGTTTTAAGTGCGCGAGCCAGGACATCCAGATGCTCGCTATTCAGCTCAACGATTGAGGACGAATCTGCCGTATCTTCTGCCACACTCGCTATTTGAATTATATTTTGATGCATTTCCTCTGTAACCGCACTTTGCTCTTCCGAGGCAGACGCTATCTGCAAGTTACGTTGATTGATTTCATCTACTTGTCGAACGATATCGCGCAGTGACTCACCCGCTCCCGAGGCCTTGTCTTTACTGATATCGGCAAGCTGTTTACTACCTGACATGGCTGAAACCGCATCCCGCGTCCCTTTCTGAATACCCGAGATGACAGTCTGAATTTCTTGCGTCGAATCCTGGGTTTTCTTTGCCAGGGTACGAACTTCATCGGCTACCACGGCAAATCCCCGACCCGCTTCTCCCGCTCTTGCAGCTTCAATTGCCGCATTTAACGCCAACAGGTTAGTTTGTTCCGAAATGCCGCGAATAACATCTACAACAGAACCAATTTTGGTTGCGTCATTTTCAGGCAACATAATCATGCGTGACACGTTCTCGATGTTCTCGGCAAGTTGATTCATTGCCTGAATCGTCCCTCTAACGGTTTCATCACCCTGCCGCGCAACGTCCGCCGCAATTTGTGTGGCTTCCGCAGTGCTGGCTGCATTGGTAGCCACTTCATGTACACTGCTGGCCATTTGAGTCATCGCCGTGGCCAGCTGGTCTGATTCTGATTTCTGGCATTGAATTCCTACATTAGTTTTCTTTGTGGTTTCCGCCAAAGAGCCTGACGCCGAAGTGATCTGATTGGATGCATCCAGCACCAGCTTTAGCATCTCCCTTAAATTACTAATGGTATCGGCAACCTCTCGAGTAAGCACACCAAATTCATCCATTTGCCTGGGCGGCTCCAATTCCCGCACGAGATTGCCATCGGCCAGATCACGCATGGCAACTGATAGCTTTTTCAGTGGCTGATTGATGCGTCGGCTAATCAACACCCCCATCAAAAACATGAAAAATGCCATCACGATACCCACCCCCACCTGAACAACGGCACTGCGTTGCAAGGCTTGCTGAGTATCTTGTTCGGAATCCAGCGATAGCTCATTTCCAAATGCAGACAAGGCGGTCAGCGCATCCACTACGGCTTGCTTGGAAATCAGAATATCCTTCTGAATCCGTTGATGCTCCTGAAGGTCCCGCAAGCTTTCATTCACCAGGATAATCAGCGCATCTTTATTGTTCACCAACAAACCATGCAGGCTATCAAGCTCATTGGCGAGCGCACTGGCCACTTCGGCATATTCTTCGCCTTCAGCGGACAGTACCGATATTTCGGCGGTCACTTCGGTAAAGAGCTGTTCTATTACATTATTTTTTAGTCCGACCAACAAATCCGGGTCGCTCACCAACCGGATTTGACGCGCGGCCGAACCCAGCCTCTCCAATCCAAATCGAATAGCTAATGCACTTCCTTTAATCTGTTCGCTGCCGTTACGAAAATCGGTGAAGGCTTGTTTCGATTCTTCTACCGTAGTTGATGCATCCAAAGCACGCCGTAGTTTTCTCGCTTCTCTTTTTGAATTCAGGCTGGCTTTACCAGAAACCGACTCAGCTTTTCCCTGCAACTGCCTGATAAGGGCATCAATTTCTTTGATTCGCTTTTCCATCAGCTCCGTTTGATTTAGATAATGCGCCGTGCTGGAAAAAAGTTCGTCATCCCGCGTCAAGAACGACCTGAAGGTTTGTGCCAAGGTCTGTATCTGAGACTCAGCCCGACCCGAGGTAATCTTTTTTAAATGAACTTCAAAATCACGAAATTCCTTGTCCAACGCCTCTCGGCTTACCAATGAATTTAACGCGTCCGGGGTATCGGCAATTAGCAACGTGGCTTGTCGATCCAGATATCGTGCAAGCAAATTCGAGCTTTGGGTATTCGCACGCTCGATGGGAATCACCACATCCATCAGTGCATCAATATTCGCGGCAACCATTTGATTGGTCAGGACACTCAGTAGCAAATACAGTATGTAAGCCAAAGTCCCTACCACAGACCAGACAATAAGCAACAGGCGCACATTCAATTTTCCGAACAAACTCATTTCTACTCCGTTTTATTATTCTCTGCTTCCAGACCTATCCATAAAGCATAAAAAAACATCATATGCTTTCTTACACTCTTTCCTTGACTTTCGACAACTATAGTCAATCTTTTCTAGCTTAGACACACCAAAAACATAATAAAGTTTCATGTCCAAATCACCCTTACCATCATTCCCAATATAAAAATAATGTCCGGAAATGGACTAATCCATATAAATTCACAGGAGTTTAAAATGATCCCCGCATTTAAACGCACCACAAAGCTACTAACAATAATATGCAGCTCCGCGTTTTTGCTAAATACTGCCCCCGCATTCTGTGCTGATATCAATCTGGGAATGACCACCGCCCTCTCCGGCCCCGCAAAAGCACTGGGAGAGGAAATGAAGCTGGGCATTGATGCCTATTTAAACAAAGTTAACAAGGAAGGAGGCATCAGGGGTAATCAACTCAAACTGACAGCCCTTGATGACGGTTATGAGCCAACCAAAGCCGCCCCCAATATGCGTCAATTGATTGATGAAAAACAGGTACTCGCAGTCATTGGCAATGTAGGCACCCCGACGGCAATTGTCACCGCCCCGATAGCCAATGAGAAAGCGACCCCGTTATTCGGCGCTTTTACCGGAGCAGGGGTTTTGCGAAAAACACCGCCAGATCGTTATGTCGTTAATTATCGCGCCAGTTATGCCGAAGAAACTGAAGCCATGATTAATGGCCTGCTGGAAATTGGTGTCAAACCCGAAGAAATCGCTTTTTTTACACAAAATGATGGCTACGGCGATGCCGGCTACCACGGGGCTGTCAATGCACTCAAAGCAAAAGGATTTTCTGATACAGGAAAACTGGCACATGGTCGCTACACCCGCAATACCCTGAATGTGGAAGAAGGGCTGGGAGTACTATTGGATGCAACAACAGAACCCAAAGCGATCATTATGGTGGGTGCCTATGCACCATGTGCAAAATTCATCAAACTGGCCAAACAGGAATTCCCTAAAGCACTCTTTCTTAACGTCTCCTTTGTAGGCAGTCAGGCACTGTTAAATGCGCTGGGCGGTGATGCAGAGGGCGTCATCGTCACGCAAGTCGTTCCGCATTACCAGGCGGGTCGCCCGCTAATCAAAGAATATCAATCGGCGCTGAGTGAATACCAGCCCAAGAGCCAGCCAAGCTTCGTATCGCTTGAGGGCTATATTGCGGCAAAAATCTTTGTCTTGGCACTGCAAAAAGCCGATGATCCCTTTTCGCGCGAAAGTGTAGTCAATAGTATTGAACAGCTAGGTTCATTCGATATCGGGATGGGCGTTCCGCTTTCTTTTTCGGCAACCGAACATCAGGCCAGCCACACGGTTTGGCCCACAATCATCCGTAACGGCAGCTTTGAGCCGCTAACCCATTGGAAAATGGCTTACGGCCAATAGATTCGCACGCCCTCTCGCTGTGCACATCTGACTCACATGAGAGTGCGGGTGTGCACCCTGCTAATTTAATACCAAGTAAAAACCTCCCTTTCTGAAATTGATCAAGGTAAAGTGAATGGATTGAATCCTTTTCTATAATCGGAGAGCATCCCTCCCTCAACGAAGGTCGTTATCGCGCTATGGATCACTCTCCACTTGCTCAACGCCAACAGGTGATATGGTCACGCATTGCCTGGATACCGTCGGTAGCGGCTATCATCTGGATAATCATTGCTTCTCTTAGCTTCCATTTCAATTTGGGCGGGGACGATATTCCTATCGACACGGTTATCTCAATGGTGTTGGCTGAATTGTTAATGGTTATTTCCGGCCTGGGCGTGCTTGCCTTTTTCAGACTCCACGATAAAACGCCACGAGCACATAAAATGCTGTTATTAAATATTTCTATTCTGGTGGGTGCCGGTCTCGTTGGTTTAAAGCTATTTCTGGGCCTTTAAGTTTTGCTGATAGCCCGGCAGGTATAAACCTGATACCGCAAGTCATTTTCCTGGTTGAAATTTTCGCGTTGATTGTCCAGACTTCTGAGCACATCAGGGATAAGTCAAACGGATACTTCCATGTTTTTCCAATGCACTTGCGCTCCATCCGACCGTCATACGCGCCTACTATCCAGTTTTTTCCTTATCGGGTTTACCAGTCTCTCATTTACGTCTAGTGCGCAGCCACAGTATCAGCCTGATGATCAGGGTGAGGCTTTTCTTTTGGCGGCCAGTGACTACGCACAATATGCCCAGCTTCTTGAGATTCTCGATCAGGAAACAGAGATAGCAACAAAAACCAGGCTTAACAGCGATTACGTGCCCGGCATGGTCACGCTGCTCAATGGTCGGGAGATGGAAGCCTTAGGCAAGAAAACGGTTTGGCAGGCCCTTGCACTGGTTCCGGGCATTCAGATTCGACGAGAGGGCAACGGAAATCCGATTCTGACGATACGTGACGCCCCCTTCAATGAAGGGTCAGGCAACGTTAAAGTGATGATCAACTCGGTAGCCATGGGGCGAGAAAGCGCGGGTATCAATAGTTCGATTATGCTGATGCCTATCGAAGAGATTGAGCGTATTGAAGTGGTTCGGGGCCCCGGCTCCGCGCTTTACGGAGATTTCGCTTATATGGGCCTGATCAACATTATCACTCGCAAAAGTGACAATGGCGTTTTTGCCCGTTATGACAGCCACCATGCCGCTACCTCAGGCGGCTTTTACCATTGGGCCTCTGATGATCAGCGCTGGTACGGTTCCATCAATCTCTCCGGCGCACTCAATCAGCGGGCAGAGACCAACAACAACCTGTTTTCAGAAGAGCAACAGGATGAAGTGGCATTTGCTTTGGGTTTCCAGAAAACAGAGTTGCGTATCCAGTCGTTTCGGCGGGATTTAACCGATGACCAAACCAGAGAAAGCCATCAGTCCTACTCTTTGTCTCACCAATTCAACCCGACACCCGATCTCACCATAGATAGTCATTTCAATTACTTAAGAAACGACTTTCGGTCACGCCCAAGGAAGTTTGAAGGCGATTCCTACGACGCAAGCCTGGATGTGCACTGGACGGGATGGCGTTACCATGCCTGGAGCCTGGGCCTTAACTACATTTATGCCAATATTGACAATGCCTCCTGGCTTTTGCCCGCGCTTCCGTCGCAAGGCAGCCTCCCCACTCCCGGAGGCTTAACGCCCTCCCCTTTGGTACCCGGTAACTCCAACACCATCTCAGCCGATGTAAATAACCAACACTGGCAACAAACCGGCGTCAGTTTGCAGGACCAGATAGAGCTCAGTCCAACCGTTAACCTCATCGCCGGCGTTCGTGTGGATCACCGTGACGACATTAACGATAGTCAGATTTCGCCTCGCGTGGGGGCCTTATGGCAAGTTGCAGAAAAGCATGTACTCAAAGCACAGTATTCCGAAGGCTTTCGGGCGCCAACTTTTTTTGAAATTCACTCGAATCAGGTTGATCGCGAATCATTAGTGTTTGCGTCAAACCAAACTTACGAGCTCGGCTACATCTACCGAACGACCAATCTGGTTGCGCGCAGCACCCTGTTTTATGCCGATATGGATCATCTCTCGGGAATCAAGAAAGATCCCGCCAATCAAATACCCACCTTTGCCAGTGAACGCAAGGGGAATACCCTCGGAGCCGAACTGGAACTGGAACAGCAATTGTTTGACACACTCAAAATAATGGCCAACTTTTCCTATGCCAAAGCGAAAACCAGCTTTCAGTCGGGAAGCCCGTATGAGCAGAATTCTGGCGCGGCGGGCATACTCAGCAACTTGGCGTTGCACTATCAACCCTGGCAGGATTTCGCGTTAACGTCGCACTGGAACCACGTGGCCGACCGATATTCTCGGGCAGGAGACATAGCAAGCTACGATACGCTGGATCTGACCGCCAACTTCTTTAATGTGGGCGTGAGCGGGTTGTCAGTACGCACAGGGGTCAATAATCTGTTGAATGACAAAATTGTGTACGTTTTCGCCCTTCCCGATCGAGATCTGATTCAAACCTTTCCAGAGCGATACGTCTGGGTACAAGTGAGTTATGCGCTCTAGCGCAATCTCCGTTTTATGAACCACTCCGTCAGCCGTTTACCCCCGTTCAGACCCATCGGTGCGGTATTAATGCTATGCCTGATGGCGTTTATCGCTATCTACTCTGCGCTGGCTTCGGCAGACGTTCAGGAGCAACGACGCAGCCGAATCGGTCTGCGTATTTTTGGTGCCACACTGCAAGCCGACGAAGCCATTCATCGGAAAACCGACGACCAGCAATTGCTGGTATTGCTGGTCTATACCAGCAACAGTCACCTTCCCGAGACCTACCGGGACGAATTTATGCGATTCAATGCCGGACAAATAGTCGTCGGCACGCAGTCAACACCGCTCAACATCGAAGTTATTCAACCCGCAGAACTATCTCGTTTTAATACACGTCAGGTCGCAGGACTATTTATATCTGAGCGACTACAAAGCGACGATTTACAGCAGCTCATTACCTTTAGCGAAGCCCAACGCGCACTACTATTTTCCCCCTTCGAAGGCGACGTTGAAAAAGGCGTTGCGGCGGGATTATCCATTGAGGCCAAAGTCCGGCCAAAATTAAATGCCCATGCGCTTAAGCGTGCGGATATTCACTTGAAAAAACTCTTTCTGCGGATAGCCAAATACAGTGAATAAAAAGGTCTTGAACGAAAACGACTCCAAAAACTCCTGGGGCGCGAGCATCGCGTTTTTGCTCCTGATCATTGCGCTGGAAAGTCTGCTTGCCGTCTATTGGTATATTGGCCTCAAACCACGACTGGATAAGGAAGCCGAAGCAAACGCCCTATTGCTCGCACAAACCCAAGCACAAACCCTGGCTGAAGTGCTCAGCGGCCCAGTAGGTGCGCCATTGGACACGCATCGACTGGAAATTACCGTAGATCAGATTCTACTCATGACCGATCCGGTCTCTAAGGACAATTTCTTCCGTGGGCTCACGCTCGAAGTAGAACAAAATCAAGACAGTGAAGCGCTATTTGTACGTCAATGGGGCGAAACGAGTTGCACGCCTTGTTATCTCGCCAGCACCGAAATTTATTCCAGGGAAACCGGTGAGCTTATTGGTATCGCGACCTTTCTGGTGAGCAATGCTTTTATGAAAAGCTTTAAGGGCGACGTAGAGCATCTGTTTATGCTGGATGCGGTCATTACGTTAATGCTGCTGGTCGTGGCCTGGACCTTCGTCAATATTTTGATTACCAAATTAAACAATCAGATTGAAGTGCGTAAACACGTACAGCGCGCCCTTTTGCATGCCAAAGAACAGGCCGAATCTGCCAATCAGGCAAAAAGCCAATTTGTGGCCAATGTCAGTCACGAAATACGCACACCGCTCAATGCTATTCTTGGATTGGGATATTTGCTCGGACGTACCACACTCTCACTGCAACAAAGTGATTTCCTGAAAAAAATAAACACCTCAGCACGAGCACTGTTAAACCTGATCAACAGCGTGCTGGATTTTTCAAAAATGGAGGCGGGCAAAATGACACTTCATCCGCAACCATTGAGCGTGCGGGAATTGCTGAACGATATTCAACTCATACTGGCAGCACGCGCCGAAGAAAAAGGACTTCAACTCAAGATACAAATCGACCCGGCCATTCCGTCCGTAGTGAAAGGTGATAGCTTCAGACTCAGCCAGGTGTTGCTAAATCTGGTTAACAACGCCATAAAATTCACGTCCACCGGCTCAGTTACGCTTCGTGCGAACGTGCACACAGAACCGCAAAGTACTCCCAACGAAAACCATACCGATGGCCTGCCTGATCCACAGTTGGCTGACAGCGCGAACGCGCTAATATTAAAATTTGATATTCAGGATACTGGTATCGGGATTCAGAAAAATCATCTGGATCAGCTTTTTCAGGCTTTTGCACAAATAGACAATTCCCATACGCGATCCCAGGAAGGTACCGGACTTGGACTGGTAATCAGCAAACAGATTATCGAGCTGATGGGTGGCCAGATCAATGTCAGCAGTGAACCCTCTGTTGGAAGCACGTTCAGCTTTACTTGTCGCGTATCATCGCTTGATGAATCTTCTCTCGCGCAGCCTTTGGAATCTCCAGCCACGTCCGCTCTGGCAACGCGCGATCACCTACCTGTCCCCATTCAGATCCCGGTACTCAGCGGTAAAGTACTGCTCGTTGAAGACAACCCGACCAATCAGGAAGTCGCGCTGTATCTGCTCAGAGATGCCGGTCTCGAATGCGACCTTTGCAATAATGGCCAGCAGGCGCTAAATCGCCTGAGTGAAGTCGCGGCAGATTACTATCAGTTGGTGCTCATGGATGTACAAATGCCAGGGCTGGACGGTCTCGAAACGACTCGACGAATCCGTCGACTCAACCCTGAACGACACCTGCCCATTATTGCCATGACCGCCAGCGCCATCGTGGGCGACAAGGAACGTTGTATTGAAGCGGGTATGAACGACTGTCTCACCAAACCCATCGATATCGCCCGTCTCTACCAGACATTAGCGTTTTGGTTGCCTGCGGCAGAGACATCGGCATCGACGGTAGCCTGTGTTGATAGCGATGCGCTCGACCGACTTCCGCTCCTCCCCGGCATCAGGATATCCGAAATTCGCACCCGCTTTCAGACCCATCCCGACTTGTTCCTGCGACTTTTAGCGCGTTTCGCCTCTCATCACGAACGCTTTACAGAACGACTCGAGCTTGCACTAAAGGAGCGCGATTTTAGCGGCGCACAACAGCTGGTGCATTACCTTCGAGGAGAAAGCGCACACCTTGGCGCGACCGCCCTGCAAAACATCTGTGCCCAACTGGAAAACGAACTGGTAACAGGACAAATCAGCGACGCCAGCATTCAACAGCTAACCACATTGTTTAAAGAAGTATTACGGGCATCGGCGATTGCTCAGGAGCATCTTCCCTCCCCTGCTGGTAGCCCTGAGATACTGCCACTGGCGAGGAGCGAAAAAAATGGCGAAGATGCAGCCATTCTGCCCGCTGAGCCAAAGAAAAACGCAGCGTTCCCCGACATCAGCCTCCGGGTCGAAAAGTTCGAAGATACCTTGAGTGAACTTGAAACCTATTTGCATAGGCATAGCCTCAAGGCCAGGCATCTTATTCCCGAATTGCAACACTGGAAGCAGCTCGCGACACTGAGCGACGAAACCCGGCATCAACTGGATGACCTTCTGGAGGCGTTACAGTCACTGGACTTTAAGCAGGCAACCATGCATTTGAGTGCTCTCAATTCGACCTTGCGACTGACTACTTGCGGCAAAGCGACCATAGCCAATTTCCGTCACGATTTTGAGAAAAAACATCATGACTAAATCTGCCGATTTAACCTACGAAACACCCCCAAGAGTCCTGCTGATCGGGTTACAGGACCAACAGGCCAGCTTGACGATACTCGAACCGCATTTCTCGCTGACTTATGCCTCTACGCTCACAGAGGCACTCGGCACGTTACAGAAACACACGGTAGATATTGTTTTGGTAAATTTTTCTTTGCCTGACCAGACGGGAGTGCAGTGTTGTCACCAATTACGCCATGCGTCGCCCTGGTCACATCTGCCGGTGATTATGTTCGGGCACAACGAGGCTATCCCCCAGCTGATTGAGGCTTACGATCGAGGAGCCTCCGATTGCTATTTCACCACCAGCGATTTACGGGAACTGATAAATAAAATTCACTCCCAACTCACGCTGACCAGCCTGCGAACAGCATTGAACAACTCATTGGAGCGGGAGGAGCAGATACTCGAACAAGAGCAGCAGCAGTGGGAGCTCACCAGGCAAGCCAATGAAAGCGACCTCCAGGAAGACAAACAACGCATTCTGATTGTGGATGATTCCGTCGCCAGTATCGAAATACTCGATACCATTCTGGCCAACGAATATGACCTGTATTTTGCCACCACCGGCGCGGATGCCCTGCGTATTGGTCGCGATGTTCGACCGCACCTGATTATGCTGGATGTCATGCTACCCGACACCGATGGCTACACCTTGTGTGAATCATTCAAGCGACTACCCGGCTCGGAAGACACTCCGGTTGTTTTCGTAACGTCACTGGATAGTGCCGACGACGAGGCCAAAGGGCTGGCCGCTGGCGCGATCGACTATATTGTAAAGCCGTACCGCCCGTCGATCGTCAAAGCGAGAGCCCGCAACCTGCTGGAGTTAGTTCACAACCGCGACTTATTAAAAAAGCTTTCGCTGACCGATGCGCTCACACAAATTCCCAATCGACGCAGCTTCGAGGAACTCTTTCGCAGAGAATGGTTCAGAGCTTGTCGGCACAGTGAAACCCTGGTCTTAATGATGATAGATATCGACAATTTCAAAAAATATAACGACCGCTACGGCCACCCCATGGGCGATCAATGCCTGATAAGTGTGGCCAATGCCCTCTATCAGAGCCGCAAGCGCAGCACAGACTACGTTGCCAGAATGGGAGGCGAGGAGTTTGTAGTGTTGCTGGCAAACACCACTCCAGACACGGCTCGCCAATTTGCCCAATCACTTATCGATGCGGTTCGGGGCCTGAATATCAATCACGAAGACAATGAGGGTAAAGGACGGGTCACGGTTAGCGTGGGGCTGCAATTGTGTCGTCCGGTTCAGACTCAACAGCGCGAGCACGTTCTCAATCAAGCGGATGAACAACTATATTTGGCGAAATCCCGCGGACGGGATCAGCTCGCTTTCGGCTCAGAAGTCAGCCAGACACCACCCTTTTAGACAAGGTTAAAAATGCGAACTATGCTCAATCAGTAAGATAGCGTTGTTTCTGTCATCAATTTGTAAAGACTCCTACGTAGCTTGTCTATCTAATACGGCAGCGATACGATACTTTTACAGATTGCCACGCCAGACAACATGGCAGTCATCGCAGTACAACGGATTGAACTGAAACTTTGGAGAGGATTACCTGATGCCACTAACGTATCAAGCAATACCAGAGCAATTTGAGCGCCTCCTGCAAAAACGCATTCAGAATCAGGATCTGTACCCGCGTTATGTTTTATTGGGTCGCAGTTTTAACAATGTCGATCGAGTGTGGCTTCATGAGTCGGGGTGCGATTTACTGATAGAAACCGACATTGCCCCGTTAGCCGTTTTACAGTCACGCTTTCCTGGACTTGAAGCCCACGATATTTTCTGTGAAGGCCTGGCACTGGGGTTTCCGGCGTATCAGGAAACCTGTGCACAACTAGCCGTTGCAGGATGGTAGCGTAACAAGACCCCGTTATTGTATAGCGCATGCTTCCTCATATTTGCGAGGCATGCGCTGAGTATGCCTCTCGTTAAACGCAACAAAGCTAATTCGCGGCATTTGTCAAAATCGTTGCTACACTTAAGCATTGAAACGCCTGTATGAATCTCAGGCCGTTTGTGCGCTGATCTAATAACACCAATCAATATCAACAGGCCCTACTGGCGATTGGAGATCCGACTCTGAGCAACATTCACTTAATCAAAGTCTATCGCAGATTAAAATTTCTGGTGGTCGATGACTTCGAAAATTTTCGTATGTCGATCAAAGGCATGGTACGCGGTTTTGGCGTGGAACATATCGACACGGCCAACAACGGTGACGATGCGATTAATAAATGCAATTCCGAAAGCTACGACATCGTGCTTTGCGATTTTAATATGGGCGATGGAAAAAATGGTCAGCAGGTGCTTGAAGATCTGCGACAATCCAAGCGCCTGAAAACCAGCAGCATATTCATTTTGATTACCGCAGAAACGTCCAAAGACATTGTGATGGGCGCGCGTGAATATCAGCCCGACTGTTATATCGCCAAACCTATTACTAAAGCATCGCTACAAAAGCGCCTTGACGGACTCATTGCCCAACGCGAAGATTTACTGCCCATTACCAATGAAATTGATCTGGAAAACCTGCCTAAAGCCATTAGCTTGTGTCTTTTGGAATTAAAGAAAGGCGGGCGCTATCAAGGGTGGTGTTTTAAAACCCTGGCCGGCCTTTATTACGACACCGGCGATTATGTTCACGCGCAGAAGATTTACGAAGACATACTGGGACGACGTGAAATCTGCTGGGCACGCATCGGTTTGGGTAAAGTGCAGCTGGGTCAGCAAAATTACGATGCCGCCATTGCCACCCTGCAAAAAGTTATTGAAGAAAACCCAGAACAAATGGAAGCTTACGACTACCTGGCCACCGCATTAGAGAAAAAAGGCCGCAAAAAGGAAGCCCAAAGTACACTCCAAAAAGCGGTCAACCTTTCGCCTCGAACCATTCCTCGCCAACAGCACTTAGGTGAACTTGCCCAGATAAATCAGGACATTGAAGCCGCCGCACAAGCCTGGCGTGCCACGGTCAAATTCGGTACCAATTCGGTTTACGAAAAGCCTGATAACTATCTGAACCTGAGCCGTTGTCTTTCCGATCTTAGCGAAGGCGACCTGACGGAAAAAGGAAAAAGTTATGCCAAAGAAGCTTTGCAAACACTTGGTAAAGCGACCAAACGCTTCGAGGACAACAAAGAGATTCAGCTCAACGCACTGATGATCGAAACACGCGTACATGCTGGTCAGAAAAACGAAGCCGCCAGTAAAAAGAGCATGGCACGGGTCGAAAGTCTGGTAAAACAAAATGAACTGGGCATCGAAGCCGGGCTCGAAATGGCCCATACCCTTTATGCCATGAATGAAAGTGAACGTGCCGAAAAGTTACTGCACTCCCTTGCTGACAAGTATGGCAGCGATCAGGGTGTTATGAATCGCATTGAAGAGTTGCTCGATGAACCCGTCAATCTGCAGAACAAAATAAAGGCCCGCGAGCTGAATCGCAAAGGGATCAGTTTGTTTGAACAAGGCAAGCTGGGGGATGCCGTCACCACCTTTAAAGAGGCATTGGAAGTCACGCCACGTCATCCTGCACTGAACCTCAACCTGGTGCAGGTATTGATGAAAGCGATGGATACCCAGGGCATGAATTTCGAGTGGCTTCGAATGGCAAAGACCTGCCTGGATAACGTTGCACACATTCCCCCACAGCACCGACAATTCAAACGCTACCAACACCTCGTCAGCAAATTGTCGCAGATAAAGAGCTAATCCAATTGACTACTTTAGTTTCGCTGTACCAAGCCAGGAACGCATCATGAAAAGCCTTGCCAAAAAACCCGATTTCGCCATGGTCATGGCGAGTGCTGTGCACGATATGAAAAACTCACTCAGCATGTTACTGCATTCGCTCGAAACCATCGTTGAAGAACTCCCCCCCGAAATGCGTGGCTCAGGCAAAATGGCCACCTTGCAATAT
Organism: Hahellaceae bacterium; assembly: GCA_024234505.1. Taxonomy (GTDB): domain Bacteria; phylum Pseudomonadota; class Gammaproteobacteria; order Pseudomonadales; family Oleiphilaceae; genus JACKOD01. The sequence goes on along the minus strand of JACKOD010000003.1, from coordinate 262,070 downwards.
GAAGCAGAACGAGTGAATAACGATCTGATTCAGCTGCTGGGAATCTATCGTTTACAGGATCAGAGTCTCGGTGTGCATGTCGAAGAGCATTATGTCAGTGATTTTCTTGATGAGCAGGTGGTTCGCTACGAGTTGCTTTTCAATGCCCGAAATATTGACATGCAAGTCGATTGCGACCGGGATCTGGTCGGCTATTTTGATCGGGATCTCATTGCCGGCATTCTCAATAACACACTCACCAATGCCGCCCGCTATACGCAGGATAAAATTGCATTACGCGCCTTTGAGCGCGATGGGTGGCTGGTGATCGAAATCGATGACAACGGACGGGGTTATCCCAAGGCGATGCTGGACGCCCCCGGCGAAATTCAAAAAGGCATTGATTTCGATACAGGCAGTACCAGTTTAGGTTTGTATTTCGCTTCACAAGTGGCCTATCTACACCAGCAAGCAGGTAAACAGGGCTTTATTGAGTTGGAAAACGGCGGTGAATGGGGTGGCGGTGTTTTTCGAATCGCACTGCCTTAATATTGAATGCCTTGGGTTGCCAAGCTAAAAGCGCCTGCTTAATATTTTCCGTCTTACGATACATTTTCTGCAGGATGGCGCTGACCGCCCAACAATGAAATAAATGTCAAGTTTAACCATTGGCTCTGCTGACATCGGTGCCCTACACGAGCGCCAATGTCGGCAATAAGCCTGACAGGTTACTTTGCATCCATCGCAGCCTTCCGAATAAAGCAAACTCAGGCAGCGATGGACCAACAAGGAGAAGTTCATGGCAAAAGATCCGATTGGCTTTACTCTATCTGCGGTGAACAAATTCGCAGGCTCTACCTGGGTAGATAAACTTGGTCTGCGTAAACCCGCCGAAAAAATCGCTTACTACTCCACGCGCACCGGCTTTCAGGTTATTAACACCGCCAATGACCGTTTTCAGAAAGCGCGCCAACTGATTCCAATAAGGCTCAGTCGCGAAGAAAAACTCAGCTCCCCACTCTTTGACTTGTCGCTCACCGAAGAGCAGCAACTTATCTGCGATAGTCTGAATCAGTTTGCGCGGGAGATACTGCGGCCACAGGCGTCTTCCATTGATGAGTACGGTATCCTACCAGATGAAATTCGCGAGCAGGCACGAGCGCTGGGACTGGTCGAAGCGGTTATTCCGGAAGTGCTGGGAGGCTATGCAAGTAAACCCGCTTGTGTCACCTCCACACTCATCGCAGAACGATTAGCCTGGGGCGATATGGGCATTGCCCTGGCACTGCTAGGAAATATGAGTACCGCAAGTGCGTTGGTACGCTGGGGCACACCGGATCAACAGCAACGCTGGCTCCCTACGCTGTTAAACCACCCTCAAGCCAATGCAACGATAGCCAGTAATGAGCCCAGGGTGTTGTTTACACCGAATCAATTGACGACCACCCTCACCCCCAGTGAAAACGGTTACAAACTGAGCGGTCTTAAATGTGCGGTTCCCATGGCCGAAGACGCCGATATCTTTCTGGTGACCGCGCAAACCCCTAATGGCCGCACGCACGTTGCCATTGTCGATGCGGCACTAAAAGGCATCAGCATCGCACGGGACAATGGTATGGGGGTTCGCGGCGCACAACTTTGCGAAGCCCGATTCGAGCAGGTCGAAATTGACGAGTCCAATCTATTGGGCACCGCCGATTTCAACTATCAGGATTACACCGACCTGGCCTCGCTAGCGCTTTGCGGATTGGCGATCGGAACCTGTCAGGCCGTGCTGGATTATGTCATTCCCTACTGCAATGAGCGATACGCGTTTGGCGAACCCATCAGCCATCGTCAATCCGTTGCCTTTATCATTGCCAATATGGGCATTGAACTCGAAAGCATGAGGTTATTAACTCAGCGAGCGGCAAGCCGTTACGATCAGAAGCTGCCCAGCCACCGTGAAATCTATCTGGCCCGCGTTTTGTGTGCAGAGAAGGCGATGGAAATTGCAACACAAGGCGTGCAACTACTGGGCGGCCACGGATTTATCAAGGAGCACCCGGTCGAACACTGGTATCGAGATTTACGTATCGTCGCCTCGCTGTATAGCGGACTTCATGCCTGAATACATCCGGCGTTAACCATTACGAAAGGCACGTCCTAACGTGCATTGTTCGACAGGGAATCAGGACACCATTTTATGAATCTGGAAATTCCACGTAAATTCAATGCGATCATTCATCAGGCACACCAGGTGGCTACCGAAGTCTTCCGTACCATCTCACGTAAATATGATCGACTGGAGCACGCCTATCCGGTAGAGCTCGACATGCTCGCCTCCATTATGGATGGCATGAATGACAGCGACCTGCATGGTGGCGCAGGCGCGAGTAAATTACGCCAGCATAAAGATCCAGCCCAGCAACGTATTGTGAATGGAACGAACATGTCTACCGTGCTGGGCCTGATAGAACTTTGCTGGGGCGATGTAGGGCTCGCCTTAAGTCTGCCCCGTCAGGGTTTGGGCAATGCCGCCATTGCGGCAGTTGCCAATGAGGAACAACTCGAACGTTTCAAACACCATTGGGCCGCGATGGCGATCACCGAGCCAGGGGCTGGATCAGACTCGGCAAGCATCACCACTACTGCAAGACTCGATGGCGATGACTACGTTATCAATGGCGAGAAGATTTTCGTCACGGCGGGCAGTCGTTGTGACGCCGTTGTGGTATGGGCAACACTGGACAAGTCCCTGGGGCGCGCCGCTATCAAGTCCTTTGTCGTAGAAAAAGGTACGCCCGGAATGGAATTGGTGAGGCTGGAGAAAAAACTGGGCATTCGAGCATCGGACACCGCCACACTGGTATTTACCGATTGCCGGATCCCCAAAGAAAATCTGCTGGGCAGCCCTGATATTGATACCAAACAAGGCTTTGGCGGTGTCATGCAGACGTTCGATAATACCCGGCCTGTAGTCGCTGCCATGGCTGTCGGCGTCGCCCGGGCCTCACTGGAACTGACCCGAGAACTGCTCGGGCGCGAAGGCATACAAGCCGATTATCAACACCCCTTATTTAACAGTCACGCAGCCGTCGCCGAGCTATATCGCATGGAAGCCGATCTCGAAGCCTCTCGCCTGCTCACTTTGAAAGCCGCATGGATGGCTGATAACGGGATGCCAAACTCAAAAGAAGCCTCCATGGCCAAAGCGAAAGCAGGCCGCAGTGCTAATCATATTACACTGCGTTGCAGCGAACTCTGTGGATCTTTAGGCTACAGCGAAAAGCACCTGCTGGAGAAATGGGCGCGCGATTCTAAAATTCTCGATATTTTCGAAGGTACGCAGCAGATTCAACAGCTCATTATTGCGCGGCGACTATTGGAAAAAACATCCGCGCAACTACGCTAAACATACCAGCCGCTTTTCGACCTTTGGGAAGGGAGGCAGGCGGCCGATCCTCGGGGCGCTGTTCGCTAATGTGGCCGACTATCGGGGCGAGCACGCCCCTCGCTACCGAGTGAATGAAACTAACGTCAACAGCCCCCGGACAAAGTAATCATTTACCCGGAATGATTGGTTGTACCATTAACCTCAGACTATCCTGCAGTGCGGCGTGATCGATTTTGAGTTTCTCGAGTTCTGCTGCGCTGGCCTGAAGTTTCTGCTCGCTTTCTTTCACCAGCTTTTTCTGTTCAGTTAGTTCTGTACGACTTTTATCTACCTGAGCAACCAATGACTGCTGATCCCGTTTAGTATCCTGATAACGCCGAGCCAAAGCTTCGAATCCTGCTTTGCTGTCGTCAAGCTGCTTTTTTAAACCCGTGAGCTGATCATTACTGAAGGAAAGCTTAGTGGAGAGTTCATCAATACGGGCCTGCTTTTGCTCCAATAACTTCAGCGTATCCTCCTTGGTGCTGCTAACGTTAGCAAATTGGGATTCAATATCTTCCAGTGTCTTTTTCAGGCTTTTATATTGGGTAAGCAGGTTGTCTCGCTCAGACTGTAATTGCGCCGTGCGGGACTCATATTCATTAATTTTATTGCTCAGCGACTGAATCATATTATCGTCACTGGTGCTCGCCTGACCATCCGTAAGCTGAGAAAAGCCTTGCTGCAATTTCAGAAGTTCCGCCTGCGCACGTTCCGCTTTCTGTTGCCACTCGCCTTCCGAGGCTTGCACACTTTGTAGCTCAGTTTTCAGAGCCATCGATTGCTGGCGAAGCTGAAATTGCGAATTCTGTAAATCCATATAGGTTTTACCGGCAAAGGCTCCCATTACAATGGCAGCCAGCATCCACGCCCCCCGCCCGATATTGAGATTGCGGTTGCGCTTGTTGAGGTGCTGAATATATTTTTCGGCGTACTCCAGATTCACTGCACTGACGGGCGTCACATGCGGGCGTGAGCCTCCGGGCGCAGCTTTTACCGTCGCACTGACGTTTTCATTCCCCGGCGTTGGCTTCGGTTGCGCTGCCGCAGTTTCATTGGAAGAAGCGACTTTAATCGTTGAATCAGGCATTTGCAGAGCTCATTTCATTTGAACATTAACAACTTGAGCTTAACTATAGCAAATCCTGACTATTCAGGCGGGGAGATCATTAAATTTGAGACCTATAACCCGACATTTTTACAACAGGCTTCATGATTGATTGCCGCGTGAATAGATATTAATGGTTGTTGATTTCGCCGCCATTACACTGTAGCGAGGGGCGTCCTCGCCCTGATAGGCGAGCCATATTAGCTGAACAGCACCCCGAGGACGGGCCGCCTACTGCCCAGCCGCTGTCGGTGGGCGTGTTAATAAGCTATAGAGAAAAACGTGATTGCGTGAACAATGACAATAGGAATATGAACGTGGCGAAAGGCTTCCCGCGAGTGAAAGCCTTCCGCCGCGATGGATCAGTGTCCGGCCACCGGAGCAATCGCCCCTCGTGGAATCCGAATATCCTCAACCAGATGCTGAATTTTTTCTGGAGGAGCCGCCGTTACCAAGGCCACACAATATGAAACAGCAAAATTGAGAATCATGCCCAGCGTACCAATCCCTTCGGGAGACACGCCAAACCACCAGTGAGCGGGGTTATTTGCCGCAGGATTCACAAATTTGAAGTACACGATGTAGGCAAAGGTAAAGATGAGCCCGGTTAACATGCCGGCAATGGCTCCTTCTTTATTCATCCGCTTGGAGAATATCCCCATAATAATGGCAGGGAAGAAGGAAGCGGCCGCAAGACCGAAAGCAAACGCCACTACCTGAGCAACAAACCCGGGAGGATTTATTCCGAAATAGCCTGCGATGACAATCGCCACACCCGCCGCAGCGCGTGCCGCAAAGAGCTCTTGCTTCTCACTGATATGAGGCATCACATTGCTCTTGAGCAGGTCGTGCGAAATAGAGGTAGAAATCACTAACAACAAACCCGCCGCCGTTGACAGTGCCGCAGCCAAACCGCCTGCCGCAATCAGCGCCACCACCCAGCCGGGAAGATTGGCGATTTCAGGGTTAGCGAGCACCATGATATCCCGGTCAACATAAAGCTCGTTATTGTTGGCGGTGGCGCTATTTTCCAGCAAACGTTCGCCATTTACACCGGTTTCATCTTTTTTGAAACTGGGTTTACCTTCAAACGCCGCTCCGGGATGGTATTGGATTTTTCCGTCACCATTTTTATCTACCCAACCAAGTAGGCCGGCTTTTTCCCAGGTTTGAAACCAGCCGGGCAATTTGGTGTAATCGGCCTCACTGACAGTTTGCAACAGATTTAAGCGCGCAAACGAAGCCACCGCAGGCGCCGTAGTGTAAAGAATGGCAATAAACAGCAACGCATAACCGGCAGATTTACGAGCATCGCTGACTTTAGGCACCGTGAAAAAGCGAACAATTACGTGCGGTAATCCTGCCGTACCTACCATCAACGCTACCGTAATGAAAAACACGTCGATAGTCGATTTGCTTCCTCCGGTGTATTCAGCAAATCCCAATTCCTGTGAAATGCCATTCAGTTTATCCAGCAAATAGGTGTCGGTACCATCCAGAGTTCCACCAAATCCAAGTTGAGGAATGGGATTTCCCGTCATCATCATGGAGATAAAAATAGCCGGAATCATGTACGCAAAAATCATGACACAGTATTGAGCGACTTGAGTATAAGTAATCCCTTTCATGCCACCCAGTACCGCGTAGAAGAATACAATGGCCATGCCGATAAACACGCCCATATTGATATCCACTTCCAGATAACGCGAGAACACAATGCCGACACCCCGCATTTGCCCTGCCACATAGGTAAAGGAAATAAATATGACGCACACTACCGCCACCATGCGCGCAGCCTGCGAGTAATAGCGCTCGCCAACAAACTCCGGAACCGTAAATTTACCAAATTTACGCAGATAGGGAGCAAGGCACATCGCCAGCAAAACATAGCCACCTGTCCACCCCATCAGGTAGACAGCGCCATCGCGTCCGACAAAAGAGATAATCCCCGCCATAGATATGAACGAAGCGGCCGACATCCAGTCTGCGCCGGTCGCCATTCCGTTGGCAATGGGATGCACGCCTTTACTGGCGACATAGTATTCACTTGTGGAACCGGCCCGCGACCAAATCGCAATGCCGATATAGAGGGCAAACGTAGTGCCAACAAACAGATAAACCAGGGTTTGCGTATCCATCTTCTATGCCCTCACTCTTCGTGTACGTCATATTTGCGATCGATGTGATTCATTCGCACCGAATACACAAAAATCAGAATAACAAAGGTATAGATGGATCCTTGCTGGGCAAACCAGAAACCCAATGGGAAGCCACCTAATTTTATGGTATCGAGCGCATCGACAAACAGCACACCAAAGCCGTAAGACACGATGAACCAGATGGTTAGCAAAATAGTAAGTAGCCTAAGATTTTCTTTCCAATAGGCTTGTTTGTTGAGCTGGGTTGACATGTGCACCTCCACGAACGGTTGTTTTTGTTTTTCTTGGATTAATGACAGTTCTACGATAGTCCTGTCACCGCAACATAAAAATTCGACTTTAGTCGCAACCGGTCAGGAATTGAGTGCAAAAGGGTTGGCAAGGAAGCATTCGACAGCAATACTTTCCAACTTGATGACTATAAATTGGACTTTATCCGAGCGCCCATCCTAACGATTCTGTCTTTTCATTTTTAGCCCGGGATCCACTGAATGATCGAAATCTGGCAACTGCTCCTTTTTTCCCTGTTGTATATTGCGTTGCTGTTCGGGCTGGCCTGGGTGGGCGACCGGCATCCCGGCCTGTATCAAAAACGCTGGGCCAGACCACAAATATACAGCCTGTCGATCGCAATATATTTTACATCCTGGACCTTTTATGGTGCCGTTGGGCGGGCCTCCAACGAGGGACTGGGGTTCTTTTCCATCTACCTCGGACCGCTGATGGCGTTCTTTTTCTTTGGTCCTTTAATGGAAAAGATCATCGTTATCAGCAAAAAGCAGGGGACCACTTCCATAGCAGACTTCATAGCGTCCCGCTACGGAAAATCCCAGCTACTGGCCAGTCTCGTCACACTCATTGCCATCATCGGGGTCATCCCATATATCGCATTACAATTGAAAGCCGTCAGCCTGGGAGTTGACGTGCTCACACATCCAGCCGTACAAAGTGGTGTCCCGCTGCCACCGCCAGACTTCGACAAACCGGTATGGCTGGACACGTCGTTCTGGATTGCTTTGGTCATGGCGCTCTTTGGCATTTTTTTCGGCACTCGCCATTTGGATGTAACGGAACACCATCAAGGCTTGATGCAGGCTGTGGCCTTCGAATCAATCGTCAAACTGGTTGCCTTCTGCTGCGTAGGGCTTTTTGTCTGCTATGAAATGTTCGATGGTTTTGATGACATTTTTACGCGAATCAATCATCAGGCAGGTTTAGAACAATTTAGTCTGGCGCATGTCGATGGTACCTCCTTCGTGATTCAAACCATCGTCGCTATGCTGGCAATGCTGTGCCTGCCAAGGCAGATTCATGTCACCGTAGTAGAAAACCACCAGGTTCAGGATTTTCAGGTGGCTCGCGTGATGATGCCACTATTTATCCTGATCGCGAGCGCGTTTGTGCTACCCATTGCCGGCGCCGGCTGGCTAATTTTCGGCGACTCGGTCGATGCGGATACGCTGGTTCTTCGCCTCCCACTGTACGCCGATAAAGAATGGCTAGGTATGCTGGCCTTTATGGGGGGGAGCTCGGCGGCCACTGCCATGGTCATTGTGTCCAGTGTTGCGTTAAGCACCATGTTCTGTAATGAAATCATTGTCCCGCTGCTATTCCGTTTTTTCCGGGCGCCATTGGAACGCTGGCCTCAGCTCAGCCTGATGATATTAAGCATCCGACGCTTAACTATCGTGCTGTTACTTTTGATCGCCTACGGTTTTTACCGTCAAACCGCATCCACCTACAGCCTCACCGCCTTCGGTTTGCTGTCTTTTGTCGCAGTAGCACAATTTGCACCCGCGCTCATCGGTGGCGTGTTATGGCGGCGAGGCACCTATTATGGCGCGGCTTCTGGCCTCACTGGTGGCTTTGCCGTGTGGCTCTATTTATTGGTACTGCCTACGCTCACCGGCGTACCGGAAGGACTGCGCCTGACGGGATTGCCTTCGGCCCTCAATACGCCGGGAAGTCTTGACATTGTCACGCTGGGTACACTTTGGAGTCTTGGCATTAACCTCGCCCTGTATATTGGCGTCTCGCTGCTGAGCAAACAAAGTGTCCGTGAAAAAATACAGGTCGCCAGCTTTTTTCAGGACAATTCAGATTTTACAACCAGCAAAATGCGACATCTTGCAGGGCTCGCCACGGTCGATGATCTGTTTGCGCTCAGCGAGCGTTTTCTGGGAGAGGAAAAAAGTCGCGCGATCTTTTCTTTGTATCAAGCCACCTATCTCGAACCCGTCACGCGAGGCCGTCATGCCTCCGCGCGCCTTATAAAGTTTGTTGAAAAGCAGCTGGCCAGCCGCATTGGTTCATCAAGCGCCCGTGCCGTTCTGGACTCAACATTACGAGGCCGGGATCTCGGGCTGGAAGACGTCGTCAGTATTGTGGATGAAGCCTCACAGGTCATGCAATTCAATCGCGACTTATTGCAATCTGCCTTGGAAAACATCAGTTTGGGTGTCAGCGTCATCGACAACCAGCAACGTATCGTTGCGTGGAATCAACGCTATTTACATTTGTTCAATTACCCACCCGACTTTGTTCGCGTTGGTCGCCCTCTGGAAGATCTGGTGCGTTACAATCTGGACGCAACTCACCTGCCCAACGAGATTATCAATACATTGGTAGAGCAGCGTATGACCTTGATCCGCTCAGGCACTGCCCATGAATACGAACGGGAAAAACCCGATGGAACGGTTCTGCTAATTCAAGGCAATCCAACGCCCGGAGGAGGCTTTGTTACTACATTTGCAGACATAACCGCCTTGAGAAAAGCCACCCAGGCACTCAGCGAAACCAATACTTATCTGGAGCAACGCGTAGCGGCACGCACCGCTGAACTTTCTGTACTGAACGAACAATTACTCGCGGCCAAAAAGCAGGCAGAACAGGCAAACCAGAGTAAAACCCGCTTTCTTGCGTCCGCCAGTCATGACTTATTACAACCGATCAATGCTGCCAAACTTTTTACGTCAGCACTGCAGGGTCTCATTCAGGCACAACCTACGCTCCAGCCCCTTACAGAAAATATTGATCAGTCACTGACGGCTGCGGAAGAACTCCTCACCACCCTATTGGATATATCTAAACTGGATGCCGGCGTATTAGAACCCAAAATACAGGCCTTTCGTCTGGCAGAGATACTCTCTCCGTTGATCAACGAATTTAAACTCTCTGCTCAAGAAAAAAATCTCGAACTGCACTGGATCTGCACGAAGGTGGTTATTGAAAGCGACCCCAAAATGTTGCGCAGAATCCTGCAGAATTTGATTTCAAACGCGCTACGTTATACACAGCAAGGTCGTATTTTAGTCGGTTGCCGCCGCATAGGTCACTTCGTTAAGTTACAGGTAATTGACACAGGCATCGGGATTCCCGAGCACGAGTTAGGCCATATATTCGAAGAATTCCGGCGCATACGCCAGTCTGGCGCACCCATTAAGGGCATGGGCCTGGGCCTGGCCATTGTCGATAGAATCTGCATGGTACTGAACCATCCGATTGAAGTTCACTCTACTGTAGGAAAAGGCAGTTGCTTTTCACTCACCCTGCCCTTGGCATCCGTCGAGGCGTGCTCCCGCGTTACACAAACAACCATTCCGGAAATCCCGCGACACACGTTGATGCCTGCGCTTTCACTTAACGTACTTTGTCTGGATAACGACGCCGGAATACTCGAAGGAATGGTCACGCTGCTCAAAGGCTGGGGATGCAAAGTGACCGCCTGCAGTAATAGAGAAGAAACGCTTAACGCCTATAAAGACAAAATGCCTGACGTTGTGATCGCAGATTTCCAGCTCGACAATGGTGATAATGGACTGGACGTGCTCAATACTTTACGTACGCAGTTTTCACCTGCCCGGTTTCGCGCACTCTTGGTGACCGCCAATACCGATAGCGATATTCGACAACAAGCATTGAATCTGGGATACCAGTACCTGCGTAAACCACTGAAACCTGCGGCACTAAGAGCCATTATGAATACCTTTAAATCAGGATGATTCAAACCAGATTCAACAAATAGTTTTTTGTCACGATTAACGGCGACAAAAAAGCCGCTTCCGATAAGAAGCGGCTTTTCACTAGGGCAAAGCCTGATAACGTTGCCCATACCCGGCACAACCTTTTGGGCGCGTGGGATTTAAATCACGTGGGTATTAGTGACCGTAAACAATCATTGAAGTGTTGGCAATAGTCACGTTATCCAGCACAACACGACCGATAGAAGTTCCACCGATTTCAACCGCGCCAATGCTCATATCGAAAGTCCAGTCAGCAATATCCACTGCCAATGAATCGACACCATTACGGTTAGCGCGCTTGCCCAAGGTCACGTCCAGCGTGGTTGGCACATCCAGCAAACGAGGAGCCGCTGAGTCATAGCCTGCACCGGTGATCTGAATATCTTTCAGACCGACAGCCAGGAAGTCTACTTCAACATCCATATCGGCAACGGCAAAGTCAGCCAGGATACGCATGGTATCAGTAGAAGTATCGATGCGAGCGCTCATACCAAATGCCAGACCTTCCAGATTAAAGGAAGAAACCAGCAATGTGTTTTCAGTACCATCCTGGCTAACCAGTTCCCAGTCACCCGTGGTGACTTTAAAGTCAACGGCGTTGCCCAGGTTGGCAGGCAGCATGTTGATGATGGCATCACCGTCCGATGCGATATCGATATTGATCAGGATGTCATCCAACAAATCGCCAGAACGAGCACCAGGACCCCAGTTCACACCGAAGTAAGTAGAGGTTGCAGTACCGGTACCACCGATAGAAATGTCGCTCACACGGAACGAACCTTCATCAGTATAACGGAACTGGCCAATATCAATTTTTGTCTGCAGTTCGATAGAGACCCCTGCCTGACCGGTAACGGCGCTCATGGCAGAATCGTCTAGCACTTTGATTTCAGCTTGTACTGCAAACGGCAGCGCTGCTACCGCGATTGCCAGTACGGATTTTCTCAGGCCATTCATAATAATTTTCCTTTTTTACAGCATGAAATTATTTTCATTATTGTGGGCTGAGCCGAACAGCTCCTTGCGGCTCTTCCACCCAGTACAATTGTATTGTTTACAAATGCGATTTTCTGTGAGTGCGGTCACGACTGATTCACCTGATGTTACCGAATGCGCACTCTCCGCAATAGATACTCGCTGACATCTCGATACCCGGTTACACACGGTTACACTTCGCAACATTCTGCAATTTTAAAAATATGTAAAGATGCAAAATTATGTCGAGTCTGTTCACATTCTATTCGATCCAAGCTGCTAGTATTTTTCCAAGAAAGGGCGATAGCCAGCGTAAAACGGACAGAAAAAATACAAATTATCCAAAAAACGGTCCGTTCAGGTACGTAAAAACCATAAAAATGCGCGTACAAATAATAAAAATTACAAACAATTAATAACTTAGAAGCAAGGTTATGAACAATTCCAAAGACACCACCTTTCAGCACAAGGTGCAACGTCGGCTATGCGTCGATCTTGCTGACCGATCCATACCCGGCATTATTTTGTATGTCTTGGTGTGGTTGGCAATCATTTTTCCGTCCATGACTTATTTTGGTTCAGAATCGCGCTATGACATTATTTACGACCTCACGGCCGCCGTACTCGGGGCTGCACTGCTGAGACTCGTGCTGGTTGCCTGGGTTAAACGCCATATTGTTACCATGTCAGCCGCTACCATAGATCAACTCATTACTCTGGGTGTAATCATTTCCAGTCTGGCCTGGGGGCTTTCCGTAGCCTATCTCATTGCCCTCAATACCTTTCAGGAAGCATTGTTGCCGCTCATTGTATCTACTGCGGGCATTTGCGCAGGAGGCAGCGCATCACTGGCCCCCTCACGCAAGCTGGTCGCGTTGATGCTGTGTGGCACGCTTATCCCCGGTACCGTTGCGCTACAACTTTCAAATTTCCCCTTTTCAGCGTCCATGGCAATGCTATGTGCCATTTATATTCTTGCCATGTATTCCATATCCAATATCCAAAGAAAGGAGTACTTCAACGCACTACTCAGTAACTTCAAGCTCGAAGAACAAGCCGCAAAGCTTGCCGAATTGAGTACGCTGGATGGTTTAACGGGACTAAGGAACAGACGATTTTTCGAGGACCGCCAACTGGACGAGTTTCGTCGTGCACAACGAGACCATAAGGAAATTTCACTCATTTTGCTCGACCTGGATCACTTTAAGCAGATCAACGATCAGCATGGGCATCTTATCGGCGATGAATGCCTGCGGGAAATGGCTCGTGCGCTAACGCAGAAATTTAATCGGACCATGGACACACTCGCCCGCGTAGGAGGCGAAGAATTTGCCGTGTTGTTGCCAGGCACCTCACTGGAAAACGCCATGACGCTCGCTGACGAGCTACGCCGCCATATTGCCTCACTGCGACTGCAATATGCAGATACCCGCATCCAAATGACAGCTAGCCTAGGCGTCTCGACAGTACGTCCGAATTACGAGGATTCCGCTTACTCTCTGTTTGAGCGTGCAGATAGTGCGCTCTATGAGGCCAAACGTTCCGGACGAAACAGAGTGGCTTCTGCGCCGGTGATTGATTTGCATAAGGCCAGAGAAAATCCGGTCAGCGACACATCGACCCGGTGCTATTCGCAATGGCGGATGATGGGCTAATCCTCATCAGCCGCATCAATTTCGACCGACGCCTGCCCTACATCCAGCTGCTGCATTGCGATGACAGCCTGCGTACGATTACGCACCCCCAGTTTACGAAAAAGTGCCGTAATATGGGCCTTGATGGTAGCTTCGGATACCTCCAGCTCATACGCGATCTGTTTGTTCAGCAACCCCTCGCAGAGCATGCTCAGCACTCTGAACTGTTGAGGCGTAAGCTCTGCCAGGCGCTCAGAAAAACTATTCTGCACCGCTTGGCGGGAGGCTCTGAGCTGCGTACCTTCCGGCACCCAAACCTCACCTTCCAAAATTTGCTGTATTGCTGTAACCAGTGTCGATAACGGCGCCGACTTGGGGATAAAACCTGAGGCACCGTAATCTAAAGATTGCGGTACCACTTGAGGATTATCCATTCCGGAAACCACAACAACCGGAACCGCTGGGAATTGCCCTCGAAGAAAAACCAACCCGGAAAACCCATGGGCTCCGGGCATGTTCAAGTCCAACAGAATTAGATCCACATCATTATGTTGTTCAACCAGTTTCTGCAACGTGCTAATCGATTCGGCTTCGAGCACGGTAGCGTCCGAAACCGCTTGCTGCACGGCTTGCTTAAGTGCCGCTCGAAACAGCGGATGATCATCTGCAATAATGATGTGGGTTGTCATTCATTACACCTTACGAACGAAGCGCCCGATTATCAATCAAGTCGGTTACAACCGACGGATCAGCCAATGTCGAGGTATCGCCCAAGGCTTCACATTCATTCGAAGCAATCTTACGCAGAATTCTTCGCATAATTTTGCCCGAACGGGTTTTCGGCAGACCGGGAGCCCACTGAATGACATCAGGAGAGGCGATGGGACCTATTTCCTTCCTCACCCATTTGACGAGCTCAGCCTTTAACGCATCACTGGGATGAGCATCGTGAGTCAAAGTCACATACACATAAATCCCCTGCCCTTTAATATCGTGCGGATAGCCGACCACCGCCGCTTCGGCTACATTAGGATGAGCCACCAGCGCGCTTTCTATCTCTGCGGTTCCCATACGATGGCCGGAAACATTCAGCACATCATCTACACGTCCGGTAATCCAGTAATACCCATCTTCATCGCGACGCGCCCCATCCCCAGTGAAATACATACCTGGATAGGCACTGAAATAAGTTTGAATAAAACGTTCGTGATCGCCAAAAACCGTACGCATTTGGCCTGGCCAGCTATCCAAAATAACCAGATTACCCTCTGTTGCTCCCTCCAGAAGATTACCTTCATTGTCAACTAACGCAGGCTTGACCCCGAAGAAAGGTCTTGTCGCTGACCCGGGTTTTAAAGGTGTTGCGCCTGGCAACGGCGATATAAGAATGCCGCCGGTTTCAGTCTGCCACCAGGTATCGACAATAGGACAACGCTCGTCACCAACGACTCGATAGTACCACTCCCAGGCTTCCGGATTGATGGGCTCACCCACACTACCCAGCAGTCTCAAACTGGTTCGAGCACTTTGCTTCATGTAGCTTTCACCTTCCGCCATCAACGCGCGGATGGCCGTCGGTGCCGTATAGAGTACATTTACCTGATGCTTGTCGACCACTTTGCCGATACGCGAGCTATCAGGGTAATTAGGCACGCCTTCAAACAACAAGGTAACCGCACCATTAGCCAATGGACCATAAAGAATGTAACTGTGTCCGGTAATCCAGCCAAAATCGGCGGTACACCAATAAACATCGCCATCCTGATAATCAAACACATAACGGTGCGTTAGCGCGGCATAAACCAGATAACCTGCCGTGGTATGCAAGACACCTTTGGGTTTTCCGGTCGAGCCCGAGGTATAAAGCATAAAGAGCGGGTCTTCTGCGCTCATTTCTTCAGGCTCGCACTCGGCTGGCTGTGATGCAACCAGATCGTGATACCAGGCGTCGCGACCATCCTGCCACTGAATTTCACCGCCGGTGCGCTTCACAACGATAACTTTTTCTACGTGAATCATTTCAGGGTGCTTCAAGGCTTCATCGACGTTGCGTTTCAGCGGTATCGTCCGTCCGCCACGAACCCCCTGATCTGCCGTAATCACCCATTTTGAATTGCCATCAATTACTCTCGCCGCCAGCGCTTCCGGAGAAAAACCACCGAAAACAACCGAGTGAATTGCACCAACCCGCGCACATGCCAGCATCGCCACCGCGGTTTCTACAATCATGGGCATGTAGATGGTCACAACATCCCCCTTTTTAACCCCCATGGCACGAAGTGCGTTGGCAAACTTACAGGTTTGCTCATAGAGTTGGCGATAGGTAACGTGCAGGGAAACCGAAGGATCATCCCCTTCAAATATAATTGCCGTTTGATCACCGCGACTGGTCAGATGACGGTCGAGACAACTGACACTGGCATTGAGCGTGCCATCTTCATACCATTTAATAGAAACGTCTTTCGGGTGATAAGAGGTGTTCTTCACTTTGCTGTAAGGCTTCATCCAACTGATGATTTTACCCTGTTCTCCCCAGAAACCATCGGGGTCAGTAATGGACGACTGATACATGGCCTGATAGCCGGATTCATCCACCAGTGCGCGAGCACTTGCCTCTGCCTTAATTGGATATACCTTAACTTCGCTCATTTTATTGCCTCTTGTTTTCCATGACGAACTTAAAAAATAGTGGTCTTGTCACTGTTCACACTATTTCTACTCCCACCTGGGTTTCATATAAATTAGACCATGGTATAGGAGTCTGCCCGATTCCAAATTCGAAAAAGCGCCCGACAACAAAAACGGCGAGGTGTTTTCATGCACCTCGCCATTAATAAACGTCCGGTAGAAACATGGAGTACCGAGACTCCACCATTTCATTTGAGTCAGGCAACTTTACGCTTTTTTGCGCTTATGTCCTCGTTCACTTTAAGACGATATAAACGTCGTTCTTTGAGCGCATAGCGATTGAGACCATTCAGATGAATTTCTTCGAAATACGCTTTCCAGTCGATCATCTTAACATCAACCGGATATTTTGCCGCATCATCATCACAAACCCGGCGACCAAGGTCAACCAGTTGTTTATTATGGAAAATATAATTTGGAGAGGTGTAAAACGAAAAGATGGTTGCCAGGTTAAGCGTGGTCTCAATATTTTCGATCGTTTTGGCTGCCATCTTGAGGCCAGCCCACGTTTGCAACCTGGAAATCACTCCCAACGGAATACTCGCCCCTTTCATGACGCCGTCAAAAATGGCTTTCGGTACAGTCACAAATGCCCGACGAGGCTTGCGATAGAAAAGCCTGTCGAAGCGAGCGTAATTTTCTGCTCCTGCATGGGCAACAAATGCGGCAACCTCGCCCAGCTTAACCGGATTGGATGAGCCAGAGCAGCACTGATAAACCCGATGCGATGCCGCCATGTGACGCACTGCGTCGTCAAACTGCTCAGCCAATCCCAAAATAATGCTATTGGCGACAATATCGGCAGGAATAATATCAATGACCGCGTTGGGATTACCCGGAAAAAAGCGTACTTTCTCACGCGCATACGCCAGAATAATGGCATCCGCGACCTTAACCCCTTCAATCCAGCCCGGAACAGGTCCGCTTAACGTGCTCTCAATGATGGATGGACGCAAAATCGTCAAGGCGGATTGTGCCAATTCATCACGCAAGATTTGCTCCCCCATCCACTTAGTGAAAGTGTAGGTATCATTCCAACCGTAACGATTGGCCTCAGCAATACCTAAGTCAATAAGTTTCCGCTTGAGGGTCTCCCCCTGATAACGCTTTTTCAAACGCTGGATCTTACCCTGTAGCTGGGTAATCAATCCCGCAACCTCAAAAAACTCACCGGTCGTTGGCAGCGGCTTTCCTGCCGGAGTCACATTCTGCTCGTATAAATCACCGTGATTAAACCCTCCCACATAACAAGTCGAAACCTGTAATACCGGGATGTTGCCAGCCTGTCTGGCGAGTGAAGCAAGCGTGTGTAGACAAAGCGCATTAATCTCCAGAGCAACATCCAGCTCCTCCCTGAAATTAACGCTTGCCGCGCAATTGATAATGCCATCCAGCGTTAATGCAAGACTATCGAATTCGTCCTGTCCCAAACCGAAGCAGGGCTGAGTCACTTCACCAGAGACAAAATGAAGCTTCTGTGCACAGAGTGAAGGTAAATCTGCCTCATCATCCATTCGTAACGTGTCAAAAATAGACGATGTCAGAATTTCGGCCTCAAACCGGCTTCGTGCATCAGGATGTGCGCTATTACCTCGGATGAGGAGCGTTATCCCTCCAATATCCGGATGCTCACGCAACAGCTTTTCCAAAACGACTTTACCGACAAAACCGGTCGTCCCCGTAATTAAAATTCGCTTGCCCTTAAAACACTGCGAGGGAGAAATAAAATGGTTGTTTTTAGCACTTTGCTTCGAAATGGCCATGAGAGAGTCCTTGTGTGAGATCCTTCCCAGACGTCAACAACTGCGCCACGCACACCCTGGCAGGCAGTGTTCTCGCATAGGAGGACGGGATCATTTTATAGTTATTGTGGAATCAGGACTTTAAAGGCAGATGACATTGAATCGCGTGAAGAAGTTCACAATAAGAAGGACAGAAATGGCTGTCAAAGCAGGTTGAGACACACCTCACAGCCTTTAGCATCAATGAGTTACACTCTATTTCCGGTTACTTTAAAACGATTGTAGGACAAACCTATCCAGTGGTGCCGGTAGACTCATTTTTTACACCAGCCTTTTCATCCGAAGCTTGGGTAAGCGACCGCATTTTTATTGTTTCCAGTAGTCTGTCCAGGCGAATCGCACCAGAAGCATCCCGAATCTGCGCGGCTAATGCATCCTGAGATCCAAATCCTCTGGCATCATAGCGAGGTACGGTTTCTGATATCGTCGGTGCACTGGGCATACTGTTCGCATTTTCCTGGATCTCAGCGCGAGCTCGTGAGTTTTCCTTAATCAAACCTAATCTGGAAAGCTCCAGGCTCAAAAGATCCGACTGTTCCCGAGTCAAATCATCTTTCTGCACGCTTTGTAACATAGCGTGAATAAGATCGACTGCGACCTTACCTAAACGATCACCGCTCGCCACAATGCAGGATGATAGAAATCCCAGTATTTCGTCCGGCGTGGTTCGTTCATCCTGCAGTAATGCCAGCACTTGCCGTCGGGACGTGAGCCATTGCTCATCCAGGTTTCGCGCTGGACTCAATGAGTCCTCGTGCGTAATAACGGGAGGTGTCGCCTCATGCACTGACTCGGCTGCCAGTTTGGCATCCATTACTTTCTGCTGTTTGCGATCAGCCAGCCGTTGCCAATACGCACTGAAAGCCAGACGAGGTGTGGTTCGTTTATCAAACATACTGACCATGCGATCAGCCAATCGATAGAAACTTTTTGACGAAGGATCATTGGATGAAAATAACGCAACAGGTCGCTGCATAATAACCGCAGAACGCATACTCTCGTCCATCCAGACCGGCCCAAGGTACTCGGTTTCCAAACCAATATATTTTTTAACTGCCGCCTGAAATTTATAAAAAATACGCTGCGCCCGTTCGGAAGTGGGCACCATATTTACAATGACCTGTACCTTACGCTGATATCCCCGTCTGCGAAGCACTTTCAACAACGAAAATGCGTCAGTTAAAGACGTGGGTTCCGGCGTAATAACCACCACAGCAACTTGCGCGGCCGCAATGAAATGAAGTACCAAAGAAGAAATGCCTGCCGCCGTATCCAACAACAACCAATCATATTGATTCTCAACCTGGCGCAGTCCATCAACCATGCGCTCCTGTTCGGCATCCCCCATTTCGACACAGCGACTGACGCCAGAGGCGCCAGGAATAACGGCGACTCCCTCAGGCCCTTTGACTACGACCTTGTCTATGGGCTGTTCGCCTGAAATCAGATGTTCCAGCGTAAATTCGGGATGCAGACCCATCAAAATATTGACGTTTGCCAGCCCGGTATCACCATCCATTAAACACACTTGCTGCCCTGAGCGAGCAAGCGCAATCGACAGATTCACAGCGATACTGGTTTTGCCGACCCCTCCTTTTCCGCTGGTGATAGCGACGATCTTCGGCACTCGGGATGGCGTCAGCGAGGGTTCAGATGGCATGTTCGGACACCCGCAAATGCAGAATTATCGGTGCATAACTCATTACTAAACCACCCCTATGTTAACAACCTGTTCAGGGATCACAGATAAAGACCGTGACCCCAAGAAATAACATGCGGAACATTTTATATGCTATCGAAAATCACAACAAACCAAAATAAATGAACGCATTATCATTTTACTTGTTAAAGTTAGTCACAGTTCTCAAAAAATGCTTAAAAAAACCTCAACAACTATTTAATTTATCTCGATTCTTAACTAAGATCTTTGCTGTATGAACAATTATTAACCATGACTTTTCAGAACCTCATCACAGACAATTACTGAATCAAGTCACACTATTTATATTGACTGAATCACATGATTGCCCCAACGGACTCGCTAGTGGCTGAATTAAACGCCAACAAGTTACCCTCTCTGCCCCATGTGTTGGTAGAGATGCTGCGTGTCTGCCAAAATCCGGGATCCAGCTTTCAGCAAATGGCAGAAATCATTTCCCGTGATGCAGCCATCGCTTCAAGAATCATATTGCTCGCCAACTCTTCCTTTTATGGCCGGCGCGGCAACGTCAATACGCTTGAAAGAGCACTGCTGGTACTAGGAACCGACACCATCAAAACCATGGTGATCACCGCCTCGGTTCAACAATTCTTTGAAGAATTTAACGCGGGTCAGCAACGCCATCTGAAACAATTCTGGCGCCAATCGTTGTCATGCGCATTACTGGCAAAAGCACTGGCGACGCTAACCAGCTATGCATCTCCGGACGAAGCCTATTTACTCGGGTTGTTGCACAATATCGGTGAACTGGTACTTACACTAAATCACTCAGAAGTTTATCCGGAACTGCTACACAGCGCAGAAGACTTTGTTGACTTGGTAGATCGCGAAAACGAAACATTTCTGACCAATCATTGTGATATAGGGGCCTGGCTAATTTCGGACTGGGGTTTAGGAGATTTCTCGGCAGATGCCCTGCGATATCATCATGCACCGCTGGACTCGGTGGTAGACGCGCACCATTTGGTGAAACTGATTTATCTTGCCGCGCGCCTGAGTGAAGACCCGGAAGTCGAAATTGCGGTAAGTTACGAAACGGCCGAGCGGCTTTTCGATCTGACGGGCGCTCTTACAAAAGAAATCGCACTTCAAATAAACAAAGAAGTCGCTGAAATAGCCACCACGCTGGCAATTGACATTAATAACCATGAAGACTCGACGCTTGCTCATCAAGCACTGGGAAAGCAGCTTAAACAACGCCTCCTTGCTCAGGAAACCGCTTCACACCTTGATAAATCGGCTGACAACCTGCCGTCTGATCAAGACACATTCGCTGAAACCGCTGCGTTGCTGTTTGGTTTTCGCGAAACGAAATTCCTGAAACTGGATAGTGACACCGGTACACTGCGATACCGTGAGTCAAACAGTGACCCACTTCACTCCGCCGCCGACCTGTCGATTCCACTTGAGGCAGAACGAAGTATCATTGCCAGTGCGGGCTTAAATCGACGTCTTATATCTTCTCATGACCAGCAGCTTTTTTCTCACTCGCTACCAGTCATTGATCAGCATTTCATAAGATTGACACATTCCAATGCCATGCTTTGCGCGCCGGTTGTGCATGAAGATAAACTTCTGGGTGTCCTGGTGATGGGCGATCCGCATGCAAGTCCATTAAACAAGGACCAAACCGCCTTTATTATGGAATTCGCAAATCTCGTTGGTAATCTGGTTGCCCGAAAAGCCACCCTAAGCTCAAATGCAGAATCCGACGAAATACGTACGTTAAAAGCTCAAGTAAACGTTCTGGCCCATGAAGCCAACAACCCGCTAACGATTATCCGCAATTATCTGGAATCGCTGGCCTCGTCTTCTGGCCGTGACTCGGACGAACACTCAACCTATGAGATTTTGCGTGAGGAAATTGATCGAGCCAGCCAGATTCTGATGCGAATACAGGATCTGGAAATGCACGAAACCGGTGAAGCCATATCCCAGAACATTAACACCGAGATCCACCAGCTAGTGAAGCTGTTTGAAGGTGCTTTTTTTAGCGCACATTCCGTCGTATTTAATCTGGATCTGGATGAAACACTTGATCAAGTATCGCTACCGAGAAATCCGTTGCGACAAATAGTCACCAATATTATTAAAAACGCAGCGGAAGCCATGCCCGCGGGTGGGGAAATTCATATTAGTACTGCCACCACAGTGAACACAAATGGCAAGCTTCTTGCTGAAATCACAATTGCAGACAACGGCCCCGGATTACCCCCCGAAATCAAGCAACAACTGTTCAAACCAGGGCATACCACCAAAGGTGGGCGCCATTCTGGGCTGGGCCTGAGCATTACACACAATTTAGTGACGGAGCTAGGAGGAAACATTATGTGCAGATCAAGCCATAAAGGTACCCAGTTCCAGATTCTTCTGCCGCTTAAATAGCAACGAAGTAGAAGACACCGGTTTTACCAACCCGTCAGAGGTTGTAGGATATACAGGGCAGTTTAAACGCAATATGGATGTCACAGGTTAAGGAGAACAAATAATAATGAAAAATACATAACGACTATAAACAGACAACCAGAAGTGCAGCACATGACAGCGGAACCCACGGCATTTTCCCTTGCAAATGCACATGCACGCATTTTGCTCGTCGACGATGAAGAACGCATGCTTGAGAGCCTCAAGGCGCTACTCGCCCCCTACTCTCTCAATATAGATACCGCACTTGGCGGTAAGGAAGCCTGCGCCAAATTACTACGCCAACAATATGATCTGGTTTTACTGGATCTGCGGATGCAAGATATTGATGGCCACAAAGTAATGGACTTTATGGCCGACAAAGGCATTCAAAGTGCCACGATTGTGGTTAGCGGAGAGTCGACTTTTTCTGCTGCAAGTAAAGCGCTGCGTCGGGGTGCCTATGACTATATCAAGAAGCCATATGCTGCCGAAGAATTAATAGCCACGGTATCAAGCGCACTAAAGAAACAATCCCTGGAAAAGTCGCACAGTGCCATGCAGGTTCGTCTGCAAAAGTCGGAAGAACTGCACCGCTATATAGTTAACAGCTCACCTGATATTGTGTTTATGCTCGACATGGAAGGACGCTTTACCTTCCTGAATAGTAAAATCGAGACACTCCTGGGCTACCGCAAGAATGAATTAATCGGTAAGAATTATGTTCAGCTTATCGATGACAAAGACAAAAGTAAGGCTCGCTATTTCATCAAAGAAAAGATGCAGGTTGAAAATAGTGGCGTCAACATGGAAGTCAGGCTCCGATGCCGGGACGATCAACGACTTCCCCGCTATTTCGAAATTACTTTTTTCCCTATACAAAGTAGCTCTCTCACATTAAAGAAACTCGGGCCGACACCCAATAAATCCAAATTTATTGGTATCTACGGAACCGCCAGAGACATTACCGAACGTAAAGAGGCCGAAGAATTTATCAACTTCCAGGCCTACCATGATTTACTCACTCGCTTACCCAACCGGGCACTGTTCAAAGACCGTCTCAGCCTCGCCATTACGCAGGCGAAGCGCAACGAACAGCAATTAGCGGTGATGTTTCTAGACCTTGACCGATTCAAAATAGTCAATGACACACTGGGCCATGCGATGGGAGATCGTCTGTTGCAGTCGGTCGCCATGCGACTGGAAAGTGTCCTGCGTGCCGGAGATACCCTATCTCGCTTTGGTGGAGATGAATTTACGCTACTCCTGCCCGCCATCACCACGAAAGAGGATGCACGAAAGATCGCCCGTAAAGTCATTAATGTTCTGAAAGAACCTTTCATGCTGGGTGACAACGAAGTATTTGTGGGTGTGAGTATCGGCATATCGGTATTTCCTGAAGCCGGAAACAGCATGGAACAGCTGGTGCAAAACGCTGATGTTGCGATGTACCACGTTAAAGGCAGAGGCAAAGACGGCTATCAGTTTTTTACTGAGGCCATGAACATTGATTGTTCTAATCGGCTTAAATTAGAGCGTGACTTACGCAAAGCGTTGGAAAATGAAGAATTTAGGGTCTACTACCAACCACAGGTAGACACCCAGACGGGTCATGTGGTGGGCGTGGAAGCCCTCATTAGATGGCATCACCCGGAAAGAGGCATTATTTATCCATCAGAATTTATCTCACTGGCAGAAGAAACAAAACTCATCGCCGACATCGGTGACTGGGTATTGCGCACGGCTTGCAATGAGGTTCGACAGTGGATTGCCAGCGGTTTAAGTAATATCAGGCTGTCAGTCAACTTTTCACCTTTACAAGTGGAACATCCTCGTTTCGTAGAAAATCTGTTTAAGCAACTGCAACAAGCAGACTTCCCGGCCAGCAATTTTGAAGTTGAACTAACCGAAAACCTGATCATGCGTGATCTGGAAAACATGACGCACAAACTCAGCCAGCTAGCATCTCAAGGCATGAGTATCGCCATTGATGACTTTGGTACCGGTTATTCATCACTTCACTACCTGAATAAGCTTCCGATCCACACGCTAAAAGTTGATCGCTCGTTCATCAAAGACATTCAGGACAGCGCCAGCGAGTCCTGTATCGTCAATGCCATTGTCGCCATGGCTCATGGGTTAAAGCTAAATATCATCGCCGAAGGTGTGGAAACAGTTCATCAGCTCGACTATTTGAAGAAACTTAAATGTCAGGAGGTTCAAGGGTTCTATTTTGGGAAAGCCATGCCAGGCAAAGAACTTTTTCACAGTATTAGCACCAACTTTCACCACATGGCGGTGTAACCACCGATAGGACTGAACCCCACTCCAATCAAAAAAGCGCTGCGCTACCTCTCGAGTCAAACTCACCCGAGAAGCCAGTGCGTACTGATGTATTGGAATGCGTTATTTTAAATACGCACGCCACCCGGGACTGGCAAGTAGACTGTCTGTCCTCGGCGAACCTCACTTTATGCTGGCGAGACAAACGACTCCCGATTACACACGCCTCCATTTTAATTTGTCAGACAATCCCATTTAACCATGGAATTTATAAGTTTTTTTTGTGCCTTACCTACTTAAATAGATGATTTTGAGGAGCCACGCACAACATTATCAACAAAGATTCACGTACCATGAAACCACTGTAATTATGCGTTACATACCATCATTAATGAACGCATAAAGCATACAAATACACTGACTACAACTAGAAGAAAAACAAGAGATCAATCAACTTACACGAGTACCTCATGAAAGATAAGTATCGTTATATCGGACCTGTTTACGACTTTCTCAGCAATGTTTACAGCGGCAAGTCGATTCAAAATTGCAAAGTGGCCATGTTTAATGAAGAAAACCTTAAACCCGGAGACAAAGTACTGGTCGCAGGTGTAGGCCACGGTAGAGACGCTATTCGCGCCGCAGAACTGGGTGCAGATGTGACAGTGGTTGATCTTTCCGAGACCATGCTTAACAAATTCCGGGCATTGCTTGCCAAGCAAACCAAGCCATTGAATGTAAAGATTGTCCACGCAGATATCCTGACTTTCGGTGAAGCCGCCAGTTTTGACATGGTCGTTGCCAATTTCTTTCTAAATGTCTTCGATGAAGACCTGATGCTGAAAATACTCACGCATCTGGTATCGCTGACTAAAGAAGGTGGAAAGGTCGTAGTAGGCGATTTTACCTACCCGACAGGCAGCTTTCTGCGCAGAAAAATACAGCAGAGCTACTGGTATGTAGCCAACTTTATTTTCCTGGTGGTTGCTAAAAATGCCCTGCATGATATCTATAACTACCCAGAATATATGACCAAACTGGGTCTGACAATTAAAGACAAAAAGACATTCAAACTGCTTTCAATGAATGCCTATTGGTCAATACTCGGCGAGAAGGCCAGATAATTCTGGGTCCAGTTAAAACGAGTAAACCCCAAACCCATCAAATGCTTTTTAAAGGGCTCGCTTAAATCAGCGTTTCCGGTAAAAACCAAGTGGTGGGTTTTTAAGTCCTGCATTTGAGGCAGGAGATTCTGCCCTCCCAACACCTGCTCTACCCGGCTAGCAATGGCATCACCCGAATCAATCCAACTCACCGGATAGGGTGCAACTTGTGCAAGCTGTTGCCTTAACAACGGAAAGTGCGTACAACCAAGAACGATTACATCCAGTCCCGCCGAAGACTCCGGAGCTTCTTCAGACATAAAAAAGGGCAAAATAATCTGCCGCAACGCCTCCAGATCGACCTTGTCATCGCGGAGGTAACTTTCGGCCAGCTCTACAAGGCGCGAACTACCTACCCTCACCACACGACAATCTGCAGCGAAATCATTGAGTAATTGATCAGTATAAGTTCGGTTAATTGTGGCGGGGGTAGCCAACAGGCCGATGTGCCGAGTTTGGCTCAGCGTGGCTGCAGGTTTAATCGCCGGTACCACCCCTACAACAGGAATCGTTAAACGGGTACGCAAGTCAGGCAAGATAATTGTACTGGCCGTATTACAGGCAATCACTACCAAATCCGCCTGAGAGGACGCCTGTAATGGCAAGATTACGTCAAGGATTCGCTTTTTTAGAACCGCCTCGGATTTCGTCCCATAAGGGAACGCCGCATCATCTGCAACATAGACGATTCGAATGCCGGGCAACCGCAGCAAGATGGACTGAGCAACGCTCAGCCCACCCACGCCAGAGTCGAACACTAATATGGTTGTATCAGAGGATCTCACTTCGCCCATCGAATCCATAGTCTAAACAAGCTACGCCGACTTTCGGATAAATCTGAACAGAACCATGCCAAATGTCAGCAACAATGGAAGCAGTACGATATTGATCAGTTTGATATCTGTTCCTAACGCTTCGATGTCCTGATCCAATTGGTGTTGAACATCGCGCAGTTCTTTTCGAATTTTAAGCTTTTCACTTTGGAACTTATCCAATTCTTCAACCTGCGCTTTGCTCAACACACTTTTGTCTGCATCAC
Source organism: Hahellaceae bacterium (assembly GCA_024234505.1). Classification (GTDB taxonomy): domain Bacteria; phylum Pseudomonadota; class Gammaproteobacteria; order Pseudomonadales; family Oleiphilaceae; genus JACKOD01. The sequence continues at coordinate 235,680 of JACKOD010000003.1, read as the reverse complement.
CGCGAATTTTTTCAAGTTCCACCAGCTTTGCTTCCGTTTCTTTTAGCTGCGCTTCCAGCGATTGTTGCTGTGTACGGAAGTGTTCTTCGGCATCCCGCCTCAAATCCTCTACGCGGGTAAAGGGTCGGGAAAATTTGCCACGGCTTCTTATATTAATGAGATCCGCGTTACCTGAGAGGTTATCCAGTGCATTGACCAATAAGCCAGAGTTATCGGCCCAGGGACTGGCAATACGCTGGCCAAAGAACTCCTGAACCTGCACCCAGAGCCGGTCGGTCAATACATCGGTATCGGCGACCACCACGACGTTAATCGAATCACCCTCTAGCCTCTTAGGCAAGATTTTTCGGGTGCGCATTTGAGGCTCTTTGGTTTGAGAAGTTTCGTCTTTACTGGTATCTGCAGATGTTTCAGGAGTAACTTCTTCGGAAATTTCTACACCTTCGGGAAAGGCCGTCTGTGCTTTACCCGTGACTCTGGCAGCCAACGTATAGGGTTCACCCGTTGGGGTAAAGCCATTCATCAACGCCTCGGGGTTTTGCAAGGTCGCCCACAAAGCAGAATCGAGGGGTGCAGCTTCGGAACTACTCTCAATCATTCGAGTGAAGTTAGTCGTCGCACCTTCCGCAGGCTTTAATATACCTGCCGATGACATATTGATACTCTCCAGTCCGGCAAGAATAACCTCATCCGCATTAAAACTGCCCACTTCCGACTTTAACCCCAGCAACCCGATATGGCGAACCGGACCTCGTCCACCGCCCATACCAACAACCAGAGAATTGGCATAATCACCCACGACTTTACCCGGCTCCAGAACAACGCCCCACTTCTGGAGCAGTACATCAAGATCCGAGCGCTTATCATCGGCACCTTGCATCGACGATTGCTCGGATTCAGCCAAAGGATCAACAAAAGCAATCACTTTTCCGCCCTGTAGCACATACTGGTCTATCGCCATTAACGTCTGTTGAGGAAGGTTTTTGGGGTGTACCAGCAACAAAATACTGATATCCGTTTCAACCTCTTCCATTGCGTCCGGCAACCACTCTACCTGATACAAGTCTTCAATCTGCTGAACGACCATCCAGGCAGGTTGGCGGCTTTGGGTCATAAAATCATAGCCGCCATTCATATTTAACCCGCTCAAGATGCCCACTTTGGGGACACTATCCCGGTTCAGGTTAAAAATCAGTTTGCTGAGATCATATTCTAAAAACTTCTCTTTATCGGGCTGAAAGAAAGGAATGACTTCTTCTTTGTCCTGCTCATTCCTGGCTACCAGCCCAAAATAGATTTCATCCCCGCGCGCCCCCGCAGGCACGCCCTGTAACCCCGCCGCCGTTGCCAAATCTTCTGCTTCAGAAAAAGGCTCAGGATCAACGACAGTCAGAGACAGTTTGCCATTCGATAACGCTACATACTCTTCCAACAACTCCTGTACACGCTTTGCATAGGTACGTAGTGCCGGCAGATCTTTAGTGGCCTTTTCGGAAAAGTACAGCGTTAAGGTTTCTGCCTTTTCCAATTTATTAAGTACATTTCGAGTTTCAGGTGAAAGGGTGTACAACCCGCTTTCAGTCAAATCAAAACGAACATTTTTTATTGCCACAGTCACCAGGTAACTTAATACGAGAAATGCGCCCAATACCAGAATCAGGCCATAGCGGGATTTCATCCAACGTTGCATAGCCAATGCCCCTAGTCTGCTTTTTTAAGATTGATAACAATGGTGGTTGCCAACAGCCAACTCCCCATCATCACGATGAAATACAAAATATCGCGAAGGTCGATGACGCCTCGTGAAATGGCGTCAAAGTGCGTTAGAAAACTGAGAGACGATAGCCAGTCAATCATCCATAAAGGTGCCCATGCACTGAAGAAATCCTGTACCAACGGAAACCCGGACACCACAAACATAAAACAAATGACAAGTGTCAGAATAAAAGCCACAACCTGATTTTTCGTACATGCCGATAAACAACTGCCTATCGCCAAAAAGCCGCCAGCCATAAACCAGCTGCCCAAATAGCTCGCTATCACCACGCCATTATCAGGCTCTCCAAGATAGTTCACCGTTAACCAAATGGGAAAGGTAAGCGCCAAAGCCACGCCAACAAACAGCCAAGCCGCGACAAACTTGCCTAAAACCACGGTAAACGTAGATATCGGTAACGTCATGAGTAGCTCTATCGTGCCGCTTTTTCGTTCTTCTGCCCAAAGTCGCATGGCAATTGAAGGCACCAGCACTAAATACAACCAGGGCATAAAACTGAAAAAGGCAATCAAATCTGCCTGCCCCCGCTCGTAGAAACGCCCCAGATAAAAAGTAAACAGACCTGAAAGCATAAGAAAAATGGCAATAAAGACATAGGCCAACGGTGTAGAAAAATAACTATTCAATTCGCGACGAACGATAACGCCCATACTCATGTACTCACTCCTTCCAATGTCACCTGGCGGAATACATCATCCAGACGTCCCTTTTCCACATGCAGTTCTTCAACATCCCAGCCATTGCGATGTATTACCTGATTTACTTCTCGCAGCAACGACATTCCATTCAGTGGATACACGATGAAACTGCCGGTTTGAGGATCAGAATCCACTGACGCCACTCCATCGATTGCGCTCAACGCACTGGCTGCATCCTGTTGTGCCGCCAATTTTATGGCAATCGCATTGTGGTGACGGGAAAGGCGTGAGAGGGCGTCGGGTGTTCCATCAAAAACCACTTTTCCAGAAGCCAGAATCAGTGCCCGGGTACAAACAGCACTGACCTCTTCCAGAATATGCGTCGAGATAATGACAATTTTATCTTTGGATAAATTACGAATCAGTTCCCGTACCTGATGCTTTTGGTTCGGATCCAGCCCGTCGGTAGGTTCGTCCAAAACCAGTACTTTAGGGTCATGTATTATGGCCTGAGCCAACCCTACCCGGCGTTTAAAGCCTTTTGACAAGGTATCGATCGTTTGATCAAGTACTCTGGAGAGCTGTACTTTTTGCACGACGGACGAAACACGTTGTTTAAGTTCATCCCCTCTGAAGCCTCGGGCCTGACCGATAAAGTTCAGAAACCCTCTAACGGTCATATCACCATATAAAGGGGCGCCCTCTGGCAAATAGCCGACCAATGCCTGCACTGCCTTGGGTTCGTTGGCGACATCGTGCCCCATCACACTCACCGTGCCGGAGGTGGCTTCCAAAAATCCGGTGAGTATTTTCATCGTTGTTGACTTGCCCGCCCCATTCGGTCCCAGAAACCCCAGTACCTCACCGGGCGAGACCATGAAGCTGATGCCATCAACCGCAGTAAAGCGGCCGAAGGAACGCGTCAGGCTTTCAATCTTTATCATCTTATAATTCCTGGTTCGATCCTGAATAGAGCGACAAATATAGAAACACCCGCTAGGCATTTCAAGGATTTACAACCTAAATTTAAAGTAATACAAGGCCTGCTGACTACGACCAAAGGCTTAGTCTCCTGCTTTGCGCCAAACCAGAGACTTGGATACACTAGCACGCAACCATTCCGTTCCATCTGGAACCCATCACGTAAAAGATTGATATATGAACAAATTATTTAGTCTGAGTTCATTTTTTTTTACTATTTTGCGAAAAATACTATTTCTTTGGGTCAGAACCGAAGTCATTAATAACTCTAAAGAAGGCTTAAATCTCGATCCCAATAAACCGGTATGTTATGTACTTCAGCACAGCTCACTGTCTGCACGGCTGGTGCTGGAGCAAGAATGTCTCAATGCAGGTCTACCATCCGCACAAGCCCCTCTGGAACTGCCGGGAGAATCTTTACGCCGCGCCTTTTTCTTTCTCTACCGTCGCCAGGGGCAATGGTTTCGCAAACGGCAGAGCCCTATTCTCACCCCGCGTTTAAAGCAACTGGCCAGTGAAATCCTTCAACATCCTGAACTGGATGTTCAGATTGTGCCTGTTTCGCTATTTTGGGGCCGCTCTCCCGATAAAGAAAAGTCACTTTTCAAACTGCTTTTATCTGACAACTGGGCTGTTTCCGGCCGCCTGCAAAAGTTCTTGATTATTTTGATACACGGACGAAAAACCTTTGTTCAATTTAATCCCCCCATTTCAGTGCGCCAGCTGGTAGACGCCAAACAAACCGATGAAGAGCGCACCAGCCGCATGCTGGCACGTATCCTGAGAGTTCACTTCCGTCGCGTAAGGCAAACCGTTTTAGGCCCCGACCTGTCACACAGACGGACGCTGGTGCATACCATTGTACAAACCCCGAATGTCCGGGAAGTCATCGAAAGTACGGCGAGCAAAGAAAAAATCACCTTCGCAAAAGCGCAGGCCAAGGCATACAAATATGGCGACGAAATAGCGTCTAACCTCACCATTGGAACCATTCGCTTTCTGGATATTATTCTTTCGCGGGTATGGAACAAGATTTACGACGGCATAACATTGCGAAATATTGAAACCGTGCGCGAAGTCTCCAAGGATTGCACGGTTGTTTATACTCCCTGTCATCGCAGCCATATCGACTACCTGCTGTTGTCTTACATTTTGTTTAACAACGGCATCATGGTGCCGCACATCGCGGCAGGTATAAATCTGAATATGCCGATAGTAGGATCCATCCTGCGTCGGGGTGGTGCTTTCTTTATGCGCCGAAGCTTCAAGAACAATGCGCTTTACGCCGCCGTGTTCAATGAATACATGCACCAGGTTTTCTCAAGAGGTTATTCTGTAGAGTACTTTGTTGAAGGCGGCAGAAGCAGAACAGGACGAACGCTGGCACCTAAAGCCGGTATGATTTCAATGACATTACGCAGTTATCTGCGGGAACATCAACGCCCTATCGCCCTCATGCCGGTTTACGTAGGTTATGAAAAGGTTCTGGAAGGACGAACCTATCTCGGCGAATTGCGTGGCAAAAAGAAAGAGAAAGAGTCGGTTTTCGGCCTGTTCAAATCACTGAAGAACCTTAGACGATCGTTTGGCAAAGTGAATGTCACTTTTGGCGAACCCATTTACCTGCACAAAGTGCTGGATGAAATGCAGCCAGGATGGCGTGATGATCAGTATGATGCAGACTCGCGTCCTCAATGGTTGAATCCGGTTGTAGACGCGGTGGCCGAAAAAATTGCCACCCATATTAACAATGCAGCCGCCATTAACCCGGTCAATATGATTGCATCCGTACTGCTGTCTACCTCTCGTCAAGCCATGGATGAACAAGTGCTTGCAAAACAGCTGGACTCTTTTGCCAACCTGTTACGCGCTTCGCCCTACAGCAATGAAGTTCCTCTGCCAGAGGGTAATGGCCAGGAATGGATAGCTTATTGCGAAAATATGGGATTTGTTGCCCGCCAACAGCAAAAGCTTGGGGACATTATCGTTCTGGAAGGCACCAATACAATTTTGATGACCTATTATCGAAATAACATTCTTCACATGTTTGCCGTACCCGCACTCATTGCCAGTTTGTTCCAGAACAATAACAGTTTACAACGAGACCACATTCATTTTCTGGTCAGTTCTATTTACCCCTATATCAAGGCCGAACTCTTCATTCGCTGGGAAAATGATGCTATCGATAGCATCATCGACAATTGGCTGGAGATTCTTACAACTCAACAACTGCTGATAGCAGAAGGTGATACCTTCCACTGCCCTCCTATCGGTTCGGCAAATTATGTGATGCTGGGCGTACTCGGCAGAATTATCATTCAAACGCTGGAACGTTATTACATCAGCATTGAAGTATTGCGTAAGCAAGGCCCGGGGAAAATTACAGCGGCTGAACTGGAAGAACAAAGCGTTCAAATGGCCCAGCGCATGTCGATTTTATTCGGGCTGAATGCGCCAGAATTCTTTGACAAGTCACTGTTCCATGGCTTCATTCGCAACTTGAAAAAGAATGGTTTTCTGTCAGTAAACGAAGAAGGATTACTCACTTACGCAGAAGGCATAGATAAGGTGGCTGAAGATTCAAAACTTGTGCTCAATGCCGAACTTCGCCAGGCAATACTGCAGGTAACCTCAATGAATTAAGCCCTGTGGAACCCGGAGGGATATCTCGTCCCTCCAACCCTACCCTTTGAGCCCATCCATACTTTTTTTCGTATAGATATCATACCGGCTGGACTTGCCCTCAAAAACCAGGGAAGGCTTCAAGGCACCCAACACCGGCGCTTTTCGCGGACGTTTGACAACGACACGATATTCAGCGAGTTGAAGTGCTTTCGCCAGTAGCTCAGAGGAATCAAGATCTTCTCCCACAATATCCCGGAAAACCCGCATCTCCTTTTTGACCAATGCGCTCTTCTCTCGATGAGGAAACATCGGATCCAGATAAACAACATCATATTTTTCGATCTTTAAATCCTTCGTTTCCAGCTTTTCTTCCATAAACACAAGACTGTCTTGATGCACCAGTTCCATACGAGCCACAATTGCGGCCACGTCTATGTGACCGGCAGCCTCCTCTATTGCCGCGCGTAAAAGCTCGACGATCACGGGGGAGCGTTCCAATAACGTTACGTTGCACCCGAGTGTCGCGAGCACAAACGCATCTTTACCCAAACCCGCAGTGGCATCAAGTACACGAGGAAAGATACCCGGTTTTAACCCCACGGCTTTTGCTATTAACTGTCCTTTACCACCGCCAAACTTGCGCCGATGCTCTACCACTCCATCTATAAAACTGGCACTTACAGGCCCCGGTGCACCTTTACCTGTAGGAATCAAGGCAACACCCTCACGGGAATAGGTTAATGCCAGTCCTTCCTCCGGCATTCTTTCAACCAATGGCAAACGATATCGTTCGGCAAAGGATTTGGCGTGAGCTTCATTCCCCCCCGCTTCAACAGTCACAACCAATGAATGACCTGTAAGCTCTGACATGGCTTATATATCTACCTGAGATCTAATGAGAGTGATTAAAAAATGCTATATAAAAATATCAACGCCTCGCTCAAGACCATCTTCATCTGGAGAGCGGGCGTATTGATTATTTTCATAAAGCGAAATGGCCTTACGAGATTCGTAAGGCAAATTCTGAAGTGAGTCTGCGGGAGTTAGGGTTTGTACTTTCTCGGTAAAACGACTCTCTGCCTCGCGCTGGAAGGCAACCAAGTCAACACTTTGCTGGGGCAATGATCGCTCTTGCCTTGCACGCTCGTCATTATCTCGACGCTGGGCAGACTCAACCCTCCCGGCATAGGTCGTACCTACCGCCGCAGGATAGAGCAATGAACCAGAAGTGTTGATTGCCAAGTCAGTAACCTCAAAAACAACCTGTTCTTAATGGCAATTATAGCAAGATCGCAAAAAGACACACTCCCAGCAACAGGCGATAAATCACATAAGGGAAAAATCCTAATCTTTCCAGGAAGTTCAGGAAAAAGTGGATACATGCGTAGGCACTCAGGAATGACATGACGACGCCTGCAGACACCATAACCCACTGGGCATCAGTACCGGTTTCCATCAACTCTTTGGTTTTCAACATCCCTGCCGCCGCAATGAGCGGGATAGATAGTAAGAATGAAAACTTGGCAGAGGACTCCCGGGTAAAGCCAAGCAACAAGGCCGCCGTCATCGTGATACCTGAACGGGAGGTTCCAGGAATCAACGCAATCGCCTGACTTACCCCGATAACCAATGCAATCTGCCAACCCATTTGAGCTATTTCCTTGGTGCGACTGCCCGACTTGTCCGCCCACCAAAGAGCCAAGGCGAAAATGATGGTCGTGGTTGCAATCACCAGCCCGGAACGTAAATTTTCTTCGATGTAATCTCCAAACACCAAGCCGCTGATTCCCGCCGGCAGCGTTCCCAAGATAATCAGCCAGGCGATCCGGCCTTCGTCTGATTTGATGCCTGCCATACTTTTTCCCCAGCCAACGGTGAGCTGGGCTACATCGCGCCGAAAATAAAGTATCACCGCCAGCAACGTTCCCACGTGTACCGCGACATCAAATGCCAGCCCCTGATCCGGCCACCCCAGTATCTGCGATGGTAAAATTAAATGAGCCGAGCTTGAAATGGGTAAAAACTCAGTTAACCCCTGAATAACCGATAACGCAATAACCTGAAACCAATCCATCTAGATTTCCCTTTGCCTGGAAACGACTAAAAACACAACGATCACGATATGAAATTTGAAGAGAAATAACTTGTTAACGCCCTGGCAATTTTTTCCAGGTCACTTCATCCCGTAAATATACAGGCAAAGCGACTTGAGCAGATACACCATGCCCCCCTTCAAAAGCGCTGGCACCCAGTAAAGCTATTTCGGCTGCTCTAGGCTCTATATCCGCATAAACCTTAGCGGTGGTCGCACCGACCCAAGCGGGAAATTCGTCGCTGTATTGCCAACCACTCCCCACGCCCAAACGTCTGGCGGACCGATTATTTGCGAGTTCGGGTAGCCGGTCGGGCTTGGTGACCCGCTCTTCACTAATTATCGACAACTCGCCCTCATCGTATTGAAACGCCGCCCAATAGACCTCGTTCATACGAGCATCAATCGCACAGAGCAATTCCAATGACCCAACCTCTTGACGAGCAACCTGCAGCGCAAGCGCAGCGAGCGTAGAAACTGGCACCACAGGTAAATCTGCCCCGTAGGCCAACCCTTGTACAATACTGGTGGCTATTCTTACGCCGGTAAAAGAACCGGGACCTCGTCCGAACGCAATAGCCTCTACGTCAGACAAGGACAGTCCAGCCTCTTCGAGCACTGATTCGATCATCGGTAGAACAAGTCGTGTATGTGCTTTGGGCGTTAATTCAAAACGCTCAAATAGTTTGTCCCCTACTTTGAGCGCCGCTGAACAAGCTGCTGAGGAGGTATCTACTGCCAATATGACTGACATTGCATCTATCTCGGGAAGATGAATACACCCAACAAACAAAAAGAGCCCTGATCAGGGCTCTTTTTAATATGCGGTCTGTTTAAACGCCCAGGCCCGCAAACACTTTACTGCGGATCTCGTCAACCGTACCCAGGCCTTCTACCGCGACATACTTAGGCGCAGTTTCTGCGTCCTTGGCGGCCCACGCCTGGTAGTACTGCACCAAAGGTGCCGTTTGCGAATGATAGATTTCAAGACGCTTGCGAACTGTTTCTTCTTTGTCATCTTCACGCTGAATCAGTGCTTCGCCGGTCGCATCGTCCTTGCCATCCACTTTGGGTGGGTTATGTTCGATATGGTATACGCGGCCACTGCCTTCATGTACCCGACGACCGCTGATACGACTGATAATTTCCTGATCGGCGACATCAATTTCAACAACATAATCGATATGTATACCGCTTTGCTTCAGTGCTTCGGCCTGAGGAAGCGTACGAGGAAATCCATCAAACAGGCAACCCTTTGCACAATCAGCCTGCTGCAGACGATCCTGAATCAGCTCAATAATGGTTTCATCTGATACCAGTCCACCGGATGCCATCACTTCTTTTACTTTAAGGCCAAGCTCGGAGCCCGCCTTAACGGCTGCCCGAAGCATGTCACCGGTTGAAATCTGGGGAATCCCCAGTTTTTCTGTGATGAACTGTGCCTGCGTTCCTTTACCGGCACCTGGTGCGCCCAACAAGATCACTCTCATGTTTGTTTGCTCCCCTTACTTTGTTAGAAGTCACGAAAACTTTCTGGGTTAACTTTCCGGCCAGCAACAAAAATAATCTTTATTATCAATAAATTAAGACTTACTAACGAATGCTGCTGCACCAACCACAATAATGTAAGCAGGGCATTATACGAACTTGCCCTTCCGATAGAAAGAGCGCACATTCGTTCCTTACCTAATTGCAATCCGCCCGCTGCGTTTTTTACCCGGTATTTCGCATACCAGCAGCAATCCCGGCCATAGTGACCTTTAGTGCTCGCTCAACCAGTTCAGGGTGCCCTTCACCAGTCGCTCTGTCTCGGCGTAAAAGCTCAGCCTGCAGATAATGCAAGGGGTCGGTGTAAGGATTTCGAATTTTCATTGAATGATTAAATACCGGATTATCTGTAAGGAGTTCATGTTGACCTTTCAGCGTATTTACGATGACTACCGCCGCCTTTAACCGGTGCCGCAATTGCTTGCCCAACCCTCGCAGCGAAGCGGGCACCAACAACTCATCGTAATAGCGGGCAATTCGCGGATCCGCTTTAGAGAGCACCATTTCGAGCATATCAATGTGTGTTTTAAAAAATGGCCAGTTATGCAGCATATCCTGAAGCACAGTCCCCTTCCCCTCTTCCAGGGCCGCCTTTAAAGCAGTATCCGCACCGAGCCAGGCAGGTAACATCAAGCGATTCTGTGTCCAGGCAAAGATCCAGGGTATGGCCCTCAGACTTTCTACTCCGCCACCGGCTTTACGCTTGGCAGGCCGACTTCCCAGTGCGAGTTTACCCAACTCCTGCTCTGGCGTGGAGGCTCTGAAATAAGCAACAAAATCTGGATGCTTTCTCACCATCTCACGATAGGACTGTAAGGATCGCTGTGTTAGCCAGTCCATGGTTGCTCGCCATTCCGGCTTGGGCTTCAACGGCGGCGTCAGGGTCGCTTCCAACACCGCCGTGGTGTAAATCTGCAAATTTTGTACGGCCACTCTTGGCAATCCGAATTTAAACCGAATCATTTCACCTTGTTCGGTAATGCGAAAATTACCGCCTACTGAACCGGGAGGTTGTGACAATATGGCACGATTCGCGGGTCCGCCACCACGCCCCACCGTACCGCCTCGTCCATGAAACAGCGTCAATCGCACATCATGTTGCTCTGCGACCTCAACCAACGCTTCCTGAGCCTGATATTGTGCCCATGCCGCCATCATCTGCCCCGCATCTTTTGCGGAATCTGAATAGCCAATCATCACCTGCTGCTTCCCTTGGCAATACTGTTTGTACCAAGGCATCTGAAACAGCGCGTTGATCGCGGCGGGAGCGTGCTTCAAGTCTTCCAGTGTTTCAAACAACGGCACTATCGGCATGGCCTCGGCCATACCAGACTCACGCAACAACAGGATCACCGCCAGTACATCAGATGGCTGGCCCGCCATAGAGATAATATAGGGACCGAAAGTCGCGTCTGGCTGCTGAGCGATAACCGCACAGGTATCCAGTACTTCCTGTACGGAAGGCGAGGCAGACCATTGTCGAGGAATCAACGGGCGCTTTCCTGTCAATTCCCTTAGTAAAAACGCTTGCCTGGTTTGCTCGTCCCACTCTCGGTAATTCCCCAGACCCAGATAGTTCGTTATCTCGCTAAGCGCCTCTTCATGGCGCTCTGCGTCCTGTCGGATATCCAGTTTGACGAGCGTCAGACCAAAACAGGCCACTCGCCTCAACGTATCCAGCAGTTGCCCGTTGGCAATCGTCATTTGTCCGGTTTCTCTAAGAGACTCATAACATAACTGCAGTGGCCGCATTAGCTCATTTATATCCAGCAACACTGAAGCCTCTGGCTCCGGCAGCGAAGTTGTTTGACCCGACCTTGCAAAGTGTTCAAGTGACCGCTCTGTCCAGCGCCGGGTCGCCTCGAGACGATCCCGCAACCCGGCGAGAATAACCCGGTAGGGCTCATGCGTCTCGCCAACAACAGCCACTAATTCGGCATTGGCTTGCCACATGGATAACTGATTTCGCAGATTTTTTATATCTCGCAAATAAAGGTCGGCAGCCATCCATCGAGCCAGCAAGAGGACCTCCTGGGTGACTTTGGCGGTCACATTCGGATTTCCGTCCCTATCTCCGCCCATCCAGGAGGCAAACTGAACAGGAGACGACGTAATGGGCAAAACCTCACCCAACTCGTGCTGTAATGCCACATCCATACGCCTGAAAAAAGCGGGAATTGCTTGCCAAAGACTGTTTTCCACCACCGCAAAGCCCCATTTGGACTCTTCGACCGCCGTGGGTCGGTCGGTTCGGATTTCGTCGGTATGCCAGGCCTCGGCAACACGTATTCTTAGCTGGCTGACAATTTCCTCTCGCTCCTCTTCTGTCAGGTCATACTGATCCAATCGAGCCAGCAAATTCGCTATCGCTTCATATTTAATAATCAGTGTACGACGCGTTACTTCTGTCGGGTGCGCCGTCAGTACAAACTCCATTCTAAGATCACAAATGGCATCGAAAATCTGCGATCGCGAGAGCCCCTTTTTTTTCAGTTTGATAATGACGGCGGATAGATTGTCACACATATTCTCGATGTCACAGACATCCTGATGACGCCGAATGCCATGATATTGCTCGGCAATATTGGCAAGATTCAAAAACTGATTAAATGCGCGCGTTACCGGCAGCAGGTCTTCGTCGTTCAGTTCGCGTAAAATACTTAGCAGCCCGGGACTGGCATCGCCTTTGCGGAGCCTGTCTTCCTTGGCGGCTAACCGGATAGCTTCAACCTTCTCCAGAAAAGCACTTCCTTGATGCTCTGCGATACTCATCCCCAGCAGTTCACCCAGCAGCCGGACATTGTCCCTTAATTGAGGATGCAAATCGGTCATAACATTTCTCCCTGACGATAGGTATTTTTCGCGTTTCGAGTTTTAAAACCCAGACAGACAAATAGCTTTCCAGAGTCTACACTCAATGTAGTTCAGCGTAACAGGTTTGGCTGATTTCAACATAATCTGGCGAGGCGTGTAATTATGAAAATCAATGAACTGGCTAAATATTGGGAAGATAATGCCAAGGCGAGACTGACCACAAAATCTTATAGTTTGCGTCTGCCTTTGCAAGACGCGGCCAGAATCGCCGCGCTCTCGGAAATGTACCCAAAACGCACAGCCGAGGAACTCATAGGCGAACTGCTCTCCTCTGCACTGGATGAACTGGAAACCAGCTTTCCTTATATTGCAGGAACCCGCATTGTTGCAGAAGACGAGCAAGGTGATCCCTTGTATGAAGATTTGGGGCCCACGCCCAGATTTCTGGATTTAAGCAAAAAATATATGACCGTTCTGAAAGAAGATCAGAAAGCTGCTAACTCCTGATCCAGGGCAAGCAGCTCATACTGAACTATCCAGGTCTTGTATCGCCGTTTTCCGATACTCGTCAGTGGCCAGTCCCAGCGGGTGTTTCCGCGCAGGTTTTCGGGACACCCAATATAGCTATAGCTTATAAAAAAGCTATAAATCATCAGTTTATCTTATAAATTGCAAAAGCATTTGCTAGAATTTCTATACACGCTACCGACGCTCTTACCAGAGATCTGCCGATCAGTTGCTAACCCGAATCCTGCGACTTACTCACAGCGTACGTCATAGCACTCACAAATAAAGCAGATATTATTCGAAACAAAGACCGATTGATGCGACTCTGATTCACAGAACTATCTGTAAACACCGGTTGCGGTTCGATGTATTCGCCCAATTTTCCGGAACCCCTGATTGGATGTACAGGCTTGTATTCCTCTACCACCAACAATGAGCAGAACCATGATAAAGATCAACGCCAAAAACTGGCTAACCTCTCGAAACCAATCTAAACTCACCAAAAGAGCCACAAAGCACGGAGCACCTTGATGAGTACGATTTTACTCGTAGAAGACAATCCTGACGACGAAATGCTCGCACTTCGAGCATTGAAGAAAGCTGCTGGAAAAACGGATGTCGTGGTAATGAGAGACGGGCAAGAGGCCGTAGACTGGGTATTCGGACTGGGAAAATTTTCCGGACGGAATACTCGGGAGCTTCCTCAGGTCATATTTCTCGACATCAGATTACCAAAGCTTAGTGGGCTTCAGGTGTTGGAAACCATTCGGCAAAATGAAGACACCAAGCTTATTCCTGTGGTTTTAATGACGTCGTCCAATGAAGAGCTTGATCTGGTTAATGGTTATGCGCTTGGCGCAAACAGTTATATTAACAAGCCAGGTAGTTTTGACGACTTTATTGATCAGGTTAGAGTACTAGGACATTATTGGCTTGGCATTAATAGAACTCCACACTAAATCATTTTCGGATAGCCTTATGGCACTTCATTTTGACTTGCTCATCATCGATGACTCAGAAGATGACGCAATGCTCATCGTGCGCACCCTGAAAAAGGGAGGCATGCGCCCTGCCTGTAAGCACGTTAAAAATGAACGTGAGTTACGCAATGTCATTGAGCAACGAGAATTTGATGTGGTTATTTCCGACCACAACATGCCTTCATTCTCTTCCCACGAAGCGATTCAGATTGTAAAAGCCCGCTACCCCGACACACCGGTCATTGTAGTTTCGGGAACCATGTGTGAAGACATGGGCGTAGAGGCCATGAAACTTGGCGCACAAGATTACGTGATGAAAGATCGGCTGGCTCGCCTGATCCCCGCTCTTGAAAGGGAGCTGGCATTAGCCGCGAACAAAAAGGTCTATAAAGAAACAGAGCGTAACCTTGAGTTTCTTTCCTTTCATGACACACTGACGAGCCTGCTCAACCGAAAAGAATTTGAGCGGAGACTGGAAGAAGCACTCACTTCCCCGTCAGATGAAACGCTGCAACATGTTCTGCTGCAGCTCGATCTGGATCAATTCAAGTTGGTCAACGATACCTGTGGACATATTGCAGGTGACGAATTACTCCGGCAAATCACTCAGCTTCTCAAACGTCACGTTAGAGAGAACGACTCTTTGGCACGTCTGGGTGGGGATGAGTTTGGTCTATTGCTTCAGGATATTTCTCAGGATGCTGCATTTGCTATCGCAAAGCGCATCGGGCAGGAAATTCGGGATCATCGTTTTATCTGGAATGGCAGTCCTTTTTCTATCAGTGCCAGCATCGGGATGATCGCGGTTCATGCCGGATTGTCCACGGCGTCAGACCTATTGAGTTCTGTCGATATCGCCTGTCATGCTGCCAAGGAAAAAGGACGCGACGGAATCCAGTGGTACAGCCGAAATGATGCCGAACTTAATTATCGACGCAACGAAATGCAGTGGGCTTCACGTATAAAGAAAGCGCTTGAGAACGATAGTTTTGTATTGTTCAGTCAGCCCATGCAAACACTCAAATCTTCGCTTGAAGGATTGCATCAGGAATTTCTTATTCGTCTGAATGACGAAGGCGACCTTGTGCCCCCCGGGGCATTTATACCCGCGGCAGAACGCTACAACTTGATGCCGCTAATCGATCGCTGGGTCATTCACAACATATTCAAATACCTTTCGGCGACGGGTAGAGGCCAACTTTCCGAAGGCACTTACTTCATCAACCTGTCAGGGAATAGCCTGAGCGATTCGAGCTTTTTTGAGGACATTTATCAACTGGCAAAACAATACGAAGTCATTCCCAACCGTATCTGCTTTGAAATTACCGAAACCGCCGCCATTGCCAATCTGGCAGACGCGGTAGAATTCATTGAAGATATCAGAAGCAAAGGATTCAAGTTTGCATTGGATGACTTTGGCGTAGGTATGAGTTCGTTTTCGTACCTGAAAACGATTCCCGTCGACTATCTTAAAATTGACGGTAGCTTCGTAAAAAACCTGCTTAGAGACCCCATTGACCGTGGTATTGTTGAGGCCTGCAACGGCATTGCTCACGCAGCCAAATTAAAAACTATCGCGGAGTTTGTGGAGAACGACGAAACCCTGCAAGCGCTGAAATTTATAGGCGTAGACTATGCTCAAGGCTTTGGCATCGCCAAACCGGGCCCACTTGACTGGAGCAACATACTTACACCTTAAGGAGCAACATACTTACACCTTAATACGCGTTGACGTTTAGTTATGTAAAGTATGAACACACCAACTGACAGTGGTATATAGCCCCATCCCAGCTGACGATAACCTCTACCCGTTTCAGGCAGAGGTTTCGTTTCTTTTGGCTTGACGCCACAAAGCGTCCAATTCATCCAAGGAAGTTGCAGCCACCGAACGCTGCTGAGTGCGCAATTGCGCTTCTATATAAGAGAATCGCGATTGAAAGCGACTATTGGCTCCCCGCAATGCCATTTCCGGACTGACCTTGAGAAATCGGGCCAAATTTACACAGCTGAAGATAACATCTCCCAACTCCTCTTCTAAACGTGTCTGGCGCAAAGCAGGATTATCAGCATTCAAACTTAACTCTGCCTTTAATTCAGCTAGTTCTTCCTCAATTTTTTCAAATACAGGTTCAATATCTGGCCAATCAAAGCCATGATGTGAGGCGGCTTTCTGTAACTTCTCGGCTCTTGCCAACGCCGGTGCCGCCAAGGGCACTGAGGACAGGATAGAGTCTGGCTTTGATTGTTCCACGACAGACGCCTCCTCATCCCGTTGCGCCTGCTTTTCTGCCTGCTTTATTTTTTGCCAATTCGCTTTTATGTCCTGCTCGGAAATTTCCTGACCGGGAAGACGTCGACTCTGCAGCGATCCATCCGGAAAAACATGGGGATGCCTGCGCACAAGCTTGTTAACGATGCCATCGATAATGCCGGAGAAATCGAAACTTCCATCCTCCTTACCCAGTTGTGCGTAAAATACGATTTGAAACAGAAGGTCGCCCAATTCCTCACGGAGATTATTAATATCACTTCGCTCAATGGCATCAGCAACTTCGTAGACCTCTTCCAGGGTATGCGGCAGTATTGTCTGGTAGCTTTGTTTTAAGTCCCACGGACAACCATCTTGTGGATCTCGCAGTCGGGCCATTAAATACAACAAATCTTCTAACTGATACTCCGGTTTGCCAGTCATACTTAGTCCATAAGTTGATTGCTAATTCGCTGAGCCAGGATTCGCCGTATCACGCGCTGCGACTCCGGTGCACTTCGATAATATTGGGTAACTGTTTGATTTTTGCCAATACCCGGCCCAGTTTTTCAAGGCTGCTGATTTCGAGTGTGAGCGACATGCTGGCGGTACTTTGCTGTCGGTCCGAAAGCGTATTCACCTTGGTCACATTTACCTTTTCATTGGCAAGAATCAGCGTGATATCGCGCAACAATCCTTCACGATCATAGGCAACAATATTCACATCGACAGAATAAATCGTTTCCGGGGTTTTGCCCCACGTCACCTCGATCATTCTGTTCGGCTCCTTTTCCTGCAATTGGAGCACGTTCATACAATCCTGTCGGTGAATAGACACCCCTCTTCCCACCGTAATATAACCAATGATGGGATCTCCGGGTAATGGCTTGCAGCAGTGCGCAATCGAGGTGAGCAGTTTGCCTACACCACGGATCTGGATGCCCTTTTCCTTATGCAGCCCCTCTACGCTCGGGCTTAACTGAAGATCCAGTTGCTTCTCTTTGGGCTCCAGTTGCTGTTGAGCAAGATTGGCAACATGCGTCGGCTTAAGGTCGCCGGCACCGATGGCCGCATACATATCTTCAGTGGCTTTAAAATTGAGCTGTTCTGCCAATTTAAGCAGATTAATATCACCCAGTGACAAACGCCGGAATTCGTCCTCAAGAATCGCCCGGCCATCGACAATATTGCTGTCCCGATCCAATTGTTTGAACCAGTGAGCCACTTTGGCGCGCGCACGGGAAGTCTGTATATATCCCAGCCCCGGATTTAGCCAGTCGCGACTCGGTGCTGAATGCTTGGAGGTCAGGATGCTGACCTGCTCTCCCGTTTTTAGCGGGTAGATTAACGGAACAATCCGACCATTCACTTTTGCGCCACGACAAGCGTGTCCGACCTCTGTGTGCACCCGATAGGCAAAATCTACCGGCGTTGCCCCCTGAGGCAAATCAACAACGTGACCTTCGGGCGTAAAGACATAGATTCGATCGCCCGCAACGTCCTTTTTCAACTGATCGACAATCCCTGAAACATCGCCGATCTCTTCCTGCCATTCCAGCACTTGTCTCAGCCAGTTAATTTTTTCTTCGTAGGCGTTCGACTTATTCTTTACGTCCGTACCTTTATAGCGCCAGTGTGCACAGACCCCCAACTCAGCCTCATCATGCATTTGGCGAGTTCGTATCTGCACCTCCATTACTTTACCGTGCGGCCCGACTACAGCCGTATGCAGTGATCGGTAGCCATTTTCTTTGGGGTTAGCGATGTAGTCATCAAATTCTTTCGGAATATGTCGCCACAACGAATGCACTACCCCCAAAGCGGCATAACAGTCACTTACTTTGGGAACCAGCACGCGAAACGCCCGAATATCATAAATCTGGGAGAAATCCAGATTTTTACGCTTCATCTTGCGCCAAATGCTGTAGATATGTTTCGAACGACCTGATATCTCCGCGCGAATTTCTGCTTCTTGTAACGCACCTTCCAAACTACCTAAAACACTGCGAATAAATTCATCGCGATCCACTCTTCTCTCGTCGAGCAGACGCGCAATTTTTTTATAGGCCACCGGATGTAAATAGCGGAAGGACAAATCTTCCAGTTCCCATTTGATATGCCCAATTCCCAGCCGATGGGCCAGAGGCGCGTAAATATCAAATACTTCCTTGGCTACCCGCTGACGCTTTTCGACCGAAGCATCTTTTACCGCTCGAATCGCACAAGTACGTTCGGCCAGTTTAATAAGAACCACCCGGACATCATCAATTATCGTGACAAGCATTTTGCGGACATTGTCGAGCTGGCCATCACGCTGACCCAATACGGCGCCTTTGAACGGAAGATGACTGGACGATATCGCCGCCATTTGTAAAACACCGGCAATCAGGTTGGCAATCTCGTCGCCAAATTCCTCTCGGACTCTGGTTAGTGCGATTCGTTCTTCTCTTACTGCTCGATACAAAATGGCAGCAATCAGCGTCTCCTGATCCAGATTCAATTCAGCCAAAATCTGGGCCATTTCCAGTCCGGTACGAAAACTACTGTGCCCCGGCGACCAGACCCGCTCTTCCTTGACATTTTGCTCATCAATTGCCTGACTCACCTCACAGGCTCGCTTAACCAGCTCGTCACTGTCGAGTTTAATCTGCTCACCAATCTGAGCAACCCAGCGATCTATGTCAACATGACCCTCAGCCGTGACCGGATGATCTTCGCGAACTTTCACCATGAGCAGGTCTTTCCTTTTGCTTTTTGTTCATACGCGCCTGAGACATCAAACCAGCACACAAGGCAGCCGACTCAACGCGGAAGTTAATTTTTCGCTAGCCCACGCAGGGGCACCTACAGCAAGCGACGATCTAATTCCTTTCAAACAATGCAATGGATTCGACATGAGTTGTATGTGGGAACATATCCATCACTCCCGCCTTAACCAGTCGATAACCATGCGCTACCAACACGCCGGCATCCCGGGCCAATGTTGCCGGATTGCAGGAAACATACACAATTCGTGACGCGCCAAACGCCGGGAGGTAATTCACGACATCGAGCGCCCCTGAACGCGGCGGATCGATCAATATTTTATCGAAACCTTCTGCAGCCCATTCGGCTTTCGTAAAGTCGCTCTGTAAATCCGCACCGTAAAAGCGCACGTTGTTTATTTCATTCGCCAGCGCATTTTCCCGACCTCTTACCACCATGGCATCATCACCTTCCACACCCACGACGGCAGCAGCTTTTCGGGCTAGCGGTAACGTAAAATTCCCCAGTCCACAAAACAAATCCAGTACACGATCGCCAGCTTCAGGCGCCAACCACTCCAGTGCCCGGTTAATCATGTTTTTGTTGATATCCGCATTTACCTGGGTAAAGTCCAGCGGATGAAATGCCATTTTTAAATCATAGTCAGGTAACATGTAATGCAGTCGATCGGTGCCGGATTCCGGCCAAAGCCGATGAACCGTGTCCGGTCCCTTGGGCTGCAAGTAAATAGTGAACTGATGTTCCTCACTAAAGTTCCGCAACAACTGTAAATCCTGCTCTGACATTGGCGCCATGTGACGAATGACCAACGCCACCGCATCATCTCCCATGGCAACTTCAATTTGAGGCACTTGCTGATAAACCGTTAGAGAGCGTACCAGCTCTTTAAGTGCTTCGATTTTGTGACCAACACGCTTATCCAACACTTCGCAGTGAGACAACGCCGTAAGAAAATTGCTGTGCTTCTCACGAAAACCAATCAGCACTTCTTCACGCTTGATGACATAGCGAACACCTAAGCGTGCTTTACGACGATAACCCAACTCCGGTCCCACCAAGGGGTCAACCCATTGCTCAGGTTCTACCCCACCAAAATGGGTAAACTGATCTTTCAATACCGTTTGTTTAAGCGCAATTTGTGCCTCAGGTGCCATATGCTGCAAGCTACAACCGCCACACAAAGTGGCATGCTCACAAGGTGGCACCACTCGCTCGGCAGAAGGCACCAGCACTTCTACCGTTTTTAATTCATCAAAACGGCTTCGACTCTGCAAATAGCTCGCCATGACTTGCTCACCCGGCAACGCACCTTCTACAAATTGCGTTTTACCCTCTGTAAAAGCGATCCCTCTACCCTCGTGACTTAACTTTTCGATTGCGACCTTGATTGGAGGAAGTGCGATCTTTTTTCTGGTCTGTCGTCCCATGAATTACTGCTCTGATAAAAATTTCGAAAAAAACCATTCAACATGTCATCGGGTGCTAGCCGTCAACCAAATACACCCGTCGAGAGGTAGCGGTCACCGCGATCACAAATAATGGCGACAATTACTGCATTTTCAACCGTCTGCGACAATCGTAATGCACCTGCAACCGCACCTCCGGACGATACACCACAAAAAATGCCCTCCTTGGTCGCCATGGCTTTCATTGTATCTTCGGCTTCCTGCTGACCGATATCCATTACCTGATCCACCGCTGAGGGGTCAAAGATGCTGGGAAGATAGGCTGCTGGCCAGCGACGAATCCCGGGGATGGAGGCACCTTCCGCAGGCTGTAATCCCACGATGCGAATGTCTGAATTTTTTTCCTTCAAATAGCGGGAAATCCCCATGATGGTGCCGGTTGTCCCCATTGCACTGACAAAGTGCGTTATCGCCCCCTGGGTCTGTGTCCAAATCTCCGGACCTGTTGTCAGATAGTGCGCCATAGGATTGTCCGGATTTGAAAACTGGTCCAATACCTTTCCCTTACCCTGCGACTGCATTTCCTGCGCCAAATCCCTTGCTCCCTCCATGCTTGCCTGCCGTGAAACCGTAATGATTTCTGCGCCATAGGCCGCCATGGAAGCTCTTCGCTCCGCACTCATATTCTCGGGCATGATAAGGATCATTCGATACCCTTTAATCGCTGCGGCCATTGCCAGTGCGATACCGGTGTTACCGCTGGTTGCCTCAATAAGGGTATCTCCCGGTCGAATATCCCCCCGAGCCTCAGCAGCGGCTATCATGTTCAGCGCGGGACGATCTTTTACTGAACCTGCTGGATTGTTGCCTTCTAACTTGACTAGAATCGTGTTGGAGGTCTGCCCTGCCAATCGCTGTAATTTTACCAGCGGCGTATTCCCCACAAAGGATGCTAATGTAGGATATTCCATCGTTACCTCAAACCGGATTCACTGAGTTGCCTAAAGCGGACGTTTGGCCTGACGCGATCCGCGATCGCTATGCTAAACTTGGCCCTTGGATAAAGCTCACATTTTAACACAAGCCTGGCAATTTTTGCCGGACAAACCAGGTATACCGCATAAAGCCGGAACTCATGCAGCAATATCAAATCATGAATGGTAGGTCCAACACCCGGATGGGTCCACTTCGCTCACAGGATGAGACCGATGAATAAATGGGGAATTCGCAAGCGAGTACTCGTCCTGGCATTACTCCCGGCGATTACTATCGCTTTGATTCTTGGACTGGTCTTTACACACACCAAACTACAAAACATAGATTCGATCCTGACCGAACGAGGCGCTTCACTAGGCAGGCAGCTGGCGGTCGCCTGTGAATTCGGCATATTCACGGCCAACCGTAATCTTTTGTCGAGTCTGGCAAATAGCACATTAGAAGAAAAAGACGTTCGTTCTTTGGTTATCTTTGACCGCTACCATCGTGCGCTGGTACAGACCGGTCCGAAAATGCTCCTGACACCACAGCTTGAGCAGCTTTCTTTGGATACTCCCACGCATAAACGCGGCGAAGAAAGCAGTCTTTTCATTGTTCCTGTTCGGTTACAAAACCTGCAAATCGACGACTTGCCGGATATCAGCCCCAGAACCATCGATAATCTCGAAACCAAGCCGATCGGCTGGTTAGCTCTTGAACTGTCACATGCCAATAGCACACTTGAAAAATACCAAACATTGATGACCACGCTGATTCTGGTGAGTATCGGCGTGTTTATTAACTGGATTATTGCCATTCGCATTACCCGGGGGGTGATCGATCCGCTTGAAAAAATCACCCAGGCGGTCACCGCTATTCGGGAAGGCAAGCTGGATACTCGCGTTTACACGCAGGGCGGAGAAGAGCTGCAGGTACTGGAAACCGGCATCAATAGTATGGCCGAATCGTTAAGCAAGGCTTACGATGAAATGCAGCACAATATCGACCAGGCCACTGAAGACCTCCGAGAAACACTGGAAACAATTGAAATTCAAAATATTGAATTAGACATCGCCAGGAAAGAAGCACTGGAAGCCAGCCGCATCAAATCAGAATTTCTGGCGAATATGAGCCATGAAATCCGTACACCGCTTAATGGCATATTGGGCTTTACCAATCTTCTGCTTAAAGGACAGATTAATCTTCAGCAAAAAGATCACCTTTCGACGATTAAAAAATCATCAGAAATTCTTCTGACGATTATCAACGACATCCTCGATTTCTCAAAAATTGAAGCCGGCAAACTGGTTCTGGATCGTAGCCCGCTGAAATTAAGGGAAATTGTGGAGGATGTAATGGTCATGCTGGCGCCAGCCGCCCACCAGAAAAATCTCGACCTGGTCTCCCTTATTTATAGTGATGTTCCGAACAACCTCATGGGCGACCCGCTTCGCATTAAACAAATCATCACAAACCTGGTAAACAACGCCATTAAATTCACCCAAAGCGGCGAAGTTGTTTTAAGAGTCATGGTTGAGGACGAAGATGAGTCAGGCAAACACTTGACCATCCGTATCAGGGTTAGCGACACAGGTGTCGGGCTTTCACGCGCACAACAACAATCCCTGTTCAATGCATTTGCACAGGCCGACGCAACTACCGCTCGTCAGTACGGAGGCACAGGACTGGGGCTTGTTATATCGAAACGTCTGGTCGAAGAAATGGGTGGAGAAATTGGCCTAGAAAGTGAATTAGGCAAGGGATCAAGTTTCTGGTTTACATTAAAAACAGAATTGGCCAGCAGTGTCAGCCTGGAACCCTCATTGCCTAAATTTGACAAGGAAAAAGTCATTTATCTGGAATCACAGTCCACTACCGGCCTGGCGGTGAAGCACCTGCTTGAAGATCTCAACCTAGCCGTAACTGTTGTCGAGTCGCCAGTTGAGCTTGTCAAAACCATTATTGATGCTCAGAGCAAGCACCAGGGATTCGAACTTGCGATTATCGGCTTGAGCCGCCACATGATGAACTCAAATCAATACCGTATCACTTTACGGGAACTGGAATACAATCGAGATTGCCGCACGCTGTTACTGACACCTACGCTGGATGATTCCAATCAGGTTTTACTTGAAATCTGTTCCGGACACCTCACAAAACCACTACAACAGCGCCGCCTGCACGAAATGATGCTCCGTCTTTTACACGGAGAAGAGCCGTCTGTACCTTCACTGGAAAGTCCCCAGCCCATCCATCGGCGACCCACATTGTCGTCACCCGCTCCTCTTATTCTCGCGGTCGATGATAATGATGCGAACCTGAAGCTTGTCGAAGCCCTGCTTTCAGACATGATGATCAAAGTACATACCGCCACCAATGGTTTTGAAGCGTTAAGCAAAGCCAAACAAGTACAATATGACCTGATCTTTATGGATGTTCAAATGCCCGGCATGGATGGTATAGAGGCAACAGAGCGCATTAGAGCCTGCGGGGGCGGCAGTCAAAAAACACCGATCATTGCATTGACGGCGCACGCGCTCGCTGACGAGAAAAAGGAACTTCTCAACAAAGGATTTGATGACTATCTGACCAAGCCCGTCAGCGAAAATCAACTTCAGGAAGTCATACAACAACGTACAGACTTTAACCCTACGTTGCCTACCCGCAGTGTAGTGATAGAACCGCAAAGCAAACCCGTGCGGCGATCCAGAACGTCCCGCCTTGAAAAATGCGTTGATATTGAACAAAGCATCAAACTGGCAGCAGGTAAAGCTGATCTGGCAGAAGAACTTTTTAGTATGTTACTGGAAAATTTACCTGCCGATTTAGATGCCATAAAAGGTCATTACCACAATCGCGATATGGATGAGCTGCTTTCTCGCGTTCACAAACTGCACGGCGCTACCCGATATTGTGGTGTACCTGAGATGCGCCGTGCATCCGAGAGTATGGAAACCGCCTTAAAACAAAAGGAGGTGTCTCTTGACGCACCAGTCAATACGCTATTAGCCTCAATTGAGCAGGTGCTGGTTTGGTCAGAAAATAATGATTGGCAAAATGCGATGCGCAAGTTCAGTAAAAATGGTCAATCAAGTACCGCAAACGCCAAGATATAGGCCTTCTCATCAGATAAGCTCACATGGACGTTCGAAGCATTCAGCATTTGCATTCGAACGTGTGCAGCCCCGCTCAAAAGGGCTATCGGCCGGCCCAGCTCGTCGCGTCCCGTTTCAATGGAATGCCAGCCGACGCCTTGGGCAATCCCGGTTCCCAATGACTTCACCACGGCTTCTTTCAGCGCGAAGGCTTTAGCCAGGTAACGCACATCGCTTTTCAATTCCACAAACCGGGAAAATTCGGAATCCACCAGAATCCTGCGAGCAAAACGCTCGCCACTTCTTTCCCACGCAGAACGAATGCGCTCAACTTCGACCAGGTCGGTCCCAACCCCTTTTATCATTATGAAAGATCAGCGGATGAGGCGCGTTCAATCAAGGTTCGCATTTCACGTACGGCGTCCTTGAGTCCTACAAATAAGGCACGAGCGATAATGCTATGCCCGATATTTAACTCATGAATTCCCGGAATCGACGCAATGGCCTCGGTATTGTGGTAATGCAAACCATGGCCGGCATTCACCACTAACCCTTTTTGAGAGGCATAGTTAACCGCATTTCGAATTCTCTGAAGCTCTGCAAGCTGCTGCTCAGCTGTCGCATCGGCGTAGTGACCCGTATGGATTTCAATGACAGGCGCACCACAACGAATGGCGGCATCAATCTGTGCAGGATCCGCATCAATAAACAGCGACACCTCGATACCTGCCTTGGCTAGCCGGACACAAGCTTCTCTGACCCGAGCTTCCTGAGCAACGACATCCAAGCCGCCCTCTGTCGTAAGCTCTTCGCGCTTTTCCGGAACCAGGCAACAATGGGCCGGCCTGACGCGCTCGGCAAGCGCAACCATACGATCAGTGACCGCCATTTCTAGATTCATTCGGGTCTGTAAAACATCAGCAAGAAGCAACACGTCCCGCTCTTGTATATGTCGCGCGTCCTCGCGCAGGTGCACCGTAATACCATCAGCGCCTGCCTCTTCGGCGATCAGCGCCGCCTGAAGCGGTTCCGGGTAGCGGGTTCCGCGCGCCTGTCTAAGTGTGGCTATATGGTCGATATTTACGCCTAGCAGAACGCGCTTAGTCGCCATGATGTCTATCCTCCAGATACCTTGGGTGTTTTCGGCACCGTATCCAGTGCCCTGAATTTAACAATGAGTTCGCGACTCTTAAGCACACGCCCCTGTAATAGCGAATCAATGGCTTGTCGAAACAGCACTTTAGCATGTTTGAGCGCCGCGCTTAGCCTGAGGCCCTCCAGTTGAGCAGACGCTTCAACTATCTCGTTTTCCAGAACCTGCCTTCCGGCGACTAAATGCAGAATGTCGTGAACTTGTTGTGCAGTCAGCCCCCGATCTTGCACTGTTGCCTCTGGGCCACTTGCCACCTGGAAACCCAGACCCACATGCCAGCAATAGATAGCGTTTTGACGTAGCCAATAACCATCGTGATCCCGAGTCAAATCTGGCGCGAATCCGAGTTCACACAACAGTCGCCATTCAAAACGACGCAAAGCAACCTCCAGCGGCAATCGCTCGGTCAGCTGCGACAATGTCTCTGCATATTGAATAAAAAGATCTGGGAAGGGTTCTTGCTCTTGTAAAAGATGCTGTAATAACTCATTCAGGTAAAACGCACTAAACAGATAATCCCCGGTCAAACCAGGCAACTGCATGACCGAGTCAACCTGAGTAAGGTTTTTTAATCCGCCTTTACCTTGCCAGCTCAAAAGCAAGGGTTGAAATGGTCTGAGTAACGGCGCGAATGTATTTCCCTTTCGCTTCACGCCTTTGGCGATTAATCGGATTCTACCGCAACGGTGCGAAAAGGCGTCCATCATGACGCCTGATTCTCCGTATGGCCAAATATGGAGCAAGTACGCAGGCTCCTGCGACACCAGATGCTTCACGGGCATCATCCCAACCTAGACAACGCTACTCAACACTATGACTTGAAACCATCGCAGCCAGACAAATTAACCCAAGTCGGTATAGCCAAGGCTCTTCAACGCCCGGTCGCTATCGGCCCAACCACTTTTGACTTTTACCCAAAGACGTAACATGACTTTGCTTTCAAACATCTTTTCCATATCAAGGCGTGCATCCCGGCCAATCGTTTTCAGCTTTTCACCATTATCGCCGATAATGATTTTCTTTTGCCCCTGGCGCTCCACCAATATCAGCGCCCCGATATGTAATATGTTGTTTTCTGCCTTGAACTCTTCAATTTCTACGCTTACAGAATAAGGGACTTCAGCCCCCAACTGCCGCATTATTTTTTCCCGAACCAGTTCCGCCGCCAGGAAGCGTTGCGTTCGGTCGGTAATCTGGTCTTCAGGGTAATGATGCACCCCTTCAGGAATGTACGTACCGATCAGGCTTTCCAGTCGATCTACATTATGCCCCTGCTTGGCAGACAGTGGCACAATGGCATCGAAATTCATTTTCGACGACATGTCTTGAATAAAGGGAAGCAAAACCGCACGATCTGCAATCTGATCTACTTTATTCACTGCCAATATGACCGGGCAACTCACTCGCTTGATTTTTTCTAAAACCCATTCATCTTCTTCGGTCCAGCGGTGACGATCCACCAAAAATACAACGGCATCGACATCTTTGAGTGCGCTGGAGGCTGCCTTATTCATATAGCGATTGATCGCTTTCACTTCTTCTCGATGCAAACCCGGGGTATCTACATAGATAATTTGCAGGTCACCCTCTGTTTTTATCCCAAGAATCTGGTGTCGGGTGGTCTGGGGTTTTCTAGAAGTGATGCTCAGTTTCTGACCCAGAATTCGATTGAGTAACGTAGACTTTCCTACGTTCGGTCGTCCCACTATGGCAACAAATCCGCAACGAGTCTGGCCTTCATGGTGTTCGATTTGATCTGTTTGTTCATTATTCCTGGAAAATTCACTCCACACACTGTCAGCACTTGTATCGTCAGTGTGAGATTGATCCGGATTCTTATCTTTCATACTGCATCCTCTAACCCAAGTAATCGCAAAGCCTGCGTTGCTGCCTGCTGTTCAGCGATTCTTCGGCTACTGCCACGACCTTTAGTTGACCCCTCAAGCATGGAAACCTCACATTCCACAAAAAATGTTTGGGCATGCTGTTCACCGATCACCTCGGTCACTTCATATCGAGGCAATTCTTGCTGTCTGGATTGCAGAAATTCCTGTAACCGGGTTTTCGGATCTTTCTGTGTATCCTGGAGTGACAACGACTCTATGCGATCAGCATACCAATGCAATACACGCGCACGGCATGCCTCAAATCCCGAATCAAGATAAATCGCACCAATGACCGACTCCATCGCATCCGCCAGTATGGACTCTCGGCGATAACCTCCGCTTTTAAGCTCCCCGGAACCTAGTAGCAGAAAATCTCCCAGACCAAACTCGCGCGCCAACTCTGCCAGGGTGACACCTTTAACCAAACGGGCCCGCAGACGACTCATTTGTCCTTCACGAGCCTTAGGAAACTTCAGAAATAAAGCTTCTGCAATAATAAAATTCAGAACAGAGTCACCTAAAAACTCAACCCGTTCATTGTTGTGCCCACCATAACTTCGGTGGGTCATGGCAAGCACCAGTAGATTTTTATCTTCAAACTGGTAGCCAATGCGCCGTTCCAGCGCCGAATAATCGATTTTACTCACGGGTTTTCTTAGTTTCTCATCTAAATAGTTTAGTGACTCGTGTTCGAGTTAAAGTCCCGATCGAAGGTAACAACTGCATCTATATTGCGAAAAATATTAGTGCGAACTTCATAGTGCAGCTTGGCTTCGAGGCGACCATCAATCTGACTTATGGTAAGGAACTTGTCTTCAAAGTCCCTAATGTTATTGATGGTAAGCCGCTTACCAAGTACGCTTTTAAATTCTTCGGCAGTAATGCCCTTGGGTCCGCTTTCTTCCATTAAGCTACCAATAACCGCTTCAACCGTCCGATTGTCCATAAAAATCGGCACTATCTTTAATGCTACAGTAAGAATAGAGGCCGCGATAAACATGATGACCAGTATGTTTAACGCCGATGCCCCCTTTTGCGACAAAGGAGAAGCCGATGAGTAGGAATTTTGCATAAAGATTAACCTTTTACTCGATAGTTCTAACTCTGGAGAACGAAGGCAATGAAAACAATTTCTCCCAATGCATCCAGATAGCAAATGCCTTCCCAACAATCAACTCGTCAGGCACCAGCCCCCAGAAACGACTGTCATTACTATTGTCACGGTTATCACCCATTACAAAATAACGACCGTCGGGAATCACCCATTCACCTTCACCATTCTGACCACGAACTCGCTGAGTTTTAAATATTTGGTGATTAACATCTCCAAGCTGTTCTGCAAAGAGCTGGGTACCACTCAAATTAGCCAAATGCTGTTCGCTAATACGGTCACCATTAATATAGAGGGTTTTATCATGATAGCGAATGGTATCACCGGGAACCCCAACGATTCGTTTGATATAGTTGGTTTTACGATCACCGGGATAGCGAAACACCATAACATCGCCACGCTTCGGTTCCCCTATCGCGATAACTTTTGTGCCTGCAACAGGTAAACGCAAGCCATAGGCATACTTGTTCACCAGTATAAAGTCACCCACTTCCAGCGTAGGCAACATAGAGCCAGAGGGTATCTGGAAAGGTTCAACCAAAAATGAACGTAAAATCAGAACAATAGCCAGCACGGGAAAAAACGAACGGGACGTTTCTACAATCCAGGGCTCGCTAACCTGCTTTTCAGGAGACGATGTCACCTTGAAGCCTTCTTCTATCTGACCTAATTTTTTTTCAGTACTATCACCAGTACTGTCAATAGCTGCACCTGAATGACCAGTTACCGCGGCCACTCGCTTTGCACGCAGTACAAAAATATCAGCAAGCCACACCAGCCCCGTACCCAGTGTGAGCAGCACTAAAATTAACGGAAAATCTATATCCATCGTGATTCCTGTTATTTATCTACTTTCAATACCGCCAGGAAGGCATCCTGGGGAATTTCAACGCGCCCAACCTGCTTCATTCGACGCTTACCTTCTTTTTGCTTCTGCAACAGTTTTTTCTTTCGACTAACGTCACCACCATAACACTTCGCCGTTACATCTTTTCGTAACGCCTTCACGGTCTGACGCGAAATAATCTGATTACCGATTGCGGACTGTATCGCAACGTCATACATCTGCCGAGGAATCAGCTCTTTCATCTTTTCACACAATACCCGTCCTCGGGATTGTGACTGATCCTTGTGCACAATGACAGCTAGAGCATCTACGCGCTCACCATTGATGAGAATATCCAGACGAACCAGATTAGCGGGTTCAAAACGCACGAACTGATAGTCCAGCGAAGCAAAACCCCGGCTACAGGACTTCAGTCGGTCAAAAAAGTCCATTACGACTTCGTTCATCGGCAATTCGTATTTCAAAGCAACCTGATTGCCATGAAAGTGCATTTCCTTCTGCACGCCACGTTTTTCAACACAAAGCGTAATAACGTTGCCCAAAAATTCTTGGGGCACAAGAATATTTGCCTCTACGATGGGCTCACGCATTTCATCAATCGAACCCAGATCAGGCAATTTGGAGGGGTTATCAACATAGATAGTCTCTCCTCTTTTAACCACTTCGTAAACTACGGTAGGGGCCGTTGTGATCAGATCAAGGTCATATTCCCGCTCCAGGCGCTCCTGGATAATTTCCATGTGGAGCATGCCAAGGAAGCCACACCGAAATCCGAAACCAAGTGCGTCAGAGGTCTCTGGCTCGTACTGCAATGACGCATCATTGAGAGTCAATTTTTCCAGAGCTTCACGAAAATCTTCAAAATCATCCGCACTAATCGGGAACAATGCAGCATAGACCTGGGGCTTAACACGTTTAAATCCAGGAAGGGCAGCAACATCCGGTGTTTTGGAGTGCGTAATGGTGTCGCCTACTGGCGCGCCATGAATTTCCTTGATGCCTGCAACAACAAATCCAACCTCACCCGCCTTGAGCACCCCAGTTTCTGTTCGCTTGGGTGTGAACACCCCAATGGATGTCACCAACTCGGATTTTCCGGTAGATTTAATCTGAATCTTATCGCCTTTATTCAAGGTTCCCTGCATCACTCGAACCAGGGAGACCACGCCAAGATAGTTGTCGAACCAGGAATCGATAATCAGTGCTTGTAAAGGAGCATCGGTATCCCCTACCGGCGGGGGAATGGACTCAATCAAACGTTCAAGTACTTCTTCGACACCCAGCCCGCTTTTGGCACTGCAGGCGACGGCAGTGGTGGCATCAATGCCGATAATATCTTCGATTTCCTTTTTGACTCGCTCAGGTTCGGCCTGAGGTAAATCCATTTTATTAAGGATGGGCACGACTTCGAGCCCCTGCTCTATCGCCGTGTAGCAATTTGCGACCGACTGAGCCTCAACGCCCTGTGCGGCATCCACTACCAGCAAGGCTCCTTCACAGGCAGACAATGAACGGGAAACTTCATAGGAAAAGTCCACATGCCCCGGTGTATCAATAAAGTTCAACTGGTAAGTTTCACCGTCTTTGGCCGTATAATTCAGCGTCACGCTTTGTGCTTTAATGGTTATTCCGCGTTCTCGCTCAATATCCATTGAGTCGAGCACCTGTTCGGACATTTCACGCGCAGTTAAACCGCCACAGACCTGTATAAATCGATCAGCCAAAGTAGATTTACCATGATCGATGTGGGCAATAATTGAAAAGTTTCGGATATTTTTAAGGTTACTCACAGACTGATTCACCAGCGGCTCAATGTCAAAACGGTTCGAGAAAACGCGACATTTTAAAGGATTTGTGTGACTAAGGCGAAACTATTTACTTACATGCCAGGCAATTCAACATTTCATCATCGAACACCACTCTTACCTCCGTCTATTTGCGTCACACAGATTCTTCATTACCGTAATAGATAAAACGATGCTTTTGCACTTCATCCAGATTGGTCATAAAAATTGCCAACTGATCTTCATCCAGTGCCTGACTGAAAAGATTGCCCTGTGCATATTCGCAATTATTGGCTTCAAGAAAACTCAGCTGCTCACGAGTTTCAACACCTTCCGCAACAACTTTCAAACCAAGTTTGTGCGCCAGCGCAATCAGTGCCGATGTCACCTCTGCACTACTTTGCTTATAGGGGATATCTCTGATAAACGTCCGATCGATTTTGACTTCATCTACCGGCACGATACCGAGCATTTCCAGCGAGCAGAAACCCGTGCCAAAATCGTCCAGCGATATAGTCACGCCTAACGCTTTTAACTCGCCGAATATCTCGCTGACCAGTGTTAAATCCTGCGTCAGAATACTGGATGACACATCAAGCTCTAGCATAGTGGCCGAGCATCCAGTTTCTTCCAAAATACGTAAAAAACGATCTACAAAGTGAGGCTCACCAACCTGTCTGGCAGAAAGGTTAATACCCACCCTACAACCTTCAAATCCGGTTTTAGCTAACACCAGCGCGTGGATACAGGCTTGTCGTAAAACCCACTCGCCCACCTGATGAATCAGGCCGGTATCCTCCGCCAGCGGTAAAAACTGATCCGGCGTCACCAACCCCCTATCCGGGTGATTCCATCGAACCAGTGCTTCAATACCCACCAGTTTTTGGCTCTCCAAGTCAATTTTTGGCTGATAGTGCAACACAAATTGATGCAACTCGACCGCAGTACGTAGTTCTTCCTGAAGCAGCAAGCGCCTCGCTGCCCGGATATTCAAACTGCTTTGGAAATACTGATAATTGTTACGCCCCAATTCTTTGGCCCGGTACATGGCGAGATCAGCAAACTTCATCAGCGACGTCACTTCTTCTCCGTCACCAGGGATCATTACAATACCAATACTGGCAGAAACGCCCACTTCGTGTTCACCCAAACGGACTCGCTGACTGAGCGCTGTAAGGATGTTTTCTGCGACCCGACTGACCGAATCCTGACCGCTAACCTCCTCCAACAGCACCGTAAACTCGTCGCCCCCCAATCTCGCCACCGAGTCCTCTTCTCTGACACAACCTTCAAGCCACTGGGCAACCTGTTGCAACAGGCGATCACCTGCATCGTGTCCCAGCGTGTCATTTACTCGCTTGAATCCATCCAGATCCAGATACATCAAGGCCGCCTGCAACCCTCGACGGCGACAGGTCTTGACTGTGTGATCCAGACGATCCCGGAACAACTGCCGGTTCGCCAGACCAGTCAACTGGTCATAAAACGCTAATTGATGCAGCTCGCTCTGCACCAGGCTTAGCCGGGATGTGTCTCTGAAATTAACCACCACGTTATTGACCCCGGGCACATCGCACATCGAGGTAAAGCCACCTTCAACACTCAACCAGGAACCATCTTTATGGCGCACTCGGGTCTGCGCCAACAAAAGTGATTTACCTGGCTGGAGTACGGCTTTTTCATAGGTTTGGATTAGTGCCGGCAAATCATCGCTGTGAATCATCTGCTCAAATGATTTACCCCGCAGATCGGTCAACTGATACCCCATAATGCGTTCGCACGAAGGGCTGGTATAGGTCACACCAAACCCGGGCTTAATCACCATGGTCATATTGGTAGTATCTTCCGTGATCGCACGATATTTACCAGCATTTGCCATCGCAATTAACCGTGAACGAATCATCAGTAACGCCATGACGAACAATAGCAAGCTGATAAGAATGC
The DNA here is from genome assembly GCA_024234505.1 of Hahellaceae bacterium. GTDB lineage: Bacteria > Pseudomonadota > Gammaproteobacteria > Pseudomonadales > Oleiphilaceae > JACKOD01. The sequence goes on along the minus strand of JACKOD010000003.1, from coordinate 202,503 downwards.
CTGCGACAAGCACAATCCAGGGACGAGGATCAGAAGCAAGAAAGTCAAATGCCGGCGTTGTTCGGGTGATTAACAGCCAGGTTTTTCCACCATGAGATAGCGTCTGCGACATTTCAAAGCTGTATTCCTCGTCCAGTGAACCCAGGTTGGAGGCATACATCAGCGACTCTTCTACAGCTACATCGCTATCATAAATTCGAACATCAAGAAAAGGCGAAATAAGCCCTACAATCCCGTCCATGAGATTGTTCATACGAAATGCGCTGAATACAAAACCCAGCAACGATGCTCGCCGATCCAAGGTTGTTTTTAATACCTGATCATTTTTATATACGGGATAATACATAACAAAGCCGGGCTGGGTCTCATCCACCTCTTCCTGAACCAGTACCACCTTTCCGGTCATCGCGGCTTGTCCGGTATCGCGCGCTATTTCCATCGCCATTCGATGAGAGGGATCGCCAAACGCATCATATCCATACGCCCGCCGATTCCGCTGGGTACTCGGCTCAAGAAAGACTACAGGATGATATTCACTACGATGTCCTTGCGGACTAACCAGATAATTTGGCAGGCCTTGCGCCCGAATACGGGCGATATGCGCCGCGACGTCGCTTTCGTCCACTTTCTGGGTGAATCCCAAACCTTGTATTCCAGGGTAATAGCGTTCGATATCCAGCTTGTTTACATAGGTTCGCCAATCATCTCGCCCAACCAGATCAGCCACAGCAAATAACCCGGCACTACCGGCCAACACCTGTTCATAGTTAAGCAGTCGCTCTTCAATGGCGGTTTTTAGCTGCTGAGATTCATTCTCGAAACTGGCTTTGGTGCGGTCTTTCACCAATACCACGGAGAAATGCCATAAACTCAGTGTTGTTAACAGCGCGAAAATCAACAAAAACCAGGCAGGGCGGGAATTTTTGAGTCTGAGCAAATAATTGATGGATTCTTCGATATTATTCATGGAAGTGAAGCGTCTCCTTGCGGGCAACAATCCGGTATGAAGACAATGATAATCACTCTCTAGAAACAAAGGCAAAAAGAAAAACCGCAAAGTGCAAAATAAAAGACGCCGCCGAATTCACGGCAGCGTCTTTTTTAACTTCGAGCTAAAATAGATACCGGATTAATTTCCAGGCTTGATAACGACGAAAGAAGGATTTCCATCTCGGATCAGCAGCACCGGTACCGCTTTACCTTCTGGCAACGACTTGACCAGCTGATCAAACTGCTCAACGTTTTCAACTTCCTGATTATTAATCGCGGATATCACATCATTAACACGAATCCCCGCCTTTCGAGCCGGGCCATCGCCCACTTGTGTAACAACCACGCCACTGACAACCTGTAAGCGGGACTTGGTCTGGTCATCCAGATTGGCAACCCGGAGATTAAGTCGATTATTAAAATCTTTTTGCTGCTTGGCCGGAGCGGCACGCTCTCCCTCTTCGTTGGGCAGCTCTCCGATTTTTACCTTTAATTCTTTATTTTTACCTGCCCGTACAACATCGAGACTTGCCAGATCTCCGACCGGTGTACGCCCAACCAAGTGCGGCAACTCTGAAGATCGACCAATTTCGACTCCCTGATAATGGGTGATAATATCCCCTACTTTCACGCCAGCGGCTTCTGCAGGAGAGTTAGGTACGACCTGCGCGACCAGTGCACCATGCGGCTTATCCAAGCCAAATGATTCAGCCAACTCCTTGTTGACTTCCTGAATCAGCACTCCCAGCCAACCCCGGGAGACATACCCTTTCTGTTTTAGCTGATCCACCACATTCATGGCAACATCCATGGGAATCGCAAAAGAAACCCCCATAAACCCTCCAGAACGCGTATAAATCTGCGAATTGATACCCACAACCTCGCCGTTCATATTAAATAAGGGACCGCCAGAATTACCGGGGTTAATGGCCACGTCGGTTTGAATAAAAGGCACGTAATTTTCGTTAGGCAGGTTGCGCCCCATGGCGCTGACAATGCCAGCTGTCACGGTATAGTCAAATCCAAAAGGGGAACCGATAGCAAAAACCCACTCACCCACTTTTAGTTTGTCGGAATGACCTATTTTTACTACAGGCAAATCTGCCGCCTCTATTTTAAGCACTGCAAGATCAGAGCGCGGATCCGAGCCGATGAGTTTCGCGGGCAATTCGCGTCTGTCATTCAGCCTGACCAGAATTTCATCTGCGCCATCGATGACATGATTGTTGGTAAGAATAATGCCGTCCTCAGACACAATGAATCCCGACCCCATCGAGTGAGATTCTCGTGGCTGACCTTCGCCACCAAAGGGAGCACCAAAGAAGTGGCGGAAAAACTCCGGCATTTGCTCCATCTCTGGCGGCATCTGCCCCTTATTTCGGCTCGCCTGCTGACTCACAGTACTGATATTGACCACCGCTGGCGAATGATCCTCTACCAACTCGGTAAAATCAGGCAAGCTGGCGGCATAGGTCACTTGCCCAAGCATAAACAGGGCAAAGATCCACACCCTGCCAATCAACGAAAAATAGGAACGATTCATATTCTCTCCTGAATACAGATATTGTTTTTAGCAACAGAGGACCGTCATTATTACAATGAAACACCACAGAATCTGCTGACAGGCAAATGCTGTAATTGAACAGTTGATGATAGGTATTGTGTGGTTTGAGGGGCGTAAAGCAAATTAAAGATTAGTAAGCAGTGGACACCATTAACAATTGTTAGGTGCGTCGGAGTCATTGCCGATTCTAAATTGGTGGCGACTGACTTACCCGAGTTCTATCGAACTGTTTTGCGTGAATTTATGAATGATGGCCAGCAACATCCGTTTTTTTTATATCGCAAATACGGACAATCTCCTCGTGAGCAACACGCAACATCACCGGATTAAATTCCGATAACTGCTGTCGGGCAGAACACCATTTCGAAGCGAAGACAAATCCAACCAGCATCGCGACAACTCCCCCCAAGGCAGTGAGTCCTTCATTTCCCTCAAATAACCGGGATGAAAGTATAGCCCCGGCAATGAGCGCCAGTAGCGGCACCAGATAGATCAGCAGCGACGCGCGCAGAAATGCGCTTTCTGAAAGTCCGAGCACAACCTCCTGCCCGACAGAAAGATGCAAACTATTTTCCACCTTCACCTGATTAGCTTTCCCTTGCGACATTTTTGCGAGTACGCTTTGCCCACAACTGGCTTTTGCACTGCAGGATGAACAGGTGCTTTGCCGGATCGTCTGAATCCACGCAAAACGTCCGTCGAGAGCCACCACCGTACCAGTTTCTTCAAGCATAACCACACCTGATGCATTGATTGAAATGAGCAATTTGCAAAACGTTAAATGAAAATCGGGAGTGCAATCCCGATAACGCTCTCATCTTACCACAAACGTCCTCCCCCGCTGCGATTACAAAACCGTAGTGATCCGATCAAACTTGCTCACAAAACATCCATCCTTTAAGAATTAATCATGGCAAGCCGTGTATAGCGCGGTAACAAAATGGACAGCTGCCCCATTTTTTAGTTCAATATCGTGACGTTTTTCTTTCATCCCCCAAAGGCCCTCGAAAAATTCGCCCATGAAAGCCTCCTTCGAACATGACGTATTGATTATCGGAAGCGGCGCCGCTGGTTTAGCGGTCGCTCTCAATTTGCCCCCAACACTGAAAATCGCTGTGCTATCCAAAGCACAACTCGCCAGTGGTTCAACCCGATACGCCCAAGGGGGAATTGCCGCCGTACTGGATGCCACCGATTCTATTGAGTCCCACATTCAGGATACGCTGGTTGCAGGTGCGGGGCTTTGCCACGATGATGCCGTTCGCTTTACTTGTGAAAATGGTCGCGAAAGCATTGAGTGGCTCATCAGACAGGGGGTGCAATTTACCGAGAATGACGGGAGTGCGGTTCAGCAAGATGCTCATCATTATCATCTGACGCAGGAAGGAGGACATAGTCATCGACGGATTATTCACGCCGCCGACGCAACGGGGCTCGAAGTTTCCCGCACGCTCTGCCAGCAGGCGGCGCAAGCGCCTAATATAGAAATTTTCGAAAATCGTGTTGCCGTCGATCTGATTACCCACAAAAAGCTCTATTTGCCGGGTAATCGCTGCGTAGGCGCTTATGTTCTCAACCGGGAAACCAGTCATGTAGAATTATTTCGCGCCAGATTCACTGTGATTGCGACGGGTGGCGCGAGCAAAGCCTACTTGTATACCACCAATCCCGATGGTGCCAGCGGCGATGGCATTGCCATGGCGTGGCGGGCAGGTTGCCGCGTGGCTAACATGGAGTTTAATCAGTTCCACCCTACTTGCCTGTATCATCCTTTGGCAAAATCGTTTCTGATTACCGAGGCGGTGCGTGGCGAAGGGGGGCACCTATTATTGCCTAACGGCAAACGGTTTATGCATAAATTCGACCCTCGCGAAGAGCTGGCTCCACGTGACATTGTGGCCAGAGCGATAGACCACGAAATGAAACGTCTGGGGGCCGATTGCCTGTATCTGGATATTTCGCACAAACCTGCGGAATTTGTAAAAAGTCACTTCCCAACGATCTACGAACAGTGTCTGGAATATGGCATTGATATTACTCGCCAGCCCATTCCGGTGGTTCCTGCAGCACATTACACCTGCGGAGGAGTAATTACCGATCATCGTTCGCGAAGTGATGTGGGGCAGCTGTATGTGGCGGGCGAAGCCGCCTTTACCGGTCTGCACGGTGCGAATCGTATGGCCAGTAATTCACTGCTCGAGTGTCTGGTCTATGGGCGCGCCGCTGCTCAGGATATCAGCCGGCAAATGCGGGATGTCCCTCCCCCGCCTCAAATTGAAGAATGGGATGAAAGCCAGGTGACGGACTCCGACGAAGATGTTGTCATTTCCCACAACTGGGATGAGCTGCGTCGTTTTATGTGGGACTACGTAGGCATTGTACGTACCAACAAACGGTTGCAGCGCGCCAAACATCGCGTGGATGTGCTTCATCAGGAGATTATGGATTTCTATAGCAACTATAAAGTAACCAACGATCTGCTGGAACTACGGAATCTGGTCACAGTTGCAGACCTGATCATCTGCTCTGCGATTCAACGCAAGGAAAGTCGAGGACTTCATTACACACTGGATTATCCGGATCAATGTGCTGAATCTACCGACACCCAGCTGATACCCACGAATTATTCTGCCCAGGAATGGTAAAACTGATATACTCGCGCACGATTTATTTCTCGTTTAGATTTGCAAAAGGGTCATCCGCGAATGGATTATGAAACCGAACTGAAGCGCTTATACTGGCATAGTCGTCGTGGCATGCTGGAGCTTGACGTATTGCTCGTGCCTTTTCTTCAGGAAGCTTACCCCTCACTGCCCGAAGAAGATCAATTGCGTTTCAAGCAACTGCTCGAATGCGAAGATCAGGATATGTTTGCCTGGTTTATGCAAAAGTCGATCCCGGAAGACAAGGATCTTGCGCGCATAGTAAAAATCATTCTGGACCGTGTTCAACCAACTTAATCTGTCGGTTTGCCCTTCGCGCCGCCTAGCGGCGTTTTGGCTGTTTCCTATGGCCTGTCTAGCCTGGTTCTTACCAAAAATCCAAATGCCAGCGCCTCTCCTTGCACTACTATATTTCAGCAGTCTGGCCATCAGCCTCAGCATCACACTCAAAAGCCTGCTTTTACAGCGGCCTGCAAGCGTCATCCGTCTATTTCCTAAAGATCATCACCTCATGTGCGAGCGAAAAAGCGGAGTGCGTGAAGTCATGAGCGTTCATCCCCATTCGTTTGTGCATCCGTGGTTTACAGTGCTTGTAGTAAAGTCTGACCGGCAACTATTCTGGGAAACACTCTACCTGACGCCTTGGAATACGCATGACAAAAACCAGTTGCGCCGTTTGCGCGTATTGTTACGATTTAACTATTTCGACCCAGACACTGTCACCCGTTCTCTGGATATTCAAAAGGATCAAGATACGTTATGACCGACCATGAGTCTTTCAATGCATCAGAGACTATTTACACCTCACTGCCAGAGTATTGCCTGATAGATCTTCAGGGCGCAGATGCCGAGCGGTTCCTCCAGGGGCAAGCGACCTGTGACTTAACTGGCCTCCCGGAAGATAAGGCACTGCTTGGCTGCACCAATACCCCAAAAGGTCGAGCCTATGGTGTTTTTCTGCTAGCCCGTCACGCGGGGGGCTACCTGATTCGCCTTCCCGTGTCGATCGCGGAGGACTTCAAACAACGACTGGACAAGTACCGTGTGTTTTTTAAGACCCGTCTGGAAATGGCAACCGACTTCCAGCTGCTAGGTGCGCAGGGCAGCGCGGGTATCGAGCAGGCGCGCGCCCTGGCAGGCGAACTCCCTGATCAACCCTGGGCCATCACGCGCAACGATAAGGTTATCGCTATCAGGCTGCCGGGAGAGCTCCCCCGATTTGAACTCTGGGTCCATGCCCTTCCCCCTGTGCCTGTATCAGAGTCCCAGGTAAATACCTGGAAATGGCACGAAACCAGCGCAGGTATCGCACAACTCTGTCCGGAAACGGTCGAAGAGTTTGTGCCACAGATGCTCAACCTTCAGTCGCTGGGTGCCATCAGTTTCAAAAAGGGGTGTTACACAGGCCAGGAAATCGTGGCCAGAATGAGGTATCTAGGGAAATTAAAGAAGCGGCTTTACCTTCTCGAAGCCAAGGGTGATCAAACCTTGCCGGTCAACTCGGCATTAGTCGATGGCGAGGGCCACAAGTGGGGACAAGTGGTTCAGTGCGTGGCTCACGAGGGAACCCTCAGACTATTAGCCGTCGTAGACAACGAGACAATGCAGCAAGGCACAGGCCTGTTTCCCGAAGGACAGATCAACCGGCCACTGACCGTTTTGCCACTGCCTTACGAAGTTCAATAATATTTTGGTCAGGCAAAAAACTGATTCTTTGCTATAACTTAAGTCTGATATAGCGTTTGTTTGCCGAACTTCACCGAGGAAATTATGGCCGAAATTGCCGATAAAATTAAAGCAGCCCTGTTGGATGCCATAGAAAAGGACAAACTGGTATTACCTACCCTGCCAGAAGTCGCACTCAAAGTCAGGGAAATTGCAGAAGATCAGAACTCCTCCGTTGGCGAATTGGTTTCTGTGATCAGCAATGATGCTGCACTGACAGCCCGAATTATTCGCGTTTGTAACAGCCCGCTGCTACGAGGCAACCGGGAAATCAACAACCTGAATATGGCGATCAGTCGACTGGGCATGACCTACACCAGCAACCTGGCGACCGGCCTGGCGATGGAACAAATGTTTCAGGCCACCTCAGAAATGATTGATAAGCGTATGCGATCCATCTGGCAGAAAAGCTCCGAAATTGCTGGCATATGCCATGTACTCGCAGCCCACTACACCAAGCTCAAACCAGATCAGGCAACGCTGGCAGGCCTGATACTTCAAATAGGTGCACTACCTGTTCTGAAATTTGTTGAGGACAACGATATTCAGATCAGCAGCATTATTCTCGACAACGTAATTGACGAATTAAGTCCGATTATTGGTTGCAAAATACTGGAAAAATGGGATTTCCCTGACGAGCTTAAAAACATTCCTAAAGAGGCGGCAGACTATTCCCGGGAAGTTCCCAAAGTTGATTACGCCGACGTGGTTATGGTCGCCAAACTCCAAAGTTATGCGGGCTCCAACCACCCTTGTACGGAAATGGACTGGACACAGATTTCCGCCTTTAATCGCATGGGTCTCGATCCGCAAATTGACATGAATGAAGCAGAAGACTTGTCCGACGATATGGAAGCGGCCATGGCCATGCTCAATGCCGGAGGCTAACATCGGGTTGATTTTTCTATAGGTGATTTTTCAACAAGCGTTAAACGCATCCATTAAAGGTCGGGGTAAATCCCGGCCTTTTCATTAAAAAATCTCAGCGCCAGTTCCAAATGCTGAGTGGCCGTCTCGCTCAGTTGCTCCCTGATTTCAGACGTCTCTTCTGCCCGAATTGCCAATACCCAGGCCTCTGGAATGGTATTAAACAATATGCCGGTTAGCATCAGCAGCGCGCCGGGCGTCAACGCATGTGAATCCATGGTTCCCTGAGGGTCTGCCCCAACAGGCTGCCAGTCAAACGGAGCAGGCACATCTACGCTGGCATCCACAAAACAAACGCGATCCACTTGCGACAGCGCTATGGCATCTTCTACTGCCAATTGATAACAGGCTTCCGCCCTGAAACCTTCAGGAAGCGATTCACCCAGTGCAGAAATAAAGGCCGCACCTAAGCCATCATCGCCACGCGCAGGGTTACCTATACCTAAAATGAGTGTGCGTAATTCGTCCATGTCTATCGACTGAGCATTTGCAAACGCTGCCCCTGAGCATCCAGCAACTCTATTTGAAGCGGCATCTGCCCCAAGGCATGGGTGGCGCATGACAAACAGGGATCGTAGGCGCGAACGGCAACCTCTACGTGATTCAACAAAGCATCATCCAAATTCGGCTGGCCATTCAGGTGTTGCTTTGCCACCATCGTTATCGCTCGATTCATCGCCGTATTATTGTGAGTCGTCGAGACAATCAGGTTGCAGAATTGCACCTGATCGTGCTCATCTACCTTGTAATGATGAATAAGCGTCCCTCTGGGGGCCTCTATCATGCCGATTCCCTCTTCACGCCGCACGCCTTTGATCACACGCTCACCAGTTAACAGGTCAGAGTCTTCCAGCAATCGGGCAATGACTTCAATGCAATGCAATACCTCGATCATTCGCGCCCAGTGATACGCCAGTGAATGGCCGCAGTGCTTACCTAAAACAGCACGAAATCGCTTAAGCGCCAAATCTGCCTCCGATGTAGTCATCCCTTTGCAATTGTTAATACGGGCCAACGGCCCGACGCGATACCAACCCGATTCTGGCCCCAATGACTGAATAAAAGGAAATTTCATATAAGACCAGTCTTTTACTTCTTCATGCAGATAATGATTGAATCGAGTCAGATCCGCTTCTGCAAAGATAGGATGACCAAGCGCATCCTGCGCGCTCAATACGCCATGATATAAATCCAAGGCACCATCTTCCCTCACCAGCGAAAGAAAGTTAGATTCAAACGAGGCAAAACTTTTAAGCATGTCCAGATGCTGCTCGCAATAATTCTCTGCGACCTTGAGTGCGTCGCGGCACCATTGAGTGAGCTCATCAATCTGACCGAGCAAGCGATCTCGTTCCTCCAGCGTCAGATGGCGATTAATGCCCCCCGGAATGGCTCCCGTACCATGTATTTTCTTGCCCGCAGTCACTTCGATGATGTCCTGCCCGAACTTTCGCAGGAGTACAGCGCGTCTCGCCAGCTCGGGATAGGCTTGTATCACTGCAAAAATATTCCGCTGTTCGGCGGGGGCATCAAAACCAAATAATAAGTCCGGCGAACTTAAATGAAAGAAATGCAGTACGTGACTCTGTAAAACTTGTCCATAGTGCATTAAACGACGCATTTTTTCTGCGGTAGGTGTAAGTTGATCTACCCCCACAATCTGATCCATGGCTTTCGCTGCAGCAAGATGATGACTGACCGGACAGATACCGCACAGCCGCTGCACAATGACGGGAACCTCCCAAAGCAGCCGCCCTTCGATAAAGCGTTCGAAGCCTCGAAACTCCACAATATGTAATCGGGCTTCATCAACTTCACCTGCCGAGTTCAGATGGATACTGACTTTTCCGTGTCCCTCCACCCGGGTAATAGGATCAATTTCAATGCGTCGGCTTTCTGACCGTGATTGATTCACAGGTATATCCGGGTCGGTTGGTGCGGCTCGATCAGTCATAGCGAATTAGTTCCGGTGGTAAGTCCAGAGGATTGCCCTGTACGGCAGCGTTTAGCACGTACCAGAGGGCATCTGCGGAGGGCGGGCAACCAGGTATCTGATAATCAATCTTAACCACTTCTGCACAGGTATATACTTTATCCAACAAGAGCGGTAATTCTGCATCGGCGGGGATACGACAGGCCGGGTTCCAGACCGTCTCACTGGGTGCATAGGCGGTTTGCAGACATTCATTCAATGGCTGTTCGGCATGCATGATGGCATTTCGCATGACCGGCAAGCCCCCCATAATCGCGCACTGCCCTATCGCGATCAGTAAGTCACAGTTCTCACGAAAAGCGCGCAACACGCGCACATTTTCTTCGTTGCAACACCCGCCCTCAACCAGTCCGATGTCACATCGCTGACGAAAGGTTTTGAAATCCGTTAGCGGGCTACGGTCAAATTCAATAAACTGAAGCAGGTCGATTAACCGTTCATCCATATCCAACAGCGACATGTGACACCCGAAACATCCTGCCAGTGAGGTGGTCGCCAGACGCAACTTTTTCATTGCGCCTCCTCCGTTGAAAGATCGCTTCGACCCGATTTGTTTTCGATCTCCTCTCCAATGAGGTGTTTGTCAAAGCGACGCTGACCTATCGGTGTACTAAAACCTTCGCCTTTTCGAATGATGCAACCTACCGGGCAAATACCGTCCGACATCGCATGATCCCCTTCCTGTGCAGAAGTGTCAGCCAGATGATTCCCGTTGACAGCCAACCGCTTATGAATACCCCGCCCCACATATTCGAAAACATTTTTACCATCCTGTTCTCGTGATGCGCGAATGCAGCGACTACAAAAAATACACCGGTTGGTATCCAGCACCCATAACGGATGGCTCGCATCCAGTGGTCGTACTGGTTGCAGATAAGGTAACCGGTTGCTATCAGTGATACCTAAACGGTAAGCCATCGCCTGCAATTCGCAACGGCCACTAGCTTCACAACCGGGACACAAATGATTACCCTCATGCAGCAGCATGGTGACAAGATCCCGTCGATACCGGTTCATGGATTCCGTATCGTGCTCTATGACCGCTTCCGGCATGGCTGGCTGTGTGCAGGCAGAAACACAACGACCATTGTCACGCACCGTACAGACCCGACAACTCCCTTGTGGGGCCAGACCCTCAACATCACATAAGCGAGGAATATAGAGACCTGCCGCATCGCAGGCTTCCATAATGGTCTGCCCCGGTCGGGCCGGAATGGCAGCGCCGTCGACATGAATGGTAAAGGTAGTGCTCATGACTCAGCATCCTCTTGGTGCGCGCTCGGATCGTCTGTTGAATCAACCTTCGGCACAGTGTAATCATCCAAACCGCTCCGCGCGATAAGCGGATACGCCAGCACACCGGTCAATCTATCCGAGGCGTGAGCATCTGCAGGTTGCAGCCGGACTTCACACTGTAATACCTCTGCCGGACGACGCACAATGGCTCTGGCCGTTGCCAAGGCCTGTTCGAGATCAAACCCCGCCTGCATCCCTTTGGCATTTTCCCGAATGAGACTGGAATAAACCAACGGAAAATGCTTTAACGACGACAAGACAGGATTGGGTGACGTGTGCCCGAGACCACAGCGGCTGGTGGCAATAATCGTCTCTGACAGCTGGCGCATGCTTTCTATATCCTGTGCTTCTCCCAGGCCCTTCATTATTTTCTCAACGGCCTGTAGCAAAAACACATTCCCCACACGACACGGGGTGCAATAACCACAGCTCTCATCGACAAAAAAACGCATAAAATAGTGGACAATACTCAGCAGATTTCGCTGCCCGTTAAATATCATGATGGCACCTGCCGTGGGCAGATCTTCAAAACAAAGTGAGCGGCCAAAATCCGCAACACCAATCATTTCACCACTGGCTCCGCCGACTTGTACCGCTTGAGCATCAACGCCTCCTGCCAGTGTCAAAACCTCCTTAACCGAGATTCCCAAAGGCACTTCGTACACTCCGGGTCTTGAACAATCACCACTCACACTCAGCAATTTGGTGCCAGAACTCTGTTCCGTACCCAGTCCGGCAAACCACTGACTACCCCGCGATAGAATTGCAGGAATCGCACAAAGCGTTTCCACATTATTCACCACCGTGGGATAACCCAGATAGCCCGCCTGTGCGGGAAAAGGCGGCTTTGTTTTTGGCTCGCCTCGACGTCCTTCGCAAGATGAAATCAAGGCACTTTCTTCGCCACAGATATAGGCCCCCGCACCTAGTTGAATCCGAATATCAAAGTCAAAATTCTCCATTCCCCGAATAGCCTTTCCAAGCAGCCCCTGCCGACGCCGCTCCAGCAATAGATGATTCAGCCACGCGTGCAGGTATCGATATTCGGCGCGTAAATAGAGGATGCCTTCGCTGGCTCCCACGGCGTAGGCGGCAATGGTCATACCTTCAAACAATAAGTCTGCCTTCTCGGTGAGTAACAGGCGATCCTTGAACGTGCCCGGCTCTCCCTCATCGGCGTTACAAATGACGAAACGGCGTTCGGACGCCGTTGTCGCCGCCGCCTCCCATTTTTTCCAGACAGGATAGCCCGCGCCACCACGACCACGTAGCCCCGCCTGCCTGATTTCATGGCGCACCTGTGCAGGCGAGAGCCTACCGGCGTTGTCTAAACCCGATAAGGGACGATGCGGGGCAAAATACACCGCCCCCGGTAGTCGCAAATTATTGGCAACCTCGACGTTGATCAAAGGCTTTGAATTGTTACCCTCTCCTTCTCCTATCGGGAGCTCATGCACGGCGATACCGGCGAGTATGGCTCTGGCAAGTGCTTCGGCTTTGTCAGGCGTTAAACGAGTAAAAGGGCGAAAATTGATCAGGGCCGCCGGTGCCTGATCTGACAAACCAATACAGGGCGTCCAGTGCAGCTCTACCGGGATATCTGCCGACGTTTGCCCGATACGAATGCCCAGCGTACGCTCGAACACGGCGGCAACCTCGGCGATGCCTGCATGCTGATCAATCACATCCTCACATAAATAAATCCTCACGACCTGAGGACGAGGTTGCGATGAAAAGAAAGAGTAAAAGCTGACAACGCCTTCCACTTCCACACGATAGCCAGACGTTTGCTGTGCAATGACCGTCATGGCGTCAGTATCTATGCCGCCCAGTGCATCCTGCACGCACCAGAGAATGTCCATCATACGGGAGGCGTCATTGTTATATTGACGGCACGCATTCTTCACGATATCAGTGGCGTAATCAGTCGCTGCTTGTGGCGTTGTCATTCCTTGAAATCCATAAGGTGTCGCAGGTTAGAGTAAGTAAACAACGTGAAAGTTAACAACGTTAGAGAAAGTAAACATAGCTCCAGTATAGCAACCTGACGACCAACCTCCCGAGAAGCCATAGCTTCGGTTCAAATTCAAATGTCTACGGCTGAAATTCGATAACAGACGACGCATTCAAACTATACTTATTACCAACGCGGGGATAACTTTCCCGATGACACAGTCAGCACTTTTCAGGCTTCATTGACGGAGGAGATCCAAGTGAAACTCACTCCAGACGCGCATTCTCGACAGGACCGCGCCCATCGCGCTTTAATGGCAGAAATAGATCAGAACATGCGCGACACGTCTGCTCAAACGGCCCGATCACATTTAAGCCCCCCTGTGCGTGAGGCGTTGGAAAAGGTCAACCGGGAAGATTTTGTGCCGGTCTCTCGTCGCCAAGATGCCTGGAATAATTACCCGCTGCCTATCGGATACAACCAAACCATATCGCAACCCTTTATCGTTGCACTCATGACAGAGCTGCTCGACCTGTCTCCCGCTGACCGGGTGCTCGAAATCGGCACAGGTTCCGGCTACCAGACAGCAATACTGCTTCAGCTGGCCAAAGAGGTTTTTAGTATTGAACGCATATTTGCTTTATACGAACAGGCTGAGGTCAGGCTCCGCCCGGAAAATACCCCCACCCTTCATTTACGCTGCGGCAACGGTTTTTCGGGCTGGCCCGAAGCCGCCCCTTTCGACGCGATTATCGTCACCGCCGCTCCTGAGACCATTCCACCCGCTTTGGAGCAGCAACTCGCCGAAAACGGGCGCCTCGTGATGCCACTAGGTATTCCGGGTTTGGGTCAGGTACTTTATCGCGGGGTTAAACACAACGGATCTCTGATAATGGAAGCAAAACTGGACGTTTCATTTGTACCTCTCATAGATAATAGCTAACGCAAGCCTTCCCCCGTGATCACACCCGAACCTTAAGTAAAATTTAAGCTACGCTGACATAAAATTATCAATTTGCTCGCCACAATGGAAAGGACATGCCATGAATCACGACTCCCCGCCTGTAAATTTTCAAAGTGCCATTCACATTACCCTCTTTTTTCTGTTGAGTTTGCTTAGCAGTCAAACCCTGTTCGCGGCAGAGCAAATCGAAACCCTGACCGCACATCGAATTCCCCGTACCGATTACCTGCAGCTCAACGCTCGTATCGAAGCGATTAACCAAGGCACAATCGCGGCACAAACTCATGGCAGAATTCTTAATATTTTTGTTGATGTTAACGATCAAGTGGAAAAGGGGGCCCTGCTGTTACAAATTGACGATATCCAACAGCGCACCCAGCGGCTGCAAGCCGAAGCCCTGCTCAAAGAAGCCACAGCACAATTTCAGGAAGCACTAATCCAGTACCAGCGCCTGAGCAAGTTACTTAACCAAAAAAGCGTTGCGCCCTCCCAGGTTGACGCAAGCGAGGCAGCCGTCAAAGCAGCACAGGCTAGACAACAGGCAGCTCAAGCCGCGGTCACTGCTGCACAGCAACAATTGGAATACACCCAGGTTCGTGCGCCCTATTCAGGCATCGTGACCGCTCGCCATGCAGAAATTGGAGAGTTGGCCTCTCCCGGCCTGCCGCTGATGTCCGGGCTGGCACTCTCTCCCTTGCGCGCCACCTTTTTTGTACCCCAGGCCTACTGGCCATTGCTTCAGGATCACCCTGTGGTTGAACTCCAAAACCGAGCGACACGCTCCTGGACGAAAGCGACACAAACCGTAGTATTTCCCTATGCTCATCCGGGCAATAGCCAGATTCAGGTGCGCAGCACCCTCCCGGACGCACTGCAAAGCAGTAATCGCTATATCCCTGGTGCGTGGATCAAGGTGCGTATAGCCGCAGGCGTATCCGACCAGATCAGCCTGCCCTGTGATTCACTGATATTGCGCCACGAACTTCAAGCGGTTTATGTACTCGACGATCAACATCTTCCGAAGTTACGTCCCGTCAACGCCGGTCTTTGCGGCGAAGGTGAAGTGCTCATTTTGAGTGGCCTGTTCGAAGGTGAGCGTGTGGTTCGCTTTCCCGCCAAACTTTTCTCAACCACCGAATCCAACCATTCTGAATCCAACTATCCAGAGTCCAACTAGGCGGAGCATGCCATGACTTCTTACGGGCTTTCTGGCCGAATCGCACAATTTTTTCAGAACCATCAAATTACGCCCTTGCTTGCTCTGGTTGGCTTGCTGCTTGGCCTGTTTGCCATTGCGGTCACGCCGAAAGAAGAAGAACCGCAAATTGATGTGACCTTTGCAAATATTTTTATCCCCTATCCCGGCGCCAGTGCAACAGAAGTAGAGCATGTCATCAGCACCCCCGCCGAGCAGGTGCTTTCCGAAATTGAAGGGGTAAAGCACGTCTATTCGACCTCGGCGAGCAACCTCGCCGTTCTCAGCGTTCAATTCGACGTAGGCGTGCCCCGGCAGGAAGCCCTGGTCAAACTCTACAATCAGATCTATTCCCATGCCGACTGGTTACCCGCCGGACTCGGTGTTGGCCAGCCATTGATCAAACCCAAAGGCATAGATGATGTGCCGGTCATGAGCATTACTTTGTGGCCAAAAACTACGGCCACCGGCGTCAGTGAACTCAGAAGGCTGGCACATAGTCTGGAAACCGAGCTCAAGCGAATTCAGGGAACGCGTGATATCTATACGATAGGTGCGCCTGAGGCCGTGGTTGAAGTCGAGCTGGACACCGCATTGCTGTCCGCGTATCAGATCAGCTACCCTCAGCTCAAGGCGAGCCTGATGGCCGGGAACATCAATCTTCCCTCAGGACAGTTAACCCGCGACAGTCAGATTATTCCGGTACAGGCCGGAAGTTATTTTCAAACGCTGGATGAACTTCGAGAGCTGATCATTACCGTCAACGCAGGACAACCGGTCACGCTTGATCAGGTTGCCAGATTACACTACGGCTCTTCAGCTCCCACAGAAACTGCCTGGTTTGGTCAACCGGAAAACCAAACACTGGTGCCCGCCGTAACACTGAATATCGCAAAACAACCCGGAATCAATGCCGTTGAATTGACTCAGCAAATTGAACAACGTTTGCGGCAGCTTCAGAACATCGTGATTCCCGAAAGCGTCGGCACGACTATAACAAGAAATTATGGTGCGAGCGCGGCTGAAAAATCTGACAAACTCATCCATAAACTACTTTTTGCAACCGCCGCCGTTATCTTGCTCGTGATGGCAACACTCGGTCTGCGTGAAGCGGTGATTGTTGGTAGTGCCATATTGGTCACCCTGGCACTCACGCTCTTCGCTTCGTGGGCATGGGGCTTTACACTCAATCGAGTCTCATTATTTGCACTGATTTTCTCAATTGGCATTTTGGTAGATGATGCCATTGTTGTGGTTGAGAACATTCATCGTCACATGAGCCTGGGTGAAAGCAATCTGCTTAAAGCGATTCCTGCGGCTGTCGACGAAGTGGGCGGAGCAACGATACTGGCCACGTTGACGGTTATTGCTGCGCTCATGCCGATGGCATTTGTCAGCGGGCTCATGGGCCCCTATATGAGCCCGATACCCATTAATGCCAGTACGGGCATGCTTATCTCTCTGGTGGTAGCCTTTGTGGTTACCCCTTGGCTCGCATTTAAATTGCTTCACGCTCCCTCGAAACATCATGCAACCTCCACCTCTGGCGTAAATATCGCCGGCAAGATGGTGGCTCTGTTTCTGGATGCCACTCAAGGTTACCAACGTCGATTGCAACTGGTGCTGGCCATGCTACTACTGGTTGGAATAGCGTTAGCCATGCCTTTTGCAAAATGGGTCGTGATGAAAATGCTACCCTTTGACAATAAATCTGAAATCCAGGTTGTAGTAGACCTCCCCGAAGGCACCCCGGTCGAAAACACGCTGGCCGTACTCCAGAAATTAGCCGATGAAATTGCCCATGTACCTGAAGTGGCTGATTACCAACTCTACGCGGGCACCCATGCCCCCATCAATTTCAATGGACTGGTACGCCAATATTATCTTCGTCAGTCTCCCCATATGGGGGATATCCAGATTAATCTCGTGGATAAAGCACATCGAATGCGGAAAAGTCACGACATCGCCAAGGGCTTACGCGAACCACTTCAACGAGTGGGTGAAGCATTTAATGCCACCATACAAGTCGTGGAAGTTCCTCCCGGCCCGCCGGTAATGGCCCCTCTGGTCGCAGAAATTTATGGTTTCGATACGGAACAACGTCAACAAATCCAGACACAAGTCCACCACGAATTTAAAACCACCGAAGCGATTGTAGACGTTGACACCTCTGCAGAATCGCCTCTCATGGAACAGCACTATCGGATTGACCGAGCCAAAGCCGCGCTACTTGGGCTAAGTTATGAACAGATCATAAACACAGTGAATTCATTGTACCGGGGAGATGAAGTGAGCTATCTGCACACCCCCGATACCAAATATGCTATCCCCATCCGTCTTCGTCTGGGCAACGAGGATAAGTCGAACCCCCATCAAATCCGCAATATCCAGCTTGCGAATAACCGGGGAGAACTCATACCGCTAACTGAAGTATTGATGGCAGACACCCGGCCCAAAGAGCCTGCGCGTTACCACAAAGACCTGCTACCCGTCGCCTTTGTTACGGGCGATATGGCGGGTGAACTCGATTCACCCTTGTATGGTATGGCCGAAATCAGCGCTAAATTACCAGAGCTGACGCAATGGTTCATTCACACTCCCGACGTAGTAAATCGCCCTGCACTTAAATGGGCTGGCGAGTGGCAGATTACCTATGAAACCTTTCGCGACATGGGCATTGCTTATGCCATCGGCATGGTGCTGATTTACTTATTGGTCGTCGCCCAATTCCACTCCTACCTCACGCCGCTAGTCATTATGGCGCCAATTCCGCTCACCCTCATTGGCGTCATGCCGGGGCATGCCCTGCTGGGAGCGCAGTTCACCGCAACCTCCATGATCGGCATGATTGCATTGGCAGGCATCATCGTCCGAAACTCTATTCTGCTGGTGGATTTTATTAACGAAAACGTCAGGCAGGGTGTTTCTTTGGAACAAGCGGTCATACAAAGCGCGTCGGTGAGGGCAAAACCGATTCTCCTGACGGCCTTTGCGGCGGTCATTGGCGCATTGTTTATTTTGGATGACCCGATCTTCAGCGGGTTAGCGATTTCGCTGATTTTCGGGATACTGGTCTCATCCCTGCTAACGCTGGTCGTGATTCCGGTGCTTTACTTTACGATTAAAAGAAATAGTAGGACGGTTAAAAAAAATCGTGCCTGAAAAGCGGCAGAGTAGATAGAAGACTGAGAATGAGCCGGAAGCACAGATCGCCTTCCGGGTCACGCAATGCATCAAGAGGAAGGCAGATCAGGCAAACGCCAGTTGATCGGTGTTTGCCCGCGAGACAGGAGATATTCATTCGCCAACGAAAAGTGTTTGCACCCCAAAAAGCCCCGATGTGCAGACAGGGGCGAAGGGTGCGGTGCCGTCAATACCCGGTGACGCTGTCGATTAATCAACTGGCCTTTCTTCTGAGCATAACTGCCCCAAAGCATGAAAACGATCCCTTCGCATTGCTCATTCAGTAACGCGATAGCTCGATCAGTAAAATGCTCCCACCCCTTTCCCTGATGTGCGTTAGCCATACCCTGCTCTACCGTGAGCACAGCATTGAGCAAAAGGACACCTTGATCCGCCCAGGACGTCAAACACCCATGACCCGGTGGCTCAATCCCCAGATCATTACGAATTTCCTTGAAGATATTCACCAATGAAGGGGGCACAGGTACGCCCGGCTGCACCGAAAAACACAGCCCGTGAGCCTGTCCCGGTCCATGGTAGGGATCCTGACCCAGGATCACCACTTTCACCCGTTCAAAGGGCGTATGGTTAAAGGCATTAAATATTTTTGAACCGGGCGGAAAAATTACTTTTCCCGCCTGCTTCTGTTGAAACAGAAATTCTCGCAATTGACGCATATACGGTTGAGACAGCTCCGGCTCAAGCAGCGAATGCCACTGCCCCTGCAGTGCACCGGGCTTGACCTGTAATGTTTCATCCATCATGCGTCGGCTTTCCTTAGTCGCGAGGTTTCATGTGCGGGAACAAAATAACATCACGGATTGAAGGCGAATCCGTCAGCAACATGACCAGTCGGTCTATCCCGATACCTTCTCCTGCCGTAGGCGGCAAGCCATGTTCCAGGGCAACAATATAATCGTCATCAAAATGCATCGCTTCATCGTCGCCCGCTTCTTTCTCTGCCACCTGCTTACGGAATCGTTCGGCCTGATCTTCCGCATCATTTAACTCCGAGAATCCGTTGGCAATCTCGCGGCCACCTACAAAGAATTCAAATCGATCCGTTACAAACGGATTGGCATCGCTTCGACGCGCCAACGGTGAGACTTCCGTAGGATATTCAGTGATAAAGGTGGGCTGCAACAACCGATGCTCAACGGTTTTCTCAAAGATTTCGATCTGGACCTTGCCTAACCCCCAGATATCTTTCAGGGGAATACCCAAACCTTTCGCAATCTCACGCGCGCCTTCCAGCGTGGCCAACGTATCGGCATTTACCTCCGGATTAAAGTGCAGAATTGAGTCAAAAACACTCATTCGAACAAACGGCTGACCAAAATCATACTCAATCGTTTCCTGCACATCGCCATCGCGGCTTTTCAGGGTATTGGTTACTTTGGTAGTACCCAAAACTTCCTGTGCCACAAAGCGCAACATCGCCTCCGTCAGATCCATCAGATCTTTATAATCCGCATAGGCCTGGTAGAACTCAATCATGGTGAATTCAGGATTGTGGCGTGTCGACAAACCTTCATTCCGGAAATTGCGGTTGATTTCGAATACCCGTTCAAAACCCCCCACCACCAAACGCTTAAGATACAATTCCGGCGCAATCCGCAGGAACATCGAAATATCCAGCGCATTGTGATAGGTAATAAACGGGCGAGCCGTGGCCCCTCCCGGAATAACCTGCAACATCGGCGTTTCCGCTTCAATAAAGTCACGTTTGCTCAGGAAGTAACGAATGGCTTCAATCACTTTTGAGCGAATCTTAAACGTCTCGCGGGTATCTTCGCTCACAATCAGGTCAAGATAACGCTGACGATATTTGATTTCCTGATCCGCAATGCCATGCCATTTCTCAGGCAATGGACGCAATGATTTAGTCAGTAGCTGAAAGCTTTCCATCATCACATACAAATCACCTTTGCCTGATTTGTGCAGATTGCCTTCAACACCGATAATATCGCCGATATCCCACAAACGAATCTGCTTTTGCACTTCTTTGTCGGCGTACACCTGGATACGGCCAGACATATCCTGCAATACCATAAAGGGTCCACGACGAGCCATGATCCGACCTGCCACACTGACTCGCTGTCCCAGTGTTTCCAGTTCTTCCTTGGTTTTCTCTCCGTAATGGGCTTGCAGCTCACCCGCATAGGCATCCCGACGAAAAGTGTTCGGGAAAGCCTGTCCCTGCTGTCGAATTTCATCCAGTTTGGCACGGCGCTCCGCGATCAGCTTGTTGTCAGCTTGCAGCGCATCAGCGTTAACTTCATCTATCCGGGTTTGATCGGTCTGGTTTTCAGTGGACATCGTTACTTTTTTCCAAACAGTTTGCACAGTAATCCGCGCATTTAATTTATAAATCCCAAATCTGCAAGAGTGCTTACAGGCCTTGTTTCAGACTCGCTTCGATGAAGCGATCCAAATCGCCATCCAGCACCGCCTGCGTGTTACGGGTCTCAACTCCCGTACGTAAATCCTTGATCCGGGCATCATCCAGAATATAGGAGCGAATCTGACTCCCCCAGCCTATGTCCGACTTGGAATCTTCCAGCTTTTGCTTCTCACTGTTCCGCTTTTGAACTTCAAGCTCATACAGTTTGGCCTTTAACTGTTTCATCGCGCGATCTTTGTTCGAATGTTGCGAGCGCTCACTTTGACACGCAACCACCACGCCGGTCGGATTGTGGGTCAAACGCACAGCCGATTCGGTCCGGTTTACGTGCTGCCCACCCGCGCCGGACGCACGATAAACGTCAACGCGCAAATCCGCAGGGTTAATATCGATTTCAATGCTGTCATCCACTTCCGGCGACACGAAGACCGACGAAAATGAGGTATGACGACGATTGCCTGAATCAAAAGGCGATTTACGAACCAGACGATGCACGCCGGTTTCGGTTCTCAGCCATCCGTACGCATATTCGCCTTCAAAACGGATAGTCGCACTCTTCACCCCAGCCACTTCGCCATCCTGAACTTCCATGAGTTCAATTTTGAAGCCTTTATCTTCGCCCCAACGAAGGTACATACGCAGCAGCATGTTCGCCCAATCCTGAGCTTCCGTTCCACCCGACCCCGACTGGATATCCAGGTAGGCATTGCAAGGGTCCATTTCACCCGAAAACATCCGGCGAAACTCCAGTTCTTCAAGGCGCTTCTGTAATGAATCCAGTTCGGACTGTACCGCATCGACCGTATCGGCATCCTGCTCCTCTACGGCCATCTGAAGTAATTCGTCGGCATCATTCAATCCGGAATCCATCGTCTCGATGGTATCAACCACCATTTCCAATGACGCCCGCTCTCGACCCAGGGCTTGCGCCTTTTCCGGTGTATCCCAGATTTTCGGGTCTTCAAGTTCACGAGAAACTTCGGTCAGACGTTCTTTCTTGTGGTCAAAGTCAAAGATACCCCCTAAGAACGTCTGTGCGTCCTCGAAGATCTTTGATTTGCAGTACTAAAGGATTTACTTCTAGCATGTGTACAATCCAATCCAGCAATAAAACCAGCCGACCCGTAGTAAAAACAGTCGACCAGCGACAAACCAGTCAGGCGTAAGGCCAACCAGAAATTAAATAATTCAGAAAAACATCAGCGCACTTCTGCATTGCAGCTTCGGTCTGAGGTCAAAAAAGGCGGATATTCTATACGATTTACGAAAAATCGGCCACTCAGCGCGCAGGATTTACCCGTACAGCTTCGCTCGGTTGAGGCCAGCAAAGATGACGGCGCGCTCGCCTTTTTAGAGTATTTTACCTAAAATTCGCTATCTGTTTTAATTCTTATGCCTACCTCAAACCATTTTAACCAACCCTTAGCGGTTGCGATCATTAACACTCGAGTGACTCATGAAAGAAGTTATTAAGATCAAAGTGCGCGGATACCATCTGGATATTTACGGGCATGTAAACAACGCCAGATATCTTGAATTTCTGGAAGAGGCGCGCTGGGAATATTTCGAAAGGCACAATTTACTCGAAGTGGTCGCAGAACAAAAACTGGCGTTTGTGCTGGTGAATATCAATATCAATTACCGACGCCCCGGATTTCCCAATGACATATTGGAAGTCCACACGCATACCCGCAAGGTAGGTCAGCGCAGCTGCATCATTGAACAAGAAATCTTTCTGGAAGGATCTGACGTCATCGTAGCCGATGCCGCCATTACATTTGTGCTCATGGATATGGAAAGCAACAAAGCTGTCGACATCACCGGCCCTACCCGGGACAAACTTGAGCGCTTGACCGACTCACACTAAACGCATTAAGTTTACTCCCCGCTCACAGGGGCCGGAGACAAATGGGTAATCAATAACTGCAGTCGGGTTTCCCCCCGAAACTCATTCACATCGGGGCGATACACTATATGAACCCGAGCAGGTAGGGATCGCCCATCAGCCCATTCCGTCTGAAATGCGATAGCGTCGAAGACCACCGAATGACCCGGCAATCCCAACACCAGTTTCAAGTGTCGCCCCCCTAACACCCGACTTTGGATTACAAGAAATTCCCCGTCAAACACAGGCTCGGGGAACTGCTGCCCCCAAGGCCCGGCCAGCCGCAACATCTGCGCGGTTTCAAGTGTCAGTTCTTCCGGCGCCAGCGCCCCATCAGTGAGTATCAGTGCCTTTAAATCGGATTCAGACAGTGCGGCTTTCACATTGCTATCAAATAACCGACAAAACTCATCAAAATGTTCAGCGGCTACGGTCATCCCTGCGGCCATGGCATGTCCGCCAAACTTTGTCAGGATATCAGGTCGCTGCGTTGCCACCCGATCCAGAGTATCACGAATATGCAGTCCCGGAATTGAACGAGCAGACCCCTTTAGCCACACAGCGTCATCATCGGCAGGCGCAAATGCAATCACCGGTCGATGCAGGCGCTCCTTCATACGCGACGCCAGCAGCCCGATAACCCCCTGATGCCAGGACTCGTCATACAGACAAAGCCCCCATGGCAATTCACCACCGGATCCAGTCAGCCATTCATCGACAAGAACTTCGGCGTGGGCCTTCATTTCCTGTTCAATCTGTTTGCGTGCCTGATTTAAACTATCCAGCTCCTTCGCCACATCAAAAGCGCGCTGTTCCGAGGTAGTAATCAGACACTCAATACCCACCGACATATCTTCCAATCGTCCTGCCGCATTTAAACGCGGTCCGACAACAAATCCCAAATCCATCGGCGTAAGTCCAGACATTTCTCGTCCGGCAATCTGAACAAGTGCCCGTATTCCGGGACGACAATTTCCGGCACGAATGCGTCGAATACCCTGTTCCACAAAAACGCGATTATTCTGATCCAGTGGCACAACGTCGGCGACGGTTCCCAAAGCCACCAAATCCAGAAACTGCGCCATATTTGGCTCTTTCAGACCGGTCTCGGCAAACCAGTGCCGCTCTCTGAGTACTTTGCGTAACACCGTCATCACACAGAAGATCACCCCGACACCCGCAGCCGCTTTACTGCTAAAATCACACGCCCCTTGGTTGGGATTAACAATAGCGTCCGCGTCAGGAAGGATCTCACCGGGTAAATGATGGTCGGTCACCACCACAGTGATACCCGCAGCACGTGCTGCCTTCACACCTTCAATACTGGCGATGCCATTATCCACCGTAATGAGAACATCAGGCTTTCGCTCGCAAGCCACGGCAACAATTTCGGGAGTTAAGCCATAACCGTACTTAAAGCGATCAGGCACCAGAAAATCCACGTGTGCCGCCCCGAGCGCTCGTAATGCGAGAACGCCCAAGGCGGTGCTGGTCGCCCCATCACAATCGAAGTCACCGACGATTAATAAGCGTTGCCTTTGAATCACCGCCTCCGCCAGAATACTTGCGGCACGATCAATACCTTTCATCTGGGCGGGAGCCGCCATGGCGGTTAGCGAGTGATCCAACTCGCTTAACGAGGACACTCCGCGAGTAGCGTAAATACGGCGAAGTAAAGGGGATAACGTTGCCAGTCCAGACATATCTGCGGGCAAACGTCTACGTTGAATACCTGGATTCATCAAACTTTCAGCTCAAGGCGGGAACAAACAGAAAAGAGATGTAGCGATAGATACCACACCCAATAAAACAAGTAACACCAATGCTTTGGGGTGCCAGGCTCAGGTCTGCTACACCTGAACCCACCCCTATTAACCGCATGAAAATTAAATGCGCGCGTTCTTCTGTATAAATTCCTGAACAACAGAGATATCTTTTTTCAGCACACTATAGCGCTCTGCACGATCAAACAGGTCAGACAAATGCGCTGGCAAACTGGTTTCCACGCCGATACCCGCTTTCTCGACCGCCTCAGGGAATTTCACCGGATGAGCGGTCGCCAGCGTTACCATTGGCACA
This sequence comes from Hahellaceae bacterium, assembly GCA_024234505.1. Classification (GTDB taxonomy): domain Bacteria; phylum Pseudomonadota; class Gammaproteobacteria; order Pseudomonadales; family Oleiphilaceae; genus JACKOD01. The sequence goes on along the minus strand of JACKOD010000003.1, from coordinate 177,681 downwards.
GAGGTGTCGCGGCGACACTCACGCGCGGCACGAACACCGATAGCCGTATGAGGATCGAGCACCTCTTCAGTCTGGGCATAAACTTCCGCAATGGTTGCGCAGGTACTTTCGTCGTCAACGGTATAGCTATCAAACAATTCGCGTGCGGCCTGCCAGCGATAGTCTTCAATAGACGCAGGGCCTTTTTGCAACTGCGCCATCAGCGCCGCCGTCGCTTCACCACTGCGTCCGTGCAAATCAAATAACAGACGTTCAAAATTGCTCGACACCATAATATCCATACTAGGCGACAGCGTATGGTGCAGTTGTTCAACCTGATAGCGATTCTGACTAATGAAACGATGCAGTATATCGTTCTTGTTAGTCGCTACCACAAGCTGGCTGATAGGCAACCCCATATTACGTGCCAGATAACCCGCAAAAATATCGCCGAAATTACCGGTTGGCACAGAGAAAGACAGGCTGCGCGCCGGCCCACCGAGAGATAGAGAGGCATGGAAGTAGTACACGATCTGAGCCATGATACGTGCCCAGTTGATCGAATTTACAGCAACCAAACGACTCTTTCCGCCTAAAAATGACTGATTATTGAAACTGTCTTTGACCATTTGCTGGCAATCATCAAAATTGCCTTCTATCGCCAGATTGTGGATATTGTCACCCAGGATGGTTGTCATCTGACGGCGCTGAACTTCCGAAACACGCTGATAAGGGTGCAGTATAAAAATATCGACATTTTTACAACGACGACAACCCTCTATCGCAGCGGAGCCAGTATCACCCGACGTCGCACCCAAAATAACCACGTGCTCCTGACGCTTCTCCAGCACATAATCCAACAAGCGGCCCAATAACTGTAATGCGAAATCCTTGAATGCCAGCGTTGGACCATGAAACAACTCCATTACCCACTCGTTAGTGTCAAGTTGAGTCAAGGGTGCAACCGCATTATGAGCAAATCCTGCATAGGTATCTTGCAACATTGCCCGAAACTCATCCGCAGGAATGGCTTCTTCTACAAAGGGGTACATCACGTTGAACGCCAATTCGGCATAGGACAGACCCCGCCATGACGCAATTTGTTCTAACGTAAATCTGGGCAATGTTTCGGGCACATAAAGACCGCCATCCGACGCCAATCCGGTAAGAAGTACGTCTTCGAACCCCAATGCGGGTGCTTTGCCCCTGGTACTGATATATCTCACGCGCTTAATCCTGTCTTTACCATTTTTTATTAAGTTGCACTGCGCCACACAAAACCTGGTTTTCCATGGCGGTGTAAACTCAAGCGTCACTCCTTTACCGGGTGATCACCTTTACCCCTTGAAACATTCCACACGAATGCGAACCACTTCACCCACTACATCATCCAGTGCTTCAATTTGCGCAATGGCTTCATTAATCTGTTTCTCTTTGACTGTGTGGGTCAACATGATCATCGGTATCAGACCATTTTGTTCTTCGCTTTCTTTCTGCATAACCGATTCAATATTGATGTGATTATCGCTCAGAATAGACGCCACTTTCGCCAGCACACCCGGATGATCTTTGGCCTGAATGCGCAGGTAATACCCAGAAACAACCTCTTCGATCGGTAGCACCTTCAAGTCAGCCATGCTCTCTGCTTTAAAGCCGAGATACGGTACAGGAACTTCTGCATCACTATGTATGGCGCGAGCAATATCAACCACGTCGGCAATGACCGCAGAGGCAGTCGCTTCCGCGCCGGCGCCACGACCATAATAAAGCGTGGTGCCAACAGCATCACCTTCAACCAGTACTGCGTTCATCACGCCGTCGACTTTTGCCAACATCTGCGACTGTGGTACCAGGGTGGGATGAACCCTTAATTCGATACCGTCGCTTTGCGCTCTTGCAATACCCAAATGTTTAATGCGGTAACCTAATTCCTGGGCATGACTAACATCGACAGTAGAAAGTTTACTAATACCTTCGGTAAAGGCAGCATCAAACTGCAAAGGTACACCAAATGCTGCCGACGCGAGAATCGTGAGCTTATGTGCAGCATCAATCCCTTCCACATCAAAAGTAGGATCTGCCTCTGCATAACCCAGCGCCTGAGCTTCTGCCAAAACATCCGCAAAATCGCGGCCTTTATCGCGCATTTCGGTCAGAATAAAGTTGCCCGTACCGTTAATAATCCCGGCAACACCCAAAATCTTATTCGCAGCCAAGCCTTCACGCAGTGACTTGATAATTGGAATCCCGCCCGCAACCGCAGCCTCATAGGCAACAATCACTTTATTGCTGGCCGCCGCCTCGAAGATCTCATTGCCGTAAACGGCAATGAGCGCCTTATTGGCAGTAACAACATGCTTTCCATTATTAACCGCTTTGAGCACCAGATCACGGGCAACATCGTAGCCACCCATCAATTCAACAACCACGTCCACATTCGGATTATTCGCAACCGCAAATACATCCGTCGTAAATTCTATTCCGGTAATATCCAGTGTTTCAGGCTGACTGCGCGAAGCAACCTGCACAATTTCAATGGGGCAACCTGCACGCGCAGTAATAGCAGCCAAATTTCTACGCAACACATTGACTGTGCCTCCGCCAACGGTACCAAGACCGCAGATTCCTACTCTTACCGGTTTCAAGTTATTTACCTCGATGATTAAAAACTGTGGCTAATGATTGAAAACACCAACGTCTGAACTATTTATTCGCGCCCTTCCGTTTACCAATTTTCAATGCTTATATTTAAAAAATAAACGGCACAACTCCAGTGTCTACAACACAGGCCAGCGACAAACCCACGCGCCGCAAGGCATGCTAAACGGGCCATATTATCTCTTTTCCGAACCGAAAAAAACCAAGTCGTCCGTAATCAGTTCGCCCGACCCACCGACATCAAATCTGCATCACATCGAAAAACGACTAAACTGATCTGATTGAATAATAAATGCTGTCCACTCACGATTGGAGAAACGTTTTGCAAACAAAGGCAGGTGATCAAAATATAGCAAGGCTCATGCGCCACTTTGGCGCTTTCGGGCAACATATTACGTCAGGTGTACTCTTTATCGCGCTTTTTCTGACGGGCTGTGGTGATGCCAATTCTTTTAAAAGTTACAGCAATTACGACCTTAAAGAAGCCTATAGCGAATGCAAACAAAGTGACTTATCGCCTGGCGGCGCACAAAGATGCAAGAATATTCAACAAGAGTGCGATCGCCGCAAATCAGAAAGCGGGCTTCGCTGCTAAAAAAGGGGTTACCCCCCCCTTTTTTTAGCAGTCAGTCTTTTCCACAACAATTTCTGTTTTCCAAAATAACTGCTGCTTTCCACAATAACTACCGAATAGACAACTGCTTAGCTAACTCATCTGCAGGCAAATAACCCGGGAGCAGTTCTCCGGATTCCAAAACTATCGCGGGCGTCCCGGTCACACCGGCAAGATGGCCCAGCCCCATCTGTTTTTTAACCGGATTTTCACATAGCTTGGGTGCGATCGCCTGACCAGCTTTAGCCTTAGTCAACGCTTCGTTACGATTTTCAGCACACCATGCAGACACCATTTTGTCATAAGAAGGCGAATCGACACCGGCTCGGGGATAAGCAAAATAGTTCACCTGAACCCCCAGCGCATTCAGTCTGGGAATCTCTGCGTGCAATTTTCTGCAATAGCCACAATCGATATCGGTAAAAACCGCAATTCGTGCTTTTACTTCGCCTTCCGGCTTAAATACAAAGAGTTCAGACTCTGGCTCCTTAAAAAGCTCTGCCCGAGACACCATCCGATCCTTCTCGCTCAGGTTGGAAATTTTTCCCGCAGATATTTCATAAATATCGCCTGTCAGGATAAAACGTCCATCCTCTGATATCAGCAAAGGTCGATCGTCCGCAGTCATCACCTGATAAAAGCCCTGAATAGGAGCCGCTCTTACCGAAGTCACTTCCACTCCGGGTAGCGTGCTTTCAAATACCTGCCTGACGTGCTGTTCTGGCGCCACCTCTTCTGCAAAAATATGACAAGATATGCCCAAAAGGCTCGCCAATATTACTTTTCTCAACACACATCACCTCATTCAAGTATTCTTGTTTGCGTAAAAATATACGTCCACACACCTAGACTATCATTGAGTACGCATTATACCCAAGTCACATTTAACTAATGCATTTGCGCTATCCAGACTAGCACAGGATATCGATGAGCTACGCACGTGGATGATGAAGGGTATGCATTTGTCGTAAACGGTGTTTGGCAACATGGGTATATATCTGAGTTGTAGATAGACTGCTATGACCCAGTAACAACTGAACTGCTCGCAAATCAGCTCCGTGATTCAACAGATGCGTAGCAAAAGCGTGTCTCAACGTATGCGGCGATAATGCCGAACGAATACCGCACACCAGCGCATATTTTTTAATTCTGTGCCAAAAGGTTTGCCTCGTCATAAACTCTCCGCGCAAACTCGGAAATAGGGCATCACACGGTCTTCCCGACACCAAGGCCGGGCGAGCTTCTCGATAGTAATCATTGAGCCAGGAAAGCGCGTCTTCGCCCATCGGTATCACTCGCTCTTTCCCCCCCTTACCCACAACGCGTACCACCCCCTGCCGAGTGTTAACATCCGAAGCCGTCAATCCAACCAATTCCGAAACACGCAGACCACAAGCATAAAGCAATTCCAGCATCGCCCGATCCCGCAATCCCAGAACTTCTGCCGTGTCAGGCGCCGCTAAAAGCATATCAACATCGTGCTCGCTCAAAGTATCGGGCAATCGTCTGCCCAACCTGGGAGCAACAAGCATTAATGTCGGATCCTCCTTCACATAACCTTCTCTCATACAGAAACGAAAGAAACGACGCAGGCTAGAGCGCAATCGCGCGGCAGAACTACTTTTAAAACCTTCACGGAAACGACTGCCAAAATAGTCCATCAAACCATCAGGGGTTACTTCAGCCAACTCCAGATGCTTATGCACCCGCAACCAATGGGCGCACAGCGTTAAATCTGATCGATAGGCGTCCAACGTATGGCGCCCCAATCCTTTTTCCAGCCAAAGCGAATCGACAAATCGATCAATCAGCACAAGCGACTGCAAATTTCAAATCCTCGCCTATTTCCAGCCTGTGACAATTAACACTTTTCACCCGGCATGTCATGCAGAAACAAAACGCACAAATCAGATTCGACATTTCATGCCCCATAAAAAAAGGGCAGATAACATTGACGTTATCCACCCTTTTTTTAAAGACTATGTCGTCCATCTGCAATGCAGATGAAGCAACTATCTTAGTTAAGCTTCTCTTTAATACGAGCAGCCTTACCACTAAGATCGCGCAGGTAGTAAAGTTTAGCCTGACGCACGTCACCACGACGCTTGACTGATACGCTGTCAACCATAGGGCTGAAAGTCTGGAACGTACGCTCCACACCTACACCGTAAGAAATTTTACGCACCGTAAACGCAGAGTTCAGGCCACGATTACGCTTGGCGATAACCACACCTTCAAATGCCTGCAAACGCTCACGATCGCCTTCTCTAACTTTAACTTGTACCACAACAGTGTCACCTGGACCGAATTCAGGAACCTGTTTGGTCATCTGCTCAGTTTCAATCTGATTGATGATATTGTTCTTGCTGCTCATTGTATGCTCCTAAGAAAAACCCTGTCCTCAGACAATATTGCCGGAGGCTTCACACTCTCGGATAAATTCTGCCAACAGTTCACGCTCTACCTGATCAAGTGAACGATGTTCCAACAGATCAGGTCGCCGCTGCCATGTTCGACCCAACGCCTGCTTCTGGCGCCAACGTCTGATTTGCTCATGATGTCCACTCAACAGCACCTCAGGTACTGGTACACCCGCATAAATTTCAGGACGGGTATAATGTGGACAATCTAGCAATCCCTCAAAAAAGGAATCTTGTGCCGCCGACAAATCATGTCCCAAAACGCCCGGCAGCAGGCGTGCAACCGCATCAATGACTGCAATAGCGGCAATTTCCCCGCCACTCAGCACAAAATCACCAAGCGACCACTCTTCGTCAATCTCAGCTTCAATCAGGCGCTCATCGACACCTTCATATCGACCGGCTACCAGCAACAACTTATCAAAGCCGGCCAGATAGCGCGCACCTTCCTGATCAAACCGTCTCCCCTGCGGCGACATGTAGAGAACCCGAACCCCATCACCGGCAGACTGTTTAGCCGCTCTGATGGCCTTTTCAAGAGGTTCAACCTTCATCAACATGCCGGGACCACCGCCATAAGGACGATCATCTACGGTTCTATGCTTGTCCTCAGTAAAATCTCTCGGATTCCAGCATTCAAACTGTACAATACCGTTTCTGACTGCTCTGCCTGTGACGCCATAATCGACGACCGAGCTAAACATTTCAGGAAACAGGGATACCGCTCCGATCCACACACCTAGAACTCCGGATCCCAATCGACGACAATCTGTCGATTTTCGAGATCCACCTGCTGAACAAATTGTCCAGGCAGATAAGGTACCAATCTTTCTTTCTTGTCGATGCTGCTGGCAGTGCCTTTGACAACCAACACATCGTTTGATCCGGTTTCAAGAAGATAACTCACTGTGCCCAGCTCCCGGCCATCAGTCAATCTGACCGTCAGCCCTTCCAGCTGGTGCCAATAATACTCACCTTCTTCCAGCGCCGGTAGCAGATTCGCATCGACAGATATCAATGCTCCGCACAATCCGGCGGCCTGATCCCGATCAGAACAACCGCTCAACCTCGCAACCAGTCCTTTACCGTGGGGCTTACCTTCCAGTAATTCCAAAGTAAACTTCCGGCCATTAAGATCCAGAGTCCAGTGACGATACTTAAGTATATTTGAGTGAGGCTCAGTGTATGACAACACTTTTACCCACCCCTTAATACCGTATACCGAGGTTATCTTCCCGAGCACAGCCAAAGAATCGGCTTTTGCATCACTCATAACCACCCCCGGCACCTGGCCCAATGTCTGAACCGAAACTTAGAGGCCTTTTTCTTTCAACAGGCTCGCAACGCGCTCAGATGTAGTCGCGCCAGTGCCGATCCAGTATTTTACGCGCTCGTCATTTACGTTCAGGCGAACTTCCTGACCGCGAGCCAAAGGATTGAAGAAACCTACACGCTCAATATAACGACCATCGCGGGCATTACGGCTATCAGTGACTGTCAAGTGATAAAACGGGCGTTTTTTAGAGCCGCCACGAGCTAAACGGATTGTTACCATTTCGCTTTGTATCCTGTTAATTAAGTTAACTAGCAAACACACAGTGCAAACGCATGTGCAAGGTATTCGAAAGGGCGCGTATTTTATTCAATTTTTTGCGTAAAGAAAACCTCATTTCGAGGTTTTCTGCACAATTCTTCGCCTAAACCACAAGATATGCGATGTCACATGCGCCCCATTGGAGGAAATCCACCCCCGCCGGGCGGCATCATTCCTTTCATGCCTCGCATCATATTGGTCATCGCCCCTTTCTTCGTAAACTTTTTCATCATCTTTTGCATCTGCTTGTGCTGCTTCAGCAAACGATTCACATCCTGTATCTGAGTGCCGGATCCCGCCGCAATTCGGCGCTTACGTGAATTATTGATCACGTCGGGATAGCGACGCTCATGCGGCGTCATCGAAGAAATCATCGCCTCCAACTGACCCAGCATTTTATCATTAACATGCTGGCTCGCCATTTGCGATAACTGCCCCATACCAGGAAGTTTGTCCAGCAAGCCAGCCATTCCTCCCATATTCTTCATTTGCTGAAGCTGATCACGAAAATCCTCAAGATCAAAATTCTTTCCTTTGGATATTTTCTTGGTCAGCTTCTCCGCCTTATCTCGATCAAGCTTTCGCTCCGCCTCTTCGATCAAAGATAAAACATCACCCATACCCAAAATACGGGAAGCCATACGCTCAGGGTGAAACGGTTCCAATGCATCCGTTTTTTCGCCCGCACCAATAAACTTTATGGGCTTACCAGTGATAGCACGAACAGACAACGCGGCACCACCTCGGGCATCACCATCTGTCTTCGTCAATATCACCCCGGTCAAAGGCAGTGCGGCGTTAAATGCCTTGGCCGTATTAGCGGCATCCTGCCCTGTCATGGCATCCACGACAAACAAGGTTTCAATCGGATTAATGGCCGAATGAAGCCGTTTAATCTCACCCATCATTTCTTCGTCAATATGAAGACGACCCGCCGTATCCACCAGCAGGACGTCTTGATATTGCACTTTAGCCTTGGCAATAGCAGCATTGGCAATATCAACAGGATCCTGATCGGCAGAACTGGGGAAAAATTCAACCCCCACATCCGAAGCCAATGTCTCTAGCTGACGTATCGCCGCCGGACGGTAGACGTCCGCGCTAACCACCATCACTTTTTTCTTATGGCGCTCTTTGAGGAGTCGGGCAAGTTTGGCCACCGTTGTGGTTTTACCCGCCCCCTGCAAGCCCGCCATCAATACCACCACGGGCGCCTGAGCTGCAAGATTAAGTGTGGAGCACGATTCCCCCATGACCCGCACGAGTTCATCATTTACAATGCGGATAAACTCCTGCCCCGGAGTCAGGCTTCTCATTACCTCCTGCCCAACGGCACGCTGTTTTACACTTTCTATGAATTCTTTGACGACCGGCAAGGCTACATCCGCTTCAAGAAGTGCCATCCGCACCTCTCTTAAGGTATCCTTTATATTGTCCTCAGTGAGTTTTGCCTGGCCGGTAATTTTGCGCAGACTTTCGGATAAACGGTCGGTTAAATTTTCGAACATGGCTAGGTAAGTCCGTTGCAAAGCATTTGTAAACGCGGAATTATAACTCAGAGTTAACAACAAAACGAATGAGGATCCAAGATCGTTTTACGCTTAATCATTTAAAGCGCACGTAAAATTTGGACATTACTCCGGAACACAACGCAATGAATATCGTTTTTTATAGCGTAGCCGCACTCGGTCTTTACGCCACAGGCACACTGTACCAACTCGGAATCTACTATCAAAAGATACAAGCAAGGTCCTTTTTTATCTATCTTACCGGCTTTCTGGCTGTTTTAGCTCATACCGCTGCAACCTACGGTATGGTGGCAGGCATGGACGGCCCAGACCTCGGCTTTTTGAAAATATCGTCTCTCATTGCCTGCCTGATCGTGTTCATTCTTTTATTGATGACGTTACGCCATCCATTACGCAACCTGTTTCTCATTGCGTATCCACTCGCTGCCGCAACGCTTGTGGCCTCGCTAATTTTTGAAATCCCTGCACACCAGCTGCAAGCCACCGGCAGCGGCCTGTTAACTCACATTATTCTCTCGGTGCTCGCTTACGCAATATTCACACTGGCGGCCGCTCAGGCCTTCCTGCTTTATCTACAAAACCGCCAACTCAAAACAAACTATACGAGTCGTTTATTGCGAAATCTCCCCCCACTTCAGACAATGGAGCGACTGCTCTTCGAAATGATTTGGGCCGGATGGATACTGCTCACACTCAGCATTATTAATGGTATGATTTTTATAGAAAACATTTTTGCCCAACACTTAGTGCACAAAACCCTGCTTTCCATATTGGCATGGGCAATTTTCTCAACACTCCTCATTGGTCGTCAAATTGCAGGATGGCGAGGACTAACTGCCAGCCGCTGGACACTCTGGGGCTGCTTTGTACTGATGCTGGGATACTATGGCAGCAAACTGGTTCTGGAATTAGTTATCAAACACTAACGCCACCCGAACCCTCACCCGACATCAAAGCGATTAACACCCATAACTTAGAGATATTTTTAACTTGGACGATAGCTCAACCACCTTTCTGTTTGGACTACTTATTTTCCTGATTGCGTTTTCGGCTTTTTTCTCCAGCTCCGAAACCGGAATGATGTCCCTCAACCGCTACCGATTGAAGCACCTGGCAAAAAGCGGGCACAAAGGCGCACGCAAAGCCAGCAAGCTTCTTGACAGAACAGACCTACTCATCGGCGTTATTTTGATTGGAAACAATTTCGTCAACATTCTCGCTTCATCAATCGCTACTGTCCTCGCTCTTCACTATTGGGGAGATGCAGGCATAGCCGCAGCCACCGCACTCCTGACCATCGTTATCCTGATTTTTGCGGAGGTTACACCCAAAACTCTGGCGGCACTTTTTCCCGAAAAAGTCGCCTTTCCTGCGGCATACATACTCTCACCCCTGCTCAAACTGCTTTATCCTGCCGTATGGATTGTCAACTTATTTACGAACGGCATACTGCGACTGTTGCGGGTAAATACGGATGAACAGGGAACAGACAACCTCAGCCGGGAAGAACTAAGAACCCTGGTCAATGAAGCGGGCGCTCTCATTCCACAAAAGCACCAGGACATGCTGGTGAGCATACTGGATCTTGAGCAGGTCACAGTTAATGACATCATGATTCCACGAAATGACGTCGTGGGTATTGATCTCGAAGACGACATGAACGCCATCATCATGCAAATCAAATCCAGCCAGCACACCCGACTCCCCGTCTACAAAGGCGATATCAACAACGTTTTAGGCGTACTGCATTTACGCAACAGCGCGAGATTTCTAACAGAAGAAGAACCCAACAAAGCCCACCTGATGAAGGAATGCAGAGACCCCTACTTCATTCCGGAAAGCACACCGCTGCATACCCAGCTCATTCATTTCCAAAAGGAGAAGCGGCGCATCGGTATCGTCGTAGACGAGTACGGTGACGTTTTAGGCATTGCTACGATGGAGGACATTCTCGAAGAGATCGTCGGCGACTTTACGACCGATTATGCGGCCAACAGCCCGGACATTATTCCCGATGAAGATGGCAGCTACTTAATTGACGGCACTGCAACTATTCGATCCATTAACAAAACACTAGGCTGGCACCTACCACTCAGCGGGCCAAAAACCTTAAACGGTCTTATTATGGAAGCACTGGAAATCATTCCAGAAAACAGCGTATGCATTACGCTTCAAAGCTATCGAATTGAAATTCGACAAGTCAAAGACAATGTAGTTAAAACTGCAAAAATGTGGCCTAAGAAGCGTAAAAAGAAATCTCTCTAGCCTGAACGAGTCGATACCACCCGGTTTCTACCTTCCGATTTTGCACGATAAAGCGACTGATCGGCGGCGCTCGTCATAGCCGCCCAGTCATCTTCGCTTGCCGGAATTTTCACTGACACACCTATACTTACCGTCACTACAGCACAATCGTCGCTCCGGAATTTATGCTCGAGCCCCATCATCTCTATACCTGCACGTATGGACTCCGCGTGAGCAACAGCTTCATCCTGCGACTCACCATAGATCAGTAAAATAAACTCCTCACCACCATAACGGGCGGCAATCTCCCCACCTCGTTTCGTGTGCTGCCTCAAAACCCAGGCCACTCGCTGCAATACCAGGTCGCCTTTTTGATGCCCATAGTGATCGTTGTAAGGTTTAAAAAAATCGACATCCAGTAAAAGTATCGCCACGGGCTGCCTGTTTTTTTCTGCACGATGGCACTGGGTAGCAGCAAAAGACTCGAAGTGACGACGATTCGCTAATTCTGTTAACGGATCGGTGATTGAAAGCTCATGCAACTTTTTGCCAAGCACCTTAAGCTCGTCCGTCTCCATCTCCAGCATACGCGCCTGTAGAAACTGATGCCGCCCAAATCGCTCAAACAGATAGGCACTAAACATCGCTATGGACATCATCGCCACCCAATAACCTGACATTAACGCCTTAACCACCGCATCAATATCAACATCAATGCCTACATTCAGCTGCGTTGGCGGAGTTTTGTACACAAGACAGTAGACAAACGCCAAGAGCATCCAAAAATTCAACAGCGCCACCATAACAAATCTTAAGCGTATCAAAGTGGAACCAAACACAATGATCAACATCATGCCTATATAGTAAAGATAATTGAATGGTGAAATAGTGAATGCACCTATAGCCAGCACCCCCAACCCAGCTATAGCAACACCAATCAATGCAAACCATTCAATGTAAGGGTGAGCCATCTTAATGGACGGTAACATGGCAAGCGCCACCAAGACAGGCAACACCACGACATATCGAATCCAAAGCACCATCGATACACCGTGTGCCGACAACCAGTGATCAAGCGCCCCGGACACCATAAACAAAAGGATACCCAGCAGAGATACCACCCTGATTTGCAGGATTGCACTCAAACGCAGAGAAGCTTGAAATTGGAGCTCCAACGCCTCCGGAAACCGAAGTTTCCACCAAGGCCTCTCAAGCAACTGTTTAAGCTCACAAAACGCTAACGACCTTTTGTCACCCAACATATTCAACCACCAAACAGATCACCACTAATCAAAAGCTCTCCGCATCAATAAGCACATAAAGCAAATCCAAACCAACCACCGAACCACCGAACCATTTTTATACAGAAAACCACAAATATGATGCAGTGTTCAGTATTTTTGTTATAATTCGTAAAATGCACCATTTTACTATTGATTTTTTTCTTTCAAGCTATTAAGCGAACCGCTATAATGACTTTACAAGCACTAAAAAAAACTTATAACTATAAAATATTAGCTCGGCCAAACGCATAGGGTTGAGAATTGCGTGTTGGAGTCGCCAATGGCTGGCCGCCTAGGCTCATGGGAAGAAAAATCCATCAATTTATCTGAAGACCTGTATTCACAGGCCGCTCAGCACTTTGTCTCGTCTGCAATATCCAAATATGCAGATCATTTACGCAGCGTGTTTGATGCTGCTGATGACGCATTTTTTGATCTCGCCAGCAATGCACATAGCAATAGTGAACAGAATAGACTATTTGAAGCGATGCGAGACATTCGAATAAAGCGCAAGCGAATCGAACAACAACTGCAGGAATTGCTTCAATCAAACTTCAACACACCTCAAGCAAGACAAAATATTGCACAAGAGACATCGCTAAGCGACTCCAGCACATGGAGCATGGTCGCTGAGGAGAATCTTGAGGAAGAGATCACTCTTTCATCAATGGCCAAAAGGGTCAGGCAAGTATTAGGTGCCACCTTTACCCAATTTGAACAGCTAGTTACATCGGGGTGGCCGGCTCTCAACCCGGAGCAACACTTCACCCCTATAGACCCGGAACTGCTGTCAAAGCAATTTCTCACGGTTGCAGGCGCTCTTGAAATTGGCGCGCAGGAAAAACTGATACTGATTAAGGTTTTTGAGGTTGATCTGGCATCAGCGCTGGAAGGCATTCTGGAAACGGCCAACGCTGCACTTTTGCGAGCAGGAATCAAACCCGCAACCGCCAGAATGGAAAAGACACTCACCAGACAAACCGCGACATCCCAGCCAGATGAATCAGGCAAAACAGATAAACCGTCTCAACCGAAACAGACGGTAACTCAACCTGCACATAACTCGCCCAGCTCGATATTTACCCCAAGCTTTGCCGAGTTGCGCAAACTACTTACCATCAATCAGCCAGGACGCAGTCACACGCCTCGCGAGCACCCCATTAGCCCCGTAAAATTACAGGAACTATTGGGAAGCATGCAGCCGCCAGCATCTGACAACCTCTTTGATTCAGGCATCGCCGCACCCATAAAACTTGAAGACGCGATTGCACACCTTATTCAAGGAGGAGAAACACGGTTTTCGGGGCTTTCCGCCAACGATGAAGACGCCATTGATCTCGTATCCAGGCTGTTCGAATTCATATTAAAAGATGACAACATTTCGCCACCAATTCAGGTGCTGATCTCCAAGCTACAAATACCGATTGTAAGAGTCGTACTCAAAGACCCGTCATTTTTTGGCAATCATCGTCATCCTGCGCGACAGCTGCTGGATACACTGGCAAAAGCAGGTACGGGCTGGAATAACGCAGAAGACAGACAAAAAGACAAGCTCTATGCGGAAATCCATCGAGTGGTCAGCAAGGTTCTGACAGAATTTCGTGATGACCAAAGCATATTTGTTGAGCTTTTTCTTGAATTCTCCGGATTTTTAAGTCGGGAAGAAAAGCGCACTCGCATCGTTGAACAACGAACCAGAGAGGCAGAACACGGCCGAATCAAATCCAAAAATGCGCAAACGGCTGTCGAAAATTATCTCAACAAGAAACTGGCTCAATATCCTGTTCCAGAAAATATACGCTGCATTCTGACACAAGGGTGGAGTCGTTTTATGTTCCTGACCTACCTGAAAGACAGCAAAGACAATCGCTGGAGCAAGGCAACTGAAGCTTTGGATACACTTATTTGGTGCTTACAACCCCATGCTTCTGAAGGAGAAAAGGAACTTTGGGTAAAAAAAGTACCTCCATTATTGAAGTTTATTAAATCCGGCTTACAAGAAGTCTCATACAACACTGAAAGGCTCGATACGATGATGGCGGATTTGAAATCCGCATTAACAAATGCCTTTAAGACGCCCTGCACTAACGATCTATCCAGTGTGGTACCGACAGATGCGGTGGATTTAGTCACCCCCCAACCACCTACGGAAGATGAGATCAAGCTATCCCCCTTCCTGCAACAGGTTGACAACCTTGAAATTGGCCAGTGGATCGAATTTTATCTTAATAATGGCAGCAAGTTTCGGTGCAAGCTGGCCACTCACATTGACGACGGCGACTGTTATATATTCGTGAACCGAGTTGGCCTAAAAGTTTTAGAGAAAACTCGTCGCGCGTTAGGACAAGAACTAGCCGACCGCAAACTGAAGATCCTTTCCAGAGAACCCCTGATCGACAGGGCAATGGAAGGCCTTGTACAGAATTTGCGGAAGATTTCAGGTCAGCGCGCCTAGCATTCTGATATGATTGTCCAACATTTCCCTTATCATACTCCCTTAATTTCGGCACCACCGATTTAAAGACGAGAAGTCTTGGTATGCTAGGGGATCATCAAACTCAAATTCAACTGGCACGCCACGACGCTGTTTATGCTGGATACCCACGACCCAACTTCCACACGCCTGTTTCTTTGCGGCGCTATTGCGCTCGTGCTGCATTTGTTTATTGGCGTATTGCTTAATACCCCCTTATTCAAAGAGGAGGAAATCCAACACAGCATCCCCGTACAGATTGTCATGCCATCCATCGCTGCCTCAAAAAGTGCGCCAGCCCAGAAGCATGCTCAATCTTCGCAAAACAGCCAGCCCACCACCCAGGAATACGCAGAGCCTGCACCTGCGAGCCCGGAAAAACTGATTACCACCAATGCCCCCCGGCAACCTCAACAAGTGGCAAAGCAAGGCGCGCCACTAACGCCGGATTTACCTACAAAAAGCCCAACTAAGAGTCAGCCCAAACCACCCAGCATTCCCCAAATTAGCCCGCCTACGCTGCCGGACTTTCGATCACAACTAAATAGCAGCAAAGCATCATCTTCTGCTGCCAATAGCGCCATGTCAGAATTTGCCAAAGTATTTAAACAGCAAGCACTTGTTGCAGAAAATGTGCAAATTTCATCCGATGATAAACAGCCACTGGATGATTATGAGCTTGCTCTACTGAAAAAAGTGGTCGAATCTCAATTTGGCGATAAACTCTACCCATTCCGCAGCATGGAAGTTCGGAGAAAACTGGTCATCGAAATACGCTTAATGAGCAGCGGCCAAGTCAGAAAGGCCACCATTATTGAGCCAAGCGGAGATATTCAATTAGATAGCGCAGCACTTAAAGGCGCGCTAAACGCCAGCCCCTACCCGGAACCTCCGGCAAAGGATGCGGCCAAGGGATATAAATACCAAATTCCCATTGTGTATGAGCCCGAAAGCCGGTTATAAAAAAACACGCATCAATGATGCGTGTTTTTCGTTAAGCTGCACGATCTGCCGTCACCGGCCCGACCGTCAGCTTTTGGTAAATCGGTTATGCCGACTTTCCTACCGCTGCCGCCACCATCTGCTTCAGCTCCCCGCTTTCATACAGCTCAGTAACGATGTCGCAGCCACCAATCAACTCCCCTTTGATATAAAGCTGAGGAAAGGTCGGCCAGTTGGAGTAGGTTTTCAGGTTTTCACGAATTTCAGGGTTATCAAGAATATTTACATACGCAAAACGCTCACCACACGCCATAAGTGCCTGCACTGTACGAGCAGAAAAGCCACACTGAGGCATTTGAGGAGACCCTTTCATATATAGAATGATGTCATTGCTCTCAAGCTGATTTTTGATGGTTTCGATAATATCCATTGAAGACCTCTTTCAAAGTAGGAAATACGCTTACAAGAATGTAGACGAAATACTTGTGAGCATTTTACCCGTTTTTGTTAAATCCGACTACTGCAGTCAGCTTTTTCAACATCAAACATTTTCCTTCCCCCTAATACCCAGAAGATAAAGAAATCCCTTGCAGACAAAATTTCAGGACAGTTGCCAATCTTCCCTTTTATGGTTACGATGGCCCACATAAAGCTTAATAACTCCCTGATAAAGGGGGTGTTAGAGCTTACGGGCAGCAAAAAGCTGCCTTTTTGCGTTTATAGGAGAAAGTATATGGCTGAGCAACCACTCATGAATACCTACGGACGCCTACCCATCGCGTTTGAGCGAGGGGAAGGTTGCTGGCTGTTCGACACGGATGGTAACAAATACTTCGACACTTTTAGCGGCATTGCGGTTTGTGGCCTAGGGCACTGTCACCCCTCGGTGGTGGACGCCATTAAGGATCAGGCAGGTCGCCTGATGCATTGCTCAAACCTCTACCAGATTCCGCTTCAGCAATCACTTGCAAACGAACTATGCACAGTTTCGGGGATGGATGCCGTTTTCTTTTCTAACTCTGGCGCCGAAGCCAACGAAGCAGCAATCAAACTCGCGCGACTTTATGGTCATAAACTCGGCAAGGAATCGCCGTGCATTATCGTTATGGAGCGATCATTTCATGGACGCACACTGGCCACACTGTCCGCTACGGGCAACCGTAAAGTTCAGGCAGGCTTTGAGCCTTTGGTATCCGGTTTTGTTCGGGCACCTTTTAACGACATTGATGCCATTCGTCATATTGCAAAGTCAAACACCAATGTAGTGGCCGTTCTTCTGGAACCTATTCAGGGCGAAGGCGGCCTGAGTGTGGCTGACGCAGATTACCTGAAAGAAATCCGGGCGATTTGCGATCACAATCAGTGGCTGCTAATGCTGGACGAAGTACAAACCGGAAATGGTCGTACCGGTCACTATTTTGCGTACCAGGGTCTGGGAATAGTGCCTGATGTGGTCACCACTGCCAAAGGACTTGGCAACGGCTTCCCTATCGGTGCCTGTCTGGCACGAGGGAATGCTGCGGAAATATTTACTCCCGGTTCTCATGGCTCTACTTATGGCGGAAACCCCCTTGCCTGCGCCGCCGCGCTTGCCGTGATTAAAACAATCACAGAGCAGAATCTCTGTGACAATGCGCGGATTATGGGTCAACGTATTATTGATGGCTTAAAATCGGCGTTTGACGGAGCCCAGTACATTGCAGACATTCGTGGTCAGGGACTCATGATTGGGATTGAGATGCTGGACACCTGCCCCGAACTGGTAGCACTCGCCAGAACCAAAGGCATTTTGCTGAATGTAACGTCAGACAAGGTTATCCGTCTGGTTCCCCCTCTCAACATTACAGAGGCTGAAGCCGACTTTTTGGTGAGTTCGGTTGTTCAAATAATTAAGCTTTATGCGGCAGATGATCGCATCTCTCCGCGGTAAACAAATTTACGCAAAGACTTCATACAGGAAGAAAATATGGCGCTGAGACATTTTCTTACGTTACGCGATCTGACTCCAAACGAACTGACACAGCTGGTTGAACGCGCGATCGTCCTTAAAAAGGAACACAAGCAGGGTAAAATCTATGAACCTCTGAAAAATCGTGTACTGGGGATGATATTCGAAAAGTCATCAACACGGACTCGCGTCTCGTTTGAATCAGGCATGGCCCAGTTTGGTGGCTCGGCCATTTTCTTATCCCCGAGAGACACCCAGCTTGGTCGCGGCGAACCCATTGAAGATAGTGCCCGCGTACTCTCCCGGATGGTTGACGCCGTCATGATCCGAACGTTTGAACACGAAAAGGTAGAACAGTTTGCTCGCTATTCAAATGTTCCGGTCATTAATGCCCTGACTGATGATTACCACCCCTGCCAACTACTGGCAGATATGCAGACCTACCACGAACAAAAGGGTTCCATTTCGGGAAAACGCGTCACCTGGGTGGGTGACGGCAATAACATGTGCAACTCGTTTATCAATGCGGCACGACAATTTGATTTTGAATTGATTGTCGCTTCACCACTGGGTTACGACCCCATGACTTCGCTGCTTGAAGAGAACAAAAGCCGGGTGCGCATCATTCGGGATCCCAAGGCGGCGGTTCAGGGAGCCGATCTGGTAGTGACCGACGTATGGGCATCCATGGGGCAGGAAGATGAGCAACAGCAGCGCATCCGTGCCTTCAAAGACTACCAGGTCAACCCGGAACTGATGTCCAGAGCGAATTCGAACGCACTATTCATGCACTGCCTGCCAGCGCACAGAGGCGAAGAAGTCAGCGAAGACATGCTGGATCAGCCAGGCTCAGTCGTGTGGGACGAAGCAGAAAACCGCTTACATGCCCAGAAAGCATTGCTGGAATTTTTACTTTGTAACGCGTAAGACACTCGACAGGTATTGTTAAAGACCAATGCACCCCATTGTAGAAGTTAAAAATATTGGCTGCGCTTATGGCCAAAAGAGTGTCGTTAGCAACCTGTCGTTTAATCTGCCTCCGGGAGACATTTCTTGCTTACTGGGACCAAGTGGATGTGGCAAAAGCACGCTACTTAGGGCCATTGCCGGATTTCACCCTGTTACGGCGGGTGAAATCCGGGTCGCAGGGCATTTAATCTCCTCGGCATCGGTAAATACCCCTCCAGAATCACGCAAAATTGGGATGGTTTTTCAGGATTACGCCCTATTCCCTCATATGACGGTTAGTCAGAATGTGGGATTCGGACTACACAAGACCGGAACCACACTCAAACAGAAGAAAATATCTACATTGCTTGATCTCGTTAATCTTGGTGATTTGGCACATCGTTATCCTCACGAATTATCGGGTGGACAACAGCAGCGCGTCGCACTTGCGAGAGCCTTGGCACCCGAACCCAGCCTCATTTTGCTTGACGAGCCATTTTCAAATCTAGACACCGAATTACGCAAGCGTCTAAGCCTCGATATTCGAGACATTCTGAAATCACAGAACATCAGCGCCATCCTGGTCACCCATGATCAAAATGAAGCCTTTGCGATGTGTGATCAGATAGGCGTTATCGATAACGGAGCAATACAACAATGGGACTCGCCTTACAACCTGTATCATGAGCCTGCAAACCGTTTTGTCGCCAGCTTTATAGGCCAAGGGGCATTCATTCATGGCAAGGCAGTTAACCACGAAACCTTCGAGACCGAATTAGGGAAAATTACAGGGAATCGCGCCTACAACTGGAAGCCCGGTGCGAAAGTAGAAATTTTGATGAGACCGGACGACATTGTGTTTTCTGCATCGTCGGAATTAAAAGCACAGGTAACACAAAAGACTTTTTCCGGCACCTCGACGCGTTATCGATTGAAACTAGCCTCAGGCACGGAAGTTGAAGCATTATTCCCTAGTCATCAGGATTTCATTGTCGGGGAGATGATAGGAATTAAGGTTGACGCCGAGCATTTAATTGCATTTTTGCTTGCCGAACCAGTCGTGTAGCCTAACACTGTTTTAACGAGAAACCACTTTAACAAGAAGCCAGCCGTAACAGGCGCAGAGCATCACATAGATCTCCGCGCCTGATCACTACTGATCGAACTTAACGCACACGCTCTACCGCATCCAGCCACCCTGCATACAGTCGCTCACGACGTTCAGGCTCCATACCTGGCTCAAAACGATGTTCACAATGCCATAGCTGGGATATTTCATCCAGACTCTTGTATATCCCGGCTTTAAGCCCTGCCAGGTAGGCAACACCCAGCGCTGTTGTTTCGGTAACCTTGGGCCGATCAACCGTCACATTAAGAATATCCGACAGGAATTGCATCACCCAATCATTCACTACCATGCCACCATCAACACGCAGCGCCTTATAAGTTGCGCCATCGTGCTGCATTGCACGAACCAAATCTTTGGTTTGATAGCATACAGACTGCAAGCCTGCAGTAACGATATCGGCGATACCGGTGTCTCGCGTTAACCCAATAATAGCGCCTCGCGCATGCGGATCCCAATAAGGAGCACCCAGACCAGTAAATGCCGGTACCAGATAGACCGGATTGTCAGCGCCTGTCTGGTGCGCCATGGCCTCTGTTTCAGAAGCACAGGAAATTAGCTGCAGACCATCGCGCAACCACTGTACCGCAGCCCCTGCGATGAATATGCTGCCTTCTACAGCATAAGTCACCTTGCCCCCTAATCGATAGGCGATGGTTGTCAGCAAGCGATTCTCCGATCTAACTGCAACCTCTCCGGTATTCAACACAAGAAAGCAGCCCGTACCGTAAGTGCTTTTCGCCATTCCTGGCTGAAAACAGGCCTGTCCTATCAAGGCAGCCTGTTGATCGCCTGCTATGCCATACACGGGAATTTCTGCGCCCAAAACATCCTTGGCCGTGGTACCAAAATCGTCTGAGCTATCACAAACACGCGGAAGCACCTCGGCTGGGACATCAAACAGCTTCAGCAGATCTTCATCCCATGATTGATCATGAATATTAAATAATGACGTTCGTGACGCGTTAGTGGCATCCGTTAAATGTTGTTTGCCACCAGTTAAACGCCACAACAGGAACGTATCAATCGTGCCGAAAGCCAGCTCCCCGTTCCGGGCACGGTCTCTGGCACCTTCTACATGATCAAGAATCCAGCGTACTTTTGTTGCCGAAAAATAAGGGTCGATCAATAACCCCGTTTTACGAATAACCAACTCTTCGGCATGCTCACTTTTGAGCTGCTCACACAAGGACGCCGTGCGGCGATCCTGCCAAACAATGGCACGATAAACAGGCTTCCCTGTTTTACGATCCCATACCAATGTCGTTTCTCGCTGATTGGTAATCCCTATCGCCGTAATTTGCGATGGCGTCAATCCGGATTTCTCAATTGCCGCATGACATACACCAAGCGTGGTTTCCCAAATTTCTTCAGGGTCATGCTCAACCCATCCGTCAGCAGGAAAAAATTGCGTGAATTCGCGCTGCGCACTCGCCAGTGGAATACCGTCAGCACCAAAAATAATTGCGCGAGAACTGGTAGTTCCCTGATCGATGGCAAGAATATAACCAGCCATAATTCGTCCTTTAATAAGTCAGAGCCAAAGTTGTGAAAAGCAAATTTCAGCAGACATAAACAGTCATGCAAATTTGGGGATAATAATAACGACCCGATCAAACATATGCCAAAATATTTTCTTTTCCGAAAATATTTTTGATAAATAAGCATACATTATGCACATATTAACCATATTGTCTTTTAATAGAAACATTCACTGAAAAATCTGCCCGGTTGATTCATAATAGCCATTTTTCCGTAGTTCAGCGAAAAAGGTCTCCAATGGCACAGGAAGCTCGTCATCAACAGATAATTGAACTTGTCACCGAACGTGGTTTCGCGACAATCGAAGAGTTGGCTCAACATTTTAACGTGACCCCCCAGACGATTCGTCGAGACATAAACTACCTCGATCAGGAAAATCTGTTGCAACGCTATCATGGGGGGGCAGGACTCCCTTCAAGTACGCTGAATACGGCATACAACGACCGGAAAATACAGCACCTGGAAGAAAAGAAACGCATCGCCGAAGCTGTTGCCGCCAAAATTCCGGACAACGCGTCAATGTTCATCAACATCGGCACCACCAATGAAACCATCGCAAGAGCACTGCTAAAGCATAGCGGACTGACGGTTATCACAAATAATCTTCACGTAGCCAGCATCCTCAGCTCCAAGGAGGATTTCAAGGTAATTATCGCAGGAGGCATTGTAAGAAACCGTGATGGGGGCATTATCGGTGAGGCTACCGTGGACTTTGTCAAACAGTTCAAAGTGGATTACGCCATTATCGGCATCAGCGGTATCGACGATGACGGAGAATTACTAGATTTCGACTATCAGGAAGTTCGCGTTGCACAAGCTATTATTGACAGCTCAAGGCAAATCTACCTGGCCGCAGATCACTCCAAATTCGGCCGAAATGCGATGATCCGGCTAGGCAATATTCGCCAGGCTTCACATTTATTTACCAGCAAGCGCCCACCGGAAAGCATCATTAACATACTGAACGAGCATGGTCTAAAGCTCACAATTTCGGAATAGAACGTTAAAGCGCCAGGCGGCTGCCTCGCCTGCGCCTCCCTCTCCCTGTCTCTACCTCGCGCATTTTTTTAACGCCACTTTCAATGAGCAAGTCAGAAGACCCGCCCAGATAACAAAACTTTTGTACAAATCACACTTTCGTTTCTTTTCATTATGTTTAGCATATTGTCATCAGTCGAACATGAGCATATACTTTCGAACATAGATTTTCGTTTTCGAATACATGGAAGATAAATCATGCTATCACTTACTCCCCCAACCTTAGATATGCTCGTCATTGGTGGCGGCATTAATGGAACCGGTATCGCCGCTGATGCCGCAGGCCGCGGACTGTCAGTTCTGCTATGTGAGCAAAGCGATCTTGCATCAGCCACATCGTCAGCCAGCAGCAAGCTTATTCACGGCGGACTCAGGTACCTTGAGCATTATGAATTCAGGCTGGTCAAGGAAGCCCTGGCCGAACGGGAAGTACTCCTGCACAATGCACCTCATCTTGTGCAGCCTCTAAGATTCACGCTGCCTCACCGCCCTCATCTGCGCCCCTACCTGATGATTCGAAGTGGCCTGTTTCTCTACGACAACCTTTCCAAGCGCAATACGCTGCCCGGAACAAAAGGAATAAAGTTCGGTATCAATAGCCCGTTAAAAGCAGAAATGAAAAAGGGTTTACAGTATTCTGACTGTTGGGTTGATGACGCCCGCCTTGTGGTTGCGAATGCATTGTCCGCACAGCGCAATGGCGCCAGGATTCTTACCCAAACCCGATTTGTAAATGCAGAAAGATTAACCAGCGAAAATCTATGGAAAGTCACGCTTCAAGATGTCGCATCAGGACAAGAGACCATTCACCATACCAAATCTCTGGTTAATGCAGGCGGCCCCTGGGTAACCCAAATCATCAAGGATGGGCTTGGCGTTCAGCCATCTAGAGGCATCCGTCTGATCAAAGGCAGTCACATCATCGTTCCCAAGATCCATAACGAAGAGGGTGCCTACATATTGCAAAATACCGACAAGCGCATCGTATTTGTTATCCCTTATCAAGGGCGGTTTTCGCTTATTGGCACTACCGACAAAGAGTACAAAGGAGATCCAGCAACGGTTAGCATTGACTCCGATGAGGTTGAATACTTAATCAAAGTAGTCAACGAGCATTTTGTACACCAAATAAAAGCCTCGGATGTGATCAGCAGCTATTCTGGTGTTCGCCCGCTTTGTGATGACGAATCTTCAGACCCATCGGCAATCACTCGAGATTACACCATGGAAGTGGAAGACTTCGATGGGAAAATGCCTCTGCTCTCGGTATTTGGCGGAAAAATTACGACCTATCGGAAGCTGGCCGAAGCCGCTCTTGAGAAGCTGCGCCCATATTTCAACCAACTGGCAGATGGCTGGACGGCACATGCACCGCTTCCCGGAGCGACTCACGCAACCAAAACGCTCAGCGACATTCAGGAATTAGTTAAAGAAATTCATCCTTGGTTGCCACAGGAATTAATGCTCCGCCTAAGTCGAAGCTACGGAGTCATGTCACTCAAACTTCTGGCTGGAGCCAAAAGTCTGGAAGACCTTGGAAAGCACTTTGGTGCCAATCTGTACGAAAAAGAAGTTGAGTACTTGTGCAAAACCGAGTGGGCCAAAACAGCTGAAGATATTCTCTGGAGACGTTCCAAGCTCGGTCTGTTTTTTACAGCGCAGGAAGTTGAAGGATTGCAGACTTATCTGTCAGAAGATCCGCAACAACAAAGCCTTGCCAGTAATCAGTAACTCCGGATTTGACTAAGAGCTCTCCCCCAAGCAAAAAGACCGGCCAAAGCCGGTCTTTTTTTAACCAAGCTGCTTCCTCGGCCAAATCAGCGAAAACTTCGCCCCCCCCATCTCACTCCGTCCAAGGAAAGCCTGTCCCCCGTGCCAATACAAAATTCGTCGTACGATAGACAATCCCAGACCATACCCCCCTGAACTTCTGGTACGGCTATCATCCAGACGAGCAAAGGCCGTAAATACCTTTTCCCAATCTGATTCCGGAATTCCCGGACCGTCATCCTCCACATCCACACGACAGGTATCTTTTTCGAATGCACACACCACTTTGACAGTAGAAGCCGCATAGCGAGTTGCATTTCCAACCAGATTCTGAATAGCACGATGAATATATCTCACCTCCATATCAGAATTTTTCCAGCGATTAGAGTCCTCCGAGAAGGTTGCTGTAATGGACATACCGGGCTTAACTGATCCCTGCTCCGAAACAACCTGTTCTACAATTGCCCTGACATCCGCCTCCTGAAAGGTAAGAATGGGGCCACCTTGCTCTAATCGGGCATAGGTGAGAATCTCGTCAATCAGTTCATCCAATTCCTGAATGTCAGAATCAATACCCAGAAGCTGCTTTTTCACCGCCGCCTCATTGGGACAATCCTCTATCATCTGAACACCAAATCTAATACGTGCAACGGGAGTGCGCAATTCATGTGAAACCGCATGAATCATCTCTCTTTGCACTCCGACCAAGCGCTGAATGTGTTCCGCCATCGTATTAAAGGCTTCACCCAGCCGCCCGATCGAATCCGCCTGATCCACCTCTACACGCGCCTCTAACTCACCTCGCGCCAATCGCGTCGCTGTCGACTCAAGTCGGCGTAATCGGGTCTCAAGAGACTCAATATGCCAGTAAAGTACCGCCCCTAACCCACCGCCAATCAAGAGCGCAATCAGGATTGCGATGGGAAATGAAAACCATGCAAACGGGGGAGGCAAAGTCACATGAATAATCGTGCCATCGGACAGCGGCACTAATGCAAACAAATCCACATCAGAAGTATTCGCTGCAACATTCGAATAAATATAAGTCTCGCTTTCTGAAAGCGCCTCCAAGGCCCGAGGCAAAACATCCTCTTTCTCAGCAAAGCGCACATGAACACCAAATTCATTCCCCATTCGATCAAATAACGAGTCTTTATCTTCGTTATTTGTGGGTAAGAACGAAATAATCCAAGCCTTCAGGTGCGCAAAATCACGATAAGGCTGCTCTGAGCGCAGACTCCATACCCCTTGGTTTGCCAAAATATAGAAATAGAAAGCCCCTTCTCGCTCTTTAACCAATACCTGACCACTTTCCAGTCGAATCCGCTCAACCCGACTCAACTCTGCATTCTCCAGAGGCTGCAGTTCTGGCGCCTGCAATGCCGGATGCGACTGAGCCTTCCAGGCAAGCGCCCCCACATGACTCCCTGACTGAGTCAGCCAGCGCATGACAGGTGCCGCACTATCTACCAGATAATGCTCATATCGAACCGAGTTGACCATTTTGGTCAGACCATAACTAAAAAGGCCCACCGCTATCGAAGATAGCAGTAGGCCCTTAAATATACGTATAAAATGTTTATTCACCCGAAACTCCAAAAGCTTGGCTGTCAGCAGTGCAATTACACCTCTTTAACAAACAAATAGCCTTTGCTTCGGACAGTTTTAATTCTCCTTGGATGCACCGGGTCGTCACCTATTTTCGGACGAATTCGTGATACACGAACATCAATTGAGCGATCCTGGCCGTCGTATTCAATACCGCGTAATGCAGTAAAAATCTCTTCTCGGCTCAAAACCTTTCCGGCATTACTTGCAAGCAACCATAACAAATCGAATTCCGCACTGGTAAGCTCGATGCTCTCATCACTTAACCAGGCTTCGCGCATTGAACTATCAACCACCAGGTTGTTAAACACCAGCCTGACAGGCTGATCTTGCTCACCCTCGGCCAGCTGTGTAGTGACCTGCTCCTCACCACGCTCCTTGACCCGACGCAATAACGCACGAATACGGGCAAGCAAAACCCTTGGACGCACCGGCTTCGACATATAGTCATCCGCGCCCATTTCCAACCCTAGTACCTGATCAAGATCATCAGTACGCGCTGTCAGCATCAAAATGGGGCCGTTGTAATGAGGTCTGACTTTACGACAGATAGTTAAGCCATCCTCGCCCGGAAGCATCAAATCAAGTACTACCAGATCTGGCTGCTCCGTTCTGATTCGCTCTACAGCCACTCCGCCGTTAGGTTCAACAGCAACAACCAGCCCGTTACTTTCAAGATACTCTTTTGTGAGATCTGCCAGACGCTCATCATCTTCAACAATCAATATGCGCCAGGCTTCATTCTGTTCTATGTTATCCATGCTCTTTTTCTTATTTCGCCAGATTATTCTTGTCACCCAAGCAAAGTATAGCAATACCCCTGCACTGCGTGGACTTTGATAATTACATAATAATACATCTTGTTTAGAAGTTTACATGAAACTTGCCAGCTAACCAGCCGAAAATGCTAAAAGTTTCTGTTTCTAGAAAATTGTGAGAAGGGAGTTGCAAAGAATTGAGGCCACTGACGAGTACACTCGCCAGTGGCGATAGCCAAAATAACTTAAACGCGCTAGCCCATTAATTCAGACAACAACAGCTTCTGTTCGAGTTTTTCTTTCAGTCCTGCAGGGTTATCCATGCTCATTCGTTGCAAGAGCGGACGCAAATCCTGAGGTACATCCTTTATTTTTATGGCATCAAGTATGGCCTTGAACATCCCGCCCCTGGTTCCGGTTTTTGCCTTCAAGCCCTTCAGAGCTTTACCAATTTTCAATTCTTCCGCTGTAAAGTCGCAACCGAACGGGAAGGGGTCAAAGAAACCTTTGGCTTTGTATTTGTTGTAAACAGACATTAACCTTTCCGGCGTATTGTTACGGTATTCTGCTGGCAATTGATAATCTGCCGGAATCTTACCTACCGCCTTCGCCTGAGAAATCAGTTCATCCTGGAAGCGTGAATCTGCAATCTTGATTAACTCGATATAGACATCTTTGTCAGCCTTGCCCAACAAATCAGCCACACCGTATTCCGTTACAACCACATCGCGCAAATGCCTTGGAATGGTGATATGCCCATAATTTAACACGATATTGGACTTCACCCCTTCCGGCGTAGAACGTGTACTCTTCATTTTCAGGATGGAGCGAGCGTCGTCAATTTCGTGGGCCATGGCAACAAAGTTATATTGTCCACCTACCCCGCTGACGACTTTTCCGCTTTCAAGCCCATCAGAAACAGCCGCGCCATTCATCGTGTACATCATGGTCGAATTAATGAATCGAGCTTCTTTTCTCTGTGCAACCTTGAGCTTTTGGTCTCCGTAAAAATGATCAAACAGATGATTTATAAAGCACACGCTCGTCATGCAGAATTTCTTGTTTTCGTCTTCAGAGAGATCTCTCAACATCTGATAGAAGTTCTGCGGACCCAGGAAGAAACCTCCGTGCATGATAATTCCACCTTTCAGTGAATCACCCAAGGCGTTAACCACCAGCTGATCACGATGTTCCTGATTCTCAAGATCGGCACCGATCACCTTATCATCAATTACCAGTGAGCCACCCCGATACTCAACCCCCTCCCGAAGCACCCCATATTTCTTGAGGTAGTCTACATCGCGGGATTTTAGCGGGCTGGAAATCACTCCCCGCTCCAGCAACGCATCCAATGCAGACATGTCGACTTTTTGATGTACCTTCCCTTCATTAATCAATGTTTGCAAGTCGAAGTCATCAAATACTTCCCGCTTTAGAATGCCTGCACGATAGAGATAGATAAAGCCATCTACCATCATCTCACTGCAACCGTACAACCCTTTATCAAACCGGCCACGTTCACCGATTTCGGAAATGATAGGAAACTTCTGCGAAAGCTGGAGCTCATCCATCATTGTCTGATAGACATCATTGTGCTCGTGACGCAGTATCGTGCTATAAACCAGCGCACTTCCCAGCGAGCCAATTCCTACCTGCAATGTGCCGCCATCCTTCAACAGGGTACTGGCATTGAAACCGATCATATGATCTGCGGGGGTGATCGCCATATTCGGCGCACCGAAAAGCGGATATTCATAGGCCTTGCTGTCTACCAGCATGTCAAATGCATCGCCTTCGACTTCAGCATGATTAACCATAAACGGAAGATTATTGTTAACCTCGCCGACAATCGCTATTTTCTTACCCTTGGCTTCGAGCTCGCGAAGACGAGGAACCAAATCCAGCGAAGTATCCGGATTACAACTCAGGCTATAAGTTGTTTTTCCATCAATGGTACGCTTGGCTACAATCTGTGCCGCAACGTTAACACCTAGGCGAACCAGATCCCTGACGACATGAGTATAATTGGTGCAGATATAGTTTTGCTGCTGTCCCGGGTGATTCAGGAAACTCCCCGCCTTAAAGAAAAACTCCTGTACAACCACGTTGGAAGGGAGTTTATTGGCTCGAAGATCTTTGACGTATTCAATATCAGGGATATCGGCAAACACGCGCTTGGAAAACGGCCCCATAAAGTTTTTTTCCAGACGACTGCTTCCGCCGGGCTTCTCCAGGGAAATAGCGGAAGCAATCGTTAACTTCAACTCAGGGTCTTTTTTTGCTCTGGCATAAAGCGCATTCACGAGGTGAACAGGCTTTCCCAAGCCTAGCGGCATGCCAAACTTAATATCTTTCCCTACTTTTTCGATAATGGCATCTACACACTTTTCGATATCGGCATATATAGCTGGCGAACTGGTCATTGGCGTCCCCACTCGTTCAAAATTATTATTGTTCTCAAGCATGACAAGAATAGACCATCCCTATCTAAACTCAGAACATCCGCTCGCAATCTCAATTGGTGGGCAAAGTATGATAGAGGCGCTACAAGAAGGGTTTGATAATGGTCAAATATGACAGTCTGCTGACGACTTTTCGATCAAAAGTGTGCGGTAAATCAAAACTGAAGGAAGACAACGCGCGCTGAATCCAAGGGCAAACCCAGCATAGACAGTATGAAAATCAGAAGGTTAATCCCATGCTTATTGAAAACTCGTCCTTATCTACGTCAACACTGTAGCCCGCATGGGTAAACACATCCGTAACGGAAAAACCTCTTGCGCGCATCGGGGTTTCTTTTGTGAAGTTACTCAACCACTCTCCGTTATCAAGAAATTTGTCACTCACCACGGCTACCAGCTTTTTGAGGCATTCTTTCTGACGGGATTTCTCAATCAGAATTTCTTCATCACTCCACGAAGTGACTGCAAGCTCTCCGGCGAACACATGACCTGCACCTGTAAGTAGATTTAACGCAATAAGCAGTGCGAATAATTTATAGATCATGGCATCAACCCTCAACTGGCGAGAAATTTTTTAGTTCTCAGTTCATGGGTTAACTATACCGAACCATGGCCCATCCTGCTGGTCACAGGGCGCATAAGTGACGAGAATCCGCTCACAAAGACAGGTAACATTCGTCAAACTTTTGTTTCCAAATGTTACCCCGCCAATATTTTTCCGAATCAGTCAGAACGAGTTTTAAGCCAATCTGCACTGATTTCCCACGTATTTTCTGGCGCTCTACCGCCCGCAAATACTCCTGCATGACCACCAGGTACCACACAAAACTCTTTATCTTCAGAAGACACAATTTCCAGCACTTTTCTCGCGGCCTTGATACTGACGAGCTTGTCGGTATCACCTGCAAAAGCCAGAATAGAACAGCGTACCTTCTGGAAATCCGCCTTTGTCGAACCAATGGTCATTTTACCCTTTGCCATACTATTGTTGATCATCATGTGTACAACCATATCTTTAATGGTTTCTCCAGGATAATCCACCATGTCATTAAACCATTGACTCATTGTGTAGTGTTGCTCGACATAATCCCGATCCCATAAGTTCACCAACAGCTCAAGATTACTGATCACATTGCCTACCGGGTTCGTCAACTTGAAAGCTAGCGAGTTGAACCATCCGGGGATATGTAAATAGCGTGCGGGTAAATCAAGCAATGAGACATTCAATACCGACGACACGATTCGTGCCGGCCGATAGACCAACGACAGCACCTGCCCCGCGACGCCACTTTGATGCATATCTACCGGGCTCGCTACGGTAATCATATTGCGGATGTGGCTATCCTGAGTTGCAGCGGCATACATCAGCGAAAGCAGTCCTCCCATACAGTAAGCAAAAATGGACACCTCTTGCTGGCCACTGACTTGTCTAATTTGATTAAGCGCTGCGGGCATCCAATCAAGTACATAGGTTTCTAGCGAAAGATCGCTGTGATCTTCAGTCACCTCTCCCCAATCTATCAGATAGACATCAAACCCTTTTGCCAGAAAGAATCTAACCACGCTTCGCTGTGGCAATAGATCGAATATCATCGAGGTGGCTGCAAGTGGTGGCACCAAGACCAGTGGAGTACGATGCCGATGACTTTCTACCGCGACTGTTTTTCCTGCCACGATAATTTCTGATTCCTTCAGGGGTTCATAATGCCTGACGGACATAATCCGATCACGATAAATCACTTCGTAGAGCGACCGGTTTGAAAGATCAAAATTTTGCGAAAACAGGCGTTTTTCAATCGCATTAAGAGAAAAATTTAATGATTTTTCTGCCACGCGTCCTACACGATGACTTAGTGTTTTCAATAGAGGGCTGTTTTGAACAAACGATCGCACGCGCATTCCTTTCTGACAGTTACTGAGTGAAATTACTGACAAAGAATAGCGTCAAAAGCGGCCATCTGCATTGGCTGAAACATCCACGAACAAGGGTCGCCGGGCATTTTTGTATAGCGTGCAGAAGCGCTCTCTAAGTAAATTTACGCATAGGCATACCAAGCCAGCCTGCTTACCATTCGTGCAATGAGGCTTTGACCTAAGGTTTGAGTTGTTATCCGTATAAAGGACGAGTCCATGCAGTTTCATTTGCTCAGGCAAAAATGCATTATCAGTGCGCTTTTGGCTGGTGTTGTCTTATTCAGCGCAATGTTGATTCTGGACTACTGTTTATCCGGAAATTTCCAAGGGATACCTGCATACGGCATAATTTCAATGATCGCTTCCCTGGCCTACTACAGAATGTCGCTATCGTCACGCGCTTCTACTCACCGCCTTTGTAGAAAAAAGCAGGCGACTTCCACGGACTCGCTCACAAAGCCCTCCACAAAATAACGCATTCGCGATAGCACAGCACAGCACAGCACAGCACAGCACAGCACAGCACAGCACAGATTTAGCTTAGTGCAGCACACAACATTGATCTGTCATTAGCGAGAACATTTTTTGAACAACCGCCAGCGATTCTCATTCAAAAGATGAAAATCGCAGGCAGCCTCAATTAAACCTATGCCAGCGAAAGAAACCCTTTGGTCAATTCGAGAGGCAGTGAAAATCTTTATCAGAAGTATTGATGCAGTTATTTTGTGCTAAATCACTCACGGAATTAGCTGACACCGAATCAAGAGGGATTGCTGAACTTTCAGGTGATGCGGTCTTATCAATGAAATCATGACCAGCCTGGCTTTCAGGTGGTAACTCATGACCAGATGAGGAGGAATTTTTATAGAATATGTTTGCACTGGCCACTACTGCGAGGGTGGTGCCCAAAACCAGCGTCAGCGATCTCAATGATCGCTTACGTATGTCACTGTCCATCTAAGTTTTACCTTGGTTTCAATTTCAAGCGAGTGTACTCCGGCCAAATTTACTTGTCTATATAGTGCCTAATATTTATGCAGCAGTTAACACTCGCAAGTGTACCACTGCACAAAATTCGCTCAAATCAAACTGGCTCGCCACTTTAAAGGCACGAGTTATTTACGCACACCTTCAATGGACAGAATAATTTCTATTTCCTCTGATGCTGGCCCCAGGTACTTAGGTATACCAAAATCCTTTAATTTAAAGCGGGTTTTGCCCACAAATCCATCACGATAGCCTCCCCACGGATCATCCCCCCCCCCTACATGCTGAGCTTCAATCGCCAATTCTTTGGTAACACCACGCAACGTCAATGCCCCATAGATTGTGGCCTCTCCATTACCTTTATCGACAACCCTGGAACTTTGAAAAGTAGCTTTCGGGAATTTTTTGACATCCAGAAAATCATCGGTCCGAATGTGCTTGTCACGTTCCGCATGATTACTATCCACACTCGATGTATCTATGTTTACGGACACCTTGGACATTTCAGGATGCGCGGCATCGTAACTAAAAGTGCCATCAAACTTATTAAAGCGTCCATATAACCAGCTGTAGCCAAGATGGCTGATCTTGAACTGAACAAAGGCATGCATACCTTCCGAATCGATCACATAATCGGCGGCATTTGAGAAACTAGCTCCCGCCAGCAATGCTGCGCCAGCAATCAGACTCTGTATTTTATTTAACGCCATACTCTATTTACCTCATTGGTAGTTATTAGTGTGCAATAAATTGTTTGCCCGCCTGCTTTTAGCTTTTCTCATTTCTGCCCGCAGCCTTGGCTCCTATCCCAAGCATTCTCGTCAGCGTCACATCCCGATCAATAAAATGGTGTTTAAGCGCCCCTGCGGCATGCAACGTCACTAAAGCCATTAAAAAATAAGCTAACCAACGGTGAATATCGCCAGCCATATCTTCGAGATGCTCTACATCGCTGATAAGGGATGGTATTTCAAACCACCCAAACACGCTCAAGCCTGATCCCTTTGCGGTGACGATCAGATAGCCGGAAAATATAATTAGAAATATTATTAGGTAGAGGGTGCCATGAACCCAATGAGCAAGCTTTACCTCCCATGTCTTATGACTGACAAGTTCGCGAGGTACACCGGAGACCCGCCGCCAAGCCAGTCTCGCCAACATCACTACAAACAATAGCGCCCCCACGCTTTTGTGAAGCCACGGGGCACTCTTGTACCATGGATCATAGTAAGAGAGTTCCACCATATAGAGACCGAGGCCGAACATTCCGAAAATAGTCAGTGCAACCAGCCAATGAATTGCAATGGATACGCCGCCCCACTGTTCTGAACTATTTCCCAGTTTCATTCATACCCTCACGATTCATCGCGTTATGCCTTAAACACTCTTGTGAGAAAAACTATAGCCTGAATAAAAATGAGAATGGTTAGAATTTACCGCAAAAAACAATCGAAATTTTCGATATATCGAAATAAAAGGCTGAATTAAAACGCAGAGATACATTAAGGGGACGATGTGACTAGCGGGCGAGTACGGCAAATACTGGTAAAACCAATAGAAAGACGTAGTTCCGTTCAAAACATATTCATACGCCTTAATTACATTAAGGCGTAACTGACTTCAATATTCATCTAATAACGGCGAGTGCGGTCATCTTGCTCTGGTAAACGTTTGGCCTTCACTTTAACAGGTTGCGCTTTCGATGAACTCAGGCTCATACCCTTCAATTGTTGCCAGATTATCGCCACCAATGCGATAAAAACTACAAACTCTGCCATAGAAACCTCTCTACAAATTCATGCGCTCACACACGATCAATGAGCGCGCTTTAGCGGGTTTATGGAGTTCAGGCTAGCCCATTTCAGGCCTAAGAACAATTAACTTTTTCTTCATCGTCATAATTTGCAGCTAGTGTCTCTGCCTATGCCTTAGACAATCATCTGCAAATTAATCGCAAAGCGCTAAACTGAAAAAAGAGTTCATCACGTTTATCAGGGCTGAATCGATATGAAGGCAATTTCCGCTTCCTCTCACGCTGCCGATGCCTATCGCGCGGGACTTGAAATTGGCAAAGTACTCGCGGCGATCAATCCAGAGGTTGTCATTCTTTTTGCAACGATACATTACGCCGAATCTAACGAATTAACCGAAGCAATTTATGACGCCATAGATAACGAAAATCTAATCCTGATAGGCAACACGGGGGATGGCTATTATGAAACCCACGGTGCCAGTGATCATGGCGTAGCCGCTGTAGGCCTCAACTCGGAGGGCGCGGTGACCTGGTCAGTCAATTACGAAGAAGGCATCCGGGAAGCACCTGCCCAAGTGACAGAAAGATTGCTGAACAGAACATTAAAGACACTGGGAACAACTCCGCCCGAGTTACTGTTATTGCTTTCAGATTTCAAAACCGATGCAAGCCAGATAGAAAAAATTGTCGAATCTATCGAAGGCATTCCCATTGTCGGTGGATTGGCCGCTGACGATAACCTAATGGCGGATTGTGCCCTATTCGTCAACAAACAGTGTCTTCGCAACGCGGCGGCTACGCTGGCCATACAGGGAGAGATTAATTTTAATATCAGCATAGGTAACAATCTGACACCCGTAGGCAAACAAGGAAGGATAGATGCTGCGGAAGGCGCGAGCATTTTCGAGATTGCCGGATGCTCAGCGATGGACTTTATTGAACAGGAAACAGGGAAACCGGTTTTACAATCGGATCGAGGTTTAACATCACTGACCATCATCGACCCCGATCAACCGTTTATAAAGCGCTTACGCTCCATCGTGCCCGACTTTTCTACCACAGAACGGTCGTTAGGTTTATACGGCGGCATAGAGCAAGGCAAATCTGTGCAGGTTTGCGTGGCCCAGCCGCAAGAGCTTATTGCAGAGGTGTATCAAATTGCCAAACGTCATAAAGAACATGGTTTTGAGCCCAGCGCAGCGATCATCATCAGTTGTGCCGGCCGGAAGTCCTTGCTGGGAGAGGACGTAAATCATGAAATCAAGGCCCTTTCCGAACAATTTGGTATAACGTTTCCCATTGTTGGGTTTCCCTCTTTCGGAGAGATCGGGCCACTGAAAAATGCCGAGGGTTATACTCGCAACCTTTTCCATAATATGACTTACGTGCTTTTGCTGTTGGGAAAGTAAAAGGCTGATTCCAATGACAACGCGTCTTATTACGACCCTCATGCCGCCTCCCGACGGCTTTGAATATCTTATCCCCCAGAAGCGGGACTTATTGGGCGGGCCTGTCATTCTGTTGTCGAAAGATCTCAAACATGACCTGGAACTTCTGGGTGATCGCTATAGTCGGGTAAGAGGCGCACTGGTCGAATTGAGTGACCGGTTTTCAACGGTACAGATTGCGCCCTACTGCTGGCAATTGGAAATCCCTGAATCGGGGCTGACGCTGCTCAGCGCCTTGATTCTACCTTTTCTTCAAATGCTTGAAAGCAATATCAAACAACAGGATGAGCTCACCGAAATGCGCCACGCGTTTCTCCGCTTAAAGCGTGACCATACGATTACCAGCAAGGATTACCAAACGGTCAATGCCGACTTGTTAAAAAAAGTAAATGCGGTCACCGATGCACAGCAAGAGATCATTGCGCTTAACCAACAACTTGAACAAAAGGTGTCCCAACGCACCGCCGCGCTGGAGGCGAGCAATCAGCAGTTGATTATCGCGAAAAACGAAGCTGAAGCGGCCAGCGAGGCAAAAAGCATATTCTTGGCAACCATGAGTCACGAAATTCGCACACCGATGAATGGAGTCATAGGCATGCTTGAACTGCTCGCGGATACACCACTGAGTCAGGATCAACATTCGATGGTTCGCACGGCAAGAGACTCAGCCTTTTCACTTTTAAACATACTGAACGATATTCTCGACTTTTCGAAAATTGAAGCGGGAAAGATGGAGTTAGAAACCATCCCCCTCAATTTACGTGCAATTGTCGAAGGGGTGGCGGTATCTCTCGCAGCACAAGCAATCAAGACTAATCTTAGAATATACACTTTGATTGCTCCCGAATTGCCCGAAATCCTGCTAGGTGACGAAGTGAGGATACGGCAGATTTTATTTAATCTTTGTAGCAATGCCGTTAAATTTTCGAGCGGACACCGTTCGGACCATGCGGGAAAAGTTTGGGTCAACTGCCGGCCGATCAATAACCATACAGAGCTATTAATCGAAATTAGGGACAATGGCATTGGCATGTCGGAAGAGGTTAAAAGCGCTCTGTTTAATCCATT
Source organism: Hahellaceae bacterium (assembly GCA_024234505.1). Lineage (GTDB taxonomy): Bacteria > Pseudomonadota > Gammaproteobacteria > Pseudomonadales > Oleiphilaceae > JACKOD01. The sequence continues at coordinate 141,576 of JACKOD010000003.1, read as the reverse complement.
TACTCAGGGAGAAAGCACCACTACCCGTCGCTTTGGAGGGACTGGGCTGGGTCTGTCGATTTGCAAACAATTGGTTACCATGATGTCTGGCCATATTAGTGCTGAGAGCCAACCTCAAATAGGCACCTGCTTCCAGGTTCAACTCCCACTTATTTTCGAATCAGAGGCTTTGAACGTCTTTAGCTCGACGTTCATGTCTGTCTCACAAAAAGGGATGTATGCCGTAACCTATATTACAGACCCGGACTTATTGGAAATAATTCAGACATACCTTAATGCAGCAGGCTTTCTTTTAAAGCCGTGTGAAAACCTGGCTACGTTTGAATCATTACTGCAACACCCTGAAGCCCCATGTATTTACCTGATCAGCCTCGACGACAGTGATGTAGACCAACTGCAATGGCTTTATGGCTATACAGATACTTCCAACCGCACGAAATCGTTGATTGTGTTGAATTCACGACAACAACAATTGAGCTTGCCATCCAACTTAACGCGACTGCCTACTGATCCCTTGTGCGGCAAGGAATTACTTAGCGCGGCGCTTAACGCGTCGGGAATCTTGTGTGTAACCCCGAAAGATACTCTCTCCCAAAAACAACTTACCGCTATACCAAAGGCGGAAAATTACCGTGTACTGGTCGCCGAAGACAACCCGGTAAATCAACAGGTTATTCGACAACAACTGATTCGTTTAGGGTTAGGTTGCAGCATTGTAGACAACGGATGTCAGGCGCTGGCACTATTGCAACAACAAGCCTTTGACATTCTGCTCACCGATTGCCACATGCCCGAAATGGACGGCTTTCAGTTAACTCAAACGATTCGTGATGCAGAAATGGAGACGCACGCTCAACGACTACCTATTGTAGCCATAACAGCGAACGCATTACGTGGCGAATCCCAACGGTGCCTCAACCTGGGCATGGATGACTATATAGCAAAGCCGGTAGAAATAAATCATTTAAGAACAACACTATGCAAGTGGCTAAAGGTTGAGGACAGTCATACGCAGGAACCGTCCACGTCTTTCGACATCGCAAGCCTCGCACCACTGAAGCCCGTCTACGAAGCAAGTCCTGATGAGTATGTTCGACTGGAAGCGCTCGTAGAGTTGGTCGGGGACGATAAAGAACTGCACCAACAAATACTGGAACGCTTTTTGACCGATGGCGCAAACGCGATGGATGCACTAAAGTGTGCCGCCTTATCGGGCGATGGTTCACAAGTACGCGACGTTGCTCACCGACTCAAGTCTTCCTCAAGGGCTATTGGTGCCAGCCTGCTGGCAGACCGGTACCAGGAAGCGGAAATGCTGGCTGAATCTGCCAATAGCCCACGCTTAGAAGCACTCTATCAAGCGATACTCTTTGCTTTTTCAAATGTTCATCGCTGTATTACCGCGTGGTTACAGGAACAAATCGAGGGTGCCTCTAAAACATGACTAAAAGCAAGCGCGATATCTCTTACTTAAATATTCTGGTTGTCGACGACGATGCCTTCATGCGCGACCTCGTGAAAATGACGCTAGCTTTATTCAAACCCGGCCTCATTACCTTGGCGCCCAGCGGCAAAGAGGCGATTGAAATTCTTAAACAAGGTGATGATAACTATCATATCATCATGTTGGATCTGCTCATGCCCGACATGGACGGCATTGAGACATTGAGGCACTTGTCAAAACTGGAATACCAAGGCGGTCTAATTCTATTCAGTGGCGCAGACAGCAGTGTTTTAAGGGCGGCAGTGAACGTTGCTCGAGGACGGTTTCTGAATGTCCTTGGGTCGATTGCCAAACCCGTAAAAGCCGCAGCGCTATCTCATATTCTGGAAGAGTATGATTTCTTCCTCACACGGCAACCCGACACTACTCAAATTTCGACGCTGTCTGAAACTGAGTTTTCGGAAGGTTTATCCCAAGGGGCATTGACGCTTTATTACCAACCTCAAATAGACATTAAATCGGGGATGGTCGTGGGATTGGAAGCGCTTGCTCGCTGGAAAACCACACGCCACGCCATACTTGGCCCCAGTGCTTTTATGCCACTTGCTGAATCACCCGCCTTCATACACCAATTTGCAGAACAGACACTGCTGCTGGCATTGGATGATATCAGCCGCTGGGGAAAACAGGCACGCCTACTCGATGTTGCCGTTAATATTTCTGCGGCAGCTTTGGATTTAATTGATTTACCTGAAAAAATTGCGTACCAATGTCAGGCTTACGGTATAGAAAGCGAAAGACTGAGTATTGAATTAACGGAAACCATGCTGGATCGGGATCTGGTTAACTCGCTGGAAGTGCTGACACGCCTCAGAATGCGCTCCATCGGACTGTCCTTAGACGATTTCGGCACGGGATATTCCTCGTTGGAACGCCTCAAGAGCATCCCTTTTGACGAATTGAAAATAGATGGCAGTTTTGTGCGAGGCGCCAATACCGACCCCGCCGCATGCGCCATTTTCGAATCCAGCGTATCGCTGGGCAAGCAATTAAATCTGACGATCGTTGCGGAAGGCGTTGAGACTCGCGATGATTGGTTGAGAGCCGCCGAGTTCGGCTGCGATATTGTGCAAGGTTACTTTGCGGCCCGACCGATGCCCGCAGATCAACTCGACGCGTGGCTCAACCAATGGAAAGGCCTGTCCAGTCTGGATTTATAAATAAACTACCAGTGAAACCCGCATGCTACGAAAGATATTCGTCGTCACCCTTCTGTTAGCGCTGTTCCTGCCGGTACTCTATGTGGCAATACAGCCTGCCCCTGTTCTGCCATCAGGCTATTACAATCAACACCAGTCCAACGACGACAACCCTGATCAGCTCATAGCCACATTTTTGGGCACCTCTAGTCTGCTGTTTTCCGACGGGAAAACGCAAATTATGATTGATGGCTTTTTTACGCGCCCCAGCCTTGGCACACTCCTCTTCAGCCATATCGCACCGGATAGCGCGCTCATCACAGAAAGCCTTCAAAAGCTCAAATTAACTAGTCTGGGCGTCGTTGCGGTTGCACACTCGCATCACGATCACGCCATGGATGCTGCCGAAATTTCGCGCCAGACCGGAGCGCTGGTGTTCGGATCCACATCAACCGCTAACATTGCCAGAGGCTGGGGGTTGCCTGAATCACAGATTCGTATGGTTGAGGAGAAGGAGAGTCTTGTTTCCGGTGACTTTAAGGTTACCCTGATCCGTTCCCGGCACGCGGCTGTCCCAAAGCTGATGGCGTGGCTGACCGGCATAGATGAGCAGATCAGGTTGCCACTCTCGTTTCCTGCCAGGCTAACTGACTTTAAAGAAGGTGGCAGCTTCAGCGTATATATTCAGCATCCGCTTGGAAATGTACTGGTTCAAGCGAGTGCCGGATATTCGCCTGGCGCATTGTATAAGTGTAAAGCCGACGTCGTCTTTCTCGGCGTGGCAGGACTCAGCAAGCAGTCAAATGAATTTCAGCAGGCATACTTCGATGAAGTCGTTGCTAGTGTAGGCGCACAGAGGCTGATACCGATACATTGGGACGATTTTATGAAGCCACTATCAAAGGGCCTGGTTCCCCTGGGCCCTCCAATAGATGACATAAATGCAGCACTCGATGCGTTAAAAACGCGGTTTCCTGAGCGATCGATTACCCTTTTACAGGCATGGGAGCAATTACGGCTCTATTAAATTGAACGAAACTCAAGCTGAAGGCATTAATCTTTTATATCGGGTTCAAAAAACAGCCAGACGACCATGGGAAACTGTCCCTTGAAACGCGCCTCTACCGCATTAATCGCTTCAACCAAGGCTCGATCCGATGGTTGAGGTGCCATCTCGGCTTTTACTGCAACCATGGCGTCTTGCCCCATTTGCAGCGATACCAAATTAAAGAGTCGCTTCACTTCGGGCTGCTCAAGCAGAAACAGCTCCATTTTTACTTTTAAAGTAGGCTCGACACCTTGTCCGATTAACAATGCTTTTACTTCGATCCCCACAAAAAAAGCGATGACTACCAGTAACCCCCCGATCGCAATACTGCCCCATGCATCATAAACCGGGTTACCGGTGATAATGGCGGCCAATACAGCAACCAATGCCAGCGACAAGCCAAGCAACGCGGCCAGATCTTCACCAAAAATCACCAGAAGTTCGCTTTGGCGAGTTTCACGGAACCAGCGATAAAAACTTCGGCCCGCGCGCTCTTTGTTTACTTCCGCAATACAGCCCTTTAAAGAAGCCCCCTCGGCAATCACCGAGAAGATCAGCACCGCTACAGCGACCCATGGATAAGTCATGGGTTCGGGAGCCCGAAGCTTATGCACCCCCTCATAGATGGAAAAGAGTCCACCCATGCTAAAGAGCATTAATGCGACAATAAAAGACCAAAAATAGATACTTTTACCAAAACCCAGCGGATGTTCCGGCGTTGGAGGCTTTTTGGCGTGTTTTAATCCGAATAACAGCAACCCCTGATTACCACAATCTGCCAGCGAGTGGATACTTTCTGCCATCATGGAACCAGAGCCCGTCACCATAGCGGCCATCAATTTCGCCACGGCAATGGCAAAGTTGGCCCCGAGAGCATATAAAATAGACTTAACGGAATCCGCTCCGTGAGACATGTTTCCTCCTGCCATTCACTACAAATGTTTATGTATCAGTGCACTGCCAACGATAATACAGGGTTTTGAAATTCAGGAAAGGCGTCCAGATAAATATTGAATTCTGTGTGCCGGAGTATCAAACCTGTCACTCATGCGTTGCCGTGTTCAGTCAATCAACCGAACACGGCGCAAGTCACAGAAAACTCAGGGCTCTTCGTCCTCGTCCTTTTTATCTTCAACCAGACTCAGCGACAGCCCCCCGGCGGCCGAAGTTTCTCCCGCCCCCCCCTGCCCTTGGGCCAGTTTTACCTTCAGGCGGAGGTTGTTGGCCGAATCCGCATTTTTTAATGCTTCATCTAATGTAATTTTGCCATCCTGATAAAGCTTAAACAGCGCAGAATCGAATGTTTGCATCCCCAGGTTTGCCGATTTCTCCATAATTTCCTTAATACTCTCAACTTCTCCGCGCTGGATAAGCTCACTTACAGAAGGCGTACCAAGAAGAATTTCTATTGCAGCACAACGTTTTCCATCTACGGTAGGAATGAGTCGTTGGGAGATGAATGCTCGAAGATTAAGCGATAAATCCATCAATAGTTGATGCCGACGCTCCTCCGGAAAAAAGTTGATAATCCGATCCAGCGCCTGATTGGCATTGTTCGCGTGCAAGGTCGAGATACACAAATGCCCTGTTTCTGCAAAGGCGAGTGCATGTTCCATGGTTTCCCTGTCACGAATTTCCCCGATCAGAATGACATCCGGCGCCTGACGCAGGGTATTTTTCAACGCATTGTGGTAACTACGCGTATCCATACCCACTTCTCGTTGATTAATAATGCTTTTTTTATGACGGTGAATAAACTCAACCGGATCTTCTATCGTGATGATATGACCACCGCTATTACTGTTTCGATGATCGATCATCGCCGCTAATGAAGTGGACTTCCCAGACCCCGTTGCTCCCACAAACAGAATCAATCCCCGTTTTGCCATAATGACATCTTTGAGAATTTGAGGCAGTCCCAATGAATCGGCACTGGGGATCTCTGTAACGATATTTCGCGCCACCATTGATATTTCATTACGCTGTTTGAAAACGTTAACCCGAAATCGCCCTACACCCGTAATTGTGTAAGCTAAATTCATTTCCAGATCTTTCTCGAAATCGTGTTTCTGCTCGTCATCCATAATCGCGTATGCAATTTCTTTTATTACCCCCGGCTTCAGGGGGGTCCCTTCGAGCGGTTTCAGCTTGCCGTGAAATTTGGCACACGGTGGCGCGCCGGTACTGAGATAGAGATCTGAACCATCATTTTTGGCCAGCATGGTTAACATTTCATCAAAGCCCATTTATGAACCCTCGCACTATTCCCTGAATAAAAATTTCGTGTTAATTGACGAATACCGACCCGCTTGTATGTGGTCGGGCATTGGAATCTTTTTTCTTATAACCCCTGTCGCGCTTGCTGCAACGAAAGCAGAACACAGGCAGCACATCAGCAGCACATCAAAAGACGAATACTATTCATAGACCAGATTCGTCCCATTCGCCAAAAATTACACGTTATCGCAAACAAAAAATAACGTATCACCACACCGGCGACAGCGATATTGTGTCGTTTTAGCCATAATACGATTGTGTCGGACCGTACTTAAAAAATGACTTTCACCATTGCAGCCACATCGATATTCAAACCTCCGTCGGGTACCGGAATTTACGGCCATGCGATGCGTTACTCTGGGCTCGATATTAAATACCTCCTTCATCACGGCCTGCCATTCGCGGCCATGAGGCTTAACGCTGCGACCATACATAACACCTATGACCAAATGAGCGGTTTCGTGAGCCGGAACCTCGCGCAGAAAATCATCTACGTTTTCCTTTAGCAGGATGGCATTGAATCTCAGTACCGGAGGCTGGGCATGTCGTCCCAAAGCGACTCTCGCCTGTCCTGCGCTTCGGCCGCGCAGGTCAAACCTGATTTCAGGCCGGGGAAATCGTCTTCCGAATCTTGATTCTGCGATGCTAAGGCACGCTTCCACCTGCTTGCGTACGGCAGCGTACAGAGGTGGCTCCCGCAATCGATCAATAACAACTCCATCACTAAAATCTACTGTGTTATTAGACAAATATTCCTTCTTCATGCCGCGCTCAGCGTTCCCCAGAAATTCCATCGTTGCTCTATTGACCGGTTCCGAGTCACTTTAAACCATAGACAAACACAAATATAAAAGGTTAGTTTGCCTAGGGTCCGAAGGACTATTCACTATAAAGACGCCGCCCTTGAGGGATCGTCTGCGATAACAACTATACCCAAATCCGAGGGATAATCGATGGTCAGAAGTCTTTTACTCATTCTAACAGTTACTATTCAACTATTTTTGGCGGGATGTAGCGATTTCAAACACAAATTTACCGACATGGCACTTAAAAGCGAACGTGACCGTGCAGGATTAGCCTACAAATCAGTAGAGGTTGATTCGATGAATATCGTGTACCTTGAATCAAACTCGAATGCATCCGCAGAGACGATGGTGCTTATTCACGGCTTTGGTGCAAACAAAGACAACTGGGTACGCATGGCTGCCCAGTTCGAAGATGAATATCATGTTGTGATTATCGATTTGCCGGGTCATGGCGATAGTTCAAAGGATTTGCAACGCCATTACAGCTATAACGACCAGGTAGATTATCTTCACGATATTTTAAGCAAACTGAATATCAAACGGTTTCATCTGGCGGGCAACTCCATGGGCGGGGCAATTTCGACACTTTACACCGCCGCCTATCCTGAACAAGTCGCCACGCTAACGCTGTTTGACCCCGCGGGTGTTTTTCAGTTTGAAAGTGAACTTGCCCAATATCTTGCAAAAAATGAAAACCCCCTCATCGTTAAAAACAGTCAGGATTTTACCAGGCTGATGGATTTTGCCTTGGAAGAAAAGCCATTCATTCCCTGGCCAGTGACTGATATCCTCGCGGAAAAAGCCATGGCCAACCAACAAATAAATGCAAAGGTGTGGGAAGATATCCGTACGCTCGACCCGCAAATGTTTTTAGGCGTTCTACTAAAAATCACCACACCCACGCTTATTATTTGGGGGATTGAAGACAAAGTAATCAATTACAAAAACGCAGAGATATTCAAGCAAAATATACCCAATGCCAAACTCGAACTTTTAGAACATATAGGCCATGCGCCAATGATCGAAGTACCGGAAACATCCGCAAACCTTATGAGGACGTTTATCAAATCATAAACAACAGACCATTGCGGAAACACCAAACGCCCAATATACTGTATATATTAACAGTACATTGGGCGTTATCAATGGCACCCCCTTCCTCTCAAATCAAATCACACCTTCAGTCAGGCAGCAGCTCAAGCCCGTCTGGCCTCCTTAAAGGTCGGGGGAGTCAATCCAATCCGCCTGGCAGATTTGCGCCACATATTATTCTGCGCGATACGGAATACTCAGACGGTACGATAAGCTTTTATGAATCAGAGATTCACGAGTCCATTGCGACTTCTGTGAGCCCGGAAAAAGCCGCCAGCATTATCAGCAAAAACAAGTCACCTGACGTTCCCTTTGAGCAATCTATCAACCCATATAAAGGATGTGAGCACGGTTGTGTCTATTGTTTTGCGAGACCGAGTCATGCTTATCTGGAGCTGTCTCCCGGGCTCGATTTTGAAACAACATTGCTTTACAAGGAAAATGCCGTTGCTCTGTTGGAGCAATCGCTGAAAAATCCCAGATACCGCTGTAAGCCCATTGCTTTGGGCGTTAATACGGATGCCTATCAGCCCATTGAAAAGCAGCTTGAAATCACGCGAGACATTTTAAAAACGTTACAAAAATATCGACATCCCGTTTCAATTATTACCAAGAGTTCCCTGATACTTCGTGACATTGACATCCTTGAGGAGATGGCACGACATCAGCTGTGCTCAGTAATGGTCAGTATGACGACTCTGGATAATTCCCTTAAAGTCATAATGGAGCCCCGTGCGGCATCTGCCAATGCACGCCTCAAAACCATCAGCGAACTGCACCAGCGAGGCATTCCAACGGGCGTATTGCTTGCCCCGATGATTCCCAAGATTAACGATCAGGAACTAGAAGACCTGCTCCAGGCAAGCTATAAAGCAGGTGCACGATCAGCGGCGTGGATATTGATCAGATTACCGCACGAAGTGAAAGACCTGTTCAGTGAATGGCTGTTTACACACTATCCCAGACGCGCGGAACACGTATTAAGTCTGATAAGGCAATGCCATCAAGGCCAACTGTACGACTCAAGCTTCAGTCACAGAATGCAGGGTAGCGGGCATTTTGCACAGCTAATGGAACAGCGCTTCCAGTTGGCACTGAAGCGTTTTGGCTTCTCTCCCCAGATGAAGTCATCGTTAAACTGCAAACTCTTTTCCAGACCGGATGCCGAGACTACGGCAACCAGACAACTCAGCCTGTTTGACTAACAATATAGCCACCCATCCCGGATAACATTGTGCGTATAATTCGGCGCACTTCTTTGACAACCAATGTTGCCTCAAAGCACCACAATATGAGTGGTGAGCTCTTCCCGGATATCATCGGGAATAGGTATCGCTTTTTTTTCGTTGTAGTCATAGTGAATCATCACAGCTCTTCCTTTTGCGCCGACTCGATGATTCTGCCAGGCCTCCTGAGCGATCACCATCGAACTATTGCCGAGCTTATCAATCCAGGTTCTAATTTCTATGGGTTCTCCATAAAACAGTTCACCGACAAAATCCACTTCCACTCGGGCGATAATCAAGCGCCATTTTTTGTGGTCGAGATCCGGCGTAAAAAGTCGGAATACAGGAGTTCGGGCATCTTCAAACCACACCGGTAGCACCGTATTGTTCACGTGACCGAGAGCATCGGTTTCTGAAAACCTGGGATTGATCTCTAGTGTAAACACGATCCTTTTATCTCCTGTCTATTGAAGTGCTATGGTTATCCTACCCTGAGGCAAACACTTATGTTCTCTTCGCAAACCGCCACAATACTTTGTGGCAGTCATGGCGGTTTTCACAACACCATCTATATTTAATGAATATTCAGCTATTTCGAAGCATAGATAAAGATCACTAACTTGCCAACGCAAGGAGCCTCCCCATTCAAATGGATATTTTGGGCGTCGATAGCGGACAATTTTTCCGAACACTCATGGCAAATCTTTTTCTTGCGACGGGCGTCAAGGCGACTCTCGTCAACACAGGAAAAGAAGCGCTGGCCACGCTTAAAACACATGAATTTAATCTTATTTGTCTTTCAAGGCAGCTCGAAGATATGGACGGGTTGGCGCTGGTCAGCGAAATACGTAATCAGCACCAGCTCGAGAATATCCCCATTATTCTGTTTACTTCAGATAAAAGTAAGGATTTGCAGAGAAAGGCGCTCGCGCTTGGCGTTACAGACATCATCTACAAGTCGGATATAAATCAGCTCGAAAATTACCTGCTTCGATATCAAAAGCGCTTGGAGAAACTCAACGCCCACGTTATCTACATTGAGGACTCCATCAGCCAGCAACAAACGCTTACGCATTATCTAACCGAAATGGGATTGACCGTCAGCACATTCAATAACGCCGAAGATGCCTGGCAAACATTACTGAATGAACAGTACGACCTGGTAATTACTGACATCGTTTTGGCAGGAGAAACCTCTGGACTGCAACTGGTCAATCAAATTCGACGATTGAATCAGCCTATGGGCGATGTTCCCATTCTGGCGATTTCGGCCTATGACGACAGTGCCCGCCGCATCGACCTGCTCAATCGAGGCGTTAATGACTATGTATCCAAACCCGTTTGTTATGAAGAACTTATTGCCCGCGTTCGTGGTTTGATTGTTGCCAAGCAAATGAAAGACTTGCTGATGACACAGAAGGAGGAATTGCAAAAAGAAAGTCGCGATAAGCTGGTCTTTTTAGCCAGTATTAGCCATGAAATTCGCACGCCATTGAATGGTATTCTGGGCATGATTCATTTGATTGATAAAAGTTCACTGCCGGAATACGAACAAAAATGCCTGCAGACGGCGGAAGACTCGGGAGAAGTACTCTTATCGCTGGTGAATGATGTTTTGGATTTGATGAAGGCCGCCACAGGAAACTTCAAACTGCACACTGAAGCATTTTCCCTGCGCGATGCGATAGAAAGTCTTATGGCACTGAATGAGGATGCAGCAAAGAAAAAGAATATCCAGCTCTCCTGGCAAATGGACAATAAAGTGCCTGACACCATAGTGACCGATCCGGTTCGGTTTAAGCAGGTGGTAAATAACCTGCTCACCAACGCGATCAAGTTTACACATGAAGACTATATCTCTCTTTCTATAACCTATCATGGCTTCGGTGCTCAAAAGGGCATGATTCACATTGAAATTGAAGATAGCGGGCCCGGCATCGAGCTTTCGCGCCAGGAGTCCATTTTCGACCATTTTCAGCAAGCAGGTAACCAACCACTGGGGGTTGGCGGTAGTGGGCTGGGACTCGCCATTGCCAAACGAATTGTAGAATCCTGGCAAGGTGAAATTGGAGTCAGATCAATCAAGGGTGAAGGAAGTTGTTTCTGGTTTACTTTACCAGTAACCCCCCAACGTGCACACGGCGAACCAAGAACAGGCAGCGCACTCCCATCTTCAGGTTCATCATCACCCCCTTCTCTGCCAATACGCCCGGAATGGCAAAGCCGAAATTTTCTGATCGTCGAAGATAATGCGGTAAATCAAAAAGTGACGCAGGGCTTCCTGACAAAGCTGGGAATACAGTCCACCATCGCCGAAAATGGCCGCGAGGCTCTCAACCTGATATCCAGGTTTGCGTACGATTGCATTCTTATGGACTGTCAAATGCCTTTATTAGATGGCATTGAGACAACTAAGATTATTCGATCCGAATTTCCCGACTATCAAAACACCCCCATCATCGCACTAACGGCACACGCATTAGCCGATGATGAAAGCCGGTGTAAATTAGCCGGTATGAACGCCTTTATTACCAAGCCGTTTAAACTAAAGACGTTGATTGAAACACTGAATGCGTTGCCTGTTCCTCACTGAGCACAGGCTCGGCATTCAGTCTACCGGATACACTAATTAAAAAACCTTGCCCTTAGTGCGAATGATCATGTGCATGAATCATGGATTCGATATGAGATGAAAGTTCAACCAGCTGTGCATAAGAAAGCTCTCTCACCAACTTATCGATCAATGCGCGTATCCCCTTCTCGGCCGTTTTAATACCAAAATCAGCCGTCTTACGCGTCATCCCTCCCATATCCACCAGTTCGGTAGGGGCTTCATAGTAGTAGTTCACACCATGATCCACTAACTCCCACAAGGCATCAATCACATTATCAATATAGGCTTTGCGGTTGCGATCTTCGCGAACCTGAGCAATCAATGCCAGCGCACGCTCATGTAAAGCCGCATCTAACTTGAAGACCAGGTAGGGTTGACCGTCGATGGGGTGCGCCCACAACATCCCTTCAATGTACTGTGCCAGAGCAATAAGCTCATCTGCAGTACGCTTTTTGAAAAACTGCTTGATGACCATATTCAATGCGCCCATGACGGCTCTGATACCCGCATCGGCCGTTTTACGCATCACAGGGCTTAAAGGCACAATTTGTGTAGGTTTTTCATAGTAGGCAAATAACCCTTTCTGCGTCAGCTTCATCACCACTTCAGCTGCACGTTCACTCAAGCGACCGGCTTCAGCCGCCGCATTCGTGCGTATAAGCTGCACAGTCTCAAGCGCCTGAGAATGCAAATGTGTTTCTATAGGGAATCCCCAATAACCTTTAGCGCCTTGCATAACCATACCTCCTGATAAATCAACCCCGCGACACACAAACCCTTCTGACTGCAAACGGGAGAGTCGGGCGCGGTATGGAATAAAGTATCGTTCCAAACCCGGTCTGCCGTCATTGACCCTTTTTAGCTTGGTCGCGTCAATGGCGTCAATCTACAGGCACAGGCGTACCAACAAAAGGCGTTTTTATCAAAATGGTGAAATTATCGACAATAAATTTTTGCTCATTGAGTAGTGAATATCGACGTGTGAGAACGCTTCAAAAATAGATAAAGCATGATCAAAAGCATAGTGCTGGTTACACCTAGCCCCAATCCCATACCGGACCATATCCCCATCACTGACCAGGATGACATTAGCCAAAAGGCAGCAGGGAAACCAACCCCCCAATAACCCATCACCGTTAAAAGTGTCGGCCCCATGGAGAGTTGCAAACCTCGAAGTGCGCCCATGGTGATCACCTGCAAGCCATCTACCACCTGAAAAAAAGCGGCCACAAACAGAAGTTTAATCGAGACGGAATAGACCTCATCCACAGATTGATCGCCGCTATGCATTAAAAAAATGTCTACCAGAAATTCGGGAACGAACACAAAAATCATGGCAGCGGTCAAACTACAGCCCATACCCAGCCCCATAGCCCGACGTGTCATCATGCCAATCTCTGCCACCTTTTTCTGACCCAGTCGCTCACCCACCATGATTGAAAGCGCTTGTGAAATTCCTAAAGGAAACATAAAAGAGAGCGTGACGCACTGCAGTGCTATTTGATGTGCCGCAAGCTCTACCTCGCCCAAGGTTCCGGCCAGTATTGCCGCCATTGAAAACAATCCCGCCTCCATAGCCAGAGCTAACCCTATGGGTATTCCCAACCGAAATAATTCGGCCACGGTCTGCCATCGAAAGTAGGACCAGTTTTTCCAGATTTTGAACGGCCTGAAGATTTCCTTACGGTAAATATCCAGGCAAAAAGCAATAAACATGAATACCGACATTAATGCTGTACCATAGCCTATGCCGGCCAATCCCAGCTCAGGCAGTACTCCCCACCCCGTCATCAATGCATAGCTCACGGGATAATTACAGGCGGCAGTGATCAGGCTGATACGCAGAATGGCACCGGATTTCCCCATCGCCATCGCAAAATTGCGTAACACCATGAAAGCCAGTGCGGGCCACAATGCCCACACTACCGACTGCAAATAGTCTTCTGTGTACATCAGGCTGGTTTGCGGTAAATCCAAAAGTCCCAGCAGCGGTACGCAATACCACAGGCCCAAACCACAGATTACCGCCAAAACAACCGCTACGACCTGCCCTGCGAGCAAATACTGATGCATCGCATGGCTATCCTGCTTGCCTCGGGAATACGCAACCGTTGTAGAAACGGCAACCAGAACGCCAATGCAAATCAAATAGACAAAACTATAGACGGCGGTTCCTAATCCGCCGCCTGCGAGTTCTTCAACCCCAAGCATCCCCATCAACATGGTATCGATAAATGCCATAGCGGCATTGGCCAATAAAGCAATTATCAAAGGAGCTGACAACCTGGCGATCACCAGAAAGCTGTCTGCCGGGCGAGAGACTCGTTCAGCGTTACTCACCCTATTTACGTCCGGTAGGTCGGGGCAAAGAGGTCACACTTCCGGAAACTGCGCTGACTTTGGGTTTCCCTTGCTGTTCAACCTCGTCAATGCGGATAATGGCGTTCATGGGAATATAGGTACGGGTCACGCCCGAAAACTCAGCTTTTAGCTTTTCTTCCCCAGGGTCAACCAATAGCTGTGAGCGCTCTCCAAATAGCAACTGTTCAACTTCAATAAATCCAAACAGCTCACTGGTAAAAACGTCCTGGGCGTAGATTTCGAAAATTTCTTCCTGATTATAAAAAATAACTTTAAACAGCTTTTTTGCTGACATCGTCCGACCTGGTGACTATGTTGAATGGAAAAACGGGTGGATTAGAAATATTTGCCGCTGAAAACACCGACAACCTGCACAAATATTACCACAGACAGCCCAGCAGAAAATCGGCCGTTTAATTCCACTGGTGCTCTTTAGTCTCATAGGTACTCTTTATAAATCCACAGGTACTCTTTATAGATCCACAGGTACGCTTTAAATCCGCAGGTACTTTACATAGACCCTCTATTTGCGTCTGCTTTAATCTGGCCGCTATGCGCTGACGCCAGTGCACGGTATAATCGGGAACTTTTGTTAAGCAAAGCGCCGTTTGAAAACATGATCAAGAAGCTATTCATACAAACCCACGGTTGCCAGATGAATGAGTACGACTCATCTCGCATGGCCGATCTTTTACAGGACAGTCACCAGGTTGTCCTGACCGACAACGCTGATGAAGCTGATATTCTCCTTCTCAATACCTGTTCAATCCGGGAGAAAGCCCAGGAGAAAGTATTCCATCAACTGGGTCGCTGGAAGAAGCTCAAGCAGGACAAACCGGATTTGCTCATTGGTGTCGGTGGCTGTGTTGCGAGTCAGGAAGGTGAAGCTATCCGCAAGCGTGCCCCTTATGTGGATATTGTATTCGGTCCACAGACGCTACACCGATTGCCTGAAATGATAGAGGTCGCCAAAGTCGGCGATGTCGGTGTGGTGGATATCAGCTTCCCGGAAATTGAAAAGTTTGACCATTTACCCAAACCGGGGGTGAGCGGGCCGAGCGCCTTTGTATCGATTATGGAAGGCTGCAGCAAATACTGCACGTTCTGTGTTGTACCTTATACTCGCGGAGAAGAAGTCAGCCGTCCTGCGGATGACGTGTTGGCAGAGATAGCCCATTTGGCCAGCAAGGGTGTACGCGAAGTCAATCTGCTGGGACAAAATGTAAATGCATATCGTGGCGCAACCCATGAGGGTGACACGATGGATCTGGCCGAACTGATCACGCTGATCGCCAGCATAGACGGCATTGACCGTATACGCTACACCACCTCACATCCGGTAGAATTTTCCGATGCACTGATCGACGTGTACGCCCAAGTGCCTGAATTGGTCAGCCATCTCCACTTGCCGGTTCAAAGTGGTTCAGATCGCATTCTTGCTGCGATGAAGCGCGGACATATGGCACTGGAATACAAATCGAAAATCCGTCGTCTCCGGAAATTACGTCCGGACATCAGCATCTCATCTGATTTCATCATCGGCTTCCCCGGTGAAACGGATAAAGATTTTGAAGATACGATGAATCTGATTCAGGATATCGGATTTGATCATTCTTTTAGCTTTATATACAGCGCGCGGCCTGGCACGCCGGCCGCCGATTTACCGGATGACATACCGGAATCCACCAAAAAGCAGCGTCTGGCGATATTGCAACAGAGAATCAGCCAAAATGCTCAGGATATCAGCCGAAAAATGGTAGGAAGCATTCAGCGAATTCTGGTGACGGATTTCTCCAAAAAGGATCCCGGCGAACTTCAGGGGCGCACCGAAAACAATCGCGTGGTCAACTTCCGAAGCGATACACCCGATCTGATCGGACAATTTATCGACGTAAAGATCACGACAGCCTTTCCCAACTCGCTACGCGGTGAACGCGTTGACGAACTTGTGTACTAATGAGCACACGCTTGCATGACTAAACACACTCATAGCCCTCTGGACGACAGTGTCGTCCGCGAGGGTGAGCAGGAAACCCGTCAATTCCACCTGATACCCAACAACAACCAGCGTCTGGCGACGCTGGGCGGGCAGTTCGAAGAGAACTTCAAGCTGATTGAACGACGACTAAATGTTGGCATCAATTATAGAGGCAACCTTTTCAAGGTCACAGGCGAACACGGTGCGACACAGGCGACCGCCGAGCTTCTGCGCCACCTGTATCGGGAGACCGAGGCCACAGATCACCTTGAACAAGACCTGATTCACCTGTTTATTCGCGAATCAGGCCATGACAACTATCAATCGTCAGGCAGCAGTGATCGCAGCTATCAGGTCATCAGCACGCCGCGCATGCAGGTGAAACCTCGCGGCGAAAACCAGCTGGACTACGTAAAGAATATCAAAACGCACGACATTAACTTTGGCATTGGCCCGGCAGGTACCGGCAAAACCTGGCTTGCCGTCGCCTGCGCGGTAGAAGCGCTGAAAAATGAAGAAGTGAAGCGTATTTTACTGGTCAGACCCGCCGTTGAAGCCGGCGAAAAGCTGGGCTTTTTACCCGGAGATTTGGCACAGAAGGTCGACCCCTACCTTCGCCCGCTCTATGATGCGCTATACGACATGATGGGTTTTGACCAGGTGACCCGCCTGATCGAAAAAAACATCATCGAAATTGCCCCCTTGGCATTTATGCGCGGAAGAACGCTCAATAGCGCCTTTATTATTTTGGATGAGAGCCAAAACACGACAAGGGAACAAATGAAAATGTTTCTTACCCGCATAGGCTTTGGTGCAACTGCAGTGATTACCGGCGACCTGACCCAGATTGACCTGCCCCGTGGCGTGGCCTCTGGGCTGGCTCACGCCAAAGAAGTACTTAAAAATGTTAAAGGCATTGGCATGACGGAATTCAGTTCGGCCGACGTGGTACGCCACCCACTGGTACAACGCATCGTGGAAGCCTACAACCAATTTGACGCTACGGATAACTCAGATGCTCGACGTTGATTTGCAATTAGCCAGTAGCGGCCAGACATTACCCGATGAAGCACAACTCCAACACTGGGCAACCCTTGCATTGCAGGGTGAGCAGCCGATGGAAGTCACCATTCGCATCGTGGATGAACCCGAAAGCCAGGAACTCAATAACGCCTACCGAGGCAAAGACAAACCCACCAACGTACTCTCATTCCCATTTGAAGCACCACCGGGAATAGAGATAAACTTGCTGGGTGATTTAGTGATATGTGCCCCTGTGGTAAATCGCGAAGCACTTGAACAACATAAAACGCAGGAAGCACATTGGGCTCACATGGTGATTCATGGCATGCTGCACCTTCAGGGTTATGATCACATTGAAGATGAAGATGCGACGATCATGGAGTCAATTGAAATAAAACTTCTCAGGGAGTTGGGTTATCCTGACCCTTATGAGGACCAGGAATAGATACAGATGAGTGAAGACAGCTCGAATAACAGTCAGGGCAGCAAGTCCTGGCTGGAAAAAATCTCTCAAGCCTTTTCCAGTGACGCACAATCGCTTCAGGATGTACTGGACACATTAAGGTCTGCCGAAAAGCGAAACATCATCGACACAGACTCCATGAGCCTGATCGAGGGAGCCATGCAGGTCATTGACATGCAGGTTCGCGAGGTCATGATTCCACGCTCTCAAATGGTGACTGTTAAAACCTCGCAGGATCCGGACGAATTCTTACCGGCCATTATAGAATCTGCCCACTCCCGCTTTCCCGTTATTGGCGACAGCATGGATGATGTCATAGGCATTCTGTTGGCAAAAGATCTTTTGCCTATGGTGCTAAAAGGATCGCTGAAAAAAGATAAACTCCTTGAAGTGCTACGTCCCGCGACTTTCGTTCCGGAAAGCAAACGGCTCAATCAGCTTCTCAAAGAGTTTCGTTCAACCCGGAATCATATGGCCATCGTAGTGGATGAATATGGCGGTGTTGCAGGTTTAGTCACAATTGAAGACATTCTCGAACAGATCGTGGGCGAAATCGAAGACGAACACGATTTTGAAGAAGAGGCCATGATCAAGGAGCAAGGTGCAGGCGAATATATCGTCAAAGCCCTCACCTCTATCGAAGACTTTAATGATTTCTTCAAATTATCCTTAAGCGACGAAAACTTCGATACGATTGGGGGGCTGGTGCTAAATCACTTTGGCCGATTACCCCGTCGTGGCGAGCACGTCGAATTTGAGGGCTTCAGATATACGGTCCTCAATGCGGACAATCGAACCGTCAGACTACTTCAGGTTCAGCGCCTGTAAACAGTACGCTATTCATGCGGTGCTCCACTGAGCATCGCATGTTTGTGACTTTTTAAACCACTTTCGCTGCAGACAGTGCAATCATATGTGGTTGCCAGAGGACGGAACAGCGAACCCCATACTCATCCACCCTTAGATTGCCAACCCCAAATCCATCATGATTAGACCCAGACAGCTCGCAAAGACACTTTCATTTCCTCTTGCGGGCTTGATGCAAACCGCAAGCCTGGCCCCTTGGGATTATTGGCCGTTAGGGCTGCTATCCATTACCTTACTGCTTTACTGCATTCACTCCCTGACCATAAAGCAAAGCTTTTGGCATGGCTGGCTTTTTGGCCTGGGGTTATTCGGAAGCGGTACCTCGTGGGTATATGTCAGCATTCACGAGTATGGCTACGCCAGCCCGCCATTGGCTGTTGCGCTCACCGGGCTTTTCGTGGCGGCGATAGCTTTCTTTCCGGCGATAACACTCGCCTTATATAAAATCTGGGCAAACCGTTTCGCCAGCAAATCAACCCTGGGGCTCGCGCCAGCGGGTTTGGCCCTTGGATTTTGTGCCATCTGGATGTTTGGTGACCTGTTCAGAACCTGGTTTTTAAACGGATTTCCCTGGGCTTTTTTGGGCTACGGACATCTCGACTCTCCTCTCGCCGGCTGGATACCTGTCACTGGTGTCTATGGTGTTACCTTTTTCGCGACACTGGGAGGAAGTGCACTTTGGACACTATCACAAATCAAAAATCAGCAAACGCGAACTAGCACCAGTTTATTTATCGCGCTGGTTGCTTCCATCTACGGAGGCGGACTGGCATTAAAGGATTACGCCTGGAGCACGCCATCTGGCCCAACAGAAACCGTTGCCATAGTACAGGGAAACATACCGCAAAAACTCAAATGGGAAGCCAACTACCAGCAGAAATCACTGTCGATTTACAGCGAACTATCTGCCCCCTTCTGGAGCGAAAACATTGTTATCTGGCCGGAAACCGCGATTCCGCTGGTGCAGGATCTCGCCCGGCCCTTTATCGATCAAATTGCCGCGATAACCAAAGAACACCAAACCACCTTTATTTCCGGCATTCCGTATCGGGAGAAGGACCCTGCAACTCAGAAATATCGCTACCATAACAGCATAATCAGCACAGGCAATGGAAGCGGGGAATATCACAAACAAAAGCTGGTGCCTTTTGGAGAGTTCGTCCCTCTCGAGTCTTTATTGCGCGGCCTCATTGAGTTCTTTAACTTGCCTATGTCCAGCTTCAGCGTTGGTCCCGAAGAACAATCCCCGCTTGTCGCCAATGGCATAAAGGTAGCCCCGTATATATGCTATGAAGTGGTGTATCCAGACTTTGTGCAGCGCAGTGCCAGTCAGGCTGACTTACTCGTGACAATTAGCAATGACAGCTGGTTTGGCGATACGCTCGGCCCCATTCAGCATCTGGAAATGGCACAATACCGGGCCAAAGAAAATGGTCGCTATATGATTCGAAGCACCAACAACGGCATCTCTGCGATCATCAATCCTCGCGGCGAGATTACCCGGCGCAGCCCGCAATTTGAGCGCATGGTATTAAAAGGCGAAGTGCAACCCATGCAGGGCTACACTCCGTATGCCCGGGCAGGCTCCTGGCCTGTCTATGGCTTTGCGATGCTATTCCTCGTCGGTATTCCCGCCTTCCAGCTCAGGCTCCGGCGGCCAGCGTGAGGTAATGCGCTTGAAATAATGGCTCCCACACTGGTGACAGGCATCAATGTGGCGAGTTTCAGTCAGACACATCATATAACCGCATTCACTGCACTGCAGCATCCCCGCGCAAGCAATCTCACCCGTCATATAAAGCCCGGGATCATGATGAATTTTCTGATCCAGCTCGAGCAGACCCACCTGGGTTTTGTCTGCAATGGACAGCAATGCCTCTCGCACACGCTCTTCGACCAAAGCAATATCCATCCGAAACCACTCGCGAATACCCTGCCCCGTTTCTGCAACGTATTCGGAAAACTGCTGCAGATCACGCTTGATATATGCCCCCAGAAGATCCACTTCTTCACGGGTTAATTCTGCAAGATCGTGTTCGAACTCAATGGCTTCATCAATTTCAGCCTTAATGGCTTCCCAGGATTTCACCTCCAGCTGTGCAATCGTCTTTTCTGCCCGCTCCAGCATCCGGTTATAGACCTTAGCTGCCTCTGCGGAATGTTTTTGCGCATGTTGTTTTTCCATAAATACCCCCAAATGCTCTTCATCGCTGGCACGGCAGATTTAAAAAAAGAGATCACATAACTACCGTTCACATAACTCGCCCGTCCAACACCTATCTTAGCCTATCTGTAGCTGTTACCCGACGAGTAGGTTAGAATAGCCGGTTCTTAATTATACCCTTTCCGTTATGCGGACATAGCCCGGTCTACGAAATTAGTCTGGCAGAAGTTTTGTCAGAACGTATTGATCCAGCGCATCCTCAAACGGCGCATATCCGACCCACACAAGGATATGCACATACAGACTGATGTTGCCTTTATAAGCCTAATAGAAGAACAGTTGAGACAATGGACGAAAATTACAACCCCAAAACCGTTGAAGAAGAAGCACGCTCATTCTGGGAACAACACCAGAGTTTCAAAGTGACAGAAGACCTCACGAAGGAAAAATACTACTGTCTCTCCATGTTCCCTTACCCCAGCGGCAAACTGCACATGGGGCATGTGCGTAACTACAGCATTGGCGATGTTATCTCTCGTTACCAGCGCATGCAGGGTAAAAATGTCATGCAGCCCATGGGATGGGATGCCTTCGGGCTACCCGCCGAAAACGCGGCCATCAAAAACAATGTGGCGCCCGCCAAATGGACGTACGAAAACATTGAATACATGAAAAACCAGCTGAAGCAGCTGGGCTTTGGTTACGACTGGAATCGTGAGCTGGCCACCTGCCGTCCGGAATACTATCAGTGGGAACAGTGGTTTTTCACCAAGCTCTATGAAAAAGGGCTGGTCTACAAAAAGAACTCCACCGTAAACTGGGATCCCGTTGATCAAACCGTTTTAGCCAATGAACAAGTGGTTGATGGCCGGGGCTGGCGCTCTGGCGCACCGGTCGAACAAAAGGAAATTCCCCAGTGGTTTATTAAAATCACCGACTATGCAGAAGAACTGCTGAATGATCTTGACCAGCTCGACGACTGGCCAGAACAGGTCAAAACCATGCAGCGCAATTGGATTGGCCGCTCGGAAGGCGTAGAACTCAGTTTTAAGGTTGCCAATACCGGCGAAGATCTTTCTGTTTACACCACGCGTCCGGATACGCTCATGGGCGTCACCTTTGTGGCCGTTGCGGCACAGCACCCGCTCACCTTAGGTGCCGCAGCGAACAACGCAGAACTGAGCGCCTTTATTGAGTCCTGCAAAAATACCAAAGTTGCCGAAGCCGATATGGCAACGATGGAAAAGAAAGGAATGCCGCTGGGGATTAATGCCGTCCACCCGATTACCGGAGAGGAAGTGCCGGTATGGACAGCTAACTTTGTGCTCATGGGCTATGGCACCGGCGCCTTGATGTCAGTGCCCGCACACGACGAACGAGATCACGAATTCGCGATCAAGTATGGCCTGCCCATTAAACAGGTCATCTCACCTAAAGACGATGCCGAAATAGACATTCAGGAAGCCGCCTACACCAACAAGGGCCTTCTGGTTTCGTCCGGCGAATTTACCGGCCTGACTTCCGAAGAAGCGTTTGAAGCCATTGCAGCCAAACTCTCCAGCGAAGGCAAAGGCCAAAAGCGCGTGAACTACCGTTTGCGCGATTGGGGTGTGTCACGCCAGCGCTACTGGGGCGCCCCCATCCCAATGATGACGCTTGAGGATGGCAGTGAAGCGCCTGTTCCGGCCGATCAACTGCCCGTAATCCTCCCTGAAGATGTTGAAATGGATGGCGTTCGCTCTCCTATCAAGGCTGACCCGGAGTGGGCAAAAACAACTTTTAATGGCCAGCCAGCCACACGAGAAACAGACACCTTCGACACCTTTATGGAGTCGTCCTGGTACTATGCGCGCTATTGTAGTCCAAACTATCAGGAAGGTATGGTCGACTCCGAAGCGGCCAACTACTGGCTACCTGTAGATCAGTATATCGGTGGTATTGAACACGCTATTCTTCACCTGCTCTACGCGCGCTTCTTCCATAAACTCCTTCGCGATGTTGGACTGGTAAAGAGTGATGAGCCCTTCAAACGTCTGTTATGCCAAGGCATGGTGCTCGCCGACACCTATTATCGCGAGGATGAAAATGGTGGGAAGCACTGGTTCTCACCGCAAGACGTCGTGGTTGAACGCGACGAGAAAGGCGCATTGACCTCCGCGTGTCTGAGCACTGATGGCCATCCGGTATTACACGCCGGCATGAGTAAAATGTCGAAGTCCAAAAACAATGGTATCGATCCACAAACGATTATTGATCGTTATGGCGCAGATACCGTTCGACTGTTCATTATGTTTGCAGCTCCACCGGAACAATCGCTGGAATGGTCCGACAGCGCCGTAGAAGGCTCACATCGCTTTCTGAAGCGTCTATGGAAAGCGGTTGCGACACATACGGCGGGTGGCACGACCCCCGGCCTTGATATCTCATCGCTTACCGCTGCACAAAAAGATCTTCGCCGTAAAACGCACGAGACCATCAGCAAAGTTAGCGACGATGTTAGCCGCCGTCTTACTTTCAACACCGCAATCGCTGCAGTGATGGAACTGATGAATCTGGTCTCCAAGTATGACGACCAAAGTGATCAGGGGCGTGCGGTGATGCAGGAGGCGCTCGAAACAGCGGTCCTTCTCCTTGCTCCCATCACGCCACACATTGCACACACGCTATGGCAGCAGCTAGGCCATACCGACCCGGTAATCAATGTGAGCTGGCCAGTGGCTGATACCTCTGCCATGGTTCGTAGCAGCATTGAAGTCGTCGTACAGGTAAACGGCAAAGTACGTGCCCGCCTTGAAGTGGCGGCGGATGCTGACAAAGAGACCATGGAAAAGCTCGCAATGGCTGACGTCAATGTACAGCGCTTCCTAGAGGGCGTCACGGTCAGGAAAGTTATTGTTGTGCCTGGAAAACTGATTAACATCGTCGTATCCTGATCCGCAATAACCGCCGGCCAACTGATGTCAGTGGCCGGCTTTTTCTGAGCACTTAGTCATGCAATTCATCAAGCAATTTCTGGTACTGTCACTCTCAGCATCGCTACTTGCAGGATGCGGATTCCAACTCAGAGGCAGTGCGAATATACCCGACACAATGAACGCATTGTCGATAAACTGCGGCGACGCCGTCGATCCGAAATTCTGCCTGAATATCCAGTGGAAGCTCCAGAAATCCGGCCACCCCACCGTGCCACAAGAGAATGCCGAGATAATATTGGACATCGACCAGCTCCAGGATGAACGCAGAGCCATATCCGTCACCCGAAATGCTATTGCGGCTGAATATGAACTAACCTATCGACTGGATTTTCACCTGACGCTAAAAGATGGCATACCTCTGTTACCCTCAGCCACCGTCAAGGCCGCCCGAACCTATCGCTTTGATGAAACAAAAGTGCTGTCCAAAGCTCGTGAAGAAGAACAATTACGAGAAGAAATGTTCCGTGAATTAAGTGACAGCCTGATTCGCAGATTAAGTCCGTTCAATCGTGCACGAATTACAGAAATTCGTCACAAGCACAACACCCCTGCTGAATGAAGATTAAACCGGAACAGCTTTCTCAACATTTAAGCAAATCACTGCTGCCCATCTATCTTGTCAGCGGCGACGAGCCTCTCCTGTTACAGGAAGCCTGCGACGCCATTCGCAAAGCGGCGAAAGCGGCAGGAGTTCAAGATCGTCAATGCTTTACCGACGAAAAGCACTTTGACTGGAATCAGCTGCTTGAAGAAGCGAATAGCCTCTCACTCTTCGCAGACAAAAAACTTCTTGAAGTCAGAAATGAAACAGGGAAGTTTTCCGAAGACGCCTCAAAGGCACTGGAAAACTACTGCAAAAATCCGGCAATGGATAACATTATTCTGATCATTTCTGCCAAAGTAGATGCTGCGACTCAAAAAAAGAAATGGTTTACCGCTCTTGAAAAAATCGGTGCGTTCGTTCAGGTCTGGCCGGTCAAACCCGAACAGTTACCCGCATGGCTAAATCAGCGACTCACTGCCGCAGGATTCCAGGCTGATGCCTCGGCAATAGAATTACTGCAAGAACGCATTGAAGGCAACCTCCTCGCTGCACAACAGGAGATAGATAAACTCCAACTCCTCACCCAGGAAAACAAACTGGATGCCAATACCATCCTGGATGCCGTCGGAAATAGTGCCCGTTATAGCGCTTTCGATTTGAGTGATGCCTGCCTGAAAGGTCAGTTACCCCACGCAATTCGAATCTTGCAGGGCCTGCAGTCGGAAGGACAAGCGCCTATCGCGATTCTGGGTATTCTAATGCGAAACATCCGGGTACTTCAGGAGCTCCACGGTGCACTTCGGGCGCACCAACCGACGCAGGGCATTCTCACCAAAGGCAGGGTATACGGCCCCTCTCAAGGGATGTACCTGAACACTGCAAAACGCATGAACAGCAAGCAATTCAAGCAAGTCTTCGAACTAGCATCCTCCATTGATCTGAGCTCAAAAGGTATGCTGCCACATCAGTCGCCTTGGGAATTATTAACGGAGCTGACTTTCGCAGTCTGCGGTAACTCTTTACAGGTTTGACTCTAGTCAATATGCTTTAGCCGATAGCGAGTAGTCTGTTCTGATATCAAACACGCAGTTACTCGATGTACAGACAAACACCGAAGGGAGGCAACGATGACGCAACTCAATGATGACCTGAAACATATGTCAGAAAACCTGAAGCAGCAAAGGGACGAACTCAAACTTCAACTTCACCTGGCCAAAGAAGACATCAAGGAAGAGTGGGATAATCTTGAACGCAACTGGGATCTGCTTAAAGATAAGCTTAATATCATCGGCAAAGAAGCCGAAGTTGCAGGAAAAGACATCCTCAATGCAGCTAAAGATCTGGGGGCCGAAATCAAACACGGTTACGAGCGACTCAAGAACAAGATTTAATACTTGCCACAAGCAAAGACTGTCATCCAGGACAGTCTTTCTTTCTGCCCTCCTCCAGAACAAATTGCTACGATTGGATACAATTGTCTAACAATTTGACCAGACCTTTAATTTCGAATGACAAACCATTAAACTATACTTGTTTTTACGTATGACAGCGTAGTCATATTAATAAGTTAGTATCGAGAGTTTATGAATCGCCTGCAATCAAAAGGAGTTGGGTGCATGTGGCATCTTTTGATCATCTCCAACCATAAAAACAATAAAAGGCTTTGTGCCAAGGGCCGCAGGTAAGTTGAACAGAACGCTGGTTGACCGAACCCACCCCCGAAGGTATATGTGAGTCAGAATCATGATCATGTTTAAATTTACGACACTATCAGTTGTTCTCGTTAGTGCGCTCTCTACATCAGTTGTAGCTCAAACCAAATTTAGCGACCCTAAAGAAACAATAAAATCTTATTTCTGGGGCGAGTTGTATAAAGAGGGTGGAACCACCTTCTACTGCAAAAAGAGCTTTAGTAAACCCAGCGTGCTAATACAGGAAAGCTACATTTATGATACCAGCTGGGTGCGGGATCATTTACGCTGTGGAACCCCCAGACAATATCGAAGTGACAACGAACTTTATGGACAAATTGCTTCGGATTTACACAATATTGTCCCGGCAGACGGAAGGTTCGAGCTCAAGCGGAAAAATGCGAAATTTGAAGACTTGGGCAATCACGTAGCGGAGTCCGAGTGCGGAACCAGAAGGCTTTTCCAGGTGATGGAACCGCCCGCCGATGTTAAAGGCGATATCGCAAGAGCCATATTCTATATGCATGCGACTTACAATTTACCTTTGATAGGCAATATAGATCAGCTTAAACGCTGGCATAACCAGGATCCACCCAGTCCGGAAGAGATCGAACGAAATAAGCGAATTACTGAAATACAAGGCAATGACAATCCTTTCATTTCAGATCCAAAATTTGCCGACACACTTTGAAAGGCCGTCAATCTAGATAGCGTATTGATCGGTGCATTTATAGCTGCATAATCATTTAAATAGTTACTACCTGCCTTTCTCAGCCCATCGATGCATATAACAAAATAAAAATACATAAAAAAAGAGCGGAATATCCGCTCTTTTTTACTACACGATGATTCTTAGAACGCTTCAGCACTCAAAGACATCATATCGGCACTTCCGCTACGGATACTTTCTGAAAGCGAAGTGACCTTTGGCAGTACACGTGCAAAGTAATAGCGCGATGTTTTAAGCTTGTTGTCATAGAAACCAGAGGTATCTGAACCTGCCTTTTCCAACGCAACTTTTGACATCATAGCCCACATGTATGCAAACGCGGTATAACCGAACAGATCAAGATAATCCACCGAGGCTGCGCCAATAGCATTCGGATCTGTAGCCGCGGCCTTGATAACAAACTCAGTTACATCAGAAAGACGCTCCATCGCTGCCGCCAGGGGTCCTACAAACTCTTTCATTGCTGCATTTGAAGAATTTGCCTCAATAAATTCTGCTACTTCTTTCGCAAAAATCTCAACAAATTCGCCATTGTTAGCTGCGACTTTACGCCCCATCAGATCCAGTGCCTGAATACCATTGGTACCTTCGTAAATCTGGGCGATGCGTACGTCACGAACTAGCTGTTCCTGACCCCATTCACGGATATATCCATGACCACCAAAGACCTGCTGTCCCATTACTGTGCTATCCAAACCACGGTCGGTTAGGAACGCTTTTGCAATAGGCGTCAGCAAGGCAACCATCGCTGCACCACGATTTTTCTCTTCCTTGTTATCACTGTACTTGGCAATATCCAGGTACTTGGCAACGTAAGTAGAGAAGGCACGGCTGGCTTCGATTGTTGACTTCATCGTCATCAGCATCCGACGAACATCAGGATGCACTATGATAGGATCCGCTGCCTTATCAGGACACGCAACACCCGCAGGTGCACGACCCTGTATACGGTCTTTCGCATATTCAACAGCATTCTGATAAGAACGCTCTGCTGCCGACAAGCCCTGAACACCCACACCCAAACGCTCATAGTTCATCATGGTGAACATGCACGCCAGACCTTTGTTCAGCTCACCGACCAACCAGCCTTGCGCGCCATCAAAGTTCATCACACAAGTTGCAGAGGCTTTGATACCCATCTTGTGTTCAATGGAACCACAACTTACGTTATTGTTCGCGCCCACAGAACCGTCTTCGTTTACGGACAGCTTAGGAACAAGGAAGAGAGAGATGCCGCGAGGACCCGCAGGTGCATCAGGTAATTTCGCAAGCACCAGGTGAATGATATTTTCACTCAGATCATGATCACCACCGGTAATGAAAATCTTGGTCCCCGTCACGCTGTAAGAACCATCTGCACGAGGCTCGGCTTTTGTGCGAATAATCCCCAGATCAGTTCCTGAGTGAGGCTCAGTCAAGCCCATCGCCCCGGACCAAACCCCTGAGTACATATTTGGAAGGTATTTCTCTTTAAGCTCTTCCGTCGCATGTGCGTCAATAGCAAGACAAGCACCGGCGGTAAGCATGGGATACAAACCGAAAGAAATATTGGCAGATTGAATCATTTCCTCAACCTGAGCACCAATCATTTTGGGCATACCCATACCACCAAAATCAGGGTTGCCGCCCAAACCACACCAACCGCCTTCGATGAACGTCTTATAGGCTTCTTTAAAACCTGCAGGTGTTGTTACAACACCATCCGTCCACTTACAGCCTTCTTCATCACCGCTGCGGTTGATAGGTGCCAGCAATGACTCGGAAATTTTGCCAGCTTCTTCAATAATCGCGTATGCCGTTTCCGGATCCACGTGTTCTTGTGTACCCGCCAGTGAAGCCCACAATTTATCTGCTTCGAACACTTCTTCAAGAACGAAACGCATATCGCGCAGTGGCGCCTTGTACTCAGCCATCTAACTTTCCTCTACTCTGAACCGTTGCAACTTAACTGAATTTCAAATCAGCGATAGTTATCATCAATCTGTTTGGGAGCCGACATTCTACAGAATTTCTCCCAACAGTTCACCGCTGTAGACATAAATTGAATAAACAACAACCATAAAAAAGCCCGCAATTGCGGGCTTTTTTGTACTTCTTTTGACTCAGTCTCTTACATTAGAATGCAAAAGCTTCTTCGTCCATAGCCATGATGCAATCTGCACCACCAGCAATAGCTCCCGCATGACCCAAAGTGCGTGGCAGGATGCGCTTGAAGTAGAACTGGGCAGTCTGAATCTTGGCTTTGTAGAAAGCCTCTTCAGTAGTACCTTCAGCCAGTTTCTGCTGTGCTACCAGCGCCATACGAGCCCAGAAATAAGCCATGGTCGCATAACCAGAGTACATCAGGTAATCCACAGAAGCCGCACCCACTTCGTCGCGATTCTTCATGGCAGACATACCGATCTTCATGGTCAGTTCGCCCCACTCTTTGTTCAGCTTCGCCAGAGGCTCAACCAGATCCTTCAGACCTTCGTTGTCAGCCTGCTCCTTACAGAACATGTGAACCATCTTGGTGAACTGCTTCAGTGCTTCGCCCTGAGTCATCAGAACCTTACGGCCCAACAGGTCAAGCGCCTGAATACCCGTGGTTCCTTCGTACAACAGTGCAATACGGGTGTCACGAACGATCTGCTCCATGCCCCACTCAGCAATGAAACCGTGACCACCAAATACCTGAACACCGTGGTTAGCCGCTTCGTAGCCAACTTCAGTCAGGAACGCTTTCAGAATAGGCGTCATGAAGCCCATCATCGCATCAGAAGTCTTACGTTCTTCTTCACTCTCACCAGAATGAACTCTGTCCGCATGCTGTGCAGTGAAGTAAATCATCGCACGACCACCTTCAGCGAAGGCTTTTTGAGTCAACAGCATACGACGCACATCAGGGTGTACGATGATTGGGTCAGCAGGACCCTGCTTGTTCTTGATACCCGTCAGAGCACGCATTGCCAAACGCTCTTTGGCATACTTCAGTGCGCCCTGGAAGGAGCCTTCTGCAGCACCCAGACCCTGAATGGCTGTACCCAGACGAGCAAAGTTCATAAAGGTGAACATGCAGTTCAGACCTTTGTTTTCCGGCCCGATCAACCAGCCTTTCGCACCGTCAAAGTTCATGACGCAGGTTGAGTTACCGTGAATACCCATCTTGTGCTCGATAGAGCCACAAGTTACTGCGTTGCGCTCACCCGCTTCGCCTTCTGCATTCGGCAGGAACTTAGGTACGATGAACAGCGAAATACCTTTAGTGCCTTCTGGTGCACCAGGCAAACGAGCCAATACAACATGGATGATGTTGTCAACCATGTCGTGCTCACCCGCAGAAATGAAGATCTTGGTACCAGAAATGCTGTAAGAACCATCAGCATTTGGCTCTGCTTTAGAACGCAGAATCCCCAGGTCAGAACCACAGTGAGGTTCAGTCAGACACATGGTACCCGTCCACTGACCGGAAACCAGCTTAGTCAGGTAAACTTCTTTTTGCTCAGTAGTGCCGTGCAGTTCGATAGTGGCCTTCGCACCATGGCTCAAACCAGGGTACATACCCCAGGACCAGTTGGAAGTACCCACCATTTCGCTCATGATGATACCGATAGACTCAGGCAGACCCTGACCACCGATTTCTGGACGAGCACTAATTGAAGGCCAGCCGCCTTCAACATATTGCTGGTAGGCTTCTTTAAATCCGGTAGGTGTTTTTACAGCATCTTCGCTCCAGGTACATCCTTCCTGATCACCAACTCGGTTCAGTGGTGCAAGCACTTCTTCACAGAACTTGGCACCTTCAGCAACGATTGCATCCACCATGTCGGGGGTGGCTTCTTCTCCACCTGGCAAAGTGGCGTAGTGCTGTTCGCTGTTCAACAGCTCATTCATCACGAACCTGATATCACGTAAGGGAGCTTTGTACTCTGGCATATTTTCAAC
The DNA here is from genome assembly GCA_024234505.1 of Hahellaceae bacterium. Lineage (GTDB taxonomy): Bacteria > Pseudomonadota > Gammaproteobacteria > Pseudomonadales > Oleiphilaceae > JACKOD01. The sequence goes on along the minus strand of JACKOD010000003.1, from coordinate 111,150 downwards.
CTCGGACTGATAGAGACTTCATACGTTTTTATTCCAAGGAGCCCTACTTTGGAGCATCCTCATTGCAACCGGAGTGGATTATTTTGAAGCACCCGCCTGCACCATAAAAAACACATGAAACATAAAATCAATAAACTGCTTGGTCGAGTTTTGTTTAACTCATAAATCAAACAGGTGTTTGAAACATACGTTTGCTTCAGTGAATTGTCAAGAAACATCGCTAGTATTTAGAGTATTTTCTCGATTTTTCCACTGACAGAAAGCCGCTGAACGAACCGAGAAAAACACTTTCAATTTTCCCGATTAATTTATGTTTCAGATAGTTATACAAAAATGGACAAGGATGCACCAAGATCATGCATTCTTGTCCTTTGAAATATTTTTGTACTTTTTTGTAACTTTGGAGAAAAACAAAATTCAAGAGAGGCACTCGACGTGCAGCAACTTAAGCAAGTTGATCCAGATTAATTTCAGGTATCAGCCCTTGCTCGAACTGTCGGCCCAACTGAATCAATTGCTCATAGGTCGCGACCCCCTCAGCGCCTTTGCTTCTGGCTTCCGCTCGAGCTTCTTTATCTTTCTGCTCCTGCTCACGCAGATCTTTCAACTTCGTACCAGAGGATTCCTGGGACTCGCTAAGGGATTCTCTTTCCTGTTTGGCTGCCTCAGCCTGAGCTTTCAGCATAATACGTGTTGCTGCTGCAGCAACAGCGCGATCCTGCGAAGAAGGCTCGGCGGGTGCAAGCGCCGCAGCTCTGACCGTACGCATTTTTTCGATAGTAGCGGCCGGATTATTAGGCACCTCGGCAATATCAATGGACACTTCTCCGCCCACCGCATATTGAACTCCATCCGGGCCACGCTTCAGTGAAAACGTAGCCGCACCGGCATATTGACCTCCGACGCTTTGGTGTTGCTGCTCATGAGTCCTGACTTCACGGTCACGTGAAGCAAGCGCTTTGATAACCGAACGATCCTGCTCAGACAACCCGATCTCTGACGCCTTACTTCCGTCTGCGCCCCCCTGAGCTTGCCTGCCTTCGTCATTTTGCGCGCGTTGCTGTGGTTGTTGCGGGGTGGTCTGTTCAGGGGCTAAATTGTCGTTCTCAGCAGGAGACACGCCTGCATCGGAGCCCGGCTCAAGAGAGGAAACAGCATTTTGATTACTTGTTTGACCGGCCCCTGTCGCAGGAGCCTCAGAACGTCCGGGCGAGACATTCGCACCTGCCTCCGCTGCACTCCCCCCGTTCTGAACGACCGGCGTGTCAGGCGTCCCCGTTGGCACCGGCTCGGAGGGTATGGCCTCAAGTGAAGGGGCAGAAATACGAGCACTCACGCTTTCAAGATGAGAAAAACTATAGACGACCTGGCTATCAATGCGGGTCGTAGAAGACTCTATTGAGGCAATTTCTTCGATAGGTGAAAAGGTGGTATTGAGGCTTTCTTTGGGCGCAACAGCGGCGGCTGCGCTTTTTACCGGAATAAACTGCGCACCAAATGAAACTGATCCTGGCGACGACCCTTGAACGTGCACTTAATACCCCCTTCTAGAAGATGCACTGAATTCCTACCGCAACGCAAACTCGCTTCTCACCGATACCTGCCACTAGCCTTAGGCTAAAACGTCCAGCAAGGTGCCCAGAACTTCGTCCGCCGTTTTTACTACTTTGGCTGAAGCTTCGGCTGATCGCTGATATACTTTCAAATCAACCACCGACTCTTCTACACTCACCGGTTCAGACCCTTTCACTTCAACACCGGCATGAACAATTTTCTGGGCTGCCCCCTGCATACCCTGCGTTGCGGAATGAAAACCCTGCAAACCGGAACTTAACAAAGGACTCAATGACATACCCTCTACCCACCTTGTTGAAGCGCTACGCTCACCTTGTCCAATGAGCACTCCCGCACGACTCATATCGAAGCAGAATTTAAAATAGAATGCCTCTGCTTAGATTAGACCAGTAAATTGGTCACTTTTCAACCACCCTGTTCACCAGGCATCCAGAATAGTGCCGCAGAAACCTAACCTCCTCCGGCAATTTCCTGCAATGATTCGTCTACCAGATTCCATCAGGTAGACGAAGTGCCGACTAAGGACCGAATGTCCAAATGGGATGCAAGATCAGGAATACTCAGTTCTGACTGATACGGCAATACACCTAAGCAAGGCGCAGGCAACCACTGCGACAAGGTCTCAATATTCTCTTGTTCGGCGGCCATCGTTTCTGGCGAAACCCGGTTAGCCACCCAACCGGCCAAACGCAACCCATCCATTTTAATGGCATCTGCCGTCAACAGGGCATGATTAATACATCCCAACCGCAAAGCCACTACAAGAATCACAGGTACTTGCAAGCTGGCGGCGAGGTGTGCCAGCGTTTCTCTGCTATTCAAAGGCACACGCCAGCCACCTGCCCCTTCGACCAGCGCCAAATCGACGCGATGCATGAGTGCACCTCGACAGATACCTGCCAAACGGGCGCTCGAAAGACTTCTTCCTTCCTGTTGAGCCGCAATATGAGGCGCAATCGCCGCTTTTAATGCAACAGGATTCACCTGGCTGTACGAAAGCGGCTCCGTCATAAACTGCTGCAACATCAACGCATCGTCGTTGACCAATCCGTCAGGTGATTCTTCGCATCCGGCAGCCACCGGCTTCAAAGCCAGCGTGCTAAACCCTTGCGCTTTTGCGGCATGCAACAGCGCAGCCGATACGCAGGTTTTGCCTACTCCCGTATCCGTCCCCGTAACAAAATAGGTTTGGCGCTTACTCATTTTCAACTCCCCGTCGTTTTAACTTTAGGCTGTCAAAGGTTTTTGCAGTAGCAGGTAAACCACTTCGTAGGTAGCCGGCAATTGCCCCTCATTACGATATTTTTCGTATGCCTGCGAAAACGCAAGTAGTCGTGCACGACTGGTCACTTGTCGGGGACGGTCAGGGTTCAGGTTATGCGCCCCCAGCATTTTCAATTCTCGAGTTAATTCTCGTACGGAGGCATACTGAAGCGTTTCACGCTGATGTTGCACTCTGCACAAATCGAACCCCGCCGAAACGGCCGCATCCCGGACGTGCGCTTCAGGTAAAAAGCGATTAACATGCTGATACTGATCCGCTGCCCGCCACGCTTGCTCCATTTCGAACAGCGTGCCTTCTGCGAGGGTAGATACCGCACAAATGCCTCCCGGCCGGAGAACCCGGAAGAGTTCCTTAAATAGCGCTTCCGGGCTATGGCACCACTGAATCGCCAAGCTACTGAACACCAGATCCATACAACCTTCAGTGAATGGCAATGCTTCTGCATCTGCCACCAGAAAGGATACGTCAGGCAGCGAGTGATGGATCCTTGAATACTGAAGCATCCCTTCTGCCAGATCTGCAGCATACAAGCCACAAGGCTCGGATAGCTGTGCCAGCGCGGGCAGGCTATAACCGGTACCACTACCGAGATCTAAGGTCTTGCCCCGCTCCGCGCCGGATTCCGACCGATGAGAAGCAAGTAGCTCATATAGATAATCTGCAATTGCCCTTTGCAAATGAGCGGCCTGATCATAGGATGCGGCGGCGCGACTGAATGAACCCGCAACAAGCGTTTTATCAATGACGGGAATATCGGACGTCGCAGAAGAGGCAGGGAGAACGTCTGACACCCCGCCATTGATTAACCAGTCGTTGATGACCCCTTGCACATTTTCGCAAAACGCTCCCCACGGGCTATGCGCCATCTCATCAAGAACCACCACTTTCGCCACTGGAGACAACAGCTTCATTTTGTCCGCCACGGCTACCGGTACCAGCGAGTCTCTTCCACCAAAAATATGTAGCCGGGGTAGTTGGAGTGCTTCTAGTGACGTCCGAACATCTGCATCTTTCAGGAGCGCAAGACTTTGGGACAGATGAGTGGAATCGAATGCGCCATTTTGTCGATAGCGTTTCAAGGCTTTAAGGTCGTGCCGGAAAGCACTCGCCTCTTGCCGGAGGGAGACATCATTCGTATTTAACTCACTCTGGCCTGGCTGTGTTGCGAGAAAATCAAAGCGCTTGAGCGCTGCCGTTGTATCGCTTTGCGTTTCACTCAGGAAGTCTTGATACACCTCGGCAGGCATGGCATTTGACCAGTCCTGACTTGTTGTAAATCGAGGATTCATCTGCAAGGTAACCAATGCCGCGGGACGGGCACCAAAAGTTGCGACGGCATCCACGGCGAGCATGCCACCCAATGACCATCCTATCAACAGCGTATTATCTGTCGTCAGCGAGCTAATGTGGCGACAGATTTCGCTCCAGCACGAATCATCATCCAGACTGATCACCTCAATCCCGCCCGCTACTTGAACCGTCGAGCAGAAGGATTCCCATACTGCTGTAGGCATGGACCAGCCATTCACCAATACCAGATTGCCCAACCACTTCATTCCTGTTCCTCATCAGTGGTGCACCCCGACTGCACTCCAGAGTGAGCCAGCAGCTCGGGGGAGGTGGCAACAATTCGCGCAAGTGCGTCCAGCAGCCGATCCAAATGCGCCTCGGTGTGGGACGCACTGAAAGTTACCCGCAATCGTGACCCGTTTTCCGGCACAGTTGGGGGTCGAATCGCCGTAATAAGAATGCCTTCTCTTTCCAATGCCTTAGCGAGTGAGAGCGCCTGTTCGGCCCCGCCAATCAAAACAGGCTGAATAGGAGTCAGAGGTAACGCGTGTCCTGCTTCATCTTCCCCGGCCACGTCCAAAAGCGTAAACCCCATCCGTCGGGCTTCGCGCCGGAACCTGCCGGCCAACTGCTGTAAACGCTCGCGTCGCCACTCTTCTTGCTCCAGCAAACGCAAACTGACACGCGTTGCGGCGGCGAGTGCCGGCGGCATGGCCGTAGTATAAATATAGGAACGTGCGTGCTGTACCAACGTCTCGATCAGATCTCGACTTCCCGCGACAAATGCCCCCGCCGTTCCAAATGCCTTACCCAAGGTACCGACCAGCACGGGTACTTGCGCCTGGCTTAATCCGAAGACATCGACAATGCCTCGACCTCCGCGGCCAACGGTGCCAAAGCCGTGGGCATCATCCACCATTAACCAGGCATCGTTTGCCTGACAGACTCTCGCCAGGCCAGCCAATGGCGCCAGGTCACCATCCATACTGAATACACCATCGGTAACGACCAGTTTACGTCGCGCATCATATTTTTTCAGACGCCCTTCCAGACTACGGACATCGGCATGTAAATAGCGCTGAAAACGCGCACCTGACAACAAGCCCGCGTCCAGCAAGGACGCATGATTCAGCCGGTCTTCCAGCACCAGATCCTGTCGACCCAGCAACGCATTCACGGCACCGATGTTGGCCATGTACCCCGTGGAAAAAAACAAGGCGGCTTCGCGCCCGGTAAATGATGCCAACTCTTCTTCCAGCGCGTGGTGCTGTGCATGGTGGCCATTCACCAGATGTGACGCACCACCGCCTACGCCCCACTGGCGGGCCGCCTGAGAAAACGCCGAAACCACTTCAGGATGATTGGCCAACCCAAGGTAGTCATTGCTACAAAACGCGAGCATATCTACACCATCGATTCGCACTTCCGGGCCCTGCGCCGATTCAAGAAGTCTGCGAGTGCGATATAGGTGCTGCTGCTTTCTGTCCTCAAGGGCCGATGCCAGCTCGAAACTCATAGATTGAATCCTGTATGAAATAACGCCTGCACAATGAAATATCCGCCGGTTGTGCGCTTAACCATCAGGCGACACAGCCAAAAAAGGCCGCCTTGGGCGGCCTGTTTTGGCTGTCGGAGGATCCACTATTGCAAAGGAGTGGTCGTCCGCGTGGCATCATAAAAGAGATGGCCGGTTTGCGCGTCTTTGAGAGCCGCATCCACTGCGTGATCACTTTGGGACTTTTCAGTCTGAACTCGTTGTTCGGGGCGAATACCCAATTTACGAAACAGCGTTTGATCACTATCTGCTTCCGGATTAGGTGTCGTCAGCAGTTTGCAGCCATAAAAAATTGAGTTGGCACCGGCAAAAAAACACATCGCCTGCATTTCTTCGGTCATTGATTCACGCCCGGCAGACAACCGAACATGAGATTGCGGCATAAGAATTCTGGCCACCGCGATGGTACGAATAAACTCAATAGAATCGACATCATCTTCGTTTTCCAACGGGGTGCCGGCCACTTTCACCAAGCGATTGATGGGAACGCTTTCGGGGGGAACCGGCAGATTTGCCAGTTGCGCCAACATCGCGGCCCGATCCATTTCGGACTCGCCCAGTCCGAGAATGCCACCACTACAGACTTTCATTCCGGCATTTCGCACGCTGGCCAACGTATTCAGACGATCTGAATAGGTGCGAGTGGTAATGATGTTGTTATAAAACTGTTCCGAAGTATCGAGGTTGTGGTTGTAGTAATCGAGACCCGCTTCAGCCAAAGACTGTGCCTGATTCTCAGTCAACATGCCCAGCGTCATACAGGTTTCCATCCCCATGGCCTTTACCTGACGAACCATTTCCAGTACATAAGGCATATCGCGTTCATGGGGATTACGCCAGGCCGCACCCATACAAAAACGGGTTGAGCCGATGGCTTTGGCATCTTGTGCGGCTTTGATGACTTTTTCGATTTCAAGCAACTTCTCTTTTTCGAGACCTGTGTTGTAATGCGCGCTCTGAGGGCAATATTTGCAATCTTCAGGACAAGAACCGGTTTTGATCGACAGGAGAGTACTGACCTGGACTTCGTTGGGATCGAAATTCTCGCGATGAACGGTATGCGCTTTGAATAACAAGTCGTTGAAAGGCAGCGCGAATAGTTGTTGAACTTCTTCGAGGGACCATTCGTGGCGAAGATACGTAACGCTCATGTAGAATTCCTGCAAGCTGATCAAAGGTCAATCACTGGCATCACGCTGATAACCTCGTTGCTTGGAACGATCGGCGAGATGCTCGTGGCATATCAATCGTCAGAACTTTCTGTAGTAAGTTATCTGGCACGGATTCCGACTTTTGATCGCACCTGCCAACTGACGAATTAGTAAACAAATAGGTAGAGCAATGATAAAGGAGTTATCAGGGCTGTCAACCAAATTTCTTTTTTTGGTTAACAAGTCAGTTTGCTATTTGTGCGAGGAATCTCATTCAGGTCAGCACCCGATCTGTCATTCATGCCTGAGAGACTTTCCGTCCCTTCGTTCCATTCACCATCCCGTGAGTACAACTTCGCCATTCTGTGCAGGAGGAGACTTTGCGTGCCCGCGCTGCGCGTTACCCCTGCCCTTTGTACAGCAGCCGACGCTTTGCGGTGAGTGTCTGTCTTCCCCACCGGACTTCAGCCGTGTACTGGCGCCCTGGCGCTATGAATTTCCTTTGAATGCCATCATTCCGCGCTTTAAATATCGAAAGCAACGCTATTTTGGCCGGGCCTTAAGCCTGGTGATGGCAGACTATCTTAAAGAGTACTTTTTCCACTCACCGGAATCATGGCCGGATTTTCTATTGCATGTCCCTGTAGACGCCAGGAAATTCTGGCATCGCGGTTTCGACCAGACACATGACATGGCAATGACGCTCTCCCGCCAGTTAAACATCCCCTTTCGAACCGGGGTTGTCTTTAAAAAGCCGAACCGGCACGCTCAGGCTGAATTGACCCGCGACGCCCGTCTTCGAAATATCCAAAACAGCTTTCATGTTAAAGGCGGCGTGACCGGTGCTCGCATTGCCCTTGTAGACGATGTAATGACCACCGGCACCACCGTTCGAGAAATAGCCAGACGACTCAAAGCGGCTGGCGCTGCAGACGTGCAAGTTTGGGTACTGGCTCGAACCCCTAAACGTGGCTAGCCAATGATTAACAGAAAACTAGCCAGACCTGTTGGCCTCAGCGAATCAGCAAGGATTTGACCTGTCGCGCAATGGCGAGACTCGCCGTTAGCCCCGGTGATTCTATGCCTAAAAGGTTGATCAGCCCGGAAATACCATGCTGCGTTTCATCCTGTAGCACAAAGTCCGCATTGGCTTCACCCGGACCGCTTAACTTTGGACGAATCCCGCAGTAGGAAGGCTGTAGGCTGCCCTCGGGAAGCAATAGCCAATAGCGCCGGATCTCATGATAGAAATGAGCCATCCGGTCGGCGTTGGTCTGATAATCAATCTGATCGATCCATTCCACATCTGGCCCAAAACGCGCTTGTCCGGACAAATCCAATGTTAAGTGGACTCCCAACCCGCCCGCTTCCGGTATGGGATAAATCAAATGACTAAAAGGAGAAGGTACGGTCAGGGAAAAGTAATTGCCTCGTGCCATGTAAAAGTCGGGAATCAGGTGTTCCGGAAATCCTTGTAAAGAACGCATCAAACTCACGCCACCCAAACCGGCGGCATTAATCAGACGCCGACAACGAATTTTGCATGGCGATGTACCGCCAACGAATACTTCGAACCCCGACTCATGAACCCGGCCTCCCACCACCGGGCTATTGAACGCAAACAACGCACCCTGGCGCTCTGCATCCCCTTGCAGCTGCAGCATCAATTGATGACTGTCGATGATACCGGTAGAAGGCGAGTGAACGCCTGCCACTGCACACAACGAAGGCTCGCGCAAACGTAGCTCGGCTTCGTCAAGCCAGCAAAGATCGGTGACACCATTAGCCCGCCCTTGATTTAAAATTCGATCCAGCGTTTGCGACTGGGAAAGGTCCGATGCCACAATCAGTTTCCCACAGCGACGGAACGGAATGTTGTGCGACTCGCAATACTCGTAGAGCAAGCCACGGCCTTCCACACACAGCCGAGCTTTCAGGCTGCCTTCGGGATAGTAAATTCCGGCATGAATGACTTCGCTGTTTCGCGATGAAATACCGGATCCAATCATGTTTTCACTTTCAACCACCAAAAGCTCTTCGACATGACCGGCGAGCGCACGAGCAATGGCCAATCCGATCACCCCTGCGCCAACAATGAGAGTGTCAGTTTCAAAACTATCGGTAGCAGAGAATGTTACGGCAGAGTCATCAATGATTTGCAAAGCGGTATCCGAAAGACAAGCTCAGCAACGGGATATCAGCAATATTCCGTCGCTGAAGATTAATTTGCCTATCAGCTTAAAACAGTTTTTGCTTCAGGAAAACGTCCAGCAACTTATCGTAGGCATTCGGAAGCAAGCGTTGCATTACATCGACCACCTTGGCATCGGGCCCGATCAACACCCGTCTATTATTAGACTTTATACCTTTTAGAATCGTGTTTGCCGCACCTTCGGGAGAGGTGTGGGCCAGCTTTTCAAAATGTGCCGACGCATCTTCGTGCGTGTCAGATCCATCCATGCCTTTGTAAAAACGCGCGTTGCGCGCAATATTGGTTTTGATTCCGCCAGGATGTACACAAATAGGCGTGACGGTCGATCCTTTCAGCTCCAGCCTTAATGCTTCCGTGAATCCACGTACCGCAAACTTTGCGGCATTATAGGCGGCTTGCGTAGGTAACGAGATCAGTCCAAAAATACTGGAAATATTCACAATGTAAGCTTCGCCTGATTTTCTCAGATGAGGCAAAAATGCTTTTGTGCCGTAAACAACGCCCCAAAAATTAATATTCATCAGCCACTCGAAGTCGTCATAACTCATGTCCTCAACCGTTTCGCTGAGCGCAACCCCGGCGTTATTGATTACAACGTCAACCCCCCCAAAGTCTGCTGCCACCTGATCCGCAAATGCATATACTGCCGCTCGATCGCTGACATCCAATTTATAGCCTTTAACTTTTGGGCTCTTACTGGAAACCTCCCGAATCGTTTCATTCAGATTCGCTTCATTAATATCAGCTAGCGCTAGTCGAGCGCCATCGGTGGCCAGCTTGCGTGCCAGCGCACGCCCTATTCCGGAGCCGGCCCCCGTTACGACGAAAATTTTTCCCGCAAAAGATTTCATGCAGTTCGTTGTCCTTTCTTGTTGTTTGAACGTTGAATACGGCTCAGGCCGGATTCGCATTGCGCCAGACTGCTTCACTGGCCGCCAGCGCCCCCTCTCCTCGTTTGTAAACATCTAACCACTGCTGCCACTGCATTGGTGGAGCCAGCTGATCAGGATGAAAATCACGCCGGTAGTAAGCGAAGTATAGGGGAATCATGGGTCGTAGGATGCCTTTTTTGCCATACAGCCAAGACAACCCTTTGCGCCAGGTCGACAGGTTATTCTGGCCGTCTTGCTTGAGCATGCGCGTCATGATCAGCAGAATCACCAATTGAAAATCAAACGTCGCCCACAGGCCCACCAAAACCCGCCGTAAATAGCCGCCCTGCGCGGTAGTCTGGTAAATGTCATAGCACACGGCCTTATGTTCGATCTCTTCCACTGCATGCCATTGAAACAGAGCTCGCACCTTAGGATCAGCCTGATCAAATAGCGCCTGATTAGCCATAAAGGTATGCCCCATGATGGCGGTCATATGTTCAAACATAACGGTAAGTGCCAACGCGCTTTTGGGATTTAAGTGCTTCAGGTAAAAGCCGAGAATGCGCTTACCGCGGTCATTGATGGCATCGATATCCACTCCCTGTGCACGCAAGCGATCATTGAATTGGGTATGTTCCTTACCATGCTGACCTTCCTGTCGGATGAACTCTTTCAACTGCTTTTTCAGCAGCGGGTCTGACACATCATCACGAAAGGCTCGGGCGGTTTCGATAAAAAACCGCTCACCATCAGGAAACAGTGCAGAAAGGGCATCAAAAAAGCGGGTTTTAAAAACATCGCCTCCCATCCAGTGACGCGGCGCATCACGGGTATCAATATTTACAGAACGGGCGGCGAATTCAGTTTGGGAAACAGGCTTTGTTATCATTGTCATTGCTTTTCCTCCATGGGTGGATTGTCTGACAACAATAAAAATATCCGGCGCTAAAAACTAGGACAGGAAATGCATAAAGGGAACAATTGACGCCATATCACACCCAAAGTGCTAAGAGCACAAGCTTCTGCTACGGGGTATTGTTAAATGTCGGAAGCAAAACTTTCCAGACCGGAACATGAATATGCCATTTTTTCAAGATCTTACAGAACAAGCTCGGTTGCAACAGCCAGTCAGACCGGTTATCAGAACTACGACTGTGTAACCCTGCCTTCAGCTCCGCATTAATTGCGGCGATTTTTCTGCACCCTCATCACATCGTCTCATCTGTCCGATGCAAATTACGCCAGGCTCGTGGTGAGGCGCCGCTCCAGCGTTTAAAGGCTCGGGTGAAACTGCGGCGGTCTGAAAAGCCCAGCTGTTCACTGATATCTTCCATGGTCACATTCTGTTGTAGCAGTTCTTTGACTCGTAGAAAGCGGGCTTGATCCTGTAATTCGGCGTAGTTGGTGCTTTCGTCTTTAAGGCGTCTTTGTAGTGTGCGTGCGCTCACAGTCAGGGTACAGGCCATTTGTTCCAGCGAGCAGGCCAGTGTCACGGGCGATTTGCTCCAGCATTGCAGCAGGCGCTGGGTCATCAGGCGTAAGTCGGTGCTGGCCATGCGCTGGCGCATTTTGCGAATCGCCTGTTCGCGCAGCTCCGGCATACCTACTTTAAACGGGCTATCGAGCAAGGAAGCATGCAAACGAATCTGGGTATAAGGTTGGGAAAATCGCATGGGGATGCCGAACACGCGCCGATATTCGTCAAGATTGTCCGGTTCGGGGTGATCAAATTCGATCGAAGCAATTTCACTGCGCTGATTGACGATGAGCTTACTGAATTTGCTGATCGCCGCAAAGATGGATTCATTATGACAACGTGCATCCAGGTCTTCGGCATTGAATGAGTGTTGCAGGCGCAAATACACCCACTTTCCGTCTGGCACAAAGGCCAGATCCAGCAGAGGATTAATTAATCGGCGAATCCATTCAAACACGGCTTCGGCATCACGCAAGGTGGTGCTGGTGGCAATATAGGTTTCTACTTCGGGCAGGTAATCGAAGGCGAAATTTTCGCCCACTCGCAACGCAAAACAGTGATCTGACGACGCTTCGGACAAACTATTCAGTAAGCAGTCGATGGCAGCGACATCGACAAACCCCGTTTCCAGCTGCTCCAGATTCAGCTGTATCCCCGCTTTTTGCAGGAAAGGTTTCGGGTCAATACCCTCGAGTGCGGCGGTTTTTAGAATGGAGGATAAGACGATTGCAGAGGCTTTGACTTCTTTCATGCTCCATCCCGATAATGTCACGCTCGAGGCATTACCCTGCCCCAGAATAAGTTAGATAGTCCTTAAAATGACGTCTGTCGTGTAAAATTTCAATGCCTGAACTGACTGGATGATCTAAAGCTTGCCAACTTCTTCTTATTTTAAGCTCTTTTTGGCGCTGTTCGGGCTGACCCTCACCAGTCTTTTCTGGGCCGGTAACGCGTTAGTAGCACGAGGCATGACAGGCGAACTGGCCCCGCTGGCCCTGTCGTTCTGGCGCTGGGCGATTCCGAGTCTGTATTTGCTACCATTTTCCTTTTTTTATATACGCAAGTACTGGCCTGAGTTGAAACAGAAAAAAGGGCCTGTCTTTATGCTCTCGTTGCTGGGCATCGGCACCTATAATTCGGTGCTTTATACGGCAGCGACCCAAACCACGGCTATTAACCTGACCCTGGTGAGCAGCACACTGCCCTTTGGGACGTTGCTCTGTGCCTTGTTGATTCTGCGCGCTCGCCCCTCTCGCCACGAAATAGCCGGTGCGATGCTCTCTTGCCTGGGGGCACTGACCATTCTCAGTCAGGGCGATTTTAATAAACTGCGGCACTTGCAGTTTAATCCTGGCGATACACTGATGATCGTCGCCATGCTGTGCTGGTCGCTCTATTCGGTATTATTTAAAAAGTGGTCGATTAATATCCCCGCCATGCCGTTTCTGACCATCATGATTCCGATCGGCACCTTGTGCATTCTGCCCTTCTATCTCGTTGACAGTCTCGTTGACAGTTTTGCAGAGGCTAACGCTACGGCAGTTAACCTCTGGCCCGAACACGTTTATTGGTCGTTGGCTTATGTCGCCACCCTGCCCTCAGTGATGGCCTATTGGCTTTGGAACCGTGGCGTACAGGTGGTTGGGCCTGGACTCGCGTCCATTTTCAGCTATCTAATCCCGGTATTTACTGCCATGCTGTCGGTGCCCATTCTGAGCGAAACGCTGGAGCTTTATCACGGGGTGGGCGGTTTGCTGACACTCGGGGGGTTGGTACTGGCCTCTTGGAGTTCGCTTCGACAGACGCGCAGTTGAATCGCCAAGATCGGTGATTGCTACGTTAACCCCAAGGTTAAGCGCAGCAATCGGTGTTGTTAAAAAATTAGCCTTCAACAATCTCGAAACTGATTCCTGCTGCCTGCAACCGCTCAAGCAAAGGCTGCCCCATGGCGACTGCGGGAGTAATCACGCCAGCGGTCTTAGGCAAATCAGCACGATCATTCACAAGACAGAGGGCCGATTCTGCCAACATTTTGGACGTTTCGGCATATCCGGGATCACCGCCTTTCACCAGTGTGCGAACTTTTTTGCCGTCCCGCTCTCCCATAAATGCCACTTTGAACCAGGCACGAGCCCGCTCAAATTCACTCGGCCCATCGCCTTGCGGCTTCGCAGCCAACAACAAATTTTTTGTCGACTTGAATTGCGCCAACGCAAAAACGCCTCCCACAAACACGGCACCCGCCAACACTCGTGGCAGTTTCTTTACCTGTACATAATGGCCATATTGAAATTCTTCACCATACTCGGGCAAGGCTCTGGCAGAACGTTTGACGACTTGTGGGTCAATCGTTGGAAAGGGACAACCCCAGATCCCTAATTCATTGCGGAATTTCAGATTAAAAGGCACATCTCTTACCTTGCGAGACTGGCTTGAGCGCCCCTTTTGGTGACGTAACTTCTGCATTCTATTGAATTCGCGGAAGCGAGAAAACGCATGTACCGCAGAGTGCCAAGTTCCTCCGGAAAAGCGACCCGCTGCCCGGACAAAACCTTCTATCTTTATGTGGCCTTTCAACACGTCTGACTTTTTAAGCCCTTTATTAAGTGCCTGAACCGTGAAGAATGCCCCCAGATCATGAGGAATACTGTCAAAACCACAACAGTTCACGATGCGTACCCCGTTTTTGCGCGCAAGATCATCGTAGCGCTCGACCATGAGCTCGACAAATTCAGGTTCGCCGGTGAGATCAACATAGTCTGCCCGATGATTCACACAAGCTTTCACCAAACCTTCGCCAAACAGAATGTAGGGGCCCACGGTGGTAATCACGGCGCGTGCGGCATCGGCCATGGCATCCAGTGAGGACTGATCTGACACATCCGCTTCAATCATCCCCAAGGCATCACGGCAGGCAGGGTTTATTGACTCCAGACGCTTTTTGACCCGCGCCAGCTTCTCTTTATTCCGGCCGGCTATCGCCCAGGTAAACTGCTCACGCTGCATCGCCCTGGCGAGATATTCGGCGGTTAATTCCCCGGTAAACCCGGTGGCCCCGAACAACACCAGATCATATGGCTTTTGTTTAACGTCCTGTGGTTTGGGTTGGTTGACGGCGGCTGGCGTCTCGACCGGCTCAGACACCTGCTTCGCGGCAGCTTGCTTTCGTGGTTTGCTGACCGGTTTTGCCGGCGTTTTTTTGGCCGCTACTTTCTTGGGTGTTCCTTTCGTGGTTGTGCCAGTCGTTTTTTTTGCTGGCGTTTTCTTGGTGGTTCCTGCTTTTTTATTCTCAGCATCAGCCATGGTGTTTTACGCTCCCCTTCACCGGTTTTATACCTGTCGCCCTTGCGTTCACTGGCACGCTCGACTTGCGTACCTGATTAGTGACGCAACAGTACACCTTATAACCCTGAAATCTCAAGTGGCAACGAAGGCACAAACACCATTTCAGGTTCACCGGGAATAACAAGTCGGCGGGCACCCGCTATACTTCATTAATTCACGAAATATCAATCACGAAATACGAAATACGAAATACGGATTGTCATTCTTGGTCTTGTCGGAGCGCCGCATGTCGCCAGATTACTTTTCAGCTCAAGCCAGTGATTATGCACAATCACGACCCTCTTACCCTGACGAATTATTTGAATTTCTGGCAGCGCTGACTCCCAGCAAACATTTCGTGCTGGATTGTGCTACCGGAAACGGGCAAGCCGCGCTTTCTCTGGCACAGCACTTTGACGATGTTTTCGCCGCCGATCTGAGTTTCAATCAATTAAAACAAGCGCCTTGCCACCCCAATATTCATTATTTTCAATCTACGGCAGAGTCGCTGCCACTAAAAGATCAAAGCATGAATCTGGTCGTGGTTGCCCAGGCATGGCACTGGTTTAAACATGAGGCATTTGAGGCAGAAGCACAACGATTGCTTACCCCCGGAGGTCACGTAGCCATATGGGGATATAATTTACTCAGAATCCATCCCGCACTTGACGAACTTATTTACCATTATTATCACCAGACCTTAAAAAACTACTGGCCCGATGAGCGAAGAATACTTGAGCGTGGATATGAAGCCTTTCCACAACACTTACAGGTCATTCCTGTGCCCGAATTTTCCATGACTGCACAGTGGTCACTGGCTCGCCTGCTGCAGTATCTTCGCAGTTGGTCTGCCACCCAGGCGCTCCTTGGCAGGGAAGGCGAAGCGCCCTGGCTTGCCATGGAAGAAGTGCTCAGTCAGGCATGGGGTAACGCCCCGATCAGAAACGTGCAATGGCCGCTAACGTTAAAAGTTGCCCGACATCCGTTGCTCCCGCACCAGCGCCCCTGACAGCAAAAACCTCAATAGGTGCATTCACGTATCTACTGAACGCTTGCAAAGCATCCCGCCAGGTCTGGCGAGTGTGATACCATGCGCGATTCTGATTCGCCTGTGTTTTTCCACAGGTGTGATGCCCCTGTTTCGTAGTTATGGTGCTTTGTTATGTCTGATTCCACATTACCGCCGTCAAATCAATCCGCGCCCTCATCTGACCCGGCCAATAGCGATATGGTCAGCATGCGCACACTCATTGTATCCATATTCGCGACCATTATTATCAGCATGCTGTTTCTCGAAAAGGCCGGGATGATCAATCACAATCTGGACAAAGAGGATATTCCCCTGAGCCAGTACCAAGTGGTTTATCTCAAGCCAGGTGAAGATTTCCGCATGTCCCACAAGGCCGCCAACCAGACCGCCTATTGTCGTGATGGTTATGTCATGATCGCATCCGACGATGATCCGGCCCTGAAAGGTATTCTCATCGACTACAAAAATCGCGGTGTGCGCTGTAGCGAAGGCAACTGATATGCACGCGGCCCACACCCGAGCCAACCTGCTGCTTGTCATTACCGCTACAATTTGGGGTCTCGCTTTTGTTGCTCAACGTCTTGGCATGGAGCATATGGGGCCTTACGGATTCAATGCAGCGCGCTTTGCCCTGGGAGCGGTTTCATTGCTGCCAGTGATGTATTTTTTTGAATGGCGCAAAGATGCAATAGCGATTCGACGGCAGCTACCGAAGTTGTTGCAGTACGGATCGCTGTGTGGGCTGTGCCTGTTTGGCGGCGCCTCATTCCAGCAAGTCGGCCTGCAGTACACAACAGCCGGTAACGCCGGTTTTATTACCGGTTTGTATATTGTATTGATTCCTGTCGTCGGTTTATTCACGCGCCAACCGTCCAGTCGCGAAACCTGGCTGGGCGCTTCGCTAGCCGCCATGGGTCTCTACCTGCTTTCGGTCACAGAAAACTTCACACTGGCCTATGGTGATCTGCTCGAATTGCTAGGCGCTTTTTTCTGGGCCGCCCATGTATTACTGATCGGACGTTTTTCACCTAAAGTCCCCCCTTTGGCACTTTCCATTGTGCAGTTTATGCTTTGTGCCATCGCCAGCGGTCTGGTGGCACTACTAACCGAAAGCAACACACTTTCAGGATTAACCCAGGCAAGCTGGGCGATTTTTTATGCCGGACTCATGTCCGTAGGGATTGCCTATACCTTGCAAGTAGTCGCCCAACGCAATGCCCATCCAGCCCACGCAGCATTGATTATGAGCCTTGAAGCCGTTTTCGCAGCGATCGGTGGATGGCTGTTTCTGTCTGAAATGCTCTCTACTCGAGGACTCATTGGTTGCGGACTGATGTTGACCGGATGTGTACTCGCACAGGTAAAGCTCTTCCGTATTCCAGATCACGCATTGAATACCAAAACTACGTGATGACCGACGATCTCGAATCGGCTAAAATCCGCCCACTTTGACCTTATGCCCGCAGGCAATCCTCTCGTATGACCGAGCCAAAACCTGACAACATCTATGCAACGCCGCTCGACAGAGTCACCGAGTTTGCCTTTGACGAAGCGGTTGCCCGTGTCTTTCCGGACATGATCCAGCGATCTGTACCGGGCTATACTACGATCATTCCCATGCTGGGCGTCATGGCCCAACGCTATGCCCAACCCGACACGGTTTGCTACGATCTCGGCTGTTCTCTGGGCGCATCCACGCTGGCCATGCGCCATGGTCTGAAAGATAAAGGCAATACGATTATTGCTGTAGACAACTCCGAGGCCATGTTACAGCGTTGTGAGCACTATATTGCGCTGGACAACAGTCCGGTACCGGTCAAACTCGTTTGCACCGATATCCGAACGCTTGAGTTCCAACCAGCATCGGTTGTTACGCTAAACTTTACCTTGCAGTTTTTGCCGCAATACGATCGGGCCGATATGCTCACGCGCATTGCCGAAGCCCTGGTACCAGGAGGGGCACTGGTGCTCTCCGAAAAAATCTGTTTCGAACAAACCTCAGAACAAAGCACCCTGCAGGAACTGCACTGGGACTTTAAGAAAGCCAACGGTTACAGCGATCTGGAAGTCAGTCAAAAGCGTACTGCGCTGGAAAACGTACTCATTCCTGAAACTCGCCAGGCCCACGAAACACGCTTACTGGCCGCTGGATTCAAACAGGTAATACTTTGGTATCAGTGTTTTAACTTTGTGTCGTTTCTGGCAATCAAATAGTCTGCTTTCCGGGCTTCGCCTTTTTACCGATGCTGGAATACCCAGCGTTCTATTCGCCATTCGCCTATTACATGTTTTGACTCGTTATGGATATTTATCAGTTATACAACGATCTATTTCAATTTATGAAAACCAACCGCTGTAACGTCTGGTTGGATACCCTCATTCCGCTGCTCGAACACAAACTCGTTGAGAAACCCCACGGAGATCAGCAACGCTGGCTGGATGCGCTGGAATCACTGCCGTCACTCGAGGTAGAAGATGTGGATATCGCCACCTCCGTGTCTGCGACCGGTCAGGTGACTGACAGCCAGCAGGCCGCGCTGGAAGCGTCACTTCGTGGTCTCATGCCCTGGCGCAAGGGGCCTTTTAACCTGTTGGGAGTCCACATTGATACGGAATGGCGTTCGGATTGGAAATGGGATCGCGTCGCGCCTCATATATCACCCCTGCAGCATAGATTAGTGCTGGATGTGGGGTGTGGTTCCGGGTATCACTGCTGGAGAATGCTCGGGGCTGGTGCCCAGCGCGTCGTCGGGATTGACCCCAGCTACCTGTTTCTGATGCAGTTTGAAGCCATTAAACGCTATTGCGGTCCCACAGCTCCTATCCACTTGTTACCCATTCGCATGGAAGACGTAGCGCCCGATCTGGAAACTTTTGATACCGTTTTCTCAATGGGGGTGTTGTACCATCGCCGATCACCTATTGATCACCTGTTCGAGCTCAAAGGGGCATTGCGTAAAGGTGGTGAACTGGTGCTTGAAACACTGGTGATTGAAGGCAAAGCCGGCGAATTTCTAATGCCTAAAGACCGTTACGGCATGATGCGCAACGTCTGGTTTATTCCGACTACAGATACCTTGAAACAATGGCTGGAACGCGCCGGATTCATAGATATACGACTAGTTGATCTCAATCAGACACAACTCGAAGAACAACGGACGACCGACTGGATGCGTTATCAGTCGCTGGTGGACTTTCTCGATCCGGCAGACCCTTCCAAAACCTGCGAAGGTTACCCGGCACCACTACGCGCCACACTGGTCGCTACTAAAGCGTAAAAACAACCAGAAAACGAAAGCCGAGGCGGGAACCTAAAAATCTCCCGACCAGGCTTTGAAAAACTGTTGTGCCGTACGCCCGCTGCGTCCACCTTTTGCCAATGCAAAACGAACGGCTTCGGCATGTAATGCGACGCGATCAGACACCTGCGGAAAGAGTTGATCAACCATCGCCAGATACGCCTCCTGATTTATCGGGTAAAACGACAACCATAATCCGAATCTATCCGACAGCGAAATTTTCTCTTCGATCACTTCCGCATGATGAATTTCAGTATCCACGACCTTGGACGATTCATTATCTTTCAAATATTCGGGCAACAAATGGCGGCGATTCGAAGTGGCGTAGATCAATATGTTTTCCGGAGGCAATTCAATCGACCCTTCCAATACGCTTTTGAGGGTTTTATAGGTACGCTCACCCTCATCAAATGATAAATCATCGCAATAAACAATAAAGCGATGGGCATGATCGCGAATCTTGTCAACGATTTCAGGCAAATCAATCAGGTCGTTTTTATCTACCTCGATGACCCGCAATCCCTGCAAAAAATATTCATTGAGCAGCGCTTTGATGATGGAAGACTTCCCAGTTCCACGAGAGCCCCATAGCAAGACATTGTTCGCGGGCTGATGCGCCAGAAATCGTTGCGTGTTCTTGCATACGGCAGCAATCTGGCGGTCAATTCCCAGCAACTGCCCAAAGCGAATCGGATCTGTATGCAGTACCGGACGCAATTCGCCTCGCTGAGCACGCCAGATAGCGGCCGGTACGTTGTCCCAATCAATAGACTTGCTCATGCGCCCTCTCCTGTCACTCAGGCTTTTTCTTCGCCCCAGCGCTTTAATAAAGTATGGTGAATTCCCAGATGATCTAAAATTCTCGCCACGATGAAGTCGATTAAGTCTTCGATTCCCAGCGGTTTATGATAGAAGCCCGGACTCGCCGGCAGCACAACGGCCCCCATCTGCGTAAGCTTTAACATATGTTCCAGATGTATGGCAGAGTAAGGTGTTTCTCTGGGCACCAGAATTAACTGACGTCTTTCCTTCAGTGCAACATCGGCAGCCCGTTCTATCAGATTGTTACTGGCACCACAGGCAATGGCCGACAACGTTCCCGTACTACAGGGACAAACCACCATGCTTGAAGGCGCTCCGGATCCGGAAGCCACCGGAGCCATCCAGTCTTCTTTGCCAAAGACTTTTAATAAGCCCGGTGCAACACCAAAATAATCGTTAAGAAATTCTTCCGTAGCCGCTGCCTGCCCGGGCAATTTCAAATCCATTTCTGTCGCCAGCACAATGTGTGCGGCTTTGGAAACCATGGCATAGACCCGGACATCGGCATCCAGCAGGCATTCAATTAAACGCAGACCATACTGCGCCCCCGACGCCCCGGTCAGCGCCACCGTCACACAGCGACGGTCTTTCATACCGATACCTCATCATGCAAACGGGTCAGTAATTTGGCATGCACACCACCAAAACCACCATTACTCATACAAACAACATGGACAGGAACATCGCCTTGTGCACCAATCCAGTCAAGTGTTTGCAACAATACCCTGTCAATTCCTTTAGCCAGTTGGTGATTCACTGGTGGAGCCGTCAGCAACTGATCGAGCCAATCCAGACTTCCCAGATTGCACCAGATAATGGCATCTGCCTGCGCCGCCGATTCCAGCAATGCCGCCTGATGTACGCCCATTTTCATGGTATTGGAACGCGGTTCGATCAGTGCAATGATTTTCTCCTGACCGACTTTTTTCCGCAATCCATCCAACGTTGTTTCAATCGCCGTCGGATGATGGGCAAAGTCATCATATACAACTATTTTCCCCACCCGTCCTACCTGCTCCATTCGCCGCTTCACACCAGAAAAGGCGCACAAGGCTTGCGCCGCATGCGCTTCAAGTACGCCAACATGGTGGGCGGCTGCTATCGCAACCACCGCATTTTGCACATTGTGCAAGCCGGTCATTTCCCATGCGACCACTTGTTTTGTGCCTTGGTGCTCTACTTCAAACTGACTGCCGTCCTCTTTCAACAGGCGATATTTCCAGTCTGTTAACGTTGCGTCATCACTATCAGGCGTTACGAACTGCACCGGCGTCCAGCAACCTTTAGCCAGCATCTGATCCACGGTCTTAACCTTTTTAGGTGCGATCACCAGACCATCCCCGGGAACGGTTCGGATGAGGTGATGAAATTGGGTTTGAATAGCTGCAACATCGGCAAAAATATCGGCATGGTCGAATTCAAGATTGTTCACTATCAGGGTGCGCGGACGGTAGTGGACAAATTTGGAGCGTTTGTCGAAAAACGCGCTGTCATATTCATCGGCTTCTACAACGAAAAACGGCGTTTCGCCCAAGCGGGCTGAGGCGTCAAAATTCTTGGGAACGCCACCGATGAGAAACCCCGGTGCCATGCCCGCATATTCCAGAATCCAGGCCAGCATGGTCGAAGTCGTGGTTTTACCATGAGTTCCTGAAACCGCCAGCGTCCAGCGACCTTGCAAAACATGCTCTGCCAGCCATTGAGGCCCGGAGACATAGGGCAATCCCTGATTCAACACAGCCTCTACCACAGGATTCCCCCGACTCATGGCATTGCCAATCACAACCAGATCCGGTGCCGGACTAAGCTGTGAAGGATCATAGCCTTCAATCAATTCAATACCCTGTTGCTCCAACTGTGTACTCATGGGCGGGTATACGGCCTGATCTGAGCCTGTCACCCGATGTCCCTGTTGTTTGGCAAGAATTGCCAGACTTCCCATAAAGGTACCGCATATCCCCAAGATATGAATGTGCATGAATATTTTTACTCTGTTAGATGCTGTCGCTATTCGGGCCACAAACGTCAGGATTGTAGCCGACTGGATTTTTTACGCTGGCTCGGGACGTACCGACCGCTTATATTTTTCTGCTTGGTTTGAGCGTTAAACGCTGACGAGCCAAACACAGATGCCTCTCGCGTTCGGCAAGAGTATATCTGTGCCAGGCAACAATTTCCTCATAGGTCCGCCCACAACCCAGGCAGACATCATCAAGATCCAGGCAACAGCACCGGATACAGGGATTCTCGACCGTGGGCGTCGTTTGCTTGAGCACAGATACACCTCTTTGACAGCATAAGCCGGCAGATTCCCGGTCGTGACGCATACGCCACGACCCCTTTTCTC
This sequence comes from Hahellaceae bacterium, assembly GCA_024234505.1. Taxonomy (GTDB): domain Bacteria; phylum Pseudomonadota; class Gammaproteobacteria; order Pseudomonadales; family Oleiphilaceae; genus JACKOD01. The sequence goes on along the minus strand of JACKOD010000003.1, from coordinate 88,908 downwards.
CAGTTTAGTGGGTTAGCTCTGAGGACAAAAGACAGACTTAAACGCAACCATGAAATATTCATAAAAAACGCGTATGATGCGCGCCATTAACCACCTTTTCATGGTCAAACATCCTAATGGGTATCCTGTTCGTTCACAGGAACGTGAGCAAAACAAGGTGTCCATGACTCCATTCTACCGTTAAGAGGCAATTCAGATGGCAATCAAAAATGCATTTTATGCCCAGTCCGGGGGCGTTACTGCCGTAATCAACGCATCCGCCTGTGGTGTGATTGAAACCGCACGTCAGTATAGTGACAAGATAGGTACCGTGTATGCAGGTCGCAACGGAATTATCGGCGCACTGCGCGAAGAATTGATTGATACCAGCCTGGAAAGCAAGGAAGCCATTGCCGCACTGCGTTACACCCCAGCAGGTGCATTCGGCTCTTGCCGTTACAAGCTGAAGAATTTTACCGAGAACAAGCGTGAATACGAGCGCCTCATCGAAGTATTTCGCGCGCACAACATTGGCTACTTTTTTTACAATGGTGGCGGTGACTCTCAGGATACGGCATACAAGGTATCGCAACTGAGTGAAAAGATGGGCTATCCCATTACCTGTATCGGGGTACCCAAAACCGTAGATAACGATCTGCCGTTTACCGACAACTGCCCTGGCTTTGGCTCAGTAGCCAAGTATGTTGCTATCTCGACCAAAGAAGCCGCACTGGATATTGCCTCTATGTGCGAGTCATCCACCAAAGTCTTTATTCTTGAAGTCATGGGGCGTCATGCGGGCTGGATTGCCGCTGCCGGCGGTCTGGCTGCAAATAAGGAAGGCGATGCACCTCATATCATCATTTTCCCCGAGATTGCTTTTGACCGTGAAAAATTTCTCGCACGGGTTGATGAATGCGTGAAGAAGTATGGCTATTGCGTTGTGGTCGCCTCTGAAGGTGCTCAATACGAAGATGGTCGCTTTGTTGCAGATGCGGGCATGAAAGATGCTTTCGGACACACCCAATTAGGCGGTGTGGCACCTGCACTGGCCAATATCGTCAAGCAGGCGTTGGGTTACAAATATCACTGGGCCGTAGCAGATTACCTGCAGCGTGCCGCTCGTCACATTGCTTCAGCCAATGACGTACAACAAGCCTACGCCATGGGCAAAGCCGCGGTAGAGTTTGCGGTATCTGGTAAAAATGCCGTCATGCCGATAGTTGTGCGCGAAACTTCCGTGCCTTACAAATGGCACATTGGCGAAGCCCAGTTGAAGGATGTGGCGAACCAGGAAAAGAAAATGCCCATTCACTTTATTACCGATGATGGTTTCGCAATCACCGAAGAATGTCGCGAGTATCTCAGCCCGCTGATTCGTGGAGAAGATTACCCTCCGTATGATGATAACGGACTACCAAAGTACGTCAGCCTCCAAAACACACTGGTCGAGAAAAAACTGAAAACAGACTTTAAAATCTGATAACAGGCGGGCTTATTCAGGCCCTTTAACCTCGACATCGCCCAAGGGAAGCCAAACTTGAAAAAGGCTTCCCTTGGCCGGTTCACTGATAACTTCGACGCTTCCGCCCAATTGCGTGGTGTACTGATTCACCACCGCCAACCCCAATCCCACGCCTTCTGCGGTACGCGATAATCCTTCACTCACCTGCACAAAAGGTTCGAAAATCCGCACCTGATCCGCCTTATTTACACCGATGCCGGTATCTGAAACGCTAACCAACAACACCGGAGCACCGTCGCCAAGTGACTGAACGCTTGCGGCCAGAGTCACTTCGCCTTGCTCCGTAAACTTGAAAGCATTTGAAAGTAAACAATGCACAATCATGCGCAAACGTTTCACGTCGGTTTCTACCAGTAAATCCAAAGGGATATCCGTTGCCGAAAAGGCGATGCCGGTTCTTTTTGACAACAGCTCCGCGTGCTCGGTTTCTATAAACAACACATCCCGCAAATTCACCGTTTCCCAATGAATCGATGCCTCATCAATATCACAAAGCGAGAGCAAATCATCGATCACGTGCATCAACCGGTTGGCATTGTCTTCGACGGCTTTTAAACCGGTGATATCCCGGGAGGCATAGGCGTCTCCCTCCCGCCGTTTTCCTAACAGGCGGGAAAAGCCAAGAATGGCATTCATCGGGGTGCGCAGTTCGTGAGACAAGGTTGATAAAAAGAGAATTTTTGCCTTCTCTGCCTGATGGGAGGCCAGCTCAGCCTGAATTGCTTTAATACAAAAATTACAGCTTTCAAATAACGTTGCTAAAGTATCCTTTAACTGTCCTTCAGCTTCCAATCCGGCTTCAGGCATGTCATATATCAACCCGGAAACCGCATCATAATTGATGAGCAACCCCAGCTCTTTATCTACCAGGCGCCCCGCTTTTGCGTGACGTTTAATTAATGCCTTGGCATCGGCGTTCTCCCGGCAAAAATCGAACGTCTGGCCATTGACAAAAAACAGACAGTCGGTTGTTAATCCCAATTTTTCCAAAGTCGAACAAAGCGCGTTGAAAAGTTCCTCCTGCGATACGCAATGAAAAGCTTGCTCGAGAAAACGAACAACCTCGCCCATTTGTCCGGTGGCTGTCATTGCACTAAATGCTGCATGCGTGGCAAGCTGTAAACGCTCTGCGATGTTACGTCGCTTTTTTTCTTCCTGCACCAGCAACCGCAATAGGGGTATTGGAGAACCGTCACCCAGGCGAATCAGCAGTGAATCTTCCCATGAACCAAGGCATTCGCTTAGCGAGGGCCTGAGTGCCCCCTCACTTTCCGCCATCATCACCAGACGCAAATTAGGCAGCCGCATTTCCTCATCGTGCTCTCGCAACCATTGTTCAATGTGCTCCTGAGCATCTGCCGCGCTGTCCACCACCAGGATCACTTCACTGACAGGCAAGTCATAAACTTCATTTAAAGAGTTCAAATAGGAATAGTCGACGGTTTCAAACAAACACAACTCCGACAATTCGGTATCCATATCGTTTTCGGCACACCCCAGATAAGCTAACTGCCAGGACACCAGTTCACCCCTTTCATGCGTTCGGATTTACGTTGATACAGGTTATATTCGTCCCGCGTTGACTTCAAACACAGGCTCAATCAACTATAGTCCAAGATCTGATACCCGGCCCAGGATCACACCTCCAACCGACGATGCTGGTTTGACGACACATTATTTCTTATAGTTTAGCTGTCTGATTATTACGACACAGAAACGCAGGCTCGTGTTTGCACGACAAAATACGAATAAGCGTACAACCCACCTAACAAAGCCGACCACATTCTTGAGACACACTATGCTGAAATCACTCTCACTAAGCGCGTTGCTTGCGCTGTCGACATTCACGTCAGACCTGTATGCCGAAACCATTGCAGGCACCCCTGAAGTCACCAAGCTTTCCGAGCAGTTCATGAAGAAAATCCAGGAAGGTAATACCCTGGGCGCTTATAGCAGCATGACCAGATTTCTGGGTGTGGATGCCGGTCAGTTCGATCAGTTCGGACAAACCGCCAACGATTATATGAGCAAGGTTCACAAACAGATTGGCGCGCCCCTCAGCTTTGACCTTCTAAGCAGCGAAGCCATCAAGCAGCATTTCTACCGGCAAACCTATCTGTTGAAGTACCCCCAAGCCGCGCTGGTGTGGCGCTTGACGTATTACAATGCATCCCAAGGGTGGCAATTAGTCGGTATCGATTACAGCACCGATATCGAGCAACTATACAAATTGGCACAATAGCCGTTTGAAATAGCCATACGATAAGGCCGCGTGTTTTTCAGGTTTTGCTACACTCAGACATAATGAATCGAAACTGGCCTGATCAACCCAGCGGCGCAAAGAGAGCACAAAGCGCTTAAGTGCACATTGACAGTGCGGAAGAAGCCTGGAAAAAATTAACGACCCGTATCAAACATTCTATTTTCCACAGCGTCAAATGGCGAAGAAAATGAAAGCTGGAAAAGCATGAAGTACAGAAAAATATCCATTGAACAATTGCAAGTAGGAATGTTTATTCATGAAATGGATTTGCCTTGGCTGCAAAATCCATTTTTGAGGCAGCGAGTACTCATCAATACTCAATCCGATATTGATAAGCTGCGCACGGCAGGCGCCAAGGCACTTACTATTGATCTTTCACAGGGCTGCGACATTAGCGTTGACGAGCCTCAGGAAACTGAAGTCTCTGTAACACCCGCACCTGCCGCAAGGGAACAGAAAACCACACCCGTTGCTCCGCAACCCCAGGACAAGACGAAGCTTCTGGAGGCCAATCAACGGGCAGCCAATGCATTAAAGGAACAAGCCGTACAACTCATCAACGATATAAGCCACAAAATAGAACGAGGCGAAGGCGTTTCCCAGCAACAACTGGATCACCTGGTCGACAATCTGGTCGACAACCTCAAAACCAACAATCAGGCGATTCTGGCACTACTGGCACAGAGCCAAAACCATCAGGTACTGGCAACTCATCTCTACAATGTGATGATACTGTGTTTATCTCTGGGGCTATATCTCAAGCTAGACGACGAAACAACGGCGCTACTGGGTCAAGCGGCGCTGTTACATGATATTGGCTGGACAAAGCTCCCGGCATATTTATTCCAGAAAGGTCGGGAGTTCAGCGTGGCAGAACAACAGCTGGCGCGTCAGCATGTCGGGATAAGCTACAACCTGATCAAGGCCATGAGCGATATCCGGCCGGAAATCGTGACACTGCTGGCCAGTTACTTCAAACTCGTCAACAACACGCCATCTACCTCGTCGGATACAAGAACTCGACTCGCCAACATTTTATTTCTCACAGATCACTATGAAGAGATGGTGCATGGTCTCAAGGGACAGAAGGCTCATTTGCCCGCTAAAGCCATGAAACTTCTGTTTCAGAAAGTTCACGAGCGCAAGTCTGACGAACGCGTTATGTCATCACTTGTACGGTTACTGGGTGTTTATCCATTAGGCAGCGCAGTAAAACTTAAATCCGGACAAAAGGGTCTCATTGTCAGAGTTCAGCCCGACAGTCCGCTTAAACCCGAAGTTTTGATTATTTATGATGCGCAAGGCAACCTGGTGACGCCTCCCATGGTAATAGAGCTTGATCCTGCCCAAGGGAATGATGTCGACACATTTCTGGATCCTGATAACAGCACGGATGATCCCTTGAAAAAACTTTCGATGTCTTCTCAGGATTGATCTTACGTGAAAACTCTCCAAGAAAATTCGCTATTCCAGTCCTGGCCTGACGGTTTACTTGCGTTATCACCGGAAGGCAAGATAGCGGCTGCCAATAGACATGCACAGCACATACTGGGTTGGAGTCATGAACAGCTGCAAGGGCTGAATGTTCACGATTCACTCTGCGCAGAAACCCTGGGCTTTCAACATGAGCTGCATAATTGCCCCTGGCAACAGCCGGCGTTCTGGGAAGATAATGTAAAAACTGAGCAACGCTGGAAGCATAAAAACGGCGATGTCATCGCCGTGATCACTCGCCCCATTATTCTGGATAATCAACAGCATTATCACTTGATCAGCTTTACGGAAGCCACACATGAAGGTTACAACCAGCTGGACCTGGGGCGGCTGGCAAAGCTTGCGGAGAACTCGCCTTCACCCACCGCAGAATTCGACGATCATGGCGTCATGGTATTTACCAATCCAGCGATGATCGAACTGATGGCACTTACTGGCTTTAATGATTGGGGGCAACCCAATATCCTGCCCGATGATTTTATTGGCTTGGTTCAGGAGTGCCTGCAAACCGGAATGCCACTCACCCAAGTTGAGCATTGTTTTGAGGGTCGCTGGTTCAGCTGGCAGCTGCACCCACAACCTCCGCACAACCCGATGTATGTGCAAGTGCAAGGACAGGAAACCACGTCGGCCAAACAACTCCAGCTGTCTCTTGAACGGGAAAAGCAGCTCGCAGAAGCCGCCAGTGAAGCGAAAAGTCATTTTCTATCCATTATGTCGCATGAACTGAGAACGCCGCTCAATGCAATCATCGGCTTTACCCGGAGACTCCTGACCCGAGCCGATCAGGACTTACCCCCTCGCTATGCCGATGCACTGCGCACCATTCTGAGCAATTCAAACCACCTGCTCGGCATGATTAATGAAACCCTTGATCTATCCAAAATAGAAGCCGGCAAAATGCCTGTGGTTATATCGGAATTCCAGATACCCGAGTTAATGCGCGAAATTGGTGATCTGATGCGCGTGCTGGCTGAAGATAAAGGCCTGTCTCTGGATATTCTTATCCAACCAGAGGTACCGAATCTTTTTCACAGCGACCGAGAATTTATCCGCAAAGTTCTGATCAACCTGGCGGGAAACGCTATTAAATTCTCAGCCAAAGGAAGCATTAGTCTGGTGGTAGCCTCTCACGAAAATGGCCATATTCTGTTTGCGGTGCGGGATGAAGGCATCGGCATGAATGAAGACGAGCAAGCCAAAGTGTTCGAAAAATTTACGCAAGCCTCAGATTCCACATCACGTCGCTATGGCGGAACCGGTCTGGGCCTCACGCTTTGTAAGGAACTAGTACAACTACTAAACGGGTCGATTGGCGTTGAAAGTGCGCCGGGTCAGGGCAGTATGTTCTGGTTTGAACTCCCGGATGCACGATCACTTTAAAGTCCGCCCCACCATTCACGCCTCTGCATATTTCCTTTTTTGACGTTATCCGCGTTGTCATCTTGGTTCGCACAAGACGATTCAACTTAGTTCGCACAAGGCGATTCAACTTAGTACGCACAAGGCGATCAAGGCCTCCCGACTAAAACCCGGTCTACCTGTATATCTGCGAAACACATCTCAATTTTACGCTTATTCACATTTGCCCTCGAGAAAGAAGAACTGGCGCACAAATCGACTTCCGTTCCTCCTAAACTCTCTATTTGGATTGTAGGACAATCCTTTTAGCCTAAATTTATCAAACACTTACGAAACGTGACTTTCTTGCCAAAGCGCGAAAGGCATCTCATTTTGAGCGAATAAAACTGTTTCGTTTTTAGCCAAAGAAAGTAACATTTGATTACAAGGAAAACGCAAAAACACAAATAACAAAAAGCAGCACAGCACGATAAGAAACACAGCATCAGAAAAAAGAAAAAGGCCTGTGAAATAAGCAACACAAAAAGAAAGTAGCAACACAAATTACAAGACCAAAAACAAAAACTAAAACAACAATAAAATTGTAAGCACGAGTAGGACGAGGAATCAGACATGAATAACGCCGCCAGCCAAATCAAGTTTCAAACCAGCTTGCCACAATTCAAAGTTATCAAGGGTAACCGACTGAGTCTTGCTGAAAAACAGAAGTTGGTTGCGCAGTTCGGCACCCAGTCCAGTGCTTACTTCAATTTACAAAGTGGTGTTGAGCATTTCGGCATCGCTGACATCGGTTTTATTGCTTACCACCCACAGAAGACCCCCATGGGCCTTGTTAATATGGTGTTCGCAAATCCGGTCTGTGCTCCCGAGAACCTCGCCACATTAATCGCTTCATACCTGAACAGTGTCAAAGGCAAAACCATGTTCATGGGCGTAGATGAAGTCGTTCGCAAGGTACTTGCCGATCTGGGATACAGCTCCAACGAAATGGGCACCGAGTTTTCATTTGATATCACCAGCTTTGATGTTAAAGGAAAAACCAAAAAGCACCTGCGTCACTCTTCCAATCTTGGCGAGCGCTGTGGATTAACCGTTAAAGAACAGCGTTGGGAAGATGTCGATCACGACGCGGTGCGTGCGATCTCAGAACAATGGCGCTCCAACAAGGTGGTTAAACAGCGTGAGTTGCGCTTGCTGACTCGTCCACCTGAATTCGACAATGCCTGGGGCGTAAGAAAATTCTATTGCTATCAGGGTGACACACTGCTGGGTTATGTATTTTTTGACCCCTACTTCGAAAACGGCAAAGTGGTTGGTTACTGCGCTAACATTTTACGCCGCGTTTCTGATGCAGGCCCTTCAGACTTACTGGATTTCGTGATTCTGGAAGCGCTGAAAGTATTTAAAGCGGAAGGAATCAAGCGTCTGTCACTGGGTATTTCACCCCTTTACAATGTTGAGTCTTGCGAAGGTGAAAACGCGACATTGCGCCGCCTGGAACAATTCATGTACAAGCACTGCAACATGATTTACGCGTTCCAGTCGCTCGCTTACCACAAAACCCGCTATCGCGCTGACGAAACCAAGTGGTATGTGTGCGCAAAGGATATGTCTTCAATCAAAGTGGCATTGGCAGTTTTGTTAGGCACCAATCTGGTTGGATTCGGAAAGGACAACGCGCCTTCTGAAGAAATCAGAGAAGCCGGTTCGCTTCGCTTTGATACCGCGCAGCCCACCATGCTGTTCTGAGTTCCCGGATAGTCATCTGGGACGACACAATAAAGTTGAATGAAACTTTTCTGTCACTAACCGTCTGCTAAATTAAAAAGCCTGGAGTTTAATCGCTTCGGGCTTTTTGCTTTTATTTCGCTGAAAAGCCAGCTCCGGTATGGATGGCGAGCATAGCTAGTCCGCCATCACACTCATCAAACATAGGGAATCTTATGCCTGAAAATCAAAATATTACTCGACCTGAGGATTTGGCACATATTCACAATGTTGTATTCGCCGGCGGTGGAAATCGTTGTTTTTGGCAAGCCGGCTTTTGGGAAAGCGTTGCTGAACCATTGAAACTCAGTCCTCGTACACTCGCTTCTGTCAGTGCAGGTTCGGCAATCTCGTGTGCCATATTCAGCGGCAAAGTCAAAGAAACCGTGGCGGCGGCCAAATCTACCGCCACCCAAACCACCACTAACTATCAACCCCGGAACCTGTTGCGGAAGGCACCGGTATTTCCTCATGAGCAGCTCTATCGCGCCATCATCAAGAAGACCATGACAACAGACGCGATTGAGCGACTTCGTCATGGGCCTGTGAACCGAATCCAGCTCGCGCGACTACCCGCCTGGCTGGGACCTAAAAGTGCAACCGTACTCGGTCTGGCGGCTTATCAACTGGAAAAAAAGCTGCGCGAGCCGGTTCATCCCCGCATGGGTCGTAAGCTGGGTTTTCAATCAGAGTTTCGAGAGGCCGGTCACTGTGCCACGGCTGACGAGCTGGCCGATCTGATTCTTGCCTCATCTTGCACGCCCCCCTTTACATCACTGTCGTACCTTGGCGACGCCCCAGCGCTGGATGGCGGAATGGTGGACAATGTGCCGGTCCATGGGGTTGATGAAACCGAAGGACCTACGCTGGTATTACTCACCCGCCCCTACAAAGTGTTGCCCGAAATTGCTGGTCGACTTTATGTGCAACCGTCCAGCAAGGTGCCGGTATCCAGTTGGGATTACACCAATCCCAAGGGCATTCAGGCCACGTTCGATCAAGGCCGCCGCGATGGGGAGGCTTTTGTCAAAACGTTCTTGCACTGAGGCTCGGCACCGTGTATTTGTCAAAAGCGCTCCGGGGGCGAAAAAGGTAAACAGGTACGAATGCAAAAAAGGCCGATACGGGACAGATACCGTATCAGCCAAAAGGTAGAGTGACGGCCTTAACCGTCACCCTGAGCACTTCGTTGTCAATTGAAAGTCGTGGTAAGACCGATCACTTTTAGTGAAGGTCGGGGACGACACCCACCTGCGGCATTTCTGCCAACCCGATATCTCTTGCATGCTGCTCGAAGGCTTTGTTCTTCCAGAAGAACGCCCCGGGCATCGTGGTAGGAATCACCAGAACATAGAAGAGCGCCCTACCCGCTAACAAGGCCAGCAATACGCCCAGAGCCGTTACCGCAAAGAGCGAAACACCCACACCGCCTGATACGCCACTCAGCGCAAGAATCGCCATGACTAGCGCACCAAAGCCAACGATCGCGTTGCGTGCCATATAGGTTTTTCCAAAGGTGGTGGATTGAATGTAATGGGAAGCTGCACCTTCACCAGCCTCTGTATTCAGGTAGGTTGCGTGACGCCATAATCCGAAACCTTCCGCAATTAACCCCAGCGCACAGGCTCCCGCACACACTTGCAATACCTCTGCCACCGAAGCGCCCGCCCAGGCCAGTGCCGGCAAAGCAAAGAGAGCAAGCAATACGCCACCCAGGCTGAACATGGTACCGAAGAAGGATGTCAGTACCTGCCAGTGATTCCAGAAAGGACGCGCTTTAATTCGGTAGATGCAATGCATGAAATACAGTCCGACCAGTCCGGAAATCACTGCAAAACCACCAAACAGATTCGCCCCCAGCTTTAGAACACCCCAATCCAGCCAGGCGTGCAACAACTCAAAGAAGGTAAAGCCGGAAAGCCCCGCAAAGAACATTGCGATCCCAAGCGCCTCTCTGCTCAAAGGTGAATAGCGCAGATTATTAAAGCCCCGATAGAATCTAAGCGGCTTGCCCAAGTGGAGCGTTGAGAGCACCAGCACACCCGCCTGGAGCGCAATCATGGCAAACAGCAGCGGGAACCAGGCAACACTACTCTGGACGCTGCTCATGGCATCAATGCCGAGCATGGGACCCAAAAATGTCATCAGGAACGTACCGATAATCGCTTGCGTAGAAAGCGTAAAAATAACCAGTGGGTTTTCACGCGAGCTCAGACGCTGCAAGTTCCAGAACCGGTCTTTGCCTGCTTTTTCATCCACAACCGAGCGGAAATTACCTTTGTCATCTTTATGATATTTAATGGGCATGGAGTCGGTACGGCCCATTTCATTTGGCAGAGATTTCGTTTGCTGGAAGCGAATGTTCGGATGCGTAATTTCAGGGTCAGGAAATCCGGGGATAGTGGTTTTAATCTGCTCCCGGTTTTCCGGCGTATTTTCAATGACGCCAAAGTTAAGTGCATTGCCCAGACAGGCAGACACGCAAGCCGGCTTCAGTCCGACTTCCAGCCGGTCGACACACATATTGCATTTGGACACCTGACCTTGAACCGGATCCAGTTGCGGCGCGTTGTAAGGACACACCCAGGTACAATAGCCACAGCCGAAACAGGTATCTGGATCCTGCAACACCGCACCGTACTCCGAATGCTTGGTGTAGGCTTTAGTCGGGCAGCCTTTCAGACATACCGGATTATCACAATGGTTACACGCCATTGAGATATTCAGGCGTTTGTAGTCCGGATAGCTTCCGCCTTCCACATAGCCAACCGAGCGAAATGCAATATGCGCGGGGTTTTCGTTCTTCTCGCTACAAGCGGCTTCGCAAGCATGACATCCGATACAGTTGTCAGCGGTAAAATGGAAGCCATGCTGCTTGTTACGGTTAGGGTTGGTTCCTACCGTCGGATTTTCGTTGATAAACATCGGGCGACCTACGGGGGCTTCCCCCTTGGCCAATGCAATCAGATCAATGGCCTGACCATAGCGATTTTCGTGCTGCGTCTCGACGTCACTCAAAAGCGCATAAGGGCGCTCACTTTCACGCTTTTCAAAAATGGGGCGCGGACTGGTGTCTTTGGGTGTCGGGTCGACACCGATTTGATCCAGGCGATCCCGCACCGCTGTCCAAATACCGGTAATTCCGGCACTTTTAACAGGCTCGGGTTGCCAAACGCCCGTTGCGCCCGCGTCTTTTTTACTTTCTTTGATATCTACTGGTGCATTCATATCTGTCTCTCAATTTCGCGTCTTCGTTCGGACAGGACATTTGCCTGCCTCATACGCCTCCGATCAGGTGCCATCTTTTTATTCGCTTGCGCCCGTTCTAGTGTGGGCATGGCACCTGCAGATTAACCTCATTAATACGTACGACGTTCCCGGTTCAGTTGTCCTGCCAGCGCCTGGTCTACCGGTTCAATACGCACCGCACACTGCTTAAAAGCAGGCTGGCGAGAATGGGGATCCAACAATCCCAGCGAAACCCGATTCACACAATCGTGGAAGTGGAACGGGATAAAGACCATGTTGCGCGGTACCCGATGGGTGAGCTGAACCATCACCACGGCATCACCACGACGAGACGCCAGACGCACGTATGATTGATGCGCTACGCCCAGTTCGCGCGCAGCATCGGGATTCATTTCCATATAAGGTGTTGGACTGAACTTATTACAGTTGCCGATTTTTCCGGTTCGGGTCCGCGTGTGGAAGTGCTCTACCACTCGACCACTGTTTAGCCAGAAGGGATAGTCGTCATCCGGACACTCGTTGTTATTGATAAACGGCAACGGAATCAGGTTGGCCTTGCCATTGTCAGTCTGGAAAATGCCATCCGCATAAAGACGCTGATCTCCCTTGTCCGACTCACTGGATTCACGATAAGGCCACTGCAAACCACGCGCGGCTTCAATTTTTTCGTGACTCATGCCGGAAATATCCAGCGTTCGTCCTGCGCCTTTAGAAAGGGTTTTCATTTCTTCAAAAGCCCCTGCGGGCGTTTCGGGAAAATGGATTTTCTGGCCATTAGGGAAACGCTTGGCCAGTTCAGTGAAAATCCAGAAATCCGCTTTGGAATCACCTTTGGGCTGGACGACCTGACGCACGAGATTGACACGTCGCTCGGTATTGGTGAACACACCTTCTTTTTCTGCCCACACCGCGGCAGGCAAGAACATATGTGCGTATTGAGTGGTTTCAACGTCCTGATAGGCGTCCTGAACCACCAGGAATTCGAGTTTTTCCAGCGTCTTGCGAATACGCGATGTTTGCGGCATCGACGTCATGGGATTGGTGGCGACCAACCAGAGACCTTTGATCTGACCGGTCTCAATAGCGGGCAGAATATCGGTCATGCACATACCGCGCTTTTCAGGAAAGAAGCTTTCGTCAATGCCCCAAAACTCGGCAATTTCCTTGCGGTGCTTTTCCTTCTCTAAATAGCGATAGCCTGGCAAGCCGGAACAAGACGACCACTCGCGCGTTCCCATCGCATTACACTGACCGGTGATGGACAAACTGGTCCCGCCGGGCTTGCCGACATTACCGGTAATGAGGCTGAGATTATTGATTCCTACGACACCGTCCGAGCCGTGGGTGCTCTGGTTAATCCCCATCGTCCAGATGCTCATAGCCGCAGGCGCTTTGGCGTAGAGACGTGCAACATTGCGGATCGTGTCTTCATCGATACCACAAATTTTGGAAGCCGTTATCGGATCATAGTCTTTAACCAGCGCCTCAAGTGCTTCAATCCCCTGAGTATGCTTCTCTATATAGTCGCGGTCTTCCAGACCCTCTTTCAGGATGACGTGCATCAGACTGTTCTGCAGGACAACGTCAGTACCCGGCGTGATCGGTAAGTGCATATCGGCAAACTGGGCCAGCATGGTGACCCTGGGATCTATCACAATCAGAGGGAACTTGCGCTTTTCCAGTGCCTCTTTTAAGCGCCAGTAAATAATCGGGTGCTGCTCCGGCAAGTTCGATCCCCAGGCAATCAGGCAGTGGGTATGTTCGAAGTCTTCATAGCAACCGGGAGGGCCATCTGAACCAAACGAGCGTTTGTAACCAGACACGGCAGACGCCATGCAAAGCGTCGTATTGCCATCATAGTTATTGGTGCCGATACATCCACGCACCAGTTTACCCAAAGTGTAAAACTCTTCGGTAAGAATCTGGCCGGTGGAAATAATGGCAAAAGCATCGCGTCCGTAGGTTTCCTGAATACGTTTGATCTCGCTGCCCATCTTGTCCAGCGCACCATCCCAGGTGGTGGTCTGCCAGGGTTCATAGGGCTTGTTCCGAACGATGGGCTTATCACCCCGACCGTCGGCCTCAAACAATTGATGCTCGAAAATTCCCTTAATGCACAATTTGCCACGATTAACGTCTGCTTCGGCATGACCACGGGTGGCCACGGGTTTGCCTGCTTCGTTCAACCCCACTTCAATGGAGCAACCGGTAGAACAATAGCCGCAGGTGGTGTACTTCCACTCCTGGACCTTTTTATCGACTATCTTTATCGGTTTTCTGTCTTTGCGACCAAATAGCATTTTGTATTCTCCGCTCACCGAAACCATGCACTGGATGACTTACCATACTCGCGGAATCGATCATTATTGGTGCGCAGTTAATTACATGAGCACCAACTTTGCACCACTAGCGAGCACAAGGTTCCATAACCATATGAATTTTTTTAGTATTTGTTTTTTATTAACTGGTTATTAGCAACTAGTGGGCCAGTATTGAGGCGGGCGATAACAGAAGAGACGTCAGATGAACGATGCCCCGACTCGCGGGGCAGATTTGCAAAACAAACAGAAAAAAGACCTGTCCGCCATCAGCAGGCGGACGATCAATATTACATCTTCAAAATTACCTTCACGGAAGCATCCACCGCTGCGGCATCAATGTAGCCTATCGCTTTGGGATCTGCAGCGACCTGCGCCTTAACCGCATCATCACCGGCAACGTCTTTGGGAGGCGTCCCTTTCCCGGTGAATATCAGCTTTGACCAGTAGGCCTTCACTTGCGCCTGCGACTTATGCAGGATCTTCTCGTTAAACTGTTCGCGTGCAGGGCTCCCTTCCGCCTGATCCAGCGGAAGCGTTGCCGCCCCCGCAATCTCTTTCGATTTGCCGAGGAAAACACGGGCAACATCTTCGGTATTGGCTGTCGATACGCCAGACGCTGGCGATACGATGATCGCAATATCCGCCAGCACGGAAGAGGACAAAAGCAGACCCGCCACGATTGCTGTGGTTCTTAAATTAAGCATGGTTGGTCTCCTTAAAACACCACATCAACAACAAAGGCATACAAATCCGCATCAGCTGCGCCGGCCCTATGGTCATCTACATGCGTCCATTCGACTTTCAGTGCCGCTCCCGGACGAAAATCATAGCGCACACCCAGGCCCATGCTTTCCTTATCATCAGCCAGGTTACTCAGGGCTGACGCCGCAATGGCCGCCAAAGTGGGCGAACTGTACCTGGAAGCCATATTGGCCGCATTGTCTTCTGCCTTGGCATAGGTTGTATGCACCATCACTTCGTCACTGATACGATAGCCGGCGGTTACATACCAGCGATCCCAGCGGCTGGCCGGCCCGTCCTGAGGTTCAAATCGGGTCGATTCAGCGGCCAGCAGATAGCTTTCCCAGTCAATTCGGAATCCGACCTGATAAAACTCAAACAGGGTTTCATCAATGGCCATGGGGGCAGTCACGGCACCCGCCACTGCAGAGGTCAGCCCCGCCGCAACAAGCTGCTTGTTAATGGCATCGTCAAACTGGTCAATGGTGATATTGGCCCGGTGGTACGCCATCCGAAACGTAAACCAGTCTCGACTCAGCGTCCACGCCAAACCGGTTTGATGACGGGTTTCGACATTCAGATCTGTCTTCAATTCATTCTGGTAATACTCGTCGTTTAAACCGCCGTAGTAAAACTGCAGGGTATTATCCCAATACCCAAAGGCGGTCTGATAGACCACATCCACACCACTCACACTGTCGAACGGTATGGAGTAGGCTTCCACCGGCGGGCGTATCCAGTGATAGGCATAGCCCACTTCCAGATAGTCAGAGTAGAGATAAAACGGCGTACGGAAACGACCTAAACGAACCGTCAGGTCATCCTGAACCTTGTACGAAAAATAGGCCCATGAGAATTCCGCCTGATAGTTATCAGTCCCACGTGCCACCACTTGTCCGGTCACCGACATTTTTTCATCAATGTCTGCTGAAGCCTGCAAAGCAAATACCGTATCGGGATCGAACGTAGGTTCCTCCCCATATCCCAGATAGGTACTGTCCTTTTTATCGGAATCAATCCACCCCCCCCCGACACTGGCAAAACCATTAAAATGTATTTCTGCCTGCGCCGCCGCCGAAACAGCCAAGGCCATCGGCAACCACAAAGCGGCTTTTGCGTGTTTACTTATGGTTGAGGGTCGCTTCATTACGAGCGTGCGTCTCTCTGATGTCACGAAGGACATGTTGGTTACCCCTTAAATGTAAAAATGACCCAGATGGTCAGATTTCTCATCGAAACGTGCCATGGCCGGGCGTCCGACGGCGTGTTTCGATAAGCCCTGCTTTTTTATTCAGATCGTGTTTTCTTCGGATGGTGCTTCGTTTTCCCTAGAACCGCGTTGTCAGGTCAATAAAGTCGTTTGACTCCTTACTCGGGTCAGATATTAAACTGACGCGATATGGATTCGAGTTTGCTCGCCAGTGACGCGAGATCCGTACTGGCGCCAGACATTTTCTGTGCGCCTTCGGCGCTGCTCTCTGTCAGTTCATCGATGGTTTCAACACTTTCAACAATCGTTCGCGCCACGTTTTGCTGCTCTTCTGTCGCCACCGCAATCTGATTATTCATATGACTGATGGTATTCACCGTTTCAGCAATGGACTCCAGACTGCTGCCGGCTTCATTGGCGTCGGTTACACTTGTCCCCGCCTTTTCAGTGCTACGCTGCATCACAGAGACTGCCCCGCGTGCTGCACCCTGAAGCTTTTCGATCATTTTCTGAATTTCCGTTGCGGAGTCCTGGGTCTTGGAAGCCAGCGTACGTACTTCGTCGGCAACCACAGCAAAACCTCGCCCCTGCTCTCCGGCACGGGCGGCTTCAATCGCTGCGTTCAATGCCAGTAAATTGGTTTGTTCGGCAATGCCTTTAATAACATCCAACACCATTCCTACCGATACCGAGTCAGCATCTAACTGCTTGATCACTTCGGCGGCAGAACGAACTTCTTCCGCCAGTGATTGAATATTACGCACCGTACTATTAACCACACTCAAACCTTTCTGCGTTAACTGATCGGCGTTTTGTGCAGAATCGGCTGCGGCGGCCGCAGACTCGGCAATATGGCTGACACTATTGTTCATTTCATTTACGGCGTAAGTCGCTTGTTGAGCGCCTTCGCGCTGGCGCGTAATCTGATGCTGGGTGGCATCACTCACCTGATTGATTTCGGAAGCCAATCGCGATAACGGAATCGCTGTTTCCACGATTTGACGGATAATGCCCTGCAGTTTCTCTATAAAGGTATTGAACCATTTGACCAGTTCGCCAACTTCATCCTGTGACAGCTGAGGCAATCGTTTGGTCAGATCCCCCGATCCCTGGGCAATGTCTCGCAAAGAATCAACAACCGCTCCCAAACTGTTACGAACCCCTGCGGCGATAAGATAAGACACCAGCAAAATCACTGACAGGGTCGCCACGCCAATGATCCATCCTAAAGTCACGGTTTGCCGGGAGGATTCATTGGCCTCATTCAGCAGTCCTTTAAAACGGTCAAAATGCCTTGTCCGAAAATCCTTCATGGCTCCTTCGGCTTTTTGCAATTTATCTGCCATGGATTTGATATTGCCCTGCATGGCGCTGAAATCGGCACTGCCATCGATCATCTTGCGCGACAAGTCGGCGGATACGGTGAAATACTCAGCGAACGATTGCGAGATGCCTGCAATGGTCTCCGACTCCCCTGCATCCAGCTTTTCTGCCCGTTCCAATTCATTCTTTACATCGGCCGCAATTTTTTTGGCAGCATCGATCGCATCTAACTCGCCCGCCGAAACCGCACTTTGCAAAACTTCTTTAATCCGCTCTAAACGCACCAGATTACTTTCGGCAATCTGCAAAATAGGAAATTGGCTATCCGCGACCCGGGTCAACTTCTGAGTATTGCCGCTGACCGTGAGCGTACTGCTGACAAGAAAGGTCGTAAACCCAAGAGCCGCTACCACGGGGATGATGAGTATTTTGGTACGAATAGACAGCGAAGCGAAGCCAAGCATGAATTTAAAACCCCAAAAAGAGAGACGCCCTTAAGGTTCCGGCACCTCAAAAATTTACGACGATTAAGCAAATACGTCGCTACCAGATTAAGTTGTCGTCTGTTATTGGTAAAATTTTAGACCAATTTCTCATGAACACCTAAATTATTGACCTCTGTTGTCATATAAAAAAAATAACATGACGTCTATTTGCACTTTTAATTTGCTCGCCTAGAGTTATGTGACACCCATCACAATAACAATACGGGAGGGCTCATGCCTACGTTATTTCCCTGTCATTCTTCTCGGAAAGGGTTGTTCAAACACATCCGTCTTGCCGTTTTAGGATTAGGTATCTTAGCCAGCCAATGTGGCTGGGCAGGAGAAGCCGAAGCTAAAAAATGGATCGATACCGAGTTTAAGGACAGTACCCTGACTAAAGATCAGCAAATGGAAGAGCTGAAGTGGTTCATCAAGGCCGCACAGCCCTACAAGGGAATGACCATTCGAGTAGTTTCTGAGCGTATCGACACTCACTGGTATGAGGCCATGACGCTAACCAAAGCGTTTGAAGATATCACCGGCATTAAAGTGGTTCACGAAATAACCGGCGAAGATGACGTTGTAAAGAAAATCTCCACTCAGGCAGCGCTCGACTACAGCCTCTACGATGCCTTTATCAACGACTCCGATTTGATAGGTACCCACTATCGCTACGGTAAAGTAGTCGCACTCAGCGACTTTATGGTTGGCGAAGGTAAAGATGTCACTTTACCCACCCTGGATCTGGATGACTTTATCGGACTGTCCTTCACTACCGGTCCTGATGGCAAACTCTACCAACTGCCCGACCAGCAATTTGCCAACCTCTATTGGTATCGACATGACTGGTTCAGTCGTCCCGATTTACGTGCCAAATTCAAAAGTATTTATGGCTATGAGCTGGACGTACCTCAAAACTGGTCAGCTTACGAAGATATTGCAGAATTCTTCACCGTTCACGTCAAAGAAATCGACGGTAAACGCGTTTACGGTCATATGGACTACGGTAAAAAAGATCCCTCACTCGGATGGCGATTCTCCGACGCCTGGCTATCCATGGCAGGTGCCGGCGACAAAGGCATTCCTAACGGGCTACCGGTGGATGAATGGGGTATTCGTGTAGAAGATTGTCACCCTGTGGGTGCCAGCGTTACCCGCGGAGGTGCATTAAACGGCCCGGCCGCCGTGTATTCCATTACCAAGTTCACTGAGTGGCTGAACAAGTACGCGCCACCCGATGCCAAGGCGATGAACTTCAGTCAGGCCGGAGCTTTGCCTGGTCAGGGGAATATCGCGCAACAAATTTTCTGGTACACCGCCTTTACCGCCGCCCTCACTGATCCGAATCTCCCTGTCACCGAGGCAGATGGCTCTCCCAAGTGGCGCATGGCACCTTCTCCCCGGGGCCCTTATTGGGAAGAAGGGATGAAACTGGGCTATCAGGATACGGGCTCCTGGACTTTTTTAACCAGCACCCCGTTGGAGCGTCGTAAAGCTGCATGGTTATACGCGCAATTCCTGGTATCAAAAACCGTGTCGCTCAAAAAGACATTGGTGGGCTTAACACCGATTCGAGCGTCTGACATCAATTCCGCCAAAATGGCCGAAGTAGCTCACAAGTATGGTGGATTGATCGAATTCTATCGCAGTAACGCACGTGTCGCCTGGACGCCTTCGGGCACCAACGTACCCGACTACCCGGCACTGGCAGACCTCTGGTGGAAAAACATCGCCTTAGCTGCAAACGATCAGCTCACGCCACAACAGGCCATGGACAAAATGGCCAAAGAAATGGATGAGCGCATGCAGAAACTAACTGATGCCGGCAAAATGGCACGCTGCGAACCCAAGCTAAACGAACCTAAAGATGCAGCTTACTGGCTGGCACAACCGGGTGCTCCTAAACCCAAACTTGCAAATGAGAAGCCTCAAGGGGTCACGCTCCCCTATGAGAAATCACTGAAGGCATGGGATTAACAGGAGATCTTGCGATGAGAATTAACATGAAATTAAAAACCATGGCCGCTGCCGTTGCGCTGACCTTCAGTGGCATTGCCGCTGCGGCAAACTATACGTTACTGACAGAAGAGCTTCCGCCTTACAGCATGAAGCTGGGTGGCAAGGTCACAGGTGCGAGCGTGGACATCGTATCTGAGCTGTTTCGTCGCAGCGGTCTCTCGTTCGACGTCAAGCTCCAACCCTTTGTGCGTGCCGTAGATTCTACGAAAAACGATGCGAACACCTGCGTCTTTCCGGTAGAGCGAAATCAGGAACGGGAAGTTTCCTTTAAATGGGTCAGTCCGATACTGGTAACACACACCGCGTTTTATACGATGAATGACTCCAAAGTGGAGATTCGCGTATTAAATGATGCAAAGAAACTAAGTATAGGGACATACACAGGCAGCGCGCCTGCTGAATATCTCAGTGGTCAGGGGTTTGAAGTTCAGACAACGCCAAAAGACGCGCCGAATATACAAAAGCTGGCCGCCAAGCGGATAGACGTTTGGGCCGCAGATACACTGACCGCCGCCTACCTGGCGAAAGAAGCTAAAGTGACCAATCTGAAGGAACGGTTAGTGTACTTTTCTGCACTACGCGCCCTCGCCTGTAATCTGGGAACAGACGACAGTGTGATTGACAAGCTGGAAGTAGAGCTGAAAAAAATGTATGCGGACGGCTCGGTTGAAAAAATTCTGGCCAAATATAAATAATCAACCCGGGTAGCCAACCCACTCAAACCCGTTCAGAGGCTTCTCTGAACGGGCTTTTTACTTTTGGTGCCTGGCAGATGCGAGCCCACTATCAGTGCCAATCAAACGCTGTGCCGATCACACTTATCTGGCGAATACCTTTGCCACAGAAGTCGGATATTTGTCCTTCATCTCCTGCGTTGAATTCACCGAAATATTCAGGTCATTCACAATGCCGTCATGAATGCCATACACCCAGCCATGAATCCGCACTTTCTGGCCTCGCTCCCAGGCATCTTGGAGGATCGTAGTTTCCGCAACATTCTTAACCTGTTCGACCACATTCAACTCGCATAGGCGATTGACGGTTTGCGTTTCGTCATTCAGACGATCCAGTTCCGTCCGGTGTATATCATACACATCCTTGATATGAGCCAGCCAATTCTCAATCAAGCCGAGGCGTGACCGGGTTAACGCCGCTTTCACTCCGCCACAACCATAATGTCCGCATACAATAATATGCTTCACTTTCAGCACATCCACCGCATATTGAATGACCGACAGACAATTTAGATCCGTGTGCACCATGACATTGGCTATATTACGGTGTACAAAAATTTCACCCGGCATCAAATCAACGATCTGGTTTGCAGGAACGCGACTGTCGGAGCAGCCAATCCACAAATATTCCGGCGCCTGCTGGGCCGCAAGATTTAGAAAGAAATCAGGTTGTTTCTCTTTAACACCCTTCGCCCAAAGACGGTTTTTCTCCAGCAATTTTTCTAACATGCGATATTTACCCTCCACCCAATTTCAATGTTGGCAGTCGGGTCCGTGATTCACGCTGGACCCGACTCAGGCGATTATACATACAATCACGGGCACGTCAGCTTTGTTTCATGATCAAAGTAATTTTGTTTAAGTACCTAAACAATTATATTCCTGTAAGACTGAAGTCCGACCTACCCGACATTCTTATTTGCCCGGATTCTTTTTTTAGGTACTTAGATAAACCTGACATCAGGTATTACCACGGTTAACCAAAGTGCGATCAAAATGATGAGCATGGCTGATAGTCTGAAATGTGCCATAACGATTCATTAACCTCCCGAGAGTGAGCGATAGGTTCTGCACCAACCCTGAATTTAATGATATTGATTATCATTTTCTTTTAAGTTAATTGCAAGCCATCTTCCTGCCCCTTTCCCTGTTCAGGGCTTTCATTTAATACTTTCATTTTGTTCATTTTCTTCTAGTCTTTCTCACACACCCCCGGATTCATTTGCAGACTGAGAGGTTTTCCATGAAAGGTAACGCAGCCGTTATCGCTCATCTTAATGACTTGCTCGCCGCCGAACTCACGTCGGTTGACCAATACTTTGTTCACTCGCGCATGTATGAGGATTGGGGACTGACCAAACTTTACGAACGCATCGGTCACGAAATGCAGGATGAGCTGGGTCACGCTGACAAACTCATCAAGCGCATTCTGTTTCTGGAAGGAACACCTCAAGTTGGTAAGCGCGACCCGCTACGTATCGGCAAGGATGTACCCGAAATGCTGGCCAACGATCTCGCCACCGAAATGGATGTGGCAGCGCATTTAAAGAAAGTCATCGCTGCTTGTGAACAAGCCCAAGACTACCAGACTCGTGAAATACTCGAAGAGCTGCTGGCTGATACGGAAGAAGATCACGCCCATTGGCTGGAAAAGCAATTGAACCTGATAAATATGGTGGGCCTCGCCAATTATCTACAATCTCAAATGTAGATAATTGAGGTCCTGCATAGGCCGTTAAGAACAATAATGGGTTATTAAGAAAAGTAATGGATTATTGAGAAAAGTGGATACGCAAGTACGCCTCTAGCGCTTGCGGCGTATCCACATCCATCAGAATGGCTGACGAACCAATTTCCACCTGCTCTATACAGTGAGCGTAGGTTTGCAGTAGATTCTTTGCTCCCTTGTCTCCGGAACTCACCATCAATTGCGGGGCAAATTGTTTGCCGAAGATCACCGGATGCCCTTGCAGGCCACCAAATACAGGCACAGAAATCCTGTCTTCTCGTACGCTCCCCGCCAACTGGCTGAGTATTTGTTTATCCAGCCACGGCATGTCGGCCAGCGCAATGCCCCACCATGGCCAGTCGGCAGTTTTCTGAATGCCCCAGCGAAGTGAATGTCCCATCCCTGATTCGGCATCAGGACAGCAGGTAAACGGTATTCCCTGTTGATTTAACCACTGCTGGAATAACAGGTGTTCCGGATGCACGACAAGCATAATGGGCTCGCCTGTTTGCAGATAGGGCCGAAGACTGTGCGCGACGAGCGGCTGACCATCCGGTAGGGGAAACATCAACTTTCCTGCGTCATAGCCAAACCGGGCCCCTTGACCTGCCGCCAACATTAACCAGCCCATAAAGACTCGCTTTGCTGCGCCGGTAAAATCCCGGCGCGATCGACTATCCCCCTTTCGACCCCCGAACGAAACTGCACGAGCTGCGCCACCGCTGACAGCGCAATTTCCGCCGGTGTTTTGCTGCCGATATCCAAACCCAGCGGGGCATGTAACCGATTCAACCGGGGTTCTGGAATATCCAGCATCTGCAGGCGGGCACGCCGACGCTGAGACGTGTTTAAAGAGCCCATTGCCCCAACAAAAAAGCAGTTGGCTTGCAGCGCTTCCATTAAGGCCAGATCGTCCACTCTCGGATCATGAGCCACGGCAATCACGGCAGAATATGCGTCTGAGAATGATTGCCGCACCACATCATCGGGATGCTGATGATAGACTTTCACCCCCGGGGAATTGAGTGGATATCGCTGTAAATAGTCCTCCCGGGAGTCACACAGACTCACTTTGAAGCCGACCGCTTGTGCAAAGTGCGTTAAATACTGAGCCACTTCACCCGCACCTACAATAAGCAGCTGATACACGGGAGTCAGGGAATGAATCCAGTACTGGCGATCACGACACAGGTAGAGCGACTTGTTTGCTGGCATCCAACGGGGACGACCGTGTGTGGCAACACTGATGGCACCGGTCTTTAAGTCCAGCTCGCGTATCGCCTCGCGACGCCTTGTCAGTGACTCGGCCAATGAATCAAAACAATTCACGTTATCGGACGTTGGTTGCACATGTTCAATCAGCAAATGCAGCCTTCCGCCACACGGAAGCGCGAATCTTTGCTGCTCCTCCGCCGTTTCACCAAAGATGCGCTCTTGCGGTGCGCCACTCTGTTTCGGCATATCCTCCGAAGCCGCCGCCAATTCGGCCAGTAGCGTTTCCTCAATGCAGCCTCCCGACAATGAACCCACAATGGGTTCCCCGGGAACCCAGGCCATCATCGAGCCAGGCGGTCGGGGTGATGAGCCATAGGTAGCAAGCACCGTCACCAGCCACACCGCTTCGCCATTCGACAACCACTGTCCGACTTGAGATACCACTCGTAGCCCTTGGGACGCCATCCCTGCGTCCGTGCCCTCAACGCTGGCAAGTGGCTTCATAATCAGGCCAATACCAGTGGCAACGAGCGCAACCGCTGACCCGTCGCACTAAAGAGTGCATTCGCCAGCGCCGGAGCCACCGGAGGGACACCTGGCTCACCCACGCCCGTCGGACTGATCTGACTTTTCACAATGACCACCTCTATCCTGGGCGTTTGCGGCATTCGAAGAATCGGCTGATCATGGAAATTGGATTGTTCAACCTGCCCCTCTTTGTGGGTTATGTTTCCGTACAGTGCGGCACTCAATCCAAAAATAATACCGCTTTGCATCTGGGCGACCACCAGATCCGGGTTGACCACCTGTCCGCAGTCGATGGCACAGACCACTCGATGAATCTTGATATCGCCATCCACCACGCTCACCTCAATCACTTGCGCCGCGTAAGAGCCAAAACTCTTATGGCAGGCCACCCCCTGAAAACGTCCTTCAGACAGCGATTGCCGCCATCCCGCGGTTTCGGTTGCCGCGATCAGTACCGTACGTAATCTGGAGGTCGCTGGCAGCAGCGCCAAACGATAAGCTACGGGATCTTTACCTTCGGCATGCGCCAGTTCGTCCACAAAACTTTCAGTGACAAAGCCATTCGTCGAATGCCCCACCGAACGCCAATAGCTGATGGGAATACCGGCGTCCGCTTTAGCATAACGAACATTGAGGTTGGCAATTTCGTAAGGCAGATCCTGCGCTCCCTCTACCGGTGAGGGATCCGGTTGAGTCAGCTTCGCCAACCCGGCTGCCAGCCGCACCATCGGCTGGGGGGTCCAACCTGGCGCAACAGCACCGGCGGCATCACCAACGAAATGATCTAAAATTCTCGGTGCCGCAATATCATGTCGCCACCCGGTTACTTTTCCTTCGGCATTAAAGGTGGCCTCCAATCGATGTAACGACGCTGGACGATAGTGATCATGCCGGGTGTCTTCTTCGCGAGACCAAATCAGCTTAACCGGCGTATCCAGATGACGCGCAATGGCAACCGCTTCTGCAACAAAGTCCTGCGTCAGGCGACGTCCGAAGCCGCCACCGATATAAGTTGTGTGTACCTGTATTTGATCGCTGGAGAAACCCGTTTCGCGTCGTGCCACCGCCCGGGCAATGTCGGGCCCTTGGGTAGGTGCCCAGATTTCGCATTTATCTTTGGTGATATGAACCGTGCAGTTCTGCGGTTCCAGTGTCGCATGCGCTAAAAAAGGTGCCCGATACTCTACTTTTAACGTACGATCGGCAGTCACTCGCGCGGCTTCGAAATCTCCCTCATCGCGCACATCGCTGGCTCCGTCATTCAATGCCCGGGCGTAGCAGTCGAATACCTGATCGGTACTTATCTGCGCCAGTTCGCCATGGTCCCATTCAATGTCTAGTAATCGCTGCGCCTTTCGCGCTTGCCAATACTGCTCTGCGACCACCGCCACGCCACAGGCGGTTTCAATCACTTTAACCACACCGGGCGCAGCCTGTGCCCGGGCACGATCAACGCGTTTCACTTTGCCGCCCGCAACGGGAGGCCGGCTCAAGACAGCATATCGCATACCCGGCAACTGTACGTCTATGCCGAACCTCGCCTGCCCGAAGCTCTTCGCCTGCGCGTCCAGACGCTTGCTTTGCTTGCCGATATAACGGTAATTTTCGGGAGCAGTCAATGCGGGAGATGAAGGCACGCGTTGAAGCGCCGCCAGTGATGCCAGCTCACCATAACTCAGGACGGCAGCGTTTCCGGCCACCTGGCAAACCCCATCAATGGCTTGCACCCTGGTCACCGGCACTTGCCAGAGCTGAGCAGCGGCCGCTTCGATCATCATTCGACCGGCCGCCCCCGCTTCACGCAAACGCACCCAGTTACTGCTGATACTGGTGCTCCCTCCGGTAATTTGCAGACCGTAATCAGGCTGCCGGTAATCCTCTGCAACGGGAGCAAAAACCACCTTGATCCTGTCGGGCGACACATGCAGTTCCTCGCCCAACAGGGTGGCCATCCCGGTCATGGTTCCCTGTCCCATTTCGACGCGATCCAGCGTGAGAATCACCTGGTTGTCCGGGGTAACTTCCAGCCAGGCATTGGGTCGTAATGCGTTTTCGGCCTGCCCCGCCGGTAGGGAGGCACACCCCGGTAACTGAACCGCAATCAATAGCGCACCACCGGTGGTGGCGGATACTTTAAAAAAATCCCGGCGACTGAGGCACTGGCCGTTATCCTGCTGACTCATACTTGCGCCTCCCAGTAAGCCACAGTTGCCGCCATGGGGCTCTCCGCTTGTCCGGAGGCTTGACGAATCGCGGCATGAATTCTCGGGTAGGTACCGCACCGACACAAATTGCCCGTCATGGCCGCCATAATATCTTCGTCATTGGGCGTCGGATTGTTTGCTAACAAAGCCGCCGCTGACATCAACTGCCCTGACTGACAATAGCCACACTGCGGCACATTCAATGCCTGCCAGGCCGACTGAAGAGGATGAGGCTGATCCACCGAGCCAATACCTTCTATTGTGGTAATAGAGGCGCCTTCAACGCTTTGTACCGGGGTAATACAAGATCGAATGGCTTGTCCGTTAAGATGCACCGTACAGGCACCACACAGGCCCATGCCACATCCGAATTTGGTACCCGTCATCTTCAGTTCTTCACGAATGACCCACAATAGCGGGGTATCGGGGTCGGCGTTCACTTCTTTCTCGACGCCATTGATTAACAATTTCATCGGCAATTACCTGTCTCTGCTTATATTTTTTATTTGAGCTATGCCCTGTGGTGGCGATATCCCGGCGATCACTTACCCGATCAATGTACAGATATTGAACGATAAAGAGTAACCAGAATAATAAATGACCCTGCAATATCTGTCTAACACTTTTACAACTATCGAAACGTCATTTATGACAATTGAAACGTTATTTGTCGCAATCGAAAATAGAGCTTATATCCAGCGAAATGCCGATCAATCACGCACGTTTAGGATCATGGTTGTCGGCGAAAGTACTCAACAGCTCTTTGGCAAGGGCCTGGGCTGCCGGCCCGGCACTTTCCACGTCCGCCATCACCAGATAGGTTTGAATAAATCGACTCCCCTCCAGTGCCAACTCGATTTGCTTTAATGAACCCTGTTGAAGTTCCTCTTGTATGCCGTGTCGTGGCACGAATGCAAACCCCATACTTTGCTTCAGGATACGTACAGAAGTCGCAAAGTGACTCACCGTCCAGCGCTGCTCTGCCGCCAGCCATCCGGAATCCCGGTTGCGCCGCACACCGGTATCCCTGATCACAATCTGTCGATAACGCCGTAGCTGCTCACTACTCACCGGCCCACCGATCTGAAAAACAGCATGATTCTTCGACGCAACAGGAATCATCTCGACCAGATGCAGCGGCTTACCGATAAATCCAATAGGAATATTGGGGGTGAGAACAATATCTGCTTTTTTTTCCAACAGGGCCTCATCGCTGCCCGAAAGCGTATTTTCCAGTAACCGCAAACGGGTGGAGGGTATGGCATGCGAAAATCGATCAAGAGCGCGTAGTAATCTATCCATGTCCACCAGCTGATCCACCGAAATAGTCAACTCAGGTTCCCACCCTTGCGCCATGGCGCTGGCCGATTGCTCGATTCTCGCGGCTTCGTCCAGTAACAACACGGCGCGACGATATAACGCCTGCCCGGCCTCCGTCAGCACAGCCCGACGCCCTTCCTGCTGCAACACCGGTACCGGTAACATATTTTCAATACGGCTAATGGCGTAGCTAATAGTGGACTGGCTCTTATTTAAACGCTCCGCCGCGCGGGCAAAACTGCCCTCATCCACCACGGCACGCAATGCGGCCCACTGCTCCAACGTGATTTTTGGTATCTTCATGACTCACCAGACTCAGGAATATCTATATTGGCCGCGAACAGGCGGTAGCGAGGTGCGTCCTCGCCCCGAAGAACCGAGCCAAATCAGCGGAAAGCGCCCCGAGGACGGGCCGCCTACCCCCAAACACCATCAGCAGACTTGCTCATGCGTCGCATAGCGAATCGTCAAGAGGCGGCACTCAAGAGGCGAATAAAACATCTAATATTTCGATTTTATAGACGTAAAAAGACAAACATTCAATCTAATTATTAAGGATATTATGAATAACATCGATTGATTACACCACGACACGAGGACTTTCCCATGACCACACTTCTGCATCTGAACACTAGCCTGTTTGCTGCCCAAGGCGCTTCGCACCAGCTAAGCAAGGAACTCGTCCAGCAGCTTCTGAAACAGTCTCCTGCAAGCAAAGTCATTTACCGCGACTTTGCTGAACAGAGCGTTCCACATCTGGATGGCCACTGGTTAACGGCCATCAGCACCGCAGCACATGAACGCTCAACTGAACAGGCGGAAAAAGCGGCCTATTCAGATCAGCTTATCAAGGAACTTCAAACCGCTGATACCTTGGTCATTGGCTTACCCATGTACAACTTTGGTGTTCCCTCCATGCTTAAAGCCTGGTTTGACCATGTTGCTCGTGCCGGCACCACCTTTAAATATACCGAGACGGGCCCGGTCGGTCTGCTGACAAATAAAAAGGTGTACCTGGTCGCCACCCGAGGGGGGATTCATAAAGATCAGGCCAGTGATATTCAGATTCCTTTTGTGAAAACTTTCCTGAACTTTATAGGGCTTTCTGACGTTGAGGTAATTTACGCTGAAGGGCTCAATCTCAGTGGCGATCACCGTGCACAAGCTTTTCATACTGCACGCGAGCAGATTGCGGCACTGGTCTGATCCGCTTCTGCATCACACTCAGATAGGTTCGATGAACACCACTTATTCGCCCACCCGCTTCTTTGCACAATAAGGCCAAGAAGCGGGCGCAATACTGTTGATCTCCCTGCCGTCAGTAATCCACCCCATCTTAAAGTACATAACATGCTGGTTAATCTATACTAATTTTTTATCCAGATATCATGTTTGAAATTATGATCCCACTGACTCAAGGCACTCAGGGTGATTCCGCCTCTTCCAAGGTAAACCTGCTTCATCAAATTGAAGCAGGTAAGCGGAAATATTACACGCTGGTCACGCTCGCGTTTCTGACAATGGTTGTGTTGGTGACCGTTGTGTTTGCCTTTATTAGTGGGTTGGTTCTACGACAAGTCATCAATACCGCAGTGCTTGCGATCCTGCTAATTTGCCTTGCCACACTGTACAAAAGCGATAAGTTGCTGGAATGGCCGACGTATGTCGCTGTTTTGGTATTGCACGTCATTGCGACCAGCGGTTTTATCACCAATGGCGGCATATTGAGTTATGCCGTGGTCGTCATTCCTCTCTTACCTCTCGTGAGCCTGCTTTTGCTCCATAAGGCGGCGGCCCGCCTCAGTTTTATCTATAGCCTGCTCATCTGTACGCTTTCTTTTATCGCCACCTTGTCAGGCATGCATCCAGCCAACATGACACCTCCCGATCTGGTCCCCTATCTTGCGATGATATTTGCCGCATTGATTTCCTCGGTTTCATATATCTGCTTTCGCAGCCTGTTGGTCGCAACCGAACTGGCCCAACAGCGGGCGAACGAATACCTTGATCAGCTCACAGAAGAAGTCGCCCGTCGGGATCTCGCGGAACGTAAACTGGTCAGCAGCATGCAAGCCAAAACAGAATTTTTATCCGCTATCAGCCACGAACTCAAAACGCCATTGAATGCCATCAAGGGCTTTGGCAACCTGCTCGCCCGAGAGCCCATGTCGGCAAGGGGCCTGGATTGCGTTAGCCGGGTCAACCGGTCATCGGATGAACTACTCGCCAAAATCAACAACCTGCTCGAATACACTAACGCCTCGTCGGGTACGGATATCCAATACAAATCCTTTGTGCTGGATGAACTCCTGAGCGAAATAGAAAATGAATATGCCGCGTTGGGGCAGATTGAAGGCACTCAAGGCGCCTTTGAATATGCTCAGGTTCGGGACTATATCATCCACTACGATTTTGCCAAGTTACGTAAAATACTCAAATGCTTACTCGACAATGCCTACAAATTTGCCAAAGGCGGTACGGTAAAGCTGACCGTGGAACGAGGAACACTGGCGGGGATAGAAGCGCTGATATGCCAAATTTCAGATGATGGGCCGGGCCTTGACGAAAACATACGGCGAAAACTATTCCAGGCCTTTACACAACTGGATATGTCTACATCGCGGGCATTCGAAGGTATGGGCCTGGGGCTGGCCATCAGTCTCAAATACACTCAGCTTTTGGGAGGAAAACTTGCTGTGGATAATCACGCCAACCAAGGATGTAGCTTTACGCTGACACTTCCAATGACATTTCAGCAAGCTCGTCAGCAAGCGCCTCAAAATTGGGTAATTTAGTTGTGGCCAAACACCTTTCAAGGTGACTCCTCCGGCGTCATACACAGTACGTTAACCTGTTGTAAGCAGTATTATTTTGCCGTTAAAGCGAATAAAACACATCAAAATAGAATAAAAAACGCACAAACCCAATCTGACAACCTAAACTCTTGTTATACAAAAAATATTGAAAATTAGAGCTTTAGCACCAGTTGTGAACAAAAATTAATCTGGGTACACTGCGCGCGGAAATGCTCACAAAGGAATCAGCATGAATAAGAAGATTTGGGGCCTGACAGCCGCATCGACCCTCGGTGCAATCGTCACATTTCATTTTGTCACGCTACCTCCGGCACCCCCGGCGGTTCCACCCGTGCCAGATAACATACCGGTACCACAAGTACCGGCCTTAACACCCTACGACATGCCTACAGGCAATGTAGAGGTGTCAAACGAGCCCTATACCGCGACATTACGCAGTGTCTCCATTGAAGATCTGGTTGAACGCAAATTGGACACTGGCGTCTACAAAGGTACACCATACTGGCAAAACCGGGCGGACTGGTTCAGCGAGCACTTCTATGACACGCTCGCTGCACGCAAAGTCTGGCCGGAAGGTAAATCACCCGACACCCATAAACGGGGTGATCCGGTGAGCTGGACTTACGAACCTATTCCGCAGTATACCCCACCGCCCTGTGATCAGCCGCAGCCCAGCGGGTACGATGCCGAAGGTTGTCGTTACGTTAAATCACTGTTCAAGGACGTTGAAGCAGAAAACCCTGCCAAAGCGGAAGCCATGCGTGAGCAGGTGCGTCGCGGTCGCGATGTCTGGTTTAAAGGGACATTCGGCAATCAGGACGAAAACCTGATCCATCAGGCCCGCGTTGTGGGCAAAGAAAACATGAATTACCCATGGCTGGATACCCGCACGCGCTCCGAACGCTTTACCAAATGGGGTCTGATAAACGATCCGGATTGCGTCGAAGGCGATGCGTCTACAAACTGGTATGACAAGTGCCAGGATCCTCACTCATCCGGGGTACTGGGTTATCGCAAATACTATGCGGACCCGAAAAAAGATGACAACGGTCAGGTCGTTTATGACCCCACCGTGGCACCTTACGACCCCAACGAAATCAAGGAAAACAAGCGTTACGTCATTGGCCATCCATGTGTACAGTGTCACGTTGCGTTTGACCCGACCAACCCACCCGAGAATCCGAATGAACCTCGTTGGGAAAACCTGAGCGGTACCATAGGCAACAAATTTACCCGTCAGCCAATGGCCTTTTTCCAGGGCGCGCCCCACAACCATCTGGCCAACCAGATTTTGCTAGGCGGACGTCTGGGAACCATTGATACCTCGCTGGTTGCCTCTGACTGGCAGCACAATCCGGGTACTCAAAACAACATTATGGACTTCCATAACAAGCGGGTCTTCGAAGAAATGATGAAAGATCCGGCAACCGGCGAAGTCAGGCTGGCGCGGACCCGTCATGTACTTAAAGGCGGTGAAGACAGCGTAGGTGAACACCTGGCGTTGATTCGCGTGTATATCAACATTGGTATGTGTACCGAAGAGTGCTGGGTGCCGAACTTTCCGTATCCGGGGCAATTGCTGGGACAAGGTACCAAACAAAGCCCGATGCGGATCATGCAGTGTGCCAACCAGTGTGATGCCTGGAACTATGCAGACAGTAAGATGGATGATCTGGCAGCCTTCCTCATCACCGGCGGCCCGACTTATCTGCTGAATGCCAAGGATGTTGATGGTACCCCTGGCGAAAAGCTGGTTGATCTGGATAAAGTCGCTCGCGGTCACGACGTATTTGCCCAGGAATGTGCTCGCTGCCACAGCTCTCAAATGGCACCGGAAAACATTCGTGCTGACAAAAACGCGCTCGCCAAATTCTATGAAGGCCATGTCTTCGGTAAGGAAGACTACTGGCAGTACGAATTTACCCGCGAGGAACGTGAAACGCCGGCATTCCAGAGCAAGTATCTGGTCAAGGCTGAAGACGGCTCGTTGCGCCCCAAGCAATTTGCTGAAAAAGGCATCTTCGGACAAGACTGGTTAGCCAATGACGAGCGTGAACCGTTCAACATCATTGGTACCAATATGTGCCGTGCCTTGCATGACAATCACAACACGGGCCATATCTTCGAAGAATTCTCTTCCGAGACCTATAAGAACTCTGCTTCACCCGGTTCGGTGCCACAAGTGCTTAACCACATGATTCCGGTCGTAGGGGGAATGCAGCTGGGTGAGCGCAAGATCGAAGGCGGGCCGGGTTATCTGAGAAACTTCTCACTGCTGTCTGCCTGGGCAACAGCGCCATTCCTGCATAATAATGCGATTGGCGAAATGACCTTCCTGAAAGACGGAAGCCCGGACTATACGGTGCAAGGTCGAATCAAGCAGTTCGAAATGGCATTTGATGAGCTGATGCGTTCAGATGATCCGAAGGCACCGAATGCCCGACCACAGAAAATCACGGGCTTCGAGTCGGATACCCCCATTACCGCGCGTGAAGATGCTCAGGGCCCGACCATCAAAACCATGGAAAAAGGGACGCCCGTGGCCTATGTTGCTTCGCAAAATCCTCACGATGCCCTTTTTATGAAGTGTGAGGATTTGGTGGAAAACAAAGGTCACCAGTTCGGAATCGACTTGTCAGACGAAGACAAGCTGGCTCTGCGCGAGTTCCTGAAGATGATGTAGCAGAATCATTCTGCTTTCTTTTAGACCGACCGACGCCGGAGTGGGTAACCCCACTTCGGCTTTTTCGGAAACAGTTTCATGAAGTTATACAAAATAATAGCATCAGCGGGAATGCTGATACTGGCTTTGGCCGGATATTTTTACTGGAGCGTCAACTACAGTGACGCCCCTTCAATCAGAGAACTGGCAAGTCAACAAGTCACTCGGCAAGCTACTTTTTCAGACACCGTGATCCCGGAAAGCGACTTGCCGCCGGAAGGAACGCGCTCGCTGTTTGACCACCTGATCGCGGTTAACGACGGCGTGCCCTATCCTTTTAGCAAGCTGATCGCCTTGTTGCGAGATCAAAGCACCGACAACCGGGAACCACTGAAACTACTGATTCCTCACGGCCGCTCCTTATTAAAAGGTCAGGCGGATGACGCTCATCCACGCATTGTGGTGGCGGCGGACTTTCAGAACAGCAATCCACAGACCGGCTTGGGCCTGATGACCCAAGGCCAGCTATTTCTCGGATTTGTTGAAAATGCAAATGAAATAGAAGTGGTCAGTTACAACGAAGCCGCAGGTCGCTTCGAGTTCCAGTTGATCAAGAACTATTGCGAAGGCTGCGTACCACGCCTGGTGTACGCGAACAGAGCCATTTGCACGACATGCCACCAAGGCGGCACCCCGATCTTTTCCCAGCGTCCATGGAACGAAACCAACGGACAACTCGCCACCGCAGAAGCCATTCGCGAAGCACGTGGCAGTGAAGCGCCCTACGCATCGGTCGCCCTGTCTCAACCGTTGGCTACCCCTGAGCGTTTTGACGAGCTAACGGATATCGGCAACTTCTACCTGGCAAGCCAGCATTTATGGCTCGACGGTTGTGGTGAAAAAGGCAATGAATGTCGCCGTAAAATGCTGTCGCTGGCAATGCATTTTGTGGACAATCCGGGGCATTTTGATCCTGCCAGTGAAGCGTCAAATGAGCTACGAAAATTACAGGCGCTCGCCTTTCCGGCACAAGGCATCCAGGTGGCAGAATCCGATTTGTTAAATCGCGATCCCACCGGAGAAACATTAGAGTTCAAAGACCGCGTCTACGAGTTTTTTACGCGGGATATCCAGTTTGGCGAAGGTGCAAAAGACAACGAAGACCTGGCCGCCTTTGACAAGTTACCGCCGCTACGTCCGCAATTTGACCCGCTCACCGTGCGCCCCCCCAAAACCATTCTCAACGCAACGGATATTGACGGTGTCTATGGACTCGCCCGCTTTTTTACCGAAGCCGATGTTCAGCAACTGAATCATGCATTTGAGTACGACATCAACCAACTGGTGGCCAGAGTTGGAGCATTGCCAGACACGGTTTTCGATCCCGTACCCTTTTCAAGGGTGCGGATGATGCGCGCACTATTGGGCCAGGAACTCACCTATTGTTGCCTGAGTACGGCTGAAATGTCGCCGCCACTTACGGCTCAGGTGCCTCCGCTGACGATTAGCTCACATCCCGAACTGAATCCGTTTCAACAGTACTGCTTTGCCTGTCATCGTGGAAATCCGTCCAAACGCCTGAACTTTATGGGGGCCGAAACCGAATCGGAAGTTTTGGCCAGCATTCGGGACAAGGCCGAAATCCGCGACGTGCTGGACTGGGAGCGCTACGAAGGTACCGATAAGGCCAATAAATTAATGCCCCCCAGAGACTCGCAACAATACCAGAAACTCAAACAGGCCGGCGCAGACGTCCGCGCGGACATGAGAGAAACTGTGCCGAGTCTGTTTAGTTTCTGATATGGACCCACAAGAATAAACACGAGCAAGGAATCGAAGATGCGTTTGATCAAAGGAATAATCGCAATATTACTCATTGCCAGCCAAAGCGTACCTGCCTTGGCTATGCCCACATTTGCCCGACAATATAAGCAGCAATATGGCTATATGCCCTCGTGCAATGCATGTCACACGGAGGGTGGCGGCACAACGCTCAATCCGTTCGGTAAGGCTTTTAAGGATCACGGCAAAAACCTGTCTGCTTTTGAAAAAATTGCCTCTGCTGACAGCGATGCAGATGGTACGACGAATCTTGCAGAAGCCCAAGCCAAAGCAAACCCTGGCGACCCGAAGTCTACCCCCGCAGCGCCGGGTGAATGGCTTGATATGGCCAGCCTGATTCCCAAAGAAGTGCGCGCCCTGTTCCCGACCATTACCACCTGGATGCCACTGGACGCCGTTTTCACTGCAAAGGATTTTGCAACTGCAGAAACATTGGGCGCAACCCTGACCGCCGAGGACGAAACCACCATTTATGTTCCGGTGGAGAACCGCCGTCCCAATGGCACCGCGCTGATCTTTCCGGTGCAGTTCAGCGACAAAACCTTTTTTCTGGTGATGGCAACCGATAGACAGCTGCAGATTCGCGAAATCAACGTGCTTCACGCCAAAGACGTTCCCGACGCCGAAGACCCACAGCTGTATTCCCGGTTTGCAGGGCAATCGTTGCAGGCGCTTGAGGTTCAGTCCGGCGACTCACTCTCTGCACGCATCAGCCAAGCCGTTAAAAAAGCCGTTGTATTGCTGTATGTTCGCCTGAAAGGAGCCTGAAGATGGGAAGTCAATACAATATCGCTGGCGCTATTACACATTTGAAAAACCGACGACTCAGCCAACACCCTCTGCTGAAGACCATTCTGCCCATAGTGTTAATCAGCCTTTGCTCAAATGTTTGGGGCGCCGATGCTAATTTTGATTTCTTTAGTGATCAACCCATTGAAGAAGCCGCTCTGGTTCATGTTGAACCCCCAAAGCCGGCCTGGATGACCATTGGCGGCCCCATTGCCTTGTTGAGTTTCTTTTTTCTGTTCTGTGGCCTGATCCGCTGGCTAATCCCGTTCCGGCAGACCGCCCTGAGTTTTACGCTTCATGATCTTCCTGTGGCAGCCCAGCGAGGTATTGGCATCGCCGTTGTCCTCTATGGTATTGCCTTTTGTTTCGGCGGGGTAGAAATCAACTACCAGATGAGCCTGCACGGCAGCGCAGAAGTCTATTTTCAGAATATGGGACTGGGGAAGCTGATCGCGTTTACGCACGCTCACCTGTTTGGCTTCACCACCTCTTTTTTTGTTGTCGGCATTCCATTTTCCCTGCACTTTAACCGGCTCAAAATATACCAGTGGATGTTTCCTTTGGGGCTGGCCGCTTCACTGACTGACGTTATCTCATGGTGGGGCATCAAGTTTGTGTCGGGTAACTTCGAATATGTTACCTGGTGGTGCGGAACCGTATTCAGCATCAGCTATGTTTGGATGCTCATTGGTCTGGTTCGGGTTCTATTTTTCCCGAAGGTAAAATGGTTGCCGGATTTTATCAACGAAAAGCAGCAAAAGCGCTGGAATGAAAAACATTCGGACGACTAGCGCCCGCGATGAGACGCATCGGCGACCCTGATCGCCGATGCCTGTCCAACCTACTTGATACCCATTTTTGCGCGTACTTTAGCTGCAACCGAAGGTTTGAGCTTATTCATTTCCAAAAGCCACTCAATCGCGCCGGTAATCGACGCTTCTGCCTTGCGGGGCGTAATATCAAAAGTATCCAGCGTATCCTGGACATCATAAAATCCCCAACGCTCAGAAACCTCGTAAACCAGATCATAGGTAAAGGGAGGTGTAATACCAAACAGCTTGCACGCCTTCTCAACAACCCGGGCAGTGAATAAGGTCATGCCGCGGCTGGTGGGAAGGTGCAATGGCTTGATGCCGGTTAGCCGTTTCAGTAAAGCACCTACCTCTTTGACTTCAATATTTTCGCCACCTGCGATGTAGCGTTTGCAATTTTCACCTTTGGTCAACGCTGCAACATGTATATCGGCCACGTCGCGCACATCCACCAGATTTAAACCACCTTTATAGGTTTGACCCACACCATTGAGCCAATCCATCACCAACTGGTTTGACGGCGTGATACGATAGTCGTAAGGCCCCAATACAATAGCGGGACATATCACTACCAGATGAATACCATACTCACGAGCCAGTGCCTGTGCCGACTTTTCGCTTTGTGTTTTGGCAATATAGTAAGGATTATGTGCATCTTCATTCCAGTCATTGCCGGTTAGCAAAACACCAGGACGATAGGAAAACCCGATAGACGCAATTGAACTGGTATAGACAATCCGCTTGATGCCTGCTTTATGTGCCGCAGCAAAAACATTTTTGGCACCAATAATTGCCGGTTCGACAATTTCTTCCGGTGTCTTGGCAATGGTTTTATAAACAGCTGCCAGATGAATAATGGCATCGCAACCTTGAGCCGCTGACTCCAGGCTGGCCGCATCCATGACATCACCATAGCTGTATTCCAGATCAAGCCCGTCTATCCCTTGCGTATCCGCCCCTTTACGAACAAAGGCTTTTACCTGGTGATTCTGCTGCAGAAGCGACCGTACTACGTTTGCACCAATATTGCCGTTAGCACCTGTTACCAAAACCTTCATAAACACTCCTTGATTAGCATCACATGGCCAAAGACCAAAGGCGCGTGGATTATAAACCATAACTTTATGGAAGTTCAGTTTTGGCTTAAAAAATGACCATTCTGCAAGGTAACGAATTTCTAATACCAACAGACTGGTTTTCTCGGGCGCCATCGAAGGCGCGATACTCTGCCATTTCTTGGTGAATCTATGTCATTTTTTGCTTTTAACTTATCCATTAAGTAATTAAATAGCATGACCTTTCCCCGACATTAGGTAAAAATAGCCCTTTGGGAGCCGACGTTGCTGTCTGAAATTGCAACGAACCGCTATAAATCACGATAAAAAAATAACTGTACGAGACAAAGGAATGACCCCTATCAAAGCCCGCCTATTAAGCGCAATTGTTTGCACACTACTATTGAACGGATGCTCAACCCGCGACTTACAAGGTACGTTGGGCGGGTCTACCGCGCAACGACTGGTCACTCACAGTATTGACGATCTGGTCACCCAGCTAAAAGACCCTGCACTGGATGCACTGGAAAAGCAAAAAGTCTATATCAACTCTTATTTTCTGAATAACTCCCCCATCAAGGATTACGCCGACAATCGTCTGGCCATCGAACTGGAAGCACGCTTCGGCGCTGAAGTGGTGGCAAGTCAGGCAGACGCTGACCGAGTCATGACGGTTTTTTACAACTCACTTGCCACCGACATCGATAACTTCGGTATCACCGTTCCACTGGGCTACATTCCGGGCATGTCGGAAACGGCGAGTCTCAATGTCATCACGCTGGAAAAGTTTCATGGTGTGGCTGAAATGTACTATTACGTTGGCCCCAATGGCACAGAGAATCGCAGCAAAGTCGTTCAGGCCAAGGTTAAAACAGACGCACTCGGCCTGCCTTTCATTACCATCCCTATATCGAACATCGACCGCCACTAAGGGTTCAACTGAGATCAAACAGTCAGAGGTCACCAACCGGTCACTGACAACATAGGTGTTGCGTCGTTTCAGCCCTGAAATATCATTGACCGGGCTGAATGCCCGCCATCACTGGCGGCGCAACATCTATTCGCAAAGCAGATGCGGTGGTTGCTTATAATATTTTTTTATAGGTTCGAAATATTTCCTGCACCACCTGATCCCAACTAAATGGCGAGACAAGGCTTCGACATAGCTCGCGATTTTTCGGTGCCATCTGTGCAGCACTAATTGATTTCGTCAGACCATGCATGTCACTGGCGTCGACATAATCAAAATAAGGAAGAGACTTCGGAATATCGAGGCCGGTTTTTCTGGTAATTAATGCCGCCGAACCCGCCGCCAGCGATTCAGCCACCGCCAGACCAAAGGTTTCACCTTCACTAGCCAAGACAGTCACCGAAGCCGCTGCGTAACAAGAAGCAAGAATATCGCTGTTTGGCGGCAATTCCCCAACATATTTCACCCTACCACCACCCACGTTTAAACAGTCATCCAAATAAGCCTGATTCCATGCTGCACCCACCAGTACCACGGGACAATTCAGCGGTCGGGTGGCCAAAATAGCAGCCATTTGATTTTTATAGGGAGAGATCGCGCCAGAAACCAACACATAGCCTTCGGCTATCCCATAAACCTGACAAAATAAATTGGGGGAGGCCGAAAAGTAAGACGAAGCCACACCGTTTGATATTACGCTGACATTCTCTTTGACGTCATACAACAACCGAATCGCTTCCTTTTCTTTCTCTGACTGAGCGATGATCCAATGGGCATTTTTAATCGCCGACTTAACGCAATCATAAGTTGTTTTAACGTGATATTTAGTGATGCTTCCCGTTAGCCTGGAGCTTAACCGGGCTCGTCGAGTTTCCCAGTAAGACACGGAAGGTTGTTGCAAAGGTGATATGACGACTCTTGTGTTTTGCCTTTTGGCTTCGTGGACAATTTGCTCGTTTCCATGGATCGCAGCAAATACGTGCACGATATCGTAGTGACTTAACTTTGATGTTGAGGAGTTAATAAATTCAACGTCCACATCCAGGTTTTGCAAGGCATTTTTGGTTTCGATAAGCTGCAGCTGCAAACCGCCATTACGCTGGAATAGCATTGGGTAAGAAATAAAACCAACTTTCATATAAAACCTCAGATCTTTCCTTGAAAACAAAACATTCGGTAAAAAATTAGAGGGGGTTAATCTTCACCACGATCACACGGTAGCGAGCGACGCCGGAGCCACAGTAGCCAAAAGCGCCCCGAGGACGGGCCGCCTACCACCCCATCGCTGTGCGCAGGCAAGTGAATTAGCTATTTTCGGGAAACGGCTTAGCTAAGCCATGATTGTTATTCTTACCCATAACTATTCCGACCAAGCGTTATTCCCGCCAAGGTGGCCATTCCATGGCTTGGTTGCAGGGTACAAACCCATGCCGCTCTCCTCGCAAATACGGATAACCTGCGAGCAGATAACACTCATTTACGTGTAAAGTTGCACCCGCTCCACCGGTGATGTTTTTGAATATAACCGTCCGAATTCAGCTATTTCAAGACATTTACCCAAAATAATTGATCTTTTTTTGATCATGTTTAAGTCGTGATCAAATCTTGCAGCAGCAAGGATACGTAATATTGCAATTGCGTTTTTTAGGGATATTTAATGACGCCCTTGTTCATATTTAAAATCACAAAAAAGCAGTTCTGCCCTCTCATGAAGCATTCATCGCTATCGCTTTACGCTACGGGAACGCCTTTTTTAGCCACAGTCATTAACGGTATAGATAACACGCCACCCTCTTCCTTGTGGGGTAGGTTCCATTTCATTCACCTTTAACCCAGGCAAACCAATCTGAGAAGAAACGTCGGTATTTTTTACACTCTTAATACGAGAACAATCATAACTCTATGATTTATATTGCATGGCATAAACTTTGCTCACCGTGCATATATATTTTATGGCTTTCAATCGATGGTGTTATTATGAATTGGTTTAAGAATATTTTTGTTCTGACGTCCTGCTTTGCTACTCCCGCCTTTGCTGTGTTACTGCCGGTCGATTTAAACAACTGGCAGGAAGATCCGGGTGTGGCGTCTAACGGTACCTGGACGGTTCAGGCAGGCAATGATGCTGTTCTTCAAACCACCAATGGTAATCCAACCGTCTTTTATGAAGACGGTGCCAACTCTCGTGACGTTACACTAACAGGCAATATTCGGGTGACCACCACCTCGGATGACGATTTCATTGGTTTTGTGCTTGGCTACCAAACCGGCGAACTCTATTCTTCTGCAGCAGATTTCTGGTTGATTGACTGGAAGCAGGGCAATCAGGCGGGCTTTGGCACCACCGGTCTGGCAGGTTTGGCACTGTCTCATGTTACGAACACGACCAATCTGGCTGCCGATTTTTGGGGTCACACGGGTGGCGTGGATGAAATCGCTCGTGCCACCAACTTAGCTAACACAGGCTGGGCCGATAATACTGCCTATGCATTTGATCTGGTTTTCACCGCGAATCTCATTCAGGTCAGCGTTAATGGCTTGTTGGAACTTAGCGTGACCGCTGCTCAGGCAGGCGTCAGCGAATTCTCTGATGGTGCCTTCGGCTTCTACAACTTCTCACAATCAAACGTGCTCTATTCGGGTGTCGCCGCACAGGATGTGCCTTTTTGCGAGCTCAACCCACAGAATCCTTCCTGTAACGCAAATGGTGTTCCAACGCCTGCTCCATTGGCATTGTTAGGCTTCGGGCTGCTGGCACTGGGATATACCAAAAGAAAAGTGCGTTAATTTGAACAACGGTATGTATTAAGCAAAGCCCTGCCCCAACGGCGGGGCTTTTTTGTTTACAGGCGACCTTCTTTCTTAAGACGGTGCCTTACCCAGCGACGGTAGGCCATGCTGAGTATCTGTCGCAGGCCTGGCAAACCGATTAGCCAGGCCAACGGACGGAGCACCGGGGTTCGACGCATGAGCAGGATATAGGCATCCAGTTCAGAATGGATTTTCTGGTGCTCGTCGCGGACATGCAATTCCAACAGCGCACGGCGAGGATCGATACCCTGAGCACGCAGGGTCTCTTCCTGCCCGGTAATATCCAGCCACTCCACCTCCTGTGCGTGTTTCCCTGCAAGCTTTTCATAGGTCGCCCGGTCTTTAACACACCCCGGACAGGAGCCATCATAAAACACACAGACTTTTTTCGGATCAGTGGTCATACAAAAGCCTTTGTCCGGGGCGCGAGCCGTTTAAGACGGCTCAGATACCGCCCAAATAGTCACTTTTACCTATTTCTACACCACAATGGCGCAAAATGCCGTAGGCCGTTGTCATGTGAAAATAGAAATTGGGCAACACAAACTGGTTAACGTAATCCACCCCTTTAAACTGAAAGGTGACACTGGGAAATTTTAGCTCGATAAACTTGTCTTCTGTGCCGTCTATCTGTTCCGGCGTCAGTGTTTTCAGAAATTCCAGCGTGTTGGTAATTCGCTGTTGCAGTTCAACCAGATTTTTCTCCGTATCTTCAAAACGCGGAGCTTCTACGCCTGAGAGCCGTGCACCACAACCTTTAGCCGTATCGCAGGCGATCTGAATCTGGCTGGAAAGTGGCAACATGTCGGGTGCCAGACGATAGGCGGCCAGCACTTCAGGATTGATTTTACGGCTTTCGGCAAACGCAGCGGCTTTCTGCAAAATTTTCTTTAAATTGCCCAGCATATGGATGAGTGAGGGCAATGAAGCGCTATACATGGACATAAGGGTATCCTTCTAAACATATCCTGTTCGATCAGAGTAAAGTACCCCAAAACCCGCTTGCGAGGTACGACTCGCTCAG
Organism: Hahellaceae bacterium; assembly: GCA_024234505.1. Taxonomy (GTDB): domain Bacteria; phylum Pseudomonadota; class Gammaproteobacteria; order Pseudomonadales; family Oleiphilaceae; genus JACKOD01. The sequence continues at coordinate 46,659 of JACKOD010000003.1, read as the reverse complement.
TTTAGCCTACTTCAAAAAAACCGGCGGCCTGTTCAACCATTCTCCCTCAGATCAACCATTCTCCCTCCGAACTTCCATGGAAATATTATCCTGCTCGTCTACTGCCACCGTCATCACGATAGGCTGACAACACACCTGGCAATCTTCGACGTATTCCTGGGATTCTACGGAGCAATCGACAACAGTGCTAAAGTGCTCACCACAATGAGGGCACTGCACAGGAATTTCTTCGGTTGTATGCATGACACATTCCTCTGGCTGCGAATCAAACGCCGAGCGCCATGCCAGTTTTCCCGCGGCCGCGCATCGGGGCTGGTGAACAGATCTACTAAAAGTTTAGCGTTTTTTCCATCCGATACCACCACAAATGCCGTAAATCAGGCTGGTATTCACGAGCACCAGCATCCACCATCCGGGTATTGCCGCCCCTTCCCACAGCCAGCCGGTAAAGCGGTCGGCCGGAATCCAGTTAATCCATGGCAATGCAAAAGGAAGCAATAAAATCGCTGATTCGCCTGAATTCGCAGGATTGGAATATACCGACCAGGTATGAAAACCGAAGGCCAGCAAGGCCATCAGCCAAAAGCTGACCGCAAAACCAAGCCCGAATCTACTCATTTTTATACATAACACCTGAATTCTGCTCCTTTATGTTGGCGTACCCCACCGTTCAGTGTACCGCAAGGCATGGCAATCCCCGAACGACTCTGTTAACTTCATGCGCGAAAAAAATAATAATCGACCCAGAGCGCTCAACAAAAACAATACCTCTTGGCTTACTTAAGGACTTATGTTTATGGATAGAGCTTTTATGGATGGTACTTTAATGAATAGTACTTTAATGGGTAATATTTTGTCGCGCAGAAACATTATCCGCACCGCAATGCTGGCGGTATCGATTTCGACACTCAGCGCCTGTGTACACTACGCGTCACTCCCACCGCTAACCCAAACACCAACCCAAGGCGGCAGCCTGTTAATCAGCAATGCGCGGGTATTTGATGGTGATGCCACCCATGCCATCCGGGAACACATCGACATACTCGTGAAAGACGGGCGCATCGTCAAAATGGCACCGCACCCGCTGGAGGTCACGGCCGAAAGTCGTATCGACGCGCAAGGTAAGCTGGTGATGCCTGGCTTGATTGATATGCATGTGCATATTGGCGGCACCGAAGCACCACCATGGCGCGCGACTTTTTACCCGGTAGAACATACCTTGTCGGCCTTTCTTGCATTTGGTGTAACCAGTATTGTGGATATGGGGGGGATTCCTCAAGCCGCAGAAAGCGCTACAGAAGGGCTTGAAAAAGGTGAGATCAGTGGCCCGCGACTGGTCTATGCTGGTCGCCAGATCAGTGTGGATAAAAGCCATCCCGGTCCGCTGATTGAAACCTCGCTGGTATGGCCAGTAGGAAAAATCATCAAAAAGCTCATGCTGGACGAAGTGAGTGATGAAACCGACTTTGATGCGCTAATCCAGGAGCGCAAGGCGTACGGCGCCTCATTCGTTAAATTAATGATTGATCATATCCCGCTGAATTCGCCGGCCATTTCACCCGAGTTGGCAAAGAAGACTGTCGATAGCGCGCATAAACAGGGTTTGCTGGTAGCTGCCCATATCGGTGACGACGAAAATATTCAAACAGCACTCAACGCCGGTGTCGATCTGATTGCACACAGCGTCTACCGTTCTGCCATGAGCGAGGCCACGCTGGAAAAACTGAAATCCACTCAAACACCCGTGATCAGTACACTGAGAATCTTCAGCAATGTGGCCGATGTCTACAACCAGGTGAATCCCATTACGTCAGAGGATGCGCTGGTGATGGATCCCAACGTAGTTGAGGCGTTTAAGCATCCCGGAGAAAGCGATCCCGATATGCGTGAATACGCTAAAAATGTTGCTGAGCATCATACCGATTTGCTTAACGGTTGCCGTGCGCTGCGTGAGTCGGGCGCTCCCATGTTGTTGGGCACCGACACACCACTTTTTGGGGCGCCGGCAGGCAGTTCAGCTCACGCAGAGTTAGCCATCATGGTGGAAAAATGCGGATACTCTGCGCGGGAAGCGCTCGCCATGGCGACGGGTAAACCGGGGGCAATTGTCGGTCAATGGCTGCAACTGCCCATGTTGGGCACCGTGCAGGAAGGTGCCCCCGCCGACCTGTTGATCGTCAACGGAGACCCGACCGTGAGCATCGGGGATATCGCGAAAATCGATCAGATTATTTCACGCGGACAACGAGTGGAGAGCTCATTGAGAAACGCCAACTAGTCCGGGGCCGCCGTTTCCCCACGGGAAAAGGCGGCCTGAATCCTTCAGCCTGATGGGGTGTTCAGCTGCCACTCGATTTAAAATCGAGAACGGCGAACGACAAACATAAAAAATCCATTTTTCGCCATGATTCGCCATAACCTCTACGCAAAAACAGGATATGCTTTGTTGAATATTCGATTCAGCATGGGAGGCGATCGTGAACGCGCGTATTTTTATCTGTTTTATTTATTTAACCCTGCTATTTACCGCCTCGGGTTGCCGGGAGGAAGACGCCTCTTCGCCTTCTGATTCAGGGCAATCACAAGCACCTGCGACTCAATCCAACACGATCGCTTCACCGGATGAGCTTAAAAAACGTTTTGCCGGTGTCGAACTCAAGGTGCTGGATATTTCCGAACGGCAATGGCAGGGAAAAAATGCGTTGGCAGTCACCTTATCGGTTCCACTGGATCCTGCCTTGCCGTTACACCAATATCTGAATGTGTCTTCACATCAAGGCGGTCTCGTGGAAGGCGCCTGGGTATTATCCGATGATCAGCGAGTTCTCTACTTCCCTCAGACTGATCCTCAAACCACCTACGACATCAGCGTATTTAACGGACTTCCTGCGCTCACCGGCGTGACCCTGGCGCAGCAAGTACAACAACAGATTACCACTCAAGACGTTCAACCCGCGATTGGCTTTGCCAGCAACGGCAGCGTGCTGCCCATGCGGTTAACCAGTGGTTTGCCGGTGTCGGTAATGAATGTCGATGAAGTAGATATCAATTTTCATCGCATTCATCCCGATAAAATTCATGCTTTTTTAAAGGCCATGGACGACAGCTATGACCATCGTTTCTACCAGTTTGAGTCATTACAGCACTGGGGAACACTGGCTTACAGTGGCCGTTTCAGCTTAAAACCACCCAAAAATACACTGACGCAATTATCCATTCCGGTCGAGGATATCATCCAGTTACAGGAACCGGGGCTATACGTTGCCGTGATGGATGAGCCCGGTTCATACGACTACCAACGACAGGTCACCCACTACATGGTGACGGATATCGGCTTGCACGCGCGCCGCTATGAAAAGCAATTAGTTCTTGAAGCGGCTTCGCTAAAGTCGGCCCAGCCCTTGGCGGGAGTACGCCTATCCGTTTACAAAAAGGATGGTGCGCTGGTTCAGGAGATGAAAACCTCTCCCCAAGGCGAAGCCAGTTTTCTCAATTTGCCCAATGACGTGTCTTATCTGCTGGCCTATAAAGACCAGCAGATATCGATGCTGGATTTGAACGGCCCCGCGCTGGATCTTTCGGCTTTTGATTTGGGCATGCGCCCCACCCGCCCGCAAGAGTTGTTTATCTACACTCCCCGTGATTTATTTCGCCCGGGCGAGTCCGTCGATTTTCACGCGCTCTTGCGTGACAGTGATGGGCAAATGGTGCCGGCCCAAACCCTTAACACACGGGTGCGCCGACCGGATGGCCAAGTGGTGCAGGAACGGTTACTACCGGCACAAAGTCTGAACTACTATCATCAGCAATTTACGCTTCCCAGTAACGCCCCCACAGGACTTTGGCACTATGAAGTGTCGAATGTGCTGAGGGGGGTGCAGCAATACCCTTTTCAGGTAGAGGACTTTTTACCGGAACGGATGACGCTGAGTTTTAATCACGATACCGTCGCCCCGTTGCAATTTTTACGCACCGAACGTGTGAGCATTCCTGTCACCGGGCGCTATTTGTACGGCGCTCCGGCGGCAGGTAACCGCCTGAGCACCGAGGCCTCCCTATCGCTATTGCGTAAACCGCTCGCGCAATATCCGGACTATTTATTTGGTAACGAGCTGGAAAGCGTCCGCGACCAATTTACACCTGACGATGTATTACTCGATGATGCCGGTGAAGGCGTAGTGCAAATGGATTCGCGCTGGAGCCAACTGAACTCACCACTTCAGTTATTGCTCTCATCCAGTCTGTATGAATCGGGCGGACGCCCGGTGACGCGCCACTATCGGGCGACGATTTGGCCGGAAGCCCCCCAATATGGTGTGCGCCCTTCGTTTGCCGAACGCAAGTCGGAAGCAAACTCGATTGTGTCTTTTGATGTCATACTGGCCAACCGCCAGGGTCAATTGCTACCTGCCGAGCAGGCCGAAATCAGGCTGATTCGTGAAGACCGCCAGTATTACTGGAAATACAGCGACAGCGAAGGTTGGCACTACGACTATACCGAAAAGGAGTTCGCCGTCAGTTCGCAGCTTGTACCACTGAATGCCAGCACCGATAACCACTTCAGTTTTCCCGTGGATTGGGGACGTTATCGACTGGAAGTGGCAACACCCGGCAGCGCGCAAAAAACCACTGTGCGCTTTTTTGCCGGAGAAGACTGGTATGCACGCTGGGAGGAAAGCCAGCAAACCCAACGCTCTGTACGGCCGGATGTTGTCACACTGGCGCTGGATAAGGCCGCCTATGCGGGCGGCGATACTGCCACGCTGCAAATCAACAGCCCTCATGCGGGTGAAGCCATGGTGCTGGTGGAATCGGATCACTTACTCTGGAGCCAGCATATTACGTTACTGAACCCCCAAGGCACCGTCAGCATTCCCGTCAGCAGTGACTGGCATCAGCACGACATTTATGTATCAGTCGTGGTGCTGCGCCCTGCGTTAACCCATGACAATGGCGATCGCCCGCAAACACCGAAACGTGCTTTTGGCTTAATTCATCTGCCACTCGACCGCAGCGGGCGACACCTGCAGGTGACCCTGACAACGGCAGAAAAGAATCTTCCAGAATCTACTATGGTCAGCGAAATTAAAGTTACGGATGCCCAAGGCACTCCCTTGTCTGAAGGCTATGTGTCTTTGTCGGCAGTGGATGTGGGTGTATTGAACATTACACGCTTCGAAACCCCGGATCCATTCGAGGGCTTTTTCGGACAACGGCGTTACCAACCCGATAGCTATGATCTATATGGAAAATTAATCGAGCTGCACCAGAATACCAAAGCACGACTTCGTTTCGGTGGCGATGCCGACCTGAGCCGCGGCGGACAAGCGCCCCAATCGGATGTCCAGATTGTGTCATTGACTCATCCGCTGGTGAAGCTGGATGCTGAAGGTAAGGCAAAAGTCGCGTTGGATCTCCCTTACTTTAATGGCAAATTACGGATTATGGCGGTCGCTTTCGGTGCGACAGCGTTTGCCAGCGCAGAAGCGGAGACGACGGTCGCCGCGCCGGTGGTTACGCAGATGAACCTGCCGCGCTTTCTGGCCATGGGTGATCAATCCGGCGGCGTACTGGATCTGCATAACCTCAGCGGTCAATCACAATCCTTGCGAGTATCCATTCAAACCGGTCAGGGACTGGCATCCACGGTGGTCACGCACACGCTCTCCATGGCGAACGAAGCCAAAACCCAGGTGGCTTTTCCGTTGCTCGCAGACGCCCCACAATCCGGCTCGGTCTCCGTCACGATTGAAGGAGACGAGCTGGCAACATTGAACCGCCAGTGGATGCTGGGAATACGTCCGGCATACCCGGCCGAGGTGCGGCAGTGGCAAACCACACTGGCCCCGCCTGCACCGCAGACGGCCACAGAAACAAGTGATCCGGCTCGCGCCCTGCTTCCCCAGTCACTCAGTGAAGGATTGCACACAGGCACCACAGAGGCTCGCCTCACCCTCACCAATCGGGCTGATTTTAAGCTATCGTCCCAGCTCAGCCATTTACTGAGGTACCCCTACGGCTGTCTGGAACAAACCAGCAGTACGGCCTATCCCTATGCATTCGCAACCCCCGCCGTTCAGCAACAATTCGGTATGGCCGAGGTTACGGATGTTGAACGGGCGACTCGAATCAACGCGGCGCTCACTCGCATTGCGGGTATGCAAAAGAGTAATGGTGGTTTTGGTTTATGGGATCAGAATGCAGACGAGGAGCACTGGCTTACCGCTTATGCAACCGATTTTATGCTCAATGTTCGCGATCAGGGGTTTTCTGTACCGCCCCAATTGCTGGAAAAAGCACTGAACCGACTTAAAGACTACGTCAATCGACCGGGCAGTCTGTATGAGCAGCATTACAGCGACAACATCAAGCATTATCGCTTTGCTTACCGCAGCTATGCGGCCTACGTGCTGGCAAGAGTCAACCAGATATCCCTGTCGTCGTTGCGTACCTTGTATGACCGTCAACGGCAAGACGCCAAGGCCCCGTTGCCGCTGGTACATCTGGGTCTGGCGCTGATACAGGCTGGCGATCTTCAACGAGGCAGCAAGGCACTGACGGCGGCCGAGCAAACCCGGCGGGCTGAAAACCAGTATTTGGGGGAATACGGCAGCGACATTCGCGATCAGGCCATGATGATTTATCTCTTGCTCAAGCATCAGCAGCATCAGGCACAGGCGTTCGAACGCAGTTTTGAATTAGCGAAAGCCGTTCAGAGCCGCCGCTGGCTCAGCACCCAGGAACGCAATGCCTTATTTCTGGCAGGTCTGCAGCTGGAAACACAGTCGCATACCCCCTGGCGTGCCGAGCTGGCCTGGGCCGGACAAACACCCGAGTCGCTGCAACAAACCGCCGCACTCTTACGTAAAATCAGCGGAGAAACGCTGGCGCAGGGGGGCCGCCTGAGCAACCAGGGTAATGGGCGGCTATTTGCCTCGTTGGAGGTCATCGGATACCCCATTGATAAACCCGCCCCCGTCGCGGAAAACTACGAAATCATCCGTAATTACTTTGACAGCACCGGACGGGCCATCAATCACCTGAGCGAAGTTCGCAGCGGCGATCTGGTACTGGTCGGGTTGGAAATCCGTCATCGCGTACGTTCTCCCGATACGCTGGTTATTGATATGTTGCCTGCCGGATTTGAACTGGAAAATCCCAACCTTCCTGATGGCGTCAAAACCGATACCCTGAGTATCGACGGCACCGCTATTCCCACATTGCAGCAATATACGCGGATAAAGCACCAGGAATATCGGGATGATCGCTATGTTGCGGCCATTGATGCCGACTGGGGGGCACAACGTTTGTTTTACCTGATGCGTGCCGTCACACCAGGCACTTATCGTGTTCCCCCGCCCTATGTGGAGGATATGTACCGGCCAGAGCACCGTGCAATTGGCGAGACGCTGGATCAACTCATCGTAACGCCTCGCTGACAACATGAAAAGGTCGGTATTGAAACGCCCTCTCCTGCTGCTGGGGGGGCTTTGCCTTATACTGTGGGGACTCGATCGGCGCTACCCGATGCAACTGCCCGAATCTGTGGGGCTGTATGCCCATGTGGTTGTCGATGCCGAGGGTCGCCCGTTACGAAGTTTCGCGGATACACAGGGCGTATGGCGATACCCGGTCACACTGGAACAGGTGTCGCCTCGTTACATTGAAGCCTTGCTTACCTATGAAGACCGCTGGTTCTGGTATCATCCGGGGGTCAACCCGCTGGCGTTGGCCCGTGCACTCTGGCAGGCGTTGCGCTACGACGAAATTGTTTCCGGTGGATCAACCCTGACCATGCAAGTGGCCCGACGTTTGTATCCCCATACACGAACGCTGACCGGTAAGGGGCAACAGATACTGCGCGCCTTGCAACTCGAGAGGCATCTCAGCAAACCGGAAATTCTCACACTTTATCTCAATCTGGCACCCTTTGGCGGCACGATAGAAGGCGTACAGGCCGCCTCGTTTGCTTATCTGGACAAACCTGCCAGCGACCTGACCCCTGCAGAAGCGGCCTTACTCGCGGTGCTACCGCAAACCCCGAGCCGGTTGCGACCCGACCGCCACCCGCAACGCGCCCAGGCAGCACGCGATAAAGTACTGCGACGCATGCAGTCACTTAACGTCTGGACTAGCGAACAAGTCGCCGATGCCCTGCAAGAGCCGGTGTACGCCAGTCAGTTGCACACACCGTTATCTGCGGCCTTGTTCTCGCGTCGTCTTCAGCAACGCTATCCGCAACACAGCCTGATTCAGACCACCCTGGACGGGGCGCTCCAGCATCGTCTGGAAGACACCCTCGCCCATTATCGTGAACATTTACCGCCACAAAGTTCATTAGCGGTTCTGGTGGTTCGCAATCGCGACATGAGCGTGCAGGCCTACGCGGGAACAGCGGAGTTTGGCAATGAAGCCCGATTCGGCTATCTGGATATGGTAACAGGCATTCGTTCACCCGGCTCTACACTCAAACCCTTTCTTTATGGCATGGCCATTGAAGCCGGACTCATTCACTCCCAGTCATTGTTGTCGGATGTGCCCCGCGATGGTCAAACTTATCGCCCGGGCAATTTTAGCGGTGGTTTCAGTGGCCCCGTATCCGCCACGGAGGCGTTGCAACGATCCTTAAATGTGCCAGCCGTGAATCTGCTTGAACAATTCGGGGCAGCCCGTTTTACGCAACGCTGGCAACAGGCAGGGCTTACCCTCCAGAATCAGGGCGAGGCCGGACTGGCGCTGATTCTTGGCGGTACAGGCACCTCGCTGGAGCAGCTGGTCAGGGCTTACAGTGCGCTGGCGAATGCCGGTCAGGTCGGTGAACTGCGTTTTCGTCCGGAAGATCCGCAACGCTGGCGCTATTTGCTCAGTCCTGGCAGTGCCTGGATTACGGCCGAAATGCTCCGTACCCGACCCGAGTTCCTGCATCTGCATAGCACACAACCCAGTACCCAGTCGGCCCCGATTGCCTGGAAAACCGGTACCAGCTACGGGTTCCGAGACGCCTGGGCGGTGGGAGTAGACCAGAATTACACGGTGGGCGTATGGGTCGGACGCCCAGATGGTACACCGATGCCCGGACATTTTGGCGCTCAAACCGCCGCACCGCTGTTGTTTACCCTGTTTCAGTTACTACCGGTGCAACAGGCGTCTCCGCCACCCCCGGCTTCGGTGCAGCAACAGACCATCTGTTGGCCATTGGGCACACTGGCCAGCCAGTATCCCGCACTTTGCGAACAAACGCACAACGCCTGGATTCTGGACTACACGGTTCCTCCCACCCCACTCAACGACCACGTAATTACCACGAACCCATTACTCCTCTGGGTAGATGAAAGCAGCCAGCAACGCGCCCCGCCGGGCTGTCAGCTTACCCGCCCGACACAGCGCACCATTGCACTTTGGCCTGCGGCATTAGAACCCTGGCTGAAAGTCTCGCAGCGTCGTAGTGCCCGCATCCCGCCGCTGGACCCGCGCTGTCAGGAAGATTCACCGCTCTATCAGACCCGCCCGCAAATCACCGGTCTCGAAGCCGGCGCACGAATCACACCCACACTGGATCAGAACACCAGCCCGCAAATCCCCCTTCAGGTGGTGGGCGGCACCGGCACCGTGTCCTGGTATGTCGACGGGCGCTTCTGGCAAACCAGCCTGGCCAATCAGGTGTTACATTATCAGCCAGACGTTGCCGGAGAACACGAGATTCTGGTGGTCGATAGCCAAGGATTAACCGACCGGAAAATAGTGACGTTGCTACGCTAACTCACACCGCCATGACCCAACCAGGCCCACAGTGTTACCGCCTCGGCGACCAGCAGCAATGCACTGGTGATCTGCCAAAAGCGAATCGGGTTTCGCTCCAGCAAGGGCTGACGCACCGTTTGCATAAATGCCTTATTCGGATGTTCGAGATCAAACACAAACTCGGAAAAACTGTCGTAACGCAATTCAGGAGACATCTGCAACGCCTTGCGTAACGCGCCGTCCATCCACACCGGCAGCATCGGGTTAAACTGGTAGGCGTGCTGGTAGGTCAGACGCGAGAAATCCTGCATGGACTTGCCTTTTTCGTAGGCATCGCCGTACGGTAAACGTCCGGTAAGCATTTCGTAAAAAATAACTGCAACCGAGAACAAATCCGACTGCACGGTACTCTTACGCCTCAGATGTTGCTCCGGGGCACTGTAAGTGGCGGTACCGAGCGCCATGTCCCGCTCGAATGGTGTATCAATCTCGGCGAGTCCGGCCACCAGACAGGATCCGAAATCAATCAGCTTGACCACCCCTTCCGAGGTCATCACCAGATTATCGGGCTTCAGATCCTGATGCAGCGTTTCTTTGCGATGTAATGCCCGCACCCCTTTGACTACCTGATTCAGTATTGCAATCGCCGTTTTGATATCAGGTCGGGGATTGTCTCTCATCCAGTCTGCCAGCGTCTGCCCGTCAACAAACTCGCATAAATAATACAGGCAGGAACGCGGACGATCCTGTACCACCACTTTAACCACATGCTCACTGTCTACACGCTTACCCACCCACTCTTCGAGAATAAAGCGCTCAATATAGGCTGGGTCATCCTCGAAGTTGACAGAAGGTGTTTTCATCGCCAGCCGCGTGCCGCTGGCAACATCTTCGACAAGATACAACTGACTGCGACTGCTGGCGTGTATCTCCCGTATGATCCGATAACCGTCGAGAATCATGCCGGCTTCGAGAAACGGTGGAAACGGCAAGTCACTGAGTTTGTGATAAACGTCATCCGCGTTGGCGTCAGGTAATTCGTCAATTCGAATCAACTGACAACTAATGTTATCGTCGCTCCCCTTGCTCAGCGCCACCTCGGCCAAACGTTCACAGATGCCCTGAAGATTATCCCCTTCGTTGGCCTGTTGGGCTGACCGCACAATGGCTTCCAGCTCCCGGCGATCAATAAAGTCGTGAATGCCGTCCGTCGTGGTCAGGTAAAGATCGCCTGCTTCAACCGGTTCGCTGCGATAGTCCACATCCAGACGCAAATCCATCCCCATGGCTCGGGTCAGATAGGCTTTATCCGAGCTGACAAAAGCGCAATGATCCCGGGTCAACTGTTCGAACTGGCCCTCACGCAGACGGTATATCCGACTGTCACCAATATGAAAAATGTGCGCCACACAGGACTTAATAACCAGTACCGAGAGCGTACTGATATAGCCCCGGTGCGCGTCCAGATATTGTTGTCCCTGACCATAAAGCCAACGGTTCAGTGCGGTCAGTACTTTTTGGGCCGAGGTTTGTACTGACCAGGAATCCGGCGTACTGAAATAATCGTAGAGAAAATTTTTGACACAAGTTTCGCTGGCTTCTTTACCGGCCTCGGCACTGCTCACACCATCAGCGATGACCGCCGCCAGCCCCTTCACCGTTAAGGCAGGCTGTTCCGGCACCCGAATACCGATACAGTCTTCGTTTTGGGGCTTCACCCCTTTATCCGAAAACTGCGCCGTAGAAACTTTAATGCTGCTATTCAAATGCATTGTTATGGTGCACTCCCTACGTTAAACAAACTCACTTCTGGTAAACACCACAACAAGACCGGTAAACGCCACAACAAGCAAAATTTGAACCGCCGCCCACCGTTTACCAGTAGGGGTTCTCGCCAGTCTCACTCAAGGCGCGCACGGCACGCACATTTTGCCAGGGGGTTTCGGTCAGCATGGCATTGGAAACAAACGTGGGGATGGCGCCGCCCGGATCCACCTGCCCCATTAATTCAATGGTGGTCACCCCGCTCGCTGCATCCTGAAGCAAATGCCACGTCCCTTTAAAATAGGGAATGCGAACATAATCGGGATCAATCTCCACGGCATCGGGCTTACCTTCCAGGTGCACAATGACTTCGAGATCGGAAATCTTCTCAAACGTCTGCGTCAGCACGAGATCTCGCTCTTGTACCACCATGGGTGTTCTGACTTTCATCCTCAACAGTCTGCTATCCGGGCCATATTCCTCAAGCAACTCAAAATCGTAAGAGTTGTACAACCACTGCGACATTCCTTTCACATCGTGCATCATATCGGCAACCTTGGCCGGTGATGTTTTTGCTATTCCTATGCCGCGATACTGCAAGTGTGCATTGTCAGGGTCGTCACGAGTAAATACTTGCACACCATCTTCATCATTACGCAGATTCCATTCGGTTGCCTCGGCGGCGTAAGCGGTGGCAGAGGCAAGGCACAAGGCCAGGATTAGTCTGGAAGTTTGTCTACCTGTCATTCTGGTTACTATCCATGATTTGGCAAAAAGGGTGCCCATGAAACCATGCTTTCAGAATTTTTTCCAATGAATGAGTTACAAATATTTACACGGCTATTAGTCGGCCCCTGCGCCTGAATATCGACGAAAAACCCCTCGGTCTCTTTGCGCAAGTGATTACACACAAGGATGCCGAGGGGTAAGTCGAGGGTCAGACGATCGGGATAGCTTAGTTCATCTGAAGTAGCTTAGTTCATCTGAAGTAGCTTAGTTCACCTGAATCAGCTGCACTGAGCCATCTTCCATCACTTCTGCCATGTGCCCTTCTGGTTCTTCAAGGAATTGGACAAAGAAGAAACACACGGCAGCGGCACCTGCAATCACCATAAAAAAGGTAGACGCATCAACAAAGGACAGTACCGTCAGGAACGTCACCCCACCCACGTTACCGTAAGCACCAGCCATTCCCGCAATTTGCCCGGTCATACGACGCTGAATGAGTGGCACCATCGCAAAAACCGCGCCTTCACCCGCCTGTACGAAGAAAGAACACGCCATCGTCGCAATCACCGCCAACGCAATCCACCAGCCACTGTTAATCTGGCTCAACACCAGGTAACCCACTGCCAGACCTGCAATCAGGATCGACAAGGTCTTTTTACGTCCGAACTTGTCACTCAGCCATCCGCCACCCGGACGCGCTGCCAGATTCATAAAGGCAAAGCCAGATGCTAACAAGCCAGCCTGAACGGCATCGAGGGAAAAAGTATCCATAAAGAACAGGGGCAACATAGAGACAACCGCCAGTTCTGAACCAAAAGTAACGAAGTAGGCCCAATCCAGTACCGCTACCTGCTTGAACTTGTAGCGCTGCATTTCGGGGACTTCTTTGTCCCACAGGTCTTTGTTTACCTTGTAAATCTGTTGTGTCTGGAACGCAAACAGTGCTAACAGTCCAACGTACAGCATAGTGCAGGTAGAGCCAGCCAGCAGTTTGAGGTTATCTGGCCCCAGTTTCCAGGTCAGCACACCCAGCGCGATGTACATAGGAATGTTCATGGCCAGCAAGAAGTAGAAATCCTTACGACTGGACACCTCAAGACCACCACTCTTTTTGGGTTTGAAGTACGTTGAACCTTTAGGCGTGTTCCGAGCAAACTTGTAGAAAAAGATACCGTAAACAAAAGCAACCGCCCCTGTACAAAGCAGAGCCATTCTCCAGCCGTCATCACCACCAAACATTAACGCCAGCGTTGGCAAGGTCATGGCCGCTGCCGCTGAGCCAAAGTTACCCCAGCCGCCGTAAATGCCTTCTGCCAGCCCCACGGTTTTTGCCGGGAACCACTCACTCACCAGACGAATACCGATAACGAAACCGGCTCCGGTAAAGCCCATCAGAAAGCGGAACAATGCCAGCTGTTCGTAGGTTTCGGCCAACGCAAACGCGGTACACAGCAGACCCGAAGCCATCAGCAAACCTGAGTAGATAATGCGAGGACCAAACTTGTCTACCAGAATACCAATCAGGATTCGTGCAGGAATCGTCATGGCGATATTAAGTATCATCAGCGCCTTTAATTGCTGACCGGAAAGATCAAAGGCTTCTTTCATAAATGCCAGCAAGGGGGCATGGTTAAACCACACCACAAAGGTAATAAAGAATGCGACCCATGACAGGTGCAACGTGCGGATTTTTTTATCCGCGACATCCAGTAGGTTGAGCTTTTCAGCAGACATTGGTTTCTCCTCTATTTAAAAATACTTACGAGGAGTAGAGCAAAAGAAGAGCCAATATCCATAAATGGTTATACTTCATAAAGTTATAGACAAATCACTACCCACGCATACCCATTTTTAAATAGCTTTCGCCCCCACAAGGTGCATACCACCTTAAGGCAGGTCACCATAATGGCGCACAATCACATTCAGCAGTCATGCACCATTACAGAGCACTCATGCCAACAACATTCGACTATCTGCCTCTGACACGGGCAACCTAAAATCTGGCCACCGCCTCTGCTTTGCGTTACATTGCCCCCTTTTTTAGCCTTGGGAGTCTGATCCGGCGTGAATGCAAAACAGTTACCTCAATATGACGTGGTTATTCTGGGTGCAGGTGCAGCCGGACTCATGTGCGCTATTACCGCCGGACAACGTGGACGACGGGTTCTTATGCTGGATCACACCAATAAAGTAGGTAAAAAAATCATGATGTCCGGTGGGGGTCACTGCAACTTCACCAATCTTTATACCGAACCGGGCAACTTTATTTCTCAAAATCCACATTTCTGTAAATCTGCGTTAAGCCGGTTCACACCCTGGGATTTTCTCGCAATGGTTGAAAAGCATGGCATCGCGCACCGTGAAAAAGCCGCCGGCCAGCTATTCTGTGTCGAAAAGGCCAAAGTCATTGTCGATATGCTCCTCGATGAAGCGGCCGCCGCGGGCGTCGAAATCCGCCTCAACACTGCCTTTACGCATGCCCAAAAGCAAGGTGACTTTTTTACGATACACACCAGTCAGGGCGAAGTGACAGCGCAATCGCTGGTCGTTGCCACCGGGGGATATTCCGTACCAACGACCGGTGCCACAGGTATCGGTTTCGAACTTGCACAACAATTCGGGCTTAATTTACTTAAGACAGACGCGGCACTGGTTCCCTTCACCTTTGATAAAGCCATGCTGGCAAAATACCAGTCGCTGGCGGGCGTAGCCTGTGAAGCGCTCATCGAAAACGAGCATGCAGCCTTCAGAGAAAATATTCTTTTTACTCACCGGGGACTCAGCGGCCCGGCCGTACTGCAGTTTTCCACTTACTGGAAACCCGGCCAGCGTGTGCAGGTTGACCTCTGCCCTCACGAAGAGTTATATGAAGCCCTGATACAGGAACGAACGGCCAATCCCTCAGTACATTTACACACATTTCTGGGGTATCGCCTGCCTAAAAAGCTGGTTCAGATTTTTCTTGAGCATACCCCCGAAGGGCCGCATGAAAGCCGACCACTGGCCACCTACAGCAACCAGCAACTGAGCGAAATCGCGAACCTCTTCAAAAACTGGCAATGGCTTCCGGCAGGTACCGAAGGCTATCGTACTGCCGAAGTCACTGTGGGCGGTGTCGATACCAATGAACTGTCATCCAAGACCATGGAAGCCAAAAAAGTACCCGGACTTTATTTTATCGGCGAAGTCGTCGATGTCACCGGACAACTGGGCGGTTTTAATTTTCAGTGGGCCTGGGCCTCGGGCTATGCGGCGGGAGAGTTTGTCTAAGCGACTCACGATTGGCCGCCAGTCTTCGGGCGCTTGCGGCTTTTGCAGATAGTGTGGCTCGACTATCGGGGCGAGGACGCCCTTCGCTACAGGGTGATGGGGGCAAGCCTCGGTTTCTTTCAGGTCGCCAGACGATAGCGTGGCATTGCTGCCCGCTCATGAAGGCCACAGCAGAAACAAAAAAGGCGGACCTTTCGGCCCGCCTAAGGGGTTACCCGTCGAGCGGGTTGTACGGAACTTTAAAGCCTAGCGTCCGACATCAATCAGCTGCACTGATCCATCCGGCATCAATTCGGCAATCTGGCCCTTGGGTTCTTCCATAAAAATCATTAGCAACACGGCAACCACCGCGCAGGTCAGACCGATTACGGTGAAGAATGTGGTTGCATCGGTCAGTGAATACACCAACAGATAGGACGCTGCACCTATATTCCCGTAAGCTCCGGTCAATCCGGCTATTTGTCCGGTCAGACGACGTTTGATCGTGGGAACCACACCAAACGTAGCCCCTGCCCCCGCCTGCACAAAGAACGAGCAGAAAATGACGACCGCCATAGTCGCAGGAATACTCCAGCTACTATCAAAGTGACTCATCCCCCAGTAGCCCAGACCCGAACCGATTACCGTAATCAACAGTGCGACTTTACGACCCACTTTGTCGCTGATGTAGCCACCGCCGGGACGAGCCACCAGATTCATGACCATGAAACTGGAGGCCATGGCACCTGCGGCGGCAATGGATACGCCGAAGGTATTGATAAAAAACAAGGGCAACATGGAAACAACGGCCACTTCAGAACCGAAGGTCACCATATACGACAAGTTAAGAAGCGCGACCTGCTTGAATTTGTACCGATGCAGCTCGGGTACCTCGGTTTTCAGAGTTTCGGCATTAACACGGTAGATCTGTACTACCTGATAGATAAACCAGATCACCAGCGCGCCCCAGATCGCCCAGGTCACAGAATCGGACAAAAGTGATACACCTGCAGGAGAGAGTCTCCAGGCGATAACCCCCATTGCAACAAACATGGGCGCACACATAATGATATAGAGCACCAGGTCAAACTTGCTGGTTACTTCCATTGGCCCCAGTTTCTTTGGTTTGAAGTAGGTGGAACCCTTCGGTGTGTTGCGCGCTACTTTGTAAAATATAAAGGCATACAGAATGGCCACAATCCCTGCAGAGCCGGCTGCACCGCGCCACCCTTCATCGCCACCAAACCAGCCCGCCAGCGCAGGCAGCAGAAAACCGGCCGCCGCCGCACCAAAGTTACCCCATCCGCCGTAAATACCTTGTGCGGTTCCCGCTTGCTTTGCCGGAAACCATTCGGTAATCAAACGAATACCGATAACAAATCCGGCACCGGCAAATCCCAACAAGAACCGGAATGCCGCCAGTTGTTCGTAGCTTTGCGCCAAAGCAAAACCAATACAGAGACCGCCCGAAATAACCAACAGCACACTGAACATCAGACGTGGGCCAAACTTATCCACCAAAGCACCGACAAGCGTTCGAGAGGGAATGGTCAGCGCCACATTAAGAAACAGCAGCGCCTTGGTTTCAGCCGGACTCAATCCAAAAGTTTTCTGAATCAGCGGTAAAAGAGACGAGTGACTAAACCACATAAAGAAGGTGATAAAAAAAGCCACCCACGACATATGCAGCATGACTATTTTTTTATCCGCCAAGCGGAAGATGTTGAACTTATCAGCAGACATGTTTTGCTCCTGCACCATTAATGTATGTCACCGTTCCAGTGCAACAGCAATGCCAATAAAATCAGACTGATAGATAAATACTCACTATTGATTACTTCAAGTACGCATAGTTTATTAGTTTAGATATCGCCTTATTGGTGCATGACGTAAATATGGCCTGCACCACCTTAGCGGTGGTCTATTTTCCAAACAATACGGCCGCACCACAAAGGTGCACTCAGCGTCACAATCGCTCACCACAATCTGACCCAAGTTATCTCAAAATCACCTTCAACCTAACGTATATCATTGTATTTATTATGTTTTATTTGGCGCACACAAATATGGCACGGCTTGTGCTTTGGTGATATCAACGCACTTTATAAGAATTTTAGTTCTTTATATTTTAAGTTTTCCTGAGAGTGGAGAGACAGATGAAAGAGAAACTGGTGGTGATCGGTAATGGCATGGCTGGCATGCGTACCGTCGAGGAGCTCCTGAAAATTGCTCCTGAAAAGTATGAAATCACCGTTTTTGGTAACGAGCCATACGGTAACTACAACCGCATCATGCTATCTCCGGTATTAACTGGCGAAAAAAGCGTACCGGAAATCATGATCAATGATCTTGCCTGGTACGAAGCCAACAACATCACTCTTCACGCAGGCAAAGCTAAAAAGGTTGTCTCCATCGACCGTAAAAAGCAGATCGTTCATGCAGAAGATGGTACAACCGCCGCTTATGACAGACTGTTGCTGGCTACAGGTTCCAACCCGTTTATCATCCCTGTTCCCGGTAAGGATTTGAAAGGTGTTATCGCCTTCCGCGATATCTCTGACGTTGAGTACATGCTGGATGTGGCAGCCAAGAAGAAAAACGCCATCGTCATCGGTGGTGGCTTGCTGGGCCTTGAAGCGGCCAACGGTCTGCTCAAGCAAGGCATGAATGTCACCGTAGTGCACAACCTTGAAGTTCTGATGAACCGTCAGCTGGATGCGCCTTCTGCCCGCTTACTGCAGAAATCACTGGAAGAACGCGGCATCAGCTTCAAGATGAACGCCAACACCACCGAGCTGAAGTCTGATGCGGATGGCCACGTCACTTCTATTCATTTTGCCGACGGCTCTGAATTGGCGGCTGACATTGTAATCATGGCCGTGGGTATTCGCCCTAATACAGAATTGGCACAAAAAGTGGGTTTGCATTGCGAACGCGGCATCGTGGTCAACGATACTCTGCAAACGTTCGACCCTAAAATCTATGCAGTTGGTGAATGTATCCAGCACCGTGGCGAGTTGTTTGGTCTGGTCGCGCCTATCTGGGATCAGGCTAAAGTGGCAGCCAACCATCTGGCAAAATACGGCATCGGCATCTACAAAACAGCAGCGACCTCAACCAAGCTGAAAGTGACCGGTATTGATCTGTTTTCTGCCGGTGAATTCATGGGCGATGACAGTACCGACGAAATCGTATTCCAGGATCCGAAGCGTGGCGTCTACAAAAAGGTGGTGATCAAAGAAGACAAGATCATCGGTTCGGTCATGTATGGCGACACCGTAGATGGCTCATGGTATTTCCAGTTGATGAAAGACGGCACCAACGTGGCCGATTTCCGCGACACCCTGCTCTTTGGTCAGGCACACGTGGGCGACTCCGGACACGCAGGTAAAAACAACGCAGCCAACCTGCCGGACAATACCGAAATCTGCGGCTGTAACGGTGTATGTAAGGGTGACATTGTTAAAGCGATCACCACCCAAAACCTTTACACGCTGGACGAAGTACGTGCGGCCACCAAAGCGTCAGCCTCCTGTGGTTCCTGTACTGGTCTGGTTGAGCAAGTCATTGCCGCCACAGTAGGTGGTGATTACAACGAAGGTTCGGCCAAGAAGGCCGTTTGCGGCTGTACCACTCACGGTCATGATGAAGTCCGTGCCGCCATTAAAGATCACGGCCTGAAATCATTCCATGCGGTTTCCGGCTTTATGGAGTTCAAAAACCCGGATGGCTGCCACAAGTGTCGCCCTGCCATTAACTACTATCTGCTTTGCGAATGGCCCGGAGAATACAAAGACGATCAAACCTCGCGCTTTGTTAACGAACGGATGCACGCCAACATCCAGAAAGATAACACCTACTCCGTGGTACCACGGATGTTCGGTGGGGTCACGACCCCCAATGAATTGAGAGCCATTGCCGACGTTGCCGATAAATATCAGGTACCCATGGTGAAATGTACCGGTGGTCAGCGTATCGACTTGCTGGGCGTGAAGAAAGAAGACCTGTTGCCAATGTGGGCCGATCTGAATGCGGCAGGCATGGTGTCAGGGCATGCCTACGGTAAGTCGCTCCGGACAGTTAAAACCTGTGTGGGCTCTGAGTTCTGTCGCTTTGGTACGCAGGATTCTACCGGCATGGGTATCAAAATAGAGAAAATGACCTGGGGCTCATGGACACCCGCCAAAGTAAAAATTGCGGTTTCCGGCTGCCCACGTAACTGTGCAGAAGCAACCATCAAAGACCTGGGTGTGGTCGCCGTAGATTCGGGCTGGGAGCTGTATGTTGGCGGTAACGGCGGGATCAAAGTACGGGTGTCCGACTTCTTTACCAAGGTAGAAACCGAAGAAGAAGTGATGGAATATACCGGTGCGTACATGCAAATGTACCGCGAACAGGGCCACCACAACGAGCGTACCGCCCACTGGCTGGAGCGCGTGGGACTCAGTTATATCAAAGCCGAGCTGATTGACGATGAAGCCAAGCGCAAAGCATTCTATGCCCGTTTCCTGGAGTCACAAAAGTATTCTCAGGACGATCCATGGGCCGAGCGCGCCAGTAAAGGCGTCGACAAGGGAATGTTCATCCCCTTGGCCGAAGTGAACTAGGCACCGGGAACATTGAGTTAGCCCTTACTAAAGCCGTATCGCGACACCAGCCGCCTCCCTCGTAAGAAGGGGGCGCGGCTCGCCGGCTGAATTCATATTCGCTATAGACAGATTTTGAGAGACAGACGCATGGCCACTCGTATTGAAGTAGGAAAACTGAACGACATCGCTCGCCTGAGTTCACGCGTAGTAAAAACCAATCAAGGTGATATTGCGGTTTTTCGTACCGCCGATGATGAAGTATTCGCACTGCATGATCACTGCCCGCACAAAGGTGGCGCACTATCCCAGGGCATCGTACACGGAAAATCAGTCACTTGCCCTTTACACAACTGGGTAATAGGTTTGGATGATGGCGAGGCCAAAGGCTACGACACCGGCTGTACCAAAACCTTTGCTGCGGTACTGGAAGGCGAAACCATCTTCCTCGACCTGGAGGACTGATTCTATCGTGTCTGATGACACGAACATTAAATAACGCAAGCCCGGTACAGTAACAACGCTTTCCCGCCGAGGACCCGGTCCTCTCCTGGTTCACCCCTAATGCTCCCACATGGGGGTGAACCCCTCTCTTAACCTGTAAAGGTTATAATTTCCAGCACAGGTTTTGCACAGAGGCTGAGGATGATTGTCACTGTCACGTTGGAGTGAAGGGGGTAGTCGCCCCGAACTGATCATTGCGCTCAATAAATTTATCAGGCGACCCGACACATCGTGATAAAGTTATAAACGAGAGACAACGGGGATTTTGGGTTTAAAGACACACTTCCGACCACTCAGGCGAATACGCGAGTCTTTAAACCCAAGCACCTTCAAACTCCCGACTTACTGAAAATATTGAGTGAAAGCCATGAGCACACCCAGCGGTATTCAGACCTGTGAGAACAAAGTGATCAAAACCACCTGCGCCTATTGCGGTGTAGGTTGCGGCATCGAAGCCACCGTTGTTGACGAGGCATCACGCACCATATTGGTACGCGGCGATCAAAGCCATGCTGCAAACCATGGCCGACTCTGCTCGAAGGGAACCGCGCTTGCGGACACGCTGGGCCTGAGTGAGCGTATGCTATTTCCCGAACAACGAGATAACGAAGGTCACTGGCAACAAACCAGCTGGGACAGTGCCATTGAAACCATTGCACAAGGCTTCCAATCGGCATTGCGGGATCATGGCCCCGGAGCTATCGCCTTTTACGTTTCCGGACAACTACTGACAGAAGACTATTATGTTGCCAACAAGCTGATCAAAGGCTTTTTGGGCAGCGCCAATATTGATACCAACTCCCGCCTTTGCATGGCCTCGCCTACGGTGGCACACAAACGTGCCTTTGGTGAAGATCTGGTTCCTGGTTGTTACGACGATTTCAATCATGCGGATTTAATCGTGCTGGTCGGCTCCAATACGGCCTGGTGTCATCCAATCATTTTTCAACGGATAAAAAAAGCGAAAGCCAACAATCCAAAAATGAAGATTGTGGTGATCGACCCCCGTCAAACCGACACCTGCGCAATTGCCGACCTCCATTTACCGCTGGCTTCGGGCTCCGATAGCTATTTGTTTAACGGGCTGCTGGTAAATCTGGCGAATCAGGGCAAACTCGATTTCAGTTACCTTGAGCAACATGTCGAAGGCTTTGCTGCCGCGCTGGAAAGTGCGAAAGCATCCACCCCCAATATTCCTGCGGTCGCGCAGGCCTGCGATCTCACCGAAGATCAGGTATCACGCTTTTACCAGCTGTTTTCACAAACAGACAAAGTGATGACGCTCTACTCTCAAGGCGTCAACCAATCGAGCTCCGGCACGGATAAGTGTAACGCCATTATTAACCTGCATCTTGCGACCGGTCGGATAGGCAAGCCGGGGATGGGCCCGCTCTCGCTCACGGGTCAACCCAATGCCATGGGCGGACGTGAAGTCGGCGGACTGGCCAATCAACTCGCCGCGCATATGGATTTTGATCCTGACAGCATTGATCGGGTCCAGCGTTTCTGGAATGCCCCCAACATGGCGTCGCAAGCCGGCCTGAAAGCCGTAGATATGTTTGATGCATTGGATCGCGGCGAAATTAAAGCCATCTGGATTATGGCAACCAGCCCGGTCGATACCCTGCCCAATGCAGACAAAGTCAAAGCGGCGCTGGAAAAATGTCCGCTCGTTGTCGTGTCGGATTGCGTGCGTCATACCGATACCACCGAATGTGCCACGCTGGTATTACCTGCGCTCGGATGGGGAGAAAAAGATGGCACCGTGACAAATTCGGAACGACGCATTTCCCGCCAGCGTGCGCTCTTACCGCCCCCCGGGGAAGCCAAACCCGATTGGTGGATTATCACACAGGTCGCACAAAAAATGGGCTACGCTGCCGATTTCAACTATAAATCCGCCGCCGACATTTTTGCCGAACATGCCCGCCTCTCGACCTTTGAAAATAACGATCAGGGTAAAGTTCGCTATTTCAGTCTGCAGGGATTAGATGCCCTGAGTCCGACAGAATACGACACACTCAACCCGGTACAATGGCCCCTGATTGCGACGGATGCCGGACTCACCGAAACGCCCAGATTATTTGCGGATGGCCTCTACTCTACGCCCAGCCGTAAGGCCCGGATGGTCGCAGTCGAGCCCCGTGCCGCCAGCAACCCGCTGGACGATCACTTTCCACTGGTACTCAATACCGGCCGGATTCGCGACCAGTGGCACACCATGACCCGCACCTCCCTGGCACCACAATTGAATAATCATAAGGCGGAACCCTTTGTTGAGGTTCATCCAGACGATGCACGAATTTACGACATTGTTGATGGCAATCTGGTCGAGGTTTCCACCCATTTTGGCAGCATGATCGCCCGGGCCGAAGTCACCCCGACCCAGAAAAGCGGACATATTTTTGTGCCCATGCACTGGACAGAACAACTCAGTTCACGTGGCCGCGTCGGTGCCTTGGTCAACCCTGCGGTAGATCCTCTTTCTGGTCAGCCTGAAAGCAAACATACACCGTCCCGTATCCGCCCGTATCAACCCAGTTGGTATGGATTTCTGCTGTCGCAACGCGCTTTGAATATTTCCGGACTGGAATATGTGGTGATCATACGCGGTCAAAAATTCTATCGTTACGAGCTGGCCGGCGAAGCAGCGATTGAAAATCTGCCACAGTGGTCTCGGGCTCTGTTGTGCGACAACCGTAAGGATCAAACGGAGTGGATCGAATACTCCGACACCAAGCGCTTTAAGTACCGGGGCGCGCGCCTGATCAAGAATCAGCTTGAAAGCTGTCTCTTTATATCACCGCAACTGGATTTACCGGCACGGAGCTGGCTGGCTGAACTCTTCAGTAAGGGGACGCTGGACGATACCGAACGTATGGCACTGCTCACCGGTAAGCCCCCCAAAGGTCATCAGGACAAGGGTCGTACCATTTGCGCTTGCTTCGGTGTGGGAGAAAACTCGATTATTCAGTCCATTAAAGAAAAGGGACTCACCTCCGTCGCGGCCATTGGCCAACACCTGAATGCGGGCACCAACTGCGGTTCCTGTATCCCTGAGCTGGAAAAAATTCTCGCCAGCCATAAATAAAGCCCGATCTGGCGCCGGATTGGTTTCACCATCCCGGCGCCTGTCACTTAACTATCATGTCTTTGCCACGAAAACGTCATTCCGTTTTGATTTACTGACAGTGTCAATCAAACACGAGGATTACGACCATGGAATTATTCTACTCAGCTTCACTGGCCGCCTACCTGTTGTGTGGCGCCTGGTTTCTGTATGAGCTGGAAAAATAGCCAACAAGGATTGCTATCCTAGGCAGAAACACGCCGTTCACTACGAATGTGGTGAATCCGGTTCTGAAACAACATGAATTGTTGCGCCAGTAACTGAAAATTACGTTCTTGCTCTTCAGTAATCAACGCTAATGCCAAACGATCTGCATAGAGCAATGCATAGAGCGGCCCTGGCAACGGAAGCACCATCACCAAGGCCGGTAATTGTCCTGAAAAAGGCGCTTTGGCTCGTTCTACCAGACTTTTCTGACTCGCCTCTGCCCGTACTCGACGTACCTGTGCAGAAGCCGCGCTGCGGCCTTTCAGTTTACGCGTATCAAATTCGTCACCCAGCTTTGCAAATGTTTTAAGCGCCAGCGGATCACTGGCTTTCCATTGCTGGGTCTGGATGCCTACCGCACGATACAATTGCACCTGCTCACTCGTCTCACGCCCGATAAACAGCGCCGCACGCTCCAGTCCGACCCCTTTATTCAAGCCTTTGAGCAAGACATCAAATTTTTCTTTAATCAAATCCAGTTCGTTGTGGCTGCCACCTTCGGTACTGCACAAGGCTTGCAGTGTGTGAAGTTGGAACTGGAAATCCGGCTCCAGAATCACCGCACCGTCAGTATCACCTTCGAGCAAAAACTTGCGAGCCAAAGGAATACCCAATTGTTGGGCCACCTGTGCGGCATGCTCCCGCTGTTGCTTTACCATGAGCAGACCCAGCTCAATCTCGGTTCCACTCATGCTGCTGGCTAATTGGGCTGACTTGGTCATACCCCCCGTATTCCATCCCTCCTGATTGAGGCGCGCAATCGTCACCCCGGCCTGAACCATACTGGCCTCTTCACAGGTAGCCACACCAAAGGACTGCTCCAGTAAGCTGCCCAGTTTCCAGCTTTTAGTCAATGCTTTTGAAATGGCAACAAAGGTCGTTCCCAGCATTTGTCTTTGCTGTTCATCGGTTAAACAATGATGGTGCTGCCATTCTGCCAACAATTTTTCGGCTTCCGGTGTACCTGAAGCCCACAACGCCGTTTCACCCAGACCGTAGAGCAAGGCGGCAAGAAACACGCTTTCCCGTGCCGACTCGCCACGTTGCGCCGCAAACGCCTTAGCCTGCACAGCGGCATGCACCGAGGTTGCCAATGATCTGAATACCTGTTGCTGCAACCCTTTATTTGAAAGCTGATCGACCAACAAGGCAGACACAACAATACTCTTTACCGACTCAAAACCGATCGCCATCACCGCGCGGCTAATCGTATCTATGCGTTTTCGTGAAGGGTTAAAACAAACAGAATTGGCTAATTTCAGTACTTCCGAACATAAATCGGGATCTTTCAGAATGACTTCAGAAAGCAGATTCACGCTGGTGCGCTGGTCTTCTGTCAAGCGCATAATGTTTTGCAGTGTGTGAGCAAGCACAGGCAACTGCTGTCGCTCTAAAAAGCTTACCCAGGCATCCAGTCCACGAATCATAACACACCCCAAAACGAGAAATAGTTCACACTTTCGAGTATGCTGAATTTCAAGAAAAATACTACTGAGGATTTGTTGCGGAGTGTAAAAAGCGCTTAGTGTGCGGTTACAAATTGAGGGACTCAGGGCGAGGAGCCGCAGACGCGCCCCCTCGATGGCATCAGTTCAGACGTTGTTCAAAGAACCCAACCGAACAATACCACACCCAAACCAATCCCGGCACAGATGGTGATCAAAAAGTGATTGATCATTTTATAATCCAGACTGTCGCCGTGTTTGCCAGGAAGATCGCCTGCCATGATGTACTCCTTAGTTAGTTGATAATAACAAGTTGATGTTATCAATTTGATAATAGTAAATTGATGATAGTAACGGGAAGTGCTGGCGCTGATTATATTCGAGCCAGCCAAGAACCAAAACCCCTGTTTGCAATACCGCCCTTCAGGAAACGATGCATCCCTCGGTAAAACGACCATGACTACGCCAAAGACACTGCTAATAGTCGCTCATTGCCCTTCACCCAATACAGAAACGCTGAAAAACGCGGTGCTGCGTGGAGCCTCTCACCCCGATCTTGCACAGAGTATTCTCCCACTATGGAAACCACCACTGGAAACCACGGCGGAAGATGTTCTGAAAGCAGACGCGCTTATTCTCGGCACGCCGGAAAATCTCGGCTATATGAGCGGTGCATTAAAGGACTTTTTTGATCGCATTTATTATCCCGTGCTGGAGCTGAAGCAAGGCCTGCCTTTTGCCTATTACATTCGGGCTGGGCATGACGGCACAGGCACTCAGCGCGCCATTCAGACCATCACTACCGGGCTCCGATGGCGCGCAGTACAGCCCCCTCTGATTTGCAAAGGGAGCTATCAGGAAGAATTTGAAACACAATGCGAAGAACTCGGGCTGTATGTCGCTGCTGGTCTGGACGGTGGCCTGTTTTAATTTATTTGCGCGGTAATGCCAGCAACGCCGCCAAGGTTTTGTGAGCCTCGGCACACACAGGCACAACGTTACGGTTAAAGGATTCCGGCAGGCGCACGCCTTGTGCAGCCAATGCTTTTTCCCTGACGGAAATAGCACTCACCGCCGTTTTGGCCTGCTCATACTCCTTTAACACATCATCATCTACCGGTTGTTTTCGCCCTTCATAGTAGGCGATCCGTCCCTGTAGATAGGTCAGTCGATTTTGTGCCTGTTCCAAGGTATTGAACCCAAACTCTTTGTCGTTTTGCTCTTGCATTTCGTTGAGCGCATTCATTTGCACTTCTTCTTTTTTCTGGACAATTAACGCATCACAACTGGCAATTAAGGGCTTGACCTCTCTTTGTACACGGGATTTTATCAAATCATGCTGACCGTCAAATCCAAGCGCCCGGGCGTAGGTCATGGCCTGATTAACCTGCGCAGTAAATCCGGCGGCAAATTCATCACCGTTCTCTGCCCAGTACGCATTGTCGCTATGATGATCAAAACCTTTAAACGCAGAAAACATCGCCACTTCGATGGCCGTGCCCTGATCACCCTGCCAGCTTGCCGGCCGGGAAATCAACCAATCAGCCACGGCAGTGTTCCCCGCTTCAATCGCCAATGCCAGCGGCGTATAACCTTTAGTGGTTCGGCCCTGAATGTCGGCCCCCTGTTTCACCAGCATTTTCATGGCGACCACCGGACCGGCAATCGCCGCAAAATGTATCGGCGCATACTGGTCACCTGCTTTACGCTGATGATGACGATACTTCAGCAGATCAGATGCCAGACAGCCTTCATGGCTGCACCCATCGGGTGTCATTGCCCAGAGATTATTAATAGAAACCGACGTATTCAGGGGCTTTTTACGGGATTTTGCCCAGCCCAGCAAACGCTCCCATTGCGCCTCGTTAAGCTTGTGGGTCATGATGAGCGCATCCAGTAAGCTTACCCCGGCATTGCCGCCCAGATAGCTCATATAACGTTGGTAGAGCTGAATAAACTCGGCATTAATCGGAAAATAGAACGCGCTTTTATCAAAGTTGTATTGGTATTGATCATAAAGATCCATCACCGAATCAAACTGGTCACGCGGCATATTGAGCTGCAAGGCGACATAGTAGCTATGGTCATCCAATTGCAGATTATGTTCTCGCAAGATGACGTTAGGGTCTTTTTTAAGAATCCCCACCGTTTCACTTGTATCTTTTTTAACCGAATCGACCTTTTTTTCAAGTTTATTCAGACGGGTCATCACGTCGCTTTCAGCTACTTTTTGTACTTTGTCATAGTCGTTGCGACGAATGCCTACCTGCACCCAAAGCTGGCACCCGGCGTAATTTAGCCAGCGCCCCCGCACCTGGGCTTTGTGCAATATCATTTCAGAATAGGTGGAAAGGGTCGTATCGATAGCTTCATTCATTTCGGCCTGAGACTGTCCGGTCACCAGTTGCTGATTCAGCATAACGCTGGATTTAACGTTGACACTCAGTGACTCTGCCAGCTCTTTGCGTGCATGCTGGGAGGCCTCAGACAGCATGTCGTTAAACTGTTCGGCTTCGCCAGCCACGCCGTAGCCATACAGATAGGTATCGTCATCAGGCAATGGAGACGCCACCCACGCTGGCGCAGCAGACTCCGGCAAGGCGCGGCACGCGGCATTGGTGCCGATATCGGCAGAGGCCGACCCGGTCACGACCAGCGAAACCAGTGTCAGCAGGATAGCACCCATACGCGGGCCGGTTAGTAAATACATAAGATCATCATTCCCTTGTCAGCAACCCATTAAAGGGGGCTTATGATACCGGGAATACGCTCAGATGGTTATCCCATTGCAGCCATTCTGTACGTTGCACTAAATCAAATTTTTCGGCCTGCCACTGATAAATGCCACCGTCTCCCGAGCTAACCCAACACGTCGTGGTATTACCGGGGAAAGCGGCCCCCCCCACGTCCGTTCTGGGGGCATCACCCAACCAGCGACCGTCCTCCAGCGACCAGAAAGATACCCGATTTCCTCGCGGCGCCGTTGTCACGACCCGGTTGTCAGGTGCCACCACGACACTCGCGATGTATTGCTGAAGCATGCGACGCTGCTCGGGCGGATGCCCCGCAAAGGGTTGTAACCTGTCGCTTCCCTGGCGATGGAAGAAGACCAGAGGCCAATCGTCATCCAGCGGCCCTTGATACTGCGCCCCCAAAACCACCGTATCATCTGCCGCGATGGCCATATGACGCAAACTCAACTTCGCATGAGGAGGTGCGAACTCGCGCAGGAGTTCACCTTTTTGCCAGTCGATATAGGACAGACGAGGAGCCATCGTATCCAGATTGAGCTTACGGCGCTCGTAGTCCGGATGCGTCAGGATTCCCCCATTGGCCACCACCAAGGTACCGTTGGACAACAAACCCAGTTCGTGCGGCCCCACACCAAACGCGGATAACTCACCCACCCGACTGAACTGCGTTGCCACTTCATAGATACCAATTTTACCCATGCCATGCCCGAAATCATTTTCGGTGGTGAGCAAATAGGCACCATCGTGAGTAAATACGGCATGACCGTAATAGTGATAGCCTTCAGCCGCGGTTTGTATCGGTAACAGCGCGCCAGACTCGGCATTGATTACCGCCAGCCAGGTACCCGGCCGTCGTGCACTGAATGCAACCCAGCGTCTGTCAGGCGATACCGCCGCCGCATGTCCACGAGAAGGCACTTCATGCTTCCACAGAATCGAGCCTAAACCATCGAGCACACCGATGTAATGTCGCTCTTCTAGCGTAAACGCCGAGGCAAGCGCGGGTACTCCGGCTTTTCCTGGTGCAGAACCAAAGTGGGAGATTGCGCCTTGCACCGTCTGCAGTGGTAGTAGCGAAGTCAGCATCAGACGGGTTGCACCTGCCAGCAACCGTCGGCGCGACATGGTTCTACCCGCCAATCCGACACCTGATAGGCGGGTCACAGACTCAATCTCCATCATTTGCATTAAAACCTATTTTTAAGCCTGCGGCGGGTGCATATTCGTGTTTCAGCAACTGCGCCAAATCACCCACGGCATTATATAGCTCGATCATTTGTACTACCTCGCCAGCTTTGACCGCACGCTCAAACGACATTTGTGCAGGCACGGTCTGCGCCAGTGCGGCCGTAAAGGCATCACGAATCTGACCATCCAATGCTTTGGCATCGGGTTGCTTTTTTAACAGGTAGCTACTGAAACTCGCGGGCGCCACGTAGAGAGCCTGTAGTGATTCCAGCGTGGCACGCATATTCTGAGCGGAGTGCTCTGCCCGCCAGGATTCCAACAGCCAAGGGTTGGTTTTTCCCAGTCCCTTGCCGGCTTTAATACCGATCGCTGGGGCTAATTTCCGGCTTTTGATCACTTCCAGTGAAGCCACCATCGCGCCAAACACTCGCTCCAGATTATCTTTGAGATAATGTGGTTGCTGCTCTTCGTAATCCGCATCCAGCCATTGTTCCCGGAAACTCGTCTTCCAGCGTTGCTCAACGTCAGCGGCAATTTCCGCCAGATTTTGTGATCCTGCCGTTAACAACCGGCAGAAGGGTACCTGCCGGGAGGCGCTGTCTTTAGTCGCGATGCTTGCAAGAAACTCCTGATCAAACAACAAATATTCCAGTGCATTCAAGCCTTGCACGGCAACACTTTTTTGGCCCAGTTGTTCTGCGCTCATCTCGCGCTCGGGTTGGGACGCACCTAACAGTTCGCGGGTCTTGCGTTTGACCAGATTTTTCTCATCCGGCCAGAACTGAATGCGGGATTTCAAGTTGCCCTCGGTTATCGGGCCATAATTCACCCAGCCTACCGCCGCCCAGCTTCGCATGGCGCCGCGCCAGGCGTCCTGAACCGTTACCGGTTCGAACCTGGTGACATCACGACAGGCCGCATCAGCGCTTAAAGCCAACTGCCGGGCTTGTTGCGTAAAAGTGGCATAGCGCGGCATCAACCATTGATCCGTAGTACTGATCAGGAAGTCATGTTCTGCAGATACCCCTGCCGAAGCCAAAGTACTGAATGTCTGAAGGCTTAGTGCCTGAATTCCTAGCCACAGCGCCAGATAACGCGTCCGATTTCGCAATATTTTCACAACAATGTCCTTCACAACAATGTCCTATGGGTAACGCCGAAAAGCACTACATTATAACGAATTGACAAAATACACTAACGCTTCCCGCGCCTGCGTGCTGAGTTCCAGATAGCGTTGGCGAGCGCGGGCCGCTTCGCCGTCATGCCATAGAATGGCTTCCTCGACGTTTCTTGCTCGGCCATCATGCAATAGGCTCACTTCACCACTCACGTTCAGGGTATGTCCTATACCCCAGAGCGGCGGGGTTCGCCATTCGCTCCCGCTGGCCAGAAACTCTCGCTGATCATCGGCCAGCGCCGCGCCCATATCGTGCAGCAACAGGTCGCTGTAAGGCCAGATCTCCTGCTGTGACTGCTCGGGCCTATCCACATGCTTACCCGTTATGAATGAGGGAGTATGACAAGCGGCACAGCCAATAGCGTGGAAGGTGGTTTTACCCAAGCGGAGTCTTTCCATCCCTGCGTCTGATTTGGTCTCGGTCATCGCCTGATCCCTGAACGGCACGGCCAAATTGCGGGTGTAGTGCAGAATAAATGAGAGTATTTCGTCACTCACTTCCGGCGAACCGCCATTCGGTGCGTCGAGGCAGGCCGTTTGGGCAGCGGTACAATTGGATTCGGGAAAAAGGCGCGAGGTTAATCCCAGGTCACCTTGAAAAGCCGCCGCGTTTTGCTGATTCAGCGTGGGCTGCCCCGCTTTCCAGCCAAAACGACCGAGCATGGCTTGCTGGTGTTCCCGACTCCACACCCAATTGGCCCGCCCGGAAATGCCATCACCATCTTCATCCTGCTCATCCACGTGCGCCAGAATAGCCTGCGCGTCGATCGCTTCCAGCAAACCTAGTCCTATCATGGGGGGAGCCACACGCATCGATAGCTGTGTTTGAGGATGCAGCGGGCCATATTGGAGCTGATCGACCTGAATTACCGGCTGGCGAAGCAAAGTTTGGTTGGTGGGTGACAACGCGACAGGCACCGTTTTCCATCTGACCCGAATACGCGCTTCGGCAGCCACCCCCTGAATTGAAAAATCCTGAAGCTGCCCGCCGTAATGTGGTTCAAGCAACCGGCCCGCGGTAAGCGCTTGCTGGTCATCGGCGTCGTTTTGTTCAGGGATACTCAGCCTGATTAGTGCGGTTACAAAATCATCATCCGGCCCGGCGGGGGCATGCCCTCGCCCGTCGCGAACATGGCAGTTCTGACAGGCGTTGGTGTTGAATAGCGGCCCCAATCCATCGCGTGCAGTTGTCGAAGAAGGCGAGGAAACCCAGGGATTACGAAAAAAACTATTACCCACACTAAAATCAAGCCGACGAGATACCGCCATATTGGCCGATGGAAGCGAAAAAGCATGTGGCCCACTTTGATGCACCGAGGTTTGCCCCCCCGGCGCAAATTCGTCGGTCAATCCCGGCAACGACAACAGCGCCCCTGTGGTTAACACGCCCGCTCGTAAAAAAACATCCAACATAGTGATTCAGATAGCTCCTGACAACGTTGGCGTAAAAATGAAAAAAATCAGGGGCGCAGATAGACGCCCCTTGATGATTACCGCTTAAACCCGCCGTCTTAACGAAAGGTTAAAAGGCGTGATCTGCCGTCTCCGGGTTGAGATCATTAATACTTAACGCACGCGCCGCTTTTTCGAGTAGTCCGGTCTGGGCAACCAGAGCCTGAATGCTGGCCTGGATGATCGCCTTACCTTCAGCATTACCTTCAGCAATCATCATATCGAACTTCATAGGATTCTCTGCGGCTTCGGCTTTGTCTACCATTGTCTGCAGTGCTCCCATGGTTGTCGCCAGTGCGGCTCGCATTTCGGTGTTGACACCCGCGTCGGCTTTCGCGACCAGATCAGACAGAGCGGGGCCTTGCAACTCACTGCCATCGGTACGGACATAACGGCCCAGATAGACGTTTTCGATGCCTTTGGCATCATAAAAGTGAGAGTTGTGAGTATTATCGCTAAAGCAATCCTGCTCATCTTCGGTCGAATTCGCCTCTAATGCCACTTTCATGCGCTCGCCTGCCAGCTCACCTAATGACAACGACCCCATGCCAAAGAACATTTTGCGAAGTACCTGCGTAGTCGGCTCGCCCTTCAGCTGCGCGCGATACGCACCCTCGACAGACCATTGATCCGCCATGTAAGCCAAGTCAGTTACCAGCAGATCCACTGCGGCTTTCAAGTAGCTGGCACGACGATCACAA
Source organism: Hahellaceae bacterium (assembly GCA_024234505.1). Lineage (GTDB taxonomy): Bacteria > Pseudomonadota > Gammaproteobacteria > Pseudomonadales > Oleiphilaceae > JACKOD01. The sequence continues at coordinate 14,033 of JACKOD010000003.1, read as the reverse complement.
TGACCATGCGTACAGGCCGCTCCGCTCTGGTAATCGGTTGCAGGACGCTGGCCCGCTCCCGGTGCCGTCCCATTCAGATCCTGTCCCCAAAGTAAAAATTCAATCGCGTGATAACCGGTCGCGACATTCGCTTCAGAGCCGCCGATTTCATTCAGGCTCTTTAACAGATCGGGAGTAATCTGCTGGATATCGGTCGTTTCTGCACCCACTTGTAGTGAGGTATTGGCAATGATGTTGGCGCTTGCCCCTTCGTTACCCATTTCTGCTTCGTAGCGGTCGGTGTTAACGTAGTCAATCAACCCTTCGTCCAGGGGCCAGGCATTGAGCTGACCTTCCCAGTCGTCCACGACGGCGTTACCGAACCGAAAAACCTCACTTTGCTGATAGGGTTTACGCGCGAGTTTCCAGGCGTCTTTGGCGGCGGCCAGATTCGCTTCTGTCGGCTCGGAGAGAAAAATATCAATACGCTTTTGCAGCGCCTGCGCGGTCACTAAAGCATCAGCGAAAACGGCGTGCGCTAACTCAGGGTAAAATGCAGTCACTGTTTCTGCCGTGACCTGCTGAGAATTTAGCGCGGGCTGCGCTTGTGTTTGGGACAGGGTTTCCTGGTGCGTATCAGAAAACTTGCATCCGCTTAAACCACCCAGCAAAGCGGTGGCCGCAATGGCAGATAATAGAGGGGTAACCGTAAAACGCTTGCTCATAAAAGGACTCCACTGATATTCACGGTGTCAGTTTCTGCAAGGTTGCCAAACTGACATCACACTATGCGGGCCATTCTATAAACAAGCTTTCGATTTATCAATCTAAATGTTAATTATTCTCACTTTCAATTAGATCAGGCAGCATCCCGCCGCACCCTGTTACGCACGAATCCCGCCATACACTCGACGGCGCGTGAAGCCTCAGGCATCAGCCCTGCCTCAAATTGCCATACATGCCACATATTCGGCCAGACCTGCAGCTCCACCGACACACCGGACTGTTTGGCTTTGCGAGCCAGATTGCGAGCGTCGTCCAGCAGCATTTCGTGCTCCCCTACCTGAATGTACAGGGGAGGCATATCCCGATAGTCTGCAAACAATGGAGAAATACCGGGCTCACTTAAAAGATGTTTGCCAGCGTAGTTTTTAGCCATTCGCCATAGCCATTGCCGATTTAGCATGGGATCCTGGCGAGCATGACTCTTATAGGAAGGTTGCGACAGGCTCAAATCGACCCAGGGTGAAAATAACCCGATACCTCCGGGCAAAGCCTGCTTGTTTTGCCGCAACCGCAACACCAGTGCCAGACTTAATCCACCCCCTGCCGAATCGCCTGCAACTACAATTTTGTTCGCTGGCACACCTTGCGACAGCAAAAATTGCCAGGCCGCTTCGGCATCCTGCAATGCGGCCGGATAGGGATGCTCAGGTGCCAGCCGATAATCTACGGATAACACGGGCAAACCACAGGCTTCAGATAGATGCGCGACTACATTGCGATGCCCTCGGGGACTGCCGATATTGTAAGCCCCCCCATGAAAATACAGCACACACCCCTGAGCCAGCTCCCCCACAGTTTGTCCCACCCGCACCAGTTCGGCCGACCAGTGCTCTCCCGACACCGTTTCAACGCGGGTATTTTCAGGAAGAATGGCCACTCGTAACAGCAGGTCAGTCGGCCAACGCTGTAACCGGACCGGCAACCGATGATTTAACAAAGGGGCCGCGCCCACGCGCACTATTTGCCGGAAAATGCGGCTTTGCAGACTGGGCTCCGTCATTCACTAATCTCACTCAAATGGATAAAGGCTTACTAAAACATCAGATTACCGGTACAAGACGAGCACTGCACTGTCTGGAAAAAGGTCATTCTCTGTCAAAATGGACATTGCACTCACGCAACAGACAAGCCCGCTATGCCCAAAGCCATTCTGCTAACGCTTTCTTACCAATGTAATGCCATCGGCCACAGGTAAGAGGCTGATATCCACTCTGACATCGTCTTTAAGCTTATTATTCAGTGCCCGCAGCGCACGGGTGTCGGCATCCTGCGTCGCGACGTCAGCGACCCGCCCACCCCAGAGCATGTTGTCCAGCATAATAACGCCTCCTGGCCGCAGTAAACGTAAACATAACTCGTAATAGCTGTCATAGTTTTCTTTGTCGGCATCAATAAAGGCAAAGTCAAACGTTCGTGCGCCTTCGGTCTTAAGCAAGCGTTCCAAAGTTGCTTGTGCATGTGCAATATGAAGCTGGATCTTGTGATCCACGCCTGCCGTTTGCCAATATCGGCGCGCGACCTGCGTCCAGCTCTCGCTGATATCACAACAAACCAGTCGTCCGTCTCTCGGCATCGCCAAAGCCATACAAAGTGCGCTATAGCCTGTAAAAGTGCCCACTTCAATGGCATTGCGTACGCCCAACATTTTTATAAGCAGTGCGATAAATTGACCCTGCTCCGGCGCTATTTGCATCCGGGCCATAGGGTCCCGGGCGGTTTCTTCGCGCAGCGAAGCCAGCAATTCTGGCTCTCGTAATGAATGGTCACACAGATACTGATACAGCTCGTCATTGAGCGTTAAGGTACGATTGGACATGGCCGGCTCCTTTTCAATGTGCCTTTCAAGATAGTCTTCGCAACGGCACTTTACCAGAGAGGGTGTCGCCTCGATTCGTCACGCTTTTGGAGACAGATCAAATCAAGACAGGACGAATCAGGATTAATATAGTAAGTATCTACCCATTAAAGAGAGCCCCCTCAATGGCGCAAACTCCCGTGATATCTTCCTGTTCAGCCCGCAGCCTCCTCTGCCGGGGGACTCGCCGATCAATGGCAATCGCTAACATGGTCATGCTTACGACATTGCTGCTGGCGGAATCAGTGATGGCTGCAAAAGATATACCTCAAGACGCGAAACACTGGCATCTGGCAAAAGATGACCATGGGATACAGGTTTATCTCAGTGACGTTCCAGGCTCCAACTACGAAGCCTTTCAAGGCCGGGCAACGCTGAACACCAGTGCAGCGGCGATACTCGCCGTAATGCAGGATCCCGCCGCCTGTACCGCCTGGGTACACCAGTGCCGGGAAGCAAGAGCGCTCGAACAAACAACGGACAACGTGAGCTACCACTACGGCGTAAATGATTTTCCGTGGCCCGCTGATGACCGCGATTACATTATCAGAATCACAAATGCATGGGATGACGCAGAAAAGCAACTACATATCTGGCTGGATGCGGCGCCTGAAAAATTGCCTCGCACCCGTTTTGTTCGTATCACCGAGATGCAGATCCACTACATCCTCAAGCCGCTATCAAAAGAACAAACCGAAATCATCTGGACTCAGCATACGGAACCCGGAGGCTTCATCCCTTCCTGGATGGTGAATATGCTATTGGTCGACATTCCTTTTAAGTCGCTCGACAAACTCGAGGCCACCGCACAGCAGGAAAAATATCGCCATGCGCTATTTCTCTATGACAACTCCGGCCATATTATGGGCATCAGCAACCCTTCCATGAACGTCACACCGGCACCCTAGCCGCTGCACGCCCGGCCCGAGGACGCTCAATATGGGAGCGAGCTTTCTGAAAATTTAATTACCGCCCCATTTCAGGGGCTCAATTGTTTTAACAATGCTCGGGCATCGTCCACTTCGGGAAATTTATTGCCCTTGCCTACCGCCAGCGTAAGTTCGCTAATGGCTTCTTTTACCCGATCAAGCTTCCAGAGCGTGTAACCCAGGTGATAACGGGTTTCTGCACTGGCAGAATCCATCGCAAAGGCTTCGCGCAAATACGGCAGCGCGTTCGCATAGTCGCCTTTTTTAACCAGAATCCAGCCAAGGGTATCCAGCAAGGCGGGGGAATGGCGATTCAATGCCATGCCCTCTTGAGCGGTCAATAACGCTTTTTCCAAATCCGTGCGGGCATAGAGGTTCGCCAGATTATTGAAAATGTCACTATTGCGGGAAAACGCCGGTGTACTCAGCAAGGCTTCGTAAGCTTGTTGAGCTTTGTCCCACTGGCCCTGGTTCAGGTAGCTGTCTGCCAGCAGTTTTGCTACCCACTCAGGCTGTGTCCCTTTCTTCATCAGACGCTCGACCAGTTGGGTAAACTCCGCCCCCCCCACCCCCTGTTGAGTGAGCTGGTAGAAATTTACCAATGCCAGGTGGTTTTGGGCATCCGAGTCCAACGCCCGGGTGTAGTTTTTTTGTCCGGATATCAGGTCACCTTGCGCCACAGCAATATCACCGGCCAAGAGATAGGTTGACGTAGAATGACCAAAGCGGTCTTCAATTCGCTTTAACTGCCGGGCAGCAGCGGCCATGTCGCCTTTGATAAACTGCAACCGCGCCAGATCCAATGGCAACGAAGCCTCCGTCGAGTCTAGTTCAATAGCCTTATTCAACGACTTTTCAGCACTGACAATATCTTTGGCTGCCACCTGTAAACGTGCCAGCTGTTGCAACTGCGCCGGAGATTCATACCAGATTCCGAATAGCACGCTCAAAGGCTGGTGAGCGTCGTCATACCGCTCCATACGGATCAGTATGGACGCAGTCTGCATCAGATATTGTGGATTAACCCGATCAAGCGCCGTGAGATCTTTTACCACCCGCAGCGCCTCCGGCCAGTCTTCCATTTGCATCAGTACGTCGAGCTTCTGCTCTCTCGCTCCGATATTTTGCAAGTCATACACCAGCACTTTATTAAGCCATTGCAAGGCATCCTCATATTGCTTCAGCTGGGCCGCGTGGCGCGCCAGCAGCAGCAAACTTGATGTATGCCGGGGGGTTTCGTTGAGAATCTGCTTTAACAATCGCGTCGATCCATCGTGGTCGCCCTGTGCCTGTAAAACAATCGCCCGATTAAACAATGCATTCTCATTCGTTGGATTTGACACAAGAATCTGATCAATCACGGCTAATGCGTCATTCATACGTTGGTTGTGGATGTATACCGCCGCTACAAAATTTAAGACATCCGGGTGTTCGGGATGCTGTGCTATCAGGAGTTGTGCCGTTTTTTCTGCAGCCGCAGGCTGATTCAGTGTCAATTGGAGTTCGCCTCGCAGCAGCAAATAGCTAAAGGGCGCCGCGGATCCGAGTTTCAGATTATCCAGCAGATTCAAAGCCTCTTCTGGTCGATTTCGCGCTTTAAGAATCCTGGCCTCCAACAGCACAAGATAGGGGTGATCGGCGAAGGAAGCTTTCATTTTCCGCAACAATTGCTCGGCACTGAGTAACTTGCTGCTTTCCAGATAAAGAAGTACCAACTGTGCCGACATCTGCAAATCCTGCTCAATCGAACGCTCATTGCGCTCGAGCAACTCAATCGCCCGCAGGGTTTCATCACTTTTCAGATAGATATCCAGCAACATCCGCAGTGCACCAGGGTCCCCCGGTTTCTTATCCAGATAGGCACTCAATCGCGAACGCGCTTTCTCCAAATTACCTTGCAGATAGTCTGACGCCCCCTGAATAAACAACAGGTACTGGGCATTTTTCATTGCAGCGGTATCAATGACCGATAATTTGGCACTTAAATCTGCCAGCGATTGTCTGGCCAAATCCATCTGATCTTCCGAGGCCAATAGCCAGGCACTAATCAAGGTAGCCGTGGGATCTTCCGGTTCATTGCGGGTAATGATTTCGAGATAGCGACGGGCTTCTTCAACTCGCTGTTGCTGTAAATTGACCAGAACTAACTGACGCAAGACTTTAGGATCTTTGGCGTCCAAGGCAAACGCCTGTTCGAAGTGTGCTCGTGCAAGCGTGAGATTATGCTTCGCCAGGGCCAGCTCGCCATTTAATGTCCAGGTGCGCTCATTTTTGACATCCAATGCCAAGGAGGTATCGACCAAGGCCTGGGCTTTTTCCACCATTCCTAATCCGAGATACAAGGTGGCCAGCGTGTTCAATGCACGAGGATCCTCTGGAAACATTGCCGCCGCTTTTTCAAACTCGGCCTGCGCCCGGGAGGTATTTTGTTCAATAATAAACGCTTGCCCCTTCAGCAAAGACCATTCAAACCGGTTTTGTGGCGTAAACTCGCTATAGCGTTTTTCAAGCGCCATCAGGCGATCCACTTTTTTCTGCATTACCAGCGCATTCCCTAGCATGGGTAATACCAGATTGATATCGGCTCCCAATGCCAGCGCTTCGACCAGCTCATCCTCTACCGCTGCAAGGTTTCCTGCATCGAAATAGACCTGACTCATCAGCAATTTAGAGGGTAAGTGAACAGGGTTTTGCTGCAACGCATTCTTGAGATGCACAAACGCATCATTGGGATGGCCTTCGTTAAACGCTTTAAGCGCAGCTTCGTAGTGCGAGGCAACGTCTTGTTGATTCGCCGCCGTTTCGGCCAGGCTCCACGATGAGCAGGCGAAAAGCGAGATAAACAAAGGAACCGCAAGATATCTTCTTAAGGGCATGAGTCAAACTACTTTCCGGCAAAGACAACAGCAAGGGCAAACGCAGGTTTCCCCTGAACGAAAAAAGGCGAAACATAAATTTCGCCTTTTCATTCTAGTCGCTTACTGACACCAGAGGGGCGACAAATTAACTGTTTCGATCAGGTAATCCACACCCGCTCGAAACCGGCTCAGGCTTGCTTGCTTTTACGTGCACGAGACAACGCCAGCAAACCGGCAGCCACCACCGCCAGACTACCCGGCTCGGGTACACTGTTTGAAGGCGCGTCGGCGGTTGTTGTGGTGACCGCCGCCAGTTTGAAACCATCATTTCCGGCGCCGAGACCTGCGCCCGAACCAAAGACCGAGTTATAAGCACCAATCAGCCAATACTTTGAAGAGACGACAGAATTCACTGCCTGATAGGAGTAGTCGTCCACATTGGCGTAGTTACCCTGTGCCGTCCATCCACCATTGCTCGCCACCAGACTGCTCCAGGTTTGAGCGCTGGTGAAGGTATTAAATGTTGAATTGCCGGTATAGGCCAATACCGAAACATCGGCATAAGTATTTGAAGAGGAAACTTCTTGTGCCCAGCCGATATTAAACCCGCTCAAATTGACCTCTGTATCAAATTTGAGCAGCACCATATCGTAGTCGCCGTTGTTGAAGCTATCAATGGAATGATCGGGGGCGGTATTTGATTCATCACGGTTAACCATTCCCAGTCCGTAACCATTCCAGTACATCAACTTACCGGTTTCCAACCCACTGGTGCCTGCAGTATCGGCCCAGCCAGTAAGGTTCATATTGACGCCATCCACGGTTTTGGAAATATAGTTCCCATAACCGGTACCGATAATATCTCCACTCTGGATATTCCAGGTTTGTGTACCGGCAAGCACCGGAAAAGCCACCAGACTGGTAGCAACTATCATTATTTTTTTTAGCATGCTGTACGCTCCGCAAAGCAATCAATATAGGTTTCAATTACTTTTCTATATAAGCACAAAGCGCGCCACCCAATACATAGAACTAATTAGAACATGCAGATACGAGTTTAAAAACAAATGTGCACAATTCATTTATGTAAATTTTAATGACATGCTGATCATATTTATTTCTCTTATAAACCGATCCAGTCTTAAGCGAGCAACGTATATACTTTTCTAATGACCATTGACGGAACCCATGCTTATGCCAATCCATAAATTCTCTCTACATCAAACCGTAGCTCGTCGTTTGCCTCGCCCGCTCTTACTTATCAGTCTGACGATAGCCGCAGCCTCGCTCATGAGCGGATGTAGCGGATCTCGTCCGATTAATCTGGGCGTCACGCAAAACCAACTGAGCGCCTGCCCGGATCGGCCTAATTGCGTCAATAGCTTCGCCTCTGTCGATGACGAGCATTACGTTGCCCCGCTGGAAATACAGGGCGATGCAGCGGCGACCTGGCAAAAATTGCAGGATGTCATTAAGCAAACAGAGCGTAGTGAAATTATCAAAAGCGAGCCAACCTATATTTACGCGGAGTACACCACCAAACTGATGCGTTTCGTGGATGATGTAGAATTCCTGCTGCAACCAGAAGCCGGAAAAATCCAGGTACGTTCGGCATCCCGTCTGGGCTATCGCGACTTCGGTGTTAATCGCGAGCGAATCGAAGCTATCAGAGCCGAATTACAGGGTCAGTAAGTCGTTGAATCATTCGCCGGATCTTGCCATTTACTATGCCCGTGCGCCGTCCGGCGAGGCGGACTATCAGGCCCTACTCTCCTCCGCGCGAACCTATTTGGATGAGGATGAGCTGGCATACATTGCGCGCTTTCATTTTCTTAAAGATCGCGCACTGGCGCTGACCAGTCGATGCCTGAAGCGAGTGGTTCTGGCGCGCCGTTTGTCGACAGAACCCCGACTGCTCACCTTTACCCAAAGTGCCAAGGGTAAACCCCAGCTCTCCGGCGTTCGTGGTCCGGCATTTAATCTCAGCCATAGCTCACCCTGGGTCGTACTGGTCACCGGAGACGACCCCGAACTAAAACTCGGCATTGATATCGAAGATAGCTCCCGTCCGGCACTCCCTGTATCGGCACTGCCCGGCTTTTTTTCACCCTCTGAAATCCGCAAAATTGTGCTCTGCGAGGGAACAGGGGCAGTATGTGCAAATGAATTTTTTAAATACTGGACGTTGAAAGAAGCCTTGCTAAAGGCCACTGGCGAAGGTTTGTCGGGCGATATCGTTGGCGAATTCAACCTCGACACATCACGGATCCAATTCACCCCGTTTCTAGACAGCGGTCCTCGCTGGCAGTTCTGGTCACAACACTGGTCAGACCACTTTCGGATCAGCGTTGCAGCCCAAAGACATCAAGCGATTGACGTACTTCATATCAAAGAAATTCGACTGTGAATAACGTAATCGCAGCGAGGCGTTTACAAATATCAATTCAGTGCCACATTTCTTGATCCAGATTTTTTCTTCCCGTCACGAACCCCGCTAGAATATGACACCTAAATCAACTTTACTGTACCCAAACACATAAATAGCGGGAGTTTTCGTGATTGCAGCAAGATTCAGCCGAATCGGTTTCATCCTCGCCGCCGCCGGGAGCGCGGTTGGCTTAGGTAATATATGGAAGTTTCCGTACATTACGGGTGAAAACGGAGGCGGCGCCTTTGTGCTAATCTACCTGATGGCGATTACCTTTATCGGTCTGTCTATTTTTATCGCCGAAGTGGCGATGGGCAGACTCTCCAGAAGTGATGCCGTCAGCGCCTATGAATCATTGGCGCCCAAACCCGGCCCATGGAAATTTGCCGGATTTACCTTACTCACGGGCATTCTGATCCTTACCTATTATCCTATCGTGATCGGCTGGGTGTTTAAGTACATTTGGGTCGCTGCCACCCACTTACCCACAACGGTAGAAGCGTCAGGCGCTGCTTTCGGTGAAATGTTGACGCAGGATGCCAGCGGCCAGATTTTCTATTTTACGCTGGCTTTTTTATGTACCTTTCTTATCGTTTCGATGGGGGTAAAAAAAGGCATAGAAAAGCTGAATCTGGTATTGATGCCTCTGCTTGTCATTATTTTATTACTGTTGTTTTGTTACGCCATCACGCTCGACGGTTTCGATGACGCGCTGAAATTTTTGTTTGTCGCCGACTTTTCCAAGGTTCGTGCCACCTCGGTAATGGAAGCGGTAGGACACGCCTTTTTCACGCTGTCTCTGGGGATGTGTTGCATCATGACCTATTCCGCCTCGCTGCCTGAAAATGCCAATATCGTGCGCTCTTCTTTTACAGTGGCGGTGCTCGATACGGCGATTGCCCTGGTCGCCGGCATTATTATTTTCAGTCTGATATTCAGTTTTAATGCCGAACCGGGCCAGGGCCCCGGACTGCTGTTTATTTCATTGCCGCCCTTGTTTGCCCAACTCGGCATGGCAGGCACACTCGGTGCAACACTCTTTTTTGTGGCCGTGGCCTTCGCGGGCGTGACCTCCTGCATTTCCATCGTTGAACCCGGCGTACTTTATCTGACCAACCGTCTTAACTGGTCGCGCCCTTTGGCCTTGTTGGCCATCGGTGGCGTTGCTTATTCGTTGGGATTACTGGCATTGCTTTCCAATATCGAACATACAGGAGACTCGCTGAAGCTGTTTGGCATGGGCGCCTTTGATCTGTTTGATTTCACCAGCTCGTCCATACTGCTTCCCTTGGGCGGCATTCTGGTTGCAGTCTTTGTGGGGTATGTGATGGAGAAACAAAAACTGGAGCATCTATTGTTGCCTTATATGCACCCACGTTTGTTTCATTGCTGGTATTTTTCAATTCGTTATCTGGCACCCGCGGGTGTTGTTGCGATGATGATCAATAAATTAGCGGCCTGAGCCCCTCTCACTCAACAACCGGCACCGCCCTGCTGAATGGCAAATGCGGTGCCGCCAATATTCACGCGGCCATTGTTTTGCAAATACAGGGGGACAACGGCTTGCTCTCCGGCATCGGTTCGGTAGTACAGCATGACCTGCCCCCCGATTTCGCGAATCTCCCAACGCCCCATAATCCGGTTAGCCGACGCGCCGCCTGCCTGCCCTGGCACCGACCAACTACCCTCAATCTCGTAGGAGTAGCGCCCATTCCGACACAGGCGCAACGTCGTGAGCGAGCTGTTATTACTGATCACCGAGCCAGAATAATAAGTTAATAACGCGCCGCTAAGGCCTTGCAGCCATTGATCTGTAATAGAAAGCGCCCCATTGTGTTGCGCTGCCCCCACTCGCTGCGTTCCCAGCACCATAAAACCAAGCAACACCCTCAGGAATACATATCGCATCTTTGATCTCCTGCTCATTGGTCGTATGTCAGGGTCTTAGCGCTATTATCTACATAGGTCATAAATGTTGTATACACTCTTTATAGACCTTATAGACCCTCCCACGCCGCAAAAAGGATGTGACGCATGGATAATCGCTCGCTCTACCCAACGCGCTTACTAAACTCTACTCAATTACGCCGCTCTCGCATGCTATTGCAGGCACTTTTTCAGCTGTTCTTTTTATGGCTGACTCTAGGCAGCACCGCTAACGCCGAGGCGCTCGCCACCGTCACACGGATTGAGGGGGATGTCAGGGTTTTTGATGCCGAGGGCCGTGAACGCCGGATTGATGCCAGTGGTGCCGAGCTATCCCCTTCTGACACGCTGGTTACCGGGGAACATAGCCGCGTGTCCCTGAAGCATAACGATGGTTCTGCCACGGTACTCGAAGAAAGCAGCGGCCTGTTACTGTCCAGTGATCGCTTTCTACGTTATCTCAGCGGCAAGATTTACTTCGTGATGTCGAAAATCCAGCCGGATTCTCCGCCAAAAACCGTCAGTACCGTGGTGGCCACCATCGGCATTCGAGGCACCACCTTTACCTTGTATGACGAAAATGCGGGCAATGCCATCGCGCTCAAAGAAGGTTTGCTGAATATTGAGGCCCCCGATAAACCTTTCGAATTTATGGTTCAACAACAGGCCAACGAATTCGACGCTTTCAAGCAGGAACGCATCAATGGCGTCAAGGCCAGACAAGATGAATTTCAAGAATATCTGGCCAAGCAGCAACAAGCCTTCATAGAATACAAAAAGGAGTTTTTACTGGAAGCCAACCGGGTGGTTTCATTTGATGGCCGTCGCGTTCAGGAAACCGAGCTCAGCAATGATATTCTGGACGACTTCACCCGATTTGAAGCATTTTTGGGAGAAACCACGCGCCCCACGGAAACAACGAAGTAGAGGCCCACTCATTCCAGCGTAAGCATCAACCAAGTGAATCGGGAAGGCTATGCCACTGGACAAACACAATCTCACGCGACTGCGCTGGCTGAACCAGATGCAGTCGACATTACTGCTCCTCGGCATGGGGGCGTATGTGACACTGCTGAGCCAGTGGATATTTGATGTGGGTGCCGCCTTTCTTATTCTGCCGTTACTGTTGACCTTTCTGCTGTTCAATCCGGCGCGAATGGCCGGACTGGTGATGCGAGCCTACGGGGCCAAACCGCTTTATCCACACGAAATTCCACAGCTCTATCAAATCAGCCAATACCTTAGCGAACGTGCGGGGCTCCCGACCGCACCGCAACTCTGGTATCTACCGGTGCGAACAATGAATGCATTCGCCACAGGGTCGCGAAAAAATCCGGCGCTGGCACTCTCGGATGGTCTGCTGCGTCAACTCAGTACCACCGAACTTGCAGGTGTTCTGGCACATGAACTTAGCCATATCCGTCATGGTGACATTTACATTATGGCGCTGGCCGACACGCTGGGGCAGCTGGCGAGAAACCTGAGCCTGATAGGCCAGATCATGATTATCATCGGATTGCCACTGATGCTGATAGGACAGATGAGCTTTAATATCATCCCCTTCCTGTTACTTATGATTACGCCACTCCTCACGGCGCTCATGCAACTGGCCATCTCGCGTCGCAGGGAATTTCTCGCCGACAATTCCGCTGCCCAGCTGTTGGGTTCGCCCGAACCACTCATGTCGGCGCTGATACGGCTGGATCAACAAGACAGCTATTGGGAACGCTATCTCGGCGCATCCAGAGAAACACAACTACTGCGAACGCACCCTGATATTAAAGAACGGCTGGACGCGCTGGCCTCGTTACAGGTAGAGAGCGTCACGCATCCTATCGCTTTTGACACCCGTTTTGATCTGCACCATCCCCCGGCCCGCAAACGGAAACGGGCAATGGGGGGGCAGTGGTGGTTTTGATGAGGGCTCAAACCTTGTCCATACAAGTACGAAGCCGCCTTGGTTTTCGGACGAGTCTGCCTGCACGCTAACGATCAGAACTCCCAGGACATCGAACCTTCCAGCAACGCGCCATCACCGATGGTTTCGGTGGGGTATCCCCAGCCATACAACTTGCCGGCAACCCCGATATTAATAGCATTGGCGACTTTCACGCCCAGCAACAATCCCGCCTCCAGTGCGCCGCCCCATTCCTGAGTGGTGTTGTGGCGAAAATCAAATTTCACGATCCCTGCACCTAGCACAAAACCACCATAGGTGATCAGGTTATCAGTGAGCCGCGCCTTGAGTTCCTGCCCTCCTTCAAGATAAAACGAATGGGAGCGCACGTCGCTATCCCCACCGGGTTCATTCTGGCGCCCTTGATAATATGCCAGCGACATGACGCCCGTAGAGCTATAGCGATCATCCAGCCATGAGAATCTCACCCCGTATCCGGTTCCTTCGTCCAGATCATGAGAAAATAACACGCCGCCATTCAGTTCGTCCGGATCAATATCGGGTCGGGCATCCACATAGGGCAGATAGATCAGGCCGATACGCGCTTGATTGCCGTTGCTATCGGCCGTCGCTACCGATACGGATAGCAACCCACCGACCATCACGCCTATCCGGTAAAGATTTAGCCAGCCATTTATCTTCATCTGCGTTTTCCATATTCAAGATTCACTTTCAAAATTCACCCTGGGGCAACCTTAGTGTGATGGTTCAGGAAAAACAAGAATCCCCTAGGGTGTGTTGACCTTTTGTCCTGTAACGCGTTAACAGCCATTTTTTCATGTCATCCAAACACACTTCCCAAATGAATCCGGGACAGAACAACGGATCCACCCGATCATTCAAAACGTTATTTCACCAGGACACTTTTGTGACAATTGCCCTGTATATTCTTTGGTAATCCGTTTGTTCATCCCACATTATCCGCAGGAGCAGTTCCATGGCCCGCCTGACTCAGCCCCTCACCCTCTTTACGCTACTGATAGGTTCCCTTGGCGCGGGTATGCTCAGCGCGAACGAAGTTACCTTCCAGAGCGAGGCAAAACAAACCGCACTGCTGGAGCTCTTTACTTCTGAAGGCTGTAGCAGCTGCCCTCCCGCAGATGCCTGGCTATCAACGCTGCAACATGACCCAAGGTTGTGGCGAGATTTCATTCCCGTGGCCTTTCATGTCGACTATTGGGATCGTCTGGGCTGGAAAGATACCCTCGCTTCACCTGCATATAGCCACCGGCAACAGGTCTATCAACAACAAAAGCTCACTTCGGGCGTTTATACCCCGGGGTTTGTTCTGGCCGGAGAGGAGTGGCGAGGCTGG
>JACKOD010000002.1 GCA_024234505.1 Hahellaceae bacterium | reverse complement strand
AAGAAAAAATCAACAATATTACCGGCGTTGTCACCAATGGATTGTTCGCCCTGCGCCCCGCAGATGTATTGCTGGTTGGCACTCAGCAAGGTGTACAACAATTGACAGCCTGAATGGGAACCCCTTTAAAGTTTCCGTCTTTTTTGCAGGTTAAAATACAGAACAAAGGGGGGAAGACAATCCTCCCCGGACATAAAGCTGTGTGATCATTTGTTGAATTTATAAATCCACCTTTTCATTTACGGAATACATATCATGCTCAGGGATAAGTTAGTTCGCATTGGAGCCCCTTTGTGGGCCGACCGATTCGCCAGTGCCTGGTTTCAAGCCGAATTTATCGGTGAGAAAAATCTCGACCTGTTAAAAAAGCAGAATGCGATGCTGGTCATGAATCACACCGCATTCTTTGCGTTAGAAATGTATTTGCTCGGATCCCGGCTACTAAGTCGCAATCCGTCACTGGAATTTCACACACTGGTCTGGAAGGGCTTTACCGAAGGTGCCGCGGGCAAGTGGTTTCGCGGGCTGGGATGCGAAACAGCCTCCGTTGTCAAAGGCCGGGAAATTCTAAAAATGGGCAAAAGCGTGATCATTATGCCCGAAGGTGTGGGTGCCACAGATGTGCGTCATCGCCTGAATCACTTCCACACCGGCTATTTACGTATGCTGGCCGAGAAGAATGTACCGATTATTCCCATCGGATTTTATGGCGTGGATCAGGCAATGCCGTGGCTGATTGCGCACAATAAATTCCTGCAGGAAAAAATCATGGCACCGGTTGATCCTAACTTTGATTTCCTGCTATTTCCGAAAGTACCTATTCTGCGCCCCACCAAGATCGTTTTTGCTATTGGCGAGCCGATTCATATTCCTGAGCACGCGTTAGATAAAGAGCAGCAGATTCAGTTCTGGAATACCGTCATCAAGAACAAAATAAGTGCCTTAATGACCGACGCGGAACGACATCGCGCAAAATCCATCAACGCCAGCAAACTGAACCGATGGTGGCATAAAACGGTTGAAGGAAAGATATCCTGGCTGAATCAGCCAAAAAAATGATTTCACAAATACGCTCAAGATAAGCTTCAGACCTTCCATACCAAGCGCTTGCTTGGTATGCTCTTTCCCCTATGCTATCTGCTATGCCTGGTTAGATTAATCCGGGTTCCTGTCACTCTACGAGAAGCATGCATATGGGCCACACATTCGATTATTTTAATGACCAGCACCGCATGGTGCGCGATACCACCCGTCAGTTTGTCCAAAAGCACATCCTCCCCTATATCGGCGAATGGGAAGAAAACCACAGTTTTCCTCGCGAACTTTATGCACTGGCGGGCCAGGCCGGATTGCTGGGTATTGGTTATCCCGAAGCGTTGGGCGGCAGCGGCGAAAACGATTTATTTATGAAAATCGCCTTCAGTGAGGAATTAATGCGCAGTACGTCTGGCGGATTGGTCGCCAGTTTGGGATCGCTGGATATTGCACTTCCTCCAGTGGTTCATTGGGCACAACCCGCGTTACGCGATCGAGTGGCCACGGAAGTCATCCGGGGCGAAAAAATTGCTGCATTAGCCATTACCGAGCCCGGCGGTGGCTCAGATGTCGCGGCGATAAAAACCCGCGCCGTCAGGGACGGTGATCACTACCGGGTCAATGGCAGCAAAACCTTTATTACCAGTGGTGTGCGGGCAGATTACTACACGGTGGCGGTACGCACCGGCGGAGAGGGTTACGGAGGCATTAGCCTGCTGCTCATTGAGAAAGGAACCCCCGGCTTTACGGTTGGCAGAAACCTAAAGAAAATGGGCTGGTGGGCCAGCGATACGGCCGAGTTGTTTTTTGATAACTGTTGCGTACCGAAGTCGCATCTTATCGGCGCTGAGAATGGCGGGTTTATCTGCATTATGCAGAACTTCCTCAAAGAACGCCTGGCCTTGAGTGTGATGGCTTATATGTCGGCGCAACTCGCGCTGGAAGCCTGTCTGGAGTATGTCAAACAGCGTGAAGCCTTTGGTCGTCCCATTGGGAAATTTCAGGTGACCCGACACAAACTCGTGGATATGGCCACCGAGATAGAAATCGCCAAGGAATATTGCTACCGGGTTGCATCCGGTATTCAGGCGGGGAAAAATCCAATTAAAGAAGTCGCAATGGCCAAGAACTTTGCCGTGGATGTGGCCGAAAAAGTCACCCGGGAAGCCGTACAGATTTTTGGGGGGATGGGGTACATGCGTGAGTCGGTCGTCGAACGCTTGTACCGCGACGTAAAAATACTTTCTATTGGTGGTGGCACCACCGAGATCATGAAAGAGTTGATCGCCAAGCAAATGGGCCTATGAAACGCAGTTCGAAAGCAACGCAGACTCCTTGGCAAACATACGCCATGCCAACGGACATCTACTGAGCCACACAACTATATCCGCTGTCCCGATAGCTGCTCACATTCTGCTTCAGGAGTGAGTATCCCCCCTGTTCAGCCACAACAGGATCAAACCGGGCCGGGCGGGGGAATGGGTCTTGCAGCTGAAAAGACTTGCTTGAGTCCAACGTAACGACGGTTGTGGTCGTGCCACTATAGCCCGCCTGACCTGCCTGCAACGTAACGCGAACAATATCCGGTTCGGCTGCTTTTTCCATCGAAACCAATCCCTGATCGACGTGGACATACAACCCGGGAGGTACGTCCAGCGTACGATCGACCTGAGTGGGCGTAAACATCTGCTGCATGTCAGGATGGTAGTTATCCGGTCTGGGTGACGGATTTTGCATAAAGAAGATCGGGGGCTGAGGTACCGGCACCGGCGGGGTGCTTCTGCTGGCAATATAGTTCGAATTGCCCTGCACCAGGGTAAAGGTGCCCGTATCATTTGTTTGCGTAATGGCACTGTCCCACACATAGCTGTACAAACCACTGCCGTTGCCACCCAGCACCAGTTCTCTTGGTTCAGACACACCGGCCTGTGCAGAGGCACAGGCTTCCCGGCAATTCAGGTCAAATCCGGTACCGCGTATCCCGATGGTGGCCACCCCGGTTTTGATATTGAAGTTTTCCTTGTTTTTCTTGCCGATGGCGCCCGTGAGTACGCGCAACCCACCGGTCACCAGATCATAAACGGCTTTGTCTTCGGTGCCGGCTTTCTGATAATCAAACTGGCTTACCACCAGCTCACTGTTGCCCTGCAATGTAAACTTGGTGCCATCTCTGAACACCAGTGCGGCATAGCTATCTTCATAACTGGTTAATTTATCCGACGTATAGATTGGCGAACCGACGCTGAGATTTCTTGTCGCATCGTCCGGCACACTCTGATTCACTGCCACCACGAGATTTTTAACGTCCACCACCCGCGCGGCCACGGGTGAGTCA
The DNA here is from genome assembly GCA_024234505.1 of Hahellaceae bacterium. Classification (GTDB taxonomy): domain Bacteria; phylum Pseudomonadota; class Gammaproteobacteria; order Pseudomonadales; family Oleiphilaceae; genus JACKOD01. Next base: position 809,788 of record JACKOD010000002.1, on the reverse strand, counting down.
TCCACGACCCCTGGCTGCGCCACATTGTCGTTTTGGGTTTCACTCTGACAATCTGCTTCGCATAAACGCACCGAATAACTGGCATTCTGAGCCTTGGCATCCCCCAATGGGGTTTGAATGTTGAATGCGTCGGCTCGTGTACTGGCAATCGTTCCGGTTTGCGCGTGAACACCCCCAATATGCAACTGCATTTTGGCCGACTCCTGTCCGGGTTGCATCGAAAAGGTTTTCACGCTGAAACTGCTGTTCGGCCTTACGGTCACCTTCGACCCGTCATTGAAAGCCAGCACAACGAAGCTGCGCTCTGCCGTTTGAATATTATCACCCTCATATATGGAAGCCCCTGCCCCCAACATACGTGCTGCATCACCTTCTTGTTGTGCAGCACAACTTCCCCGGGAAAAGTCTACTTTACCCACTTCAACCAGTGCGGCCTGTACGACAACCGACCAAAACATCATGCAAGCGAAGATAAAGGCGCGTTTCATTGGCACACCTCGGCTTTAGTGCTGCCGATAACCTCAGCCGTCACTTTGTTTTCGGTCGTGGTGGACGTTTGCTTTTTCTTTTCCTCTTCAGTTTCTTTCACGGTGGAAACCGCCAGAGGTACAAACTGCCCGGATAAATTCACAATCTGTGTTTCCTGCAGATTGTTCGCCTTCTGCTGCGTCAGTGGCGGCGTACTTAATACGGTCTTTTTTAAACTTCCCTGTAATCCGGTGGTGGCCAGACTCGGCGTAAACGTGTAACCCGCCGGCACCGTCGTACCGGTAAAATTGCCGTTCACGGCATTGGAAATTATCAGTGACACCAGTTCGCCCGTAGGCGTCTCTGCGTAAGGAGACAGAGGCACAATGGTCAACGTACCGCCCAGATAGGCCGTGCCGTTCACCTTTAGCTGATCAAACTGCCCGGTTTGCGTTCCTGCAATTTCCATGGTCAGGTTGGCTCCTGCCCCTTGGTGATAATCACCATTGACGGTAATACTACCGGGCGAATTTCCCGGGCTTAGAATCAATCCGTTGTTATTGAAGTTACCGGTAAAGGTGCCGCTTCCCTTTAATGCCCCTGAATTAAAGTCAAATGAGCCCGCCTTTAACTCGCCGCCGGAAAGAATGGTCTGTCCACCGGTTTGCTGATAGCGATTTCCCAGATCAAGTACACCTCCGGAAACCTGAACCGTACCGGTATTCACAAACTGGGGCGTATTGAGTGTCACTACTGACGCCGAATCGGTTTTGAAAATGCCCCCTTGATTGGTGACGGTACCATTGGCGGAAGCCACCGTAACCTGTCCGGCCGACAGCGCCAGCGTACCTTGGGGAGTGATCGTGAGGCTGTCCAGGGTGACGCCCCCATTGAACAAGCCCATATTGCCATCCAGGTTCAAACTGACCGTATCCAGCGTTCCGCCGTTCATGGCGAAAGACGAACCGCCGGCGACCGTCAATTGCTGCGTTTGCAGCGCCCCCTGTTGCAAGGTAAAGACCGAACCTGCGACATTCAGGGTGTTCGCTTTGATCGTCATGCCATTTAATATCGGCGTGACCGTTCCGTTACCGCTGATCTGCACCTGCGTGGCCTGATTCAAATCCAGCACACCGGCACCGTTCATCACGCCGGCTGACCAGTTAAACTCGCCTTGCACCTTGATGGTACCGTTCCCGCCGAAACTGCCCCCCGCTAACGTCAATGCCGTACCCGGCGCAAACACGGAGGTATCCGTCAGGCTATTGCCCAACGTCAGCGATCCACCGGTCAGACTGATATTGGCGTTGGACTGCAAACTGTTGAGAAACAGCGACCCCACCGTATCGTCAAACACAATGGTGACACTGCCGGCCGCGCCGGAAATCACCACATCGCTACCGGGTGTGGGAACAGCGCCCCCCCAGTTGGCGGGGTTATTCCAGCTACCGGTGGTTCCCCCCGCCCAGGCAAATGAGTCGTTTTGAACCGTGAAGCTCACCGCACTGCTGCGCGCGCTGTTACCGAAACTATCGCGAATATCCAGTGCAAAACTGTCGTTGCCGGTAAAGCCTAACTCTGGGGTATAGGTAACGCTACCATCGGAATTGATCGTTAGGGTGCCATGTGACGGCGGCGTAATCACGCCTGCCAGTTGTATCGGCCCGTTGTCCAACGTGACGGTTTGCGCGGACTTGATGGGGTTAGGAACAACGACATCAAAAAAGACATTCGTCCCGAACCGAATATTGCCCGCCCCCGTCAGGTTACCAGAATGGCCCAGACGTGATTCGCTTTGGAAATCGAGCGTCGCCCCGCTGGCCACATTCAGGCTTCCGCCATTTTGGGTAAAGGGTACGCCACTTATCTGCGTGGTACTGGCGCCCATTTTGTTAAACTGGCCATCATTCAGGAACGCTGCCGTCGTGCTTCCGGTCAGTCCGGCACTTCCCGTGACCAGCGTGGCGTCATTAAATACCCCCCCGCCCATATTCTGGAAGCGTGCGGTACCATTGATCTGGAAACTATCGCTCACGCCACCATCACCCAGCCAGTTGACGGTTCCCTGATTGTTCCAGACCCGGCTATCCGCCAGCGCAATACTGTCACCATTGAGCAGCGAGACGGACCCGGCTGATGTATTCAGGCTCCCACTTCCCCCCAATACGCCGGCATCAAAAAGAAACTGTCCGTTCGCAGGAATGTCGATACGGTCACTTCCGATCAACGACCCGCCATTAAGATACAGCGAAGGCAACACCAACGTACTACCGGTAGAAAAATCTAATAGTCCCCCCTGCACCAGCGTCTGGCCCGAAAGGCTATAGATCGATCCATTTTCAAATACCACCTGACTGTCCAGCCCCGTCACCATGTCACCCGTGCCGGTCACCTGAGACCCACTCAGGAATTGATGCGCGCTGGTGCTGAACTGGGTGAGGCTGCCGGAATTCAATTGATAGATGCCGGTATGACTTCCCACTGTTTGAAACAGCGATAACTGACCATTGACCTCGACGTTCCCACGATTATTGAACGCGATATTAGTGATTGCGGTGAGCGACGAGCCCACCTTGATAAATTGTCCATCGTTGTTGAAGCTGGATTCGGTAGGCAAATCGGAGCCCAGCAACGCACTCACGGCGGCGGCCGTTTTATCGTTGAATATGCCACCGGCCAAATTGTTAAAGGTACTGGTTCCGATCAGGCGGAAGCTATCCTGACTTGTGCCAATGCCATTCCAGTCGAGCACCCCGCCATTATTCCAAACCCGAGTCCCCGAGAGTTCGACCAGGCTACCGTCAATCTGGCTGAAGACGCTGGCAGGCGTATTGAAGGCACCACTGCCCCCCAGGGTTCCCCCCTGAAAAAGAAAGGTGCCCCCGGCATCAATCTGAATATCATCGGTACCGGTTAACAACCCCGACACGAGTTGCAATGTTGGCATCGACACCAGTGCGCCGGTATCAAAGTTCAATTGACCGCTATTTACCACGGTACGACCGCTGACACTATAACCGGCACCTGACTGGAACGCCGCCACGCCATCCACGACAAAATCGCCCGCACCCGCGATCTGGCTGCCGCTTAAAAACAGGCGAGATGTACCCGCCACTCCCAGCGTACTATTAACACTCAGGTTGTAAGTGCCCGTGTCACTGCCATTGGCCAGCAGCGTCAACATGCCTATGTCGGTGTTGACTACCCCACTGTTGTTGAACATCACGTTGACAAAGGTGTTGTTACCGGAGTTTTTATTAAACCCGCCCTGATTATTGAAAACGGCAAGTGTTCCGGGATCTATCAACAAAGCGTCGCTGGCAACGGTGTTGTCGTTAAACAATCCGGTAGGCAAGTTATTGAAAACGCTCGTGTCACTCAAAATGAACTGAGTCACGGAGCCATTGCCTGTCCAGTTCAGATTGCCGCTATTATTCCACACCCGACTTCCCGCAAGTTCCACCGATGCGCCATCAATATTGCTCACCGAGGTACTGAGCGTGTTGAAGTCACCACTGCCACCGAGCATACCGCCGCTAAACCGGAAGGTGCCTCCGGCGTTGATCTGTATTGCATCTGTGCCCGTTAAAACACCTCCCGAAATTTCCAGGTCGCTCAAGGCCACCAGACTGCCCGTATCCAGCGCCAGTTGGCCTTCGTTAATCCAGGTTTTACCGGTCAGGGCATAAACGGCCCCAGCCATAAAGTTAGCCGTCCCGACAAATTCAGCCGTGCCGGTACCATTGAGCTGGCTACCGCTGGCAAAATCCCAGCCAAAGCCAAGCAGTTTGAGCAGACTGCCCGACGCCAGATTAAAACTGCCCGACTGCACGCCGGTATTTTCCAGAAAAACGGCTCCGCCATTCAGATTTACAATACCCGCATTTTCAAACAGGCTGGTGATATGGGTAATATTGCTGCCATTCTTGTTGAAGGTACCGGTGTTACTGAAAAGTGAACTGCCTACTGCCCCACCGATCACCGCGTCTGTTGCGCTGGTATTGTCATTAAAAACACCACTGGCAAGATTATTCAGTACGCTGTTGTCATTCAGGAAAAGCGTCGTATTAACGCCGGTACCATTGAAATTGACCGTACCACTGTTATTCCAGGTTAGCGTGTCAGCAACACCGACCAGATCACCGGTGATATTGACCGTGGCACCCGACAGGCTATTAAGCGTACCGGTACCACGCACGGCGCCGCCCGACCAGATCAACAAACTGCCCGAGGAGAGATCCCAACTGCCGTGAATATAAAGCTCGCCGCCGGTGAAGGTGCTGTTCGACAGAGAAACCGTCGCACCTGACGCCACGTTGACCTGCCCTGCCATTTGTGTGAAAGGTGAATTCCCCAATAGCGAACCGGCATTGATGTTGAGGGAACCCGCATTGGTTACCGGTGTAACGTCCCAAAGGGTTACCGCGTTCCCGGTTTTCTCATAAGTGCCCTGATTATTGAATTGCGCCGATGCGGAGCCATTGATAAGCGCGTTCGCCGTTGTAATGGTATTGTCCTGAAACACGCCGTTGATCAGATTGTTAAATACGGCGCTTCCCGACAATGCAAATGTATCACTGGTGCCACCGTTCCCCGCCCAGATAAATACCCCCGAATTATTCCAGGTAGCCGTGCCGGAAAGCTGAAACAAATCAGCAGCGACCATGGTGGTATGACCATTCTGCGCGGTAAAAACGCCATTCCCGGCCAGCGTTCCGCCGTTGTAGAGGAAGTTGCCGCCACTGCTCAGGTTCAATACCCCGTCATTCGTCAGGGTGCCGCCATTCATTTCCAGCGGCGCGATGTTAACCGTGCTCAACGAGGGAATGCTGACCGTTCCGCTATTAAGTTTTAACAGGCTGATGCCGTTAAACTGCGACCCGTTAAGCCCCCAGTTTCCACCCGTGTGAATAAACATACCGCCATTGAGGTTAAAAACCCCGTTGGTATCGTTGAGTGCCGAAGACATTTCCACTGAGCCGGCATCAAACCCAAAGGCACCGGAATTAGTCCAGGGGACACTGGAGAATCGGGTCACGGTCGCGCCCGTTTTGGACCACAAGCCCGCATTGTTAAATTGACTCAGCGAGGCGCCGTTGATTTCTGCATACGAGGTCGCCGCAGTTTTATCAAAAAATACCCCACTGGCCAGATTATTAAACACGGCCGTGCTGTTAAGCGTCAGCGTATCAAATGCCCCACCGTTCCCATTCCAGTTGACCATGCCGCTGTTATTCCAGATCCGGCTGTCGTTGAATGGCAGTGCATCGCCATTGAGATTCACCTGTCCGCCGGTGTTGATAGTCGTCACCCCGGTACCGCCAACACTGCCCCCGCTCCAGTTCAGCACATCGCCGGAACGTACCGTCCAGTCGCCCGCACCGGTCACGGTTCCGGTATTGAGATTGGCCAGCTGTGTACTGAAGGTAAACCCGCTTTGAATATCCAGCGTGCCACCGGCCAGATTAAACGCCGAAGGCCCCGTTACCAGACTGCTAAATAGTCGCGTCCCACTCACCAGCGAAAGTTCACCGCCATTTAAAACATATTGCCCGGTATCGATACCGGAATTTCTTAGCTCCAATGTACCGCCAGTCACCGTCACCGTACCGCTCTGATTGAACGGGGTGGTCGCCAGATGCGTAATGCTTGTTCCTGTCTTGTTAAATTGCCCCTGATTATTGAACGCCGCCGTTCCGCTATTGCCGAGCTGCGCGAACGAGGTTGCTACTGTATTGTCATTAAACACGCCGCCGAACAAATTATTGAAGACCATGGTGCTGTTCAGACCCAGCGTATCAAATGCTCCGCCATTCCCATTCCAGTTGACCATGCCGCTGTTATTCCAGATTCGGCTGTCGTTGAATGGCAGTGCGTCACCATTGAGATTCACCTGTCCGCCGGTGTTGATGCTCGTCACCCCCGAGCCGCCAACACTGCCCCCGTTCCAGTTCAACACATCACCGGAACGTACCGTCCAATCCCCCCCGCCGGTCACGGTTCCGGTATTGAGATTGGCCAGCAGGGTACTGAAGGTAAACCCGCTTTGAATATCCAGCGTGCCACCGGCCAGATTAAACGCAGACGTTCCCGTCACTGTGCCGCTAAACAGTCGCGTCCCGCTCACCAATGACAGCTCGCCGCCGTTGAGCTCGTACAATCCGGTATCCGAATCGGAATTCCTGAGCTCCAGACTGCCGTTGGTCAAAGTCACCGTGCCACTTTGGTTGAACGGTGTGGTGGTCAGGTGGGTAATTCCGGAGCCGGTCTTATTGAACTTGCCTAGATTATTGAACGCCGCCAGACTCGAGTTCCCCAGCTGTGCGAACGAAGTTGCGAAGGTATTATCATTGAATACCCCCCCCGCCAGATTATTGAACGCGACCGAACTGTTCAGGCTAAGCGTATCGAACGCACCGCCGTTGCCATTCCAGTTGACGGTACCGCTATTGTTCCAGATCCGGCTATCGTTCATAGCCAACGAATCACCATTTAAATTGACGATGCCACCCGACGCTATCGTTGTGAAACCGGACCCGCCAAAACTACTGCCATTCCAGTTGAAGACATCACCCGAGCGAACCGTCCAGTCACCGGCGCCGATAACGCTACCACTATTCAGATTGGCCAACAGGGCGCTAAAAGTGGCGCCACTTTGAATATCCAGCGTAGCCCCTGAAATGTTAAACGCCGAAGCCCCGGAAACCGAGCCGCTGAAAAAGCGGGTCCCACTAACCAGCGATACCTCTCCCCCATTCAGCAGATAGGTACCACTATCTACGCCGCTGTTATGGAACTCCAGCGTGCCCGCCGTCAAGGCAACGCTCCCCGTCTGGGTTACAGAGGTGGCCTGCAGGCGCGTGACACCGCTGCCGGATTTATTGAAGGCTCCGGCATTGTTAAAGGCGGCCGATGCCGAAGATCCCAGTTGGGCAAAGGTCGTGGCGAAGGTCGAATCATTAAATACACCGCCGGCCAGATTGTTAAAAATCACACTGTTATTCAGGTTCAGCGAATCAAATGCCCCCCCATTCCCGCTCCAGTTTACAGTTCCGGAGTTATTCCATACCCGGCTGTCATTGAGCGTCAGAATGTCGCCATTCAGGTTCAGCACGCCGCCCGCTGCAATATTCATCAGTCCGCTGCCACCAAAACTGCCACCGCTCCAGTTGAACACATCACCAGAACGTACTGCCCAGTCGCCAACACCGGTAATGGTTCCGCTGCTGAATTGGGTCAAGAGGGCGCTAAAGACGGCCCCGCTTTGCAAATCCAGTGTGCCTCCGGAAACATTAAAGGCCGAAGACCCAGTGACGCTGCCACTAAACAAACGGGTGCCGCTGACTAGCGACAACTCGCCCCCCACCAGATCAAACAAACCGGTATCGGTACCATTGGTGCGCAACTCCAGAAGACCACTGGCAACCTGTACCGTCCCACTGTTATTGAATGGAGTACTCACGATGCGGGTGTTGCTTGTGGCCGACTTGGTCAATTTACCGGCATTACTAATTACGGCGCCGGCGGCATTGCCCAGCTGAGCATAAGTCGTAGCCGTCGTTTGATCAGAAAACAGCCCGCCGGCCAGAATATTAATGGCCGAGGTTCCATTCAGATTAAAGGAGTCAAAGGCGCCACCGTTGCCGATCCAATTGAGCGTGCCGCTGACATTCAAGGCCACACTGTCATCTAAAATCAGGGTATCCCCCGGCAGGTTCGCCACGCCGCCGAAAGCGAGGTTAACAATGCCTGCCCCGCGTATCGTTCCGCCACTCCAGGTAAAGGTATCGCCGGAAAGCACATCTATATTTCCCATCAGGGTGCCCGATGAAAAAATAAAATTTAACGTCCGGAAAATACCATCACTGCCAGACGTATCCAGCGTCGCTCCGGCCACCTCGAAGCTTGAACTGCCGCTCATGACCACATCATTGAATAAACGGGTACCGCCCGATAGCATCAACGATCCGCCATTTAAATTATAAGACCCCGAATCGGTTCCCCCCGAGCTCAACTGCAGTAAACCCGCGCTCAGATCAACTGTCCCGGAGGTATTGTTAAAGGGCGTGAATGCGACTCGGGTCGTCGTGCTCCCCGTTTTGCTATAGAACCCGGTATTGTTAAACACCGCCGTAGCCGATGCGCCGATTTGGGCATAGGTCGTCGCCGAGGTGTTATCGTAAAAACTCCCCAAAAAACTGTTTTCCATTCGGCTGGTGCCATTCAAGGCAAAGGTATCAAAGGCGCCACCGTTACCATTCCAGTTCACCACCCCTTCGTTGTTCCAAATGCGGCTGTCTGCCAGAGTCACCACATCCCCACTGATGGTAGAAGTGCTGTTACTGCTGGTTGTCAGTGTGCCGGAGCCGCCCAGCGTGCCCCCGTTCCACAGAAAAGTCGTCGCCAGGCTGATATTACCGGAACCATTGAGCGTACCACCGTTCAACACCAGACTATTGGTGATCAGCGAATCATTCAGTGTCGCCGTTCCGGAATCCACCGTGACGGTTTGAGCATTCAATTTGCCGTTCACCGTGGCGTTAGCAATAACCCTGACTTTGCCGGAACCACTGCCCCGGCCATCATCGGTGGCGATAACACCGCCATTGGGACTGATCGTAGCCGATATCACCGACTCGCCGGCACCGGACGAGTCAAAGTCGGCCACCAGTGAAATGTTCATGGCACCCGCACTGGAAGTAATATCCTTGTTCACGTAGATATCATTGTGAGCTTCGAGAAACAGCAGCGGCGTCGAACCCGGATCATTGGTCTTGGTGATAGGCGCGTTTACTGTAATATTGCCGCTTTCAGTCGCCACACCTTGTGAATCCATCGTCGTGACATAGACATCGGTACCCGCATTCAACGCCGTAATAATGTTGGCGACATTGAGCGTGGTCACCTGATTGGGCTGGTCAGGATAGAAAGTAATTTGACCGGCTGTGGGCGCTTGCAGAATATTATTATCCAGAGTCGTAATTTCGACATCTTCGGGATCAATCAGCCAGGTGCCCGATTTCCCACCGGCGGCACGCGCTTCGGGCACCACCTCGCCAAGCTCCAGATAGCCACCGGAGGTTTCGATAAATCCGCCATCACCTTGAGTCCCTGCGGCATTTGCAGTAACGGTTCCCTTCATACGCGTAGAGGCATCCGACCAGATGATCACCCGCCCTCCGTCACCGGCTTGAGTCGCATCGGCATGCACCGAGACATCAGCACCGACATACACGGCATCAGCTGAGTGAATATCCGGGTTACTGCCGCGTAAATCACCGCCAATCCGGATATTGCCGCCATGCAAGGTTCCGGACGCCGATACGTCAGCGTTAACCAGTGCCACACGTTCACCCAGCACATCAATCGTGCCCCCGGTGCCGGCATGGGCATCGGCTGACAACGCTCCCTTCACCCAGGTAGTCCCTGTAAGGGTATCCAACGTAATACTGCCCGCCCCTGCCTGCTGATGAGACACATCCAGACGGCTGTTTTCACCCAGCGTCAGGGTTTCACGAGCCACCAGTCGAATATTACCCTGGGCATCGACTTCTATCCCATTGGCGCTGATCACCCCCTCCTGGCGGATGCTGTTGGCAAACAGATCCACCGCGCCGCCCTGAGTCAACAACTCGCCAATATTGAGAATATCATCACTGGGTGCGCTCACTTCGTAGCGAATGGAAGGATCATCCAGACTGGTAATGGTGAGCGACTGTCCGGCCGCCAGCACAATTTTTCCATTCTCCGTATTAATCACACCACTGTTTTCAATCGTCGGTGCAATCAACACGACACTGCCGTCACGACCGGCATGAATCAGGCCCTGATTTTCCAGACGTCCCGCCGTCGAACCTGCCGTAAAATGATAGTTGCCAGAGAGAAAATCCCGATCGGAGAGGTTCAGCGTTGAGGCGACCAATCCCTGCGTATCGACGCGAGCCCCCTGACCAAACACGATACCATTGGGGTTAATCAGAAACACCCGCCCATTGGACAGCAACTGCCCCAGCACCTGACTCGGATTTTGTCCCGTCACACGATTGAGTATGGCACTGCTGCCGTACTGCTGAATAAAGCGGGTGATTTCATTCGGCGCAATCGAGAAATTCTGCCAGTTAATAATGGCGTTGGGACTGTTAGTGATATTCAACACGCCCGGAACAGACGTATCCAGACTCACCGAGCCATTGACCACACTTGCCCCGGTGGGGTTGGCTTGCGCGGGATTAACCCAGGCTTGTATCGGAAAAGCCAGTAGTGCCAGACTGATGCCGCGTAACGGATGCCGCCGCAGGTGATGGGGAACCACCCCGCTGCACGGATTGCTGATGTTCTGTCTTATGCTCATCTGTCCGCCCTCTGACACTACTTTTTCACATTAACGCGATCGGTTACTTTAACGGGTCAACCTGACCCAACGGTAGAACACCCTTCAGCACAACCCGGTAGCCTTGGCCAAGGCCATTAGTAGGTTGCCTGCAGTGAGGCATGCACATAAATATCGCCATTGTCCGTTTCGGCGGTTTCGTCCCATGCGTAAGCCACATCAACGCTCACCGACACGAAAGACCATTGTCCACGCAAACCGATGCCAGACCCCTTCAACTCATCTTCTGCATTTTCACCCGGTTGCGCTTGCTGCAAGCGGCCATGGCCGTAGTCCATAAACAGCAACCCTGTTGCACCTTCCCAGGCGGGCGTCAAAAGTTCCAGATTGTAGATTTCACCACTATCGACACTCACTTCACGCTCTTCATAACCGCGCACCGAGTGCGCGCCACCCAGTCCAAACTGTTCCCCGGAAATCAATGGCGAATGGCTGTATTGTCCGGTCATCCGGAGGCTGAACTGCCAGCGCTCAGGCAACGCCTGATCCAGTGTCAAACCGTAATGCCAGTTATCCCAATCACTGTCTGCCCCGAAACGAGAAAGCGCATAGGTGGCATCATCATTCTTGGTACCCATCGCAGTGTTTTTTGACCATTGCAGATGACCGCCCAGCCGGGTTTCACTCCAGCTATATTCGCCGCGATACAACAGGCTGGCAGGCGCACTGCGTACATCCACGCCAATCGGCTGGCCAAGAAAATTGATATCGTTGTTGAACAGTCGATTGTCCACGCCCACGTCCAGTTGATGGTCGTATCGGCCCAGACCCGGTAAATATTGCAAGTAGTGCAGTCCGTAAACTTCACCCGAACCGGTCACATTAAAATCATTAGCAACAATGCCCGAATCCACCGACGAGCGTGCAGCGAACAAAGTAATCCAACCCTGTGCGACATAAATCGGCGCACTATAACTCCCGCCATACTGCTGTACATCGCTCCAATGGCCCGGAGAGGTGGTGTAACTCATTGTCACCAGATGATCGAGCTGCCAGAGATTGCTGTATTGCGCCGACGCGGTGAGGCGCATTTTTCCTGTTTCATCCGAACCGCTATTGTTCGCCATGAGCGACAGTTGCAAGGGGCTGGCATCGTGTACATCCAGATTGGCATCGACCGTTCCGGCGGAATCCCCCTGTCGAAAGGTCAGCAAAATATTTTTGGAGGGGTGTCGGTTAGCGGCATCCAGCTGATCGGCAAGGTGACGGGTATTGGGAGACGCATTTTCAGTTAAACCGGGCAGTGAATTAAGAATATTGGCCCGATCAAAATGCTCATTGCCTTCCACTTGTATGGCCCCGATATGAAACTCGACAATCTGCAGGATCACCTGCTGCTCGTTCAGGGTTTGCGGGGGCACAATCACCCGATAAAACGCATATCCTTCGTCGCGAATCGCCTGTTCAAGGGCTTTCGCCACCGTCTGTAACTGATTGAGGTCGTAAGTTTGATTATCGTAAGGCGCCAATACTCGTGCCATTTCATCCGCAGACAAGGGAGACTCCCCCTGTGCGACAAAGTGAGCCACCTGAAACTGAATGGTTCGGGGCGCTTCAGCCTGCGCCGCATCACTCCAGCCTCCCCACAAACCGCAGGCGGTGATACCCGTCAGCCACCCTGACGAACATAATACCCGCGCCAGCGCCCCCACTTTTAAACGGTCATAAAGACTTCCTGGAGTATTGAATAACGCCCCATGACCCGCAAAATACTTCCGCATTAACATGCCTCATGCTGGTTCAAGCAAAACCACCATTCACACGTCGACAACAACCACTTGCAAAGCAGTTCGACATCTCGCCCTATCATGGCAATACTAGTACAGAGTTCACACTTCGCTAGTGGTTTTCATGGCAGACAATAGTCCCAAAGAAAGATTACGCCGTTTTCTGAGCCCCCTCAGAAGCAACAAAGCCGTTCGTTTCTACCGTGCGCTGATGAGTGCGGCCCTCATTCTATTTATGATGCTCTACGCACTCGGAAGATTACAGGTGCCGGTCATGCATCGCATCGACTCGATTTTCTACGACCTGCGATTACGCGCCACCCTGCCTAATACCCCTGACCCCCGGATTGTCATTCTCGACATTGATGAAAAGAGCTTGCTCCAGGAAGGTCGCTGGCCCTGGCCACGAGATAAAATGAGTTTTCTGGTAGACATGCTCTTTGACTACTACGGCGTGCGACTGGTCGCGTTTGATATCGTTTTTGCCGAAGAAGACAAGAGTTCCGGCCTGCCCCTTTTAAAAACGCTGGCCGAAGGCTCCCTGAAAAACAGTCCGGAATTCACCAGCACATTTCAGGCGCTGGAACCCCAGCTGCAGTACGACAGGCTCTTTGCTCGCAGTCTGTCAGGACGAACCGCCATCATGGGCTTTTTCACCAGCCATCAACACCATGAGCTGAATCCGTTGGCGTCACTCCCGCCCATCGCTCTCACCGCACAGGATGCCCCCTTTACCAATGCCCTGTTCAAAGCCAATAGCTTCGGAGCCAATCTGACCATTCTGCAAACCGCGGCAGGCAAGGGCGGCTATTTTAATAACCCCTTTTTGGACGAAGACGGCGTGTACCGTCGCATCCCCATGATTACCCAATATCAGGATGGCATTTACGAATCACTCTCTCTGGCCGTTGTCCATGCACTACTGGATGCCCCCCGGCTGGATTTTGAAACCGGACTGTTCCAGCAGGAAGGCAAAACCATCAAACCACTGGAAGCCATTCAGATCGATACACTGCGCATTCCCGTAGATCAACGAGGCGCGGCCTTGATACCCTATCGTGGCGAAGCCGGTAGCTTTGAATATTTGTCGGCCACCGATGTACTCAATGCCCTCACCCCTGCCGAAGCGCTGCAAGACAAAATCGTATTGATGGGAACCTCGGCAGCAGGCCTGCAGGATCTGGTCACGACACCGGTACACACGGCGTTTCCCGGCGTGGAAGTCCATGCGAATCTGATTAGCGGCATACTCGACCAGCGTATCAAATGGCGTCCCGACTATTTACCGGCCATCGAAGCCATCGCCGTGTTTATCGTTGGGATGCTGGCTGCCTATCTTTTTCAGGTACTTTCCGCTTTTCACGCCTCGACGTTGGCCGTGGTTCTCATGCTGACCGTCTCGGCCGCCAGTGGCTATTTGTGGTCGAGCCATGATCTGGACATTCATCTCGCCGGGCTGGTTATCCTGATCGCACTGCTCTATAGCGTCCAAATGGCATTTGGCTATCTTTACGAAACCAAACGCAAAAAACAGCTGGGCACCATCTTCGGACACTATATTCCCCCCGAACTGGTCGCCAATATGAGCCAGTCGGATGAAAACTTCTCCCTTAAAGGCGAAAGTCGTGAAATGACCGTGTTATTTTCCGATGTTCGCGGATTCACCACTATTTCGGAAACGCTCAGTCCGGAAGAATTGTGCGAGCTGATCAACGAAATACTGACCCCAATTACCCGCATCATTCACCATGAATTCGGCACAATCGACAAGTATATCGGCGACGCGGTGATGGCGTTCTGGGGCGCCCCCCTTCACGATGACCTGCACGCGCCCCATGCCGTCAAAGCCGCACTTCTGATGATTCAGGAACTGGATCACCTGCAACCCTACTTTACCGGGCGCGGGTGGCCACCAATTCATATGGGAATTGGCCTGAATACCGGCAAAATGAGCGTGGGCAACATGGGCTCCCAATTTCGACTGGCCTACACCGTCATGGGAGATGCGGTCAATCTGGGCTCTCGTCTGGAAGGGCTGACAAAGCAATATGGTGTTTGCATCATCGTCAGCGAATCCACCAAAGACGCCGCCCCCGACTACCTCTACAAAGAGCTCGACCGGGTTCGGGTGAAAGGTAAAAATCTGCCTATCACCATTTATGAACCTATTACCTCACTGAACGAAGCCACTGCCGAGCAACAAGCCGAAGTTTCGGCCATGCAGCAGGCGCTGGACGCCTTCAGAGCACAGCGCTGGGATGTCGCCCGCGCGACCTTTATTGAACTTCATGCCGAGCGAGACAACAAACTACTCTACGAAACCTATCTGGATCGCATCAGTCATTATCAGGACGAGCCCCCCGGCACCGACTGGGATGGTGTCTATACACACAAAACCAAATAAGCCGGGCGTCTGCTGGCACGTTCAACGATCACACGGTCACATTCTACGATCACACTGTAGCGAGGGGCGTCCTCGCCCCGATGGCCGCACCACGACAGCCGAAAGCGCCCCGAGGACGGGCCGCCTACTGCGGAATGACGGTGGTCAGGGGCGTTAATCAGTGATCCGGCGAAACGTCAACACTCCCGGGGGCATTAGCATAAAACCAAAAAGTTATAAGGAACCATACAACTAAAGGCATGCTTCTGATTGGTTTGTTTTCAATCACCCTTTATAATGCCGCCTGGTTTGCAAACGAACGGGTAAAGGAAACTCCATGAACTTTGATAACATCCCTGCTGGTAAAGATCTGCCAGACGACATCTACGTAGCAATTGAAATCCCTGCCAACAGCAGCCCTATCAAATACGAAATTGACAAAGAGATGGGCGCTGTATTGGTTGACCGTTTTATGGCAACCCCTATGTTCTACCCTGCCAACTACGGTTTTATCCCGCACACACTGGCAGACGACGGTGACCCACTGGACGTACTGGTCGTGACACCGTACCCCGTGGCGCCCGGTGCGGTTATCCGTGCTCGCCCGGTAGGCGTACTGAATATGGAAGACGAAGCCGGTGAAGATGCCAAACTGGTTGCCGTACCCCACGACAAACTGACTACCCTGTACCGCGAAGTGCAGGAAGTGACCGATCTGCCTGAATTGCTGCGCGCACAAATCCAGCATTTCTTCGAGAACTACAAAGATCTTGAAAGTGGCAAGTGGGTTAAAGTTAAAGGTTGGGACAATGCCGATGCCGCTCGTCGCGCCATCATTGGTGCTGTCGCTGCTTACAACGGTGAAAACAACAAGTAAGCAGAATATCGCTTATTCGTGAAAAAGCCCCGAGATTTCGGGGCTTTTTTATTTCATTGCACATTTATCTGGCCATTTGATTAATCAGCGAATGCATTGTTTGTGCAATACGCGCCAAGCTCTCTGAAACCGACTGAAGTGACTCACTCCCTTCAAGTAGTCTCGCTCCCGAACGCGCATTTTCAGAACTGATATCGCTCACATGCGCGCTGGCCTTCACAATGTTGTCGATCTGCCCGCGCTGACGCTGAATACGCTCGGCAATCTGGTTGACCTGCATTGCCACCTCCTGCACCGCTTTCACTACATCATTGAGCATGCGCCCGGCGTTATTCACGCCCTCTTCACCCTCTTTCACATCCTGCGCAGCTTTGTCGAGCAGCACCCGAATTTGTTGTGCCGACTCATTACTCTTGACAGACAAGGTTCGCACTTCATCGGCCACCACAGCAAAACCACGTCCCTGATCTCCCGCGCGCGCAGCTTCTATCGCGGCATTCAGTGCCAGCAGGTTAGTCTGATCGGCAATATCACTAATCACCTGCATCGTTGTCATAATTCCGGAATTACTGTCCCGAATGCGTGCCATGCTCTGAATGGCTTTGTCCATGGTCGCCGCACTTTGCGATACATCCCGTTCAGAGCGTACAGTCAACTGCTGGATTTCATTGATGGCCGACGACGAATGCTCGACTGATTCCGCCATTTCTTCCAATGTCTGCTTGATATTGCCTGACTCGTCGGCCTGTTGATGCACGCCATTCACGATAGATTCACTACGGCGCTGCAACATCCCTACGATTTCCGACAGCGACTGGGACGAATCCAATAGCGTTCCCGAATCCCTCGATGCCTGATTCAGTATATCCGCCATCTGGCGAGACAACTTTTCAGCAGCTTCCGATTGCTGCTGCGCCGATTCCAGTGCCAAACGCGCCTCCTCCATCGCCCGATTCCGGGAACGCATGGTATAGGCCTGCGCCACCGTCAATAGAATTGTAGGCAGCAAATAGCCCGAATAGCGATTAAGTGTAATCTGCGCCTCTGTCATCTGGTGATCCGGCAAGGGCAAACCATGACGCTCTATATAAATGATGTAAACCAAAAAACTCGCCAGCACGAAAAACCAGAACAATCCCGATTTCGCCTCGGTCAGTAAAAACGCAAAAATCATCACCCCCAAAATCCAGAAAATATGATCCGAGAAAATGCCTCCCGTGTGGTAAATGAGCAAATTGGTATAGAAGGCCATGCACGCCACCGAGAGGTTGGCTACCAGCAATGTCGGCAATACGTTGAGACGCACAAACGCACAAATAATCGGCAAACCGACTGTGAGAAACATCGAGCCGTAACCAAGCTCGGGAACGCCGGCCTTAAACCATTTGATACAACTATAGACTCCGGCCAAAAAGCCCAGCGCAGCAAAGGTGAGTATGCCGCGCTCACGGACATAATCCTGAGTGCGCTCCTGCCGCCCGGGAGGAGCAAAAAAATTCATATACGCACTGATGACACCCGACACACGCGCACCTCGCTATTCGTCATAGCCTTTGAGTAAAGCGCTTGTTTTTTGATCTGTAAAGGGAGGCATTTAATTGAATACTCCTCTCGACAGTCTTCAAGATACCCGCAAATAACCCTTTATGGGTACCCAGCATCAATGATTGACTCGAATCAAGTGATTGCCCCGTTTTGGCGCTTATAGTCAAAACACGACTGCGACATTCTGTCGCATGTTTTTTACGGCACCTATGAAAATACAAAGGAGATTGCGCATGCTACTGCGACTGTATCGCTATCTGATCAGTATGACGCTGCTCATCCTGTCCCTCACGACTCACGCGGCCGATCTGAAACCGGACTTGCAACAAAAAGTCCTGCAAGCCTTCGCGCCCGGCAGCGCGCTGGCAGCATGGGACGACGCCCATGCGCTCTGGCCCGTAACAAACGGCAACAAGGTCGTCGGCTATGCCTTCGAAACCGATGATCAGGTAAAAATTCCCGCTTACTCAGGCAAGCCCGTCAATACGCTGGTCGCTATCGACCTGGAAGGCACCATTAAAACGGCCTGGGTATTGTCGCACCACGAACCCATTCTGCTGGTGGGCATTCCCGAGAAAAAACTTTGGGACTTTGCCCTGCAATACGAAGGCCGGAAAATTACGGACAAACTGCGGGTAGGCGGCAGCACCGATCCCGAAGTTATCGGTGTGGACGCGATTACCGGTGCCACCGTCACCGTTATGGTCGTACACGAAGGCATACTTCGCTCTGCCAAAAAAGTAGCCCGCACCATGGGCGTGCTGGAAGCAGATAATGCCGTTGTCAGCGCCCCGGCAACCGTTAAGAGTGACGTATTTACCACCGCCGACTGGCAGACATTAGTGGGCGACGGGTCGATTCGCCGCCTGCATTTAACCCGTTCGCAAATCGACGATGCCTTTACAGGCACAGAGGCTGCAGATGTAGACAAAGCGGCTGAAGATGAGAAACAAGATACCTTTATCGACCTCTATTACACCTACCTGAGCGCCCCCACCGTTGGTAAGAACCTGCTCGGCGATTCCGAATACCAATGGCTGATGAATGAACTCAAGCCCGGCGATCACGCCATTGCCGTGATGGGCAACGGCCAATACTCCTTTAAGGGGTCCGGTTACGTTCGCGGCGGCATTTTCGATCGGGTTCAGTTGAACCAGAATGGCATTACCATCAGTTTCCGTGATGTTGATTATTATCGACTCAACGACGTGTACGCCAAAGGTGTCCCTGACTTTTCCGAAATGGCCATTTACATTATCCGGAATCAGTACAACTTTGATCCCGGTACACCATGGGATCTCGAATTGCTGGTGCGTCGCCAAACCGGCCCCGTCAAAAGTATCTTTGTCAGCTTTACCGGCGGCTATCAAATCCCCGAGGCCTATATTGATCGCCCCGCGCCTCCGCCAAGCACCGATAACGCCATCGCAGACGAAGACCGCCCGCTATGGGTAAGCATCTGGGAACAGCGGGCCTTTCAGGTGACCGTGCTCTGCATCAGCCTTGTGCTGCTACTGGGCATTATCTTCCTGCAAGACTGGCTGGTACGCTACCCTCGCCTGCTACACAACCTGCGTCGCGGCTTTCTGATCTACACCGTCCTGTTTATCGGCTGGTACGCACTGGGTCAGCTTTCCGTAGTGAACGTATTTACCTTTACTCACGCACTGATGGGTGATTTCCGCTGGGAACTCTTTTTGATGGATCCCGTCCTGTTCATTCTGTGGGGATTCACCGCCGCAACCATCGTGCTTTGGGGCCGGGGAATATTCTGCGGCTGGCTCTGCCCTTTCGGAGCCCTGCAGGAACTGATCAACGAACTGGCTCGCAAGCTCAAAATCAAACAACTGGAACTTCCTTTTGCGGTACACGAGCGTTTATGGGCGGTGAAATATCTGATTCTGCTTGGATTGTTTGGAATCTCGCTCGAGTCAATGGCCACTGCAGAACGCTATGCTGAAGTCGAACCCTTCAAAACCACGATTCTCCTCGCTTTCCAGCGCGAATGGTGGTTTGTGACCTACGCAGCCTTCCTGCTGTTTTTATCCGTATTTACCCGCAAGGTCTACTGTCGCTATATCTGCCCGCTTGGCGCTGCACTGGCGATTCCGACCAAACTGAGACTGTTTGACTGGCTCAAACGTCGTAAAGAATGCGGTAGTCCCTGCCAGTTGTGTGCAGTGGAATGTGAAATTCAGGCAATCCATCCAGACGGCACCATCAATGCCAACGAGTGTCACCACTGTCTGGATTGTCAGATGACTTATCACAACGACAAGAAGTGCCCGCCGTTAGTGATTAAGGGCAAAAAGGCTAAAAAAGCCCCAAACCCCGCCAGAGCGACCTCGGCTCCGGCACCCGAAATGATTGAAACCGTCAATCTTTAGCAAGGTGTCGGCAGCAACCCCGGTTGTTGACGGCAACAAACAAACTCTGTCAGTGGAGCATTAATAATGGAAGACAAAAAAAATCAAACCGAAAACCAGCCCACTCTGAGCCGGCGCGGATTTCTTGGCGCTTCGGCATTAGCCAGTGCGGCTGGTGTGGCGGGTGTAACCGGTCTGGGCAGCGCTATCATGACGCGCGAAGCCTTCGCCAAAGCGGCTCAAGACGCTAAAAACAACGCGTTTGTGCATCCTGGCGAACTGGATGAATACTATGGTTTCTGGAGTGGCGGCCATTCCGGAGAAGTACGTATTCTGGGTATTCCCTCCATGCGCGAGCTGATGCGTATTCCGGTCTTCAACATCGACTCGGCCACTGGCTGGGGTCTGACCGACGAAAGCAAACGCGTCAAAGGCGCCTCCAAGGATATTCTCTGCGGTGACGCACACCACCCGCACATGTCCATGACCGACGGTCACTATGACGGCAAATACGTCTTCATTAACGACAAAGCCAATACGCGCGTTGCCCGTATCCGCTGCGACATTATGAAATGCGACAAGATGCTGACCGTTCCGAACGTACAGGCCATTCACGGTCTGCGCGTTCAGAAAGTGCCACACACCAAGTATGTATTCTGCAACGGTGAATTCCGCATTCCACACCCCAACGATGGTCGTGACATGTACGATCCATCGAAATATTACACCATGTACAATGCGATTGACGCAGAAACCATGGAAATGGCCTTCCAGGTCATTGTTGACGGTAACCTGGATAACACCGATGCCGACTACACTGGTCGCTTTACTGCAGCAACCTGTTACAACTCGGAAGAAGGTGTCACGCTCGAAGACACCATGAGAAACGAGCGCGACTGGGCCGTGGTGTTTGACATCCACGCCGTAGAAGCCGCGATCAAAGCAGGCAAGTTCACCACGATCGGAGACTCCAAGGTGCCGGTGGTTGACGGCCGAGCCAAAGCCAACAGCCCGTTCACCCGCTATATCCCGGTTCCCAAGTCGCCTCACGGTTTGAACACTTCACCTGAGGGCAAGTACTTCGTTGCCAATGGTAAGCTGTCTCCTACCGTAACCGTTATCGCCATCGACAAACTGCCTGACTTGTTTGCCGGCAAGATCAAAGAACGCGACTGCGTGGTTGCAGAACCCGAACTGGGCCTGGGGCCACTTCACACCGCATTCGACGGTCGTGGCAACGCCTATACCACCCTGTTCATTGACAGCCAGATTTGTAAGTGGAACCTCGATGACGCCATTCGCGCTTACAAAGGCGAAAAAGTGAACTACATCAGACAGAAACTGGACGTACAGTACCAGCCAGGCCACAACCACACCACCATGGGTGAAACCCGTGATGCCGATGGTAAATATCTGGTATCGCTGTGTAAGTTCTCCAAAGACCGCTTCTTGCCCGTTGGTCCGCTGCACCCTGAAAATGACCAGCTGATCGACATTTCAGGCGAAGAAATGAAGCTGGTTCACGACGGCCCGACTTATGCCGAACCACACGATTGTATGATCGTGCACCGCAGCAAAGTGAAAACCGACAAGCTCTACAAGCGTACCGAACCACTCTTCGCCGAGACTGTAGCGCAAGCCAAGCGCGACGGCATTACCCTGGAACAGGACAACAAGATTATTCGTGACGGCAAGAAAGTACGGGTCTACATGACCTCTGTCGCGCCTACTTTTGGTATGACTGAGTTCAAAGTAAAAACCGGCGACGAAGTCACCGTGATCATCACCAACCTCGACATGGTTGAAGACGTCACGCACGGTTTCGTTGTGTGTAATCACGGTGTAAGTATGGAGATCGGCCCACAGGCTACGGCATCCATTACCTTTACCGCAGGCAAACCCGGTCTGTACTGGTACTACTGCCACTGGTTCTGCCACGCACTACACATGGAAATGCGCGGCCGCATGATGGTCGAAGCCTAAACACGGTTAACCTTCGCAGGCCACTAGCCTGACCCAGATCAGTGTAGCCAACCCACAAGGCGGGCTACACTGATCACTCCTTTCATCAAGACATTACATTCGCCATGAAGCCGCCTATTAAGTTATTTGCGCTCATCTCCTACTGCGTTTTCGCCCCGCTCGCGAATGCAGCGTCCTGGCAGGCAAATGACACTGCAACGCTTCAACAGGCACTGCAACAAGCTAAAGACAACGACGTTATTCAGTTAAATCAGGGAACCTATCAAGGCCCGTGGGAAATCACGGTCCCCCTGACCCTGAATTGCAGCCAGGGTGCCGTGATCGACGGCCAGCAACACGCAGATGCAATCCGGGTAAAAGCCCCGCAGGTTTCCATTCGAGGCTGTCGTATTATTAACTGGGGCGACAATCTCACAAAAATGAATGCCGGAATTTTTGTTGAAAAAGCAGCCTCGGACATTCTTATTGAACACAACGAATTTTATGGTGATACCTTTGGTATCTGGCTCGATTCACCCGTAAATGCCCGCGTGTATCACAACCGCATAGAAGGCAACGAAGCCATTCGATCACAGGATCGAGGCAACGGCATCCACCTGTTCGCCACCAAAGGCGCGGATGTTGCCTATAACGAAGTCTGGCACACCCGCGACGGTATCTACATCGACACCAGTAATGGCAACCAGCTGCGAAATAACGAACTGCATCACCTGCGTTATGGCGTGCATTACATGTACTCCTACCGCAATGAGGTTTCGGGAAACTATACACACCACACACGCACCGGCTATGCCCTGATGCAGTCGAAGTATCTCAAAGTACTGAACAACCGCTCCGAATATGATGAGA
Organism: Hahellaceae bacterium; assembly: GCA_024234505.1. GTDB lineage: Bacteria > Pseudomonadota > Gammaproteobacteria > Pseudomonadales > Oleiphilaceae > JACKOD01. Next base: position 787,200 of record JACKOD010000002.1, on the reverse strand, counting down.
ACTACGGCATACTGATGAACTACATCACCTATTCAGAAATCAGTGGCAACCAGATCAAACACATACAAACCGGCACCAGTCCGACCGGCAGCGCGTCCATCAATGGTGCGGAAGGCAAAGCACTGTTTATCTATAACTCGCCCTTTAACACGCTCTCGAACAACCTGCTGCAACAATCCGATCTGGCCATTCATGTCACTGCGGGCTCAGAAGACAACGAAATCTACGGTAATGAATTTATCGCCAACCAGCAGCAAGTCAAATACGTTTCGACCCGGGCACAAGAGTGGTCGAAAGAGGGTAAGGGCAATTACTGGAGTGATTACCTTGGCTGGGATCGCAACGGTGACGGCATTGGCGACACCCATTATGAGCCTAATGACGGCGTAGATAAAGTCTTGTGGAAATACCCCGCCGCCAAAGTATTGATGAACAGCCCGGCTATAGAAACACTACGCTGGATTCAGCGCGAATTTCCGGTGCTCAAGGCCACCGGAATTAAAGACAGCTACCCGCTGATGCACCCTCGCCCCAAAGAATCAGCGCAAAAAGGCTCAGACCCAAAAAGCACAGACAAAGCCTCAACCCATTCAGGAACCACCGAAGGAGATCCGGCATGAGCCTCGTCGAACTGGTTAATGTACGCAAGAGTTTCGGCGAGGTCGATGCCGTCAAAGGCATCAGTCTGAGCATCGGCCCAGGAGAAGTTCTTGGTTTATTCGGACATAACGGTGCTGGCAAAACCACCACCATGAAAATGATTCTGGGGTTGCTGGAGCCCACTTCAGGAAGCGTTAAGGTACTGGGACACGCCCCCTGGGAAGCCAGCTTCAGCCAGTATCGCTATCAAATTGGGTTTCTTCCTGAAAATGTCTCCTTCTACCAACAACTGACTGGTGCCGAAGTATTACGTCACTTTGCCCGACTCAAGCGCGTCTCGATCAGCCGGGTCGATCAGCTACTGGAGCGTGTCGGACTGGCACACGCGGCAAAACGCAAAGTCAAAACCTATTCCAAAGGCATGAAACAACGACTGGGGCTCGCACAAGCCCTGCTCTGCGAACCCAAATTACTGCTGCTGGACGAACCTACAGTAGGCCTTGATCCGATCGCCACCCAGGATTTCTACAGCATGGTGGATGAACTGAAACAACATGGTTGCGCCGTGATACTTTGCTCTCATGTGCTACCCGGGGTCGAGAAACACATCGATCGCGCCGCCATCCTGGGCAAAGGTCAACTACAAGCATTGGGTACACTGGAACATTTGCGCCAGGAAGCCGCATTACCCATGAGAATTCGCGTACAGGGGCGTCTGAATCGGGAAGAACTACAACAGCGACTCGCGTCCCAATCCGGTTTTGAAACCCGCAATTTTCGCCAGATTAACGGCCATGCACTGGAGTTCGAATCAAATCAGTCCGGTAAAATGGCTTTGCTGCGAGACCTGCTCTCCCATCCCTGCGTAGATGATGTGGATATTCATTTACCCTCGCTGGAGCAACTGTATCGCCACTTTGTTGAAGCCGCTCTGCACAGCGAGGTACGCTCATGAATGCCATCGCCAGTATCGCCTGGAAAGAATTTAAAGACGGTCTGAAATCGCTGGATTGTCGCCATCACGCTGGTTTTTGCCTTGTTATCAGTCGGTATCAGCTGGTTTGGTGCGGCGGCGTCAGGGGTGGTCGGATTTACATCGCTGCCCAGCACCATTGTCAGTCTTGCCTCGCTGGCCGTTTTCCTGATTCCGTTGATTGCTCTTTTATTGGCTTACGATGCCATCGTTGGCGAAGATGAAGACGGCACCCTGTTACTGCTTTTGACCTATCCGTTGAGCAAAGGCCAGTTGTTAATCGGCAAGTTATTAGGCCACGGTGCCATTATGACCACCTCCACCATTCTGGGATTTGGAGCCAGTGCGGTCACCATTCTGGTTTTTGCCCAAAACGCGGCCATTTCCGAAGTGCTCGGTTCATTCAGCATTTTTATTCTCTCCGCCAGCCTGCTCGGTATTGTCTTCATAGCCTTTGCTTACCTGATCAGTGCCTGGGTATCAGAGAAATCCAAAGCCGCCGGACTCGCGCTGATTTTCTGGTTCATGTTTGTGCTGGTCTTCGATCTGGGATTGCTGGGCTTATTAGTGGCAACCGAAGGTCGTTTCCATCCGGATCTGATCCCCTATCTGCTGATGCTGAATCCGACCGATGTCTTCCGACTCATCAATCTGGTGGGCTTCGAAGGCAGCGGTCAAGGCCTGTTGGTCATGGCCGGCGAACTCTCATTTGGTTACGGTATACTCTTTAGCGTGCTGATTGCCTGGGTCGTAGCACCCTTCTTCGCCGCTTACTGGGTTTTCAGAAAACGTCGCATCTAATTTAAGGTTACTCATGCTACATACCACAATACGCTATACCAAAGCACTCTCTGCCGTATTCGCACTGACGTTGTTTTTGACCGGCTGCAAAGAAGACGCTGTCGCCAACAAGCCGGTGACCCCATTGCGTTTGAACCCAGCGATGAATGCCATGTCTGCGGTATGGCCATGTACGGGTTTCCCGGCCCCAAAGGGAAGCCTTTGAAGGTCGTGAAAAAATCGCCCGTAAATTCTGTTCGACCCGCGACCTGATGGCCTGGTACTTACAACCGGAAAACACTCCGAACACTTACGAAATTTTGTGCACGACATGGGTCGCAGCGACTGGAACCGCCCTGACGATGCCCATTTAATCGACGCCCGCAAAGCGGTGTTTGTAGTGGGTTCAAATCAGCAAGGTGCCATGGGGCCGACGCTGGCTTCGTTCGCCGATCAACCTGCTGCACAGACCTTTGCCAAAGCACATGGGGGAAAGTGTTCACCTTTGATGAGCTGACTCTGGATGTGATTACCCATCCTACGCAGTTTGCGAATACCCCTCTCCCTAACCCTCGCCCCGAGGGGAGAGGAATGGTTAGCAATGCCCCCTATCAAAGTGACTGGAATACATAACCTCTGTATTGAGCGAGGCGTGATGGTTCAATCTGGAGGAGTGCCAATCAAGCTCGCAACCCCGATATTCAATTGCAGGGATGCACGTAGCCAGAAACAAAGTTTGCGAATACCCCTCTCCTAACCCTCTCCCCTAGGGGAGAGGGAATGTTAACAATGCCCCTATCAAAGTGACTGGAATAATTGGCGAAACATAACCTCTGTATTGAGCGAGGCGTGATGGTTCAATCTGGAGGAGTGCCAATCAAGCTCGCAACTCCGATATTCAATTGCAGGGATGCACGTAGCCGAAACAAAGTTTGCGAATACCCCCTCTCCCTAACCCTCTCCCCGAGGGGAGAGGGAATGGTTGGCAATGCCCACCCTATCAACGTGACTGGAATAATTGGCGAAACATAACCTCTGTATTGATCGAGGCGTGATGGTTCAATCTGGAGGAGTGCCAATCAAGCTCGCAACCCCGATATTCAATTGCAGGGATGCACGTAGCCGAAACAAAGGAAGAGCAAACTCCCCTCGCCCGCGCACGGGAGAGGGGCTGCTTCCGTTAGGGCCAGGGATTTCAACATCCTCCCCTCGCCCGCGCACGGGAGAGGGGCTTCGGCAAAGCGCCGGAACAAGTCAATGACCTGAAACTCCCCTCGCCCGCGCGCGGGAGAGGGGCTGGGGGAGAGGGTGCTAACTTAACCCTGCTGCAACAAGCTACGCAAATCACTGATCGCGGCGTTGGCGCGGGAAATATAAGACGCCATGGTCAGCGAGTGATTCGCCAACACGCCAAAACCGCTGCCATTAAGAATCATCGGGCTCCAGACAGACTCCTGAGTGGCTTCCAGCTCCATGATGATCTGCTGCAGGCTGACCAGTGCGTTTTTATCTTCCAGTACGGGTTTGAAGTCGATTTCGATGGCTTTGAGGATATGAATTAAGGCCCACGACGTGCCTCTCGCTTCGTAAAAGACATCATCAATCTTCAGCCAGGGCGTTTTCTTTTCTTCCACGCTGTTACCATGTGTGGATTGTTGTGCGGCGGCATCGCCCGCCAACCCCATGTCCAGCTGTGGGCGCCCCACGCTCTCACTTAAACGGCGCGACAAACTACCTAACCGGTTTTCAACATCCGACAGCCAGTTACGAAGATTGTCGGCACGTGCATAAAACTGTGCATCGGTTTTGTCTGCATCCGACAGACGGTCGAGATAACCGTAAAGTGCCTTGATGCCATGGCGATATTCCCGTTCGGTTGCGGGAATGGCCCAGCTGCCATTGTCGAAGTGGAATTGTGGTTCGGCAATGATCAAATCCTTATCTTCGGTCGACTGGCTTTGTGAGCGACTCAGGTCTTTGCGCAACGCACGTGACAAATCACGCACCTGAACCAATACACCAAACTCCCAATTGGTAATGTTATCCAGCCATACACCCGGCGGCATAATGTCGTTGGTAATGTACCCGCCGGGTTTATCGAGCAGGGTTTCGCTCATTTTAATCAGCGTGGTCACAGTCGCATAACCGATCACCGGTTCTGATTTACGTTCGGCAGCCAGCGTATCGGTGGCCTCGCGCACAGAAAACAAGCCGGGTTCCGCACTCCAATACCAACCGACAAACAAGGACAATACCAGGTAAAGGGCCACAACGCCGCCGATCACTTTGGGGAGCAATCCGCCTCCGAGGTAGTCCTGTACGTCTTCCCAGCGGTCTTTGACAAAATCTTTTATTCGACTGGTGCTCATAGTTCTTTCCATTCTGTGTTAATCATTCGGCGCTGCCGGCATGACTGGCCTCTCGTGCAGAGATCGCACGTTAACGCCAGAAGACCGGGCACCTATACGCGTTTGTTTAAATCAGGGGTTTCCGGCCGACCGAGATAGTAGCCCATCCCGCCATCAAAGCCCAATGTAATGAGAGTTTCCCATTCATCCTCGGTTTCCACACCCACGGCGATCACTTTCATCCCCTGGCTGTGGGCAATCTGTACAATGGCTCGTAAAAAGAACTGATGTTCCTGATGTGTCGCCACGCCCCGGACAAACCGCTGATCTACCTTAATATGGTCAAATGCCAGTCGTTGCAAGTAGCCAAATGCCACCGGAGCCAATCCGAAGCGGTCGATCGCCACGCGGAACCCGAGTTCGCCCGCCAGAGCCAACAGCCGTTCCACGTAGGACTCATCATGCTGCAATGCAAACTCAAGAATACTCAAATGCAGACGTTCTGCGATGCGATGCGATGCCAGGTGTTCTCGTAACCACGCTGGCAGCTCGGCGGCCCTTAACGTAGCTAAAGACAGGCTGACCCCCAAACGCAATTCCGGATCATCCTGTAACAAGGCGACTGCCTTTTCCAGTACATTCAAATCCAGCGTGACGCTCATGCCGCTATTTTCAACCATTGGCAGAAAGCGTTGTGCCGCTACCCGTTCACCATTCATTTCCAGCCGGGCCAGGAGTTGCTGATAACGCGGTTGCCCAAAGGTATCCTGTACAGGTTGTTGCTGCAGGTGCAGCTGATCTGCGGCCAGTTTTTCCTGTAGCAGCATGGCCCATTCTCCCGCCCCCATATCGGGCACCGTGATGGCCGGGGTGTCGGGCTTCTGTAATTCCGCATAGGCCACACTCGGTCTTTCCTGTAGCTGTGCGGAGCGCAGGGCCAGATCGGCTTTGGCCAGCAAAGCCCGCGCATCCTCCGGCGGCGTAAAGGCAATCCATCCCGCATAAAAACGAGGCTTCACTTCAGTACCGCCCTGTTGGCTTTGCAGATCCGATGCGGTCGTGAGCCCCCCCATTAACGAAGCCACAAACGGTTCGGCGCGAGAAGGCGTTAGCCCGGGAATATAGACGGCAAAATCGGCCCCGGCACGGCGACCCGCATAGGCTTCAGGCCAGGGTTGCAACGCGGTACAAAGCTGATTGGCCACCCGTTGCAACAGCGCATCGCCTTGCGCTCTGCCCTGTTGCTGATTGAATTCAGCAAACTGACCAATTTGAAGCAACAGCAGCGTTGCCGGCGTTTGATGCTCGCTGCTTAACTCAACCTCCAGACGGCGGTCAAAATCCTGTCGATTTCCCAGTCCGGTGACCACATCACGAAAAGCGGTTTGGCGCAATTGTTCGATTAATCCCAACTGTTCACGAAAAACCTGTCCCAATCGGTCGGCCATATGATTCAACGCCCGGGTCACCCGACGCACCTCTCGCGTGCCCCGCTCCGGTGAGCGAAAACTGAAGTTATTCTGCGCCACCGCTTCGGCTTGTGTTTCAGCCTGTTGCAACGGTTTTAACAGCCGGCTCAACAACCACTGCAGCAATAGCAAAACCAGCACCAGCGACACAACGAACATGGAGGTTTGCACTTTGAGCGCCTGCCACAGTTTAAGATAAGCAAAGCCGGGATGACTGTGAATCAATACCTGCCCTTTTCGTGTCCAGCCCTGCATCAGCTCGGCCTGTCCCTGAGGTGTTTGCAGGGGCACCAGCTGCACGAACCAGGCTGGCACCCCAATAATGGCGGAGGCATGTTCGCGCACCAAACGTGGCGTGCCTTGCACATCCTGGATTTCAATACGCTGGTAGTAACCACTATCAAACATGGCCGCCACCAGACGTTCAGTCATTACCTCATCCGCACCTTGTGCCGAGAGAGACAATCCTAAAGAAGTCGCCGCATCTTGTGCATGAATAGCCAACTGCTGCTGCAAAAAATGCCGGGTATTGCTGACATTAAGCAATAGATTGCCGACCAGAAGCAGCAGCAACAACACACTCGTTGCCAGTGTCAGCAACCCCCGCAAACTCATGACTTTAGCCGAATGCCTGGACGCGCCTGTCATCACTCTCCCCATTCCTATTACGCAGGATTTGCCACTCAAGTGGAATACGCTGCCATTGACCTACCTACGGTGTTTTTAACCTACCTACTACCATAGATCATCCATTCCGTCCGCGCCCACTCTGTGCAGGTCGCCAGCCCCCGGCCATTAGCGGTCGATGCATAAAGTTACTTAAAAAGTACGGCTCTTTCCTACAACAATCCGTAAAAGTGATCTATGTTTCATTAGTTTAGGACGAAATCCCCCACAGGCAGAAGTCATGTCGACCGAAGATCAAAAAGAAAAATTAAAACAGTACTTTGCAAAACGAGTGACCACCCAGGCGAGAATAGTGCTGGACAACTGGCAAAAGCTGAAAGAAGCCGACTGGTCTGATATTGAGCGCCTGCATGAACTTCAATTGGCCATTATGAAATTGGAGAAGTACGCCGAACGCTTCGAGATGAAGGGGTATCACCATGTCACAAGCAAACTCACCGCGTTGCTGACCCCCTTCACTGCACAAAAAGAAACACCACTCCAAATACCTGAAACGGTACGTGTCGATATTGACAATGCCATTGACGAACTCAGCCAGTGCACTCAACGTCGCACCGATCACCCGACAGGTGCAACGCCGCGGACCTTTCTGCGAACACCGGTCTATCTGGCACTGATCAGCGAAGATAACGCCCAGCGAATTACGCGCCAACTGGAATTTTTCGGATTCAGGGCCCTGCATTTTAAAAGTCCGGAAGAACTGATCCACGCGACCCGGCTCGACAAGCCGGAAACCATCGTGATCGATGTCAGTTTTGGCGGGAATAAGCATCAGGGGATCGAAACGATTCAGCAGATTCAGGCAAATCACGAAACCCCCATCCCGATCATTTTTACCAGCGACGATCTGGACGACATTGAAACGCGCCTCATTGCCTCCCGCTGCGGGGGAGAAGAGTATTTTTATCGCGCCGTCGATCCCGGCCAGCTGATTGAACGAGTGGAGCAGTATACCCATGCCAGCCCGCTGGATCCCTACCGGGTACTGGTGGTGGACGACTCGCGCGCCCAGGCAAAGTATGTAGAGAACGTGCTGAATAAAGCCGGGATGATTCCTCACGTCATTACCGATCCGATGCAGATTTTGATCGCGCTGGATGACTTCCAGCCCGAAATCATCATTATGGATATGTACATGCCGGGCTGTACCGGCATGGAACTGGCGCGCGTCATCCGTCAACAGGACCGCTATCACAGTGTGCCGATTATCTACCTGTCAGCCGAAGATGATGTTAACAAGCAATTGCACGCCATGAGTCTGGGAGGGGATGATTTTCTTACCAAACCGATCAACCCGCGTCACCTGACTGCCACCATACACAATCGTGGCCGCCGGGCACGTTCATTACTTGCGCTGATGATTCGTGACAGCTTAACCGGACTGTATAACCATACCCATACGCTTTACCTCCTTGAAACCGAAATTACCAAGGCACGACAAAAAGGCCATTCCATGGCGTTTGCCATGCTGGACATTGATTACTTTAAAAAAATCAACGATTCCTACGGACACCCCATCGGTGATCGCGTGTTGAAAAGTCTGGCGATGTTCCTCAAGCAACGCTTGCGAAAAACCGATCATATCGGACGCTATGGCGGTGAGGAGTTTGCCATCGTGTTACCCAATATCACTGAAACCGATGCCAAAAACATTCTCAATGAAATACGCGAACGTTTTTCACAGCTCTCCCAGCCGGCGGGCGACGTAGAATTTCACGTTACATTCAGCTGTGGCGTGGCACTGCTGAGCGATGAATCTGCTCAGGAACTTTGTGAAAAAGCAGACAAAGCACTTTATGAAGCAAAACATGGCGGTCGTAATCAAGTGAAGATTTTTCGCAATGCGCCATGAAAACCTGTTTGCGGTAGAATCCGCAACGTCAGAAACGACAGCCTTGCAGCGACCACCCTGTAGCGAGGGGCGTCCTCGCCCCGACGCCCCCCGTTACCGCAAGCGTCCCGAACAAAGGTTGCGCCCTCTCCCTCGGGCAACAAAAATAGTGTGGCGGGTGCGACAGCAAACACTAAAGGATATGATCAGATAAATTCCGGCATTTTCCCGATAATTTCTTGAAAGTGCCATAAAAAAGCGGCAAACTGCCGACAAAATCCTCTAATGGGTAAGTTATTAACCTGAGTATCCGGCCTTTTAAGGAAGTTGCCCTATGGCTACGATTCTTGTTCTGAATGGTCCCAATCTTAATTTACTCGGAACCCGCGAGCCGGAAATCTACGGGCGTGAAACGCTCGAAGACATTCACCAGCGCTTAAGGGAGCAGGCTCAGGCGCAAGGTCATCATCTGCTTACGCTGCAAAGCAATGCGGAATATGAACTGATTGATCGCATTCATGATGCCCGTCAGGAGCAGGTTGATTTCATCATTATCAATCCAGCCGCCTTTACCCACACCAGCGTAGCCATACGCGATGCGCTACTGGCTGTATCTATACCCTTTATTGAAGTTCATTTATCCAACGTTCATGCCCGTGAGCCGTTCCGCCAACACTCCTACTTTTCCGATGTTGCGGTTGGCGTCATCTGTGGGCTGGGCAGTCAGGGTTACGACCTTGCACTGGCCGCCGCTTTACGACGCATCGGCCATTAATTCCGGTCATCATGAACGCCTAGTACTAAATAAGAGATTAATGATTATGGATATCCGCAAAATCAAGAAACTGATCGAACTGCTCGAAGAATCCGATATCGAAGAAATTGAGATCAAGGAAGGAGAGGAATCGGTACGCATCTGCCGTCGTAAAGCGCAAGCCACGCAAACCTTCAGCATGCCGCAGATGCCCGCTTCATACGCGCCTGTCGCCACACCCGCAGCCGCACCTGCGCCCGAAACTGCACAGGAAAGCGAGCCGGCATTTACCGGGCATGCCGTGCGCTCCCCCATGGTTGGTACGTTTTACCGTTCGCCCTCACCCAGTGCAGCCCATTTTGTAGAAGTCGGTCAGAGCGTTAAAGCGGGCGATGTACTATGCATTGTAGAAGCCATGAAAATGATGAACCAGATCGAAGCCGACAAGAGTGGAGTGATTCATGCCATTCTTGCCGAAAACGGTCAGCCGGTTGAGTTTGACCAGCCACTGTTCAGTATTGTCTGAGAACTGAGGCAACGTCATGATCGATAAAGTACTCATCGCAAATCGGGGCGAAATTGCCTTACGGATTTTGCGAGCCTGTAAAGAACTGGGAATTAAAACGGTCGCCGTACACTCCAAGGTAGACCGCGACCTGATGCACGTGCGTCTTGCCGATGAAACCGTTTGCATCGGCCCCAATAGCGCCACAGACAGCTATCTGAATATTCCTGCCCTGATTAGCGCCGCCGAAGTCACCGACGCCGTTGCCATTCATCCCGGTTATGGATTTTTGGCCGAAAACGCCGACTTTGCCGAACAAGTCGAAAAAAGCGGCTTTACATTTATTGGCCCCTCGCCAGAGGTCATTCGACTGATGGGCAACAAGGTATCGGCGATCCGGGCCATGCGTGAAGCCGGCGTACCCACCGTACCCGGCTCAGACGGCCCGGTGACCAACAACAACGATCGCACCCTCGCGATAGCCCACAAAATCGGCTACCCGGTGATGATTAAAGCCGCCGCTGGCGGAGGTGGTCGCGGCATGAAAGTCGTCCACTCCGAAGCCGCGCTGCTCAACGCAATTCAGATTACCCAAACGGAAGCGAAAGCGGCTTTTGGCGACGACACGGTTTACCTGGAAAAGTTTCTGGACAATCCGCGCCATGTGGAAGTTCAGGTGCTCGCTGATGGACAAGGCCATGCCATCCACTTAGGTGATCGCGATTGCTCCCTGCAACGCCGTCATCAGAAAGTACTCGAAGAAGCCCCCGCTCCCAATATCAACCCGGCGGCGCGAAAAGCGGTACTGGATGCCTGTATCAAAGCCTGCGTTGATATCGGTTACAAAGGCGCAGGTACTTTTGAATTTCTTTACCAGGATGATGCCTTTTATTTCATTGAAATGAACACCCGTGTTCAGGTTGAGCATCCTGTTTCCGAAATGATTACAGGCGTCGATATTGTTAAGGAACAGTTGCGTATTGCCAGTGGCATGCCTCTGTCTATCCGTCAGGAAGATATCCGCTTTGTTGGCCATGCCATCGAATGTCGCATCAACGCGGAAGATCCCAAAACCTTTATCCCCAGCCCCGGACAAGTGAAGCACTTTCACGCCCCCGGAGGCAATGGCGTGCGCGTAGACTCTCACTTGTACAGTGGTTATAACGTGCCTCCCTACTATGATTCACTCATCGGAAAACTGATTACGCACGGTGAGTCCCGGGATATCGCCCTGAATCGGATGAAAAACGCATTGGACGAGCTGGTGGTCGACGGGATCAAAACCAATACCCCGCTGCATCGTCGACTGGTCACCGATTCCGGATTCAGACATGGTAAATTTAATATTCACTATCTCGAGAAACTGATTCGGGATTAAGCCGCTGCGGCGGCCACGCTTTCACTGGAAACCTGTTATGCCCTGGATACAAATGCGTCTGGAAATCTCGCCCGAGCAAGCGAGCGACCTGGAAGATCTGTTACTCGAAGCGGGTGCGTGCGCCGTGACTTTTCAGGACAACGCCGACCAGCCTATTTTTGAGCCCGATCTTGGCACCACACCGCTCTGGAACCAGACCGGACTCAATGCGCTCTGGGAAGCCGACACAGATATGGAAGCGGTCACCGCTTTTCTAGATGCGGAACATCAGGCGCGTCTGGGTACCCCTTTTCCTGCGAACAAAGTAGAAATACTCGAAGACAAAGACTGGGTGCGGGAGTGGATGGATAATTTTCACCCCATGCAGTTCGGAGAGCGGCTCTGGATTTGCCCCAGCTGGCGCGAACCCCCGGATACTCAGGCCATCAACCTGCTGCTCGACCCCGGCCTCGCCTTTGGCACAGGTACCCATCCGACCACCGCGATGTGCCTGCGCTGGCTGGACGCCACACCGGTCGAAGGACAGACCGTCATTGACTACGGCTCCGGCTCTGGTGTACTGGGTATTGCGGCGCTGTTGCTGGGTGCAAAAAGTGCCATGGGTGTAGATACCGACCCTCAGGCACTGCAGGCATCTCGGGAAAATGCCGAGCGAAACGGCATTTCTACAGATCGCTGGCCTTTGTATTTTCCCGAAGACGCCCCCACCGAACCGGCAGACATAATGATTGCCAACATCCTCGCGCAGCCATTGATTCAACTGGCACCGCGTCTGGCAAGCCTCACCCGTGCCGGAGGAAAGCTGGTACTTTCCGGCATATTGGATCAACAAGCCAACGAGGTGCTGGAACGCTATAGTGAATGGTTTGAGATGGACGAGCCCTGCACCCAGGATGAATGGGTTCGCCTCACCGGAATCAAGCGTATAGACTGACCTTAGACCTTTACCGATTTCAGGGATGCCATGAATAGCCAACAAACCAGATGCCCGCATTGCCACTCAACCTTCAAAGTGACAGATGAACACCTGTCTATTGCGAACGGGAAAGTGCGTTGCGGAGACTGTATGCAGGTATTCAATGCTCTGGAAAATCTTTTAGGCGCGCCCCGGGCGGGCGCAACTGCGCCAGCGACACCGACCAACCCCAAATTTACCCCCGCACACCCCCCTGCGGCGGCGCGCCCCCCCACTGCAGCACCCGCTCCGATGGAGACGCCCCGGGATGCAGAAGCGTCCGATGACCTGTTATTTCAGGACGACCCCGAAGAAGACGCCAAAGAGCAAGCCTATACCCGCAAAGGCGGGATGCTGGACATCGAACTCAGTACTCACTTTAAAGCGGTGGCGGATCAGAAAGCGGCTCATGTATTTTCAGATGCGCTGGTAGACGACGAGAACCACGAAGAAAAAGATGAATCCTGGGCAGAAAAGATGCTCAAACAAGAGGGTGGAGATGGCGCCCCCCAAAAGAAATCGGTGCTCGACGATACCAGTTTCAGCAATCTGGAATTTTCCGAAGAGTTTCTGGATATGGAGCAGCCGGGGCCAAGCAAACTGGACGCCCCCAAGACGGCCCCGAAGGTTAATCCACCCGCCGAGACCAAACGCGAACCGTCCATTGGCAGACTTGCACCGCATTCAGACAACAAGAAGGCGGCGGATGCCCCCCCCCCCAGACCCTCGATCAGAAACCTGCTCGATCCGGCCAAACCGGGCCACAAAGCGCCCGCCAAGGTAATTGCGGAAGCCCCCCCTGCCCCGGCAGAGGTACAACACAGCACCGAAAGGCAGTTTGATTTTAAAGAACTCCGGCATGAAGCCCTGGCAGTTTCCTCTCACGCCCCCCGCAACTGGGTTAACCTGGTTTGGGCAGCGTTAAGCCTGTTGTTATTAACCGTTCTTCTGGCACAGCTGGCCTGGTACTATTATCCGGAACTCGCACACGATGAGAAGTTTCGACCACTGTATGTCAAAGCTTGTGGTGCGCTCGGCTGCACGCTTCCGGAATTAATTGACACTAAGCGCATCAAAAGCCAGAACCTGATCGTCAGAAGCCACCCGACGGCCCGAAAAGCGCTGATCATTGACGCCCTGATGGTCAATCAAGCGCCTTTCCCGCAACCCTTTCCGGCAATGACGCTGTCGTTTTCCAGTCTGGATCACAAGATCGTTGCCCAACGCACATTTGAGCCCCGTGAATATCTGCATGGCGACGTTTCCCTATGGAAAGAAATGCCCGTCAATACGCCGATTCATATCTCACTGGAACTGCAGGACCCCGGCAACGATGCCGTCAGCTATGCCATGACATTTAGTCCTGCACAGAAGAAAAGCAGCGATTAACGCAAGGTTGCAGCCCGTCGGGTGCCAAAGCGGTTCGAATCCCGTGAAATACAAAAAGAAGATCAAAAGTCAACCAAAACGAACGAAAAATAATCGTTTTTTTGTGCATTTTAGCCCTTTCATGCCCCCCCCTCTGAGAGTATTATTAGCGCCCCTGAAATAGCCCCCCATGTACGGTTTTTAGCCTGATTTTCAGGCGTATTATTCAACCCGCATGCGGCGTGGCGAACGGTAGCGGGGAACGTAATGGACCCCAGGTTTCACAGAGATGTAGCTCAAGTCATGCTGACAATAGGCCCTTACAATCTGGAAAACCCGTTAATACTGGCCCCCATGGCCGGAGTAACGGATCTGCCTTTCAGGCGACTTTGCCGTCAGCTGGGTGCAGGCATGGCAGTATCGGAAATGGTCATCGCGAATCCCGATTTATGGGATACCCGTAAGTCCTATTTCCGACTGAATCATGAAGATGAAGCCGAACCCAGATCAGTACAGATCGCGGGCGCCGATCCCGACATGCTTGCCAACGCAGCAAGAATGAACGAAGAACGCGGCGCACAGATCATCGACATCAATATGGGTTGCCCTGCCAAGAAAGTCTGTAACCGGGCGGCAGGCTCTGCATTGTTGCGCGATGAAGCGCTGGTCACTGAAATACTGCAAAGCGTGGTAAAAGCGGTGACCGTTCCGGTGACACTGAAAATCCGCACTGGCTGGGATAGCGAAAATCGCAATGCGTTAACCATTGCCAGAATCGCGGAAGATGCCGGCATTCAGGCGTTAGCCATTCATGGACGGACGCGGGCCTGTAAATTTGAAGGTGAAGCAGAGTACGAAACCATCGCCCGGGTAAAGCAGCGTGTCAGCATTCCTGTGTTTGCCAACGGCGATATCGACTCTCCCGAAAAGGCCCGTTTTGTGCTTGATCACACACAGGCGGATGGATTGTTGATTGGCCGTGCAGCCCAAGGCAATCCCTGGATATTCCGGGAGATTCTGCATTACCTGAAAACCGGTGAAAAACTGCCGTCAGCCAACACGGCTGAAGTCAGACAGACACTGTTAATGCACGTCAAGGAATTACACCGGTTTTACGGTGACTATCTGGGCTTGCGCATTGCCCGAAAGCATGTCGGCTGGTATATGAAAACCCTGCCGCAGGGTCATGCTTTCAGAGCCGGATTTAATAGCTTTGAGTCTGCACAACAGCAGCTCGATAGCATCGAAGCGTTTTTTGAAAATACGATTCACTAGTGTGCTGACTAGCGGGATTACCGCTCATTCTCGCTGCATCATACTGTCAGACTAACCATTTATCGGAGAGGATATCGCCGCATGAGTATCGAAAGCTATGCAGAAAGCTCGTCTGCAGTTCAGGCGGAAGTGGCATCCCAACACGGGACTGCTATTGCCGGCGCAGCCACCTTGCGTGATTGCGTTGAAAAAACCTTGCAAAACTACTTCGCCCAACTGGACGGAGCAAACGCGACAGACGTTTATAACCTGGTACTCAATGAAGTAGAAGCACCACTCCTCGAACAAGTGATGCGTTACTGCCGTAACAATCAGACCAAAGCGTCTGTGCTGCTGGGTCTGAACCGTGGCACGCTGCGTAAGAAACTGAAGCAATACGGTCTGCTATAATTCTTTTCGGATTCCTGAGGTCGCGAGTGTCTATCACCCGCCCCGGGAAGAAAACGAAGGGAGTGGCCAAATGACGCAACAAGTAACAACCATCGCACTCAGTGCGACCCGTTCAGGCCGTGCCTACAGCGCACAAATAGCTCCCACGTATGCGGGAGGGTTCGCCCTCCCTGTCGCCAATCTCAAGTGCAAGCAAAAACATCATCATGACTGACGCAACCTCAGGTATTCGCATTCAGCGGGCTTTGATCAGTGTTTCTGACAAAACCGGCATTGTTGATTTCGCCAAAGCATTGAGCGCCATGGGCGTTGAAATTCTCTCCACCGGAGGCACCTTTAAACTACTGACAGAACAGGGCATTGCTGCAGTAGAAGTGTCGGATTACACCGGTTTTCCTGAAATGATGGATGGCCGGGTAAAAACCCTGCACCCCAAGATTCACGGTGGCATTCTGGGCCGCCGCGGTATTGATGACGCCGTTATGGCGAAACACGGCATCCAGCCGATCGACATGGTAGTCGTGAACCTGTACCCGTTCGAACAAACCGTTGCCCGTCCTGACTGTGACCTCGAAACCGCGATCGAAAACATTGATATCGGTGGCCCGACCATGGTTCGAGCTGCAGCCAAAAACCACGCCCACGTTGCTATCGTTGTAAACAGTAGCGACTACGCCCGCGTGCTTGAAGAAATGCAGGCTTCTCAGGGTGCGGTAGCCAAACAAACCTGTTTTGATCTGGCCATCAAAGCCTATGAACATACTGCGGCTTACGACGGTGCAATCGCCAACTACTTCGGCACGCGCACCTCAGATAACGAATCCGACCTGTTCCCGCGCACTTTTAACACCCAGTTTGTGAAAGCCCAGGACATGCGTTACGGTGAAAACCCTCACCAACAAGCCGCATTTTACGTGGAGCGCAATCCTCAGGAAGCCAGCATCAGTACGGCCAAGCAGTTGCAAGGCAAAGAACTGTCTTACAACAATGTGGCAGATACCGATGCCGCGCTGGAGTGCGTCAAGCCTTTCGCTGATCCGGCCTGCGTGATCGTGAAACACGCCAACCCTTGTGGTGTAGCGATCGGTGCCGACATTTTGCAAGCCTACAATCTGGCCTATGCCACTGATCCGACCTCTGCGTTTGGCGGCATTATTGCCTTCAACCGCGAACTGGACGGCGGCACAGCCAAAGCAATTATCGACCGCCAGTTTGTGGAAGTGATTATTGCGCCCACCATTAGCGATGAAGCCATCCAGATCGTCTCAGCCAAGCCCAATGTGCGTCTGCTCGCTTGTGGCGAGTTTGACCGCGATCGTGTCGGCGGATTCGATTACAAGCGAGTCAACGGCGGCTTACTGGTTCAGGAACGCGATCTGGGGATGGTCAATCTTGATGAACTCAAGATGGTAACCAAACGCGCCCCAACCGAGCAGGAACTGAACGATCTGCTGTTCGCCTGGGAAGTAGCCAAGTACGTGAAATCCAACGCCATTGTCTACGCCAAAAACGGTCGTACCATCGGCATTGGCGCCGGACAGATGAGCCGCGTTTACAGTGCTAAAATTGCCGGAATCAAAGCGGCTGATGAAGGACTGGAAGTGCCCGGTTCCGTCATGTCCTCGGACGCATTTTTCCCGTTCAGGGATGGTATTGACGCCGCCGCTGCGGCAGGCATCACCGCAGTCATTCAACCCGGCGGATCCATACGCGACCAGGAAGTCATCGATGCAGCTAACGAACATGGTATCGCCATGGTCTTTACCGGTATGAGACACTTCAGGCACTAAGACAGCAAAGCCCCCTCTCCCTAACCCTCTCCCCCTCGGGGGAGAGGGAATAAAATCTTGATGCGGCCTCGCGCTACTCGTGGGAGAAAAGAGTGAAGCCAGAGAACATGCTTGTGACAAACGCCCCTCTCCCACTCGTGGGATAAAAAAGGGAGGTCAGAGAACATGCTTATGGCAAACACCCCTCTTCCACTCGTGGGAGAAAAAAGTGAAGCCAGAGAACACGCTTATGGCAAACGCCCCTCTCCCACTCGTGGGAGAGGGGTTGGGGGAGAGGGCTGGCACCACTTCAAAGCTATCAGGAAACCAACATGAAAATACTCATCATCGGTAACGGCGGTCGCGAACACGCCCTAGCATGGAAGGCCGCCCAGCCTGACTATGTTGAAAAAGTATTTGTAGCGCCCGGCAACGCCGGTACCGCGCTCGAAACCAAAGTCGAAAACGTTGCGATTGACGTACTGGACATCGAAGGTCTGGCCAATTTTGCCCAAACCAACCAGATTGGTCTCACGATCGTCGGCCCGGAAGCGCCTTTGGTTAAAGGTGTAGTAGACCTGTTCCGCGAACGTGGCCTGCGCATCTTCGGACCCACCGCCAATGCCGCACAGCTGGAAGGCTCCAAAGCCTTCACCAAAGACTTCCTGGCACGTCACCAGATTCCGACCGGCGCTTATCAGAACTTTACTGATGTAGACCAGGCCCTGGCTTATGTGCGTGAAAAAGGCGCCCCCATCGTCATTAAAGCCGACGGTCTGGCCGCAGGAAAAGGCGTGATTGTCGCTATGACACTGGCTCAGGCCGAAGATGCTATTCGCGATATGTTAGCGGGTAACAAGTTTGGTGATGCCGGCCATCGCGTAGTGGTAGAAGAGTTTCTCGACGGCGAAGAAGCCAGCTTTATTGTGATGGTCGACGGTGAAAACGTGCTGGCCATGGCAACCAGTCAGGATCACAAACGTGTCGGCGATGGCGATACCGGCCCGAACACGGGCGGCATGGGAGCCTATTCACCCGCACCGGTAGTGACCCCAGCGGTACACCAGCGCATCATGGAAGAGATAATCTATCCTACCGTGCGTGGCATGGCTGCTGAAGGTAACCCTTATACCGGCTTTCTGTACGCAGGCCTGATGATTAATACGGAAGGTGCGCCCAAGGTCATCGAGTTCAACTGTCGCTTCGGTGATCCCGAAACCCAGCCAATCATGATGCGAATGCAATCAGATCTGGTCGCGCTTTGTCAGGCCGCAGTCGACGGCAAGCTGAACGAACAAGACTCCCAGTGGGATACCCGTGCCTCGGTCGGTGTGGTCATGGCAGCCAACGGCTACCCGGAAGACTACCCTAAAGGCGACGAAATTCGTGGCCTGCCAACCCACTCCCCCGAAGGCGAAAAAGTTTTCCATGCCGGCACCAAAATGGAAGGCGAAAACGTCGTTACCAACGGTGGGCGGGTATTGTGTGTGGTCGGTTTGGGTGACACCGTGACCGCCGCACAAAAACGCGCCTATGATCTCGTTAAGCAGATCAAATGGGATGGCAGCTTCTACCGTGGCGACATCGCCTACCGCGAAATCGCGCGGGAAAAGAAACTGTCCTGAACATAAGACCGGTTCAGCTGGTGGGGGCCCGTTGCCCCCAGCCAGAGCATTGGATCAGCTTTCACGGTACTTTTCTTTCGCGATACTTTTCGATTAGCCTCCTGGCTACTTCGTCATATGTGATGTAGCCATTGGCCGCAGCACTCATGAGTGCTAATTCATTTTCATCGAAAGCCACTTCATCACCCGAAGCCTTTACGATGGCAATGGCTTCCTTAAGCGCTTCAGGTAATGTTGATCTCAAAGGTTCGGGTTTTAACATTGCCAATCATCCTTGCTATAGAAAACACTGACGCATCCCCATTGTAACCGTGTTAAGCCCCTCAGTATCATCGCGGCGAAAAAACGGAACATATCTCTTCAATGCTCCTGGGGGTTACTTATAGAGCGAGAGCCCTCTCCTGGTTTATACTCCACACTTGCACGTGTCGGGAGGAGCACCGGAGGGAAACATGCGCTATTTATATGTCAGACTGTTTACGCTGGGTTTTAGCTTTCTGGGTGCCTATGCCCAAGCCGATAGCTTTGCCAAATACAGCCAACATACCGATTTTGATGCGTATTTTTCCAAATACACCAAGCGCTATTTTGGCCCCGGCTTCGACTGGAAATACTTCAAAGCCCAGGCCGTGGCCGAATCCAATCTCAACCCGGAAGCCAAATCTCATGTCGGAGCTAAAGGCTTGATGCAGATTATGCCCGCGACCTATAACGAGATTCAAAAGAAGAACAAATATATTGAAGGTCAGTCCACCGACCCACGCTGGAATATTGCCGCCGCGCTCTGGTACAACAAACAGTTATTTGATTACTGGGAATCCGGACGATCTATCGAAAGCCGTCTGCGTTTTACCTTTGGCTCTTACAATGCAGGCAAAGGGAATATTCTCAAAGCACAACGAGTGGCAATCAATCAGGGTTTAAATCCCAAAAAATGGGCATCGGTAGAAAAAGTCCTTCCCAGAGTCACCGGTAAACACAGTAAAGAAACCATTAACTACGTTCGTAAAATCGAGCAAATCAAAGAGGACATCTGACATGGACTTCAGCATCATCGCGCTTAATTTTATTTATGCCATTTTAGGGGCGCTGCTCACCCTGTCTACCATGGTACTAGGCTATAAGTGGTTTGATAAAATCACCCCTTTTTCTGCCCATGAACAACTTGAAAAAGGTAATGTGGCGGTAGGTATCGTGGTTGGTTCCATTTTTATCGGGCTGGGTGTTGCGGTGGGTATGGTGGTTGGCATGGGGCTGAATTAAAGCCTACAGACTGGATATTGGTAAACTTAGGGTAAAAGTCACTCCCTCTCCGGGGTTGGAGTGACACTGCAATGTTCCGCTGTGCCCCTGAATGATCTGGTACGAAATAGATAGACCCAACCCCGTGCCCTGCCCCACGGGTTTGGTAGTAAAAAAGGGTTCGAAGGCTTTGGCCTGTTGCTTTGCTGTCATACCAAGGCCGTTGTCGGTGATTTCGATTACAAAGTTCTGCCCTTCTGTTCGACTCGAAATCTGAATTAAACCGTTAAACGCTTTAACGCTCTGCAGCCCTTTGCGTTTTTCTTCGATGGACTGGCACGCATTGACCAGCAGATTCATAAAAACCTGACTCATTTGGTCTTCGTTGGCCAAGATCTCCGGGTCGCTTTGCAGATCCAGACGAAACTCAATGATTGCCGAGTATGCCGACTTGACTAGTCTCAGCGTGGATTCCAAGGCACCGCTGAGATGGGTTGGCGCAATCTCAGACTTATCAAATCTCGAAAAGTTGCGTAGTCCATTCACCAATTTTGAAATACGTTCGGTTCCCTCCGTAATCAACGCCAGATGTTGATACAGTTTGGTAAAGTGGAGGTCAAATTCAGCTTGTACTTCGGCTTCACCCTCCGCCAGCTCGTAGATAAACTGCTGGACATTCAACAGGTCATTCAACAGGTTTGATGCGCTGACGGATATGAAGTTGTTCGGATTTCCGATTTCGTGTGCCGCACCGGCAACCAATGTGCCCAAACTCGACATTTTTTCCGAGTGTACCAACTGCTTTTGAGCCTGTTGAAAGTCGTTATTTTTTTCGATCAATGCATCTATCACCGCCTGTAGTTTATTCGCCTTCTCTTTCACTTTACTTTCGAGAAACTGGGTGGCCTGCACATTTCGCAGCTTCAACAACAGATATTGCATCAAGGTAGGAAACAGCTCCTGCTCGCGGCTATCGCAGAGCAGTTCGGCATCGACATCTTCCAGGTGAATACAAAACATCAATTGCCCTTCGTCCCGGCAAATCAGACGAACTTCCGAGCGATCAATGTCAATCTCAGTTTGCTGCGCCCCATCGGTTGTTGCCAGTTGTGGCGGCAGCATAACGTCGCTCCTGACGTAGCAGTCCGACAGACTGTCTGCGTCTACAATAGGCTGCAACACCAGTTGATCATATACAGCTTCCGTTCGTACATTCTTCGCTGAAAGATGAATCCCCCTGAAATACACATCGGCGCGCGATTGCGGCGTCAGCGCCAGTTTGTCCAGGAGATAGGATAACGCGCATTTCATCACACTCAGGGGGTCGTTAACGGCAGCCAGTCGCTGCGCCAACTGAACCAGACAGTGTTGGCGTTGCCAATCCTGAAGCGCGCTGACTCGCATGTGATTAATCGCATTACACAGCGACTCCAGCTCATCCTCCGGATGCCTGACAGCACGATTCAATTTGAGGGTCGATTGCATATTGGTATGCATCAGGCTATTTGCGTAGTTCGCAATACTGGTCAGATGTCTCGTCACCAAAAGCTGGACGATAAACAGAAAAAATGCGGAGGTAAGAAAGGTTTTTACCCCTTGTGATCCCAGGATAACGAGCATCCGATCGAATAGTCGCACATAAATGCTTTCCAGATTGGCCACAACCGTTAATGTTCCAAGCGCCATGGCGCGGCCTTCTATCGGATAGGCCAGCGCATAATCATGAGTCACCAGAAATTGCCGGTTTTCAGGCTCCCTTCCCTGGCTGATCAGAAGTTCGTCGTCTTGCACAACCTTGGCGTAGACCAGATCGGGTAACGTCAGCATACCGGCCAATTGCACATTTGCCGCGTTCTCATCGAAATTCCAGACGGAGTGGGAAAGTGGCACAACATAGCTGTTTTCGATTAATGCGAAACGATCTTCAATAAAATTAACTTCGTTTTTATAATCCAGATAGAGTTGCAGTGACGTAATCACTAACGTTATCAGCGAACTACAGAGCAAGGTGTAAAACAGCAGCCGAAACCTGATTGATTCGCGAATAGACATGGAAAACCGGCTCAGTCAAATTGAGACATTAACGCTCGCAGCGAGAAGTCATAAGTCTGGAGGGAGGGCGTGTAGGCGCGAGAAAACCGTTGAAAGTCGATTGAAGACCAATCCTGCCCGCCAAACCGGCCCAGATACTCGTTCACATTGTGACGATCAAGCGCTTCCATTTGTGTCGACAAGTGCAGGCGATCTGTCCCGGCCTGACTGCCTCGGAGCCGGTCGAACAACATTACGATTGCCCAGCCTGCCTCCATAAAATGGCCGCCATAACTGACCTCTAATTGTTCTTGGCTAATCTCGACCAGCGCATCCCGGGCCCAATCGATACCACCAGCGACTAACTGCGCCCCCATTTTGACCCCCTTCTGGTTTGCCCAGTCTTCTACCCCTAAGATCATGGAGTCGCTCGCCGCCCAGATGGCCACCAATCCGGGATAACGCTTATACAAACCCGGCATGATTTGTTGCGCTTCTTCTCTGCGCCAATTTGCAGAAACGATTTGGTGAAGAATGACATCCGGGTGATTCTTCACCGCACGCTGCAAGCCTTGTACCCGTTTTAGCGAAGGGCCCGATGAAGTAAACCCCTCCAAAGCCACCATTTCTATTTTGCCCGAGGCATTTTGCAATCCCTTCATCCGCGCGGAGGCAATCAGTTTTTCAGCCAGGGCCTCCCCGGCGCCCACGCCGTTCGGGGTAATGTCTCCCACCCAGTAGGGCGAAGGGTCTTCGGAATCCATCATATTAATATCGTTGAAAAAAAACAGCGGAACCCGGAATGCTTCGGCAATACGCAGATATTTTTTTCCACCCCCTTTAAAGCTTTGCAGAATGACACCATCAACCCGATCACGACTCACCGCCAGTTCGACGTTTTGTGCATACTTCTGGCGATCATCATCGGCATAGTAAACGGTGAGTTTTATTCCCAGATCGTCGGCAACGGCCTGACAAAAGCGGGTCAAGGGTTCGTAATAGAGATCTCCCGGACTTCGGGTCACCATGAGCGCGAAATGCAATGGCTTAATTTGCACATTTTCCACTTGGCGCTTTTCGTCTGCATTCACGAGCGGGCCAGCACTTATCACGACTAAAACCAACAGGGCTAGGTACGTTAGTATTGAACGAACAAAACGCAACCTGTTACTCATGCGAGGGCGCTCCTTCGCTCTGCCATACCAGCTGACTGGCATCGGGCAATGACGTTCTCACTTTTACCAGCTTCTGCATTGCCATCACGGATAAATTCGAGCGCCAGCGGCGCAACCAGTCTTCACCCGACAGAAACGGCGGCTGAGCTGCCGCCTCAGGAACACTGAACACCCCGACCCATGCATTGCGGCCACTGTTTTTTGCGGCATAAAGTGCGTGATCGGCAATGTCTACCACCTGCTCCCATTTGAGAGCCGATACGGCTTCGGTAAAAAATGGGTAGCACGCTATGCCGATGGAGCAGGTCACCGATATCGCTTGTTTCAAGCCGACGTCGAACGTCTTTTCTGCGATTTTATTCCGAATCCGCTCGGCTATCACGCAGGTTTGATCACGACTGGCAAAACGCGTCACGATCAAGAACTCCTCGCCACCCCAGCGAACACAAAAATCCGACTCGCGAAACAGCTCACTCAACCGCTGACCCACGCCTGTTAGCAATTTGTCACCCGCTAGGTGCCCGTAGGTATCATTCACCTGCTTGAAATGGTCCAGATCAATCAGATAAAACACCAGATCACGCGCGCCGTGCTCGTCGGCTGATAAAGCGGGGTGTTGTGGCAGCGACGCGGTCAGGTCAGCCCCGTGGGAACGATTGACGTAAGCGCTATCCTCACTTAATACCGCATTCAGAAAACATCTGTTTTTAAGTCCGGTTAAAGGGTCGGTAATACTTTGCTGCTCCAGGCGCAGATAGGCGTCCTGCAACTCCCGGTTTTTCAGTTCCAGTGCCTGCGTGCGCTCCGCGACCTTTTGCTCAAGATTCTGGATGTAGTCATTCAAGGAAGCATTCAGATCAAAATACTCGTTCGCGCGCTGAACGGTCAGTAAGAATTCCTGACGATCAAAGGGCTTCACGATGAAATGATAGATCTGCAATTCATTGACCGAGGCCAGTATGGCATCTACGTCCATATAGGCGGTCAGCACAATGCGTAAGGCATCCGGGACGAGCACTTTGGCTTGTCTGAGAAAATCAACACCGCTCATGCCCGGCATGCGTTGATCACTGATAATAAGACTTAAATTTGCTTTGTCCGGCAAGTCGCGGATTTGTTGCAAGGCATGTTCACCGCTAATTGCCTCGATTACCTGATATCGATTCGACAGTATCCTGTTCAACATGGCCAGATTGGCAGGCTCATCGTCAACAATCAGCACCGTTCGAATATTTTCTCGCGGTAACTGAATCAACGTCCTTTTTTTTAATGCATCCAGCTTAGCTTTCGAGAAAAGTGCCATAGCCCGTTTAGTTGTCCATACATCGCAAGTATGTATGCTAAAGCAAAGACTATGGCTGGCTAAAAATCAAGCAGGCAGACAGGGAGGCAACTCAGGCCCCCGGCCCGCAATCCATGCAACGCTCAATCACATCCGGCCCGATATGCAGCTTGTGATTCAGATCCCGAAGGGCTGTACGCACCCCTTCTTCAATCACCGGATGATAAAAGGGCATATCCAGCATTTCAGAAACGGTCATACGTTTCTGCGTTGCCCAGGCCAACAAATGCCCAATGTGTTCGGCGGCCGGTCCAAACATCTCGGCACCTAAAAACAGCCCGGTGCCCTGCTCGGCATACACTTTAAGCATGCCTTTGTTTTTCAGCATGACCCGACTGCGGCCCTGATCTTCAAACGACACGCTGCCTTCGGCATAACACTGCTGGCAACGCTTTTTTATTTGCGTCAGGCTAAGCCCGACGGCGGCCACCTGGGGTTCGGTAAACACCACCGACAAGGGCGTTCGACGATGCCCTGCCCGCACATCCGGAAAGCGACCCGCGTTGTCACCGGCAATCCGCCCCTGATCTGCCGCTTCGTGGAGCAACGGTATTTCATTGTTGGCATCACCTGCGATAAAAATTCCACTGTGTCCGCATTGCTGGGTGAAATGATCAAACAACGGGATACCTCGGGCATCCAGCGCAATGCCGGTGCGTTCCAGATGCAGCGAGGCTACATTGGGCTGGCGTCCGGTGGCCGCCAGCACGTATTCAAAAGACTCGGTACGCCAGTCACCCTCACGATGCAAATAGTGTACAGCGACCCCGGACTCGGTTTCGCTGACCGATTCCACCTGCGCCTGGGCATCCAGATAGAACTCTTCATTAAAAATACGATGTGCGTATGCACGAATCTCTGGATCCTGCAGACCAGCCACGCCGCCGCTTCGCCCGAATACTTTGACCGAGACCCCCAAGCGGCTCAATGCCTGCCCCAATTCCAGTCCGATCACCCCAGGTCCGAATACCGCGACGCTTTTGGGTAATTGGGTCAGTTCAAACACATTTTCATTGGTTAATAAACGTTGTTTCACCCCGGCCAACAGGGGCGGTACGACGGGTGTGCTGCCCGAGGCAATGACCACCCGCTGGGCAATGATTTCCTGCCCGGTTTCGGTGATGAGCGTACTGGCATCCTTAAACGAAACATTCGCCCTGAGCAGATGTTCGTCACCGAATGAATCGACCGACTCAACAACAAATCCGACAAAGCGGTCACGTTCGCGCTGTACCCGGGCCAGTACGGCTTCACCGTCTACCTCGACAGACCCCACGCGCACACCAAAACCATCCGTATGGCGGGCATGGTGCGCTGCGTCTGCCGCAGCGATCAGAAGCTTGCTGGGCATACAGCCGACTCTGGCGCACGTTGTGCCATAAACATGTCCCTCGATGAGCAGTACCGATTCGGTATGTGCGCGAGCCGCCCGAAAAGCACCCATGCCCGCGGTGCCGGCACCAATAATTGCTACGTCTACATGAATGGGGGTCATGCGTTTGCTCCTCCGTCGAATCGTGTTAGCGTGTTCAGCACCGGCATGTCCCGCCGATTGTGATTTAGTGTTTAACGCTGGGCCAGCCAGGCTTCCAGGTCGTCGGCACCACCGATGTGCTTACCATCGATAAATACCTGCGGGGTGGTTCCGCGCCCGGTGACTGCCTGTAATGAACTGTAGCTTACACCGTGCGTGCCCAGTTCGATATCCTCAAACCGAAACCCACGCTGCATTAACTGGTTGCGGGCACGGGCACAGTGAGGACAACCGGGTTTACTGAACAGGGTCACCCGCGCCGGCAGGTTGGCATTGGGATTAATATAGTTCAGCATCGTATCCGCATCTGAAACTTTAAAAGGATCACCGGGCAGATCAGGTTCGATAAACATTTTCTCGATCACGCCGTCTTTTACCAGCATGGAGTAGCGCCAGCTACGCTTACCAAAGCCCAGTTCCGCTTTATCAACCAACATGCCCATGCCTTCGGTAAAGGCACCATTGCCGTCTGGCAGAAAGTAAACCTGATCGGCTTTCTGATCTTCTTGCCAACTGTTCATCACAAAAGGATCGTTGACAGACAAACACACAATGCTGTCTACCCCGTTGTCTTTGAACACACTCGCCAGTTCGTTATAGCGGGGCAGATGTGTGCTGGAGCAAGTCGGGGTGTAAGCTCCGGGCAAAGCAAACAGCACGACGGTTTTGCCTTTAAACAGGTTGTCGGTAGTGACCTTCTGCCATTCGTTATTGACACGAATCGGGAAGGTGACTTGAGGAACGCGGTGTCCTTCTTTTGTGCTTGCTTTTGTGCTTTCTTTTGAAATTTGCATACGGGGTATCTCCTGCCAGTCAGTGGCTCATCATTACTGTGATGTGTTTCGACAGGGATAGGTTAAGCGAGCCCACACAATTATCAAAAACAATTGATTCAATTAAGGCGATAGCTTTTTATTATGATAAAAATAATATCAATAAAAAAGCGCATCTAACGATGCGCTTTTCAGAACCTCACGACTGCGAATCAGGCAGCTGTTGATGCAGGCTTCGCAAGGCCATTTCTGTTTGCTCCCAGCTCAGGCAGGCATCGGTCACCGATTGGCCGTAGCACATCTCGGCAGCAATCTCCTGGCGGCCCTCTTCAATGAAACTTTCCAGCATCACCCCGAGAATAGATCGATTGCCAGCCTGAATCTGGCGACCGATATCCGCCAGCACTTCGGCTTGCTTTAAATGGTTTTTTGCCGAGTTTTCATGACTGCAATCCACCATGATGCGTGGCGCGAGCCCCGCATTTTCCAGCGCATGTTCGCAGCGGGCGATACTGAGTTCATCATAATTCGGCCGACCATTTCCACCGCGCAAAACGATATGGCAATGGGCGTTACCCGAAGTTCGCATCACCCCCATCCGACCATCGGCATCAACCCCGAGAAAGCTGTGTGGCTGTGCCGCCGACTTAATCGCGTTTACCGCTACGCCGAAACTGCCATCTGTCGCATTTTTGAAACCTACGGGCATGGACAAACCACTGGCCATCTCACGGTGAGGCTGGGATTCGGTGGTTCGAGCACCGACGGCGACCCAGCTTAATGTATCCTGAAGGTAGTTCATCGACAGCGGATTCAAGGCTTCCGTTGCCAGCGGTAGACCCATTCCTGCCAGCTCCAGCAACACTTCCCGGCCCAGGGTAATGCCTTTTTCCATATCGTGACTGCCATCCATTGCCGGATCATGTAACAGCCCTTTCCAGCCCACCGTGGTACGGGGTTTTTCAAAGTAACAACGCATCACCAGCAGCATTTTGTCGCCGAGCTCCGATTGCAACGCGGCCAAACGGCGGCCGTAATCGTAAGCGGCCTGTGGATCATGTATGGAACAAGGCCCGGTGACGACCAATAAACGTGAATCATCACCACTGATCACCTCACGAATCGCATGACGATGTTGGCTGATCTGAACCGCCACGGGGGCGGCCAAGGGCATTTGATCCAGTACCGTGGCGGGCGATGGCAGCGCAGTCACTTGTGCGCCGGGTAGTGTGTCATTCATGGTTGATTCCTTCCTGCCAGTCTGTCTGGACTCACTGGTTACTTGCATGATTTTTCTCCGTTTAAAAACAAAAAACCCCGAAAGGACAGCCTTTCGGGGTTTTTTGTGGAATCCGGAAGGCGTCGTGTCTGTGCACGCGCCCTTCGCTTAAATTAACTCAGGCACGTGCGGGGCTAAAGCCATAAAACCAGAAGCCCCAATAACCTACGGCACGATGCCAACCCAAACCTGCAGACGCCAAGACGCCCTTGCCAGTCAGGGCAAGTTCGTTGTGTACTAATGCTGCGTTCGGTATTTGTCTGTTCATAACCTCGGATACTACTTGAATTCATACCGGATGCAAAGCATCTGGATCAACTTTATTGGCTGTTTTTTGAACTCCCTCACCCTCACGTCCCCCCTCTAGTGAAACGCTGAAGAATAGAAAACAGGCAACCCCGCACGTGCCGCCACAACAAAACGGTACTCCTGCTGTTCTCCTGCAAATACCGGGTTGTACCATTGCGTGGAATATTCGGCCATGCCGTCAGGCAAGTCCTTATCTTCAACGCGGATAGCAATATCAAAGCCTTCATCATTCACTGGCCTCCCGTCTATTTTCAGCGGTTGCCATGTGTCACTTCCCAGAGGTCGGACTTCAATGCTCACCAGGGGGCGATGCAACTCAATCTGGCTGACGTTAACATCTCGCCAGTGATAATCCCAATGCCCTTCTTCGTTCACCTGTGCGTGAGAAAAGGCAGGAGGGCTCACTTGCGCCCGTTCGCCCTGAGCGGGGACGGCTTCAGGTAGAAAACGGCGGACATCAAAATGGTATTGCCAGGCCGCAGGCAGCTCAGCGAGCCGGGGCTGGCTTTCCGAACGGCCGCTCATTGCCGTGGATAAATGCCGCACGTGCGCTTGCAAATAGGGTAATGAATCCTTCCCGTAGAGGGTGTGCCCGCCTTCATAATACTGCCGGCCGTATTCTTCCGGCGTTGTGATATAGCCGGTATACCCCCCCGCCAGACTGGTGACCATAATATGCTTTAAGGGATGCCCGGTGTCCTGCCAGCCCTGTTGCGCGGACTCGGCCAGACGCCGGCCCGATTCCGTTGTCATTTCGAAAGGAACCGGAACCATTAACAGATCGTTGATCCGTACAAGCTGGAACAACACATAATCAGGAAAGCTGTCTTTTGGCTCCAGCATGCGCTGCAACGTATCAAACCCCAAAATACGTTTGCGTCCCTGACAGTTGTCTTCTTCGGCTCCCCAGCGCCGGCTACCCTGCTTCATAAAAGGCAGATAACCAATGACCGGGGAAGTATGCTCCAACGGTGCAGCGGCCAGGGTATTACCTACGGCGGCTTCATCGCAGATTTGAACCCCGTCTATTTCGGGAGCTTCGCGCAGATTCACCTGTCTAATCGACGAGTCGATATCCACCTGATCCGTCAACTGTGATTCGAGTGTGTCATACAGCGCAATCGCCTGCTGGCCAATCGCCTGTCCCACTCGCCGCGCTTCGATATAACCCAACATGCCAAAGCGTGCAGCCGGGGCGACGTCACCATGCGTTCCTTCGAATCCGGCAACCGGCACGGTCTCCTTCAGGCCGTATTTCTGTTTGATATGCCAAGCCCAATCTTGTTGAAGATAAGCCCAGATGTCGGCGTTAAACAGGGTCTCACTCTGCGGCAAAGCGGTGCCATGAATAGAAAAGCTCGCAAATGCCCCAAGAGGTTTACGTTCGCCCGTTGACGTTTTCTGATCAATCCGCACCATATACAGGGTGGGATTAACCGAATGAAACGTGCGTTCGTCACCTTCACTTTTGTTGTTCACCGATTTATTTTCGACATACGCCTGAATCGAACGATTACGCGTCAAACCCCAGATATTGGTCTGCCCGGTCGCCAGCACTGCCGGAACTTGCTGATCATAGGCCTGTTGCGCGGCATGACTGATTCGTTCAACCAGAAAATCAAAATACCCTTGCGCGAAGCCCGCCTGATGGGAAATATGCTTGTTGTAAAACTGGCTGCCGAGTATTTGCCCCGGTGCAGAATGTGAATGCGTGGCGGTAAGCGTTATCCGGCTGGCATCGATGTCGGTGGTTTGACTGAGCACTTCACCCAGGCGGGTGTGCAAAATCCGCGAGCCTGCGGTGAGATCGGTTTGTATGATCAAATGGCTGTCGCCGTCCTTGTCGCTCAGATAGAAAACCCTGGCGTACAGTCGGGTACGAAAGCCTTCACCGACGGTTGACCAGGTGGCATAACCGGCTCTTGGCAAGACCCCCGGCGGCGGAGTGATATCCACTTCGGCGACACCCGCCATGAAGGTGGAGGGAGGCGGCAAAGGTGCCGCAGGGGTAAAATTCACCGTGACCGTATCTGCAGGGCTACACGCCTGCAATACGAACGTCATACTGAAAACCAACCGCTGAAAAATACGCTTATTCATCGTCATATTGTTATTCTTCGATCAATGTAAAAAAGGAACACCTGTACACAGACAAGTGTACAATGTCAGAAGAATCACAACATGACAATATGTTTTGTATTGAAGTGTCAGACAAGTCGCAAACAGATCCGGGGTTTCACCCCTTTCTATTTTGCTCGTCGCGATTGCCCTCTTTTCGGATGGGGGCGTTTATCGCCGTCTCGGGGCGGCGAACCGGCGTGACCCGATCGACGGCTTTTGCCCCCTGCACCGGCAGTGGATGATCGTAAACCCGCAGATTTAGAATCCTTGCTACGGGACACCGGGGTGGACGACCGAGCCTCGCCGGCCGGTCTGGCTCTACGAGGCGCATTACCCGATTTGGGAAGCGATGCTTCTGCCGTTTTGCTAGAGCCTGCCAGCAGTGACTCAATCGTGGCCATTTCCGTTTCACTCAACTGACGCCACTGCCCCACTTTTAACTCGCCCAGACGAATATTCATAATGCGTACCCGCTTCAAACGAGTAACATTGAAGCCGAGATACTCTGCCATCCGGCGAATCTGGCGATTCAGACCTTGCGTCAGGACAATATTGAAACTGTTGGCGGACAACTGTCGCACCTTGCAAGGCTGTGTAATGGTATCCAGTATCGGGACACCGGAGGCCATTTTTTTTACAAAGGCCTCGGTGATGGGTTTGTCTACGCTGACCACATATTCTTTTTCGTGAGCATTACCTGCGCGCAGGATTTTGTTCACAATATCGCCGTCATTGGTGAGCAGAATCAAACCTTCGGAAGGCTTATCCAGGCGACCAATCGGAAAAATACGCGCAGGATAATTCACCGCATCCACAATATTTCCGGCCACATGCTGCTCGGTAGTACAGGTGATGCCCACCGGTTTGTTATACACCAGATAGACCGCCTGGGGTTTGGGTCGCAACAACTTGCCACGTACCGTCACCTGATCGTCTGCCGTCACCCGAAGCCCCATGCCAGCCACTTGGCCGTTCACCTTGACCTGGCCGTCTTCGATCAGTGTATCGGCTTCGCGACGCGAACAAATGCCCGTTTCACTGATAAATTTATTCAGGCGGGTACCACTGTTAGATTGCATTAATCTCCGCCTCCACAACCACCACCACATCCACCGCTGTCGCTACTGCCGCCACTATCGCTGTCACTCCCACTGAAAAAACCTCCCGTGTCCGCACTGGACGACCCCGAGTCTCCGCCACATCCCGATGAGCACCCGATATGGCTGGCACAATAACCATCGCCATAATTGGGTGAACTTTTGTTTTTGCAATCAATACTATACGTAAAGCCATTCACGATTTTCAGTTGTCCGTCCAGTGCAAACAAACGCGGCAACCTGGCGGGGTACTTGGGTGACAATTTCTCGTGATGGCAGGCAAGACGCCAGGCGCGCTGAATACCTTCCTGTGCCTGGGTCGGTGATTTCATCACGACGGCAGGGGTGTGATGTAAAAAGCGTCCAAAGGCTTTCAGGCAAAACAGCTGGTAACTACGGGTAAACAAAATAAACTCATGCCACGCATCATCCACGACCTGGGATGGCATCGACACCATACGTTTACGCGCCTGCAGGCAAAACCGGAAGTAATCGCGCATGCCTTCCATCACTTCATCCAGCTGTGATGGCTGCAGATGCGGATGTCGGGCCGCCACTTTCTCCCGAATTTGCGGGTGAAAACGATAGCTGTCTAAAAATTTTTCCCGCCTGCGCTGGCGACGTTTCACCATTTGGTGAGAGCCGAAATACAACACAATAATCAGCAAAACACCGATAACAATATCCATCGCTCACCCCTTTCTGAGCAACACATCCCGCGCCTGATTGACTTGCGCCGCCAGAAAATCACTCCCGCCCCGGTCGGGGTGCAGTTTTTGCATCAGGCGGCGATGAGCGTCAATAATTTCATTTTCGGTACAGCCGTCCTTCACCCCAAGAATGTCGCGAGCCTCTTCCACGGTCATCGCCCCTCCTGAAGGTTTTTCAGGCGCCGAGGTTTGTTCCTGAGCGCCAGGCTTTAAATGCGGCATCACCTTAAGCAACTGGGGAAGTTGTTTGATTACCGGAATCAACGCCGCCACCATCGCCGTAAGAATATGGGCGCGCCCGGTCAGCACCATGGCGGTTAAAACCGCTATGGCCACCGCTGCGGCAAAACCGTAACGCCATTGCCGCAGCGTTTTAGCATAGCTGTGATTACCATGATAAATCAGAATAAACACCAATATGGCAATCCCTATGCCGAAAAAGTAAGGCATACCATCCTCGTATAAAATAATCAGGCCAGAATCAGACACATATTACAGGGATACTCAGACCCTCGATACCGCCTGTCAAGTTTTCTGACTCAACAGGCGGCATTGATCAAGGGAAACTCGTCACTCGACTTGTCCGGCAAAACCTTGCACACAATGCTACGCTTTTATTTAAATGGTATGCACAACAGCCAAACGATAGTGCACAACTGAACCTATTGAATTAAGAGAGCGTATTCCTTTGTTCAAACTGCTCACCCTTTCGCTTTCGATGCTTATGGTAGCAAGCACCGTGTGCCACGCTAAAGTTCGTGTGGTTTTCGCTTATGAAGACAAAGCCCAGGTACCTTATTATCTGGAAGATTCCACGACTGTACCGGAAAAGCCCGGTGCCGCCGTCGAGCTGGTGAAATCGCTGGAAACCCTGTTGCCCGAACTCAGCATAGAACTGAGACGTTACCCCTGGAAGCGCTGCCTGTCGCTACTTCAGTCAGGCGAGCTGGATGGCATATTTAATGCGTCATTTAATCATGAACGCGAAGTGTTTGGTGTTTATCCCTTTAAAGAGGGAAAACCGGATGCCGCGCGCCGTATTACCAGCATTTCCTATGCACTTTATTCTCGGGGCGGCAATCCGCTTGATTGGAATGGACAGTCATTCGGGCAGGTAGAAGGCGTTAATGTCGGTGCCCCGCTGGGCTTTTCCA
Organism: Hahellaceae bacterium; assembly: GCA_024234505.1. GTDB lineage: Bacteria > Pseudomonadota > Gammaproteobacteria > Pseudomonadales > Oleiphilaceae > JACKOD01. The sequence continues at coordinate 753,726 of JACKOD010000002.1, read as the reverse complement.
TAGTGAAAGATCTTCGTAAACAAGGATTGCATGTTCAGGAGTTTGTTTCTTCGGAACTCAGTCTGCGCATGCTGACAGCCCTGCGCGTGGACGCCGTTGCGCTGCAGGAAGTGACTGGCGATTATCTGATTCAGTCCAAGCCCGACGAGTTTTCTAACATTTACAAAGTGGCCCCCCTGCTTTCTACCAAAGCCTATTATCTGATGCTGTCCAAGCAGTTTATGGCAGAACATCCGGAGCTGGGAGAACAGATTTGGGATGCCATCGGCACACTTCGAGAAAACACGCTGCCGCGTTTGCTCGAGTCCTATATGTAACCTCGCCACGGACGTTTGCTTTAGTCCATGCCGGTCAGGAAACACGACGGACACTGGCCTTTTCAATTCGATTACAGTAAGTTTGTGACGCCTGTGTGGTGAGTCTGCTACCTGACACGCTACTAACTTAACTCCCGACGACTGTATTTCACTTCTATGACTATTGCTTATCAAGGCCACGAAGGCGCTTATTCTCACCTGTCCTGTCAACGCGTGTTTCCCGGCCATCAGGCCATTGCCTGCAGTTCTTTCCGCGAGGCAATGCGGATTGCCGAACGCGGCGAAGCCGATATGGCGATGATTCCTGTGGAAAATTCAACCGCCGGCCGTGTCGAAGAGATTTATCGCCTGATTCCTGAAATGCAGTTGCACATCGTGGGGGAGCATTTCGAGCCGGTAAATCACTGTTTACTCGCCAGACCCGGTACCACGCTGACAGATATTAAAACCGTGGTCTCCCATCCTCAGGCGCTGGCCCAGTGTGCCAATCATATTGAGGCGTTGCATTTTTTGCCTCAGGCCCGACTGGATACTGCCGGGGCAGCACTGGAAGTCAGCCAGCGTAATGACCACAGCTACGCCGCCATCGCCTCCACACTGGCAGCAGAGCTCTACCAGTTGACGATTCTGAAAGACAACTTTCAGGACATGAGCGGGAATACCACCCGTTTTATTATTCTTTCCCCCTCGCCGGTCGTACCCAAGCTGGAGCAGGATAAAACCTATATCACCTCGGTGCTCTTCAGGGCGCGCAATATTCCGGCGGCGCTTTACAAGGCATTGGGAGGGTTCGCCACCAACGGCGTCAACCTTTGCAAGGTAGAAAGCTATATCTCCGGCGGTGGCATGAACTCCAGTCAGTTTCACGTCGATATCGAAGGGCATATTCACCAGCGCCCCCTGCAAAGAGCACTTGAAGAACTCAGCTTTTTTGCCGAGGAAACCCGGCTACTGGGCACTTATCCCGCCCATCCTTTCCGTGCCAACTGCGCCTTCAGGGATTAAAGCCGTCATTCTGGTGATCTGAAGCCAGCGAACATCCGTATAGCCCTTCTCATGGTGTTCTCAATTCCGGGAATACCCCAAAGAAGGGATCCAGCCCCTATGTCAAAAGCAAAAATTGCCGGTTTACTGTTCGTCTTTGCCTGGTTCATGGGCGGCGGCATCGGCCACTTCACTCATACCGAATTTTTCGTCAACATCATGCCCGACTATCTCCCGCTGCATTACGAAGCGGTGTACATCAGCGGCGTATTTGAAATACTGGGAGCCATCGGTCTGATATTTCTGGCAACCCGTCGCTGGGCCGGCTATGGGCTGATACTCCTGACATTGTGTGTCACACCCGCCAACCTTTATATGTGGATGCACCCTGAACGTTTTGCCGACGTTCCCGAGTGGGCGCTCAGCGTCAGGCTGGTGATACAGGTCATGTTGCTGGCGTGTATCTGGTGGAGTACCCAGGTGCCTAAAAACCAAGTACAAATTCCCGCCATTACGTGAAACAATAGCCCACGTTTTTTTTATTGCGCCTGTGCGGAGAATGTCTATGAGTGAGTTAGTCAATTACAGCCTGAATGAAAAAGTCGCGACCATTACCATCAGCAATGGTAAGGTCAATGCGTTGTCTTCTGCCGTGTTTACTGCGCTGAACGCGGCGTTGGATCAGGCCGAAAAGGATAATGCCGTCGTGGTACTGACCGGTCAGCCTGGCATGCTCTCGGCGGGTTATGACCTGAAGGAAATGACCAGCAGCCCGGACTCTGCGGCCGCACTGGTCAAAACAGGGTCGACCTTTTGTCACCGCATGATGTCTTTCCCGCTTCCGATCGTTGTCGCCTGTACCGGCCATGCTGTCGCTAAAGGCGCGTTCCTGTGCTTGTCTGCCGATATTCGTATTGGTGCAGAAGGACCTTTCAAAATTGCCTTGAACGAAGTAGCCATTGGTATGACCATGCACCACGCCGGTATCGAAATGGCACGTTATCGCATGACACCCGCGCACTTTCAGCGCTCAGTGATCTGTGCCGAAATGTTCGATCCACAGGGGGCGGTTCACGCCGGCTTCCTTGATCGGATTGTCTCTGCCGAGAACGTGCTCGTCAGTGCCCAGGCCGAAGCGGCCAAACTGGCTGAGCTTAACCTGCGCGCTCATCGCCAAACCAAACTCAAAGTTCGCGAAGCCTACCTGGCATTGCTGGCCGAGGCCATTGAAAAAGACAACGTGAGCCTGGGCCTTAACTAAACGCTCGCGTCCTCCTGAACTACACTTGTTTTACCTGCATTTGGTTTGCTTCTCGCTATCGGCCTTGTGTGCCGATAGCAACGTGAGACGCGTGAAACATGTGAAGTTCAGCCGGAGGACTCGGCCGTGCAAATTTACGATTATTTACAGCTGATGGTAAAACATCAGGCTTCGGACTTGTTTTTCAGTGCCGGCGCCCAGGTTGGTATTAAGATCGAGGGCAATATCCGTCATCTCGACAGCCAGCATACCCTGACCCCTCAAGATGTCCACGCACTGGCCTATGCAGTGATGTCGGATGCCAAGAAAGCCGAATTCGAACGGGATCTGGAGGTTAATCTGGGGTTATCCGTGGATAATCTGGGCCGCTTCCGCATTAATATTTTTCACCAGCGCGGCGCGGTCTCCATGGTGGTGCGCTACATCAAAAGCACGATTCCCTCTATCGAAGCCCTGCATCTGCCACCCATCCTGAAACAGCTTGTCATGCGTCCCCGAGGACTGATTCTGGTCGTGGGCGCCACCGGATCCGGTAAGTCCACCACGCTGGCCTCCATGATTGACTACCGCAACGAGCACGCCAGCAGTCACATTCTGACGATAGAAGATCCGATTGAGTTCGCCCACAAGCATAAAAAGTCGATTGTGGATCAGCGCGAAGTGGGGCTCGACACTAAATCCTTTGCGATTGCGCTTAGTAATGCCATGCGCGAAGCACCGGATGTCATTCTGGTCGGCGAAATCCGTGAACGCGAAACCATGCAGCACGCGATCGCTTACTCTGAAACCGGGCATTTATGCCTGTCTACGCTGCACGCCAACAATGCTTATCAAACCATGGATCGTATCATCAACTTTTTTCCTGAAACCGCGCACCACCAATTGCTGCTGGATTTGTCACTCAACCTGCAGGCAATTATCAGTCTGCGTCTGGTCAAAGGAAAATCCGGTAAAAGAGTGCCCGCCGTCGAGGTTCTGTTGAATACCCCCTATATCGCTGAATTAATTCAGGATGGCAAAATAGAAGACGTACGTGATGCCATGAGTCGTGGACGCGAATTAGGCATGCAAACCTTTGATCAATCCTTGTTCGATCTTTATTCGGCGGGCGAGATCAGTGCGGAAGATGCGATAGAACACGCCGACTCCCGCAATGATCTGGCCTTACGTATCCGTATGACGTCTCCCCATGATGATTTGAGTGATGGGCTGAGTATTGATTTGACGAATTGATTTCGCTCACTGTAGTAGCCCCCCTCTCCCTAGCCCTCTCCCCGAGGGGAGAGGGAACAGCTTGGGGCTTCCTGAACGCCATGCTATTTCTGTAGTGATCACCTCATGCCGATTACTACGCACTGATACTTACAAACCGCTACAAGTTAAACAACAAACGTCCTGCGGGCGGTTTTCACAATAATGGGCAACGAGCCTAACCATCCCCTCTCCCCTCGGGGAGAGGGCTAGGGAGAGGGGTAATCGTTACAACACTTCCGCTTCGCCAACCTGACAATGCCGAGGGCTAGGGAGAGGGAGCAATCCCCTACATCACAAAAAATTTCGGTAAATCCCTACTTTTAAATAAACGATCATTCACTTATGATTGCGGTTTATTTTTTGACCTGTGCAGGTTTGTTTCCATGCGTCCACGCGATGAACAAAAGCAATCCCGTATTTATGAATCCGCCATCAACCTGATTAATGAGTTGGGCTTTGACGGCGCTTCTGTCGCCAAAATCGCACAACAGGCGGAAGTTTCCCCAGCCACTATTTACTGTTACTTCGAAAACAAACAGGACATGCTCAACAAGCTGTTTCTGTCACTGTGCGAAGAGCTTGGCGGACGTTTTCTTACCCTGTTGAGCAACGATGAACAAGTGCAGGAAGGATTGCGAAAAGTCTGGTACGACCTCTATCACCACGCCCAGGAATCGCCCGCGCACTTCCGGTTTCTCGAACAGTTCTGCAACTGCCCGATGATCCATCAAGTCAGTCAGGATCAGGCACAAAATTATTTTGCACCAGTCAATCGTCTTTATGAGCAGGGCCGAACCAATGCCATTATCAAACCGATGGCCAATGAAGTGCTGGATGCACATTTCTTTTTTCCGCTGATTCAACTGCTCAAACTGCAATTTAACCAGCGCATACTGTTAACGCCAGAGCGACTGAAACAGTCCTATCGGGCCAGTTGGGACGCTATTAAAGCAACATAACCGAAGCAGACACAGCGGCTGTTTTAAACACATCACGCATATCAAAATAAATTAAAAATTCAAAATAAAGCACAATAACGGGAGGGCAGCATGGCCAAGCGAATGATCATCATGATCCTGATACTGGGACCGATCCTGGGGGGAATTTTCTGGTTTCTCGGCGTATTCAAGCCGCAGATGATGGCGCAGTATTTCGCCAACATGAAAATGCCGCCCGCGACGGTCTCTTCCAGCGTCGCCGAAACGCAAAATTGGCAGCCCTTCGCGGCCGCCAACGGGTCTGTGATCGCCACGCAAGAGGTCACTGTCGCAAACGAAGTCGAAGGGCTGGTGAAATCCATTCAGTTCACGTCGGCACAAATGGTGGCAGAAGGTGATGTGTTGGTACAGCTGGATACCGCCATCGATGAGGCGGAACTAAAAGGCTTGCAGGCTTCCGAGCGGCTGGCCCAAGCCAACTATGATCGCGACAAGCAACTCTTTGAACGTAAAGCCGTCAGCTCACTGAATTTTGAAACCAGCCTGGCCGGGCTGCGTAACGCACAGGCTGCCGTTGAAAGCCAGAAAGCCCGTATTCGCAAGAAGACCGTACGCGCCCCCTTCAGCGGAATGCTGGGCTTGCGTCAAATCGATCCGGGTCAGTACGTGAAAGCTGGCAGTGCCATTGTATCCTTGCAGCAACTGGATAAGGTTTATATCAACTTTACCCTGCCGGAACAGGCTTTTGCTCAAGTGAAACCCGGCTTGACCGTGGTGGCGCAGGTATCCGCCTGGCCGAATCGTGAATTCCGCGGCAAGGTCAGCGCCATTGATGCCCGCATCAGCGAAAGTACCCGTAACTTTACCGTACAGGCCACCTTTGACAATGCCGATCAAGCACTTCGCCCGGGCATGTTCGCTTACGTGCAGCTCTATACCGGTGCGTTGCGTGATGTGGTGGTGGTACCCGAGTCAGCCGTTGACCCTAAACTTTACGGCACCTCGGTGTTTGTGATCAGTGAAACCAAAGACCAGGAAGACAAACCCGTGCTGACCGTTGAACGTCGTTATGTTGAAACCGGTCTAACACAAAAGGGTATGGTCGAAATCACCACCGGACTGAAAGCCGGTGAACAAGTGGTGACGGCAGGACAGCTCAAGTTGCAAAACGGTTCACAGGTGGTCATAAACAACAGCGTGACACCAGGCCAGACCGGAACCGCCGCAGCGGCAGCCACAGGTAAATAAAGGAGGCGAAGATGCGATTCACCGACATTTTTATCCGCCGTCCGGTTCTCGCCACGGTGGTCAGCTTGATCATTCTGCTCCTCGGGCTTAACGCCATCCGCGAGCTGCAGGTGCGTCAGTATCCGGAGCTGCAAAGTTCCATTATCACCATCAGCACCGCCTACCCGGGCGCCAGCTCGGACATGGTGCGCGGTTTCATTACCACCCCGATCCAGCAGGCGGTAGCCAGCACCGAAGGGATCGATTACCTGAAATCGACCAGCAAGCAGGGCTTGAGTACTGTTGAAATTCACCTGCAACTGGGCTTTGACGCCAATGTCGCCATGACCGAAGTGCTGTCAAAAGTCGCCCAGGCGCGCAAGGAATTACCCGGCAACGCGGAAGAGCCGGTGATCACCAAAACCACCGGCAGCACCATCTCGTTACTCTATATGAGTTTTTACAGCGAGCAGATGAGCGAAACGCAGATCAGTGACTACCTCAAGCGTGTAGTCCAACCACAGCTGCAAACACTCGACGGCGTTGCCAGCGCCACCATACTGGGTGAAAAAGCCTTTGCCCTGCGCGTATGGCTGAACCCACAGAAGCTGGTGGCCTATAACCTTACACCCCAGGACGTTGCCCAAGCGCTCAATGCCAACAGCTACCTTGCTGCCACGGGTGAAACCAAGGGCGACACCATGTCGATGAACGTTTCGGCCGACACCGACCTGCGCCGACTGGATGAGTTCCGCAATCTGATCATTAAGCGTGATGGTAGTGCCCTGGTACGCCTGAGCGATGTTGCCAGTGTCGAAATGGGGCCGAAAAACGATGATTCTGCCGTGTACTTTAATGGCAAGCCTGCCGTATTCGTCGCGATTGACTCCCAACCTTCGGCCAACCCGTTGGAAGTGATCGACCGCGTCTATGCAAAAATGCCCGACATTGAACGCCAGCTGCCCAGCGCACTGCAAACAAAAATGGCCTATGACGCCACCATCTTTATCCGCAACTCCATCGATGAAGTCATAAAAACAGTCGGTGAAGCCACGCTCATCGTTATCGCGGTCATCTTCCTGTTTCTGGGTTCATTACGTTCGGTACTGATTCCGGTCGTCACCATCCCCTTGTCACTGGTTGGCGTGTGTTTCTTTATGCTGGTGCTGGGCTACTCCATCAACCTGCTGACCTTGTTAGCCATGGTTTTGGCCATCGGATTAGTGGTGGATGATGCGATTGTGGTTGTAGAGAACATACACCGCCACATCGAAGAAGGCCTGACCCCCTTCAAAGCGGCGTTGCAGGGTGCCCGCGAAATCGCCACGCCGGTGATTGCCATGACCCTGACACTGGCAGCGGTTTACGCCCCCATCGGGTTTATGGGCGGCCTCACGGGCGGACTGTTTAAAGAGTTTGCCTTTGCCCTGGCAGGTGCGGTGATTATCTCCGGCATTATCGCCCTCACCCTCTCCCCGATGATGTGTTCGAAACTGCTGACGAACCACAACAGCCGTTTTGCCGAAAAACTCGACGTGCTGTTTGATGGCCTGCGCAAGCGTTACGTGGGACGGTTACACGCGACCCTGAACTACAAGCCCGTTACGCTGGTGATGGCACTGGCCTTACTGGTGAGTTGCTATTTTCTTTACCAGTTTTCCAAGAAGGAGCTGGCCAGGGATGAAGACCAGGGCGTGATCTTCAGCATTTCCTCCGCGCCTGCGAACGTTACCAAAAACTACGTGCAGACCTACATTCCCGAGCTGCTGAATCAGATCGATAGCTTTGAAGAAAAAAGCGACTCGTTTCTGGTGTCCGGTCGCGAAGGCGTGAACTCGCTGTTCTCAGGCATGCTGCTCACCCCCTGGAGTGAGCGTTCGCAAAGCCAGATGGCGCTGGTTCCCGTCATGCAGGGCAAATTGGGTCAGGTCGCAGGCTTGCGCTCGGTGTCCTTCAACTTGCCTACCTTACCGGGTGCGCAAGGCATGCCGATCGGCTTTGTCATTACCAGCGCACAGGATCACGAAGTGCTGCATGCCCTCGGTCAGGAGCTGATCGGTAAAGCCATGGCCAGCGGCCGCTTTATGTTTCTGGATGGTGACCTGAAATACGAGCGCAGCGTGGCTGATATACAGGTCGACAAAGCCAAAGCGGCGGAACTCGGCATCAGCATGCAGGAAATCGGCGCGGCGCTGGCGACCATGCTCAGTGGCGGCACCGTCAACCGCTTTAACGTGGACGGTCGCAGCTATGACATTATCCCGCAAGTCGCACAGGACTACCGCCTGGCCAAAGAGCAACTGGCGCAGTATCACGTTCGCGCCGGTAGTGGCGAACTTGTGCCACTCTCAACCGTAGCCAAGGTGACACAAGACGTAGAACCCACCAAACGGGGCCAATTCCAACAGCTCAACTCCATGATCATCGAAGGCGTCATGATGCCCGGCGTCAGCATGGGAGATGCACTGGCGTTCCTGAATCAGACCGCCCAGGAAATGCTGCCCAAGGGCGTTGGTATCGACTATGCAGGCCAGTCTCGCCAGTTTATGCAGGAAGGCAGTGCGCTGATATTTACCTTCTTCTTCGCCCTGATTCTGATCTATCTGGTACTGGCCGCGCAGTTTGAAAGCTTCCGCGATCCGCTGATCATTCTGGTGAGTGTGCCCTTATCGCTGATGGGCGCGCTGTTGCCGATCGCCTTTGGCCTCACCTCAATCAATATCTACACCCAGGTTGGACTCGTCACCCTGATCGGTCTGATCAGTAAACACGGCATACTGATCGTCGAATTCGCCAATCAGCTTCAGCGTAGTGAAGGGCTGGGCAAACGTGCTGCGGTGGAAAAAGCCGCGGGTATTCGCTTACGTGCGATTTTGATGACTACCGCTGCGATGGTGGTCGGGGTGATTCCGCTGATTATCGCTCAGGGCGCTGGCGCGGCCAGCCGCTTCGACATCGGCTTGGTGGTGGCATCCGGACTATCCATCGGCACACTATTTACGCTGTTTGTGGTGCCGGCGATGTATATGTATCTGGGCGCGGAACATGCGCCGGATGCGGAAGAAGGTGAAGTGGGTGAGGTGGCTTCAGTTGCTTAGCGGTTGCCCCCCTTTCCCCGTGGAGAGAGGATATTTGGCGACTTCAGTGGTTACAATTCCCCCTCTCCCTAGCCCTCTCCCCGAGGGGAGAGGGAATTGTTAGCAAGTATCCGCTGACTTATCTTGCTCCCCTCTCCCCGAGGGGAGAGGGAACTGCTTCGGGATTCGGCTACACCATGCCATTTTTCGAAAAACATAACACGACCTTACTGGTCAACATACCTGCAGTAGCCACTAAAACTGGCAACCTCGACACTATCCATCCCCTCTCCCCTCGGGGAGAGGGCTAGGGAGAGGGGGCAACGGTCAAGCCACCAAGCTTACGACTATCACCAAACTCACCGCAGTTCAGCTACCACCTCAGCAATCCGATCCAGCACAGCTCGCGTCTGCCCAAGCACTTCATGATTCCAAAACCTGACGACTCGATAGCCCTGAGTTTCAAACCACCGATCTCTTGCAGTATCGCGAGCATCGCCGTGCTGACCACCATCAGCCTCAACCACTAATTTCAGCTCCAGACACACAAAGTCCGCAATAAAGGGGCCGATGGGCTTCTGCCGCTTAAACTTCAAGCCCATAAACCGACCACCTCTGAGGTAATACCACAGCCGCAATTCCGCCTCCGTCTGCGATTTGCGCAACGCGCGGGCAAACGCCAGTTGTGTCATATAAAGATCCTCCATGATCCTGTTCTAACAGTTCTGTCGAACGGTTAATCGCCGTTCGACCACTCCGGAATAATCAGCGCCTGCCATTCATCCTCATCATCAGGATCTTCCATTTCCATCTCGCTGATGACCCGATCTTTGACGGAATGCCCGCAGAGTTCCATCTGCGTCCGGTCACCGTCATGCAACAGCGGATGCCACGCTGGTAACGGCTGGTTCTGCCAGCGTAAGCGATAAGCACAGGTATCCGGCAAAGCGGGGGCTATTTCGGGAAAGGCGTCTGGCGAAATAATCATACACGCCGGCTGAATCTCGGCACGATTGGCATAACAACCACAACGCACTTGCTGCAAATCCAGATGTTGACACGCTACCGCAGTAATCCAGATTTCCCCGGTGTCTTCGTCTTCAATTTTGTGCAGGCAGCATTTGCCACAACCATCGCACAAGGATTCCCATTCAGAGGGGGACAATTCGTTTAAAGGTTTATTCCACCACATGGTGTGACTCATCTATTGGTTTGTCGATCAGGAGATTATACCCCAAGCGCCCCGGGGACGGGCCGCCTACCGTCGAAACCACGTCAGTAACCCTGTAGGCGGGGCATCCTGGCCGCGCTGGCCGATGCCGCATTATTCGATTTTTGCACCCGCCCGCTGGCGCCCTGTATTGGATTTTGGCGCTACTTTCCGATACCCGCTTTTACGCCGTTTCGATGCGGGCTTATTCGCAGCCACCCCACTTAGCGCATGGGGCAAATGTTGCTGACTCTGTTGAATCAGCCCCTGCAGCTGTTGTTCTAACGGCCCCATAAACCCGCGATAGTTTTCTTCCCGCAAGCTGATGGCATTTAACAACCGCTCCCAGCGCGCCGTCATATCCGGCAACACCGCCACATCCGGCAAGCTGGCGATAAGTCCCTTGCCCGCTTCGGTGGCGCGAATGTTTTTACCCTGTCGCTGCAAAAAACCGCGTTTAAACAATAATTCGATAATCCCGGCGCGGGTCGCTTCGGTGCCCAGTCCGTCGGTTTCGCGCAGTACTTTACGCAATTCAGGGTCACTGACGTAGCGGGCAATACCCGTCATGGCGGCCAGCAAGGTGGCATCGCTAAAGGGTAACGGCGGTTGTGTGTGCTTTTCTAACAGCTCACCGCGTTCACACGTCAGTTGATCGCCTACTTTTAAAGGCGGCAATTCCGGTTCGTCGTCAACCTGCGGTTCGGTTTTGCCCCACAACTGCTTCCAGCCCCACTCCTGGGTTTGCCGAGCCTGGGCACGAAACAGGCCACCGGCAATACGAAATTCAGCTTTGGTTTCCAGATAACGATACGCCGGATAAAACTGGGCGAGATAGTTCCGCGCAATCAGTTCGTACAACTTGCGTTCGTGATCAGACAACGCCGCCGCGTGGCCCGACCGGGCGGTGGGGATAATCGCGTGATGGGCATCCACCTTGCTGTCGTTCCAGGCTTTGCTACGTAGCGCAGTATCGGCATTCTGACAGGCCGCCGCCAACGCGGAACAGGTTTGGGCAACGGCGGCAAGCACCTGACTGCGCTGCTGAAAATGCTCTTCGGGCAAGTAGCGGCAATCCGAGCGCGGATAGGTAATCAGCTTGTGACGCTCGTAAAGCTGTTGCGCCAGATCCAGCACCTGCTGTGCGCTCATACCATATTTACGGGCCGCGTCGATTTGCAGCGCAGACAGGTTAAACGGCAACGGTGCCGCCTGAGACTTGGGCGTCTGGCTCAGCGCCGTCACCTCGGCAGGCTGACCGGTAATGCGACGCACCACATTCTCCGCCAACGCTTTGGAAAGCACGCGGCCTTCGTCGTCCTGATACGGCAGACAGGCTTCGCTGGGCACCCACTGGGCTTTTAGCCCTTCACCTTTTCCGGTCAATAAATGCGCCACCACTTCAAAATAAGGCTTGCTGACAAACGCCTCGATCGCCTCATCACGACGCACCACCAGCCCAAGCAAGGGCGTCTGTACCCGGCCGACCGAGAGCACCCCCTGATACCCGACTTTGCGACCCTGCAAGGTATAGGCGCGGGTCATATTAATCCCGTACAGCCAGTCGGCACGTGCGCGGGCCAGCGCCGAGGTTGCCAGTGGAATAAACTCGCGATTATCACGTAAATTCGCCAGCGCCTTTTGCACGGCGGGCAGGTTAAGGTCACTGATCAGGCAACGCTGTATCTGCTGCCGCTTCGCACCCGAGACTTTCAGAAAATCGATCACCTCGTCGACCAGCAACTGCCCCTCCCGATCCGGGTCACCGGCATGCACAATCAGCTGAGCCTGCTTCACCAACTGCCGGAGCACCCCGAGTTGTTTCTTCGTGGACGCTTTTGCGCGCAGCTGCCATTGTTGCGGCACAATCGGTAGATGCTCGGCACGCCACTGTTTGTAAGCGCCATCGTAGGCTTCCGGTTCGGCTTGTTCCAGCAAATGACCAATGCACCAGCTGACACAATCTCCATTGCCTGTCTGAATATAACCCTCACAACGCTTGTGCGGCTTAGGTAAAGCATCGGCGATGGCCCTCCCCAGGCTGGGCTTCTCGGCTATGTAAAGTTTCAAGACAAACACTCACGCAAGGCTGTATATAAAAACAGTAATCTAATAGAAAACGCTTAATATATCCAACCCAATATGCACCCGTCCCTGTTAGCTTTTTTATATTGCTCATTGAGGCTCCTGCAGGAATTCACCACACAGACTGAGACAAAGTAAAAAGAACCAACTATGCTGAAACCATGTAGAGAAAGAGGACTACGCTGTGAGAAAAAGTACCATATTGCTTGTCGAGGACAACCCGGATGAGGAGGAGCTCGCCCTGGTCGCCTTTAAACGCGCAGGCGTGCGCCTTGAAGATATTGTCGTTGCCCGTGACGGACAAGAGGCGCTGGACTATCTGTTTGCCGAGGGGAGTTACAGTGATCGCGATGCCCGCGATGTTCCCCGGGTGATCTTTCTCGATCTGAACATGCCCAAAATCCATGGTCTTGAAGTACTTAAACGCATCAAAAGTAATGAAAAAACCTCGATGGTACCGACGGTAATTCTTACCTCTTCTGACGAACGCTGTGATATTCTCGACGGATATCGGTCGGGGGCTAACAGTTTTGTGCGTAAGGCCTATGACTTTAATGAATTTTTTGCCGATATATCCGCCCTGCAAAACTATTGGCTGAGCATGAACGTTACACCCTATGATTGAACTTGAACGTCCGACAATGCAAGAAGACTTACTCCGTCTGCTCATTATTGATGACTCGGAAGACGACGTATTTTTCTTGCTGCATGCCCTCACGCAGGCAGGATTACCCTTTGAGCATACTCACGTCGAGACACTGGATGAATTGCGGGAAATGCTGGGTGAGACTGACTGGGACGTTGTCATTACCGATCATCACCTGGTCGGATGCAGTTCACGCGATGTTATTTCGCTCGTCAAAACCACCAACAGCGACCTCCCGGTCGTTATTGTTTCCGGCGAGATTGACGAACGGGAAGCCATAGCAGCAATGCACAACGGCGCTCAGGATTTCGTCATGAAAGACAATCTGAGCCGACTGGTACCGGTGGTCATGCGGGAAAAGAAACAGCATGACCTGAAGAAATCCAACCGGCCACTGGAAGAAAAATACCTGTTCCTGTGCTATCACGACAGCCTCACGCACTTGGTTAATCGTCAGGAATTTGAAGTTTCCATACAGCAACGCGTGGAAGATGCCCGCCAAAACGGCAAAACTCACCTGTTAATGTTTCTGGACCTCGACCATTTCAAACTGTTTAACGATACCTGTGGCCACACCGCAGGTGACGAGTTACTAGTAAAAATCACCGCCATACTGAAATCCTGTTTGCGTGAACGGGATATTCTGGCCCGTCTGAGTGGTGACGAATTTGGCATTCTGCTGGAACAGTGTCATCAAGAATATGCGCTGACTCTGGCCCGAAAAATATCCGATGCGGTTAAGAACAGCCGCTTTATCTGGGCCGGCGAAAGCCATGAAATTACCCTCAGTATCGGCATGGTCGAAATCAACGCCAATGCCCAAGATCATCAGACCCTGCTCAGTTGCGCCGATATTGCCTGTTACGCAGCAAAAGACCAGGGCCCCGGTAGCATCGTATTATTTTCTCCCGACGATGCAGAATACACCCGGCGTCGAGGCGAAATGCTCTGGGCACCCAAAATTCAGCAAGCGGCAGAAACAAATCAGTTTGTGCTGTACCACCAGCCCATGGCAAATCTCCAGCGCAGCGTCGGCCCCCATACCGAATTCTTGTTGCGAATGAACGACAATGGCAAGATTATCGGGCCGGGTGAGTTTATTCCGGCTGCCGAACGCTACAACCTGATGCCGCTCATCGACCGCTGGGTCATTCGTCACGTCTTCGAATACCTGAACCAAAGTGGGTTGAATCAAAAGGGTGAGGGAACCTACTTTATCAATTTGTCGGGCTCGACCTTGAGCGACGAGTCATTTTTCGAAGACATCAAGCGTCTGCAGAAACAATTTCAGATTCCCCCGCACATGATTTGTCTGGAAATCACTGAAACTGCCGCCATTGCCAACCTTGTCAAAGCCGTGGAGTTTATCAGTGAAATCCGCCAGCGTGGCTTCAAGTTTGCCCTGGATGATTTCGGGGTGGGCCTGAGTTCTTTCGATTATCTCAAAACCATTCCCGTGGACTACCTGAAAATCGACGGCAGCTTTGTATTGAACATGCTTCAGAACCCGATCGACCGGGGCATTGTAGAGGCCTGCAACAATATTGCTCATGCTACCGGTCTGCTGACGGTGGCCGAGTTTGTGGAAAACGACGAAATTCGTCAGGCGCTGGTCGAGATCGGCGTCGATTTTGCCCAAGGTTTCGGCATCGTCAAGCCGGGTCCGCTGCCGACCATACACGTTTAATCTGCTATGTGCGAAAAATGTTGTCCTCGCTGATAAAAAGTCTGACGCTTGGCAGCCGATGGCTGGATTGCGGTTTGGGTTACGCTATTGCAGGCCTGCACCAACTCAATCTCTGGATTGTTTTCCCGGTACTGGTACTGACGGTGCTGACAGATATCGCCCTGCGTACTTTTTTAAATTCGCCGCTGAGCTGGGCTCACGAGTTCCTTGGCCTGCTGCTCATTTGCCTGTTTTTTCTGGAGCTGCCGCACAATGTCCGGCGTCGGGATTTTCTGCAAATAGACCTCCTCTACTTGAAACTCGGGCGAATCGCACAGCGAGGACTCAACCTGCTGGCCTGGCTGGCCATACTGGCCTTTGCCGTACTTGTTGCCTGGCAGGGCTATCTTTCCGCGCTTGAAATGTACGAGTTTGAAGAACAGGCCACCACCCTGCCCATTCCTTACTGGCCACTCTCGGCCTTTATTTGCAGCAGCGGGGTACTTATGGCGTTACAAGCCGGGCTGAAGCTTTTTAACGAGGTACTGCCTGCCCCATGAGTCATGCATTCATTGGTCTGCTTGCCATTAGCCTGCTACTGCTGCTTATTTTTTTACGTGTCCCCATCGCGATTGCGCTGGTGCTCATAGGATTTGTCGGCAATGTCAGCTTTCAAGGACTGGACCCTACGCTGGTGCAATTCCAACTCTTGATCTGGGAGGTCGCCAACAGCTTCCTGCTCATTGCACTGCCGCTGTTTATCTGGATGGGCCAATTGGCCTCGGCAGGGCAACTGGGGCAAGACTTGTACCGGGGCTTTCAAACCTGGACAGGCCAAGTGCGGGGCGGACTGGCGGTAAGTTCCATCCTCAGCTCAGCCAGTTTTGGCGCCATTACCGGCTCCAGTATGGCCACCGTCATGGCCATGGGCCAAATGATGATGCCGGAAATGAAGCGCTATCACTATGCCCCCTCCCTTGCGGCGGGCTCCGTCGCCTCGGCGGGCGTATTGGCCATTATGATTCCACCCAGTATTCCTCTGGTTTTTTACAGCGCCTGGACAGAAACCTCGCTAGGGGATTTATTCATGGCGGCCATCTTTCCCGGCTTACTGCTGACGCTGCTCTTTGCGGCTTATGTGCTGATTCGATGTAAACTGAACCCCACGCTCGCCCCCAAGGGAACGCCCAGCACGCTTAAAGAGAAAATACACGCCATCCGATATTTACTGCCGATATTATCCATACTGATCGGCATTCTGGGATGCATGTACAGCGGTGTTGCCACCCCGACCGAGGCGGCGGCACTGGGCGTTTGCGGCGTACTGATCGCGGCCTTGATCAAAGGCAAACTCAGCCTGAAGGCCTTTAAAGAAAGCCTCAGCCAGAGCGCCTTGCTCAGCGCCAACATCTTCACCCTGCTACTGGGAGGCATGTTCTTCAGCCGCTTTCTGGCCCAGACCGAAATCACCCAGATACTGATCGATCAAATCGCGACCCTGCAGGTGTCACGTTATTGGATCATCACCGCGCTGGTGCTTATGTATCTGCTGCTGGGTGCCATACTCGATACCTTTGGCATGATTATACTCACCCTGCCTTTTGCATTTCCGCTGATCCTTGCCCAAGGGTTTGACCCGGTCTGGTTCGGGATATTTATCGTGCTGATGATCGAACTCTCACTCATCACACCGCCGGTAGGGATTCATGTTTTTCTGCTAAAGCGCATCAACCCGGAAATTTCGCTGACAGAAATTTTTTACGGAACGCTGCCTTTTGTTGCACTGACGCTGTTTATGGTGGCATTACTGATTGCTTTTCCCTCGCTGGCGTTATGGCTACCGGCGCAGATGAAGTAAACGGGCACGAAGCGTTACCACTCATGGCGCTTACCCGGAAACGCTCTGTTCAGCCACTTGGCACGCATTACAACACAAAATAAAAGGTGGCCCCTTCACCGGGTTTGGCACTGGCCCAGATGTACCCTCCATGTTTTTCAATAATCCTTTTTACCGTGGCGAGCCCCACCCCCGTTCCGGCAAAGTCATTGTCGCTGTGCAAACGCTGAAAGGTACCGAACAGTTTGACTGCCCGACTCATATCGAAACCGGCACCATTGTCTTTAATAAAATAGATCGACGACCCGGGCATTAACTGGTCAGGGCGATGACCCACGCCTTCAGGAATATCGCTATCGTTCTGAATCACCCGCTGCCCGAACTCAACAAAGGACTGCCCGGTTTTGGAGGAATATTTCCAGGCATTGTTGATCAGATTTTCCAGGGCCGAGTACAGCATCCGCTTGTCACCCTGCACTGTACAGTGACCCGCATAACGGGCAACCACCTTCTGTTCAGGGAAACGGCTTTGCATTTCGGTAAAGAGATCACTCACCATGGAGGATAAGTCCACCGACTCCTTCTCCAATTCTTTGCGCTGCACACGAGAGAGCGTGAGTAACCCTTCAATCAGCTCTTGCATTTTAACGACATTGCGGACAATCCTGCCGATCAGGTCTTTACCATCCTCGTCCAGCACCTCGCTGTAATCTTCTTCCAGCATCCGGCTAAAGCCACTGATACCGCGTAAGGGCGCGCGCAGATCGTGCGACACGCTGTAACTGAACGAGTTCAGTTCTTCATTCACCAGTTCCAGATTCTTAACAGCCCGATTCAAGTCCCGCGTACGTTGCTCAACCTTGTCCTCAAGCGTCTGGTTTAGCTGACTCACTTCGTTGAACAGTTGAGCGTTGTCATACGAGATAGCGGCTTGTGCCAATAACAGATTGATAACGTCTAGTCTGTCAGGCGTAAAGGCGTCAATGGTTAAGCTATTTTCCAGATACAAGGCACCGAAGACCTTATCCCGATATTCAATCGGCAAACACAATACCGCTCGTGGCTGGTGTTTTAACAAATAGGGATCATTGGCAAACGTCCGGGTGGTCATGACGTCTCCGATATTTACCGCTTCGTCGCTATTGAGCACATAGCGAATAATATTCACGGGCAGATTTTCACTTTCATCCAACAATATCGGGGACTCGAACGTCGTCAAATGTTCATCTTCGCTCACCCGGGCAACCACATAGGCCACCCCTTGCTGATCGATCACCAACCCGGCCGAGGTCGCTCCGGCACTTTCCACGATCACCGCCAGCACTTTTGCCGACAGACGACTGAGTTTCAGCTCGCCGGAAATGACCTGTGCCGATTTCATAACCGACGCCATATCCAGTACCTGATTGTGCTGGCTGACCCGGCTTTCGCTCTGGGTCAGACTATAGGTACGTTTCACTTCCAGCGAAGGCAAGACCCCTTCATAACAGGTACGCAACCAATTCACCCGAACCAGACAACCCCACTGGCGATAGAGATGCATCGCCTCGCGAAGCAGCGGTGCCGCCAGTCCGTCGAATCCGGCCATCAACCAATAGCGGCCAAAAAGCTCATTCGCCAACGCCTCCAGGTGAAGAAAGCCGTGCTGCCGGGCGGCCTCCATGGCATCCCGATACAAAGCACATACCCGGATACTCTCCTGTCCCTGCACCCGGGCAAATTCCGCCGAAAGCAAGAGGTGCAGATGGGCAAAATTGACCGGATACACAGCCCGAAACTCACTCAACTGCTGCAAACACTGCGTAACCGCTGCCACATCCTCGTCCGACAACGGGCCAGCCTGCTGCACCAGCAACAGGCCATAAAAAAATACATGATCAATGGTAAAACTATTGAGAGAAAACTCGCTGGCCCGTGTCTGTGTCCGACGAACCCACATTAATGCATCCTCGGCGTCGCCCGACCAGAAGGCCAACATGCTACGGTAATGCAGCAGATAGCCTATGTGAAAACTGTGCATCAACTTGTGTAAAAAATCACCGTCAAACCGGCGATCACTCAAGGCCATTGTATCCGCGTCTCTACCCTGCAACGCGCAGACATACTGATGAATAATTTTTGATCCCGGGTGAAACACCTGATTTTTTAACACCAGATTTTCGGCCTGCTCCGCTTCGTGCTCTATCACCGGCAAGCGCCACCCCTGCGAGATCATGGCAAACAGCGCATTGCAGCAACTCATGGTGGCGCGGGCAATCTCACCATTTTCAGTGCCCAGTTGCACCCCTCGCCTATTCATAGCGATACATTCGCTAAACGGCGCATTAAAGAAAAACAGCGTCGCGCCCAATAAACTATAGACATTGGCGATTTCGCGACAGGGCCGATAACTGTCGGCTAACTGTTTGGCTTGTCCACCCTGCAACACCGCCGCCTTGAATTTATTGTCGGCACGCAAACACAGACAGGCATAAAGTACCAACTGAATGGCGGCGACATCGCTCTTACCGTAATCCAGAATCAGGTTACAACCTTTATAGACACAGTATTTGCCTAACCTTTTGTCGTTAATGATGACCGCACAGGCGTTTAAATTGGGCAAAATCCGCATGGCAACCAAGAGTTTGGGATCGTCCATATCAGGCAAGGCCATGACATTGTCAATGACTCCATCCCGGGTATGAGCCATCAGGTACGCTTCTTCCTGCGCGGCGGCCTCCGCCAGATGCTGTTCAGGCGGCAGACTGAGCCCCACATAACCCAACCCTTGCTTCCCTAACGCCAGCCCTCGGGCCCATTGTCCATGCCCAATGGCTTGCACCATGCGAACCGTGCAAATCTCTGCCCGTTGCAAGTCGTCTTGCAGGTGCCGGAATAATTCATCGTAATAGCGTTCGGATACTTCATGATGGCCCACCAGGTATTCACACTCCGCCTTGAGAGTGAATAACTGCTCGCTGGTGTCGTAATCGCTTTGCCAGTGATCTGCAGGCAACAGACTCAGCCCGATGTCGCTGTAATCCACCGCCGCCGACCAGACACTGGCCGCCCAGGCCTGACGTGCCGCGCGTAAATTCAGCAAGCTTAAGCTGTGCTTTTCATCAGGATGATCAATCAGCGGGCGCGCCTGATTCAACTGCTCGACAATCGCAAAACAGGCTTCGTCACTCAACTCGGCCACGCTCTCGCCCTTAAGCAACAAGCGCCCAACATTTAAATGAATCTGTTGCCGTTGTGCAGTGGGCAGCGATTGGTAGGCTGCCTGCAGCATCCGGTCATGTAAAAAGCGGCATTGCGGTGACACCGGTGAAAACTGCGACACTCTCGCACTGGAGACCCGGTCGACAATGGTTTTTTCCCCGCGAGGCTGAACCATCCCCAGATACCAATCCCCGCCATCCTGAATCAACACCCCATCCCGCAAGGCCGGCCACAGGATCCGGGTTACTTTCGCCAGCGGTTGCTCGGCGACCCGCGCCAGCATTTCCAGATTAAAACGGCTCCCCACACAGGCCGCCAACTGAATCATGGCTTGCGTATCCTCGGGGAGTTTCGCCATTTTTGTGAGCATCAAATCGACCACATTATCAGTGATGCCTTTGTCTTCAATTTCGCTGATCGACCAGCGCCAGCGCTGGCATGCCAGATCAAAATTCAGCAAGTTCTCGGTGTAAAGCGCTTTCAGAAACTCGCTGATAAAAAACGGGTTGCCCGCCGTTTTGGCATACACCAGGTTTACCAGCGCGTTCAGTTCGCCCGTCGGACGATGCAATGCGTCCGACAGAAGCTCGGCCACATGGCTTTGATCCAGCGGCCCTAGCGAGACCAGACTCAGGCTGTCGCCCAACCGTGGCGACTGCTCAATCTGCTTAAACATTTGCATCGCCGGATGGCGCGCCCCCACCTCGTTGTCACGGTACGCCACAATAATCAGCAAACGGCATAGGTCTTCGTCGAGCAACTGGGGCAACAGGTTCAATGTTCCCAGGTCGGCCCACTGGATGTCGTCGATAAACAAAACCAGCGGGTGTTCGTGCGTAATCGCTTTAATGAGTTTCTGGAATACCAGGTGAACGCGGTTTTGGGTTTCATCCGCCCCCAGTTGCGCAACCGGGGGTAACTCGCCCAGCACCCAGGCAAAATCGGGCATAAAGTCGATGAGCACGCGGGCATTCGCCCCTAAGGCATTCAGGACTTCATTGCGTTTGTGTTGCCGATGAGCTTCGCTTAACGACAGCATGCTCTGTATCCAGGTTTTCAATGCCAGCTGTAAGGCCGAATAGGGAACATTCTTTTGGAACTGATCAAACTTTCCGGCACAGAACAGACCATTGTAAGCGGCGATGGGCTTGTGCACTTCGTACACCAATGCCGATTTACCAATACCGGAGTGCCCTGAGAGCGCCAACATCTTGGGCTTTCCACCCGCCGCCTGAAAAAAACGCTGCATGAGAATCTGCACTTCGTCGTCGCGACCATACAGCTTTTGCGGCACCTGCAGGCGATCCGAAATATCATCCATGCCTAATGGAAATTCCGGCACCGGTTTATTCATGGCTAATGCCAGGTACACCTTATCCAGATCTTTTTTCAGACCCAGGGCACTTTGATAGCGATCTTCAGCTGTTTTCATCAACAGCTTGTCGATGATATCCGACAGCACCGCAGGCACATCCGGACGATAAACACTCACAGGAACCTGTGCGCGGGCAATATGGGCATGTACCACACCGAGCGCATCCTTGGCTCTGAACGGAGGACGCCCGGTCAGCAAATGATAGAGGGTACATCCCAGCGTGTAAAAATCAGAACGATAATCCAGCGCGCGATTCATTCGCCCGGTTTGTTCAGGAGAGAGATACTCCAACACGCCTTCCAAACGCTCGGGGGCATGGAGCACCGGCTGCTCGCGCGAAAGTAACGAAGCCAGACCAAAGTCGGTAATCTGGGTCAGTCTGGTATTCGGATTGATCAGCACATTACCGGGATGCAAATCTTTATGAATGACTTGCTGGTAGTGAATCACACTCAAGGCTTCTGCCAGCTGAACCGCAATTGTGAGAAAAATATCGACCGGCAAGCGCTCGTTTTCAAAGTGCTTAAGGTAGGCATATAGATCTACGCCGCCCTGATCTTCCATCACAATCGTGGGTTTACAGGTTCCCAGCCCTTCCCCGGTAATTTCGACCAGATCCCCGTTACGACGCACCCCAAGCCAATCAAGGTTTTTGGTAATGTTAGGGTGATCGAATTTTGCGGCAACTTCATAACCAAACAAAAACCGCGAGATTTTACCCGGATCGGGAAAGTCATCACATAACTGTTTTAGCACCACGGGCACGTTATCACGTTCCCGCTCGGCCCGTACCACAAGGGTATGCTCACTACAAAAGAGCGTCTCCAGAATACGATACCCGGGTACAGTAACGTTCAAACTTCACCCCTAAATCGTTAAAAATACTAAAGTATTTAACAGTATAGGTGAAATTGGGCAGGCTGCCATTCTCGGAGCGGACTGTCAAAAGACCCCGGAATATCAACATCGCTGTCGGGTCTGGCCGTGTTGCGGGCGGTGGAACCAAACAATGCCAGGGAAGTGACACCATACCTCGCTTGCAACTCTGCCTTTCTATGCCGTACTAGGCTAGTAGAAATGCCCTTCGTGTACCCGCCGATATGACGTTGCTGGTGGCCCGCCCTTACAACACAAAATAAAAAATCGCCCCCTCATCCGGTTGGGCGTATGCCCAGACATAGCCGCCATGTTTTTCGATCACATGCTTGACCGTCGCCAGACCAACGCCGGTGCCGGGAAATTCACTCATGCCATGTAAACGTTGAAAGCTGCCGAAAAGTTTGTCTGCGCGGGCCATATCAAAACCGGCACCGTTGTCTTTGACGAAATAGATGGGGGTGTCCAGGGGAAGGCTTTCGGGGCGGGCGCCGATGCCCGCTGGAATACCGGTCACAGCACTATTCAAAACCCCGAACTCCACCCGCGCCTGTGCTGTACGGCTGGAATATTTCCAGGCATTGTTGATCAGATTTTCCAGCGCCGCGTACAGCATGCGCTTGTCTCCCACTACACGACACCCGGAGATACTGCTGGCGGTGACTGATTGACGCGGGAAGCGTTCGCGCATTTCTGCAAAGAGTTCACCGACCATGGCCGAAATATCCACCGGCTCTTTTTCGAGCGCTTTTCTTTGCACTCGGGAGAGCGTCAGCAACCCTTCGATCAGGTCTTGCATCATGGTGACGTTGCGCGTGATGCGGGCAATCAGATCCTTGCCGTCGGCGTCCAGCAGATCACCGTAATCTTCTGCCAGCATCTGGCTGAAGCCGCTGATTCCCCGCAAGGGTGCCCGCAAATCATGCGACACACTGTGACTAAAGGAGTTGAGTTCTTCATTGGCCAGCTCCAGACTTTTTATCGCCTGATTGAGCGCCAACGTGCGCTGTTCCACTTTCTGCTCCAGCGACTGGTTCAACTGATTCACTTTCTCGAATAGCTGGGCATTCTCAAACGATATGGCGGTTTGAGCCAACAGTAGCCGAATCACGTCCAGTCTGTCGGGCGTAAAGGCGTCCTGCGTCAGTTTGTTTTCGAGATACAGGGCGCCCACTGTGCGGTCACGATAGACCACGGGTACACAGAGAATCGAGCGGGGGCGATGCTGCATTAAATAGGGGTCATTTGCGAATAGCCGGTGACCCGGCACATCGCCGATATTAACCACGTCATCGGTATTCAGAACATACCGGACGATGGTTTGAGGAAGGTGCAGACAAAGTTCCAGAGCCATCGGCGCATCCGGCACGATCATTTGCCGGTCGTCCCCTACCTGCGCGATCACCTGAGGCTGCCCCGCGATTGTAATCATTAACGATGCGGATGATGCACCGGCCGACTCGACAATCACTTCCAGCACCTTGGCGGCGAGCCGGCTTTGCAATAATTCGCTGGAAATCAGCTGTGCCGATTTCATCACCGTGGCCAGATCCAGCGTGTCACGCGGCTGACTTTTATGGGATACCTGTGAGGCGGCCAGTGACACAGGCTCGGCGACCCGGGCATCCCACTCGGGTAACACGTGGTCGAAGCGGGTCTGTAAATGCAACACTCTGGGTTGACAACCCCATTGCCGGTAAAGGCAGATGGCCTCACGAATAAAGGGTAAAGCAATGGAGTCAAACCCTTCACTCAACCAATACTCACCGAAAAGTTCGTTACCTAAGGCCTGCATGGCCAAAAAACCATGCTTTTTAGCCGAGGCGATGGCATCCCGATACAAAGTACACACCGCTTTGGTGGCTTGCCCTTCGGCCCGGGCTCGTTCAGCGGCCAGCAATTGCTGCTTGTGTTCAAAGTTGGGCGTATAGAGTGAGGTCAGTTCGGCGAAGACCTGCTGAAGGTCGTTCACCTTAGCCCGATCTTCAACACCGAGATGATCCCATTGTTGCAAGAGTAGCAAGGTATAAAAAAACTGGTGATCAATCGTCGAGCTATTAATCGGCAAATTACTATGTTCGACCTGCCGGGCCCAGTCCAGTGCCGCGTCCTGGTTGTCATACCAAAACGCCAGCATACAGCGATAATGCAACAAATATCCGTAGTGAAAGCTGGCTTTTATTTTCGCAAACAGGCCCGGTTCGAATTGAGCGTCGTTCAGTCCTCCGGCGCCTTGCGAATCTTCCGAGAGGAGTGCCGTGCACAGTTGTCGAATCACGGTCGACACGGGAAAATATAAGGCATGCTTGGCCACAAAAGCTTCCGCATCGATAGCTTGTTGCAAAATGCCGGCTAACGGTTCACCTTGCGAAAACATCGAGAACAAGGTATTGCCGTAGTTCATCGCCGCCCGGGCAAGCTCTCCTCTTTCCAAACCCAATCGCATGCCTTTCATGTTGAGGCGAACGGCCTCAGGCAGAGGCGCCTTCAAATGCCAGAGACAGGTCGCCAGAAAGTTATAGAAATTGGCTATTTCACGACAAGACTCATAACTATCCGCCAGCAATCTGGCTTGTTCTGCCTGTTGGAGCGCGCCCCTGAAATCACAATTCCGACGCATTTCCGCGGCATAGAAGGCAAGCATCACGGCCGCAACGTCAGACTTGCCATAAGCAAGCAGCCAGTTCGCGCCTTTCAGGCAGGCAAACTGCCGGTACAGGGACTGATTCAAGACATTAAACCGGGCATATAAATTCGGCAAAATCCGCATGGCGATCAGCATGGCCGGGTCCTGCATCTCGGGCATCGCCAATACGTTGTCGATGACTCCGGCGGGGCAACGCTCATGCAGACGCGTTTTTTCAATGCGGATTGCCTCGGCCAACTGCGCTTCATCCGGCAACCCCAACCCCAGATAGTCCAACCCTTGCAGGCCGTAATCGCCACCTTTGGCCCACTCGCCATGACCCAGCGCCTGCACCATGCGCGTGGCACATATATCGGCGCGCTGGAGGTTGTCCTGCAAATGGAGAAACAGTTCGTCGTAATGGCGATCGGCGCTGTCCGGGTCGCCGTTCAGGTAGTCGGCTTCCGCTTTTAACCGATAGAGGGCTTGTGCGGCTTCCGGGCCACGCTGCCAGGGATCGGGCGATAACAGCTCAATCCCGATGCCCGCATAGGTCGCCACCGCCTCCCAGGCGCTGGAGGCTTTGGCCTGTTGCGCGGCCCGCAAATTAAGCAACGCCAGTTGCGCCTGTTCTTCCGGTGCGTGAATCCACGGGCGCGCCTGGTTGAGCTGCGCAACAATCGCAAAGCGTTCCTCGTCTGACAGCTCATCGACACAACCGGCATTCCACCACAAACGGCCAATCCGCAAATGCGTTTGCTGGCGATGCGACACTGTCATGGACTCATAGGCCGCCTGTAACATGCGATCATGTAAAAAGCGGCAGCGCTTTGACGAGTACAACAAGGGCACGCGGTCACTGACCGGCGCAGTTCGTTCAACCCAGCCCGGATGCCCGTCGCGGTCGTCTTGCAATATCAGGCCATCCCGCGGTGCCGGCCATAGCCGATGCGCCACCTCGAACAAAGAGGTTTCTGCCACACGAGCCAGCAGGTTCAGCTCAAAACGGTTGCCCACACAGGCCGCCAACTGCAACATGGACTGGGTGTCGGGTGGTAACTGCGTCATTTTACGCAACATCAGCTCAACCACATTACCGGTGATGCCTTTGGCTTCGATCGCGTGAATCTGCCAGCACCAGCGTTGCTGAGCCAAATTAAAATCAAGCAGTTTTTCGGTGTAGAGGGTTTTTAGAAACTCACCGACAAAAAACGGATTACCGCCGGTTTTGGCCAGAATCAGATCGACCAGCGGTTGCAGCTCTGCTGGCGGCCGATGTAAGGCGTCTGTCAGCAAGTTCATCACATCGGCGGCGCACAAGGGCCCCAGCGTAATGCACGCGGGGGAATCCTTTTCCAGCACGGTAGGGTCGATTTGTTGCAGCGCCTCCAGTGCGGGATGCATCGCATCCACTTCGTTATCCCGATAGGCCACAATCAGCAACACCCGACAAGGCGCTTCGCTCATCAAGCGGGGCAAGAGATTCAAGGTGCCACGGTCGGCCCACTGAATGTCGTCGATAAACAGTACCAGCGGATGTTCGCGGGTAATCACTTTGATAAATTGCTGAAACACCAGATAAAAGCGGTTTTGTGTTTCGTCGGCACCCAGAGAGACGACCGGAGGCAACTCACCCAACAGGCTGGCGAATTCCGGCATAAAATCCACCAGTACCCGGGCATTGGCTCCTAGCGCTTCGAGCAGTTGCGTCCGGGTCGATTGCAAGCTGTGTTCGTGTTGGGACAGTGTGTGCTGAATCCAGCTTTTCAGGGCCGTTTGCAAGGCCGAATAGGGAATATTTTTCTGTAGCGGATCGAATTTACCTGCACAAAAAAAGCCATGGTAGGCAGCAATCGGCTTGTGCACTTCATTGACCAGCGCCGACTTTCCAATGCCGGAGTAGCCCGCAATCGCAAGAAATCGGGGGCGGCCGCCTGCCGCCTGAAAAAAGCGTTGTAATAGCCGCTGAACCTCGTTTTCACGACCGTAGAGCTTTTGCGGAAGATGAAAGCGATCCGAAATATCGTCCATGCCCAGCGGAAATTCCATTACCGGGGCGTGGCTGGCCAACGCCTCCCGGATTTTTTCCAGATCTTTTTTCAGTCCCAATGCGCTTTGGTAGCGGTCTTCTGCCGTTTTCATCATCAACTTGTGAACGATGGCCGACACCACCGGGGGCAAATCATCCCGCAGTGCCAATAGTGAACGCGGCTGTTTGGCTAGATGGGCATGTACCAGCCCCAGCGCATCGCTGGCTTCAAACGGAGGGTGACCGCTGAGCAGATGGTAAAAAGTGCAGCCCAGGCTGTAAAAATCCGATCGGTAATCCAGCGCCCGATTCATCCGTCCGGTTTGTTCGGGAGAGAGATAGGCCAGCACCCCTTCCAGATGTTCCGGAGGCCGCAAGGCGGGTTGTTCACGCGAGAGCAGCGAGGCCAGACCGAAGTCGGTAATTTGCACCCGACCGGTGTCCGGATTGTACAAAATATTGCCCGGATGCAGATCCTTGTGAACCACCTGATGGTAGTGAATCACGCTCAGCGCGTCGGCCAGTTGCACGGCCATATTCACGAAGACATCGAGTGGTACGCGCCCCTGATCGCATTGTTTGAGGTAGGCGTAGAGATCCATGCACTGCTGGTCTTCCAGCACTTGCGTCGGTTTGCATTCGCCCGGGAAGGTAATGCCGGAATTTTCATCCCGGCGCGGTAGGCCCACCCCTTCGATGTGGCGAACGATATTGGGATGATCGAATGTTTGCGCCACATCAAAACCGAACACAAACCGCGTTAATGTGGCCGCATCGGGAAAATCATTCGTTAACTGTTTGAGAATCACCGGCTGCTGGTCACTTTCCCTCTCGGCACGCGCCACGGCGGTATGTTCACTTTCAAACAGCATTTCCTTTATGCGATATCCGGGCACTCGACTCAGCAAGGTAAATCCCACACTCTTTCAATCAGTTAGCAGAAACCATCAGTTAGCAGAAGCTGTTAAGTATAGACGATACTAAGCTGGCGCGACGCCCCTGCCTACAAGGTAAAGTAAAAGGTCGCGCCTTCATCCGGTTGGGCACATGCCCACACATAGCCGCCATGTTTTTCAAAAATCCGCTTCACGGTGGCTAAGCCGATACCGGTGCCGGAAAACTGTTTGTCGCTGTGCATGCGCTGGAAACTGCCGAACAGCCGACTGGCGTGGGCCATATTAAAACCGGCGCCATTGTCTTTGAGATAATAAACCGGCGTTCCCGCCTCCAGGTGCTCAGGCACGAGTCCAATCCCGGGGGGAATCGCCGCCGGGGTATCGACCCGCCAGAAGCCAAACTCAACGACCGGATTCGGGGTATTTGCCGAATATTTCCAGGCATTGTTAATCAGGTTTTCCATGGCGGAATTCAGCATGCGCGGATCACCAAAAACATGACAATCGGGCACGATCGTGGTGTGTACCTGCTGCTCGGGAAAGCGCTGGCGCATTTCTTCAAAAAGTTCGTTAACCATGGCCGACAAATCCACCGGCGCCTTGTGCAGATCACTGCGTTGCACCCGGGAAAGCTCCAGCAGGCCTTCGATCAGCTCCTGCATTTTAAGCCCGCCACGAATAATCCGTTGCAGCAGATCGGTGCCGCTTTCGTCCAGCTCGCTCGCGTAGTCTTCAACCAGAATTTTGCTGAAGTTGTTTATGCCCCGCAAGGGCGCACGTAAATCGTGTGACACACTGTAGCTGAATGCATTGAGTTCATCATTGGCCATTTCCAGACTTTTTACCGTGTTGTTCAGTTCGGCAGTACGTTGTTCAACCTTGCGTTCGAGGGATTGATTCAGTTCGTGAACTTCACTGAACATCCGCGCATTGTCAAACGAGATGGTCGCCTGCGCCAGCAACAGGTGAATAACGTCGAGCCTGTCCGACGTAAACGCATCCAGTGTAAAGCGGTTTTCCAGATACAAGGCCCCCGAGCGTCGGTCGCGCAACGCTACCGGCACACACAACAGTGAACGCGGGGGATGCTGTTGCAGGTAAGGATCACTGGCAAAGGCACGATTCTAAACCACATCGCCAATATTGACGGGTTCGCGGCTATTCAGCACATAACGCACCAGATTGACCGGAATCCCGTGCGAGGCATCCAGTAACGCCGGTTCCGCCAGAACCGTCAAGGGCTGATCGTTGCTTACCTGAGCCACAATGTAGGGATGATCCTCGATATTCATCAACAAGGCGGCAGCCGTTGCCCCGGCACATTCCACAATCACCTCCAGAACTTTGGCCGTGAGTCGCTCCAGCTGCAATTCGCTGGAAATCAGTTGTGCTGATTTCACCACCGAGGCCATGTCCAATGTTTGCGCCTGCGCCGTAGTATGGCTTTCGGTGAGCGATGAGGCGGGCTGCATCCGGTTTTCGTAACGCGCCAGGAAACGCTCGTTTTTACGCAGCAAGTGCCTGACTTTGAGCGTACACCCCCAACGGCGATACAGATAAAGCGCCTGACGTAAATAAGGTTCGGCAGGCTCATTAAAACCCCGGGACTGCAAATAGTCACTGAGCAGCTCGCACCCCAAGGCCTGAAATTGCACAAAGCCATGTTCACGGGCCGAGGCAATGGCCTCGCGGTAGCTACGGCATACGGCGTCAATCCCCGCCCCTTCCCTTTGCTGGCGGGCCGCCTGCAACAGCTTTTGTTTGTGTTCAAAGTTGGGAGGATAAAGCTCCGCCATGGCCTTGAGCCGTTGCTCACACCCCTCCCAAGCCTGTCGATTTTCCGCCGTATCCGCTTCGCCCTTTGTGAGCAAGAGCAGACCATAGAAAAAGTCATGATCAACCAAAAAGCAAGATAAGGGCGCGCTCGCCCTTCTGGCCTCGACCTGCCGAGCCAGCATCAGGGCCTGATGCCTGTCGCCCCCCCAATAAACCAACTGCATGCGGTAATGCAACCAATACACCATATGAAAGCTGGGCTGGATTCTGGCAAGCATATCGGCGGAAAACAGGTCATCGTCTAACGCATGCAATGCCCTTGCCGGCGCCTCTATCAGTGCCTTGGTTAACTGCCGGGCTATCACTGGTAGCGGTGAAAAAACGGCATGTTTGTCAACAAATGCCTCCACCAGAAGCGCTTCGCGCTGTAAATTAACAAGCAGTTCGCCCTGCGAGAACGCCGCAAACAGCGTATTGCTATAGTTCATCGTCGCCCGGGCAACCTCGCCATTCTCCAGGCCGCGCTGCATGCCTTGTCGATGCAAAGCGATGCAATCGGCAAAAGGTGCATGTAAATACCAGATCATGCCCCCCAACAGGTTATAACAGTTAGTAATTTCCCGCCCCTGGGCATAACTGTCGGCCAATGCTTTGGCCTGTATGGCCTGCGTCACGGCCGCCTGCAAGCGAAACTCCCGGCGTAAATTAATTGCATGACACATCAGCAACATGGCCGCCAGATCAGACTTCCCGTGGTGCAAGATCAGATTCCCACCCCGCGCGATACAATAATCCCGGAGCATTTCACGTCCGAGAATATCGCTAATTACAGAAAGGTTAGGCCACAGACGCATGGCAACCAATAGGGCCGGGTCGGTCATGTCGGGTAAATCCAGTACGGCCTCAATCACCCCATGGGGTGCCGACTGGTAGAACAGTTCGCGTTCCTTCGCCAGTGCCACCGCCAGTTTCGTATCATCCGGCAACGGCATACCCAGAAAGGCCAGTCCTTGCTGTCCATAGCGCATTCCGGCGGCCCACTCCCCCCGACCAATCGCGTGCACCAGTCGGGTGGCACACAAGTCGGCCTGCAGGCAGGGGTCGCTCACCCGGGCAAACAGGGTATCGTAATATTCATCTGCCACGGCCGTATGACCCAGCAGGTTTTCAGCCTCGGCGCGGATGGCATACAGCGCCTGAGTGGTCTCCCGCTCGGTCTGCCACGGGTCGGCCGGCAGCAGGGCCATTCCGGTTTCGCAATAGGTGGCAGCTAACTCCCACACGGTGGCCCGTCTGGCCCGTTGGGCGGCACGCAGATTCAGGCGCATTAACTGGCGCTTTTCGCGGACATCGTGAATCAGGTGCCGTGCATAGTTGAACTGCTCGGCCACGGCAAAGCATTCAACGTCACTCAGTTCTTCGATTGTTCGATATTTCAACCAGAACCGGCCGATTCGCAAATGTAATTGATGCCGCGCGTCCGGTGTCATGGATTCGTAAACGGCCTGCAACATGCGATCATGCAGGAACCGACAGTGCGGAGACAACGCCGAAACCGGCATATAGCCGGCTTCTTCTCTGGCCACCCAGTCGCGAGGCGGCTGTACCATACCCAGCGACCAGTCCCCGCCATCCTGCAGTAACAGCCCATCCCGCAACGCCGGCCAAAGACAGCGCGTGACCTCGACCAGCGAACGGTCTGTCATTTTCGCCAGCATTTCCAGACTAAAATGACTGCCGACACAGGCCGCCAACCGGATCATGGCCTGGGCACTTTCCGGCAACATTGCCATTTTCGAGGACAGCAGCGCGACGACACTGGACGGGAAGTTTCTGGCTTCAATCGCCTTGATCTGCCACTGCCAGCCGCCCGTGGCGGGTTCGAAATCCAGCAGATGTTCGGCATACAGCGTTTTGAGAAACTCGCCAATAAACAGCGGATTCCCCTCTGTCTTCGATGACACCAGCGAGACTAGCGGCATCACATCCTCTAGGGAGCGGTGCAGCGCGTCGGCCAGTAATCGGGCCACGTCATTGTCGTTCAGGGGGCCGAGCGACAGAGTGCTGACAGCACGGGCCGTGACCGGTGATTGGATGAGATCCTGCAGGGTTTGCCATGCCGGGTGATGCACATCCACTTCGTTGTCGCGATAGGCCACAATCACCAGTAGCCGACAACGTTCGGCTCGCAGCAGTTGTGGCAGCAGGCTGAGTGTGCCACGGTCGGCCCATTGAAGGTCATCAATAAATAGCACCATCGGGCAATCATGGGTCACTTCCTGCAAAAACACCTGCATGACCCAGTGAAAGCGGTTTTGGGTTTCATCGGCCCCCAATACCGGCACCGCTGGCAATTCTCCCAGAATCCACACAAAATCGGCCATAAAATCAATGAGCACCCGCGCCTGAGCGCCCAGGGCTTTGAGCAGGCCGGCTTTACATGCGGCTTGTGCCTCCTTGTCGAGCGACAAGAGGTGTTGTATCCAGCGATTCAGGGCGGTTTGCAATGAGGAGTAAGGCACGTTTTTCTGATAGGCATCGAACTTGCCCGCACAGAAAACCCCTTGATACGCTCCTATCGGTTTATGAATTTCGTGAACCACCGCCGACTTGCCGATTCCCGAACTGCCCGCAATGGCGAGCAGTTTGGGGTGGCCTCCGGCCGCTTGCAAAAAACGCCGCAACAACAGCCGGACTTCATTGTCCCGCCCGTAAAGTTTTTGCGGCACCTGAAAGCGGTCCGCGATATCTTCCAGACCCAGGGCGAAATCAAGCGTCTCCTGCGGATTACTCAGCGCCAGTTTTACTTTTTCCAGATCACGTTTCAGACCGTGGGCACTTTGATAACGGTCTTCTGCGTGCTTCATCAGCAGTTTGGCGACCATGGCCGACACCACCGCCGGAAGGTCGTCACGCAAGGCCCCCACCTTCCGGGGGATACGGGAAAGATGGGCATGCACACAGGACTGGGGCGAAAGGGTCTGAAACGGAGGGTGTCCGGCCAGTAAGTGGTAAAATACGCACCCCAGCGCATATAAATCGGCCCGGTAATCCACCGAGCGGTTCATGCGTCCGGTTTGTTCCGGTGCCAGATAGGCAAGCTCGCCTTCCAGTTGATCGACCGGCTGCAATACGGGCTGTTCGCGCGGCAGCAAAGAGGCCATCCCGAAGTTGGTGATTTGAACCCGGCCCGTTTCCGGCGTCACCCAGATATTGCCGGGGCACAGATTTTTGTGAATGACCTGTTGACGATGTATTTCCTGCAGCGCCTCGGCCAGCGGAATCGCAAGATCCAGAAACTCCGCCAGAGAAACGCGCTGATTACCACAGGAAGTCAGGTAGGTTAATAAATCGACCCCCTGCTGATCTTCCAATACCAGCGTGGGTTTGCAGGTTAGCACCGGGGACGATGACGAATCGGGCGTCTGCACTGCGCCGGGCGTCTCCTGCCCGAGCCCGAGCGCCGCCAGATAGCTGCTGATATGGGGATGATTAAACTTGCAGGCAATCTCGAATTCACAGAGGAAACGCGCCTGCAATACTGATGACGGCGACGGGCTGCTCAGCTGTTTCAGCAACACCGACGTATGATCGGATTCACGTACCGCTCGGTAAATGTCAAAGTGTTCGGCTTCGAAAAGCACGTCGGTAATGCGATAGCCCGGCACGGTGTTTAGCAAGGAAATATCCAACGATAAAAGGTTAAGCTAAAAGGATATTTCCAGTATAGGCCAAATAAAATTCACTGCGGTGCCAATGGGCGTCAGGCGTTGTAGAGTACTACACCAAACCCCAAAGCGCCCCTTACCCGACTCCGACCAATCCACCGATAACAAAATAGAAAATCGCGCCCTGACCCGGCTGTGCATACGCCCATACCGCCCCATGATGCTTTTCAAACACCCGCTTGGTGGTTGCCAGCCCGACGCCCGTGCCTTCAAACTGCTTTTCACTGTGCAGGCGCTGAAAACTGCCAAAGAGTCGGTCGGCCTGTTTCATATCGAATCCGGCCCCATTGTCTTTAATAAAATAAATGGGAGTCTCGGGCGCCAAACGTTCGGGGACACGCCCCTTTCCGGGGGGCACCCCCACGGCCGTACTGTTCAATACGCCAAATTCCACCTGTGCTTGCGGGTTTTTGCTGGAATATTTCCAGGCATTATTGATCAGATTTTCCAGTGCAGAATACAACATGCGCCGGTCGGCCATTACCCGACAGCCAGCCACCGCCGTTGCCTGTACTGGCTGATCCGGAAATCGCTGGCGCATTTCCTTGAAGAGTTCACCCACCAGCGCCGAAAGATCCACTTCCGCTAATTGCAGGTCACGCCGCTGCACCCGGGAAAGTTCCAGCAGACCGTCGATGAGGTCTTGCATTTTATGGCCGTTGCGCAAAATACGCTGGAGTAAATCGCCTCCGGTCTCACCGAGTGATTGGGCATGCGTTTCATACAGCATGTGACTAAAGCTCTTAATACTGCGCAAGGGCGCCCGTAAATCATGGGACACGCTATAACTGAAGGCGTTGAGTTCTTCATTGGTGTTTTTCAGATCTTTGATCGCCTGCTGGAGTGCCGCCGTACGATGCGCCACATTTTGCTCCAGACGCTGATTTAGCTGCGTCACTTCGTTAAATAACCGGGCGTTTTCAAAAGAGATGGCGGCCTGTGCCAGAAGCAAATGAATCACATCGAGCCTGTCGGGAGTAAACAGGTTCCGCGCCAGACTGCTTTCCAGATAGAGAGCCCCCACGTACTTTTCCCGGTAGTGTAGCGGCACACACAGGAGCGAATGGGGCCGGTGCTGTTGCAGGTAGGGGTCACCCGCAAAGCGACGATCATTGGCAACTTCACCAATATTCACCCGTTCGTGTTTATTGAGCACATGATGAATCAGGTCCACCGGAATACCCCGACAAGTATCCAGAAACTGAGGTGCGTCGTTATTTTTTAACGGATGTTCTGCCCCGGCCTGTGCCACCACCATAGGACGATCATTCAGCATGATCACCAGCGCGGCGGCCGAAGCACCCGCACACTCCACAATCACGTCCAGTACTTTGGCAGCCAGTTGGGGCAACTGCAACTCGCTGGAAATCAGCTGCGCGGATTTCATCACCGACGCCATGTCCAGTGACGGCCCATAGCCCGCTTTCGACACCTCGGCACGGGGTGACGCCAGCCAGCTACTGGATTCGGTGCTGGCCAGCAACGCATGAAATGTCTTCTCCAGTTCGGCTACTTTGAGCATGCATCCCCAGCGACGATACAGAAAAAGCGCCTCGCGCAGATAGGGATCGGCCATATCATCCCACCCCTGTTCAAGCCAGAAGCGGCCAAACAATTCGCACGCCAGCGCCTGAAACTGCGTAAAACCATGGTCGCGGGCCAGCGCAATGGCATCACGATACGCCTCACTGATCTGATCAATGCTTCCGCCTTCCTTCCTTAAGCGTTCGGCGTGCAGCAGTCGCTCCTTTTGCAAAAAGTTGGGAGGATAGGTTTCTGCAAACAAATGCAGCATCGCGACGCACTGGTCAAAATGTCGCTGGTCGGTGTCGGTCCAGGACTCACGACACTGCAACAACAGCAAGCCAAAATAGAAATAGTGATCAGATGAAAAACTGGTCAGCGGAAACACCGCTTCATAGGCATGAGCTTGCCTCATCCAGTCCAGCGCCTCTGCCGAATGACCCGACCAGAAGGCCAGTATTCCCCGATAATGCAGCAAATAGGGAAAATGAAAACTGGTCTTTATTTTTGCTAACTGTGCGGGTTCGAATGCCGCATCACTCAACAGCTCGTCGCACTGATCCTTGGTTCCTCTCAGTGCTTGAACCAGAACTCGAATAATCCATCCCGCGGGATGAAAAACTGATTTTTGATTGAGAAAATCTTCAGCAAATTCGGCCTCTTCCTGCACTTGACGCAAATTTTCGCCCATCGACATTCTGGCAAACAGGGAATTGCAGTTACTTATGGCTGCCCGGGCGATTTCGCCGTTTTCCCGTCCCCATTGCATGGCTTTCTGGCAAAGCTCGATGGTCTCGCGGTAAGGTGCCTTGAGATAACCGATCCACCCTCCCAGCACGGTATAGCAGTTCGCTATTTCACGACACGGCGTATAACTGTCGGCAATGCGCTTGGCGATGCTTCCTTGCGCAAACGCTATGGACAATTGCCGCTCCCGACTCAGGTGGGTGGCATAATACGCCAGATGAATGGCAGCCATATCCGACTTACCAGCACTTAAAATAAGGTTGCAGCCGCTAAAAATGCAGTACTCTGAAAAGATCACGTTTCTTGAAATCATGGCGACCGCATTGAGATTGGGGTAGATCCTCATGGCCAACCGTTGCGCGGGGTCAGTCATCTCGGGCAACTTACCCGCATCCACCAATCCGTCGGGCGCAGACTTGAGCAGCCTTGCCCTGGCTTCTTTTAATGCGCCCGGTAATTGATCATCCGGGGGCACCGGCAGGCCCAGATAGGCCAATCCCTGGCATCCGTAAGCCAGCCCCTTTTGGATATCGGCCCGACCAATCGACTGCACCAGACGGGTGGCACAAATTTCTGCGCGGAACAGATCATCCGTCACCCGGGACAGCAAGATCTCGTAGTCTTTTTCCGAGGCTTCCGGATGGCCGTCCAGATATTCACACTCCGCTTTGATCTGGTAAATATCCCGAATGTCAGTCGCACCCTCTTCCCAGGCGCTCTCCGGCAACAGCGCCAGGGCCTGTCGGGCATAACCAACCGCCGCTTCCCAGACGCTGGCAGCACGGGCTTGCCGGGCGGCCCTCAAATTGAGCTTCATGAGTGTGAGGCGTTCGGTCTGGTCATGTATCAGCGCAATCGAATGATTCAACTGTTCAACAATGGCAAAACACTGTTCGTCGCTGAGTGCCTCCATACTGAACTGCTTCAGGAGCAGACGTCCGATCTGTAAATGTGTGGCTCGTCTGCGAGGGCCGGACAGCGACTGATACGCGGCCTGCAACATGCGATCATGTAAAAAGCGACACTGTGCCGATACCGGCGAAAAATGGGATGTCTGTCTACTCCCCCGCAGACTCTCCCCGGCACGTGGCGACAGCAATCCCAGCGACCCGTCGCCACCGTCCTGCAGCAACAGACCTTCACGCAGCGCCGGCCACAGGGCCTTTGTCACTTCCGGCAGCGTCTTTTCAGCGACCAGAGCCAGCATATCCAGATTAAATCGACTGCCCACGCAGGCGCCCAACTGAATCATGGCTTGCGATGCTGGGGGCAGTTGCGCCATTTTACCCAGCATGAGTTCAACCACGTTGTTGGTGATGCCTTTGGCATTGATCTCGTCGATGACCCAGCACCAACGTTGCCGGGCCATATCGAAGTTCAGTAATTTTTCGGTATACAGCGTCTTTAAAAATTCACCAATAAAAAACGGATTGCCCGCCGTTTTAGTTTGAATCAGTGTCACCAGCGATTGCAGCTCCTCTTCAGGACGATGTAGTGAATCTTGCAATAATCGTCCGATATCGGATGCCGACAAGGCACCGAGCTCAAGCGTACGGCTCGTACTGGCGTCTTCGGCGATGCGTTTGAGTGTTCGCATGGCAGGATGACTGGCGTTTACCTCATTATTCCGGTAGGCCACGATCACCAGCAGGCGAGCCCCGCCCTCCGCCAATAACGGAGGTAACAGATTCAAGGTTCCGCGATCTGCCCATTGCAGGTCATCAATAAACAGTACCAATGGGTGATCTCGGGTGATTTCCTGAATAAACTGCTGAAACACCAGATGAAAGCGGTTTTGCATTTCATCCGCCCCTAATTCAGCCACCGGCGGCAAGGTTCCCAATACCCATTCAAAATCGGGCATAAAGTCGATCAGCACCCGGGCGTTCGTTCCCAGCAAGTTCAGCAAACGCGCTTTCAGCCTTCCCCGTTGCGACTCACTCCACGACAAGGTGTGCTGTATCCAGCCTCTGAACGCCGTTTGCAACGCAGAGTAAGGAATATTTTTCTGGAATTGGTCGAACTTGCCCGCACAAAAGAAACCACCATAGGCGGCAATGGGTTTGTGTACTTCATGCACCAGCGCCGATTTACCGATACCGGAGTAACCGGCAATCGCCAGCAGTTTGGGTTTTCCGCCCGCCGCCTGAAAAAACTTCTGCAGCAATGCCTCAACTTCACTTTCACGGCCATAGAGCTTTTGCGGAATTTGCAGGCGATCCGAAATATCGTCCTGCCCCAGTGTCATTTCGGGCACCGGCCGATGATTCAACACGGCCTGTCGTACCCTTTCCAGATCCCGCTTTAAGCCCAGTGCACTCTGGTAGCGATCTTCGGCGGCTTTCATCAGCAGTTTGTCTACGATATCCGACAAGACGGAAGGAATCTCAGGACGTATCCGGCTCAGCGCCACCGGCGGCTTGGCAAGGTGGGCATGCACCAGCCCCAGTGCATCTTTGGCCTGAAAAGGGGGATGCCCGCTCAACAAATGGTAAAACGTGCAACCTAACGTATAGAAATCACTGCGGTAATCCAGTGACCGGTTCATGCGACCGGTTTGCTCGGGTGAGATATAGGCAAGCACGCCTTCCAGCCGTTCAGGCGGTTGCAACAACGGCTGCTCGCGGCTCAACAGCGAAGCCAGTCCAAAATCGGTAATCTGCACCAATCCGCTGGATGGCGTATAAAGCAGGTTACCGGGGTGAAGATCTTTGTGAATCACCTGCTGGTAATGAATCACACTCAATGCGTCGGCGAGTTGTACCGCCATATTCAGAAAACATGCGAGCGACAAACGCCCTTGGTCGCAGGTTTTGAGATAGGCAAACAGATCCACCCCTTGCAGATCTTCCAGCACGATCGTCGGACGGCTGGCATAACGGCCCTCACCCACCGGCGGCGCCAGAACATCACTGCGCCGTACCCCCGACCAGGCCAGCACACGGGTGATGTTCGGATGATCAAACTGGCTGGCCACATCATAGCTAAACAAAAAGCGCGACAGGGTGGATGCCTCGGTCTCCATTTTCAGCTGTTTCAGCACCACGGGTTGCTGGTCTGATTCCCGCACGGCACGCGCCACTTGCGTGTATTCACCGCTAAAAATGATTTGTTCAATACGATAGCCTGGCACCGGGGTCAGCAAGTATTTCTCCCAACGAATTTTAGTTGTTATTCCAGTACGTTGAGTATAGGTGATTTTAATTTTCGGGATAAATTAACGCGCGCTTCCAACGTTTTCCCTAGTAAACAAGGGCAATAAACGCCCAGGCCTGTAGGACAAATATTGCAAAATATGGCTCATTTTTGAACGGCATCTCAAAAATCTTATCCTATACTTCCCCTTAAACCTGAAATACCGGGTTAGGCGTAAAAAAACAATAATCTTAAATAGCCAAACGAGGTGCGGCTTTCACCTCCTCAAGGGGATTTACAAAATGCGTATCAGCCGTCTTGCACTATCGGTCGCGTTCGCTGCCGGCTCATTGACCCTGCATTCTGCTTCCGCGTTGTCTGAAGACAGTAGCCCAAGCAAAGGCCAACCCGTCAAGCTGAAAGATGTTGTGGTTACCGCTACCAAAGAAGGCGAAGTCAACGTACAAAAAGTGCCAGCATCCATCTCGGCCTATACCGAAGATCAATTGGTCGATGCCGGCATTAAAAATATCGAAGACCTGAAATTCCAGACGCCCGGAATGAACGTCACTCGCAATGGTCAGGCCACCCGCCTTTACATGCGCGGCATTGGTACCAATCTCGACTTTATCGGTTCCGACCCGAGTGTCACCGTGCATCTGGATGGCATTTACCTGTCACGCACCACTTCCATTCTGGATGACCTTCTGGATGTCGAACGTGTTGAAATCCTGCGTGGGCCTCAGGGTACCTTGTACGGTCGAAACTCCACCGGCGGCACCATCAATATCATTTCAAAGTTGCCCCAGACAGAACCCGAGGGCAAAGCCAGTGTAGAATTGGGCAACTATAATCACCGAACGTTTGCTGCCTCGGCCAGTGGACCTTTGGTTGGTGAGTCGCTGTTAGGCGGCATCGCGCTGAGCAAAACCGATCATGATCCCTATGTCGATGATATTGGCACCAGTCAGACCGATGGCCTGATGGATGACGACTCCCTCGGTGCCCGGGGCACCTTGCGTTATATTCTGGATAATCAGGGCGAAATCATTCTTCGTTCCGATTACAACAATGTCGATCGTTCTACTGGCGCCTACAAGCCGACCGGTCTTACCACCACCGGCGCCACGTCACCGCTGGCCGGTGCGCTGGTGTTGCCTTCGGATCCGTTTGAAATGAACATTTCCTACGATGACCCCACCGTGGACATTACGCACTGGGGTACCTCGGCTGAAATCCAGTGGCCACTGTCTTCGTCACTTAAAGTGGTCTCACTCACCGGGTATCGCAATCTGGATTTTAAAACGGTGGAGGATACCGACGGCAGCAACCTGAATGTGTTGCTGAGTGAAGTCAACGACGATCAGCATCAGGTTTCTGAAGAACTCCGTCTGCATTATGTTCAAAACGGGCTGAGTCTGGTGAATGGTTTGTACTATTTAAACGAAGATCACAAGACCGACACCACCGTCAACGTGCTTGCCCCCGGTCTGCGTAATCATTTTGATGTCAGTAACGAAACCACGGCCTACGCCCTTTTTTCACAAGGCACCTATGCAGTTACCTCTCAACTGAATGCCACGCTAGGGGTTCGTTACAGTAAAGAGAAAAAAGACTTCACCAATACCAATCGTCTGACAAACGCCACGGGGGCGCAGGTCAGCGGATTTAATACCCAGAAATCACAGGACTGGGATGCCTGGAGCCCCAAAGCCGGCATCGACTACAGCGTCACCCCTCAAGCCATGGTGTACGGTAACGTGAGCCGTGGATTTAAAAGTGGCGGCTTTAACTTTACCTCTACCGACCCCCAGTTCGACCCGGAGTATGTCTGGGCCTACGAAGTAGGAACCAAACTCGACTTCAAAGAACAGCAGCTTCGCAGCAATATCGCGCTGTTTTATTATGATTACACCGACCTGCAGGTTTCTGACTTTACCCGGGCCGGCGTGCTGTCTATTACTAACGCCGCTGACGCCACGGTCAAAGGACTGGAGATCGAAAACCAATGGTCTCCCAGTGTGGATTGGCTCTTTGAAGCCAACTATGCCTATCTGGATGCCACCTACGACAAATACCTGGCGCCTAGCGGAACCACCTCGGTCGATGTCTCCGGGAACCGACTCAATGCGTCACCCGAGAACAAATTCAGCCTCGCTGCACAGTATTTTCAGGATGTGGATTTTGGAACCTTCAGCTACCGTCTGGAATATGCCTGGCAGGACAAGCAGTTCTTTACCGCCTTTAATCAGGACGTCTCCTCGCAGGATTCTTACGGTCTGATCAATGCTCGTGTGAGCTTCCGCACCACCGATGAAAAGTGGGAGGTTCTGGCTTACGGCGAAAACCTGACCAACGAGAATTACTCTACATCCAGTCGTGAATTTACCGCAGCGACGGTAGGGGTATCGAAAGATATCGCCCCCCCCCTGACGGCGGGAGTGAAGCTGGTTTATCACTTCATGTGAGATTCAATGCAGACCTTGAGTGTGGCACCTGAGCCCACTCAATGGTTTTGACCTGCCCGGCGAGGACACCCCGTCTACAGACGAGTAATGCAGACGGCGGCCCGTCCCCGGGGCGCTTGGGAAGTCGCTCAAGGCAGTCGGCAACCGTTTTTCAGACACGGCTGTTCAATCAATTCTTGAATTGGGGTCTTAGACTGTTTTTTTGCGTCAAGCCTTGTGTGTCAGACTGTTATAAACCGCCTCGATCAACGCCCCCGCACAGGGGCCCGTAGAGTCAATGGCGTGTATCCGGTTCCCGGCGTAGGCAAACCCAATGTTTGCCACGGGGTCGGCAAAACCTATCGCTCCCCCGAGCCCCGGATGACCAAAGGTGCGTTGATTGGGGCCTGTCGTAAAATACGCATTGTTAAGCATAAAGCCCGTTCCATAGCGGAAATGTCGATGGGTAATTTTCTCGACATCGTCCCATTGTTCCGTAATCGCATCTTCGAGCACGGGTCGGCTCAATAGCTCCACCGCATTCGTACCCGCAGGCTGACACAATGCAGAAGCCAACAGGCCAAACAGCTTCGCGACGTCGCGTGCGGTACTGTGACCACTCCCCGACCCAAATTCATTGCGCCGGAACTCGGCTTGATTCATTACTTCGTTGATCGGCTGAACCGGACGCCATGCACGATGCAACAAGCTATCGGGCTGCCGCATTTGCATCAGCGTTGGTATGCCATCAGAAAAGACCAGATCGGCACAGCGGGTAATTTCCTCATCGGTCAGACCGATCAGAAACTCAATCCCCAAGGGGCCGAGCAGATCTTCCCGCAGGTATCGCCCCAATGATTTGCCAGTCACCAGCGAAACCAGTTTCTGGCACAGCGGGCCGTGAGTAAAAGAGTGGTAACAAGGTGTGGTGCCTGGCTCCCATAACGGTGCCTGGACTTCGAGCCCTTGTTCCAGTACGTCCTGATCGTAAAACGATCCTGCCGGTGCCGCGTCTATCACCGGCAATCCTGCCAGTTGCGACAGCACACAGCGAACACTGATACCGGCTTTACCCGCCTGCGCAAAGGCCGGCCAATAGTGCGCCATCGGCTTGTCGAGATCCAGACCATAACGATCCACCAGACTCAGTACCGCAAGGGAGGCAATGGCCTTGGTGGTCGACATAAAACAGACCAGTGTATCTTCCTGCCAGGGCAGTTGTTCTGCCTGATTTCTCAAGCCGCCCCACAAATCCACCACCTTGCGTCCGGCATGATAAACCGACACAGCGGCACCTATTTCATCCCCCATAATGAAGTTATTTTCAAACGCACGACGTACGCCGGCAAAATCCGGATCACAGGTACCGTAGGAGGTCGGGGCATCGGATAAAATTCGATTCATTGCTAGAAACTTCCTTGAATTCGCGAGGTAGGGAACAGCACACTCCCCCCTCAGCATAGAATAAATGGACGTCCTGTCCATATTTTTACGCCCGACCCCGAAAAAAATGCGCCAAACAAGGGCAGGTTATCGTGACAGACGGCCCGGCTTTCATTCCGGCAAGGGCATCTGGATTGTATTTCTTTGCGTTATCCCGCACTATTTTAAAAAATAACAAGAGCTGCTTGTATGATTTTTAGCCAACGCAAACCCCAATCCCTGTTCCTTTTGGCGCTGTGTTTTTGGGCTACCGGCCTCAGCGCCGCGTCCACAGAAGCGCCTTCCAGCGATCGCTCACTCGTCGCCGACTGGCTTGCCAATCGCTCACCGCGCTACCATCAGGATGCCCCCGCCATCCAGTGGAAATTCGCTCATCCGGCCCCGCCGGTGTCCATGCTTCCACCACTCTGGCAAAGCGGATTCGACTGGTTACAGGCCGTCACCGGTCAGGCGATTGAAATCAAACAGTATGGGGGTGGAACGCTCTATGGCTATGTCGGAGGCGCCAAAGCTATTCGCGCCGGTATAGCGGATGAGGGCACCTGCTATTCCATGACAGAGGCAAAAGGGTTCGAGCTGACCCGAACCTTTCAATTGCCCTATGTGGCACCTGCCAACCCTTATCTGAATGCGCGAGTGATTAATGAGTTAACCGCCACCACACTGAAACAGGAGTTCACGAAGCGCGGAGTCTATCCGGGCCATATTATTCCCTCACGCCCGCTGACACTGATGAGCAAAACCCCCATTCGAGTCCCTGCCGATCTGCGTGGCAAAAAGGTGGTTTCTTTTATTACCGCTCCCGGCGCGGCCGAAGCACTGGGTTACTCCGAAGTGCGCCTTCCTTTTCCCGAGATTTATACGGCCTTGCAGCAGGGTATCGTCGATGCGGTTATCTGGGTGGACATGGGATTCATTCCCTACAAAATCTACGAGCAGGCAAAATATTATACCGAGTTAAATATTGCGCCTTCGACGATTGAAACCTGCATCAACCGGCAAAGCTTTGATCGCTTGCCCGACGGGTTAAAGCGTCCGGTCTACGAAGTACAACAAAAAATGGTGCTGGCGGTGATTGATCAGATGGAAGCCTTTTCAGAACAAGCCATGCACACGCTCGAGCAAAACCATGTTACCCGGATTTCGCTGGACGATCAGGTTCGTACCCAATGGAAAGCGGCCTTTATGCCGGTGACGGAACAATGGCTCAACCAGTGTGAAAAAGCAGGCAAGGATTGCCGGAAGCTGGTCGATGACATCCAACGTCTGACGAAAAAATACAGCGCACTCTCAAATCGGGAACTGACCCGACTCGGTCTTGAAGCGCCTGTGCAGGGAATGATTGATTTTTAGAACGTCATGGCGTCTCAAGATAGCTCAACCATTGCGCCACCAGCCCCCGCCCCGATGCACTGAGTGCCGGGGCCTGATCCAGACGGCGAAAGGCCGCCTGTGCCCGGGATGTCTGATGCGCATGATAATAGGCCGACGCGATCTGTAGCCAGGTGGATTCCGTTGATGCGGTCAGAGCCTCCAGCGGCCATGCCTCCGGCGTTCCGTAAAGACCTTCGGCCAATTGGATCAGCGCCTCCCAATGCTCCCCCTCAACCAGCAACGACAACAGTTGTCGCCTGACTTCAGGCCGCTGCAGGGTTTGCGGATGAGCGCGCAAGGCGGCAATGGCACGCTCCGGCTCCCCCGCCCGCTGCCAGGCCTGAGCCAGAAGCTGCACATTTTCGAGACTGTTTTCGACCCGCCCGGTTTGTAAATCATCGCTGAGCCATCGCGCTGCCCGTGCCGGATTGTCTTGTCGCATCAGCAGATAGTAATACGGGCGGCGCGCAGCTTCGTTATTTAAGCGCCCTTCACTGGCGAGCGTTTCCAGTATGGCCAATGCCTGCTTTTCCTGTCCGGCTTGCTGAACCACCTGCGACCAGTTCAACCAGTACCCGGTATTGTCCGGAGCAATCGTTACCAGCCGCTGTAAAATAGGGGCCGCGGCCTCATAGTCAGACGTTTGCAATGCACAACCC
The DNA here is from genome assembly GCA_024234505.1 of Hahellaceae bacterium. Classification (GTDB taxonomy): domain Bacteria; phylum Pseudomonadota; class Gammaproteobacteria; order Pseudomonadales; family Oleiphilaceae; genus JACKOD01. Next base: position 709,388 of record JACKOD010000002.1, on the reverse strand, counting down.
AGTTGTATTTGCCACAACGACTCGTTACGGGCATTAAACCTCAAGCCTTTTTTGGCCGAAGACACGGCTTCATCACAGCGCTGCAATGAGTATTGTGCAAAGGCCAGTAACGTAAAATCGTCTTCCCGTGGCAACGATTTATCAGCCGTCTTCAGCCAGCGCTGCATTGCATTAATCGCCGCCCCGTATTGCGCGGCACGAAAGTTCAGTTGCGCCAGCTGACGTTGAATGGGTATCAATAAGGATGGCTCCAGAGAGTCCAGCGCCACCACCCGCTCGAACAGATCAATGGCCTCACCGGTTTGGTCATTGCCGGCGAGCAGCTCGGCTGCACTACGCAAGGCAAGTGAGACCACGTAGGGATTCGCTGCATGTTGGCTGACGATGGTTTCCAGCAAGGCCAGCGCTTTAACCGTCTCATTTTTGTCCAGCAGTGTCTGCACCGCTTGAAACTGCCGGTAGGTCAGCTGACTAATGGCGGCATGTGCATTGGGCGCCAGTTGACGAATGCTTTGCGGATAGGAAAATGACCATGCCTGCGCTTGTGCTCCGACACTGATCAGACCGACACTGACCAGACCGACACGGCCCACGAAAATAAAGACCCGTACGCCACGCCAGCCGGATATGAGCCGGCTTAAAAAAACCCGTGATGCAGAAACAAAAGCCTTCATCAGAACAGCATCAACCTTAAAATTTGAAATAGACCGTTTGAACCACCCGCCGCGGGGAGGGCTTGCCGTCCAGCAACTGGGGTTTGAATTTCCACTGCGCGACCTTTTGCAAGGTGGCCTGCTCGAATACGCCCTCGGGCTCTGACGCCAACACCTGCACATCCACCACCTTACCCTCGACGGTAATCGTAAACTGAACATTCACCCAGCCTTCAATGTGACGACGTTTGGCGCGTCGCGGAAAATCGGGATTAGGCGTATAAAGCGGCAACAGGTCTTCGCTGAAGGCCGGTGCCGGTTGCACGGGTTTTACAACCGGTGCCGCCACGGGTGCATTCACCGACTCGACAACCGGCGAAGCGACCACCGGTGCTTTGGGCGGCGCATGAACATCACTCATCAAACGCGAAGGCGACAGGTCGCGCATCGGGGGCACGGCAGGCGTCAGCGGCGCCGGTTCCGGCATGACGACCGGTGGCACGGTCTCAGTGATCGTTTTCGGGATGGGCGGGGGCGGACTAGGGGGCGGCGGTTCAGGGGCGATTTTAGGCGGCGTGGGTAAGACCTCCTGAATCTCCTCTGCCGGTGGACGGATAAAATCGATGGCTTCGACGCCAATCATTCTGGCCCTGTCCAGTGTTTGCGGCGTAATCAAACGGGCCATCAGGCCCGCGACCAGCAGTAACGCACCCAACCCGCAGACCAGCGCCAGACTCCAGCGGCCCGCCGGTTCAGGCGTTCGATGCCCGCCCGGCATAAATGAAACCGATTCAGTGCCCCACATACTGCTCTGCCGCCACAGCAATCGCGGTCGCACCGGCCAGTTTAGCCTGATCCAGCACATTCACGAGCACGCCGGTTTGCGCCGTCTGGTCGGCCTGAATGATCAAACTGGTTTCGGGATTATCCGAGAGCAAACGTTCAATGTTACGTCGCACCGCCCGCGGATCCACCTGTCGATGGTCGATCCAGATCTGGTTGTCGGCGGTGATTGCCAGCACCACGGCTTTATTGGACAAGGCGGCCGCGCTCTGCGCCTGAGGCCGGTTCACCTCGACCCCGGCTTCACGGATAAAACTGGTCGTAACAATAAAAAAGATCAGCAGAATAAAGACCACATCCAGCATGGGGGTCATATTGATTTCAACATCTTCTTCATCATTTTTGAAATAGGGAAACCGGTGTCTCATAACCCACCTGCCGATGACGCATCCACCGCCTGAACCTGATCGGCCAGCGCTTGCCCGAGCTCATGCTGACGCTTTTTGATCAGCCGCAAAATCATATTCTGCAGTAACATACCCACAATCGCCACCAGCATACCCGCCATCGTGGGTATGGTTGCCTGAAAGATACCTGCAGACATCAACCTCGGGTTGGCGGTGCCAACAAAAGAGAGATTTTCAAACACCAGAATCATCCCCGTCACCGTACCGGTTAATCCCAACAACGGGCAAACCACAATGCAGGTTTTCAACAACCAGAGAGAATCCTGCAACTGTTCGTTCCCCTGAGCCTGCAGCGCATCCCGCACCCGCATTAGCTGCCAGTTCGGATAACCGGCCCGAGGCCCCCACTGCTGCTGAAGCTGCCTGAGCCAGGGTGGAAAGGTCGCCACCAGATAAATGAAACGTTCGGCACTCAGAATAAAAATCAATAAGGCAACGCCCAGAATCACCCACAGCAAACTTCCGCCTTGCTGCAACAAATGAGCGATGGGCACGGGTAGCGTCAGCGACATGTTAGGCTGACTCCTGCCGGGCTCCGGGCGGTGAGGCCCGACCACGATCTTCCAGCGACATGGCAATAAATCCCAGACTTTGCTGACTTAAAAACACCATTAACCGCCGTGACCGCGAAGCCACAAAGTTATGACTGAACAATAGCGGCACCGCAACCACCAGCCCCAATACCGTGGTCATCAAGGCCTGGGAGATGCCGCCCGCCATGAGCTTGGGATCGGCCGAGCCGACCAGCGTAATGGTCTGGAAAGTATTGATCATCCCCACCACAGTACCCAGCAGTCCCAGCAGGGGAGCCACCGCAGCAAGCAGCTTCAACAACCCCAGACCTTTATCGAGCTTAGGCATTTCCTGCAGAACAATTTGCTGCAGGCGCACTTCCAACGCATCGGTTTCCTGATGGGATGCCCCTCCCTGATCGGTGGAGGCCGCCGGCAGGCTGTTATGATAAGTCGCAATAATTCTGCCCAGCGGATTCTTTTCATCTACCCGGTCAGGCTGGCGCATTTGCTGGCGTACCTTCAATCCGGTCATCATGAGTGCCAGTGTTCGCCACAGTGCCAACAGTAATCCGGCCAGTCCCAGTGCGATAATGGCGTAGCCGATCAGCCCCCCCTGCGCTATCCGCTCCTGCAGCGAGGGCGACAACGCCAGTCGGTCAAGCACCACGCCACGCGAGGGGTCAATCACGGCCATCACCTCCTGCCCGGCGCTCAGCGTCAGATAGGCGGGATCACGAATGTGATCCAGCAGTTCACCATCGGGTTGTCTGGCCACGGTGGAGAGCTTCAGGCCCGGCGTACTCATGCGCAGAAAATGCCCGTCAGCTGTCAGGGTAAAGGGTCCGATTCGCTGCGCCCGGGCCTGCTGATGCACACCATTGGATCCGGCCACCGACGTCGCAAAACTCACACTTTGGCCCGTGGCCTGCAAATCGCTCTGTAACAGCAGGGTAAGCGCACTCAGATCGGCGGCATCCGGTAAGGTTTTACGTTGGGAAAGCGCTTCCAGCGTTGCTACCCGATCCGGAAACTGGCTGGAAATCAATGAATTTTGCTGATTGCTGCGGGTATCTGCCACCACTTGTCGCCAGACCGAATACAAATCGGTCAGGGTATGGGCTCGTTCATTCAGCTGTTGTTGCAGATGGTCAATCTGCTGATCGCCTTCATCGATTCGGGCACGAAGTTCAGCCAATGCCTTGCGTTTTGCGGTGACCTGTTGCTGCAAATCCTGCAAGAGCTGCTGCTGATTCTGTTTAGCGTCAACAAAGGCCTGTTCACGCTGGTGATTCAGGACGGCCTGTTCGGCGCGTGCCGCCTTTACTTTTTCATAGATTTCCAGCAGGCGATCCTCCGCGAGCGCGGCCGTAGAAACCCAGAACATCGCGATTAACCCCAACAGAATTTTTCCCGTAACCCGCAGGCGTTTCCCTGCAAAAAGAGCAATACGCTGACGAATACCCGGCTTGAATCCTGTCATTGATAACCCTGTTAACGACCATAAATACCTCATTGGCGGGCACTCACTGGCAGTGTCAGCAAGGCCTGCGGCCGCTGTTTGTCGGCCATCAGCAGGCCCCGTGCGATTTCCTGCACCGTAGAAGGATCGGCACTTTTCCATGAGTTTGCTTCCCGACTCCAATACCCGCCCTGACTCCCGTCCAGACTGGCAAAATACAGCCCGACCCGCCCCACACGAAGCATATCAACCTGCTGACGCTGCCCTTCGCGCTCAATTTCTCCCGAGTAGTGCTCCATCGTGTAACCAAATTCACTTTCAATCTGGTAGGCCTCCATCACGCGCCGATATTGCTCTGTCAAACTCCCTCCCGAGGCCAGCATGGTTCGTTTTAGCGTATCTATGCGCTGGCGTCTTTCGTTGACATGAAAAGGCAAATCAGTGGCAATAAACTGCTCCAGCCAGTCCACCATGGTAAGTAACATCGGGGTCAGGCCCTGCTCGGTTTGGGCGACTTGTGCCAGTTGTTCGTTCAGCGAGTCGATCTGTTGCTGCTGCGTTTGCTGCACTTCACGCAACTGCAGATAGTTGATCGAGAGATCCTGCAGTTGCTGGTTCTGTTCCCGAAATTCGCGATTCAGGCGTTCGGTAGCTTCGCGCAGGGAGTCGATCCGTTGCTGGCTTTGCGCGCCTTCGGTCTGGATTTTTCCTGCTTCGGACAATGCTTCTGGCAAGGAAGGCCCGGCCATGGTCATGACAGGCAGACAGCTTATAACCCAAAAAAGCCTTCGGAGGCTGTGTTTTAACCGACTGTGTTTTAACCGGCTATGTTTTAACCGGCAGAGCGTTAACAGACGGCGCTTTAACAGACTGAATTGTAACGCCCGGCGCACCGTCAGCCTGACGGTAGTCAAAAGATCAATCATATGATTTCATAAACTGGTTGCAGGTACGGCCACAGCCGCACAAAACTGAAAATGACACGGGACATGACCCCGTTTCGTACAGTCATGAACCTGTTTCGTACAGTCATGACCCCGTTTCGTACAGTGTAGTACATTCCTGCCAAGGAATAAGGGTTCAGTACAACAGCGCTGATTTGTAGCGGTCTGCTAAAGCCGCTATATTGGCATATCCCGTTCAATCTACGCCTCTTTACAAACATCCGCAGGGACTACATGAACTCTAATGCCATTCAGGAACTCAGTATTTTTGCCATGGATCTGGCGTTGCGCGCCGGTGAAGTGATGGTTCAGGAGCGTCAGCGCGCCAAACTTGAACACATTTATAAATCGAATGAAGAACTGGTCACCAATGCCGACTTAAAAGTGGACGAACTGATCACCAAGCGGATTCGTAAAATCTATCCCGAGCACCGCATTCTTTCCGAGGAGTCCGATACCGACAAGACTTACCTGCAAAACCTGCAGGATCCACTATGGATCATTGACCCCATCGACGGCACCGTCAACTACGCCCACGGGCATCCACAGGTCGCGGTTTCCATTGCCTATGTCGAACATGGCGAAGTACAAATCGGCATTGTTCACAACCCGTTCATGGAAGAAACCTTTTCTGCCATCCGGGGCCAGACGGCCACGCTGAATCACAAACCCATTCAGGTCAGCGGTGAAACGTCTCTGCGTCGGGCACTGGTCGCCACGGGATTCCCCTACGCCAAAGATGCCCTGACGCCCATCGTGCAGCGGGTATCGGCAACGTTGCATCACTGTCGGGACATTCGCCGTCTGGGATCTGCCGCGCTCGATATCTGCTGGGTGGCCTGCGGCCGGATGGATGCCTACTACGAAAGTGTCAGCCCTTGGGATTTCGCCGCCGCACGCCTCATTGCCCTGCAGGCCGGCGCGACCTGTGGCCATTTCAGTAGCGTGCCGCAGGATCAGTCTGCCGAGCTTTGGGGAACCGATATTCTGATCAGCTCACCGGCCCTTTTTGATCCGTTCCGGGAAATTCTGGTAGCGGCCTCACAAGCAAAATAAACTCACCGGGGACCAGGTCACGCCAACCCGCTCGCCGCTCAGGACGCCTGGTTTTCCATCACCTGATTGCGACCGTTTTGCTTGGCTTTGTAAAGCGCTGAATCTGCATGCCGGATCAGCGCTTCCAGATCATTGACTCCGACGTGTTCGCTGCTGGCGATACCCACGCTAATGGATACCCAGGGTGCCGCATCATTCTGACTATGAGGTATGCACAACCCCAATATCGACAGTCTGAGTCGTTCCGCAATCGCTTTCGCCGCACTCGCACGTGTGTCCGGTAATACCAGTACAAACTCTTCACCACCATAACGCGCCACACTATCGGAGCTTCGCTTGGTCGCCGAGTTCAACGCACTGGCAACTTTACGCAAACACTCGTCGCCAGCAATATGCCCGTAATGATCGTTATAGCGCTTGAAAAAATCGACATCGATCAGACAGAGCGAGAGCGGCAGCTGGCTAAGCTGAGCTCTGGCCCACTCGCTGGCCACCACCTCGTCAAAACAACGCCGGTTGCCGATTCCCGTCAGTCCGTCCATCAAGGTTTGTTTGTGCAAACTTCGATTGGCTTCTTTTAACGCCTGGGTACGCACCTCAACCAGATTTTCAAGGCTGTCATGCAGACGGGCGTTATCAATAGAGATAATCAGCTGACTGCCAATGGCATCGAGAAACTGCAGCCGCTCGTGCGAGAAAAGGTTGCCGGACAAATTATTTTCCAGATAGAGAATGCCCTCCAGCCGGTTCGCCCGTGTCAGCGGTATGCAAAGCAGCGAGCGAGGCTGCCTTTTTCGAATGTACTCGTCGTTTCGGTATTGCAGCGAATGAGCCGCATCGTGCTCAATGACCGCCTGCCCGCTTTGTACCACCACCCGCAACAGACTCAGGGGCAATGCGTCATGGCCCGCCTGATCCAGTTCAATGCGCTGATGCTGCAGAACGTGATCCTGGTCCCCATCAAATTCGGCCTCCAGAAACCAGTGCGGATCCTGCGGCAATAACAGCCGCACGATTTGTGCACCGGCCAATTGACGCATCACCGTGAGCAGCCGTTTCAGCACATTTTGTAAGCCCACCTCTCTGGAGAGTGCCTGCGAGGCTTCGATGATGGCATGAAAGTCCAGCGAGAAATGGCTCTGCGTACGGGTTGCCTGGTGGCGGGTCAACGTCGCCCCCTCCTTGGCGCTGCTTCGCACAGGCTGAGGGTTGCGTCGTTCAAGTTGTTCTACTTTTGCCTTGGCCCCCCATTGGGTATAAGCATGAATAGCATCCTGAATCAGGGCAGCTTCCAGTCGTGGCTGATCATTGCGCCGACAAAAGCAGGCATAGCACTCGCTGATGACCCCGACCAGATGCACTTGCCCCATTCGGCCCGCCGTTTTCAATGCGTCGGCGTACAGTGTCATCGCGCGAGGAATATCACCCTGCCATGCCGCCCACTCGGCTTCAAGTAATTGCGATTTGGCCAAAAAGTTCGCGGGACAATTGCGTGCCCACTGTTGGTAACGTGTCAGGGCATCCTGAACGCGGTTTGTCTGCAGGGCCTGTTGAGCGTCATCAAGACTGCCGCCGCCCTCTCTCAGCCAGATCAGTGCGGCATAAAACAAGGCATCCGGTGCTTTGGCCTGCCCAAGTATCATTTGCTCAACGAGCGTCACCTGATCAGCCAGCGATCGCGCATTGTCCAGATCGAACAGAAACGCATGACGGATTTTACTGTGCAGATAATACGCCATGACCAAAGGAGAAGACTGATATTGAGCCTCAAAAGCGGCTTCAGAAAAATGCTCATCATCATAAACCTCCGGCTGCGGTGTTTTACCCATGAGACAACGCACGGGCTGGATCACACTGGCCAGGGTGAGATCAGCCATATCAAACTGGCCGGTCACGCGATGGCGAGCCATCAGGTGTTCCGTGGTTTCCAGTAGTTCCGGCAGGTAATCACCTCGAGTGAACTGATCTGCCGCCCGCATGGGAATCACATTGCCTGCGATCACCAGATCACCCGATTCAATCCCGAATTGATAGGCGAGCTCATAATGCCTCATCACCTCGTCAAAGGGTTGATACCAGTGGCAAATTAACCCGGTGTACATGGCATGGGTATTTGCTTTGGCCGACACACTGGCGCGCTGATCGGCTAAAGCCACCGCGAGTTCGCCCACGTTGCGAGCCAACGACAGATTGTTGCGTAACAGCACTTCTACAAAAGCAAAGTTGGCCAGCGCCATGGGCGTATTGTCTGTAACACCGAACCGCAGCGATTGCTCAATCATTTTGATTGCCGCCAGCGTGCAGAGCACGGGTTTGCCTGCCACGTAGGACGCAAACCAGAGACCAAACAATAAGGGAATGCTTAAGCGGGCGGTTTCATCCTGCATTTCTTCCCGCGACAGCAGGCGTTCTATTTCGCCCCTGGCAGCGGCAGACTCGGCATTAGCAATACTTTCCTGCAAAAGCGCATCCAGTGCCGCCTCGTCTTCAGGAATATCAATTTTCAGCATGGCCAGCGCGTGCTTTTGTACCTCGATGGCGGCCAGATTGTTGCCCTGTTGTTGCAATCCCTGCATTTTGAGCGTCAAACAATAAACGATATCGGGAAGATCGCTGGCGTGGCCCAGAATTTCATCGAACAATTCCTGTGCCCGGCTAAAATCACCCGAAAGATAGGCCGTTTCTGCCAAGGCCGTCGAGAGATCAAACATGATCCGGAACTCACTTTGCCATGCCGCCGTTCCCAGTAACGAACGCCCCAGCCCCAGACATTGAGCGGCTTCGGAATAGGCTCCCGACAACCGGGCCCGACGCCCCGCCAGCAAATTCAGGCGGGCCAGCTGCAACCGCTCCTGCGGATCAGTCAACGATGGCGCGCCCACATTGTAGTGATCGACAATCAGGAATATACAGGGCTCAAGCTGATCCTCCGGGGTTTTACCCAGCAGCGTTCTGCCGATGTGCAGATGCAATCCGACCCGTTCTTCGTCACTCAATAACTCATAGCAGGCCTGCTGCAATTGATCGTGTGAAAACTGATAAGTCGTTGCCAGCCCCCCGACGGTTGTCAGATGCTCTTTTCGGATAAAGCTTGAACGCAGCGCCGGCACTAATCGCTGGCGTACACGATCTTCATGCTGGTTCGACAGTAGCGCCAGATCGTACAACGAAAACCGATGACTCAAGCAAGCCGCCAGCTTAAGCAAATCCAGTGTTTCATCCGGAAATCCGGCGACCTGTCCGGCTAACAGATGAACCACATTTTCAGTCAGATCCAGCCCCTCAATGGCATCAGTATCCCACTGCCACTCGTTCCGGTCGTGACTGAAACGCAACACCCCCTTCACGCTCAGCAAAGAAAGAAACTGAATCAGAAAAAACGGATTGCCATTGGTTTTTGCCTTGCACACGGCCGCCAGCGATTCCAGCCGTGTGGCCGGCATATGCAGTGTATCGGCCAACAAGGTGATCATCTGCGCCGTCGACAAAGTGCCTAAATGAAGTTGCACCGGCGGTGTTGTCTGCGTCGTCAGTGTTTGCAAAAAATACGACAGCGGATGACCCGGTCGCACCTCCGTATCACGATAAATCGCCAGAGCCAGAAGATGGTGATGATCCGGGCTCAAAGTCACCTGTTCAAGCAGTGCAAGAGATGACTGATCGGCCCATTGCAGATCATCGAGTATCAGTACCAGCGGGGTATGGGCACTGGTCAGGGTTTGGAGCAGAATCGAGAGCGCCTGGGTAATCCGGTTTTTGGCTTCAGTGGCAGGCAGTGCCCCCAGAGACGGCGGGTTCCCCAGCAGGGACGATAATTTCGGCACCAGCGATGCCAGTACCGCCGCGCTGCTGCCTAGTCGCTCGACCAGTCCTGAAGTGTAGCAATCCAGAAGTTCCGGCGGCAGTGACAGCAGTTGATCGGCCAGCGCATTTCCCACCTGAATCCAGAGTTCAAACGGAGTGTGCTTAAGGTATTGATCACACTTGGCCTGTGCAAAAAACGGCGTACAGCTGCCGGGCATTTCAAATAGCTGGCGAATGAGACTGGTCTTGCCAATTCCCGGTTCACCGGAGACCAATATCACCTCTCGGGCACCCATCGCAACACGATCAAGCGCCTGACGTAACTGTAGCGTTTCCTTTTCCCGGCCATAAAGATAGTCCGGCACTATCAAACGCATGGACTGTTCGTCTGCCAGCTGTGGCGCCACACACGCATTTGCGCCCAGCCCGTTGCAGCAGTGTTCAAGATCCATCCTGAGCACGTCATCCGACTGGTAGCGAAGCGCAGGATCCTTTTGCAGCAATTTCTGCAGTATCGCTTTCAAACCCGGCGGATGTGCAAGCAGCGCGGGATGTTCCAGGTCGGCATTTTCTGCGACGTGGTGATGAATCAATGCCAGCGGGCTAGGATCCCGATACAGCGTCTGCCCGGTGAGCAAGTGAAACAGTGTGGCCCCCAGGCTGTAGAAATCACAACGGTAATCCACCGTCAGATTCATCAACCCGGTCTGTTCCGGGGCGAGATAATGCAGCGTACCTTCAACGCCGCCATGCTCCGTCACCGTCGCGGATGAATCAAACTCACTGGCAATACCGAAGTCAATCAGCTTCAGTTGCCGGGTTGCCGGCTGCCAAAGCAGGTTGCCAGGGTTAATATCCTTGTGCACAAGGTGGGCTTCATGCAGTGCCCCCAGCGCCTCGGTAAGCTGCAACGCCATGGTCATGGCGGTTTCTGAATCCAGCCCGTCCGGATATTGTTGCAACACCCGGTCCAGCGACTGCATTTGAGCGTCTTCCAGCACGATGACCCAGTAGCCGCCCGTATTGAGCAACTGCTGAGGACTCATGATATGAGGATGCCTGATATTATGAGGTAATGCATATTCCTGTTTGAAACGGGCCAGACGCACGGCCGACAAGCTGTCAGGATTGAGAATTTTCAAAATCACCGACTCGCCGCTGCTCACCTGTTTTGCACGATAGATCCACGTATGCGCGCCCGTGTGAATCAACGACAGATCGCTAAAAGAAGGAAGGGAGATCATTACACGGTACACCTGAACCCGAAGACCAGTGGCGGGACTCTCTGGCTGTACAGCAGAAAGCCATGCGCTATCTGTACAGTCTAGAAAAATTCAGGCAAATTTCCACCCGCTGACGAGCTCTGCGGGTGCCTCATCCCGCGGCTGGAGCTTTATTGCTTTTCCTGTGTAAGCGATTGCTGATCTGACACGTTTTTTAACTGTACCCGAAGTGCTTCTGCCGGCTTGTCGATATGAACCATTCCCCGCTCGTAATCTCCCCGACTCATCGCCTCCAGATAATGGTTCAGCTCACCGGAATCACGCATTTTTTGTAACCCGGCATTGAAGATGGTCAGCAGGCGCTGGCTTCTTGCGCTGTTGCGCGGAAAAATCAGATGCAGCGAATGCGTATGTAACGGAACAGGATGGTGTGTAAATTCGGCTTGTTCCTCAACGGAAAACAAGCGACGGATCATCGCGTATCCCACTTCTTTGTCCTGCGGATAGATATGAATCCGGTTCTTGGACAACACCAGAAAATTGGTTTCGTCCTTGCCAACCCGATACACCTTGAACAAGCCGTCTTTCTCGGCTTTTTCGAATGCCTCGCCGTAGTAATAGCCTAACGTCGCACCAACATTTAACCCGGCCAGATCGTCGATCGTTCGCCAGTCGAACTGGAAATCCCGCCGATAGAAAAAGACCTGCTGTCCCTGCACAATCGGCAAGCTGCAGTAAAAAAAGACTTCACGCTCAGGCGAACAATAGTAAGGCATGGTCGCATCCATGATCCCTTCTTTGGACATCTGGTAGCCCCGGGTCCAGGGGTAATAGCCAAACTCGGTGGAAATACCCGCGCGCTCATAGATAGTCTGGATGATATGCCCCATGGCGCCCTGAAATGGATAACTTTCAGACACATACGGTACCCATTCACCGGTAGCAATACGGATGCTTTCCGCCGAAGCAGGTGATGACATCAGGCTGACGACAAGACTTAAAACAAGAGACAGCCGGTAGAGGGGATTTAATATCATGACGTCCGCGCTAGCCAAACCACAGAGGCAACAGACTACGGATGCGCGCTGGGTTTGTCGAATTTTGAAGTTGGCGGGCCCATCATAACACCCGGACCAAAACGTGACAAAATTTCATTGCCTTGTTCGTGACCCGGTAGACAGGCCAGCACATTCAATCATCTGAACTGGCGTCAGGCTAACGTGCGGCGTTGCAATTGCAATGAGAAAACGGCCCAGACCTGCGGCCAATCCTGAGATGGCAGACGTTTAAATCCGCTCCGGACAAACTGCTGAATTCGTCCCTCCACCTGTGCTACCAGTGCCGAGACAAACACCGCCCCTCCCATCGAAACGTGAATACCTGAGTTTGCTTCGGCCTCACGCAGAAGTTTTCTCAGTTCGGCTTCGAGTCGATCGTAGATTTGTGACACGCGGGACCGTAATCCCTCATGTTCGCCTGTCAGGGCATCACCATTGAGCACCCGACAGAGCCCCGGGTTTTTCTGTGCAAAAAGCAGTACCAATAACAGCGACTTATCCAGCTTGTCTCCCGTATCGGGTACGGCGGCAGCGATTCGGTGAATACGCGAAAACAGGGCCTCTTCGATAAACTCGATCAATCCCTCAAACATTTTTCGCTTGCTGGGGAAATGGCGGTACAAGGCCGCCTCCGTCACACCGACCTGGCGCGCCAGTGCGGCCGTGGTGATTCGTTCGCCCGGATTCTGTTCCAACATCTGCGCCAGCGTTTCGAGAATGTGCTGGCGTCGGTTGACCTTTTTACGTGCTCCGGCAGACGTCGGCGTGGCGTCGCTTGCCATCTTCTCTTGTGCAGTCAAAAGCGCTCCTCCGCCATGTCAGTCTGACGTCATTCACCACGCGGGCGAGCCCGCCCTATCAGAAAAAGGCACCATCAATGGGTGATGAAGCCGAAGCGTATAATTTGCGCGGCATTCTGCCGGCGAGCCAGGCTTCACGCCCCGACTCTACCGCTAACCTCATGGCTCTCGCCATACGAATCGGGTCTTGCGCTGCGGCAATAGCGGTATTCATCAACACACCATGACACCCCATTTCCATAGCAATCGTAGCATCCGAGGCGGTGCCCACACCGGCATCCACCAGGATTGGAACGGTGGCGTTTTCAAGAATCAAACGAATATTGTAGGGGTTTCGAATGCCCAGTCCGGAGCCGATAGGCGCCCCCAAAGGCATCACGGCAACACAGCCCATCTCTTCGAGACGCTTGGCAATCAGGGGATCATCGGTGGTGTACACCATGACTTTAAACCCGTCTTTGATGAGTTCTTCTGCCGCCGCCAAGGTTTCTGTCACGTCAGGATAGAGCGTCTTCTGGTCACCCAGTACTTCCAGCTTGACCAGATTGTGGCCATCCAGCAGTTCTCGCGCCAGTTTACAGGTACGTACCGCATCTTTAGCCGTGTAGCACCCGGCGGTGTTTGGCAGGATGGTGTATCGGTCGGGGGGCAACACATCCAGCAAATTAGGCTCATCCGGGTTCTGCCCGATATTGGTCCGGCGCACAGCGACCGTCACGATCTCGGCACCGCTGGCTTCTATTGCCAGACGGGTTTCTTCCAGATCTTTATATTTACCGGTACCTACCAGTAAACGTGACTGGTAGGTTTTTCCATCAATCACTAAAGGCGTATCAGAACGTGTTGTCATAATGTCTCTGTCTGTTGAAATGAATAGGCGTGGCTGGAAATAACATCCGCCGGTTAAGCGCAGGTCAGGGGCGTAAATCGTGCGATCACGGCAAGTTGAACAACAACCTCAACCACCACCAATAGCATGAACAATCTCAACCCGGTCACCCGTTTTTAACATCGTCTGAGAATGCTCACTGCGAGGCACAATGTCGAGATTAAGCTCAACGGCTATCCGACGTCCCTCCAACCCCATTTGTACCACCAGTTCCCGCAATGAAATATCCTCGGGGACTTGCTTCAATTCACCATTTACTGTGATGTCCACTGCTCGCTCCTGACTCACCGGGGGAGCTCCCCCTTTAAAACCTTGAACCCGTCGATACGACACGGATGATCGCTGCGCTCAACCGCCCGTTCCCGCTGGCTTGCAATGCGTTCGTAGCGCTGCGACGCCCACTACCAGCCATCCAACGATAAAACACAAGCCACCCAATGGCGTGATCATGCCCAACCATTTCACACCACTGAACGCATAGAGATACAGACTACCGCAAAATAATAATGTACCGCTTCCCAATAAGGCGGTTGCCAGGGCCAGCAGACGACCCGGTAGCCATGCGGCTAAACCGCCTAACAGCATCAACGCGAGGCTATGCACCAGATGATACTGCACGGCCGTATGCAAATTGCTCAATTGGCTATCCGGCATCCAGTGCGCACCATGGGCACCATAAGCCCCCAAAGCCACGGCCAGTGACATACTGAAGGCGCCGGACGCGATCCAGCCGCGGGAAATCGTCGCCATGGAAGCGTCAGTCATCCGTTAATCCCGTTCCGCGACAAGGCGCACAGTAGATCTGGCGCGGCATTACACCCAGCGAATCCAGATTGAGCATGGTTAAGTCATTTCCCCAAACACAACCGGTATCCAGTCCGATAAAGTGCTCGTGATCCAGTTTACCCATCAAGGCCGCCCAATGTCCGAATACGATTCGAACCTTGTCCTGGCGAGGATAATCAAACCAGGGGGCAAATCCCGGAGGCGCGCTTTCCGGCTCAAACTTATTGCCGAAATCGAGCCCGCCATCGGCCGCCACAAAGCGCATCCGCGTAAAATAATTGGTAATCACCCGCAAGCGTGTCATCCCGGTAAGAGACTCGTCCCAAGTGGCAGGTTCGTTGCCGTACATGGCGTGAAAAAATTCTTTGGCATTCGGGCCTTGCAGCACTTTGGCCACTTCCCCCGCATATTGTAGCGCGTTGCTGACCGACCAGATGTGCGGCAAACCGGCATGCGTCATGATCAACTGATGGGCTTCGTCACACAGCATCAGCGGGCAAGCCTGCAGCCAGGCCAACAGTTCGCTGGCGTCCGGCGCGTTGAGCACATCATCAAAACTGTCTTTGCGTTTATGCTTTTGTGCACCGCACGCCACCGCCAGTAAATGCAGATCGTGATTGCCGAGCACAACGCGTGCGGCCGTACCGAGCGAGCGTATCAAGCGCAGCGTTTCCAGCGACTTGGGGCCACGATTCACCAGATCGCCCACCACCCACAGCTGATCCACGCTCGGGTCAAAGCTGACCTGTGCCAGTAGCTGCTGTAGTTCATCATAACAGCCCTGGATATCGCCCACGGCATAGCGTGTCATTCCGAGACCTCGGCACTCGTGTTTTCAACCGGAGGATGATCACAGAGCCAGTCAGCCAGGCGCACATATTCCTGTAAAGACAAGGTTTCCGGGCGACGAACCGGATCGACGTCCAGCTGCTTTAAACTCTGTGCATCTAACAGGGTCCCCAACGCGTTTCGCAGGGTTTTGCGACGTTGGGCAAATGCCGTTTTAACCACCCGTTCCAGCCAATAGGTATCTTTAGTGGGCCAGGGCAATTGAGCATGCGGAGATAACCGGACAATCGCCGAGTCCACTTTGGGTTGCGGCTTAAAGGCATGAGGCGGCACAATAAATAGCGGTTGTACCCGGCAATAATACTGCGCCATGATGCTCAGCCGACCATAGTTGCTGTCTCCCGGATGCGCCCCCAAACGCTCGACCACTTCTTTTTGCAACATAAAGTGCATGTCTTTAATGTTGCGCGTATGCTCCAGCAGATGAAAAATCAGCGGCGTTGAAATGTTGTAAGGTAAATTTCCCACCAAACGCAAGGGTCTTTCCGGGGTGGCCAGCGTATTGAAATCAAATTTCAATGCGTCAGCTTCATGAATGGTAAAGCCGGGATAGTTAAAGAACTTTACCCGTAGCCCGGGAATCAGGTCGCGATCCAGCTCCACCACATTCAAGTGGCCATCACCTTCTTCCAGCAAGACTTCCGTCAAGGCGCCCAGGCCCGGCCCGATTTCAACCAGGTTGTCGCCTGCTTTCGGAGCAATGCCACGAACAATTTTGTCAATGATACCGTGGTCTTGCAAAAAGTTCTGACCAAAGCGCTTACGGGCCTGATGCCCCTGTAAACCGGAGTTTTTTGCCATTCAGTTTGTCTCGTTCCACCTGTCGTGGTTTAAATAGTCGATTGCGCGGGTTAGGTGCGCGATCCGCGTCAGCGTTGCTGTGCTGCACGCATCTGTCGGGCGTAGCTAATGGCTACGCGCAGGCTGCCGGCGTCAGCTCGTCCGGTGCCGGCCAAATCCAGTGCGGTTCCGTGATCCACCGACGTACGAATAATCGGCAGGCCAAGCGTAATGTTTACCGCTGCACCAAAGCCCTTGTATTTCAGCACAGGTAAGCCCTGATCATGATACATGGCTAGCACAGCATCCGCGTCCTGCAGATGATGGGGCGTAAACAGGGTATCGGCAGGCAATGGCCCTGTCAGCCTCACCCCCTGTTGGCGAAAGGTCTCCAGCACAGGCGAGATAATATCCAGCTCCTCCCGTCCCATATGGCCGCCTTCACCGGCATGAGGATTCAGCCCTGCCACCAGAATATGAGGATCCGCAATACCGAATTTGGTCTGCAACTCCCGGTGTAATATAGTCACCACCTGACGCAGCAACGAGGGCGTAATGGCATCCGGCACTTCTCGCAAGGGTAAGTGCGTGGTCGCCAAAGCAACACGCAAGCCTTCGGTTGCAAGCATCATGACAACGCGCGGAACTTCACAAATCGCCTGAAAATATTCTGTGTGTCCAGTAAAGGGGATACCGGATTCATTGATCACACCTTTGTGTACCGGGGCTGTCACAATACCGGCAAAGGTTCCATCCAGCGCCCCTTGCGCCGCGATTCGAAGCGTTTCCAGTACATAAGCCGCATTGGCCGGATTCAATTTGCCCGCCTGAACCGGCTCCGCCACGCGCACAGGCTGCACCCATACGTCTGTGGGCAGCGCGTCCGGAGCCTGTACGGCGTCGCCTGCCTGCCAGATATGTACACGCAATGGAAGCCCCAGCTCACGAGCACGCGCGGCCAGCATGTCAGGATCCGCGATCAACACCACCCCTTCCAGCCCGCCTTGTTGTGCAAGCTGTATGCAGAGTTCAGGACCGATGCCGGCGGGTTCGCCGCAGGTTAAGGCTAACGGCGTGAGATTAGTCGTCACTGTTCTGCGTCCCGGATGATTCAGTTTCTGTGGCCTTGTCAGTTTCAGCCGCCTTTTTAGCCGCTTCTGCTTCGACTTTGGCCCGGGCTTCTTCTTCGGCTTTTGCGGCCGCTTCATCTTTAATTTCTACAAAAGACTCGCCACGGATTTCACGTAACCAGCTCACCAGTTCTTCTTCGTATTTGCGACGATGAATTACCTGACGCGCCTGATTTTCCTGCAACTGAACACCGACATCTTCCTTGCGACGCTCCAGAACTTCCATGATGTGCCAGCCGTATTCTGTTTGTACGGGCTCACTGACCTTGCCGGGATCCAGATGATTCATCACATCTTCAAAAGACGGAACCGTATCCCCGGGGCCAATCCATCCCATATCCCCGCCATTAATAGCGGATACCGGATCATCCGAGTTGGATTTTGCCAGATTGGCAAAGTCTTCTCCCTGATCAATCCGGTCGTGCAATTTAAAAATAATATCGCGCGCTTCATCCTCGGTTCGGATTTCGCTCGGCTTGATCAGAATGTGACGCACATGAGACTGTTCAACAAAATAAGAGGCTCCCCCCTTTTTATCCAGAACGGCAACAATGTGAAAACCACTGCTGGTTCGAACCGCCGGTGACGGCTGGTTCAGTGCCAGTGAGGGAATCACATCTGCAGCAATGGAGGGCAGTTCGGTTTCCTTTCTCCATCCCAACACACCGCCCTGCAAGGCATTACGCCCGTCAGAGAGTTCCACCGCGACCTGCTTGAAGTCTGCACCTCCTTTAAGGCGGGCCAGTATTTCATCCACTTTCTGTTGGGCCGCGGCTTCTTCCTTCGGAGTGGCATTTTCAGACAGCGCCACCAGAATATGGCCAAGATAGTATTCGGCAGCAGTACGTTTACGACCTTCCTCCGAGGCAAGAAACACCTGGATTTCCTGATCGGTCACACGTACCCGGCGGTCAACCTTGCGCTGCTGCAAACGGCTGATAATCATTTCCCGACGAATTTGCTCTCGCGCTTCACGGTAAGTGAGTCCTTCGGATTTAAGTGCCTCCTGAAACTGCGCCAGTGTTAAGCCATTGCGCTTGGCGATATTCGCCATGGTTTCGTTCAGCTGGTTATCACTTACTCTCAAACCTGCCTGCTCTGCCATCTGCATCTGGATATTTTCCAGAATCAGTTGATCCAGCACCCGTTTCTCCAACACCTCCTGAGGGGGAAGTGGCGTTCCCTGCGCGCTCAATCTGGCCGTCACGGTGAGAATCCGGCTCTTGAGTTCCGACTCCATCACAATGTCGTCGTCTACCAGTGCAATCACCCGATCCAGATATTCCACCCTGGCCTGCGCGGTTAAAGGCAATGCACTCCACAGGGCCACACCAGTAAGCGATGTCACCATCGCGGGCCCTGACACGATAAACGTCAGCCCGGTAAAAACTTGTTTGATATACTTGCCCAACATCATACTTAGCCCTTAAGCCTGAAAATTCATTTGTGCCGTCTTTAACATTCGGTCGCGATCTTTGCGAAATGCGGCCCCGTCGCTACCGGTGGCAGGCTAACGCCGCACGCCATGCCATTGATTGTGGTGGGCATCATACCCGGGAATCTCTTTATCAATCTCTTTCACACTGGCACCGGTACCACCAAGTCCCTTGAGTTCAAACCTGAACATAAAGCCATGATCCAGATGAGTATCATCCTGTAGTTTACTGTGCGACATCAACTGGGCTCGCCAACAACATCCCCGGTACTCAAGACCAGCCATCGTCCCCATGGTTCGCTCATCATTCAGGTCATATAACCAGCGACCAAACAGGCTGATCTGATTTGTCACCGGAATAATGGAGGAAACATCTGTTTGCTCTATGCGGTCGTCCACATTGATATCATCTTTGAAACGATGCCCCATCGACAGCACCCAGGCATAGTCGGTCGAGTGCAGCGACATACGGGTACTGCCTTCATCGGTTTCCTTCTCGCGGGCATCCCATAGACCGGTCACAAAAACATCCATCCAGTCATACGGGCGAAGTATCATTTCACCTGCCAGCTGAGAATCACTTCGGGTGCTGGCACCCTCCCCGTTAATACCGACTTCGCGATCTTCAAAGTAGTAAATCTGACCGACACTGAACACCGCACGATCAATGCCTCGCGTATCTTCGGTAAAACGTGTTGTCAGTGCGGCCGTCAGCCGATGATTATCCCCGACCCGATCGCCCCCGTTAAAACGGTCGTCACTGAATAGCTGGGAAAAACTGAACGATTTCAGCGAGCTGTCGAAGTTTGGCAGATCATCCTGATTTTCTGCTTTGGAATATACATAAAACAGACGTGGCTCCAGCGTCTGATTAAACGCCAGCTGATTCATCTCGAAGGGGCGGTCAAAATACAGCCCGGAATCTACCGAATAGAAAGGCACCGTACGACTCTGGTGATTTTTACCCAGATCATAATCTTCCAAGGCATAATCGGTATGGTCAATGCGTATCGCCGGGGTAAAAAAGCTGTAATCGTTTTCAAGCGGCATCGAGACTTTGGGCTGATGCCGTAAACGACTGCCATTGGTACGACTTAAACCGGTCAGTTTCTCGCTTTCCCGCTGGAAATAAACATACTGGGAATCCCAACGCCAGGCCAGCGTGTCTCCAGTCCAACTGCCCAATAGATTAATTTCGGGTAACCGCTGGTAGGGTTTATCCGCATCCAGAATGGTGCTGTCTATCGTCTGATAACCATGCACAATGGTGTTGAACTGCCAGGTTTCGCCCACATAATCTGTACGAATCTGACGATCCAGATGAGTTGTCTGATCAATCGACAACGAATTGTTCAGGTCACTCAAATAATCATTATCCGATATCTGACTGTAGTCGATCGAGGTACTCCACTGGCGACTCCAGCGCGAACGGCTCTCCAGATCCACCGCCCAGCGTTCGCCATCTTTGTCCGGATTTTCCAGTTCAAACTCATCATCTTTAGCAATATAACCCAATGCCAGACTCGATTGCCCAAAGGGGCTCAAATAGCGCCCTTCAAGCTCGTTATGAATACCTCGGCCATGAATATACTGCGGGGTTAAGGTCGCATCATAATGGGGGGCCAAATTAAAATAATAAGGCGTGGCCACATAGATTCCCCGGCCGACATTCGAACTGCCAAATTCCGGATAAAGGAAACCGCTTTTGCGCCGGTCATCAATCGGGAAGGAGAACCATGGGAAATAAAACACCGGCACATCTTTCACCCGAAAAGTGACATTCCGGGCACGCCCTTCGCCCTCGGCTTTGTCGAGTTTTACACGCTTGGCACGAATTGACCATGCATTATCCGTGGGATCGCAGGTCGTAAACTCTCCTTTTTCAATAATCAGCTGCTCGGCTTCCGGGCGACGGATATGCCGGGCTTCGCCGCGAATTTCCGACTCGTGCAGCAAAAAGCTCGCTTCATCCAGTTCAAATTTACCCGACCCCTGATGATAACGCGCCTCTTCACCCGTCATGAAAAATCCGGGCCCTCTGAATTCTACCTGCCCCTGCAAGTCACTCACCCCGGAAACCAGATCCAGATTGGCCTTGTCGACTTCGGCCACGTAGTTGCCTTGTCGTAACTTGACGTCCCCGGTCACCTGAAGCGTTCTGCCGTCTTCCCAATAGGCTTCATCTGCCTGCACATTCACGGGCAAGTCTGTTTGGGGCACCGACAGATCCACCGGGACACTTTCCGGTGTGATATAAGCTCCGGCACAATACTCCGGCAACGCCTTGCGCCGGTCGTCCGGCAACTGCGCCGCCGGACGCCAGTCTATTTCTGCCGCTGTTCGTCGGGTCGGGGCCGCCGGGCTGTCTGACGCGGTCTCGGCATACACCGGCCATACGCTGACCACCAGCCCGACCACGCCGGCTACCTGCCATCCGGTCCGGCGCCTGACGTTTTTTGTCCTGTTTGGGGCGTTTAATTCCCCCTGTTTCTGTTGCTGCTGTTCAGCCATTCACCCTATAACCTCGCCCGAGGTGCGTTTTCCTGATTTGGAAAGCCCGTCACCACCCACTTGCCATGAGTGCAGAATGATAAACGCTCCGCCGGTCACACTCCAACGATTTTCCCCCTATAACCTGCTTTTACCTGTCAGCGAAAGACGATATCCTATCCAAATATTGCAATATCCAAATTTCGCATTATTGGTTGAGGCCTTGATGGATTTTCGTTTAGCACGTTTGACACAATGGGCAGAGCAGGTACTCCATGCGCCGGTGATGGTCACTCCGGTCTCCGGTGATGCCAGTTTCCGGCGTTATTTCCGCCTCGCCAGACACGATGCTCCGGCCCTCATCGCCATGGATGCCCCGCCCGATAAAGAGGATTGCCGCCCGTTTGTGGCCTTGGCCCGGCACTGGCATGCCCAGGGCATTCATGTCCCCGCGCTGATCGCCAAAGATCTGTCCCAGGGATTTTTAATCCTGGATGATTTTGGCGATGACCTTTATTTGCCTCGCCTTCAACAGGCCGCTCCAGATGACGTGCTCACCCTCTATCGTCACGCACTGACCATGCTGCTACGCATCCAGACCTGCGACGAACCGCCCGATTACAGCCTGCCCGTTTATGATGAAGCGTTGCTCTGGCGAGAAATGGAGCTCTTTCGGGATTGGTTGACCGGACAAAAACTGGCGTTAACCCTGACCGCACAGGAACATGAATTGCTCAACGAAACCTGGCAGTTCCTGATACATCATGCGCTCGCCCAACCCAGTGTCACCGTGCATCGTGATTACCATTCACGCAACTTGATGATCACCCCGGACACTTTACCCGGCGTATTGGACTTTCAGGATGCGGTCTGTGGCCCGCTTACCTACGATCTGGTTTCCCTGCTGCGCGACTGCTATATCACCTGGCCTGACGAGTTAGTCAACACGTTGCTGGAAGAATTCTGGCAAGCAACCGCAGACAAAAACCTGCATACCGCCAGCCTGACCGAATTCACGCGCTGGTTCGATTTAATGGGTATTCAGCGTCACTTAAAAGCCGCCGGCATTTTTGCCCGACTGTCTATCCGGGATGGCAAACATGGCTATCTGGCAGATATTCCGTCCACAGTGAACTATATTGTTCGAATTAGTCAGCGTTACCCCGAGCTCGCGGCGTTTAGCCAATGGTTGTCGACACGTTTTCTACCGGCCCTCAGTCAGCTGGGCGAGAGCCACTCCAATGAATCTTCGACAACCTCTACCGCCACGGTGTAATCTGCTGCTCCTTGAACGCCACCGAGAAGGCCCGCCCGATGAAAGCCATGATTCTCGCCGCGGGCTTAGGCACTCGAATGCGCCCGTTGACGGATCACACGCCCAAACCCCTGCTAAAAGCAGGGGGAAAGCCACTCTTACAATATCCCATTGAAAACCTGCGCGCCGCCGGTATTGTTGACATTGTGATCAATACAGCCTGGCTGGGCGAACAAATTGAAGCCTGCTTTGGCGACGGCCGCGCGCTGGGTGTTCACCTGCACTACTCGCACGAAGAAACACCCCTCGAAACCGCAGGAGGTATTGTCCGCGCCCTTCCGTTGCTGGGAGACACCCCTTTCATCCTTATCAACGGGGATGTCTGGACGGACTTCCCGCTGCCAAGACTGGTTCGTCGTGCAGCGCAATGGCGATCCCTCCCTTCCGCCCCCTCGGCGCATCTGGTTCTGGTCAATAATCCGGAACACCACCCCGAAGGAGACTTTTCGCTTATCCGCGATGCCTCCCAAACCGATGAAACCGGCGCACAGGTAGCCGATCCCGGCCAGCTTGCCGTTCCACAGGGCGACGCCCCCCCTGAATGCTACACCTTTAGCGGCGTCAGCTTGCTCGACCCGGCCCTCTTCGCCAATCTGGCAGAGGGGCCTAGAAAACTGGCGCCCATTTTGCGCGAGGCAATGACCGCTAAAAAGGTGACTGGCGAGCACTGGCAAGGACAGTGGTACGACATTGGCACGCCCGCGCGACTGCAGACACTGGATAGACAATTATCTTTCGCAACTCATACCGCGCTCACTGAAAAATAAACCTGAACGCTTAAGCTTCTGTTAAGGCTCCTCAATTAATCTGAGCATCGTCGCCTGAACCCAAAGGCAAAATTGCTCAGATTAACCCAGGAGTCTTACCCATGTTGAAGTCCCGCACCCTGCTGCTTTCTGCTTTTTCTGCACTCAGCCTGATGACCGCCCAGGCATTCGCTGATCCACAATGTACCGATGCCCCCCAGAATCAGTGGCAGAATCCGGAAACTTTCCAGCAATCGCTGAAAGCCCAAGGGTATGAGATCAAAAAATTCAAGCAAACCAAAACCAACTGCTACGAAATTTATGGCCACAACAACAAAGGTCAGCGAGTGGAAATTTATTTCAATCCCGTCAATGGCGAAGCCGTTAAAACTGAAATAGAGGACTAAGCTTATGACCATGCGAACCATCCGTGTGTGGGATCCACTCGTCAGAGTATTTCACTGGACACTGGCTTTGGCCTGCCTGCTCAACCTCACTGTGCTGGAAGACAAACCTCACGAATGGGTTGGCTACTATGCCCTTGGCGCGGTTCTGGTTCGCATCCTGTGGGGATTTATCGGCACCGAACATGCTCGTTTTTCATCATTTTTTCCCACCCCGGAAAAATTAAAGACCTACATAAGTCATCTTCTGGAGGGTAAGCCTGAAACATCGCTGGGGCACAACCCGCTGGGGGCATTGATGATTCTTGCGCTGATCGGCGTCATCATTCTATTGGGCGTCAGTGGCTACATGACAACTCTGGATGCTTTCTGGGGCGAAGAGTGGCTGGAAGAAATTCACGAAGCCCTCGGTGAGTTCCTGATGGTTCTGGTTACCACGCACATTGCCGTGGTGGTGCTCTACAGTCGATATGGCAAGGAAAATCTCATCAAAGCCATGGTGACCGGCAACAAGATCAGAGATCCGGGTTAACCCCGGCTACCGGCCTTTTCGCTCAAACCCCGGTGCGTGTCGTTTCAACCAGCCCCTAACCCGCTGTGTTAATAACGACACTTCACCCGACCGAAGATCACCCAGCGGAAAGCGGATCTGTTGATAACCATTGAGTTTTGCTCGTCTGGCGCTGCCCATACGGGCTTTTGCATCCGCGAGTTTAAGCGCATCACGACTATCGACCACCTCAAGAATCGGAAACTCAAAACCTTCGCTTAGCGCTGACTGGAAATCGAATCGAAACTCATCACTGAATACCGGATCAATCAAAACGATAGCCCCCCCCTGTGACGGCAACACCCCCCCAGTTTGCTTAAGGTATCGAAACAGTTCATCCGCCCCGGTGCCTAATGCCAGTAGCACCAGATTCTCCTGCCCTCGCCCCTTAAGATGACTTACCGAGGCCTGCAGGCGTTGCAGCGCACGCTCATGAGGCGATTTCTCCGGGATGGCAGGTGCCGCATTCTCAACCGCAGACTGAGCGTCGGCCATCGAAACATCAATCACACCCTTACTTTCACCTGAGGTCCCGCCAGCCTCCTCACCGGAAGGCGCCGGGTCACTACCGGAAGTTTCCTTATCAGCCTTGGCTTCAGCTTCGGGGGGCGCGGTTTCAGCCCCCTCAGCGGCCTTGTTTTCTGCTTCCGCTGCAGCTTCATCCGGAGCAGGTGCATCGGCTTCGCTGCCCTGCAGGGCCATATCGGCTGCCGTTCGAGGCGCATCCATCGAAATGTGATCGGTATTTTTTACCGGCTGCTCGCGCTTAGGCACGTCACGAATCGGCTGATAAGGCAAACTCACCCCCAGCGTGGACCAGCCATCATCTGGCAATAACTCGCGCAATGGGCCCAGAACTTCCGGCCAGGCAGGGTGAGCATCCTGACCGTGCAGCAACAAAACGGCCCCCTGCTGCTCAGGCGTTCGATGCGGCAGCTCCAGAGCAAGAAAGGAATCCCCGTCAGCTGTTTCCAGCCAGCGAGCTTCTCTGGAGCCTACCTGTCTCTCCAATGCTTTCCGGTCAGAGGGCTCGGTACGCGTCGGCGGGCTGGGTTTACGCGGTGGAGGCACATCCATCTCGGCCGCTTTGCCCTCTTGCGTCCCGTCCACGGGCGGGGCTCCTTCTGTGGCATTGCTCTCGCCTGCGGGTGGGACATCTGGCGTGGTTCCTGTCTCGCCTTCAGCAAAGACGGGGACGCTTACAAAACACACGCTTACACAACAAAGAACAAGCGCAATGCACCGCAACGTACTCACACTAACGCTACGGAACCCATCACCGGCATCACTCGTAAAATAATGTCGATGCTTCATATTCCGACGCCCACGTGGTGCCTCATCTTGAAATTGATACATGAAAAAATAGTCAACCACCTTCAAACCCGTTACCTGAAACGCATGTTGGGTTAGAATAGCGCAAACTTTTATGCCGCGCGGGACATTCCTATCATGCAAGACTTTCTTATCGCCCCTTCGATTCTGTCAGCCAACTTCGCTCGTCTCGGAGAAGAAGTCGATAACGTACTGGCCTCCGGGGCCGACATTGTTCACTTTGACGTGATGGACAATCACTATGTCCCCAATCTGACCATCGGCCCCATGGTCTGCTCGGCGCTGCGTAAACATGGCGTCACCGCTCCAATTGACGTCCACCTGATGGTAAAGCCCGTGGATGACATGATCAAAATGTTCATCGACGCCGGTGCTACTTATATCACCTTCCACCCGGAAGCCTCCGAACACATCGACCGCTCGCTCCAGTTAATTCGTGACGGTGGCTGCAAAGCCGGTCTGGTATTCAATCCGGCCACCCCTTTGCACTACCTTGATTATGTGATGGATAAACTGGACATGGTGTTATTAATGTCGGTAAACCCCGGTTTTGGCGGCCAAAAATTTATTCCCGGCACGCTGGAAAAGCTGCGTCAGGCACATGCCAAGATTGCCAATAGCGGCCTCCCCATTCGTCTCGAAATTGATGGTGGCGTGACGGTTCAGAATATTCGCGCCATCGCAGAAGCCGGTGCCAACACCTTTGTTACCGGATCAGCGATTTTTAATACCCCTGACTATAAAGAAACCATTGATGCGATGCGGGCACAATTAGCAACCGTTAACAGCATCTGAAGCGTCACGTACGCCCTCATTTCAACCGTCCCGGAGGTATTTACGTGAGCGTCATCGCACAGCTATTTCCGCAGCAAATGCCGCAGCTGATTATGTTTGATCTGGATGGCACGCTGGTAGACAGTGTGCCCGATCTGGCGACGGCTATCGACCTGATGCTGTGCGATTTGAAACGTCCCGCGGCGGGTATCGGCAAGGTTCGCCACTGGGTCGGCAATGGAGCGACCGCACTGGTGCAACGCGCCCTGAACGGCACAATGATGACAGACGAAACCGTGGATCCGGCGCTACTGAACGATGCCCAGGCGCTTTTTTTCAAGCATTACGAGCAGGAAAACGGACAACACAGTCGCCTGTATGATGGCGTGAGTGAGACGCTGACAGCGCTACGCCGCCTGCAGATTCCCATGGCGGTGATCACCAATAAGCCTGTATGTTTTACGCTGCCTTTGCTGGAGCGGCTAGGGCTCACATTTGATCAAATACTCGGCGGCGACAGTCTGGCACAGAAGAAGCCTCACCCGGCCCCCTTACTCGCCTGTATGGAAAATTTCGGGGTCAGCGCCAGCCAGTCGATGATGATCGGCGACTCTATTAACGACATTCAGGCGGCCGTCGCCGCCGACGTAAAGATTGCCTGTGTCAGCTATGGTTATAACCACGGTCAGGATATCCGAACCTGTGGAGCGCATGCAGTTATTGATTCATTATCCGAGCTCTTGTAACCTTTAACGAAATTTACCGGAGAACACCATGTCAGCCACTGGATCTGCCACCTTCAGGAGCAATTCGTTCAGCTTCGCCAAACGATGGCGCAGTTAGTGTCCTGCGCCATCGTGGCGCAATACATGTTTGCTTCTTAGCAGAAAGCAGCCTCGCTGCACACTGCAAATTTTTTTAGACTGGCAGAATCAGGATTCTTCAGCATGACTCCAGAACAATTTCAAACGCTTGCCGAGGCAGGCTTTAATCGTATTCCTGTGACCCGCGAAGTACTCGCCGATCTGGATACACCGCTTAGCACTTATCTTAAACTCGCCGATGCACCCTATTCCTATTTGCTCGAGTCGGTTCAGGGCGGCGAGAAATGGGGCCGCTACTCTATTATCGGCTTGCCTTGCAGCCTCATTCTGAAAGTGTACGGTCACCGGATAGAACTGGAACAAAACGGCGAAATTATTGAAACACAGGAAGTGGCCGATCCTCTGGCCTATGTGGAAGCCTTCCAACAGCGCTATCGTGTACCGGATCTGGCGGATTTGCCCCGCTTTAACGGCGGACTGGTCGGCTATTTTGGCTATGATACCGTGCGCTATATCGAGCCAAGACTGAACAAGACACTTCCCGACCCTATCGGGACTCCCGACATCTTGCTGATGGTGTCAGAGCAATTAGTGGTATTCGACACCCTGAGCGGCAAACTGATACTGATCTATCACGCTGACCCCGCCCAGCCTGACGCGTACGCCACAGCGCAAATCGCGCTGGAGGGTCTGGTGCAACGGCTGCGCTTCAGTACAGCAGCCACCACTCAGGAAAAAGCACTCAAAGATACCGCTTCCGACAATCCACTGCTACCTTCTGCGGGAGTGGTCGAGGAAGACTTTGTCTCAGGGTTTCCACAGGAACCCTTTGAAGCGGCCGTTGAAAAAATAAAAGACTATGTACTGGCAGGTGACATTATGCAAACCGTCATTGCACAGCGCATGTCTATTCCCTACACCGCTGCACCACTGGATTTATACCGCTCGCTACGTTGCCTTAATCCTTCGCCCTACATGTATTTCTTCAATCTCGGCGACTTCCACATTGTTGGCTCATCACCAGAAATACTCGCCCGTGTTGAAGAGGGCGAAGTGACGGTGCGACCCATCGCCGGTACCCGTCGTCGTGGCAAAACCGAAGCGGAAGATCGTGCACTGGAAGCCGAATTGCTGGCCGATCCCAAAGAAATTGCAGAGCACCTGATGCTGATCGACCTGGGCCGCAATGACGCAGGCCGGGTAAGCCAGACGGGGAGCGTGCGAGTCACAGACCAAATGGTGGTAGAACGCTACTCTCATGTCATGCATATCGTGTCTAATGTCAAAGGTCAGCTGAAGGAAGGCGTAAGCGCGATAGACGTGCTCAAAGCCACCTTGCCTGCCGGTACACTCAGTGGCGCACCCAAGATCCGGGCGATGGAAATCATCGACGAACTCGAGCCCGTAAAACGGGGCGTATACGGTGGAGCGGTAGGCTATCTGTCATGGAACGGCAATATGGATACCGCGATTGCCATTCGTACGGCGGTAATCAAAAACAAGATTCTTTATATACAGGCTGGTGCCGGCGTCGTGGCCGACTCCATTCCCCGTCTTGAATGGAAGGAAACCCTGAATAAAGCGCGCGCGATGTTCCGCGCAGTAGCCATGGCCACTCAAGGCCTGGATGGGTAACGGGGAGAGGATTAAGTTATGTTATTGATGATCGACAATTACGACAGTTTTACCTATAACGTAGTGCAATATCTGGGTGAGCTCGGGGCAGACGTACAGGTCTATCGAAACGACGAAATCACGGTCGCCGACATCGCGCGCCTGAAACCTAAAAAAATCGTTGTCTCTCCTGGCCCTTGTACGCCGAACGAGGCGGGTATTTCCATGGATGCGATTCGCGCCTTTGCCGGCAAAATCCCCATTCTGGGTATATGCCTTGGACACCAGAGTATAGGCCAGGTATTCGGCGGCAAGATCGTCCGGGCCGGACAGGTGATGCACGGGAAAACTTCCCTGATTCATCACAATGACGGCGGTGTATTTAAGGGCCTGAATAACCCTTTTACGGCAACACGCTATCATTCATTGGTCATCTGCAAAAATCATCTGCCTGACTGTCTCGAAATTACCGCATGGACAGAAAATCAGGATGGCAGCATGGAAGAAATCATGGGCGTAAGGCACAAAACGCTGGATGTCGAAGGCGTGCAATTTCACCCTGAATCCATCCTGACCGAACAGGGTCACGACCTGCTGCGTAATTTTTTGGAACGCTAAGCTCACAAGAATAAAATCTGGGGACACGCTCATGGATATCAAAACCGCTTTAGCCGCCGTGGTAGATCGTCGCGATCTCAGCACCGAAGAAATGAAAGACGTCATGCGCCTGATTATGACCGGTCAGGCTACTGACGCCCAGATCGGCGGCTTTCTGGTGGGGCTTCGCATGAAGGGCGAAAGTATCGACGAAATTACCGGTGCCGCCGAAGTGATGCGTGATCTGGCCAGCAAAATCGAGCTGGAGGGTGAGCACCTGGTCGATACCTGTGGTACCGGCGGCGATGGCGCAAACCTGTTTAATGTGTCGACCGCCGCTGCCTTTGTGGTGGCTGCCGCCGGCGGTAAAGTTGCAAAACATGGTAACCGCAGCGTGTCCAGCAGCACGGGCAGTGCCGACTTATTGGAGGCTGCCGGTGTCAATCTCAATCTGACCATTCCGCAGGTTCGTCAATGTATTAACGAACTCGGGGTGGGCTTTATGTTTGCTCCGGCGCATCACAGTGCCATGAAACACGCCATCGGCCCACGTCGTGAAATGGGCTTACGTACCCTATTTAATATGCTGGGCCCCATGACCAATCCGGCGGGTGTCAAAAAGCAGGTTATCGGCGTATTCAGTGGCGCACTGTGCCGTCCGATGGCTGAAGTACTCAAACGCCTGGGCAGCGAACACGTACTGGTCGTGCATGCCAAAGATGGACTGGATGAAATCAGCCTGGCAACCAGTACACAGGTCGCCGAACTCAAACAGGGTGAAATCACCGAATACGAGATTACCCCGGAACAGTTTGGTCTGGCCAGCGCCAGCCTGATTGGCCTGAGCGTGGGCAGTGCAGAGGAAAGCCTGGATCTGATCCGTCACGCCCTGGGCAAAGCCGATCACGAAACCGCCTGTAAAGCACGAGACATTATTGCACTAAACGCCGGTGCCGCCATTTACGCCGCCGACCTTGCCGCAAGTATAAGCGAAGGGGTCGCCCTGGCCATGGATGCCATCGGTAGTGGCATGGCATTAGCCAAAATGGAAGAACTGGCCAGTTTCAGCCAGGTTTTTGCAGAAGCCAGTGCCTGATTCCCGAATTTCACGCCTGTAATGATCCAGGCAAGCAAAGAGACGTAAATGAGTATTCCAGAATCCGTACCGACCATCCTACGCAAAATAGTCGCCCGTAAGCATGAGGAAGTCGCCGAGCGCTCACGCGCCATGCCTCTGGCAGAGTGTCGGGCACGCGCCAAGGATCAGCCTCACACGCGGGGTTTTGTTAACGCGATCGAAGCCAAGCTGGCATCCAATCTTCCTGCGGTTATCGCCGAAATTAAAAAAGCGTCTCCCAGCAAAGGGGTCATTCGGGAAAACTTTATACCGGCACAAATTGCAGAAAGCTATGAGCGCGCCGGAGCAGCCTGTTTATCGGTACTGACAGACAGGGACTTTTTTCAAGGGCATGAGGACTACCTGCAGCAAGCCCGCGCAGCCGTGTCATTACCCGCGATTCGCAAAGACTTTATGGTAGACAGTTACCAGATATACGAAAGCCGTTTGGTTGGTGCCGATGCCATATTGCTGATTGCCGCCTGCCTCAGCACCATGCAAATGCAGGATTTGTCCGGGTTGGCTCAAGAACAAGGCATGGACGTATTGGTAGAAGTGCACAATGCCGAAGAATTACAAGCGGCCCTGACACTGAAAACCCGTTTACTGGGCATTAACAATCGCGACTTACATACCTTTGATGTTTCTTTGCAGACCACGTTCGATTTGCTGAAAAGTATCCCCGACAACCGGATTGTCGTCACAGAAAGCGGCATAGTGACACGCGACGATGTTGCCCAAATGCGCGCCAATCATGTCAATGCGTTTTTGGTGGGCGAATCCTTTATGCGAGCAGAAAATCCGGGCGACAAACTGGAAGCGTTGTTTTTTTAATTCACCGATCCCAATCCCAACAACGTCCGGCCTGATCCCGCCGGACGCCACGCTCACAGACTCAAGTCATAATCATCTTTTTGCCGCCGGCCACAACATCATCAGCACGAGGGCGTTCCGGTATCAATATACCGCGCTGAACCGCCGGTCTTGCGCCGATTGCCTCCAGCCACCCTGTTAAACAGGCAAACTCATCAATGGCAACACCCGACCAGGCATAGGTTCTTACCCAGGCCCAGTTTGCCATGTCCGCGATAGTATATTCATCGCCCGCCAGATACTCATGACGCGAGAGTTGATCATTCAACACGCTG
This sequence comes from Hahellaceae bacterium, assembly GCA_024234505.1. Lineage (GTDB taxonomy): Bacteria > Pseudomonadota > Gammaproteobacteria > Pseudomonadales > Oleiphilaceae > JACKOD01. Next base: position 677,846 of record JACKOD010000002.1, on the reverse strand, counting down.
AACAATCGTTTGACTTCATGCTGATAGCGATCAATCGCAGGCTGAATTTTTTCCGGAAAGTAGCGAAAAAAGACATTGGCCTGCCCCATCATAGGACCCACCGAAGCCATCTGGAACATCAGCCATTGCAAAACCTGCGACCGCTTCTTTGGGTCTTCCGGATAAAACATACCCGTTTTTTCAGCCAGGTAGATCAGAATTGCGCCAGACTCAAAAACCACAAAGTCCTCATTATCATGATCCACAATGACAGGAATCCGCCCGTTGGGGTTCATCGCCAAAAATTCAGGTTGCTTCTGCTCTCCCGCACCGAGATTCACCAGCACAGGATGATACTCCAGCCCCATCTCTTCCAACGCGATACTGATTTTATGCCCATTTGGGGTAGGCGCTGTATATAAATCAATCATGTAAAACCTCAGGCTTTCGCCGATGGACGGCTTGAAACTTCTTTGTACCACCGCTGCAGGTGCGTCTGTTCTGGCAGAATACCCAGCTGATTGACCTTGTTAAAATCAACGGTACAAAGCGCGGTAATATCGGCAATACTGAATTGATCACCCACAAGATAGCGATGATGCTCCAAATGGCGATTTAACCGTTCAAAAAACTTGACGACATTGTCGCGACAGACCGCTCCCCATTCCGGCACAGGCGTCATCCGGTCTTTGAAATAACCACTACTGTGCTGAAAGCACATACCGGTCGGCATCAGAAAATAGAACTCTATCCAGCGCTGCCACATTTCAATCTGGGCTTTTTCCAGCGGCGTACGACCCATTAAGGCCGGTTCTGGTTGCAGTTCTTCGAAATAGCGGCAAATGGCCATTGACTCAGAAATACAAGTTCCGTCATCCAGTTCCAGTACCGGTACTTTTGCCATCGGATTCTTTTCACGAAACTCGGGGCTCAGATTTTCTCCCTTGCCTAAATCCAGCTGCACATACTCCATGGCAATGCCTTTTTCGGCCAAAAACATTCTGACTCGGCGAGGATTAGGTGCCACTTTCATTTCGTATATTTTCATTCAGCATCTCCGGAAAGATCGTCAATGGTGGCACCCTGTCTTGGTTCAGCATCAAAAACACAGGGTGCAATTTTTTTATAAATGATCATTCCGAAATATAGGAATTTATAACCAATCGGTCAAGAATTGTTTATAATTTATGTCTTACAGACTTTCGCAACCGAGGCCGGAACGCCATTATGGGTCGACCCACCGCATTTGACCGCAACGAGAAACTCATGCTTGCCATGAAGCTTTTTTGGAAGCAAGGCTATGAACGCACCTCAATGCAGGATCTGATTGATACACTGGGTATCAATCGTTTCAGCCTCTACAATACCTTTGGCGACAAACAAACCCTGTTCCATCAAGCCGCCGCACTCTATCAGGAGAAGGTTTTTGCCGAACTACTCCGCCCCCTGCTAGACGCCCCTCCCGGCACTACCGGTAAAGATCGCATTCTGAATTATCTGGACAATGCCTGCCAAAAGCTGTGTGCACCATCGGGGGCACTGGGATGCCTGATGCAAAATATGGCACTAGAACGAGGGCAGGATGACGCAATGCTTCGAACCCTACTGCAACAACAACATGCCACCCTGGAAAACGCACTCAAAGCGGCGCTGGAAGACGCCAAAAATGAAGATTGCCTGGCCACACCACCAGACACCGGGCAAGCGGCCTGTCATATCATGACCTGCGTTCAAGGGCTGATATTTTTCAGAAAGGCAGGCACTGCCCCGGACAAAATCCGGGCGCAGTTCGAATATTTAAAGACAGAAATACAAAACGGGTAAATTTCTTAATGATCGACCCGGAGACTAATCGTCATGACGATCATCGTCCCGGTTGCGACTCTTCCCTTTGTCCATTCTGTCCAGAAATTGCTGATCCATTTTGGTACGCTGTTCTTCGGTCAGTACCGCTCTGATCTCCTTGCGCATCTGGGCCATTTTAACGATATGCTCGCTCATCTGTTTGGCCATTTTGTCGGCCTGCGCTTTCACTTTGGCGTCATAGTCGGCATCTTCAGGCTTAAGCTTCATCATCTCCTGCATGGCCTCGTGGCGACGATCCTTACGCTCCTTTTTATCACCTTGTTCGCCACGCATACGATCCATAATCGCTTCAACCTGCTGCTCCTGCGCCTTGGTTAAATCCAGACGATCAAACATATGCTCCATTCTGGCATCATCATGTCCCCTTCCGCGCTTACCCTCATTACATCCCCAGCCATCCGCGGCAACTACAGACACACTCAGTGTGGCGGCTAAAATTGTTGCGGGAATCGCCAGCTTCAGGGCCTTCCCTGACATATTAAGTAATTCAGTCACTTTTGTTTTCATGGATCATTCTCCTGTACCACTCTCACATTACGAAACACTGGCCATTCACTATGCTCATAACCAGCGAAGCATTTATTGACGAAACCAGTATATAAATCTCCCCTGTAAAGGTGGGTCGGGCAGGTGTAAAGCCACTGTAAAGAATAGGTAAAGGCCATACGAGTCTAGCTACACGCTATGCTAATCTCTCAACTCCTGATTTAAATAGGTAGCCGGGACATGAACCGTAAATTGTTACTTGTCGAAGATGATCGTGACATTAGCGAGATGCTGAGTTCACTCCTGACACAAAATGGTTATGACGTCAGTTGCGCCTATGATGGCGAGTCCGGCCTAAAAATGGCACAACGGAATGACTCGGCACTCGTCATTCTGGATATTATGCTCCCAGGCATAGATGGACTGGAGGTACTGCAGGCACTGCGAAAGACGTCCACAGTACCGGTACTGATGTTAACCGCGCGCGGGGATGATATTGATCGAATCCTAGGATTCGAAATGGGGGCCGATGACTACTTGCCCAAACCTTTTAATCCTCGGGAACTGGTGGCACGAATCAAAGCGATCCTGCGTCGCGTAGAACTGGATCAACAGGCTTCCGCCCTCAACACACAAACCATTACACAAACACCACTACGGCTGGGCAAACTCGAACTCATCCCGCAACGCAGACAAGCCACACTGGCAGGCGAGGAACTTATCCTGACCGGTGCGGAATACAATGTGCTTTATGAACTCCTGTCACATCAGGGAGAAGTCCAGAGCAAAGCGGTTCTGACGCAGCGTTGTCTGGGTCGTGCCCTTACCTTGTACGACCGGGCACTGGATATGCACGTCAGCAATCTTCGTAAAAAGCTGGGCAACCATCTCGATATCAAGACCATTCGAGGTATTGGTTACTTACTGCAAGGAAATTAACGCATGTTGTCTGCGCGAAAAATGCCGCACCGATTATTCTGGAAAATCCTGGGGGTCTTTTTAGTGGCGATGCTCAGCGCACTCCTGCTGAACATCTATTTGACAAGGCAGCTGGCCGAACTCGAACTGGATCAGCACGAATTCCGCGAGCACTTGCAAGAAATCGCTCAACAGGGTGCCAACCGATTCGAAATGCAAGGTAGAAAAGCACTCAAGCAATGGGCAAGAGAAGTTTATCAGCGCGATGGTTTACGCTTTATTCTTATGGACGAAGACGGCATTCCCCTTGCTTTTCCAGTCAGGTCAGCACCTCCGGACACATTAACAGACACGGCACCGGATAACAGACGATATCCTCGCCCGCTGTGGATGCGTCTTCTGCAGGAAAATACCTATGTTACGTCCGCATCGGGCGCGCAATATGAACTTAAAGTCTTGCCCTCCCCTTATATAGAAAACATCCAGAAGCATTTTGACCAATACCACTTTTTGCGTCCGCTGAGTACATTAGTGATTATTGTTCTGGCATCCTGGTGGCTGAGTCGTCACCTCGCCCAGCCAGTGCGTGCGCTCACACGAGCCAGCCAGCAACTCGCGGAAGGCTCACTGGAAACCCGAGTGACTCATGAAATTACGTCACGCAGCGATGAACTCGGCGTGTTAGCCACCTCATTTAACCAGATGGCAACACGCATAGAACAGCACGTAACCCACCAACAGCAGCTACTGCGGGATATTTCCCACGAACTGCGCACCCCATTAACCCGGCAGCAATTGGCCATCGCCCTGTTAAGGGAAGAAGGAGCGAATACACAGTGGCTTGACAAACTAGAGCGACAAAATCAGATTCTGAATGCCCTGATCGAATCCGTGCTCACCCTGAATCGACTTCAGGAGCAACAGTCGTCACGCCCTAAAGAATTTGTTGATCTGACTCACTGCCTGACACAGTGGTGCGAGGATGCCAGCGTAGACATGCAAAACAAAGGTCTGATACTGGATTGCTGCATTGAGCAGGTTGCTCCGATTCATGCCCATGAGCTTCTGTTGCAACGAGCCTTCGACAACCTCCTGAACAACGCCATCAAATACAGTCCGCAACACAGCAAAATCTGCGTCAAGCTGAAGCAGCAAGACAAGGTCATACTCATTCAAGTTGAAGATGAAGGCCCGGGTGTTCCGGAAGCGATGCTGGAAAAACTCTTTACGCCGTTTTTTCGAACCGATGAAGCCAGGTCATCCGAAATGACAGGTTTTGGTTTGGGGTTGAGTATTAGCAGAGAAATCATTCTGCAACAGGGCGGAACCATCAGCCTGAACAACATGAAACCTCGTGGGTTTCAGGCGACCATAAGATTACCCCAGGCATAAAAATGGCGGCTGATCGCCGCCATTCACAAATCTCTTACGCCGACTAACGGGTTCCGTATACCACCATGGTTTTACCTTTAACCTGTACCAGCCCCTGATCCTCCAGCGCTTTGAGTACCCGGCCCACCATTTCACGGGAACAACCCACAATTCGTCCGATTTCCTGACGGGTAATCTTGATTTGCATACCATCAGGATGGGTCATCGCATCCGGTTCCTTGCAAAGATCAAGCAGCGTCCGCGCCACGCGCCCGGTCACATCGAGAAACGCCAGGTCCCCCACCTTCCGGGTGGTCTGGCGCAAGCGCGTCGCCATTTGCTCCCCGATGAAATAGAGTATTTTAGGGTCTTCCTGAGTGATTTCCCTGAATTTTGAATAACTGATTTCAGCCACTTCGCATTCAATTTTTGCTTTTACCCAGGCGCTACGGGTTTCCATCGTGTCGAAGAGCCCCATCTCTCCGAAAAAGTCACCCGTATTCAAATAAGCCATAATCATCTCGCGACCATCGTCATCCTCGATAATAACGGTCACTGTTCCCTTGATGATATAAAAAAGCGAGTCACTCTTATCGCCCGCATAAATAATGGTGCTCTTGCTGGGATAACGACGTCGATGGCACTGGGACAAAAAATAGTCCAGATGCTTCGTTCTGTTATCGGCAGTTTTCAGTGGTTTTAGTATCGTTGCCATCTTTTTTTATCCCTTTTTTTATCACTACTAAACCGTCGATAACGACACTCCTGCACGGCAATAGTAACGGGACTACCACCGAAAGATCGCTACCGGGGTCTCTGGAAAGGATCCGGAATACTCCGCACGCATTTCCAAGGATGTTTTTCTTGCTACCCGAGTCCCTGGGGCCAAAAACGGCAGGAACCAACCCTGTAATACACACTTTGAAATCCACAACTGCTGGATTTTCAGGACGTTATATTACAGGAACCCCCGGGTAACACAAGTTAGCCCCCATTCAAAGCAGTATAGATCAGATTTTTTGGGCAAGCGCATAATCTCCGGGCAAATTATGTTACGCTGCGCTCTTAACGTATCCGGAACAGGCTTTTCTCCGGAACAGGTGGCAGACTGAACCGCACTCAATGGCTACTACGCGAGATGGCATTAGCCGCAATGCAAAATGGCAATCGCCAGAACGCCAGATTGAAAAAAACCAGAACGCTAGATTGAAAGAAGAGGAGATAACAACATGCAGGTCCGCATTCAATGGGGTGGCGACGCAAAATTTACGGGAACTTCGGGTTCCGGCCATGATGTCATCATGGATGGCCCTCCTGATCACGGCGGCAAGAATCAAGGGCCGCGTCCCATGGAAATGTTATTACTGGGCCTGGGTGGTTGCACTTCGTTTGACGTGATGAGCATCTTGCAGAAATCTCGTCAGGACGTGACAGATTGTGTTGCAGAAATCAACGCCGAACGTGCCGATGAAGTCCCTGCCGTTTTTACCAAGATACATGTGCACTTCATCGTCACTGGCAACAATCTTAAAGACGCGCAAGTCAAAAGAGCCGTGCAACTCTCTGCCGAAAAATATTGCTCTGCATCTATTATGCTGGAAAAAGGCGGGGTGGAAATCACGCATAGCTATGAAGTAAAAAGCCCGGCATAAAGAAGATATTCAAGGCAGTCACACCCCGAAAATTTCCGCTTGCCTGCAACAAAAATTTCTTTTGGTGGCCCCTACTAAAGCGCTTATTTTGTAGGCATAATACGCGCTTTTCTCGCCACGATGCTCTAACCGGGCTTGCCGGTCTCGCGGGCGGTTTGATTCACTTATCCCCACTGAGGAAAAATGATGGATAAGAAACTCAAACTTCATGGTTTTAATAACCTGACGAAGTCGTTAAGCTTTAATATTTACGACATCTGTTATGCCAAAACAGAACAAGCACGCGATGAATATATCGCTTACATCGACGAGATGTATAATGCAGAGCGTCTAACCCAGATTTTGACCGACGTTGTTAAAATCATTGGTGCGAATATTTTGAATGTCGCCCGCCAGGATTATGATCCACACGGCGCGAGCGTAACCATTCTGATCGCGGAGCATGAGCTTCCGCCTCCGCACGAGAAAACTACCGAATCTCCTGGCCCATTACCTGACGCGGTGGTTGCCCACCTGGATAAGAGCCACGTCACCGTACACACTTATCCTGAAAGTCATCCGGACAACGGTATCAGTACGTTCCGCGTAGACATCGACGTGTCGACCTGTGGTCTGATCTCACCGCTAAAAGCGCTGAACTATCTGATTCACAGCTTTGATTCCGATATCGTCACGGTAGATTACCGCGTGCGCGGATTTACCCGCGATATCGACGGAACCAAACATTATATTGATCACAACATTAACTCGATTCAGAACTATCTGAGCAAAGATACCCGCAATGCCTATCAGATGATCGACGTTAACGTTTATCAGGAAAACACATTCCACACAAAAATGTTGCTGAAAGATTTTAATCTCGACAACTATTTGTTTGGCGCGGGACGCGAAGGCTTCACTGAGGTAGAACTGGAAAACATCAGTGGTCGTCTGAAGAAAGAAATGCAGGAAATTTTCTACGCTCGCAATATGCCCAACCTCTGATTGCGTCGTAAAAAGAAAAGCCAGCCTGGGAAACCAGCCTGGCTTTTCTTGTTTGTGGCGCTTTTGTTTGTGTCTGCGCCCGCACCTAACGTCGATGTGCCATCAACTCCAGCACTCGGGGTCGCACAATCAAATCCATTGCCAGTGACATTTTATTCCCCGGTACCACTAACGTATCGAAACGGGAGATAAATGCCCCCGAAATCATTTGCAATAAATACGGAAAATCTACCGACTTATAATCCCTGAAATGAATCACCACCATGCTTTCGTCATCCGAAGGGATCTCGCGAACAACAAAAGGATTGGACGTATCGACCGTCGGTACCCGCTGAAAGTTAATATGCGTATGAGAAAACTGGGGCACGATATAGCGAACATAATCGTCCATACGCTTAATAATGGTATGCACGACCGCCTCTTCAGAATAACCCCGGTACCGGGTATCCCGGTGCACTTTCTGAATCCACTCCAGATTAATGATCGGCGTAACACCAATTAACAAGTCGGCATACCGGGCGATATTGATATTGTCCGTCACCACCGCACCGTGCAAGCCTTCGTAGAACAACATGTCGCTTTCTGGCAATGCCATCCAGGGAGTAAAGGTTCCGGGCTTGACTCCCTGAGCAATGAATACTTTATCTTCATCGTGCACATAATGACGACATTGCCCCGTACCCGTTTCGCTATAATCATGAAACAGCGATTCGAGCTTATCGATATGATTAGCCGCCAACGAGAAGTGGTTACGTTCACCATATTGACCCATCTCGGCCAGCTTGGCCATTTGCTTACGGGTATAGCGGTGAAAGCTGTCACCCTGGATCATGGCCGCCCGAATCCCTTCGGAGGCAAACAAGGAACTAAATATACTGCCGGTTTTCGTCGTTCCGGCACCGGAAGAACCGGTGACTGCTATGATAGGAAACTCCGCAGACATGAAAACACTTCCCTGAGTGGTTGAAAATGCTAGACTTTGAAAACCCCTTATCGGATCGGCAATAAGGAAGCAAAAATGCCAGACGTACACGATCTTGGACTCATGATCGACTCGAGAATTCCCCTCATTGTTATTCAGTCTCGGGAAGAAACTCGCGCACTAGACATGATAACCCGACTCGCCCTAAAACGCGCACTTCCTCTGTATAACTGGAGTTGCACCGAAGGACTGCAACGACTCGGATTTGGTTTTGATCTGGTCAGCAAGGATAGCAAATCCGAACCGGATGAAATCCTGGCACATATCAAATCTGAAACAACTCCTTCTGTTTTTGTGCTGTGTGATTTCCATCCCTGGCTCGAGGATGCCCCTAAACGGGTACGCATGCTAAAGGACATCGCCCTCCGATATGAGCGCTACCGGCACACGGTTATTTTACTCAGCCACGAGCTCACCTTACCCAATGAAATTCGTCATCTTTCGGCAAATTTCCTCCTGCGTCTGCCCTCGTCAGAACAAATTCTCGGATTAGTCCGGGAAGAAGCATTGCATTGGTCTCAGAGCAATGGTGCCGCACGGGTCAAAACCGATAATGCCACATTACAGCAGCTGGTAAAAAACCTGCAAGGAATGACCTTTACCGAAGCCCGTCGTCTGGCCCGCGGTGCCATTGTGGATGATGGCGCCATCACTTCATCGGATATTCCGGCGGTCAACAAAGCCAAGTTTGAACTGATGGATATGGAAGGCGTACTCAGTTTTGAATACGACACCGCCAGATTTAACGAAGTCGGCGGTCTGGAAAATCTGAAAAGCTGGATCAATCTGCGTAAAAAAGCGTTTGCCGGCGAGACGAACACCGAACATCTCGATCCCCCGAAAGGCTTATTACTCCTGGGCGTACAAGGGGGAGGAAAGAGTCTGGCAGCCAAAGCAATTGCAGGTCTGATGCAAATTCCGTTACTACGGCTGGATTTCGGTCGCTTGTATAACAAATTTTTTGGTGAAACGGAAAAGAATCTCCGGGAAGCCCTCAAACTTGCTGAACTGATGTCTCCCTGCGTCCTGTGGATGGATGAAATCGAAAAGGGAATTGGCCAGGATCAGAATGATCAGGGTGTATCTCAGCGTTTGCTGGGCACGCTACTGACCTGGATGGCCGAGAAGAAGCACCCGGTCTTTATAGTGGCCACGGCTAATAAAGTACAAACGCTCCCGCCAGAACTGTTGCGAAAAGGACGCCTGGATGAAATTTTCTTTGTGGATCTTCCTGATGAAACAACACGCAAAGAAATATTCAGCATTCATCTGAAGAAGCGCAGCTTGAAACCCGACGAATTTAACCTCAATCAACTCGCGCAAATGAGTGAAGGTTTTTCGGGGGCGGAGATTGAACAGAGCGTCGTGTCGGCCCTGTACTCAGCGTCCGCTAAAGATGCCACCGTCGATACCGCCGCCATTGTTGAAGAGCTCGGCGGCACGCAACCCTTATCAGTGGTAATGGCTGAGGAAATCTTTGCTTTGCGTGCCTGGGCCAGCGAGCGTACGGTAAAGGCCTGACAAAGCAACGCATCAGGGCGATGCCTAGCCTCGCCCGACTAAAAACTACTGATCAGTCGGGGCCTTTCGATAACATAGCCCTGGGCATAGTCGACGCCCAGGGTTTTCAGTGCTTCCAGCGAATGTTTATCTTCTACTTGAGCGGCAATAATCTCTTTCCCCATAAAGTGCACCATTTCCGCCATTGACCGAACCATGGCGCGATCATTTTCATCAGTGGCCAGGTCTTTCACAAAAGTCCCGTCAATTTTGATCATGTCTACCGGTAATTCTTTAAGGAACTGATAGGAAGACATACCTGCACCAAAATTCCCCAGGCAAAAACGACAGCCAATTTCTTTCAGTTCACTCATAAACTCTGCAACATCGGCCACATTGGCAATCGCTGCCGCCTCCGTTATTTCGAACCAGAGCTTTTCCAAAGGTGCATTACGCATGCTGAGACGGTCGTAAATAAATTCCAGCAACTCGGCATCATTGAGGGAGTGGCCTGACAGGTTAATACTGATACCGCCCATCAGATTGAGTTCATTCTGGTGCATGGCCATCCAATCCAGAACATAGCCGACGACCCATCGATCCACCGCCTGCATCCGATTGTACTTTTCGGCTGTACGAACAAACTCGCCCGCTGGTATCAGTTGCCCACGATCATCATAGATGCTCAGGAGAATTTCGTACTGGGTTCCTACACGCGTATCCGGTTGCAGCGGGATAATCTTCTGGCAGCGCAGCAGGATGCGCTCTTCGTTGAGGTCTCCCATACCGGCTACTTTTGCGGTGATCTGCTCTTGCTGGAATACCACACTTTCATCCAGGCGTGGGTATTCAATTCGATTGTTACCTTGTCGTTTCGCATCACGACATGCATCTGACGCGGCCTTCAGTAGTTTACCTGCATTGGAAAGCACCTTTCCCGACTCAGCAATACCCACGTTGAGGCCAACCTCATACTCGACATTTTTCCAGCTAAAACGGTACTCCTGAAAAATATCCACCAAATGTTCTGCCAATCCTGCCGCATCACCATCACCATCACCAATCAGCATGGCAAACTCATTGCCATGCAGTCGCGCCACGAGCGCTCCCGAAGGTGTCTGCTCTTTGAATAGCTTGGCTAAATTCTTGAGCAGGTGATCCCCCCCCTCGTACCCTGCAGAATCATTCACCAGACGAAACCCCCGAACATCCAGGTGCATCACCGTCCAGTGACGGTTTTCCTGCTCCGGCAGCATGACCTGTGTAACCGCACGCTCAAACTCTTTGCGGTTCGCCAGTCCGGTCAAAGCATCATGCGTAGCAATCCAGGATAGCTGTCCATAAACCTTCTTAACCATGTTATCCAGGCCCTCATCCACAATGGGCATTTCATAACCGGGATCAAGAACAACAATTTCCTTAAACAGATAACGCGCCAGTTTCTGCTGATCCAGCGCGACCACTTTCATGCCTTGATGGTTAACAAAAACAAAGCGGGAATGTCCTTTGGCGATCCAGACGAGGCGCATATATTGCGGTGCCTCACCCGCCTTCTGATAGCGCATCCAGTCACCCGGTTTGAGCTTCTGTACTCGAGCAATCCAGCGCTGCAAGCCCTTGCCTTTTATCTCATCATCATCCGTTGCTACAGCCGTCTTAACCACCGCAGGTACATCTACCATTTCCATGGCCTGGCGACTCCTTGCCATTAAAAACTTTTTGAGTTCATCGCGAATTAATGCTGACGGAATCTGATTGCTCGAAATCGTGCTCAAGCCATCCTGAATAATCCGCAACAGTGAGGGAAGATTGATCGGTTGTCCCGGATCCTCAGCAAAAGACAGTAAGGTATCCAGCACGTCAAGATAGTCTTGCCACAATTGACTGGCAATGCCTTGTCGAATACAAGTGAGCGCCAGCAAATCCTGCCAGCCACCATTAATAAGGGTCACAATCGCTTTGGCAACACGTTTGCCGGCGATTCGCTTTTCAATTTCACGAGCCACTGCTTCTTTGGCGGCTCCCACTTTCTGCTCACCTTCGGCCGCCGCCGTCACCCGTTCGACATTGCGACGATACACCAGGTTCTGGCGCTCGATAAGTTCATCCAGTTCGTGCAGAACGTCATCGAAAATGCCTGTATCCTGATCAAAATTCTCGTTTATCCGCATCACAATCTGATCCACCTTTTTCTGATGTATCGGATTGGGGCGACCCCCTTTGACCCCAAGCAAAGCAATGCGATTAAGCACGGCACGTACCGGGCTTTCTATTTTTTCGAAGAAATTCCGATCACGAATCAGCACCTTTGCCAAAGGTACTTCGAGTCGTTTAAGCTGCTGCTTGGTCGTATCGGTGAGTTTCTGGCTGCCATTTAAACTCGCAAAGAAACGATCCACTACATCCAGCGAGGTTTCATGTTCGGAAGAAACCTTTCTATCTCCTCCCGCAACCTCTTTAGCACTTTGCTGCAGACGCTCAACCAGTGGCGTGGCTGCGTCGGCATCATAGCTCTCGCTTTGCAGTGCCGCTAACCGCTGCAACTCTTCCAGACTTTTATTGAGTTCTTCACCCGTGAGACTTGGTCGGGTATCCGGCGCGGCTTTGGCCATGCCCAGTTCGGTTTTCTTGCGCTCACTGTCAAGCCGGGCAAACAGACCACGTATCGCCTGATACGCACTTTGTGCTGCTCGCTGATGATCCCTGAATTCGGTGATATTACCTTGCGGGCCACCAAACTGACTGGCAAACGGCGGAGACAGGTCTTGCAAATTCTCCTGCGCCACAACATTCTCGCTTTGTGCTGTCGCGGGTTCCCGCCCACTCAACACTCGCGCGCTTTCTCTCAATGATGGGGAATTGGGCGGTAACGACGTATCTGCCTTCCGTGTATCGCGATCATTGGCTGCCGCTTCAGCCTCGACTGCCGATCGTCGGTTCACTTCCGGCTTCGGTGCCTCCGGCTTATTGCTATCTTGGGCTTGAGATTCCGTCGATTTGGATTTAGTAACGTATTTACTTAAATCCAGATCAGGCAACACCTTATGCTGAATAAATATTTTGTTTAATTCTTCATAAAGCTCATCCAGATCTTTGAGCACGACATTCTCAAAGGTTCGATAAACCGTCTTATCAGCACAATGTGATAAATTCAACGAGGCAAGTGCATCCCGAAAGGCATTAACCACAATCGCCGGACTCAGTGGATTTTGCCCCCCCGAGTGGCTCGCCACACCTAATTTATCCAGTCGCATTTTCAATTGCAGTAACGGGCCACGATATTGTGTTTCTGCTTTCGTCACCATGACGCGAAACATCAGCCAGTCTTCAAACTCGCTCTTTTCGATCAGCGACAGCGCACCGGACGTTCCGTCGATCGCTACATACTTCTGCATCTCCTGCATACTCAGCCGCTTTCCTGCCGACTCATCCAGACGAGCCAGAATGATCTCTTTATTGGCTTTCAATACGCTGGCGGACTTCAAAATTTCATTTGATATCTGATCGCTCACTGCCACCTCGGCAGCGCGTATCAAGGCTTCATCCACCATCGGAAAGTAGCTGGCCAGCAACGGTCGGATATGTTCGATCACCGCGCGTTTACACTGCCTCAAAATAAACTCAAGCTGAGCTGATATGTTTATTTCTTCCGTCGCGGGTTGCGCCGTCGGCATGCCACAGATACTCAGCATCGCGCCAATGGCATCAAGATTTGATGCCATCAGAGAGACGCCCATCGCGCCTTCAATAATGCGTGCAGGATGTACGTTCAGCAAATAGGACTGCTGCGTCAACGGATCACGAAAACTGACCTGCAACTTGAGTTGTGCAGAGGTTTTAACGGCATTCTGTATCGACACCGACAGGAGCGGGTCATATTTTATAAACAGCCCTTCTGCACAAAAATCAGAAATAATGCAAGGCCATGTTTCGCCCTCTGCCACAGAGAGTCTGGCATGGAGATGAATGGGATGTCGTAAACTGACTCGTCGCTCCATGAACGATCCTTTCAAAAGGTTGAAATCCATCAGTGGTCGCATTCAGCGCTGTGCGATGGCGGCTCACCTTGTCTGCGTATCATGAGAAACAGTATAGTCGGTTACCTGCAGGACGATGAAGATTAGCGCGCTGACCCGGTATCAGCATTCAAACATTAAAAAATTCAATTTCGGAAACCAGCGCATCATGCGAATGCTTTCAACTCTAAGCCGCTTGACCCTAATTACTGTGCCATCTCTGTTCATACTTTCATGTGCAGACTTGGGATATTACCGACACCTCGCCCAAGGTCAATACGATCTATGGAAAAAACAACAGCCAGTCAGTCAGTTACTTCAAAGCGAACAGATTTCTGATGAATTAAAACACAAATTGATACTAACGCAGGAAGCCCTGACTTTTGCCGAAAAAGAACTTTCACTCTCGCCAGGCGAAAGTTATCAGGGGTATGTCGACACCGGTCGACCTTCAGTCGTCTGGAACCTCATGGCGGCCCCGGCACTATCACTGGAGGCGACCCAGTGGTGCTATCCGATTGTCGGCTGCCAAAGCTACCGAGGCTATTTCGAGTTACCGAGAGCCCAGGCAGCCGAAAATGAGCTCAAGCAGGAAGGGATGGACACCTATATCGGCGGCGTGGCGGCCTATTCAACCCTGGGCTGGCTGAATGACCCCCTGCTAAATACCTTTATTTACCGGAAAGATGATGACCTGGTTGCGCTGTTATTTCATGAATTGGCACACAAAGTGATCTACCTCAAAGGCGACACGGCCTTCAACGAAAGTTTTGCCACGGCAGTGGAGCAATTGGGTCTGTCGCAATGGCAGCAAGCAAACGGTATCACACGAAAACCGCCCGAAGGATCGCTGAGCCCTGATGAACTACAACAGCAGTTTGTAGCACTGGTTGAAGAAAGCCTTCACAAGTTACAGAAGATCTATGCCAGCAATGCCCCTACGGACGAGAAACTACAGCAAAAGGCAGCTGAAATTGCTCATTTAAAAGCACGCCATGACGCATGGGCTCATCAGCTGAATATTCAGTCGCCGTACTCTCACTGGTTTAACAGTCCGATAAATAACGCGAAACTACTGACCGTGGCAAACTATCATCAATATGTCCCCGCATTTCGCCAGCTTTGGAAGGAAAGCCACGGACAATGGCCCGTTTTTTATCAGCAGGTTAAGACTTTTGCGGCTCATCCCGAGGCGGAACGCAAGGCACAGCTATCGGCCCTTGCCCTGCGATTCAGTCATCCCGAGATGGCAATGCCGTCAAAGTGACGCGAGCTTTTTCAAATATACCTTGGAGTTTCTCTCCACGTTATAGCTTGAACGCTTACTGTCAGGCAAGGCGGCCACAGGAACTTCAACAAAACCCCGCTCGATAAACCAGTGTGAGGTTCGCGTGGTCAGCACGTAAAGTTGCGACCATCCCCGTGTTCGAGCTTTTCGTTCAATCACGTCCAACAGGGCATCCCCTCGACCATGTCTCCGGTAGTCTTCTCGCACCACAAAACACGCCAACTCACCGGCATTGGCATCCGGAAAACTATAGAGTGCCGCACAACCAATGATGGTTCCGTCACGCTCATCAACCGTAAAGCAGTCAATTTCGGTTTCAAGACGTTCCCGCGACCGGCGGACCAGTACACCTTGTTCTTCGAGCGGAACAATCAGTTCAACAATTCCGTTCACATCGTAAATTTGTGCCTGACGAATCTGCTCGTAGTTATCTGCACTCATCATGGTGCCCCCGCCATCGCGGGTAAATAGCTCTTGCAATAACGACCCATTGCTACGATAGCTGACAAAATGCGTGCGCTTCACGCCTCTACCACAGGCTTCACAGGCCACTTTCAATAAACGTGCAACTTCATCGGGGAGCGGGCTGTTCAGCAACGAATGCGCTTCAGGCAATGTCAAATCCCTCAATAACCGGCCATCTTGGGTAATCAGGCCAATATCCGGCCCGAACAACACCAGTTTTTCTGCCTGTAGCGCGGCCGCCGCCGCCGCCCCGACATCTTCGTAACTCAGATTAAAGGCATCTCCGGTGATGGAGTACCCAATCGAAGGCAGTAAAACAACTGCACCGGCATCCAGCTGTTCATTAATTGCGACAGTATCAATTCGCCGAACTTGCCCGGTCTGGCACAGATCGACCCCCCCAAGCACGCCCACGGGCTGAGCCATCACAAAGTTTCCGCTCGTTGCTCGAATACGTGCACCATGCATTGGCGAATTGACCACCCCCATGGAGAGGCGCGCCTCTAAAAGTGCCCGTAACCGGCCACTGGCCTCCAGCACAGCATCCATCATTTCGGGCAAGGTGACTCGGAGCCCTCCATGGAAACGACTACTGATTCCAGCTAGCTGCAACCTTGCCTCAATTTGCGGACGGGCACCGAACGCCACCACCACGCGAACCCCAAGGCTACTCAGCAACGCAATATCGTGAATAATGTTGATAAAGTTATCGTCTTCGAACGCTTCTCCGCCCAGAGTCAACACCATCGTCCGCTTCCGATGCGCGTTGATATACGGTGACGAATGCCGAAACCACTCAACCCAATTCTGCCCTACATTATTGGCCATGTACCCAACCTGCCCAAACCCTGAGTTATTGAACATTATCTTTAAATACAGCAGCTTTTATGCGACCGGGGTAATAGCACACCGTCGCTGTCCCCTACCAATATGTCACAATCCACCCAACCCGCCAATGACTTTCCTGAGTGCTACATGAACCAATTTACAGGCAGTAATGACTGATCAGGGCTTTAATCACGCGAATACCCTCGACCACCTGCGACTGATCAACATACTCGTCCGGCTGATGAGCCTGATCAATCGAACCGGGCCCCATCACCAGGGTATCCATCCCCAACGCCTGCAGGTAGGGTGCCTCGGTTGCAAAAGCGACGGCTTGCGGCGCGTGCCCGGTCAAACGTTCACAAACGTTCACCAGCCCATGGGTGTGCTCGTTAGCAAAAGGAGGCACCCCATCAAAGAGCCGTTCGAAACGCATGGAAACCTGATTCGCCTCCGCAATCGGCTGCAATCGTTGCAGGATATCGCCCCGCAGTGCTTCCAGACTCATACCCGGCAGCGGTCTTAGATCAAATTGCAGTTCACAAGCACCGCAAATCCGATTGGGATTGTCTCCGCCACAAATATGCCCCAGATTCAAGGTGGGGGTGGCTACCTGAAAAGCCATATTTTTATGTAATTGCAATTCACTGCGAAACACACGCAACGCATTGATCATGTCCGCCATGCATTCTAACGCGCTATGCCCCAACGCCGGATTGGACGAATGCCCTGACAACCCTTGCAGACGAATCCGCTCCATCATCACACCTTTGTGCATGTGCACCGGTCTGAGGCCTGTGGGTTCGCCAATCACGGCATAGCGTGCTTTAGGTTTTCCCGCCGCGGCCAGTGCTTTCGCTCCCGCCATGGAGGTTTCTTCATCCGCCGTGGCCAGCACGATCAACGGCTGTTTTAACTGACTCAAGCCCATTTCGCGAACGGCCTGAATAACCACCGCGAAAAAGCCTTTCATGTCACATGTGCCCAACCCATACCATCGGCCGCCTTTCTCGGTGACCGTAAAGGGATCGGAGCTCCATCGAGAATCATCATAGGGTACGGTATCAGTATGACCTGACAGTACCAACCCTCCTGCTCCCGTCCCTAAGGTCGCCACCAGATTCAGCTTTTCAGGGGCTTTCGATACCGTCATCAGTTCAACGACAAACCCCAGCGACTCCAGCCATTGAGCCAGTTTGTTGATAACCCCGGCATTACTCATATTCCACTTTTCCGAGCTGCTGCTTACCGAAGGTTGTGCGATCAATTCCGACAACAACACGGGGAAATCAGGTAAATATTCAGGTTTCATTAAGATGACTCCCTTGCTTCAGAGATGATGGCGCTTCAGTTCACATCCCGGCGTCTTGCGCCTCTTTATACACTTAATAGTAGAGGACAAGACGACGCTGTCTATTGCACCCGCCAAACGGGCAGACTCACCGCATTTGCTAACGCCAGACCTGAAAATCGACAATCTCGCGCTTTTTCAATGGATAGGCAATAACGCCGGAACTCACCATCTGAGAAACCTCAACGACATATTCCGACTCGCCAGATAAGACACCCTCAAGTGTTTTTCCTGTTTCCAGTACGACTTTTACGGTATGCCCCACCATTTTTCCCGCATCTACCACCAAGACTTGCTGCCACTCCGGCTTATGCTCAGTCACCACCTTCGGGCGTTTTTGGTCGTCCGGGTCGGGAGTCTTATTCCAAAGCCGCTCATAGCCAATAGCATCAATCTGCCAGCCTAAATCAGAAACCCGTTGTCCGTTGATGTGTGCCTGCAGCCCCCATTTGCGCTCAAGATCCACTGACGAATCAGACGGCCATTGCTGAAAACCCAAAGGTTCCGTCGGTGTCATATCAAATGCCATCACCCCCCCTTCGGCCAAAAAAACCTGCAACAATTGTTGCAAGCCACGACCGGGCAGAATCCCGACCTGCTGTAAACCGGCCAATCGATCCTGGGTCATCAAAGTCGCCAATTCTGCTCGTTTATGCTGGCTGCGTTCACCGCAAATCAGCGCCAGTCTCCGCGTGATGCCTGCATCATGAACGGCTATCGACATTTTCTGCGGATGCAGCAACGCATTGGTCAATGAAAGCACACTCCATCCACCTTGAGGCAAAGGTAAATCAGCCTCAATTCCGACACGCCCCACACCTTCCAGATCCCAGGTTGACTCCCACACAACGTTATCGGCTAACGGTCTGCGCCGGTAGCTCATGTCGAGATTTGAGACCAGAACATTCAACCCCATCGCCTGTAAAAGGGGTCCGGACAATCGGGCTTGCGGGCCGCACTGTGGCACCTCCAGCACATCCAGTGACAGATCGCCCGAACCAATCACCCCCACCTCCTGAAAGCTGAGATCACGCACGGTTATACTTGCGCCGGAAAGCCATACACGCAACTGCTCCGGCAAATACCCCGATGCCAATTCACCAAGTTTCAGCAACTCAAACACGTTCGCAAACTTGATACGAGCGTCTTCAATTTCAATGGTTTCTTTCAGCCGGAAGGGCGTAACGGACAACCCGCTGATTCCTACCTCTCCTTCCAATGAAGAATAAATCCAACGATAGGAAATCGCCGCCTCTCCCGCCAGGCTATCCTTCCAGCCCGCCATCAGCTGCTCAGCCTGATACCACACCCAGACCTTGAATGTGACGTACACCGTCAACGCCAGCAAGGTGACGGTGAACAAAAGCTTTTTCATATGCGCACAAGCTCCTCAGACCCAATCACAAGTTTGGTAGGCCATCTTAATTTACAATTTGTTTTTTTATATTAACGCCTGTAGTTTACACTCTATCTATAGCGGCATAGCAAGTTTAGCAGGCATCCAGCGGAGGAAGAGGTATTCCTGATGGCAAGTAAAAAGGATATTGATTTAGCGGTTTACTACTTAAAACTTGCCCTGCCCGAAATGAGCAAACGAGCCATACCCACGACACCTGAAAATTATGCCGTATGGTATGAATACACCGTAGGTCAGAATACCGGCCTGGTTTACGCTATCAATGATCTCATCAGTAGTGACGCCACTTTTTCTGATGACATCAATCAAAACCTTTATGATCAGTTTATCGCGCAGCAGCAACACGCCGCCGTGCATCATCTGCGAGATGGTGTCAGACAAATTATTCACAACCTGCTTTCACAGCTGACCAACGAAGGCTCAGGGCTGCACGACTACGCACAGTCACTGGAAAACTTTGCCAGCGAAATGCGTAACAGCACCGAAATAGGCGACATCAAAGCGCTGATTGCCAGCCTGCTGGAAGAAACCCGTAAACGCGAAGAGTCCACATTGGGACTTCAGGCAACTCTGGACAATATGGCGGAAGAAGTTCACCGGCTGCGTGCCGAAGTTGAACGTTTGAATGAAGAGGCCAGCACAGATGCGCTGACGCGAGTATCCAATCGGCGCGCGTTCGACATCAATCTCGACAAAGCCATTTCCCAGGCAAAAATGCAGCAATTGCCTTTAACGCTGATTATTCTTGATATCGATTATTTCAAACGCTTCAACGACAAATTCGGACATATTGTTGGCGATAATGTGCTGAGATTTGTCGCCAGCGCGCTGAAAAAAAACGTCAAAGGCAATGATACCGTCGCCAGGTTTGGCGGCGAAGAATTTGCCATTGTGCTACCCGATACGCCTCGCGCCGGGGCGGCAGTCGTTGCAGAACAAATCAGAGAACGCATTGCTACTCAAAAGCTGTCCGACAGCGCAGAAAACATCAAGCTAGGGAATATTACCGTTTCTCTGGGCGTTGCCGAATACCGGGAACACGAATCAGCAGAAGAGCTGATTCGCCGAGCAGATCAATGCCTCTATCAAGCCAAGCATGAAGGAAGAAACCGGGTTGTCACCGATCAGAATCAAGAGGCAGAGACAGAGAAGGAAGAAATTCTTCTCTGACCCGGCATCCTCATATTCAGGAAAGCAAACACCTCAGACGAAATCGCACAACGGCCCCTCCCACAAGGATCTGCAGAGGCATTTATTTGTAATTCGAAATAAGTGTACCTACACCTTCGTCGGTAAATATTTCTAATAATGTCGCGTGCGCCACACGACCATCAATTATGTGGGCACTGGTCACCCCATTGTTCACCGCACTGAGCGCACAACTAATTTTGGGCAACATTCCCCCATAAATCGTGCCATCAGCAATCAGATCATTCACCTGTTCCGTCGTCAAACCCGTCAATACCTTGCCATTTTTATCCTGTAATCCGGATATATTGGTCAGCAACAGCAATTTCTCGGCATTAACGGCCTCTGCCACCTTACCCGCGACCAAATCTGCATTGATATTATAAGACTCGCCGTTTTCACCCACACCAATGGGCGCAATGACAGGAATCACATCGCTTGCCGTCAGAAGATCAATAATATCCGTATTAATTTTGCTGACTTCACCTACATGACCGATGTCGATAATTTCCGACTTCTGCATTTCAGGCAGGGGTTTCTTCACTTTCAGTTTCACGGCCTTGATCAGACTGGCATCTTTTCCGGTTAACCCCACCGCCTTGCCACCATGACGGTTGATCAATGCCACAATTTCTTTATTGACCTGGCCGCCCAACACCATCTCAACCACGTCCATCGTACGGCTGTCGGTAACTCGCATGCCATCAACAAAGTGACTTTCGATATTCAACTGTTTAAGCAGATCACCAATTTGAGGGCCCCCTCCATGTACCACAATCGGGTTGATACCAACCAGCTTCATCAACACCATGTCGCGAGCAAAACTGCTTTTGAGCTCCTCGCCTTCCATCGCATTTCCGCCAAATTTAACCACGATGGTTTTACCGGCAAAACGCTGAATATAAGGAAGTGCCTTACTCAGCACAGAAGCTACCTGCATAGCAGATTCACGATCGAGAGTCATAATGTCAGCTCATTTACAAAGAGGGAAAGAAAGATAAGCACCGGATATGCATATGCGGTCAACGCTTGCGACCAGGCAAGCGTATTCTAAAGACTCAGCCGATAATTTTCAGCCCCCGTACCAGAGTAACGGGGGAAAATTAACCGCACATTCTGTCCTGTTGCCGCAAAAACGGTTAAAAATTAATATCTAAAGATGAATCAACAGCCCTGAGTTGCTCTCTGAAAACCTGCTTGATCCGTTCCAGAGAGCCGTCATTGTCTGCCTCAAAGCGCAACACCAGGACTGGTGTCGTATTGGACGCACGACAGAGCCCCCAGCCGTCAGCAAAGTCAACCCGAACACCATCAATGGTTGAAACCGCTCCTGAGTCAAAATTGCCCTGTGTCGCAAGCTTTTCCACAATGGCAAATTTACCTTCATCTGACACCGGCAAATTAAGTTCAGGTGTACTGATATCTTCTGGAAACGACGCAAATACCTCATCGGAGCTGCGTTCATCCAACCCAAGTATTTCCAGCAATCTTGCCGCGCTGTATATCCCGTCATCAAAACCGAGCCAGCGTTCCTTGAAGAAAATGTGTCCGCTCATTTCGCCAGCCAACAATGCGCCGGTTTCACGCATTTTGGCTTTCATTAAGGAGTGGCCACTTTTCCACATGACCGGCCTGCCGCCATAACCACTGATCAGCGCATTCAACCTTCGGGTGCATTTCACATCGTACAGAACATCGGCTCCAGGGTTACGGGATACGACATCTTTTGCAAACAACATCAGCAAACGATCAGGCCAGATAATTTTACCGCGATTCGTCACTACACCAATACGATCGCCATCACCATCGAAGGCAATACCCAGATCGGCGTCTTCCCGGGCAACCGCATCCATTAACGCCGCCAGATTTTCAGGTTTCCCCGGATCCGGGTGATGATTTGGAAATCGTCCATCCACCTCACAATACAAGGGGATGACTTCACATCCCAGCTCTTCTATCAAACGAGGCCCTAACACCCCGGCAATGCCATTACCCGCATCTACAACCACTTTAAGTGGTGCCGCTACCGCAACATCGTTCAATATTGCATTCAGATAGTGCTGACTCACATCCACCTTTTCCGCCTCACCCATCCCGGTCGCGAAATTCTGGTGATCAATCCGTTGATACAATTTCTGAATCGCATCGGTCGCCAGCGTTTCACCAGCGATCATCATTTTAAAGCCGTTATAGTTCGCCGGGTTATGACTACCCGTCACCATCACACCCGAACCTGTTTTCAGATGATGGGTTGCAAAATAAAGCACCGGCGTGGGAACGCTACCTACATTTTGCACATGGCAGCCACTTTGCAAAATACCCGCAATAAGCGATTCTGCAAGCATAGGACTCGATATCCGGCCATCGAAGCCAACACATACACTGGACACGCCCTTCGCCTGTGCCTCGCTCCCAAAGGCAAGTCCGATCTGCGTCGCCACTTCGGGTGTAATTGTTTCTCCCACAATACCGCGAATATCATAAGCCCGGAAAATAGACCTCGAAACATTCACAGCTAAAGGGGCAAGTTCGTTCAGATCTCCAAGATCCGCCAAATCTTCGGCATCATCACCCGCTACGCTATCGCCAAGGCTGGTTTCATCGTCACCAAACATATCGTCGATATCCAGCGGATCGGTATCCTGAAAAAGTGGACTCACAGACTCTGACGCCGGAGGACTGGCAGGAGCAGCGCCTTGCGAGCTTCGCCCTTTGTCACTTGCAGCACCACTGACTTGCGCTGATTGACGCGCCTCTTTAAGCTCGGACTCATGACTTTTTTCATTAGCCAGAATCACACGTTGCAAGGTCACCATCAGCGTATGCAGTACATCAACGGCAATACTCGGCGCACGACGCTTGTCACCCTGCAAAACCTGTTGCAAGAACCCGGTCACCACTATGGATTCGGCTCTTAACCGCTTGAGAAAGACCAGCATAGGCAAAATAACCAAGCCGCAAGCCGCCACCAGGCACACCCCGGAAAGCAGCCAGAACAACATAGCATCCAGCGACGTACGATAATTCGCTGATTCTGGCCAGAATGCGAGAGACCAATGACTGACCCTGCTTTTGCGCTCTATCGCCGGGCCACTACCCTCCATGCCTGAAATGACTTTCTCGCCCCCCAGCGACTGTCGAATCGCCCATGCTCCGGGCGCTACTGAGCCCAATGTTTTCACATAGTCCGTTAATAACCCGACATCAAAGACAACCAGCAGGACACCGGCCATCGAAGACTCAACGCCGGCGACCGGCGCTGAATTAACAGGTGCTACAAACTGAATAAACCACCGCCCCTCTTTTAAAAAGGCTTCCGGCAGTACTTTCTCGCCCTGCGCTATCCGGCGCAACATGTCCTGACTGGCAAAGCTCAGCCCTGCCACCCTTTCTGACCGGGAAGCTCGCAGCTCTTCCAGCGCAAATAGATCGCTGTGGGCTACTTCGCCATAAAATTTATGTAATTGCTGATTCCATTCATTCCGTACAGAATCATTGTTTACTGCATTGAAAGCCCCCGGAAGCGCCGCGAGAGAACCGACTTTCTGTTGCCATTGATCAATCCAGCGATTGAAGCCTGAAAGCGCCCCCTGATAGGCTTGCTCAACACGCTGCGACGCGGCACGATCTTCAAGTGGCTCAATCAGAACAAAAAATTGCACCAAGGCCTGTAGCAGCATGACGGCGGCAACGATCAGTGCAGAGGTGACAAAAACGCCTGACGCACTCTTGAATTTGCTCCCTCCCGCGACCTTTTCGACACCGGGAGATTTTCCTGCGTCAGATTCCGCGGTGACGTCAACCTCTTTTCTCAACGTCACTGATTCGGACGCAGCCTCTTTCTCTTTTTTTCTTCCAAACATGATCCGGCTTCCAGTACCTGACTCAAAATAAAGAGAGAAACCAACACACCGCCATTTTATCTTGCAAATCAACCTGCAACATCAAGGATCCACTGCCGATAAAATCCGGAAAATTCAAACAACTAATGCTCACACCGGGCTCTACCCAGTATGCACTTTAGTATAGGCACATTTTTTGACGATCACGTATCTTTATGAATATTAGAGCGTTAAGCACAGCAGCAACCATCGAACACCGAAAGCAACGTGCGCTCTCGTTAAGGTCAGTGCGTGCCGGTTGAGCCGAAACCGCCTACTCCCCGATCGCTTTCGGAAAACTCATTTACCACCTGAAATTCAGCCTGCACTACCGGCACCAGCACCATTTGTGCAATGCGTTCTCCTACTTGAATATCATAGGATGACTGACCGCGATTCCAGCACGAAACCATAAGCTGCCCCTGATAGTCAGAATCAATGAGTCCCACCAGATTTCCCAAAACGATCCCGTGCTTATGGCCCAGCCCGGAACGAGGCAAGAGCATGGCGGCATAGCCGGGATCTTCAACATAGATAGCCATTCCTGTAGGTATGAGCCTGGTTTCGCCGGGAGCGAGCGTTATCGGAGCCTCAATACATGCACGCAGATCCAGTCCGGCAGACCCTGGAGTCGCATATTCAGGCATGGGGATTTCGTTACCCAGGCGCGCATCCAACACCTTCAATTGCAGTTTTTTCATTCTGTTTCTCACCTATTCATTCATGCTCGGCAACACGAAAACAATCACCTTTCATACAGGCCGTGATTGTTTCGTCCATCCATATACTCAAAAGGGCATTTGTCTGACGGTTGTCTGGTCGGCGGTTCGCAAACCAACCCCATCCGGTCAGGCTTTTTTGGCTTTATTTTTTTGCTTCAGCTCGGAATACATAGCCTCAATCAGCTTTGCTGCCAATAACCGCTTGCTTTGCTGCACAAACTCCACCTGGCCATGAGGGGTAATCAGCGTGACCGCATTTTCATCGCTATTAAAGCCAATGGCATTATTTGACACATCATTTGCCACAATCAAATCCAATCCCTTGGTTCGCAGTTTTTTCTCGGCGTAAGCCGTCACATCCTGGGTTTCGGCTGCGAAACCGACGACCAGACGGGCGCGTCCCGAATTCGCCACGGTGGCAACAATATCGGGATTTTGAGTCATACGAATGACTAAGCCTTCGTCACCCTGCTTTTTCATTTTCTGATCAGAGACAACCTCCGGCCGATAATCGGCCACCGCCGCCGCCGCAATAAAAATATCGCATTCACTCGCTATCGACTGATTGGCCGCCTCCAGCATCTCCAGCGCACTGGACACCATCACTCTGGAAACCCCCTCGGGACAAGCCAGCGACACCGGACCGCTCACCAAAATGACGTCTGCCCCTGCACGCGCTGCAGCCTCAGCCAGTGCATAACCCATTTTCCCTGAGCTATGATTGGAAATATAACGGACAGGATCAATGGCTTCGCGTGTTGGCCCTGCCGTAATCACGACCTTTACACCATGTAACGGCAGCGGCTTTTCCTTCCCCGTATCGCCACAAAAATCCTGTGCCCGCTCAAATAGAGCTTCCGCCTCTAACATCCTGCCCGGCCCATGGTCGCCGCACGCCTGCTCACCTGAATCCGGCCCCCAGATCAATACCTGACCCCTCTCGATATCAGAAGCAAGCGAATGCATGTTGCGTTGCGTACGCGGATTGTGCCACATGGCCTGATTCATTGCCGGTGCCAGCGCAATGGGTGCCTCCGTTGCAAGACACAAGGTTGAAAGTAAATCATTCGCCAGGCCATGGGCAAAACGTGCAATAAAATCGGCAGAGGCAGGAGCAATAATGATCAAATCTGCCCATTTTGCCAGTTCGATATGCCCCATCCCGGCCTCTGCATCCGAATCCAATAGTGTTTGATGTACCGGATTTCCCGAAAGCGCCTGCAAAGTCAAAGGCGAAATAAAGGCAGCGCCCCCCTCGGTCATCACCACGCGCACCTGAGCCCCCGCTTTTTTAAGCAGACGCACCAATTGGGCCGATTTATATGCAGCAATGCCACCGGTAATCCCAACAAGCACCTTACGCTCTTTCATGCCACAGCCCCCGAAAAAAGGCTAAAGATACCACTCAACCCTGTCAATTTCACCCAGCGACCGAAACACGAATCCTCCCACCTCGGGAAAAATCTCACCAGGGCGTGATCACCGCCATGGAATCTCAGGAGCAGAATGTGGCAATCTTTCCCGTGCTCAGGATGAGCGATGTCAGCAGAACCGACAGCAAACAAAAGGAACCCAAAGCATGGCAATTACCGATTGGCCAATAAACGAGCGCCCCCGAGAGAAACTACTTAAAAAGGGCGCGCACACCCTGAGCGATGCAGAGCTGCTTGCCATTTTTCTACGAACCGGCATACCCGGAAAAACGGCAGTCGATCTTGCCAGAGACCTGCTCACTCAATTCAGCAGCCTTAACGCCTTGCTCTCTGCGAGTCAGACGGCTTTCTGCAAGGCACCAGGCCTAGGACTTGCAAAATACGCCCACCTGCAGGCGGTTCTTGAAATGGCCCGCCGCCACCTGCTTGAAGATGTAGAAAAAAGCGACTGCCTCACTCACCCCCAGCAGGTTCGACACTATTTAAGTGCGAAAATTGGCCGACTCCCCTACGAAGTGTTCTGCTGTCTATTTCTGGATTCACAACATCGGGTTCTCCGAATTGAAGAACTGTTTCGCGGAACCATTGATAGCGCCAGCGTCTATCCGAGAGAAATCGTCAGTCAATCACTGCACCATAACGCGGCTGCGGTAATTTTTGCGCATAATCACCCTTCGGGGCAAATCGAGCCCAGTCAGGCAGATATTCAGATTACCCAGCGACTCAAGCAGGCCCTTGAACTTATCGATGTTCGGGTGCTTGACCACTTCATTATAGGTGCGACAAACACCCTGTCGTTCGCAGAACGCGGGCTTATTTAATACAAACCGGCGTCACAATTCAGAAATCTGCAAACAGGACGACACAGCAAACGCCATAGCATATTGGAAAAAACCCAACCATAATGACGCTGTATTGGCGAAGGTGATGCGATAACTGTGACGCGAGACCATAAGTCAAAAAAATCTGATCATAAATCATCACTTTTTTTTGCCAATCACCAGACATTCTGGTATAAAGTCGGGCTCATTTAATACCGCTCGTACGCGAGCTATCCAAGATCCGGTTACCAACAAAAAGGTTGGAGGCAACACACATGTCACGAGTTTGTCAGGTTACAGGCAAAAAACCTGTTACTGGAAACAACGTATCACACGCTATGAACCACACTAGGCGTCGTTTTCTTCCCAACTTGCAGACCCATCGTTTTTGGGTTGAGAGTGAGAAGCGCTTTGTGAAACTGCGCATTTCTACCAAAGCAATGCGTATCATCGACAAAAAGGGTATCGATCAGGTATTGGCTGATCTGCGTGCCCGCGGCGAAAAAATTTAAGGAGTACCTCTCATGCGCGACAAGATCAAGCTGGTTTCCAGCGCTGGTACTGGTCACTTCTACACTACTGACAAGAACAAGCGCACCATGCCCGAAAAAATGGAGATCAAAAAATTTGATCCCGTTGTTCGCAAGCATGTAATGTACAAAGAAGCCAAAATCAAGTAAGCAGAGCGCTCATGCGCTTTGCCTGCCGAGCTCTAACAAATCTGAGCTCCCTCGGCTTCCAACCCGAAAAACCCGGCCATGGCCGGGTTTTTTGCATTCCACCAACGCGGCACGCCCTCACCTACCCATAACAAGATTAACGACCACCAAAACTCTCCAAATAGCCTTGTGGCAAAGCCACATCCAAAGCAATAGGCAGATGATCAGAAACAGGATATGGCACCACCCCCGCACGACGCACACTTAGCGAGGGACTGACCAGAATATGATCCAGCGCCTTATCAGGACGCCAGCTGGGAAAAGTATGCGCCACTCCAGGCAAAGGCACCAGATCAAGACCCTTTAGGGGCGTTTGCTCCAGCAACTGTTCGGCATGACTATTCATATCCCCCATTAACACCACATGCCTGTAATCCTTGATTAGCTCGCGAACATAAGATAGCTGCCTCACTTGTGCAGCCTTCCCCAGCGAAAGGTGCATCATCACCAACACCAAAGGATCTCGATGATCACCATAGCGAACCATAATCGCTCCGCGCCCCGGAATCACCCCCGGCAACCGATGACTCTCCACCTCAAGGGGGCGATAGCGACTTAGCAAACCATTACTATGCTGCGCGAACTTGCCCAGATTCCTGTTTAACTGCTGGTACCAGTAAGGAAATCCGCTCGCTTCAGCCAGAAACTGCACCTGATTAACAAAACCACTTCGAAGACTCCCGCCATCCACCTCCTGTAGCGCAACCACATCATATTGCTGCAGCAATCCGGCAATACGATTCAGATTTTCTGTTCGCCGCTGATGAGGCAAAAAATGCTGCCAGCTACGAGTCAAATAGTGATGGTACGACGACGTGGATATACCCACCTGAATATTAAATGACAACAGGCGCAAATGACGATGCGGCTCAAACTCAGCAGCAAAGGATCGATCCGATTCGGTGACCCTCGCCACCTCCGGCACAGCAACCAAGTCTCGTAGTTTCGATTTCATCTTATGATACATAACCACTGCGCCTGCCAATCATTTAGAAAAAGCCTACTTCTCTAGCGCTTTGCGCTCCTGCTGGATCAGATAGTCCGCCACCTTCAGCATATTTTCGTGACTTCCTGCCCCGCCGGCATCCACTTTGTACTTGCCGTTAACTACCAGCGACGGAACGCCCGACAAACGATAACTACGCGCCTTGGAGTCTGCCTGATCCATCCTGGCCTTTACACCAAAGGACTTCCAAGCCTTATGAAAATCAGCCTCGGCCACGCCATACTGTGCAAAAAATGCCGCCAATTCGTCTTCATCCGCTAACGGCTTATGATCGCGTGCAACCGCATCAAATAGCGGGTGATGCATCTTTTCACTCACCCCCAACGCCTCAGCAACATAGAACGCCTTGGCATGCACCGCCCAACGCTTGCTCAGCGTACCGGGCACCATATAGAAATCGACATCCTCTGGCAGCTTAGCCTCCCAAGCCTCCACCAAAGGCGCAAACTGATAGCAATGAGGACACCCATACCAGAACATTTCAATTACTTCGATCTTGGCATCATCCCTTGTGGTAATTGGGGTAGGCAACACCTGATAGTGCTTTCCCGCCTGCCAATCTTCTGCGGCCGCCTTACCTACCGACAACAGCAATACCAACAACCCCAGACCTGCCAATAAAACCTTACGCATCATTCTCACTCTCACTCCATTTACGACCACACAGGAAAGTCTCGTCTCCCACCCACATCTGAATGCGTTGAAGCCACTGCACTTCAAACAGCCATCCACTTTTTATAACACAACAGGAGCAACTCACCAGCCCGCACCAACAAAAAACCCCTCAAAAGAGGGGTTCGTAATCAAATGGTAATACCTTCATGCCGCAGCATAACGTAAACCAAAGACATCAGATTTTAGTGCAAGCCAGATACATAGCTGGCAACTGCCGAAATTTCGGCATCCGTCAGACGCCCGGCAATAGAACGCATAATTTGTGAATCACCATCATTGGTGCGCTCACCTGAACGGAATTTTTTCAGCTGATTTTCAACATACTGGGGATGCTGACCAGACAATGAAGGAAACGCAGCCAGCTCAACGCCTTTGCCTGAAGGGCCATGACATGCCGTACAAGCGGCAACGCCTGTTGCTTTGTTACCCGCGCGATACAGCGATTGGCCCTTGGCCACCATATCTGCCGCTGCCTGCCCTACCGCCACTTTTTGCGAAGAAAAATAGGCTGCGATATTTTCCAGATCCTGATCGGAAAAAGCAGTCAGAATGCCTGTCATTTCAGGCACCGCACGCGCACCACCTTTGATATCTTTCATCTGCTTCAGCAGGTATTTTTCACCCTGACCGGCCAGTTTTGGAAAGTTTGGCACCATACTGTTTCCATCAGTACCATGACATCCACCACAAACCATGGCATTTTGTTGACCTGCGGCTGCATCACCTGCAGCATGCGCCATACCAGTCAACCCCATGGCCACAACCAGCCCTGCTACGATTTTTTTCATTTTTGCGACACTCTCTCTCAAATAAAAAATCTTCAATCCCAAAATTTTCAATCCAAAGCACTAATCACTTCGCAAATCTGACTGACGCATATTCGCTGCAGACCCAGTAAATCCGGAGCTTTGCCCAGCAACCCATACACGTTAACCGCGATATTTAAGATGCCTTTGACCAGACGTATCTAAAAAGTTGCGGTATTATACACCATGGCATGGCCGATAAAAGCCCGCACATTCTGCAGAGAAATACGAACACACACCCAACCTATAAAATTTGGCGCATTAATAGCCAACTTGAGGCTCATCAGGAGTTAACTCACGTTGAATACGGTTACCAAACCTTCGATATCCTTTAACAGTGCCCGTTTTCTGAAAAGCGCTGCCAAAAACCGCGACTGCCCACCCGACATCGGGCTTGAGGTTGCTTTCGCAGGCAGATCCAATGCAGGCAAGTCTTCCGCACTAAACGCAATCACTAACAATAACAAGCTCGCTCGCACCAGTAAAACGCCCGGCCGAACCCAGCTGCTCAATTTTTTTACCCTGAACAAACCAGAGCGCCGGCTCGTTGACCTTCCTGGCTATGGCTTTGCCAAGGTTTCCCGAAGCACGCTGCAAGAGTGGCAGCATCACCTTTCAGACTACCTGAATTCTCGCGAATCACTGGCAGGCCTTGTACTGGTCATGGATATACGCAATCCACTGAAAGAGTTCGACCTGATGATGCTTGACTGGGCCGAGCATCGCTGCCTGCCAACCACCATTTTACTCACCAAATGCGACAAACTCAGTTTTGGCGCAGCCAAAACCGAGTCACTCAAAATACGCAGTCAGCTGAAGTCATTCCAGTATCTTGCAGCGGTGATTCCCTTCTCAAGTACAGCCAAAACCGGAATTGATGTCGCACAGAAACAGCTGGAATCCTGGTTAATGGCCCAAGCCGCCATCGAACTTCAGGATGACAGTAGCGAGCAGCTTTAATCAAAATCGGAAATCCGGGATCAGACCTTCATCGAAGGTCATCCAGAAACATTCACGGATTTCACGCGGTGGCAGAAAAAACCGGGGCAGGTTTATATTTCTGGCTGATTTTAACAACCGTATCGACATAACTTTCAGTCAAATAGGGCAATGTCAAACACAGCACCTGATATATGCCCTGCTTTAACATTTCCTTGCGAATCGCTGTATTCTTTTCGCCGGCATGTGCCGTTTTCAAAAATGCCATCCAGTTTGTCACTATCAGCCAGACATTGAGCGCCATTGCGCTGCGATGCTCATCACCCATATCGATCAGGATGTGACTGTCGCGCAAGCTACCCAGAATCCGATTCACCACCCCCAGACAGCGCATGGTAAATTCGCGGTAATCCCGCCTGAGCCGCTCATCAGAATCCAGAAGAAATTCCAGGTCCCGATGAAAGAAGCGATAACTCCACAACCCGTCAAATACCGATTCCAGATAGAAAATCAGATCATCCAGCAGGAGGCTACGCCCTTTCGGTAGCTGCAGATAGTGATCTACCAACAACTCATACTGAAGGAAAATCTCATAAACAATGTCTGTTTTGTTCCTGAAGTGATAGTACAGATTGCCCGGAGAAATATTCAAATGCGCCGCAATGTGATTAGTCGTCACATTGCGCTCCCCTTGCTCATTGAATAAATCCAAACTCGCTAAAATGATTTTGTCTCTTGTTTTCATCAATCTAAAACTCTACCTCAGTTCAACCACTTACCTGTGCTTTGAGTACGGAACTATACAACAAATTCACGCACATTTTATTGTTCAATTGTACATATTTCTTGTTAGGTAGCAGAACGCGCCTTCTTTGCACCACACGCAGTGCATGCATAAAAAATGTTCGAATCAACACTTGACTGATTAGAGTATATACTCTAATAATAAAAGCACAAATCTGATGCTGCTTTTTTTAGCCAAACGCGCGGTGATTGAAACTGGGTGGCATCGCTAACACAACATTACTAGTGATCCCTCTGGAGTACCGTTATGACAGCCGACGTCGTGCAATTAACCGAAAGCAAAAAGCAGATTCAGCACCTGAATCGGGTATTTACCGAACAGAAAGGCGCTTTCCGACAAAACCCCATGCCGTCGCTTGAACAACGAAAGGATCACCTCAAGCAGTTAAAAAACGCATTACTGCAAAACCAGGACAAGCTGATGGCCGCCATCAATGCCGACTTTAGCAGCCGCTCCAATGATGAAAGCCTGTTGGCAGAAATCATGCCCGCCATTCAAGGCATTAACTATGCGTTAAAAAACCTTGCCCGGTGGATGGAACCATCCAAGCGTCACGTCGGCCTGCTTTTCCAGCCAGCATCCAATAAAGTCTACTACCAGCCCTTAGGTGTGGTAGGCATAATCGTGCCATGGAACTACCCGGTTTTTCTGGCCGCAGGCCCCCTGACCGGCGCATTGGCCGCCGGCAACCGGGTCATGATAAAAATGTCGGAATATACGCCTAAAACGTCCGAGCTGTTCCGCCAGATTATCGCCAGTATCTTTCCCGAGAATCTTGTCTGCGTGATCACCGGCGATGCCGATGTCGGCGTAGAATTCGCCAGAAAGCCGTGGGGACATCTGCTTTTTACCGGCTCGACTTCTGTCGGTCGTCATGTCATGCGTGCTGCTGCTGAAAACCTGACACCGGTCACCCTCGAACTCGGTGGAAAATCGCCAGCCATAATTTCAGCTGATGTCCCGATTAACGACGCGGCCGAGCGTCTCGCTTTCGGCAAGGCTTTTAATGCAGGCCAAACCTGCGTGGCACCAGACTACGTGCTCTGCCCGGCAGACCGCACTCAAGAGTTTGTTGATTCGTTCAGAACCAACTTTAGTCGCATGTACCCCACATTAAAAAACAACCCGGACTTCACCAGCGTGATTGATGAGCGCCAACACAAGCGCCTGCAGCACTACCTGGATGACGCGCGAAAGAAAGGCGCCACCGTCATTGAAGTCAATCCGGCCGATGAGGACATGTCCGAAGGCACTCGCAAAATGCCGATCCACCTGATCTTAAATGCCAACGACAAAATGCTGGTGATGCAGGAAGAGATCTTTGGTCCGCTATTACCTATCGTGCCCTACGCACAATTGGATGAAGCGCTCGACTATACTAATGATCGCCCGCATCCGCTAGCCATTTACTATTTTGGTTATGACAAAAATGCTCAGCAATACGTGCTGGACCATACCCATGGCGGAGGTATGTGCATCAACGATACGCTCATGCATGTTGCTCAAGATGACATGCCCTTTGGCGGCGTAGGAACATCAGGTATGGGGCACTACCATGGTGAAGAAGGTTTCCGCACTTTCTCAAATGCCAAAGGCGTTTTTGCCAAACAGCGCATCAACAGCGGCAAAGTGATCTACCCACCCCACGGCAGTCCGCTACATCGCCTGGTTTACTCACTCTTTATTCGATAGTAAACCACACCCAGGTTATTCGATAGTAAACCACGCCCAGGTTATTCGATAGCAAACCACGCTTGGGGTACCGTTCCGGTATCCCGAGACGACCTGATGCGGAAATTAATTTAACAAGAAACGTGAGACTCAACACATCTTGTCTCTCTGGAATTGGCGACAATGTTTTATGCCCGCTGGCTTTTTCATGTGCTCGCAGGCAATAAATAAGATAACAACAATTCAGAGAACACAGGTATCCGCATGAATAAATTTGCACAACTGGTTATCGATATCACTCTACTACCCACTGTTGTTGCAACGCCTTCCGGTTCTTGTCCAAATAAAAATGAAAGCGATGAAATATTGATTGAATAGGGCATATTCCCTATTCGTACAAAGCAAATTACTTCTTTAAGTGGGTGTACTATTT
The DNA here is from genome assembly GCA_024234505.1 of Hahellaceae bacterium. GTDB lineage: Bacteria > Pseudomonadota > Gammaproteobacteria > Pseudomonadales > Oleiphilaceae > JACKOD01. Next base: position 643,647 of record JACKOD010000002.1, on the reverse strand, counting down.
GGTAATCACGCCCACTTAAATCGTGTTTAGAATCTATCAAACTCGGCACGGCAAAGACTATTCCTTACTCCGTCCTTCTGAAAAACCTCGAGAACGTACAGTTTTCTCTTCTCCACATTTGTACCCGGCAATCAATTTGGTTAACATTCGCACCGTTGAACTGACACTCGGTCGCCACCATGAATATAGTTGTCTATCCAGGTACCTTTGACCCGATCACAAACGGGCATGCCGATCTTGTAGAACGAGCGGCACGCATGTTTGATAAAATCATCATCGCCGTTGCCGCCAGCCCCAAGAAAAAGCCATTACTATCTCTCGATTCCCGCGTGGCACTTGCTCGTACCGCATTAGCGCACCTGTCAAACGTGGAAGTTGTGGGATTTAATAATTTGCTGGCGGAGTTTGTGAAAGATAACCACGCCAACATCATTCTTCGCGGCTTACGAGCCGTATCGGATTTTGAATACGAATTCCAGCTAGCCGACATGAATCGTCGCCTGGCTCCCGGTGTTGAAAGTATTTTTCTCACTCCCGCCAATCACCTCTCCTACATTTCGTCGACTTTAATTCGAGAAATTGCCGCACTCGGCGGCGATGTCCGGGAGTTTGTGCATCCGGCGGTGTATGCGGAACTCAAGACCTTGTTTGCAGATTCAGACCACAATTAACGATTTCATGTCGAACCGGGCTGTCGTAACCACAGCCTGAGCTCACGAGACAATATATTGTAAAATAGTTTTATACAGCATCTAGAGAGAGGTAACATCCATGGCATTAATGATTACTGACGACTGCATCAACTGCGATGTGTGCGAGCCAGAGTGCCCCAACGAAGCCATTTCTCCCGGGGAAGAAATTTATGTTATCGACCCGAAGAAATGCACTGAGTGCATCGGCCATTATGACGAACCACAGTGCCAGCTGGTCTGTCCCGTAGATTGTATTCCGGTCGACCCCGCCAATGTCGAAACAGAAGAAGAACTGATGACCAAATACAACAAACTTCAGGGCAAGTAGGCTGAATCATGGCCAAGGATAAGGTCATCACATCGACAAAACCAATTCGCTCGCTGCCATTGGTTTTGCTCCTTGGGCTGTTTTATTTTCTTTCGGGCTGTGCAGGTCAGCTGCAACCCCGAGAAGCCATGGTGGCCACGGCGCACCCTCTGGCAACACAGGCAGCACTGCGCAGCCTTGATGCCGGGGGCAACGCCTTTGATGCCGCTGTTGCAGCTGCCTCGGTTCTGGCGGTAGTAGAACCCTACAGCGCCGGCCTGGGAGGTGGCGGCTTCTGGTTACTTCAGAAAAATACCGGGGAAGCCACTTTTATTGATGCGCGCGAAACGGCTCCAGCGGCCGCCGCACGCGATATGTATCTCGACAGCGCGGGCGTACCACGAAAAGATTTCCCTTCGAGGAATGGTGCCCTTGCCGCCGCCATCCCCGGACAAGCTGCCGCGTTTGCCCATATCAATGAGCGCTATGCACTGCGTCCGCTATCCGCCAATCTAAGCGACGCCATTCTGTTTGCCCAGCGCGGCTTCCGAACCGATCATCTCTATCGAAAAATGGCCGGGTACCGACTGGATGCACTGAAAGCATCTCCTGCTTCGACGAAAATATTTCTGAATAACGGCGAATTGCCTGATAACGGTTTTGCTATCAAACAACCAGAACTGGCAAATACCCTGTTCCAACTTGGCAGAAAGGGACGCGAGGCATTTTATGAGGGCGAGCTTGCGGAGAAGCTCGTTCAGGATGTTCGTCAGGCCGGAGGCATCTGGTCGCTGGAAGATTTACACAACTACCATGTTATTGAGCGCCAGCCGATCAAGTTTGAATCACACGGATACCAGATTCTGAGTGCCCCTCCCCCGTCATCTGGCGGAATCGCACTCAACCAAATGTTTGGCATTCTGGATCGACTCCCGGAATCAAACGATCTATTAAACACCGCACACGGGAGCGCGACGCGGACTCATTTACTGAGCGAGATTATGTCTCTTGCCTATCGAGACCGCAGTCGTTGGTTAGGCGATAGTGACTTTATCAAAATTCCGCAAGCGGAACTCGTCAGCGACCTTTATTTAACAGACCTGGCAAAGCAGGTGGATGTTTTTAAACATTACCCGACTGACAACACTCACGCGATTGATACCCAGCACCATACCACCCACCTGTCCATTATCGACAAATCAGGCAATCGGGTCGCGGCCACGTTTTCCATCAATCTTCCCTTCGGGTCAGGATTTACTTCCGAAGCAACCGGTCTTTTACTCAATAACGAAATGGATGACTTCTCCATTGCCCCCGGCATCCCCAATGCCTATGGATTGACCGGCAATATCGCCAACGAAATTGCACCAGGAAAGCGTCCTTTATCCAGCATGAGTCCTACCATTGCCGAAAGCGCTGAAAAAGTGATCATCATCGGTACTCCGGGAGGCAGCCGGATTATTTCCATGGTGTTTCTGGGCTTGCTGGATGCCATTGCAGGAAAGAATGCCCTTGAGGTAGTGAGCGCACCACGTTTTCATCACCAGCATAGTCCCGATGAAATTCAATATGAGCCGCAAAGCCTGACTGACGAGAGCATGCAACAACTCATCAACCTTGGGCACCATCTGAAAAACACGGGGCGGCAATACGGAAACATGCAGCTCATCATCTGGAACAAGGACAGCCAAACACTGGATGGCGCCTCAGACCCCAGAGGTAAGGGACAGACACTGCATCGCTGAATACCTGCGGGCGTTGCTCGCAGACACACCAAAAAGATAGAGAAACTATCGAGTTAACCCCGCCTGCTGAGCAATCACCCGAACAAGTCTGAATTACTTGCGGATTTCCAAAATATTTTATTGTTGACTACACTCTAGTCATTATTTGTTTCCAGTTTACCACCCTAGCCCTGTACACCCGGAGTCACCATGCCTACCAAACCACATCATGAAGAACACGAAGAACTCTCGGAAGAACAGCGCCTGACGTTACTGGAAAAAAGCGTCACCATGAACAAGTTCGTGCTACTGGGCATCGCTCTCACATTGATCATCGGAATTTCAGTAGCGATTACTACCGCTATCGTCACCGGACTCAGTACCGACGAAGCAAAAGTGGAACCTGCAGCTTTCATCGCATTGCAGCAGGAGGTCGTTGCACTGAAACAACAACTGACAACTCAGCTGGTTGCCAACGAGACCCTGCAAAAAGATATTACCCAACTCAAAACAACCATCAAAAACAGCAGTGCGCCGGCCTTCCAAAGACTGTTATTACAGCAGGAAGGAAGTATTCAGGAATTTCTGAAAAATATGAAATCGGGCATGTATGATTTGTCTCGAATGGTACCCGGATCAAGAACCTGGCTTGACCTTTATAACGAGCAAATGAGTAAAGCCATTAGCGAAAGCGAACAACGAGAACGCGAACTGAAAAAAATCCAGACGGGAGCCAAAGTCAGCGACATTGAGTTCTAGGCTAAGCACCGGCCGGATAACCATATACCAGCCAGTGCAATGCCGCCATGACAAATCAAAACAGAGGGGGAACCGGAATTTGCTGACCATTCAGGGTAATAATACTGTCTGCCAGCCGCGCTTCGGCTTTTAACATTTGCCCTTCCTGCACCATCAAATTCTGTTCAATCAGCGCTGCAATCTGTTGCTCACCATTAGGAAGCCACATAATCAGCCGGGCAGGCACACTCAAACCAAACGCCCCTTGAGTATGGGTGACCAAAGGACTCGTATCTGCGTTCTCCTGAGGTGGCTGAATCAGACTCGCGTTACCCGACATCAAACCTTCGGGTGTTTCCGAACGCAAACTGGTCTCAACCACAATGCCTCTCTTCATTAGTGCGGTACCAGCGAGCTGAACATCCTGAAAGCGCTTTTCTGCCTGTTCCGCTTGTACAGCAGGATCCTCCGAGTCGGAAACTGAATCAAGCAAACTCACTGACGCCAGAAGCGCATCAAATTCTTTCATTGCGATATTTTTAAACGCAAAGTTAAGCGCCTGATTAACAAACTCTCGCCCCTCCAAATTGACGCGCTTGACGCTTAAGTCCCATCCTGAGTCGATTCGATCATCGCCGGACTGCGCGGTTACAGATGACATCATCATATCGTCCAACTCAAAATGAGTGCCATCCGCATTCAAGAGGAGTCCTGACAGGCTCAATGTTGCCTCACCATCCCAGATGTGCTTGGTTATTCTTTCAGCAACCTGAGTGAGCTTTACGGCGCCAACATGTATTTTTTCATCGCCCAGGTCGATCTTCATGCCCTGCCAGACCATGACTGCATCCATCGCTTTAAGCGAAACAGGTAAAGACAACCGGAAATCTAAAGGAGATACCGAGACAACCGATGCCTCGTCCTGAAAACTGATGTCTGGCGTTGTCGCCGCCACCTCAATACCGGTAAACAAACCGCCCTTGATTTCAGCCTGAATCAAAGGCCGCCCTTGGAACGCCTGCTGGAAATCGCGATCGTCCATCATTGATTCGGGGGCATTTAATTTAACCTCTCCCTGCACAGAGCTAATGCCATGCGAAAGATGCACATTGAGACGCATGGTCTCCGAGGATGCATTCGGGAAAAGCGGGATTAAATCAACCTCAATAGCTGATTCCAGATAGCCCCTGTCATAACTGACAAGCCTGGCTTCAAGCTGGGATTGCTTGTTGAGGGTCGCAACAAGCTGTTCAATTTTTTTCTCGGCAAATAACCCGGTGGCCATCGGGCCAGCCACAGCCACTCCCAACAAACCAAGCGCCCCTGTCGCCATCCATTTATTCATATACAGGTTCCTGTTTTTGAAAGATTCCGCCAGTACCCTCCACGGTACTGCGCGCGCCATTATCGTGGATGTATGGTGTGAGTGAAACCTTAACCTCAATAATTTTTTTATTCACTCGGTAGACTTGAGTGTACACTCGTGCTCTAATTTGCATAACGCTTATCGACCCAATTGAGACATGCACACATAAAGGAGAAATCGCATGAATCCGCCAACAAAATCAGCATTCGACGATGGAATGGGAATTCTGAATGGTATTATCGGGGATTACCTGCAGCAGAAAGGCAACCCTCTGGCGACTGAAATGGGCTTCTACCACCAGGGACAACCCATCGTTTTATCTGCAGAAAATCTAAAGAAAATTCACCCTACGCCTCGCCGCAAGGTCTGCGTTTTGGTTCATGGGTTGACCAATACCGAGTCCATCTGGCGATTCAAAGAAACGCCCCACCTCGACTATGGCAAGTTGCTAGAGCAAGATGCCGAATTTACACCGTTATATGTACGCTATAACTCTGGCCTGGCCGTCGAAACCAATGGACAGTTGTTAACCCGCTTGCTTGAATCACTTATCCAAACATATCCCCATGGGATTGATGAACTGATTCTCATGGGATTCAGCATGGGCGGGTTGCTAATACGCAGCGCCAATCATATGGCGTCAAAATCACCAGAAAAATTCAGTTGGGCGGAAAAAGTAAAGCGTAGTGTCTATATCGGGACACCGCATCAGGGAGCCGCACTGGAACATCTGGGATATTGGGCAACCCGGGCCACCAAGGCCGTACCCAAAGAATATGTTCAGGTAATCGGTGATTTACTGGCGACCCGCAGCCAGGGCATTCAGGACATGCGCCACGGAAAAATTGCCGAAGGAGGCGAAGACATTCTTCATTTTTCTCCACAGCAGACCCACTATTTCATCAGCGGTGAAATGATCGGCTCAAACAAGAACCATTGGCTCAGCAAATTTTTGGGAGATGGTCTGGTCAACAGGGACAGCGCGCATGCGCGCCAACTGATTCCTGACGGCGTTTCAGGAGAATCCTGCCATTTTGAAGGACTGGGACATCTCGCGTTAGCCCGATCCCCTAAGGTTTACACACAACTAAAGGAGTGGTTGGCATGAGCATACCTGATAACACGAGCCTTACCGAAAATTTCACTTCAGCTGAGGTGGCGACCCAATTGATTGAATCAATACCACACAGCAACACTCATCACGCCGCAATATCCGCAGATCATTTACGTGGCCTGATTGATTTATCGGAAGATGCGTTTGAGCAGGCCGTCAATGTGGTGCAACGAACACACCGCGCTATCTCCGGCGAGCCCTTTAGCATTCTGGAGAAAATTCCTGTGACAGCCCAACCTTCAGAAGCCGTGCGACTCATACACGATGGCATTGCCGATCTAACTTATGGCGCGATCAAAGGCGGGGGCAGACTAACAGCACTTATTGCGCGCGGAATCGTCAGTCTTCGGAAGTAACTTGCTCGTTTACTCGGCGCTATCGGTCATTTTTGATAGTGTCAGGTGGGGCTCGGGAACAATATCCGGCCCCATCAATATCGCCAGCCAACGGGTTTCATCGCTGCTTTCAAGCGCGATTTTCATCAACATGGTCAAAGGCACAGAGAGCAGCATCCCCACCGGCCCGAGCACCCATCCCCAGAAGACTAACGACAAAAACACCACTAGCGTAGATAACCCCAGCCCTTTGCCCATATAACGGGGCTCAATGATATTGCCCATTACCATATTTGCGATCAGATAGCCCATCGCCGTCATTAACGCACTAAAAGGTCCTAACTGGATCAACGCCAACAAAACCGCAGGTACTGCCGCAATAATCGAACCGATATTTGGCACAAAATTCAGGAGAAACGCCAGCACCCCCCATAACAGTGCGTAATCAATTCCAAAAATCAGCAGCCAAACATAAATCATCACCCCGGTAGCCAGACTGATAATGGTTTTTATCGTCATGTATTGCTTTACATTATCCAGAAAACGCTGAATGTGATTCATGTGCGCGCTGTGCTGGCCGAAAGCAACCGCCAGCTTGCCCGGTAACGACGCGCCTTCGAACAGCATAAAAATGACTGTCAAAATAATCATAAAGGAGTTTGAAGCGACAGACCCCAAACTACCTAACGCATTGGCTGCCACTTTAAATACCATACCAAGATCAAAGTGCTCCCGGATGGTTTCTGCCGGAACATGAATACCCCACCCATCAAGCATAATCACAAAATCGGAAAACATGCCCTGCAGCCTCAGCTGATAATGAGGTAGTTCCTTCGAAAAATCTGAAATAGAGGCCGCAATGATCGTAATGAAAAGCAGCTGTATCACCGAGACGAGAATCACCACTGCGGTAAGGGATGCCCACGCAGGCACGCCTTTTCGCTGCATCAGCATAAAGGGGGGCGCACAAATAATGGCGAAAAAGCCTGACAAAAGAAAAGTCACCATTAAGGATTGTGCTGCTTTAATTCCCGCAACCACGACGATAAAAGCTGCCAGAATGATAAGCGTACGCGCCGCACCGGATAACCCTGAAGAATGCACCTGATCAAGCTCCTTGTTTTAAGCAACCATCAAACCACGGCCAGTGTTTCCAGCAGTTTTTGCTGTGCACTGAGGCGCTCTTCACCCTCGGCCGGTTCGGCTTTAAGATAATCTCCGTCAGGCTGCAGCTCCCAACTTTGGCAGTTGTCACGCAAGTAATAGTCAATCTCCTCCTTCACTCGCGCAATTAAGCCCGGGTCTTCAATCGGGAAACACACCTCGACCCGACTGAGCAGATTTCTCACCATCCAGTCTGCGCTTGCGCCATAGATTTCTGCCTGGCCATCGTTGCCAAAGTAATAGACTCGCGTATGCTCCAGAAAACGACCGATGATCGATTTCACCCGAATATTCTCTGAAACACCCGGCACGCCGGGCCGCAGGCAACAAGTGCCACGCACAATCAAATCGACTTTCACTCCGGCTTGAGATGCACGATAGAGTGCCTGAATCACCTTTGGCTCAGTCAACGAATTGATTTTAACCAGAATATAACCCTGTCGGCCATTGCGAGCATGATTCGCTTCTCGCTCTATCAAAGAAATGATGCGGCCATGCAAAGTAAAGGGGGCATGAAACAGCTTTTTTATTTTCAGCACTTTGCCCATTCCCGTCAGTTGCTGAAATATCTTGTGAACGTCTTTTCCAAGCGCTTCATCACAGCTCATAAAGCTATAGTCAGTATAGAGTCGCGCATTGCCGGCGTGATAGTTTCCGGTACCCAGATGAACGTAGTGCCGGAAACCCTTTTCCTCACGCCGAACGATCAAAATCATTTTTGCATGGGTTTTATACCCGACTACACCATAAACTACGACCCCGCCCGCTTCCTGCAAACGACTGGCCAGTTCCAGGTTTTCGGCTTCGTCAAACCGAGCACGCAACTCGATAACAACCGTAACTTCTTTACCGCGGCGCGCGGCATCCACCAGTGCAGCGACAATTTCAGAATCGGCACCGGTTCGGTAAAGTGTTTGTTTTATTGCGACCACATTGGGGTCTTTTGCGGCCTGTCGCAGCAGATCAGCCACCGGCGTAAAACTCTGGTAAGGATGAAGCAGCAAAATATCTTTCTGCTTAATCGCACTAAAGAGATCTTTATTATTTTTTAATTGCTTGGGCAATCCCTGCGTAAACACAGGGTAGCTCAATGCCGGTCGACTCACTAAGCGACTAACCGCCATCATCCGGGTCAGATTCACCGGTCCGTGAACACGGTACAACTCTCTGTCTGTCAATGAATATTGATCAAGAAGAAAACGCACCAGCTCTTCCGGACAGTTGTCTGCCACCTCCAACCGCACCGCATCTCCAAACCGCCGACTTAACAACTCACCCCGAAGCGTGGCAGCCAAATCCTCCATATCGTCATTTTCAAGCACAAGATCCGCATTTCGGGTCACGCGAAACTGGTAACAACCTTTAACCTCCATGCCCGGAAACAACTGATCCGCATGGGCGTGGATCATAGAGGAGAGAAACACCAGATTGTCGTTCCCCGTCGCGACTTCATCGGGCAAGCGAACCAGACGCGGCAGCGATCTGGGGGCCGGCACAATTGCTAGCCCGGTCTCGCGCCCGAAGGCGTCCTTGCCATCCAGTTCAACGATAAAATTGAGACTTTTATTAACCAGTCTGGGAAAAGGGTGTGAAGGATCGAGTCCGATCGGATTGATGACTGGCAAAATCTCGTTCTCGAAATAATTTGCTATCCAATCCGCTTGCTCAACTGTCCAGTCACGGCGACGCAAAAAGGAAATACCTTCTTCTTCCAGCTCAGGTATTAATACGTCATTCAGAATCTGATATTGCTCCTCTACAAAACTATGAGTCACCCGATCGACTTCAGCCAGTAGCTGCTGTGGCGTCATGCCATCAGGCCCGACCGTTTCACGACCATATTTAATCTGATGGCGTAACCCGGCCACACGTATCTCGAAGAACTCGTCCATATTACTGCTGAAAATACAGCAGAACATTAAACGATTCAGTAACGGGTGATGCTCATCGAGCGCTTGTTTGAGAACTCTATAGTTGAATTGAAGATGGCTGAGTTCGCGATTGAAATACAGGGCGTGTGCCGCCAGATCGATTTCTTGTGGTGCAGACACTTCCGCCACCGCCACATTGTCAGCAGCAATCGACTTCTCAGTTTGATTCATTCCCTACTCCCATGCCTATTTCAATTCTTTTTATGACCTGACAACGCAAGCCCGACTTCACGCGACTCACTGTTTTATCACAGATGGCTTACCAGATTATTTCACGCGGATTAAAGATGACGCCTTAACTACAATTGCCCGCCAGTACAGCAGTATTCGGGGAGACTTGCAAGATTGATCCGACACTCAAAGCCACACGACCCAAGACATGTCAAACGGTAAACTTGTCATCGCAAAGAATGGCTGAAGCCAGACGCCATACCCTTTTAAACGAGTATAGCGCCTGACTCAAATAGCGATAAATAATAGACCCAATCAGGCTCACTCATTCAGTAACTGAGCCGCGCGCTTGGCAAAGTAAGTCAAAATTCCATCAGCGCCGGCACGTTTGATGCAGACCAGCGATTCCATCATAACGGCATCCAGATCGAGCCATCCATTCTGTGCCGCCGCAACATGCATGGCATACTCACCGCTCACCTGATACACAAACGTAGGCGCCTGCAGTTCATGCTTTACCCGGTGCACTATATCCAGGTAAGGCATTCCTGGCTTAACCATGACCATATCCGCACCTTCAGCCAAATCGAGTGCCACTTCATGCACTGCCTCATTAGTATTACCGGGATCCATCTGATAGGTGTATTTATTGCCTTTCCCTAAATTACCAGCTGAACCTACCGCATCCCGGAACGGGCCATAATAGGCTGAGGCGTATTTAGCTGAGTAAGCAAGAATTCGGGTATTGATATACCCCTTGGCTTCCAGCGCCTGACGAATGGCACCGATACGGCCATCCATCATGTCAGAAGGAGCTACAATATCCGCCCCCGCCTCCGCATGCGACAGCGCCTGACGACACAAGGCTTCGACGGTCACATCGTTTAACACATAGCCAGCGTCATTAATGATCCCGTCCTGACCATGAGTGGTAAAAGGATCCAATGCAACGTCGGTGATGACTCCCAATTCAGGAAGTGCGGCTTTCAGTGCCCTGACTGCCCGCTGGGCAATCCCTTCAGGATTCCAGGCTTCTGCTGCATCCAGACTTTTGTGCGATTGGGGCGTAACCGGAAACAAGGCTACCGCAGGAATGCCCAGTGCAACCAACGCCTTCGCTTCCTGCACCAACAAATCAATGCTTAAGCGTTCAATACCTGGCATCGAAGGGATGGCCTCTCGCTGCTGCTCGCCATCAAGCACGAACATGGGATAGATAAGGTCGTCGGTAGTCAGCCGGCTTTCTCTCATCAACCGGCGGGAAAAATCATCAAAACGCATACGACGCATGCGGGTAAGAGGAAACTGGCGTGGCGTGATTTTGGACACTTCGATCTCCGACATTGATTTACAGGCAAAAAGAGGTTGCCGTATTATAAACCAACAGACGTTGACATGGGTCAGATAGCGGTATATTGGTCGCAAGCCAGAGGTAACTAAATATCCCCACCAACCATTAAACCCTGGCGGAAAGCCCAGTTACAAAAATATTAGGCTGTGTAAGCTTTACAGAAAGTCCCGTTTCCCATCGATCTGCCATACTGGCCGCCACGGTTATCAGGATACCGATGCTCATAAAAATACCACCAAAAACTCTCGCCCCCATCATTCGACGGCGCTGACCCGCATCCTGCAAAAGCTCCCGCCAATGTGCAAATGCGGTCGGCTCACGCAAACACAGTTCGTATTTGTTTGACGCGCTCACCATGCTGGAGCCGCCCTCACATTGGTCTCTTTCGCGCACGTACATCAGAAAAACGCCAAAGGCCAGTGTCAACACAATCGAAGCAAGACAGATATGTGCCATGGTCAACCGGAATAATCCAAAGGCGGGACTCCCCAGTAACAATAATGCCGCGCCGGACAGCACAAACAATAACACCCTTGCACCATTGCAAACCCTGCCCTGGGTCCGGCGAGAGCGGGATATTTTTAGTTTCAGCTGATCGCCAATCTGATAGAGATTACCTAATTGCTCACCAATGGCCGTAAAGCGAATTAGCTCACCTTTTTCGCGATACTCACAAACCGGATAAAACGAGCCGTAAACGATAGGCGCATCCGACAGCGTTCGAGACGAGAGATAGCGACCGGCAGGGACATAAGCCTGCGCCACCGACACTACTTTTGCGGGAATATGATAGGAACCAGCAAGAAACTTACGAAAATCACCAGAAAGAAACCAGCCTACACAAACGAGCGTCAACCCCATGACGAGCGCAAAAACATCCATTGTCATTCCTTGTTTTATTCGCTTTTATTTTTATCAAGCAGACAGTTTTCACTGTCTGCTTTCGGCCAGGTTACAGTTGCCATCCCAAGCATCCGTAAACTTTGGCAGCAGTATAGAACAGGGTTGTGACACTTCGCAATACAAGTGTTAACCAGATCTCATTTACAGCTAATTTGTGTAAGTTGAAAGCACATTTTCATGCGCCTGATCATTTTTTTGCTTTGCAATTTTATCCAGCGCCGCCACGCGACGACTCTCTGTATCGCTGAAGTGACGCGATCGTAACTCACTCAGCTGCTTACGATAATCACTCTCAGCCAGCCCTGCGGCATCCAGTTGTTGTTTTTCTGCCTGGTAAACACTTATACGCTGAGACCATTTATTGCGCTGCTTATCCAGCGCATCCAGACGTTCGGCCGCTTCTGGACCAAAAGTTTGTACGCGTAGCTGATAGACCTCTTCGTGACTGGCATGACGCTCCTTCAAAGCGGCTTCCTGAACCTGCCAGTTATCAAACTTGTTAGTTTCCTGAATCTGCTCACGCATCGCGTCCGGCAAATTGGCTTCCAGACGCCCCAGGCGTTCCGCTTTTTCCTGTGCGGTAAGTTGCTCATTTTGCTGTAAGCGCAACTTTTCCAACGTGTAGCGATCAAGCTGCTGCTCTTTACCAAAAAACGCCTCCGCAACATCAGGCGACAAGTAGGTATCTCTAGCATCCTGAAGCTTCTGCAATCGCGCGGCCAATGCCTCCAGGGTTCTCGGTGCCGCCCCTCCTGCTTCTATATTGGCCGCTTCGGCTTGTTGAAGCTCTTGCAACGCGGCCTTGTACCCCAGGTACTGGCGTAAAACCTCCAGAGCCTCGGATCGCGCAGGTTCCGGCAACTGCGATTCCAGCGTGCGACGAATATTTGCGGTTATATCCTCAAGGCTAGACTCGCCCAGCGTGGTCAAATAGTAGTCAATATAGTGTTTGATGCTGACATCGATGATCAAATGGCCATTTTCATCCACACGAAATCCTCCATCAACGTCTGTGCCTTGCAACGAAGGCGCGTTCGATACGGCTGGAGGCGCCGCGTCACTTGCCGCCTTTACAAGAGAGTCAGCAAATATCTGGGCAGGTAAACCTGCTGACGGAGGAGGTGAAGATATGGGAGCGTACTGGGTCTGGTGTTCGACAATCTCAGGCGCAGGCATTAAGGAATAAACAAGGGTAGTAGAGAGAACCGTTACCCCGAGAGCAACAGCCAATGCTTTGACATTCATAATCGGCATCCTTTTTTTATTGTTATCGTTCTAAAACGATGGTGCAAGATGTCGAACTATAGCAAGCGAATCTCTACAAAAAAGGGTGCAGTTCGCACCCTAAGAATTTGTTCTGCAAATGTACAGGTTATTTGTACACTTGATTTGCCCTGCTCCGCAAATGCGGTAGACGGCTCACCTAAATAGGCGCAGAGCCATAATTCATTGCAGGCTTTTTCGGTGGATCAGCACGCTCGTTGTCAGCAACTGAAACGACCTTTCCGCCCTGATTCAGAAATGCTTCCACATCTTCCGAAAGTTTAGACCGCATTTTGTGACGCTCTGCCTGAGACAGTTGCGTAGCATCTTTCAAAAACTCAACTGGATCAAAACTGCTGTTACTTGACTCCGCCATCACTTAATACCTTTCAAAAATTCTGTTTCTCTTTTCAGCAATGGATTCGGTTATTCACCGTCGTGCCATTTTTCACCTAAACATATAGGCCAAAATACAAACAACGCCAGTTTTAACCTTTCATTTTTTGTGTCATTTTGTTGCATAAAATATCTAAATTTTTCAAGGCACATCCTTTACCCTGAGCAACCGGACGCGGCGCAGAAAATAACATGACCCTGCATTTTTTTTCAACCCGCCAATATCAATTATTTATCGGCAGTGCAAACTAAACATTTATAGACGTCACCATGACACTGATACACGTCTTTTTGTCGCGTTGCATGAATGCATTTTGTGACGAAATTCTCATTTGTAACAAAATGTATCTTTTCGTTTCAATTTGATAATTCGACAGGAAAAGCAGGAAGGGGCTATCTACACTCAGATTATCAACTGAACCAGTCAATGCTGTGCTGCTGATGTTGATAGACCTAGTCGTTTATCCTTCCCTAGTTGTTTAGGATTTTCAGGGGGCCAGATGGCCCTCTTTTTTTATTTCTCAAATTGGCACGCGATATTCAACAACACCGCCACCGCGCTTCGCATTGCCCTTTCGATGGATTTTCGGCCTTTCAATGCAAACCTTGTTTCCAGTTGCACTCTCGATTGTTTTTGCCAAATTGCCGCGATTAACAACTCGATCTCCGCTTCCAGCGTCGAATCCAGTTCATCAGCCGAACTTAACCACCAGAGTAACCAGTCACTGATAAAAGGAGCACAGCTTTCAACTGGTCGTTCACCGAGTGCAAACGCTCGAACAGCCGCCCAATTCACCTCGCTCGCCGATACATCCGTTGCATTGATTCGGACCTTGAGATCTGCCGCAGCCCTCACAAGATCACCTACCAGTCCCGGCGCCAGCGCTTTGTACACACCATTCACGTGATAGAGCAGTTCGCGAAGAAAGCTCGCTCGCGCCTGTACACTGAGGGCTTGAGCCGCTTTGGACAATCCGCAAAACATCAACAACGCCTGCTCGCCACTGGCAGTATCTTTTTGCAAGCCCAGTCTCACCGGCTGCATCCCGGTTGATCGCCAAAATGCCAGCAGTTCTCGGGTGATACCGAAACTCGTCCCGACCCAATCTATCCCCTGCGCTTTTGCCTGTGCAGTAATCCCGTGGATTAATGCTTGCCCCATTCCTTGACGCTGCAACAGCGGATGAACGGCAATCCTCATAATGCGCCATCCATTGACGCTCAATATCGCTGGCATTCCGGAATAATAGGCCAATGCCTGCGGCAGTAGATGCCCTCTCAAGCGACGACGTCCCGCAGCAATATCTGCATGAAGATCGAGCGAGAGCCCGCCTTCGGCGATCGTCAGAGCCACACCGCCCACATGATCGCCGTCGACCAGACACCAAACCAATACCCCTTCATGATCAAGCAACACTCGCAGATCATCAGGACTTGTCTGATAGTGAGCCAACACTAACAGACCAAAAACCTGACGCAGCAGGTTTTCATCTTCACACAACGATGATGCATCAATACATTTAAACTGCCATTGCGAGACAGGGAGCGCCTGCCGCTTTAGTGCTTCCCGGTCATCAAAGGGTTCGGCATCCAAGGCCAACAAATTAAAAACAAGTTGCTCCAAGGGGTCATGATCCGCCCAGCGTATGGGGGCCGCCAGATGCAGTAAACGCCACTGAGGAGTGCGTCGATCAAGAATTTTCCTGAAACGCAATCCGAAGCCTCTGCCAGCGCCTTCGTATCCATGCAGAGTACTGGCAAAGGCGATACGAGCATGATCTCTAAGCAATTGCTCAAGTAAGGCCACCGGAAGCCCGGCGGCTTCATCCACCCATACGGCATCCGCCGACAGACGCTCACGAATCAAAACATCCGGTGGAATAAACTCAAATCGGCTGCCATTTGGCAAGCGATATCCGTTGTCGATGCGCTCTGCCTCCGGGCACGAAAGTGCGAAAAATGCCATCGCACTCTGGATGGCCGCATCCTGTGGTGCGGTTATGATCAGGTGACGGGGTTGTTCAGACAAAAGCCTGGCCGCCGCCACTCCCAGCGCGGCACTTTTCCCTCGGCCTCGATCAGCGGTAAGCACCACGGGTCGCTTGCGATGCCCCGTCACTACCCGAACCAGCGCGTCAACCGCCGCCTGTTGCTCAGCTGACAATATCAAACTGACTTTTCCCCCGGCCGGGTCGACCGGCAAATCGGAAGAATGTACCCGCGCCAAACCAACAGGTTCTTGCTCGCCGCTCTTCAATACCTCTGGCGGTGGTGAAGCAAGGTGATCCACGCGGTACTGAAACACCCCCTCACAGCGATCATTGAGACTTGCAGAGAGGCGCGCCGAAAATCGCTGTAAAAACAACTTTGGCCGGTTGTTGCCTTCCTCTATCTGAGATCGTATTCGCACATAATCGGGATCATCATAAAAAGGCCAGCACGCGGGTGCGGGGGATAATAAAAAGCAAAGCCCGCCTCCTCGCAATGTCCCTGAGATGGCCCCTAACCCGTCGGGATTAAGCCCCTCCCAGGCATCAAATACGAGAAAATCGGATTCCCCCCCCAACCATCGACGCGCCTGAATAGCCGGAATGCTTGTCAGGCGCATATGCTGCGATCCAGCGACCTGTGCTGATTTCGCATTACCTACCCAGAACAGCTCACACGGGGAGTGAGCCCCCATGTGTTGAGATAAAAATATTAATTGTTGATGCACCCAGCGATAACCCGCTGACTGATCTCCATATACCCAGATCAGATAACGATGGTTTGACTGCTGCGCCCGATGCCAAAGGCTCAGCAGGCACGGGCTATCCTCTTGTCTCATGAAGCCGCTTCACTTTGCATGTAAGGGATAAGGTCACTCTGATGCGCCAGCAACACGATGCTCGCGAAGAATAGCTATAAAAGTTTCCGGCTCAGGCCGAACCCGATAATTATCGGTTAGATCGGCAAATAAAATCCGACCCTGCTCGTCGATCACGAGTACCGTGGGCATAACGGTATCGCTATCATACCCGAGCACTTCCAGTCCTTTGGGCGTACCGTTTACAGCATTGATCCCTAACTGCGTTGCCCCCTGATTGCCCTTGTCGGTCCAGAACTCGAAAGGCACATCAAACCGCTTGGCCAAAGCCTGGGTGTTTTCATGGGGCTGGGGACTGATCAGTACGGTTTTGACCCCCAGAGAAGCCAGCGTTCGATACTGTTCCGATATCTCACGAATCTGTGCCATACACAGGGGGCACCAGTTGCCGCGAAAAAACAGCAACAGTGCCGGCGCCCCCCTTAGACTCTCCGTGCTCACCGCGGCCCCAGAGATGTCAGTAAATTCGATGGCCGGTAGCTGATTGCCTTTTTGCAATAGCGGCGCAGTCTGACGCCCGAGCCGAGAATACCAAACGATATACAAGCGCATTCCCACCGCTCCGACCAATACACTGTAGGTCAATGGCCATGGGCCGTTCTCCTGCCCCCAGCCGAGCATGAGCGTAATCAGTACGCCCGCCAGTGTCGCTCCACGATACCCCATAAGATCAGGCGTTGTGCGGGGGACATGCCCCAGAAACAGATGAACGAAAAAGTAGAGCATGGGAGCAACCGACACCAATGCGCCTGTCCAGGCGCTGCGAACTCCCAGCTCAAAGATGCCTGCCATGGAATGAAGCGCCCCAACGCACAACAGACATATGTACACCGAGATAAAAACAGACTTAAGCATATTGATCATAGTGCGCCTTTAAATTGTGTTTGCTCCCCTGCCAGACGATTAACAACAGGGGAAAGCCTTCTCGACGAGAGGGCAAAGCCTACGGGGAAAACTGCATTGTGCAGACTTCCGGTGCAGAACGAAAGATTCTGAGATCACTTTCCATTTTCTACACAGGATTGACAATAATGTGAACATAAATTCATACTATTATAAAATGAATCTGGATTCACATTATTATGGCCTATCGGGATACTGAGAAAACGCGATCGAAGCGCGAGGAAATTCGCACCCGGATTTTACAAGCCACGCACGAACTGGTGGTCTCTGGCGGCTTTCGCAACACCACCATTCAAGCTGTATCAGAACAAGCAGGCATTGCAACGGGAACGGTATACAAACATTTCCCTTCCAAAGCCGAATTGTTCTCGGAAGTCTTTCGGCGTGCCACGCAAAAAGAAGTCGACAAAGTGGCTCAAGCCATTGTCGGCCAGGAAAATGTCCTCTTGCGACTGCAACGTGCTATTCGCTGCTTTGCCCATCGAGCGATTCAAAGTCGCGGTCTGGCCTGGGCGCTGATCGCCGAGCCGGTTGACCCGGTCGTTGATGCCGATCGCCTGGAATTCAGACAAGCTTATGCCGCACTCTTTTCCGACCTGATCAGGGAAGGCATCGCCAAACAGGAAATTCCGTTGCAGTCAGCCAGCGTCACAAGTGCCGCCATTGTTGGCAGTCTGGCAGAGGCGCTGGTAGGTCCCTTGGCACCACCACCTCCAACCCTTCAGACTAACGACCGCACTCTCCCGAGCCAACAGACGGAAGATGCGCTGATAGACAACATTATCCGTTTTTGCCTGCAAGCCGTGACAGGCTGTGCATTCATTGAAGACCAGCACAAATAATAAGGGCGACCACCATGACCTCCGCACATGATCTGAAGATTTCTGACCGTTTTATGGCGAGCACACATGACGTGCTCAATCAGCCTCCCGCGTTGGAAAATATCAACCTGTTTACTTCTGACACCGCGCTTCAAGAGGCCGTCTCGCGGGAAGGTGCCCGCTGGGCCAGCGAATCGCTCGCCCGGTTCGGTCAAATGGCAGGACAGGCAAGTTATCTTGAGCTTGGCCAGTTAGCTAACGAACACAAGCCCGCACTGGATACCCATGACCGCTTTGGCCACCGGATCGATCTGGTAAAATTCCATCCGGCTTACCACAAGCTCATGGAAACCGCCATTCAGCATGGATTGCACGCCTCCCCCTGGACTGATCCGAAAGCGGGTGCGCATGTCGCACGTACTGCCATGAGCTATATGCAGACACAGGTTGAGGCGGCACACGGCTGCCCGATTACCATGACATTTGCGGCAGTACCTTCGTTACGCCTGCAACCGGATCTCGCTGCATAATGGGAGCCGCTGATCACGTCAAGGCATTACGATCCGCGTAATATTCCCGTCGCGCAAAAATCAGGGGTGACCATCGGTATGGCGATGACTGAAAAGCAGGGGGGATCGGATGTTCGTGCCAATAGTACTAAAGCCTATCCAGTAGGCACTCCCGGCCCCGGACAGGCATACGAACTGGTCGGTCACAAATTTTTCGTCTCCGCCCCCATGTGCGACGCATTCCTGGTACTGGCACACGCGCCAGGCGGTTTATCCTGTTTTCTGTTGCCACGCTGGCGTCCGGATGGCACTAAAAATCCACTACAGATTCAACGACTCAAACAGAAAATGGGCAACGTTGCCAATGCATCCTGTGAAACCGAATTGAGGGGCGCGCTGGCCTGGATGGTAGGCGAAGAAGGGCGAGGGGTCGCGACCATTATCGAGATGGTGGCCATGACACGCTTTGATTGCATGATGGGGTCCAGTGCCGGAATGCGCATGGCGCTCTCGCAGGCAATACATCACTGCCAGCATCGTTCAGCCTTTGGTAAGCGCCTGGTTGAGCAGCCACTGATGCAAAATGTCCTGGCCGATTTGGCGCTGGAGCAAGAAGCCGCTCTCACGCTCACCATGCGTATCGCGCGTGCCATGGATCATCGCCATATAGAGAGCGAAGATCTGCTCGTTCGCCTCGGCACCGCCGTCGGCAAATACTGGATATGTAAACGCACACCGAATCACGCTTACGAAGCCATGGAGTGCATCGGCGGCAGTGGCGTAATGGAAGATGGCCCGATGCCTCGTCTGTTTCGTGAATCCCCGGTCAATGCCATCTGGGAAGGGAGCGGCAATGTCCAATGCCTGGACGTACTTCGGGCCATGCAGAAAACTCCCGCCGTCGTCGACGCCTTCTTTGAGGAAGTACAACAGGCAAAAGGCGCCAGTGCGCTATTGGACAATTACGTTGCCAGCCTGCAAAGCGATCTCCGAGACCCGGAGCAGCTGGATTACCGCAGTCGAGACTTGGTTGATCGCATGGCACTCTCGCTGCAGGCCTCTCTCTTGCAGAGAATCGGGCCAAACAACATTGCCGATGCGTTTTGTGCCTCCCGCTTAGGTGCACAAGGGCACCACAACTACGGTACGCTAGCCAAGGGAGCCCCCTGCGCTGAAATCATTTCCCGAGCCAAAACCAGCGGTTAAATTTTCAGTAAAATTCAGAGTAGATTATTTTTTGATCTGCCTGCTAGAATGGGAATGACATCACGCCAGAGGAGACCGGCCATGAGCAACGTCATTCCTTTTCCTCAAACCTGTCTGACTAATGAAAAATATGTCGGGGTTCAGCGCGCGCTTCGCCTAAAATTAAGAAAAATGGGGCTTGGCGAGCACTTTTTCCAATTTACCTGGCCTAACTGCTGCGATTTAATCAAGCGCTTTGGTGGCAGGCCCAATGTCGACAGGGATGCGTTGCGTGAAATGTTACAACTCCGGCTCACCCTGGATTTGGAGCAGTATGCCCGGCTGCCATAAAGAAGCGAAGCTTCGTTGACTATAAAAAAACGTTCCCGACCGGAACGTTTTTTTCTTATGGCAATCGATCAAAATTCCCACGCCCCTTAAAAATCTTCCCAATCAGCATCGACGTCACTGTCGCGCTTAGAGGCTGGCCGTTTCGACGAAGAAGCGTCCGGCTTCCAGGTTTTCAACTGGCGACCCGCTCCGTCCGTTTGAAAAAAGGAGATTAACTGCGCCATGGTGGATGTTTGTTCAGACATGCTTTCACTGGCGGAAGAAGCCTCTTCGACCAATGCCGCATTACGCTGCGTCATCTCATCCATTTGAATCACGGTTTTGTTGACCTGCTCAATACCTAATGTCTGCTCCCTTGCGGCGGCATTGATACTGTTAATCACTTCAGCGACACGTTCAACCGCAAACACGATCTCGCGTAACGTCGCGCCCGATTGATTGACCAACCCCGAACCAATTTCAACCTTGCCCACACTATCGCGAATTAAGTCCTTGATTTCCTTGGCAGCCGCAGCCGAACGTTGCGAAAGATTTCTTACTTCGCTCGCAACCACCGCGAATCCTCTCCCCTGCTCTCCAGCCCGTGCCGCTTCCACCGCCGCATTCAGCGCCAGAAGGTTAGTCTGAAACGCAATCTCGTCAATTACCCCAATAATGTCACTGATGCGCTTGCTGGCGGTGAGAATCTCAGACATCGCGTTAACCGCATCATCGACAACCGCGCCCCCTTCTTGTGCTTTCTTCCGGGCATCAACCGCCATCGTATTAGCTTCATCGGCATTGGCGGCGCTTTGCCTGACAATGGCCGTCATTTGCTCCATGCTTGAGGCCGTTTCCTCCAGCGAGCTGGCTTGCTCCTCAGTTCGCCGGCTGAGATCCGCATTCCCCTGCGCAATTTCATTCGCCGCCGTATTGACGGTACTTGCCGCGTCGCGAATCCGGCTGATTAACCCCGTTAGCTTTTCTATCGTGGTATTGGCGTTCTGCTTGATCCGATCAAACTCGCCTCGATAGTTTTTCTCAATCGGCTGAGTAAGATCCCCTTCTGCCAAGGCGGCAAACACCCGCCCTATGTCATTGACGAAATTGGCAGAGCCACTGACCAACTCATTCAACCCTTTACTCAGTGCTTCGAAGAAGCCACTTTTGCCTTGTAGATCGATACGAACGCCAAGCTCGCCATTTGCCGCAGCATTCACCAGACCATCGATTTCCTGCTCAATCGCCAATTCATCGGTTCGATCGATAAATTCAATCGCCGCACCAATCACCGCGCCTTCTTGTTTTACGGGCGTCATATTCACCACTAGCGCATGGTCGTTGTAACGCAGTTCCATTTGGGTTCGCTCTGTATCAAACGAACACTGATGCTTATCAAAAAAGGCATTAACCAACTTTTGCGCCAAACCTGTATCTGCCGAACGGGACGTATGAATGCTTTCCAGTAACTTACGGAACGCATCATTTTGATAGATCACCTGACGGTTCTGATCGACAATCACCATTTGCGTATTGCAGACCTGCAACGCCAATGCAATTCGAGACGACTCCGTTGAAAGGCGCTTATTGTCTTCAAAACGACGCACGAAGACCTGGAGAGACTGTGCCATGGAACCGATTTCATCCGATCGTTCAACCAATAGCTGCTTTTTAATCGGCTGACCGTCTGCTGATGCAGTCATGGCATCTGTAAGCTGTTCCAAAGGAGAAATCACATCCGATTTCACCTTTCGAATCGCCATAAATGCAATGATGGCCCCCAATAGCGTAGTGAGCGCTATCAGCGAATAGGCCACGGTAATGGTGGTGTTGATCACCGCAGTTTGCCCTTCGACCTTGCTATCGGCGCTTTCTTCAACCTGCCCGATCAGTTCCAGTACCTCATCCGCAGAATGCTGATAATTTGCCATGGCCTCGTAGAGCGCTTTATACGACACCGTCGTCTCTTTCAATCCTTTAACCACAACAGGTAGCTGCGCCAACAATGCTTGTGAAAAGTTTTTACCACCCTCGGTTTCGGCGTTCAAAAACAAGGTTAGCGCGCTAATTTGCGTCACTTTCTCATTCAGACCCTGAACCGCTTCATTCATACGATTCAAATCATCGGTAGATACTTCACCAGACAGATAACGCTGAATATAGTAAGCCGCTTCCAGCAAATTAATTTGTGCTTCCATCGCGCCATCTGCCGCACTCCAGCGCTAGCTCAGCCCGCCATTCCAGCTTTGCAATTCATCCGGGGCAGACTCCATGACCTCCACAGCAGAATCCCCTAAAGCTTCCGCCTGGATCATCAACATCTGGAACTGGTAAAACTGCTTTTCCGCCTCAGCGCGCATTGCCCGGTAACGCTCATTGGCATCCAGCAATCGCTGAGTTGTCGTTGCAAACCGAGTTCGCTCTGTAGACAGCTTCTGTACCTCTTCATCGGACATCAGACCCGCGTCCACCATACGACCCAATGCCTCATCCGCCGATGCCTGGGCTTCACTGAACATTTTTTCCAGTGCCGGAGTCGCACCGTGAACCATCATTCTTTCGATGGCAAGCATTTCTGCCTCAACACCAATGGTTCCTTCCATCGCTCCGTCGGCGGTATTCCACGCCGGCCCGGTTAAATAGGCAAGCAACCCGGATAAGCTGGCCGACCCATATAGCCCTGCGGCACCAGAGACCACAACAATCAGGAGCAGGGAAAAAAACCCTATACTCAACCTTAATGATAGCGTCATCCTCACCGTATCTTCCTCACGTTGCCCCACCTAAATTCCTACTGATTTGATCAAGTATAGACAACAATAAAAATGTCCAATAAATATCTGCAGACGACAGCGGCGTTGCGACCATTGACATTAATAGCATCATGCGCCAGAGACGAGACGTGAGCCGGAAAGCCACCCCTCAGTAAACTACATGGAGAGCGCCGTCGGCTATCAGGTTCGCTTAATCAGGCACAGTTTTTCTTTCCGGCTCAATTGCTTGATCTGGTATTCGCGTCGGCTGGCCTCTGACCGGTTTGAGCAGGCCTCCTGGTAAACAAACGCTTTGGGCTTTCGGGTTCTGAAGTATTTGGCTCCCTTTCCCTGATTATGCTGGGACCAACGGCGAAGCAGGTCTGTGGTGATGCCTGTATACAAGGCGCCATCATCACATTCGATGATATAAACCCACCAGGCACCTTCACTCATTGTTTCGCTCCATGGCAGCCATAAGGCCAGACAATTCCGCTCTGTTTTAATTTTGTTGTGTAATGCGCTGGTTCTGCGTTAAAAAAACAAAGTAAACTCACTCGCTCAATCGAACTTTCGCAAAACTTCATTCCACCCCTCCGAACATAACAAGGGAACTCAGACGCATGTCCGACACCTCATCCGACTTGCTACGCAGCAAGATAATATTTTCCTTCGTCGCATTTGCCTTGGGCATGATGGTTTCCGCCCTCATTTTGCAAAAAAACACCTCTGCCCCTCTACCTCAGACAACGCCGTTAATGACCTACAAAGGCAGCGATAAGGGCCTGGAAGATTTGCCTTTGTCCGTCGCTATGCCTTACTACGAACTGGCGAATGAAACAATCACCAAGCAGCGTGCCATGCTGGAAGAAGCCGCACTACAGCTATTTATTGCCGAGCAAGCCAAGGCGACACAGCGCACGTATGAAGAAACACAGGCGGTGCTGTTTGAAAAGAGCGCCATAAGCGACGACGAAATCAATCGCTTTTACAATGAACATAAAGACGAAATCAAACAGCCTTTCTTTGAAATTCGCGACGAAATTACAGCCTATCTGACTCAACAAAAACGCTTTGAGGCACGCAATCTCATTATAAAAGAGTTAACACAAAAAGGTGATCTTGCCATTTTGCTGGAAAAGCCCGTCTCCCCTATTCTGCAGATAGACACGCAAGGTTATCCCTCTCAGGGTAACACCATGGCGAAGGTAAATATCATTGAGTTTGCCGACTATCAATGCCCACACTGTAAACATGCCGCCGACACACTGAAACGCTTACTTCGGGATCATGGTGACAAGATTCGCTTTACCTACATGGATCTCCCGATAAACCGTTCCGGCATTTCCCGCACACTGGCCGAGGGCGCCCAATGTGCCCTCCTTCAGGGTAAGTTCTGGGAATATCACGACCTCGCGTTTGAGCAACAGCTGACACTGAGCAAATCATCGCCTCTCGACTTTGCCAAACAACTGCAACTGGACCAAACGGCTTTTGAGCAATGCCTGAACGCCCCGGAAACCGCAGCCAAAGTCAAAGCATCAGAAAAACAGGCGATAGAATTAGGCGCACGCGGCACACCCGCCATTTATATTAATGGCCGGAAATTCAGCGGACAAAATCTCGATAGTGATCTGGAAAGCGAAGTCGCCAAACTGCTATAACGCTGCACGAGTTCAACGTCTAATGAGACTGCCCGGCAGCTGTTGGCTGCAGGGCAGTCCGATGAAATCAAAAACTCGAGAACCAGGGTTTCTCTGCAATTTTGCGAATTTCTTTTTCGCCGATCCATTCCACAAGACCGGACTCTAAATCCATTAACTTGAGTGTGAATTTATAGTACACATCTTTCGTTTTGGAATTGCGTTTCTCGATACCGGCCAGATTACCGTACAGCATAAACTTTGCTCCAACCTGTTTGCCAAAGAGTGCTGCTTTGGCCGGATCAACCAATCCGCTATCGGTTTGCCATTTCATCTGTGCCTGAACGGCATTCAATACGGATTGATCCACAAATCGAAAATGACCGGAACGAAGTAATTGGGATTGGATAGAATCCGTCACAGACTCGGTATCAATATGCTCCAGCGTTTTGTTTTTAACTTTATCGACAACAATCACCGGACGAGTATTTCCCATAGCCGCCATGAGTGGCTGAAATGCGAGCAGTTCATCTACCATCGTTTTTGCGATGACCTGCAGGTCGGTCGAACCAAAGTTAACCGCCACCGTTTCTTCGGATCGGGCATCACCATAACTCACTTTGGGATCCGTACTACAACCCGCCAATAAAACTGTGCCCAACCCCATCGAAACGAGCCACACGCTTGACCTTATATATTTCCTCAACATTTTCTGTGCCTCCTGACGCTAGTGAATATTCACATTGTGCTGCTTGCACACTGATTTCTCCTACATGGTGTACTCCTGTACAACGACTCGACCCGGCAATACAAAAACCCGAAGCACTCGGGTTTCGCCCTCACGAATCGTTACTGACCGCTCACCTGTCCCCAGAGAGGGAGCAAATCGAATCCTGTGTTCCCCCGCAGCCACATTCAATTGCACGGATTGCAGCGAGTTTGGCAAGGTTAGCCAGGTACGCAGATCAGCCTGCTCGGAGATAAGATTGTAAATGCTGGCAAGCAACTGCCCCAGATCCCCCCCCGCTCGCCTTGCCTGTCGCTGCAACTCGTATTTGGCAAATCCCCTTAATGCCTGACGCACCATCATCGATGGCATTTGTTCGCTGAGATTTTTGGCCGCCAATAAGGCGACATTCGTCATGATCTCCGCAGCAACTTTTCGATCCTCGCCTAGCTGAATCCAATACGTTGGAGGCGAACGCCAGGTGCGCGTGGGGTAGACCGGAAATTGCACCGCGATCAGTCCCCCGTCAAACGTAGGAAGCGGGATGCCCACAGGGATTCTTGCGGGCACAAACCCTTCTTCAAACAACACGAGCAAACGACCTTCCCCTGGTTTTGGTGACTGGCCTAATTCGTCCAGACGCCCCCGTATCTGAACCGATTCAGGGTAAATAGCCAAAGCATTACGATAATCCACAGACGCACGATTGATCTCAGCATGTGCCTCCCAAAAACTTGCCGCAGTTACAAAGGCTTGCGCGTTCAAAAATGAGCTGTGTACGTCGCGAACATCGGCATTCATCTGTGCAAAATGTTCCTGATTCAGCGCGTCAACCGGAATGTCTTTATCTGCCGCCGTCTGATACGCGTCCTGCAAATTCTCCTGATACTGCGCTTCCAGTACTTGCTGCTCGAATGATAAACGTCGAAATTCAACTGCCGCACCCTCGCTATTGTTGAGCCCAAGATAATTCAGCGCCTGAAAATAATGTACGAAAATGCGTTCATACCCAAAGCCTCGATATGCATTGGCTTTATCGTTGGTCAACAGACTCAGGCTTTTCTCTGACCAATCTTTCAAACGGATTCTGGCTTCAAGATCTTGTGCATCGAAGAGTCTAATGGCCTCGTCAAAAGTGCGCTGACTTGCGAGGTAATCGCCCTCTATTTGCTGAATTCTTGCCGCCTCAAGCAGATAAAGCAGGCGGTCTGAGGAGTCCTGCTGCTTGCCCAGGGTGGCCAGCGTCTCTGCAGTTTTACCTGCTGTTAACGCTTCACGGTAGTGCGCGGCATCTTCAGGATAAGAAGAGAATAGCGTGGAGCATCCGCTCAAACCGACAATGAGAAAAAGCAAAACTGCTCTAACCCATGGTTTCGTCATCACGCTTACACTCCTGTGATTAATCTGTGAGATCAAAATTCTAGCAAGTTTCACTGCCAACACACATGAAACATACGTAAGGGCCGTGAAAAGCATCACTGTAGATAACTGGTTATCTACGTTTGAACCGAATATACTACCGCCCATTATCGGTTGAAGCGCAGTAACCGTTGCCCTATGACGCAACCCAAAAAAGCAGCCCACGCCAGTCTCGAAAGTATGCACCGGGTATTTACAGTACCCGAAGCACCTGATTCGACGTTAAGCCAGATAGATCAGATGATCTCTCAGAATCTTGCAGGTTTTCTGCAGGATCATATCGTCGCGGTCGAAAAAGATCTGAGCGAAGTAGAAAAAGATTTCTCGGACGCAAAAATTCCGGAGAAACCCATTTTTGTTTCCGAGCAGGCGCAGTTTCTGCTGGACAAACTGGTGGCGCACTCTGTACATACAGCCGCCCCCAGCTTCGTGGGTCACATGACCTCCGCACTCCCCTATTTTATGCTCCCTCTGTCCAAGATTATGATTGCGCTCAATCAGAATCTGGTCAAAACCGAAACATCGAAAGCTTTCACACCGCTTGAGCGCCAAGTGCTCGGCATGTTACACAACCTGATTTATAAACAGGATATCCTGTTTTACAAGCGCTGGATGCACGACGCCAACCACGCGCTGGGTGCCATGACTTCTGGTGGAACGGTCGCCAATATTACGGCGCTCTGGGTGGCACGCAACCTCGCCTTCCCTGCGGAAGGAGGGTTCAGGGGCATTCGTCAGGAAGGGCTTTTCCGCGCATTGAGATACTATGGTTATGAAGGTGCCGCCATCCTCGTTTCCAAACGGGGACACTACTCCTTCAGTAAAACGGTCGATTTGTTAGGTTTGGGTCGTGACAACCTGATCTGCATCGATACAGATGACGATAACCGCATTAATCTGAACGCGTTACGCAATAAGTGCATCGAACTTCAGTCCGAAAAAATCAAAATCATTTCCATTGTCGGCATTGCGGGTACCACAGAAACCGGTCACGTTGATCCGCTGGAGGAGCTGGCAGAAGTCGCCAGGGAATTTAAAGCCCACTTTCATGTCGACGCGGCATGGGGTGGTCCGACACTATTTTCCCGGCAACACAGCCCGCTACTCAAAGGAATTGAAAAGGCCGACTCGGTTACTTTTGACGCGCACAAACAACTCTACGTTCCCATGGGAACCGGCTTGGTGGTATTCAAGGATCCGTCACATTTAACCGCCATTGAACATCATGCCCAGTACGTTATCCGCAAAGGATCAAAGGATCTGGGCAGCACGACGCTGGAAGGTTCCCGCCCCGGAATGGCTATGCTGATTCATTCCGGCTTACGCATTATTGGCCGTGAAGGCTATGAAATACTGATTGATCTCGGCATCGAAAAAGCGCGGAAGTTTGCCGATCTGATTAATGCCGACTCTGATTTTGAGCTGGTAACAAGTCCTGAACTAAACATTCTGACTTACCGTTATTGTCCGACCGTAGTTCAACAGGCTCTGAACACAGCAAACCCCGAACGCGCCGAGCGAATCAACAGTTATCTGAACGAAATCACCAAGTTTATTCAGAAGACACAACGTGAACACGGTCGTGCATTTGTGTCAAGAACGCGACTGGAGCCCCGCAAGTATCATCATTATCCCTGCGTAGTGTTTCGTGTGGTGCTGGCTAATCCGTTAACCACCATGGATATTCTGCAAGACATTCTCGAGGAACAAAGAGCGATTGCCGAAAGCGACCAGATTAGCAAAACAATCACCGCATTATTGAATTACTGCCGTCCCGGGGATGCCGCCTGATAGCCAGGAGACCGCGTCTCGCTAGCTAAGTACCTAAACAATAATATTCCTGTAAGACTGTAGGTCGGACTTTAGTCCGACCTACCCGACATTTTTATTTGCCCGGATTCTTTTTGTTTAGGTACTTAGCAGGTTAAATGCAACCTCAATACAACGCAGACTCGTCCTCAAGAACCTCTCTGATAATTTCGATAAAAATCTTGTCTGCATCGCTTAATACGTCGGGTATTCGAACCGTAGTCGCTGCACTGATTTCTTCCGCGATTTTTTTATCGGCACTTAAATCGTGTTTGTATTTGCGGGCAATTTCCATCGATGTCTTGGCGACCGACGGATCGCTCAATACTTTTTTGATAAAACTGCGTAATTCTTCAATAATTCTTGCCTGCCGGCCTTCTGATGCTGCACTCATGAAGCCTTCTCCATCCACCCGTATCTGCTCTGTTGTTAACAATGAAGCACTCGCACTATCCCGCACGAAAACGCACCACTGACGCCTAACTTACCACAATTTTGAATATTAACAGAACCTCAATCCGGTGCTGAACACACGTTGTTGCGCCCTCGCTCTTTGGCTTTATATAAAAACTCATCTGCGCTACTCAATAATAATTCCGGAGCCATTTCGGGCCGCTTCTGAGCGACACCGACACTAATAGTGACATGTGTCGCCACACTCGAAAATTCATGCTTAATACCGACGTTTTCCACGGCAGCACGTAAACGTTCGGCCACGTCAGAGGCCCCTGCCAGATCGGTATTGGGCAACAGCACGACAAATTCTTCACCACCAAATCGGGCAACCACATCTGCCGGTCGCATGACCGCATTGGCCAATGCACGGGCAACACGGCGCAAACAGGCGTCGCCTTCCAGGTGCCCATAATTGTCGTTGTAACCTTTGAAGTAGTCGATATCAATGAGTACTATCGATAACGGCGTTCCATCACGATTCGAACGAGCCCACTCACGCATATAGGCAGCCATAAATCCTCGACGATTGGTCAGATCGGTCAGGATATCCACATGCGCCATGCGCTCCAGCTCTTTGTTGGCTTTAACCAGATCATCTCGCATGGCAGCAATTCGTCCCATTGCCCGGACCATGGATTGTAATACCGGACCATTCACGGGCTTTGCCAGATAGGCATCACCCCCCGCCTGAATACCATCAATAAAGTGCTGATCGGAGCTTTTCGAACTAAGAAAAATAATTGGAAGCCAGTCATTTCTTAATCTGGCACGCATCCGCCGGGTCACTTCAAAGCCATTTATGCCGGGCATTTCAACGTCCATTAATATCAGGTCAATACTGTGCTGACTAAAAAGATCCAGCGCGGCCGCACCATCTTCCGCTGGCAAAACGCGAAAGCCCATCTCCTCGACATAGGCTGTGACCAGATTTCTGATCGCGCGACTATCTTCAACCACCATTACATTCATGGATACCAAGCCTGTTAGCGTATAGGGTTTATCTGTCGTCAGGGTAAGTCTAGCTGATAACCCAAAAAAAACTTCGCCGAACCAGAGAAAGCCACAAGCGCGCTTGTGGCTACAAAAACAAAAAGCCCGGCTTATATTGCCGGGCTTTTCACAGGCTAAACTTCAAATAATCACTACGGCATCATCATCCCGCGAATCGTGAAAAACAACACTGCAGCCAGCAAGGCGGAAGCCGGTACGGTAATCACCCAGGCCGCCGCAATTTTGATCAATGATGAACGCTTTACCAACTCTTCACGATAAACCTTTTTAAGGCGCTTTCGCTCTTCTTTTGACAAAATCACTTCATCTTCATGCTTCTTCAAGCGCTTGAGCATCTGATCCATATCTTCAATTTTTGCCTTGCGGAAGTTTTTCAGATATTTCTCAATCCGCTCTCGCTCCTCGCCTTCATGCTGATCCAGAATCAGATGCAGCTGACTGGCGTAGCTTTGTTTCAGATACTCTCTCAGAAAACCTACGCCGAAAATTCCACCCACCGCGATATGGGTTGAACTCACTGGCAATCCCAACTGGGAGGCAATAATGACCGTCACTGCGGCCGCCATTGCGACGCAGTAGGCACGAGATTTATTGAGTTCGGTAATTTCAGAACCGACCGTTTTGATCAGCTTCGGGCCGTAGAGCGTCAGCCCAAGAGAAATCCCAATCGCACCTACCACCATCACCCACAAAGGGATGCTGGCCTTTTTAGCAATACCAGCATGGAGCAACGCGTCATTAATTGCCGCCAAAGGGCCCACTGCGTTTGCCACGTCGTTCGCACCATGTGCAAAACTCAGCAAGGCCGCAGCAAAAATCAGCGGTACGGTAAACAACCCATTCACCGCTTGTGCATTATTCTGCATACGCCCTGCGGCCCGGTTGATGAGGGGCTTCACTAGCGCAAAAATTATCACTGCACCCGTCAAACCAATTAAGGAGGCACTCATAAAGTCCAGTTTTACAATTTTCTTAAACCCTTTCAGCGATATATAGGTTAAGAATGCCCATGCCATCAGCGCAATTAACCAGGGTACGATTTTGCGTGCGGCCCCGACCATATCTTCTTTGTAGGTCACCGTTCGTTTAATAAAATAAAGCAGCAAAGCCGCAATCACGCCGCCCAATACCGGCGAAATCACCCAGCTTGCCGCAATTGCACCCATCGTGCCCCAATTGGCGATTTCCAGACCGCCTGCAGCGATCCCAGCACCCAGCACACCGCCCACAATTGAATGCGTCGTGGATACCGGCGCGCCAATCCAGGTCGCAAGATTCAGCCACAAGGCGCCTGCCAGCA
This sequence comes from Hahellaceae bacterium, assembly GCA_024234505.1. GTDB lineage: Bacteria > Pseudomonadota > Gammaproteobacteria > Pseudomonadales > Oleiphilaceae > JACKOD01. The sequence continues at coordinate 612,460 of JACKOD010000002.1, read as the reverse complement.
GGGCAGCAATCATTAACCAGACGAAAACGTCCGCTGAAGGAATTTTTGTCGGGTCGATAATGCCTTTGGAAATCGTACTAACCACATCACCGCCCGCAACAAGGGCTCCCATCGCTTCAAATACGGCGGCGATGATAATAGCCCCCGTCATGGTCAATGCACGTGAACCTACGGCTGGTCCCACATTATTGGCGACATCATTCGCACCAATATTCATCGCCATATAGCCCCCGATCATGGCGGCGACCACCAGCAGGAAGCTATTGGGAATTCCTTGCGAATGGGATGCGGTATAAAAAAGTATCCCTACAATGAAGAGCAACGCGAACCCGAGTCGCATCATTTCACCGCGCGCTTTTCTAACGGCTTTCTCCATCTGATTGATATTCGAAAACTCCATAAAACATGCACCTGTCTGTCATCTGGAAATACCCCAAGCGGGTAGCCACTTTTGGCGGGTGAACTATAGGCTGATTTTGATTAAATTGAAACATTTGCACTTGATCTACTCATAGATAGTGCCACTTTTATGGGCCATTGATTGATCAAAATAGCCGCAACTTTGTCCGAGACGGATATTGAGTAATTACTCTAATCAGGGTAGTGTCTGCACACCGGATACAAAAGTACACAATCGGCCCCGATATGAACGACTTAAAAACACTCAAATATCCACCCAGTTATCTGGAGCATATTTTTGGTGCCTGGGAAAAGGCAGGATTCAATACACAGACACTGATAAAACACAGCTCGTTAAAGAATCGTCTGCCGCTACCGGAAAACAGTTATCTCACCGGGCAGGAACTCTATGAAATATTTATCCACTCTCACGCTGTCTACCAAAATACCTATCCGTTTAGCCTGATGCTCGCACAAGAGTTCAACTTCACCAGCCTGGGACTGCTGGGATTGGCGGTTGTCAGTTCAAAAAACCTGCAAGAAATTCTACAGCTGGTAGAAAAGTACGTTCCGGTCTATTTTCCAGGCGTTGCGTTAACCCATAAGATCAATGATGATCTCATCGACATACGTTTCTGCGTTGCTGAAGCACTGCAACCTCTGCAACCGCTGCTGATTGAAACGATAGTGGGTATTATGAAGCGTTTTGCCCATTACTTTCGCCAGGAACCCACCCCTGCCAACATCGAATTTTGCCATCACGCCGAGTTCGCCACACATTTCTATCAAACCTATTTCGATTGCCCGGTCGCATTCGACTGCCCCGAAAATCGCCTGCAGCTTTCAGTACAACATCTCGCCAATACGCCCGCTATGGCAGAAGCGAGCACCAAAGCACAGTTGGAAAGCCGTCTGGAGCAAATGCGTTCGGAATGGGTAACGACGCAAAGCTGGGTCAGCAAAGTCACTGAAATCTGGCAGGATGGTCTGCTGCAGGGGCGGAGCCTTTCGCTGGAAAAGATCGCCGAGCAGCTCAATCTGACCACACGCACACTTGAGCGACGCCTGCAACAGGAAGGCACCCAGTTTAGTCAGCTCATTCAAGAGTTACGTACCAAAAAGTCATTGGAATTGCTTCAGCATACCCGACATACCATCGCGGAAATCGCTTACCTTGTCGGGTTTCAGGACAGTAATGCCTTTACTCGCTTTTTTAAACAAGCGACTCAGCACACTCCTTCCGGATATCGAAAACAGATGCTGACATCCATCTGATAACCTGATCACATTTTTTTTGCTGTGTCGTATTTGGCATGACAGGTGTCGGAGATCGTCATGTTGCGCTATCGGATTCAGAGGCACAGTAACAGGTATCAAATTCATAAAAATAACATTGATACGCGCGAGTAAAAAATGTCTCTGTCGAACTTTAAACCCCAGACTTCCCGTACATTCCTGCCCTTGCTATACCTTGGCGCCACGCTGCTAAGCAGCACCGCACAGGGAGAAATGAAATCGCTGGACGACAACGCACTATCAAGCGTACATGGCCAGGCCTATTTCGCTGTAGATCAGTACAGCCATCCGGATCCGGCCGTAAATGCGAATTACATGCGCCTGAACCTTGGTCTCGACATTGAAACCATGCTCAATGCTGAAACTCTCGAGCTCGGTCGGTATGATCGCAGTGGCGAAAAGCCCGGCTCATCGGACGTACTGATTAATAATTTTGGCCTGGGCTATATCTATGACTCCAACTTCTATAGCTCGAACCCCGACGCCGTACGCCCCGTAAAAAGTGATGGTAGTGGATATCTGAATGGCGAGATCGTTCCCTTTCAAATTCACAACCCGTTTCTGGAGTTTGCATTCGATGAGACCTCCGGGATCCCGATAGGAATGCGGATCGGATTTGGCGACAGTCAGGGCATGCTCTCTGGAAATATCAAATCACTCACAGGCAACGTCAACGTCGACATAATTGACCACGGTGAAGGTTTAAGCGATGCCTCCTCTTCGGGCAACTTTTTTGATCAGATCATCGTACTTCTCACTCCGTTGCTCGAAAAAAACAGCCCTATCCACACCAAAGGCCAGCTGGTTGACAATCAGGGCAATATTGATCCCATTCGGGCCGAGATGATTGGTGTCCCTGACGGCGAAAAATTCGTACTGGAAGGTGCCAGCAGCTTTACCCGCTGGTCGCTTAAAAATTTATTGGCCTGGGGGTCAAGCAGCGAAATCGATGTCCCCGGTTGCTCTTTCTTTAATTGTCCGGGGGGCGACATCATTGTTACGGTTCAGGATTGTAAAGTGCTTGGAATTGACGCCTGCTTCGACCTGAGCCAGTACAACAGTTTTCCGATTGGCGAAGTTTCAGAAATCAATGGCAAGCGTTATCTGACAGGCCCGAGTCCGGGGCTATTTCTCTCTTTTCAGACAAAAAATCTGGCATGGTTAAAGGAGACCAAAATAGATAACCCGCAAGTATCCGATTTTATACAAACCACTTCTGGTGCATTTTTCAACGTGCCCAACAGTGCCGTACAGGTCAATCTCTATGAAGCGCTTTATGGTACCGATCGAGTGCGTGGCGAATACATCGACCGGGGATTGGGCTTGTTCTGACATCCAACGCTTGTTCAGATATTTAGGGCACCAGAGTCAACACCCGATCATACTGGCGCAAGATATTCTCTTTCTGTAGCGGCATTTTTCTGTTGCCTGGTGCCAGCCACACCGGAATGCCGTCATCATAATGCGGGCTGGCCGGATTTCCCGACTGGCCACCACTGTTGATCAGGTAAAGCGGTTCGTCCTGTCCGAAATCTATTACCATGCGCATGGCAGGCACATCCCAGGCTTTGAACGCACTCCCGGTGCTGTGACCGGCAACATTCACAGTGTTGCGGTCGCCACCGGCAGGATAAGGTCCCCGATCCAGATAGCGCCCCAACCAGTCAACAATCGATTGTTCCAGCGGATCCAGAAAAGGCTTCATTTCGGTGGATGGGGAGGCCCAAAAGTAGTAGTGCAAGCGTCCCCACTGCCAGCGAGCACGATCTGCCCCCCATCGACGCAATAATTCTCCCGTGGTTTCGGCCAGTGCTCTGGCAAAAATATCTGCCTTGGTTTCTTTCTTTGATGTAGTGACATCATCCCAAAACGGACTATTTTCACGCCCCAACAAGTGATCCTGTTCTGCGGAATAAGCCAACCCACTCACCGCTACCAGCGAATTCCAAGCAGAACTGGCTTCGCCACCCAGCTCATCCATAAATGTCAGGCGAGCAAGCTGGTGCTCAAACATGCCAAAGTAGCTGGCCCCCACCGAATCAGGCGTCATATTTCCATCAAAATCCAGGATCGCTTCCAATGCCTCGCGGGCATGCACTTTTTGCTGCAACGACAGTTGTTCTATCGCCACCGTCAACGCCTCCTGCATTTCAGAACGGCGAAGTAGTGTTTTCAGCTTACCAACAAGCAAATTATGCTGATCGAACTGCAGCGCAATACTATCTTCTGCCGTCTGTTGCGGTTTGCTCAATAAGGCTTCGGCAATGCGCTCAAACCTTTCGGGGTAATACCACGAGGAACTCATCGTAAAACCAGGATTCTCTACCGTGCGATGATTCGCGGTAGCAATAAAACCGGCAGGCGGGTTTATTGACTCCGGATATTGCGCTACATCGACATAGCCCTCCCAGTCATACTCCCCCGTCCAGCCCGGCGAAGGCAAATGCCCGGTACCGGCCTTGCGCTTAGGGTAACGACCGGTAATTCGCCAAGCGATGTTGCCATGATCAGCCAACACCATATTCAGATGAATAAAACCAATCTGACGCACCGTTGAAACGGCCTGTTCCACAGAAGTCGCCCTCGCAATATCAAACAAGGCACGCATCGACTGATCAGGCTCGGTAATCGTTTGAGCTACTGCCAAACCATAATCACTGTGCTCCAACTGCGGTTGCAGCAGGTTGACCGGCACACCTTTCACCGCATTCTGAATCATGGGACCATGCCGGGTGGTCTGGATAACCCGCTGCACTGGCAAGCCATTGAGCACGGAAAAAGTTTCGGTGCGCTCTTCAACCGGATACCACTGGCCTTGATAAAGATATTGAGTGAGCCCCTCTTGCTTGCGCAGTTGCTCAAGGAATACATCCTGACTATCCGCCATGACCATTGTCATTCCCCAGCCTACTTTTCCATTGGTGCCGGCAACGATGCCGGGAATTCCTGCAACGGCAATACCCGCCGCCTGATAATCAGGCGATCTTAATTGTAATAACATCCAGAGCGGCGGATGACTCAGCAGCAAATGCGTGTCATTTGCCAGAATACTCGCACCGGACTTTGTTCGTTTTGGCGCCACCACCCAATTGTTAGACGCGGCTTTTCCTGTGGAAAAACCAAACGCTTTCAACTTATCGCTCAACGCCTCGACCCCCGACAAATCCACTGTGTCAGGGGCAACCGCCACACCTGCAAGCTTTGCAATTTCGGCGTCCGGCAAAGGCTCGTCGGGATAGACAGGAAACAGCCAGCGCGCCTTTTCTAACCCCACTTTCTGAACCGCTGCCAGAAAAGCCAGCTCTTCGTGCAAATTGACGCCGAGCGCCAAACTAAGAATAGTAAAGACATGCTGCGAATTAAGCGGCTGCCAGGGTTCCGGCTGATACCCTGTCATGGCCAGCCCCAGAGGCAAATGATCCCGATGCTGATCAAGCCAGCCATTGACGCCTTGTGCAAATGCCTCAAGCCAGCGTTTCATTTCGGCATCCATCTGTGCATACTGTTGTCTTGAAATCCCGTCCAGATTCAACGTACGCATATAAATATCCATCTCCAATGCCGCAGGGCCTGCCATTTCAGCCAATCGCCCTTGCGCCAGCAGAGCAAAACTCAACATTTGTTCGTAACGATCCGACGCCATGACGTACCCGGTGGCTACCGCTAAATCGCGTGTATTTTGAGCTTCTATCACGGGAATACCCAACTCGTCTCTTCGGACAGTCACCGGGCTTTGTAGCGCCGCCAATCTTAATTGCCCGCGCTCGGGGTCGAGGCTGGACGCGAACAACCCATTGAGCAGACCGGCAGGCCGGGCATAAATACCGGCAATGAGCATCACCAGCACAATCACCAGCCAATGTGGCCAGCGCAGAAAATCCAACATTGCCGACTTTCCTTGCTCCTTCATTCCTATCCCCTGTTTTTATTATTGATTTCTTTAAAGATGTAAAAAAAATAATGCTGAAAAAACCGAGGCAAGGCAAGCCATTCGCAGGTAAATAAACACACTGATCAACGCTTACAATTGGGCTACATTTTTGCCTGTTTTTTATTCGACCTTAATCAGCACGTTAGCTACAATGAGTGGCACATAACCATAAAAACAAAACCACATATGGACTTTAAACGTATCGAACAGGATATTCAGCAACCACAGGTGTTGTCTCAGTCGCAATTTCTGGAAGCCTCCCAGAAAGAAGAAAGACGGGTTCTCAGCGTTCTCAGGCTGCTCTCTGCCGCCGCGACAGTGATGCTCATTCTGATTGGCTCCAAAGCCTATGCCGTCGGGCATACCTTTCATGGTGTGGCGCTGTACATGTTTGCCATTCTGATGATGCTTAATCATCTCCATCTGATACGCAAACAAAACAGCAGTTCGTTTAAACAAAGCTTCTTTTTTCTGGTCGCCATTTTATTTCTTTATTTAACGGCCACCGGAGGTGAAAGCAACACCGGACCACTTTGGTTTTATGCGTTCCCCCCCTTGGCATTTTATGTGTTTGGCTTACGCATCGGACTAACGGGAATTGTCATATGCATGTTAGCCGTTTTGGTGATGTTCCGGTTTCCGGACCTTCCCTTTGTCACCACAACTTATGAAGTCGACTTTCAAATCCGCTTTTTAGCAACATTAACTTTTGTTTCCATTTTCGCCTACGTGCTGGACAGTTCCCGACGAACCGCCCGAGATGAGTTAATGGAAATGGTTGAGCTTTATGATCGTGCCGCCAGAACCGACGAACTGACCGAATTATCTAATCGACGGGATATGAAAGCGCACCTGGAAAGCGAATTTCATCGCTATCAACGTCATAGCCGGCATTTTTCGGTGATTTTGATGGATATAGACCATTTCAAGCACATCAATGATAACCACGGACATGACGCAGGGGATATCGTGCTCAGAGAGTTTGCACAGCTTCTAAAGCAGCTCTGTCGGCGTATTGATATTTTATCGCGTTGGGGCGGCGAGGAATTCCTGATGCTACTGCCTGACACGTCATTACTCCAGGCGTTATCCATGGCTGAGCGATTGCGGGATGAGGTGGAAATGCACGATTTCATGTATCGCGGCACGCGTATTCCGGTGACAATGAGCGCAGGCGTGTGTTCAATCAGCCAGTTTAAAGACATTTCGGGATTACTGAAACAAACCGACATTAACCTTTATGAAGCCAAAATTAACGGCAGAAATAGAATTATTCCTGCGGTAAAACCGACGCGAACCACACCAGTGCAGCAGACAGTATCCTGAGCGGCACCGACCAGCAAGCTGCACCCTCCCGGTTTGATCACCGGCCTTAATGAAATTTGTTTAAGTCATACAGTCCGTCTGAGAATTATCTTACAATCAATAAACGGCTAGCCCTCAAAAAGGAGAATTCAAGGTGTTAGAACTTACTACGATCGTTGTTGCTGTTGTTGTATTACTGTCGCTGGTTATGGTTGCCAAGGGGATCGTGGTGGTCACCCAAGGCTACGAATATACGGTTGAGCGTTTCGGACGCTATACCACCTCATTACGACCCGGATTACACTTTATCATTCCATTTATCGATGCCATCGGCAGTCGTATCAACATGATGGAATCGGTGCAGGATATTGCGGCCCAGGAAGTGATTTCGCGCGATAACGCCACCATTCTGGTCGATGGCGTCTGCTTCTATCAAATTGTGGATGCCGCTAAATCTGCCTATGAAGTAAATGAAGTTCAGCGCGCCATTCAAAACCTGGTAACCACTAACTTGCGAACCGTCATGGGCTCATTAGAGCTGGATCAGATTCTCTCCGAACGCGATACCATCAACGCCAAACTGCTCTCGGTCGTCGACAGCGCGACTGAATCCTGGGGCATCAAGATAACTCGTGTCGAAGTCAAAGATATACGCCCGCCGCAATCTATCGTTGAAGCCATGTCGAAACAGATGACCTCTGAACGAGAAAAGCGTGCCAGAATTCTCGAAGCCGAAGGTCATAGACAGGCCGAGATCCTGCGCGCTGAAGGCGAAAAGCAATCAGCCATTCTTGAATCGGAGGGCCGCAAAGAAGCCGCATTTCGTGATGCGGAAGCGCGTGAACGGATGGCGGAGGCCGAAGCTAAAGCCACCAATATGGTTTCCGAAGCCATTGCTAAAGGTGATCTCAACGCGATCAACTACTTTGTAGCGCAAAAATATACAGAAGCATTGGCCAAAGTGGGCTCTGCCAGCAACAGCAAAGTGGTGTTGATGCCTATTGAAGCAAGTCAGATACTTGGCTCGCTGGGCGGAATTCAGGAGCTGTTTAATAGCGTCAAGAACACCCCCAAACAGATGCCCAAAAATCCCACCGAGGCCAGTTGATCATGGATTCATTCCTGCATGAATTTACACGCTGGGAGTGGTGGGCGATTATCGGATTTGTACTCATTGTGATGGAAGTCTTTATTCCCGGTGCCGTTTTTCTGTGGCCCGCAATGGCAGGACTCACATTAGCAGTCATTGCCGCGCTCTTTGAGCCCGGTTGGCAGACAAACCTGATTTTATTCTCAATACTGTCCATTGCCTTCGCGTTGCTGGGCAGAAGCGCCTACTTACGCATGCGTGAGAAATCAGATCATCCGCAGCTCAACCAGCGAGGACAACAACTTATCGGCCGCTTCTGCGAAGTGGTTGAAACCACCAGCATGGAGCGTGGTCGGGTCAAGCTTGGCGATAGTACCTGGCTGGCACGTTGCGCCCCGGGCACAAAAGCTATCCCCGTAGGTGAGCATGTTCAGGTCATTGCCGTAGAAGGCACTACATTGATTATTTCTCAACCGACATCATCCTCTTCCCTGTGAACCGTCCCTGATAATAGCCTTCCCGACCCGGGGAAGGCTTTACTTTAGCCACCAAACAGCCTATACAATGTCAGTAAGTGTCACTTTATGACGACACAAGCATTTATTTTTAAGTTTCTGTTTCATTCGAACGATGAGTGAAATCAGAGAGTCGGCCTTTACCGATACAAACACTCGCCATCTTTGATGATTGTATTTCGATGACAGTATTTCGATGACAGTAATTCGATGATTATATTTAGAACCCTGACGTTAACACTGCTGATTTGCGTTGCCTTTGCAACTCAAGCGAGCACCAATGCCGTACAACTGGCAAAGGGTAAACGTCTGGTCAATTTAGAGTATTTGGTCGATGAACAGGGCTCACTCACCATCGACACAATACTCTCGGCTCAAAAAGGCGGGAGTCTCTCCTCCCTGAACTGGAAGTCGCTGGTAAATACCTCTCCCAATTTTGGCTATACCTTATCGCCATACTGGTTTCGTTTTAAGATTTATAACGACTCCAGCATGCGCGCAGATCAAATTCTTGAAATCAGTTATCCCCAGCTCGATTACGTTGATATTTTCCAGTTCCGCACAAACCAGCCCATGACACAACTACACTTGGGCGACCGCCTTGAATTCAGTCATCGACTGGTAGCACATCCAAACTTTATCATTCCTTTCGAACTGGTTCCTGAAGAAGCGGTAGAATTTTATATCAGGGTACAGTCAGGAGGCTCACTTCAAGTACCGCTGAATCTATGGCAAGAAGAGTCGTTTTATGTCTCGGTGGGACAGGAAGATCAAATACACACGTTCTACTATGGCATCCTCGCTGTTATCGTCATTATCAACTTCTTTGTATTCGTTGCGCTGCGCGAGCGAACTTATCTCTATTACGCCCTCGCGACCTTGGGCTATCTCATTCTGATCGGATCACTGCGAGCCAAAACATTCCAGCTTTTCTGGCCGGATGCCCCTTGGCTTCACAACCAGAGCTTGTTGATGGCGATCCCGCTGACACTGGTATTTTCGGCATTATTTACACGCGAGTTTTTACACCTTGAAAGCAATGCCCCCAAGCTTGATAAGCTCCTCAAAGCGATCATTTCGCTGGGGGCGTTAGCCGTTCTGGGTTCGTTCACCTTAAGTTATGCGGCGTCTGTTCGAGCTTCCGTGTTACTGGTTATCCCGAGCTTTCTGGTGTTGTTCTCCTGCGGCCCGCTGCTTTGGCGACGAGGAGTACGAGCGGCACGTTACTACTCTATTGCCTGGGGCGTGCTGACCATTGGCGGAGCGCTCTCTGCCCTGAATAAATATGGTGTGATCCCCAATTCATTTATTACCGAATATGGCTTACAGATTGGTAGCGCCTTCGAAGCAATTATTCTGACCATTGCCCTTGCAGAGCGGCTTTACCGGGAACGAGAGCAAAAGGTACTGGCGCAGGCCGAATCCATTCGAGAACACAATGAGCGACGCCACGCCGAAGTGCGTTTGATGCAACAAATACTGCATCACCCCGTTACACACCTGCCCAATCGCGCCAGCCTTGAAATGGCGATTAACGATTTAAGTCGCTCGCAAAAAGGGCGAAACTTTTCTGTCTGTCTCGTACACCTTGCTCGCTTTCAGGAAATCAACAAAACGCTCGGATATAACAATGCGGATCTGGTTTTAGAGGAAGTCGGACGAAAGCTGAATCAACTAGCCCAAGCCATTGTTGGCGTACAGTTTATAGAAGAAACGGATGACGACCGGTTTTGTGTCGCTTCCTTTGAAGCTGCCTCGTTCGGCGTCATTTTTGACAATGACATACTCAATGCAAACGATGAAAGCTTACCAGCTGTTAAAGAGCGGCTATTTCGCCCGATTGAGTTTAAAGGAATGCGCCTCGAGCTTTCACCTGCCATCGGCATTGCCCAGTATCCGGAGCATGGTGTCGATGCCGCAACACTGATCCGCCACGCGCATGTGGCGCTGGAGGCCGCAGAAGCCCAGGAAAACCGGGTTGCCTACTACCGTCCCGAGCAAGACCGCTATAATGCACGCCGCTTAACAATTCTCTCTGAACTCAAGTTAGCGATTGTGCACGACAGCCTGACACTTAACTTCCAGCCCAAGTTTTCCGTGCGGGATGAAACATTGATAGGAATGGAAGCACTCTTGCGCTGGAACCACCCTCGCTTCGGACTGATCAGACCTGACGAATTTATACCGGTCGCAGAGCAAACCGGCATTATAAAGCCGCTGACCCGCTGGGTCATTGAACATGCCCTGGCGGTGTTACAAGACCTGTATCGGGCCGGGCATCATATTTCCATGGCCATCAACATTTCAGCCAGCAATCTCAGGGAAGCAGATTTCGTTGAGTTCGTCTCCAGCGCAATACAGGCGTCTGCGCTTCCGGCACATCAGATCATTCTTGAGCTCACGGAAACCGCCATGATGACCGACCCGGTCAGATCGCTCGCCGCCCTGGAGGCCTTGGCAAATACCGGAGCACGCATATCCATTGATGATTTTGGCACCGGCTACTCCTCGCTGGCCTACATTAAAAAACTGCCCGCCAGCGAAATCAAGATTGACCGCTCACTGATTAAAGAAATCTCTAGCAAAAGCGAAGATCAGGTGATTGTTCGGGCGACCACACAGATGTGCCAGCAGCTCGGATTTAAAGTGGTCGCAGAAGGTGTTGAGGACGAACTGACCCTCAGAGCACTGAAACAGATAGGCTGTGATCTGGTACAAGGTTATTATTTGCTGCCGCCGTTGCCACTCGACCGCTTGGTAGAGTGGCTCTGCAAAGATTCACACCACAAAAATGCAGGCTCTATGCCGGCATCTGCCTAGGCGCTGTTGACGTTTGCCTCTGTCACGCAGTAGCGTGGGGCGTCCTCGCCCCGATAGCCAAGCCACGGTAGCCAAAAGCGCCCCGAGGACGGGCCGCCTACCGTCCTGACGCTGTCCGGGGGGGCCGTTAACGGGTTACAGGACAAAACGTCCACATGCCCTTGAGCTTGTTGACAAGCGTTACTCTTTTTTACTGGCAGCTCGCTGCCGAATCAGGGCTTCCTGACAAACGGAAGCTACCAGAATCCCGTCTCTCGAATAGATATTCCCACGATTAAACCCTCGGCCATGAGACGCGCTGGGGCTGTCCATATCATAGAGCAGCCACTCATCCACCCTGAAATCGCGATGAAACCACAGCGCGTGATCCAGACTTGCCACCTGCATCCCTTTTTGCATAAAGGTGACGCCATGGGGATGTAGAGACGTGCCTAACAGGCCAAAATCTGAGGCATAGGCCAATATGCAATGATGTAATGCCTGATCCTCAGGCAATTCCGCCACTGCACGAAACCAGGTCTGCTTGAAAGGCAAACGCACATCCGGTTGCAGGTAATTCATCGGCTTTACCGGACGAATCTCAATCGGCCGATCTCGCGTAAACTGCTCTTTTACTTTTTCCGGAATGAGATGCTGAAATTTGCGACGGATATCCAACTCACTCCATAGTCCCTCAAGATCAGGGGCGTCGGGCATATCAAACTGGTGCTCAAATCCTTCTTCGTCCGCCTGAAATGAGGCCAGCAGGGTAAATATTTCCTGCGATTTCTGGCGGGCGATGACCCTTCGGGTAACAAAGGACTGCCCATCCCGAATACGTTGTACCTCGTATTCTATAGGCAAGGAGTGATCACCGGGACGCAAAAAGTAACCATGCATTGAATGCGCCAGACGACCTTCCACCGTGCGATAAGCCGCCATCAAGGCCTGTCCAAGCACTTGCCCACCAAAAACATTTTTAAAGCCCAGATCCTCGCTGCATCCCTGAAAGTGATCGGTGCCCACCTCGGTTAATTGCAGTAAGGAAACTAATTTCTGTAAAACCTCTGACATGCTTTTCTCCATTTTACGGAAAGCCGACCGGTGAACCGGGCGTGAGCGCGATTAACTCGATAGAACACAATAGATTGCGCCCCCCGTATCCACATCCAGGAATACAGATTACCGTTTTTTCCCTTTACATCAATCGCCTAAAAAGCCATCTTGCCAACATAAAAGGTCAAAACGCAAAAAAGATACTCAATCATGGACTCTAACAGCGAAAACATATTTCCTATAATATTCGTCAGAATGACTGAGTAGGTGCAGGCACACACAGGCAACGATCCCACAAATACCGGCAACTACCGTACGAAATGGGTGTCACCTATCACTTTTAGGCAAACTGATGAAGAATTCCAAAGACCACAATACCGTGCCCACCTCAACCTCCTCGCAATACTGCGTCCGGTGTGGTGCGCCCATGCGCTGCGAAATCAGTGAGGGAAAATCAACCTGCTGGTGTTTTAATCTGCCGTCCAGCGGCCTGTCAACGGCAGACGTTGCCGATGCGCAGGGATGTCTGTGTAAGGAGTGTCTTTCTCAGCTCGTGGCAAGCAAGCACGCAACCAACAACACCCGGTAACGGCGTAGTCAGTGCGTGTGCGTCGAGCGGTTACAGCGAATCGGGTTCTATCGGGTTCGGGTACGTTTAATGCTTTTGCTCATTATTTGTCGCACACTTGACGCAACAAGAGGAATAAGGCGCCACTTTCAGACGAGCCTCCGGAATTTGCACTCCACATTCATCGCAGGCACCGTATGAGCCCTCTTCCATGCTAATCAGTGCATGGTTGATTTGCCTGATTTCCACTTCAGCTTCATGCCCTAACGCTTCCAGAACTTCGCCATTTTCCTGCTCGACCGCCTGTTCGGCAAAATCATGATCCAAGGGCTTGCTTATATCCGCTTTGATCCGCTCCAGGCGATCAACCAGCTCTTGCCTGCGTACCAGCAGACCTTCTTTTAGTTCAAGTATCAACGCATTTTGATCGGTCATGGCTTTTCACTCCGCTAAGTCGTGGTATGAAAGATTACTCCATGTTTCTCATCAGCATATTGAGTTTAATCATGAACCGAAGGTACTTGCCTGGCAAGTTGTTGTCGAGCATCGACAAATTGCCCGGAGAGTGCAAACCCGATTAATGCTCCATTGGCGTCGTAACATTCCGCTTTCACATCAATCCCGTTCTGCTCAATCTTCCATTCGCCCTCACCAATTGGCGGGGCCACGGCAACCGGGCAGGCAGGCGTTTTTACCACCACGGGCATCACACCATATTTCACTTCGCTCTGCGAACCGGTCAAGGTTTGGGCTAACGTTCTCGCGCAGGCCATCAGCGGCATGACGTAGAGCATGACGTGACCATCCACTTCGGCACAATCACCCAATGCATAGATGTCAGCTTCCGAGGTTTCCAGAGCCCGATTCACTACAACACCTTTATTAATGGTCAATCCCGCGTCATCCGCTAATTTAACCCTCGGCCTTAAACCAATCGCCGAAACCACCAGATCAGTGCTCAATTTCTCACCATCGGATAGCTGTACCTGGACATGCCCTTCCTGAATCGCGGCTTCCTGAACGGTTCGCCCCAGATGAAAACGAGCGCCCGCCTGCGTCAAACCGGTAACCACGGCATCCCCGATCACTTTGGGCACCAATCCCGGCAGTGCGGTGTCTGACGGTGCGACAACATCCACTTCGAATCCACCCGCGATTAAATCATTGGCAAACTCACACCCGATTAATCCGGCCCCCATTAACAGCACCCGTTTCTTGCCTTCCAATACGTCTCGGAAACGGCGGTAATCCATGAGATCATTGATTGAAAATATTCTTTCGTTCGCCCCACCGGGGATATCAATGCGAATCACATCAGCCCCCCAGGCAAGCACTAACTTGCTGTAACGCAGCGATTCTCCATTAATTTCCAGTAGATGCTGTTGCGGTTTAATACCTGTTACCACAGTAAATGTGCGAACTATCAGACTCAATTGCTCTGCCATTTTACCCGGCTCTGCCATGGCTAGCTCATCGGCTGTTTTTTGCTTTGAAAAACCCGTTGAAAGCATGGGCTTGGAGTAGGAATAGCCATCATCCGCAGTCACCATCACGATGGGGGTATTTTTATCCAGCTTGCGAATTTCCCGTGCCAATGTGTATCCGGCCAAACCTGTACCCACAATAACAATCGGATCTCTCTGCGTTGTATTCATTCCTGCTCCTGATACTCACATTCATTGCCGCACAAAGCCTGCGTACTTTTCGCCCCCGAAAGACAAACCTCGCGGGGGTACCCAATCAGTAACCGACGGCGACTCACCTTTTAAGAATTACATTTCTACCATTTCAAAATCTTCTTTTCCTACCCCACAATCCGGGCATAACCAGTCTGAAGGGACATCTTCCCATGCAGTACCCGCTGCGATACCGTCCTCTGGCCACCCTTTAGACTCATCGTAAATCAGCCCACATACTACGCACTGCCATTTTTTCATAGTTTCACCTGTTTCATTTTTTGAAAATTGTTCTACAATCTTACAACTTAATCAAGTCTTACAACAAAACCATCCTTGTAGTTCCACATCGAGTTTCACATCGACGGACACTCAACGAGTGCTTCCATGGCGCAAAAACGCCTAACGGTAAGCGGATTTTTCCAGCCAGTAAAGCCCAATCCTTTTATTTAAACACTTGATGTTGCGTTTTCCTTGTTCCGACTCGCAGCGGTAAACAGCCTGCGTTATACTTCCGGCCCCAAATATTTGAATATTGACTGCTGAAATACAACTCACCGGAAACCATGCCATGACTGATATCTGCACTGAAATGCAACAGGTATTTGACGATGCTGATTGCCTGTGTTCACCCGCAGACGTAAACGCTGCGCTTGATCGCATGGCAGAGGAAATGAACGCCGCACTCAGCCGCAGCAATCCTTTAGTATTTTGCGTGATGAACGGCGGGGTATTCATTACAGGCCAATTGCTGCCACGCCTGACCTTTCCTCTTGAGCAGCACTACATTCATGCCACACGCTATCGTCAGGCCACCACGGGAGGCCTTCTTGACTGGAAGGTCAAGCCCGACGTTTCTATGAAAGACCGTTGTGTGCTCATTCTTGACGACATTCTTGATGAAGGTGCCACACTGGCCGCCATCGCCGACTATTGTCATGCAGAAGGCGCCAGCCAGGTATTAACCGCCGCGCTGGTCGATAAAGAACATGACCGGAAAGCCGTGCCAGGAATGAAGTGCGATTACACCGGACTCTATGTGGAAGACCGCTATCTCTTTGGTTGCGGGATGGATTACAAGGGCTACTGGCGTAACGCACCCGGTATTTACGCAGTTAAAGGGCTCTGAAACTAATCTCGCATGAGCAAGTTTTCGTCAGGCTGGACACAATATGCCCGTACTCCGTCTTTCAGGCTGCCCGGTCAGTGGAGGAGCTGGGTGCTTGATCCCGGCTCGCTCACCCGAAAGCTCATCGCATTGAGTCGCGGTCATTTCAGGGTCCGAGTAGCCCGCCAACATTGGGATCAGGCCTCGGCAGATGAGGCCCTTTTACTGGGCATTCCGCTCAAACAAAAGGTTCTGGTACGGGAAGTGGCGCTCATCGGCTACGATCAGGTTTGGGTAACCGCCCGCAGCCTGATTCCCGTTTCGACACTCCACGGAAAAGAGCGTCAGTTGCGTGCGCTGGGCGAGCGCCCACTCGGTGCTTATCTGTTCAGTTCGCGAGCCATGCGTCGCGGTCCGATGCAGATTCTTGCACACCCCAATGGACGCTCACTGCCGTTAGCGCCGTCAAATTTCAGCCCTGCATGGGGACGTCGTTCCGTTTTTTATCTAAATAACAAGCCACTGCTGGTAAGCGAGTTTTTTTCTCCCTGTCTTGTCTCATCCGATCTACCAGGTCAGGCCGCAGGCGCTTGACTGCGCGAGTCAATGGTTGAGAACTTGTAACAAGCCTGCCACACTCTCTGTCGGAAAATAGACCCTGTATCGATTCTGATATTTGCTACCGATTAATGAAGAAGGCACTTCATGTCTGCACGTATTTCACGTTACCGATTTAAAGAACAATGGCCACATTACATACAACTCATGCGCCTGGATCGCCCCATCGGAACCCTGTTACTGCTATGGCCAACCTTATGGTCTTTATGGTTTGCGGCGAAAGGTTTTCCGCACATGGATGTATTACTTATTTTCTGTGCAGGAGTCGTACTGATGCGCTCTGCCGGTTGTGTCATCAATGACTATGCCGACCGGAATTTCGATGGTCATGTGGAACGCACGCAATTACGGCCCCTTGCCACAGGAAAAGTCAGCAGTAAGGAAGCGCTGGTTCTCTTCGCGGTATTGCTGCTGGCTGCCTTCCTGCTGGTACTGATGACTAACGCTTTTACTATCTGGCTGTCATTGGGTGGTGTCGCGCTGGCAACCGTCTATCCTTTTATGAAACGCCATACCTATCTGCCTCAGGTTGTACTGGGTGCGGCTTTTGCGTGGTCGGTTCCCATGGCTTATGCCGCTCAAACAAATGCACTGGACTCCTTGGTGTGGCTGATCTATCTGGCAACACTTTTGTGGACGGTTGCCTATGACACGCAATATGCCATGGTCGACAGAGAGGATGACCTGAAAATCGGTATCAAATCCACTGCCATACTATTCGGGAAGGCAGACCGGCTCATCATTGCTTTACTGCAAACACTCACTATTCTTACGCTCTGGATGCTCGGTATGAAAGCCGGTAGAGGCAGCCCCTACTTCGTAGGAGTCACCCTGGCCGCCGTATTATTTGTGTACCAGCAGCACCTGATTATGCACCGCCATCGCGCCGATTGCTTTAAAGCCTTTCTGAACAACCATTGGGCTGGTATGGTGATTTTTGCAGGAATTCTGATTGACTACCAAATTTACTAACCCGGACAGCAAAAGCAGTCATATATTTGTAACAATGGCGCGTTGTAATATCGGACAACAATAAATGCTTATCGCTTCCTTAGAGAGAAAGCTGTTCTCTAAAAAGTGGCTGCTTGAACAGGTTGAGATTATGTCTGATAAAACTGTACTGATAATTGATGATGAAGCCCCCATTCGGGAAATGATTGCTGTTGCACTGGAAATGGCTGATTACCATTGCCTCGAAGCGAGCAATACACGCGATGGTCACGCACTGATTATCGATCGGAAACCAGATCTGATATTGCTCGACTGGATGCTTCCGGGTACCAGCGGCATTGAATTTGCGCGCAGACTTAAAAAAGATGATTCAACTGCCGAAATTCCCATTATCATGCTCACCGCCCGTACGGAAGAAGATAACAAAATTCAGGGGCTCGAAGCCGGTGCCGACGATTACATTACCAAACCTTTCTCCCCTCGGGAACTGGTCGCCCGTCTTAAAGCCGTATTGCGAAGAGCCACGCCGGCAGGCAAGGAAACCCCGGTCGAAGTCGATGGATTGCTGCTGGATCCGGTCTGTCACCGCGTGAGCGCACATGGCGAATCACTGACGATGGGGCCTACCGAATATAAATTGCTGCAGTTTTTTATGACCCATCAGGATCGTGTTTACAGCCGAACCCAACTGTTGGATCAGGTATGGGGTGGAAACGTCTATGTGGAAGAACGTACTGTAGACGTACATATTCGTCGCTTGCGTAAAGCATTGGGTGAGCAGCACGAACACCTGATACAAACGGTTCGCGGAGCGGGATACCGCTTCTCTGACAAAGCGGCATAATCAATTTAGCGGAATAAAAACTAAAACAGGCATTCTATGAATAAGGAATGGTCCGCACACCTATCGACCGTCATCGCAGGCATCATTCTGCTGTTTATCCTTGGACTGGTCCTGGGCGAAGTCGCATGGGTGATGCTGGCCGGCAACCTGATTTATCTTGGCTGGACATTACGCCAGACATTCAGATTGCATCAATGGCTCAATCATTCTGATGAGTCACTGGATACGCCTGAAAGTTACGGCTTGTGGGGCGACCTGTTTGATAATATCCACAAACTGCAGAAGCACCATAAAGACGCACAGCGAAAACTGCAAACCATGCTGAATCGCGTTCAGGAATCGACCAATGCATTAAACGATGCTGTCGTCATCACCGACGCCAATGGCGCCATGGATTGGTGGAACCAGGCAGCAGAACGTATGCTTGGCTTTAAAACCCACATAGACCACGGTCAGCTCATCTATAACCTGCTCAGAGATCCGGTTTTTAAAACCTATTTCGACAGCAAATCCTACAAAAGTCCGCTGGAGCTGGCCTCGCCTGCCCGACCGCACATCATCCTACGCTTTCACATTACGCTGTTTGGCGAGGATGATCGACTTATTATTGCCCAGGACATTTCTCGTATTCATCAACTGGAGCGAATGCGTAAGGATTTTGTCAGCAACGTTTCACATGAGATGCGTACGCCACTCACCGTCATCAGTGGCTATCTGGAAACACTGCAGGATCATAGCGACGAATTACCACGTAAGTGGCAGCGGGCGGTGTCAACGATGCGTCAGCAGGCCCATCGCATGGAACGCTTGATTACGGATCTGTTACTGCTCGCCAAACTCGAAACGACAGATCACAAGCCGCAGGATAAAGCCAGTACGCTTAAAATCCTGTTAGACGATATCCGCCGGGATGCTCAGGAATTCAGCGCCGACAAGCAACATAACATCCGCCTCATCGGGCAAGGCGATGACGCCCTGATGGGCGACGAGCCCCAGTTGCGCAGTGCCTTGTCGAACATTATTTTCAATGCCGTAAAGTACACACCCGCTAACGGCGACATTGACATTCACTGGTGGTCGGATTCCAAAGGCGTTCATATTGCAGTACGGGACAACGGTATCGGCATTGATCCGGTCCACCTTCCCAGACTAACCGAACGATTCTATCGAGCGGATCCAAGCCGGCACAAAGAAACAGGCGGCTCAGGCCTTGGTCTGGCAATCGTGAAACACGTAATGCTGAATCACGGCGGTACACTCGAGGTGCATAGCGAACCCAATATTGGCAGCGAATTTATTTGCCATTTTCCGCTGAAAAGACTGGTTCCTGAAGCCCCCAGGGCAAAAGAGGCTTAACGCCAAACCTGCACGGGCTATCGGGCCGGCCTGGATGGCGAAATGACTTGCTATTTAAAGCGTGCAATAAATTTAGAAAGATGCTCCAGCTTCTGCGGATCTTCATCAACAAAACGAATCACAATACTGACAAAGTCGCTATCCACTCGTTTATCTACCGCTTGCAGCTGGTGAACATAACCATTCAATCGAGCCACATTATTTTCATCCAGCTCAATATCAATCACAGCAGAATCCAGAATCCCCGGAAACAATTGCTCCCGGCGAGCAATAACCTTCACTTCGGTCAGGCTGATCGCTTTAATCACGGCTTTGAGTGCGCTGTTGGCAAAGCGTACTTCAGCAATGGTTTTAGTACTTACGTTGACTGAGGCATCCGCTCCCCCGGCATTACCTCCGGTGAGCAAAGCAGCTGAATCATTTAACCCGTTGACAGCTTTTGTCGCCGCACGCACAGGCGCACTCGTCAAGAGTGCTGCAGACTGTTTAAAGGCATCCTGCACACCTCCTGGCGCAGACGAGGGAGCTCCCCTGAGCTTTTTACCCAGCGCTTTGATAATTTTTGCCGACATTTGCTCGGGGCTGAAGGGTTTCCCTAAATAATCGGTGACGCCTTCCTGAACCGCCTCCATAACATGCCCGCGATCTCCGCGACTGGTGACCATCACAAACGGCGTTTTTTTGTAGGCGTCCTGCTGACGCGCCCAACGCAACAATTCCAACCCACTCATCTCGGGCATTTCCCAATCACACAAAATGAGATCGTAGGCTACTCGGGTCATCAGCGATTGCGCCTTTTTTCCGTTGATTGCCTCCTCAACCGTGAGTGATGGAAAACTATTGCGAATCGTCCGTTTGACGAGATCCCTTACAAAGCTCGCATCATCCACCACCAGCACTTTAAGTTGCGCCATGCCTACACTCCAGAATAACCATAACAATATTGACTGGTTTCAGCATAGATCATCACAACAGGCTCTTTCCATTGGTTGATGGATTTTCTAGCATTCCTTGCCGTTGTAGCCAAAAATGCGTACCACCGCACACGGCCGCAGGAACCGCTAAAAGATTTAACACCGGTAACATATTCGACAATGCCACCAGGGCACCAAATGTCAGGCCACTCAAGCGGGAACCTTGCAAGCTCTGACGTAAGGCTTTGAAACTCAAACCTTGATTGTCCGCTGAAAAATCAGTGTATTGCAATGTCATCATCCAGGCAGAAAAAAGAAACCACAACAGGGCACCGATTAAATTTAAACCGGGAATCATCCCCAACAACACCAGCAACATGACGCGAGGCAGATAATAGAGAATTTTGTGAATCTCGCGACTTACACTTGTCCATACGAGTGCCACGATCCCCTGCTGACCCGAATCCGCAGCCTCACCTTTCAAATGATGCGCGACCCGCTCTGCTAAAACGCCATAAAAGGGCGAGCCGATAAGATTGGCAACCGTTACAAAACTGTATACAAATATCAGTAAAAAAACGGCACCGTAGAGCAACCAGAAAAGGCTATCAAGAAAACCCAGCCAATCGGGTAACGCGCTCATCGCTGCTGCAATACCGGCAGACGCCCAGACACTTCCTTGATGAAAGAGCGCCATAAACAAGAGAACGTTGATACCTAACGGTATGATCACCAGCCAGCGCAATTGCGGCAGCCACATTAATCTGAAACCACAAATAAAACTACGCCACCCTGCATTGGGTAAATCATTCACCTTTAACACTCCTTATTTCGCTTATGCATGACTTTCTGATCGATGGATTCGACGGTTAAGGTTTAAACCACGAGATGAACCCTTTACCATGCGCCATCTTATATTACGTAACCCTGCAGTTACTTCAATGGAATCGCCATAAATGAGCACAAACCCGATACAACCTGATTGGCAACTGATTCACGAAGACCCTGAATTTCTGGTGGTTGCGAAACCTAGCGGCATGCTGAGCGTCCCCGGACGCCTTCCTGAAAACAAAGATTGCCTGATTTCCCGAATTCAGACCTCATGGCCGGAAGCCCGGATAGTTCATCGGCTGGATCAGGAAACATCCGGACTGATGGTGGTCGCACTCAATGCAGACAGTCATCGCCACCTGAGTCGTCAATTTGAACAACGAAAAGTTCAAAAAAAATATATCGCTCTGATCGCCGGCCATCCGACCCACAACACGGGAACCATTGATTTTCCTTTAATCACCGATTGGCCGAATCGCCCCAGACAAAAAATTTGTTACGAATCAGGTAAAGCCTCCTGCACTCACTATCAAGTAACCGACCAGGACAATGACACCTCCCGCGTTGAGCTCACGCCCATTACCGGGCGCTCTCATCAACTGAGAGTACACTTGCTCGGTTTGGGGCACCCCATCCTCGGAGACAAACTTTACGCCCCACCGGAGATCAA
Source organism: Hahellaceae bacterium (assembly GCA_024234505.1). Classification (GTDB taxonomy): domain Bacteria; phylum Pseudomonadota; class Gammaproteobacteria; order Pseudomonadales; family Oleiphilaceae; genus JACKOD01. The sequence goes on along the minus strand of JACKOD010000002.1, from coordinate 590,533 downwards.
AGCGCGTTCGCCCAGACTCCTGCTTCATGCCTCTGAACTGTGCTTTTACCACCCAGTGACAGAAGCAACTTGCGCATATGTTCTGCCCGCCACGTTTTAATGACAATACCACTGAATCGAGGACCGGGTTAGGTGTTGTTAATGTAAGCAATTCGCCAACAACAATGTAAGACATAACTTACATAACATGTAAGCTATCTCTTAAAAATACGCCTTTTTAATGCCTACAGAACTCAACCATTTTATAAGCCTCTGTTTATTTTAGCTTTTAAAGAATACTCCTTTTTACCCCAAAAATTGACGTGATGATTGTCACATTTGCGTCACAGTTGAAAGCGTATAGTTACTTTCGTCAGGACGACAGGGAAACGGAATACCACCAGGATGGCTTCTTCTCAGGATGGGAAGGGAAGCAAGGAACCAAAGGAACTGACTGCTTAAGGGAACCCTGTTTTTTGCCCGGAGTTGGCAAAAACAGGTGACAGGGACTGCGAAGAACGGAATCTGAAAAGCAAGGAAAATTACCGTTTATAACAGGAGTTTATTCGGTAAGAAAAATACTTCCGGTATTTTTATCTGATCAGGGAATGATCAAAGAATTCTGACTAAGGGCACCTCTGCGTGCCCTTTTGTTTTTATTCCTGCGTCACAAGTGGCTCACGAAACCCGCCGCTCAGTTGACTTCATAGATTCGAACCAGGTTAAACTCCTCAAATTCGTTCAAATCCGGACAGGTTCGGCATTCAACCTGTGTGACCTTTTGATAGCGATCATCCGGCAAGTGACGAATGCGTGAATCTGCCAGCACGACCTGCTTCGCTGTCTGACGAAACCTGCCGAGAAAAGGCAGATTCTCTGGGTCGTACAACACGTCGGCCGCCACCAGCAAATCCACTTCGCAATTCAATGAGAAGAAGTCCTCACAGATTTCCAGTGTAACCCCGTTTAATGCCATATTAGCCTGAATCGCCTCCAGCGCTGCCGGATCAATATCACAAGCAATCACCCTTGCTGCGCCTGCCAGGGCAGCCGCAATCGCAACCACACCCGAGCCAGATCCGAAATCCAGCACAGTTTTACCCCTGACCCATTCTGCATGCTCCAACAGATAGGCCGCCAGCACCTGCCCGCTGGCCCAGCAAAAGGACCAATACGCCGGTTCGGCTACAACCGCCTGGGCTTCATCATGAGACAGTGGCCCCTCCATCACCGCGGGGTCAAACAAATAGAGCTGAACCTGAGGACATTCAGGTAACGAGGTGGCGATCAAATTTGCGCGAGGCAGCGTCTGCTGCAATCGAGCCAATAATTTATTAAAAGACATGAATGATCCTCACAAGCGACGAGAGATAGTAGTCATCAGGATGATTGCCGTAAAGCCTAAAAATTTCACGGGTAAATCCAATGGCGATGGCTATAATTGGCTGGTCAGGAAGGCACCAAGAATAAACCCAAGGACGGTGACAATTGAACGCTTCAAGGAATCTCTATGGACAACCTACTCAATAACCCTAATCAAGTGAACGACCTGATTCAGAGCCTTTGGGCAATGACCCTCGCCTATGCACCACAGCTGCTTCTGGCTATCGCCACCCTGATCATCGGGTTGTGGCTGATTAACAAAGTACTGGGCACCCTCGAAACCAGGATGCATTCCAAAGTAGATGCCACTCTCTTCAAATTTGTAAATAGCCTGGCATCCATCGGCCTTAAAACCTTGCTGCTTATTTCAGTAGCCTCCATGGTCGGCGTCGAAACGACTTCCTTTATAGCAGTACTGGGTGCCGCAGGTTTGGCCGTTGGCCTGGCACTTCAGGGCAGTCTGTCAAATTTCGCTGGCGGTGTACTGATCCTGATATTCAAACCTTTCAAAGTGGGCGATGTAATCGAAGCTGCCGGCTATATCGGTGCGGTCAAAGAAATACAGATTTTTGTCACGGTATTAACCACTCCGGACAATCGTCGGGTCATTATTCCCAACGGCGTGCTTTCCAATAATAGTCTGATCAATATCACCGCCGAACCTACTCGCCGTGTTGATATGTTATTCGGCATCAGCTACGGCGACGACATGAAGAAAGCCAAAGCCGTGCTTGAACAAGTGACCAGTGAAGATGCCCGCGTACTCAAAGACCAGGACAAAACCATTGCCGTACATTCTCTTGGAGACAGTTCGGTCAATCTGGTTTGCCGCGTATGGGTTAAAAAGGAAGACTATTGGGGCGTCTACTTTGATACTCATGAAAAAGTAAAAGAGGCGTTCGATACGGCGGGTATTACCATTCCATTCCCACAACAAGATGTGCATATGCATCAGGTTTCCTGATCGGCTGCATATTGCCAAATCTGTCTCAAAAAACACCTGTCGCACCTGCGATGGGTGTTTTTATATCGACCTGAGTATTTTTTGAACTATTCTTATAGAAAGTACCCGGTGCGCCTTACGCACTTGGGTTTTGAGTCTATCGCGCACATTATCGCAGGGGGAGCTCTGTTATGCCGGTTAAGCAACTCAAAGACTTTCTGGATGAACACCAGGTTCAATACGTTTCAATTCAGCATTCTCCTTCTTTTACTTCCAGAGAAATTGCCGAAAGCACCCACATTGACACCAACGCACTGGCCAAAACCGTAGTGATTAATATGGATGGCACCCTGGCAATGCTCGTGCTGCCCTGCTCCTATCGCGTCCGCTGGGATCGACTGCAGGACGAAATGGCGACCGATTTTATATCCATGGCAGAAGAAGAGGAATTCAAGGATCGGTTTCCGGACTGTGAGATTGGAGCCCTGCCACCCTTCGGCAATCTCTACGACATGCCGGTGTATTGTTACGAAGCGCTTGAGCAGGCGGATCGCATGGCATTCAGCGCGGGAACCCACTCGGAAATCATCCAGATGGATTACGCCGACTACATTCACTTGGTGAATCCGGTGATTCTGAGTAAGGGGTTTATTCGCAAAGGCAGTAAGCGGCCCAAATGGCTACGACGAAAAAAGACTTCGTCTGTAGCGAAATTGGCCTGGAGTCTCTAAGCGGGTATCGGAACGCGGCGACCTGAATTAGCGCAATGTTAATTGGTAGCTGCGTCCTTCCCTTTCTATTCGCATGACGAGCCGCTGCATCCCTTTGACCGCTTGTTTGAGGTGTTCAGTGCTTCGCGTACGCATGCGATTGGTCACGACAATGACATCCCCTTTGCGCAACCCGGCTTCATAGGCGGTGCTTGCAGAGTCAATATCAGCCACTTGTACCGCCACCGACTCAGTACCCTGCGGATCAATGAAATCTCGAAACAGAATACCCTGCAGTAAGGCATTCATTGCCGATCCTGCCAATTCCGGAACAGGGGTTTCCTCGATCAGTGCGGTCAGGGTCAGCGTCCGACCTTTCCTGAGCAGCTCAACCGTCATCTTCTCGCCTACCGGGGTCAAGCCGATACGGTTGCGTAAATCAGACGCATTGCGAATTTCTCGACCATTCACCCGCGAAACAATATCACCCACTTTGAAGCCAGCCCGCTCCGCTGGGCTGTCCGCCAACACGCGGGCAATAACCGCACCCTGTACATTTGCCAAACCAAAAGCCTCCGCCAGTTCAGACGTCATATCCTGAAAATGGACACCCAGCCGCCCACGGCGCACTTCACCGAACTCCAGTAGCTGACGCATCACCGTACGCACAATTTCCGTGGGAATCGCAAATCCGATACCGACATTCCCTCCCGAGGGTGCAATAATCGCAGAGTTAATCCCCACCAGCTCGCCACGTAAATTGATCAGTGCGCCACCTGAGTTTCCAGGATTGATCGACGCATCTGTCTGAATAAAGTCTTCATAGCCCTGAATCCCCAGGCCACTGCGCCCTAATGCACTGACGATACCCGAAGTTACCGTTTGCCCCAGACCAAACGGGTTCCCAATCGCAATGACAAAGTCGCCTACGCGCAACTCACCTGATTCACCCATCGGCAGTTCTGACAAATGATCGGCTTCTATTTTTAGTACGGCCAAGTCGGCTTGCTTGTCGGACCCGACCCGCTGCGCGGAAAACACCCGACCGTCAGTGAGCGTCACCGTAATTTCATCAGCACCTTCAACCACATGATGATTCGTCAGAACGTATCCATGACTGGCATCGACAATAACCCCAGAACCCGCACTCTGTGTTTGCTTTTCCTGACTATAATTATCGGGCACAGAAAAAAAGCGGCGAAAAAAAGGATCCTGCCACAGCGGATTGTAGGTTTTAACCGTGGTAAAGGTGGCTATATTCACAACCGCAGGCGTACTTTTCTCGAGTATCGGGGCTAGCGAAGGCAGACGGGTACCATCACCCAGGGCCACGGGAATATCAGCTTGAGCCTGCAGTGTGCCGCCAACGAAAAATGTGAAGAAAACAATAACGTGTATGAAAAATGCAATAATAAAATTCATGGCACCATCGTTTCGGATTTTGGCTATCGCACGGGAAAGCAATAGTTTACTCTATCCGACATTTTACGAAAGTCATTGTTCGCGATTTTACATTTCGGTTTCGTTAACTTCCGCGACCTTATAATTCGGCAAATAACCCCTTACATCAGACAAGATTATGCAAACAAGTAACTCGAAAGACACTCCCGATGTGGACTATGACCTGGTCATTGTCGGGGGCGGAATGGTTGGCTCTGCAATCGCTTGTGGACTGGCCCACAGCGGTCTGAAAATTGCTGTACTGGAGCAACACCAGCCCATGGCGTTTTCTGCCAGCCAGCTGCCCGATCTGCGCGTGTCTGCGCTCAGTGTCGCCAGCGAACAGTTTCTCACGCGTATCGGTGCCTGGAAGCACATACAGGCGATGCGACTATGTCCGTATCGTCGAATGTCTGTCTGGGAACAGCACCGAAATCCTTTATTGTCGCTCTTGCCTCCGCAACTCCAGTGCACCGCATTTGACAGCAAAGATATCGGCCATTCGCATCTGGGGCACATCATTGAAAATCGCATTACTCAACTCGCCTTGCTGGAGCGCGCGGCAGATTTTCCGAATGTGACACTGATTACCCCCGCAACACTTCAAAATCTGGAGTTGGCCCCCAACAAAGCAAAACTGCAGATTGTCGACCATCAGGGCGCAAGTTCGACGCTATCGACCAAACTGGTTATTGGTGCCGACGGTGCACAATCCAGGGTAAGAACCTGGGCCAATATCGGCTTGAACAGCGATCAGTACGGGCAGCAGGCACTGGTCATCAATGTGGAATATCAGGGACAGCAGGAAGATATCACCTGGCAGGCATTTACGCCGTCCGGGCCGCGCGCCTTTTTGCCGTTGATGGATGTGGACGGAAAGCATTACGCATCACTGGTATGGTACGACAGCCCGGAAACCATCCAGCACTTGCAAGGGCTGGATGCAGCCATGCTAAAAGAAGAAATTGCCCGCCAATTCCCCGCAACACTCCCCCCGTTGGTACAGGTGTTGGGTAAAGGCAGCTTCAGTCTGGTCAAACGTCATGCGCAGCGATATGTTTCCCCTCGCGTAGCGCTGGTGGGTGATGCCGCTCATACCATCAACCCTCTCGCGGGACAAGGAGTCAACCTGGGTTTTCAGGACGCTATCCGTCTCATCGAAACACTGGAAAACGCACTACGCAAGGGCGAAGATATAGGGCATTTATCCGCGTTGAGGCCCTACGAAAAAACGCGCCGACGCGAAAACCAGTTTATGATGGCAGTAATGGATTTGTTCTACCATACCTTCAGTAATACGTCATTGCCGTTGCAGTTTCTGCGAAATGCCGGACTGGGGGTAGCCAATCAATTACCCCTTGGCAAACGTAAAGTCATGCGTTACGCCATGGGACTCGAGCCCGCACTTCCGTTACCTTTTCATAAGCCCCGTTAGACTTATGCCGTAAAACAAGGTGTCACTCAACGATCCTTGTTTTACCCGTCACTACTCACAGGAGATACCATGGCCGGAACACTATTTACCAAAATCATCAACAGGGAAATTCCTGCCGATATCGTCTACGAAGACGAGCTGTCATTGGCCTTCAGGGATATCAATCCACAGGCGCCGGTGCACTTGCTGATTATTCCAAAACAGGAAATCCCCACAATCAACGATATTGAGCTTAACGATCGCGAACTCGTGGGTCATTTATTTCTGGTTGCCAAAAAGCTGGCAACCGAGATGGGATTTGCCGAAGACGGCTATCGCGTTGTCATGAACTGTAATGAAAGCGCCGGACAGACCGTTTTTCATATTCACCTGCATCTACTGGCAGGCAAAACGCTTGGTTGGCCCCCCTATACCGACCGGGCAAAAGTCTAAACTGAGACGTTGGCTCCTTCGAATTTAGGTGGGAGCCAACGAAAACCTGCACGCTATGGGTGCTTCAGCCCGGCATATAAGAACGCATAATATTTTTTCCCACCACTTCGGCAGGAGCAATGAGCGCTTGCTTCAATGCCTCGTGCATCACCTGAGCGTACTTTGCCCCCGAGGGTGACTGAGAAAACGCCAGATAAGCTTCCAGTTCGTTATCACTTAAATTCCGATAGGTATAAATGTAGCTGTTAAAAACCTGCTGCTCGATCATGCCGCGAAGCATGAAGCGATTAGACTCGATACTCTCCCTGATTTGCCTGAAGGCCTGCTCTGACGCTCTCTCCGAGCCCGACAGCATCGCAGCGGACATGGCCAGCTGAATCGCAATAGCCGTATCTACGGCAACATCGGTCGCACCTGTCGCGCGATCAAAGGCATCGAACATCTTCTCGCGGGCAGAGCCTTTAAATTTCTTTAACAGCTCGGGAAGCTGCTGTTCCATCGCTTCTAAATTCGCGAGCTGTCCTCCATCAATTTCCATTTGGGTGATTTTCTTACCCAATGGAGAAGACAGCCATTGTCGCGCGTCATTGAGTTGCTGCTCAGACAATTTCTCTCCCAGAGTCGCCACGACCGTGTGCATAATATCCTCAGGACGCCAGGCACTATCCACAATCTGATCAATACGCTCCAGCTGTCCGGGATCATTCGCACCCGCCTGAGTCGCTCCCTGGCGAATACCTGCTTTCAATAATGACGGGAAAGCATCAACCACTTCTTTTACGCCAGAACGTGATATCACCTCATGCACCAAATCTTGGCGCAGATCATTTGCGAGTGCCTCATTAAAAAGCACACCCATAAATGACAACAGGATGACAAGTTTACGAACAACGATCGTCTTCATTCAACATTCCTTATATTTTTGAATATCACCAGATTATTTTTTTATTCGCTAAAGTGTGGCACAAAATTGCTTTAACTCCCGCACTGAAAACTCCTCGGCACACCACACCTCAGTACTGGCAAGTCTTCGCGCCGCATTCGTAAGAACATACACCTGAGCAAGTCGAGGTTGTCCTTCAACATAAATAGTTAATATACGCCGCTGGTATAACCCCCCTTCATACCCATCTAACACTTTTAGACTATTTAGGCACACCCCTTGCATTACTACTCCCGAGGTATAAGCGCCCGACTCAGGAACAATGCCAGGGAAACATTCCCCATATATTTTTCGGCAGGACCAGTGTTTAAGAACCGCTTTTTGCGTCTTCAAGCGCTTGAAACCCAGGATGGCTTTCCACACTTCGGGAAACATCAGGGTGCCATAACAAAAGATTTCATGAGTCATTGAAACGAGAAACCGCCTCTTTAGGAGAGTTTTTGATACTCATCAAGTATTAAATCTGCGTTTGAGCATATTTTCGAACACAGGTTCATTAAGAAAATATTACAACCAATAAATCCTGCGCCAACAAGGAGCATTAAAGATGAAAAGCCCAATCAATACCAGAGTATCCGTACTGGCTTTAGCCGTGGCTTGTGCCTCCGGATCTGTATTCGCCGCTGAACCCGCTGCATCCGTTGAAGATGCGATTATGGGTGGCTCTGCCAAACTCGACTTGCGCTATCGCTTTGAATACGTAGATATGGATGGCCCTACGAAAGAAGCCACTGCCTCTACATTAAAAACGCGCCTGTCTTTCAAAACCCTGGATTATCAAGGGTTGTCAGCGGTGTTGGAATTTGACGCCAACAGCGAAGTCATTGAAGACAACTATAACAGCACTCAAAACGGCCAGACCCGTTACGCGGTGGTCGCCGACCCCACCTATACCGAAATCAACCAGGCTTATCTGGACTATAAAGCCCCAGCTGACACGTTGATTCGCTATGGTCGCCAGCGCATTAATCTGGACAACCAGCGCTTTGTCGGTGGTGCTGCCTGGAGACAAAACGAGCAGACATTTGATGCCATCACAGTAGTAAACCAGTCTCTGCCAGATACCGCGATCACATTGAGCTATATCACTAACGTTAATGACATTTTCGGCAAGAACGTGAATGGCGAAGATCATCAGATCATTCACCTGAACAACAAGAGCCTGTCATTCGGAGCCATCAGCGCCTACGCCTATTTGCTGGATAAAATCAGCGATACCTACGGTGCACGTTTCGCCGGAAGTGCCCCTGCAAGCGATGACCTGAAAATTAACTATGCCGCTGAATACGCATTGCAAAAAGCAGACAACGCAGCCAGCAATGAAGCTGACTACTACTTGCTCGAAGGTGGTGTAACTGCGGCGGGCGTGACTGCAACTCTGGGTTATGAAGTACTGACTTCAGACAACAAACTCTATTCATTCCAGACCCCTTTGGCTACCAAGCATAAATTTAACGGCTGGGCCGATGCCTTCCTTGCAACACCTGGCGATGGTTTGGAAGATGTTTATGTCAGCCTGGCAAGCAAAGCCTTAGGCCCCGCACTGACGCTGGCTTATCACGAGTTCCAGGCGAATGAGGGCAGCAATGACTACGGTAATGAAGTTGACTTCGCTGTAGGACAAGACTTCGCCAAGCACTACAACGCGCTAGTGAAGTTCGCTCATTACGATGCCAAAGATGCTAAAAAGGACACTGACAAAATCTGGCTGCAGCTGAGCGCCAAGTTCTAAGCCCTGTCCACTCGGCACATAAACCGAACGCCCGGGTGTCAGGCACACGACTTTCGAAAGAAATCTGACGCCTGACAGCTCGAGCGTTAACAAAGGTAGCGTTACTACGGGTGTATTTACCTGAAGTGCATCCAGTGACCACTGATTACCACGATAGAGGTAGGCCTACAGCGTTGCTTTCGATAAAGCACCGAAGAGGTTTCGGGCAGCGTCGCAGACCGGCTTGTCTTCCTATTCTGTCTGCGCGGGTTGGCTAGTAGCCCGGGGGCGTTATCTCACGATAACGCCTTTTTTAATGTCCGCAGGCTTTTAAACGGTTGTTATTCTTTGGAGTCTTCAATGGCCATTTGAGCCACATCCAACGACTTGTGCCGTACATCTTTGCCTTTCACCATGTAGATGACATGCTCTGCCACATTACAGGCATGATCACCAATACGCTCAAGTGCACGCAAAACCCACATCACACTCAGAATCTGAGAAATCGAGCGAGGGTCTTCCATCATGAAGGTCACTAAAGAGCGCGTTGCGGTTTTATATTCCTGATCCACCGAACGATCTTCGCGGAGTACATCCAGCGCGATTTCGACATCAAAGCGAGCAAAGGCATCCAATGCATCGCGAACCATGCCGCCAACATGCTCACCGATATGTCTCACTTCAACGTAGCCACGAGGAGCCGCGCCTTCATCCACAAGTGCCAGCGCCATTTTGGCAATCTTGCTGGCTTCGTCACCCACCCGCTCCAAATCGCTCACCATTTTGGCGACCGAGACGACCAGGCGAAGATCGCTTGCCGTAGGTTGCCGCTTGGCAATAACGCGCGTGCACTCTTCATCAATCATCACTTCAAGCTGATCGACATCTTTGTCGCGTGCGCGAACTTCTTCAGCCAACGCGCCATCGCTACCGATCAGCGACTGAACCGCATTTGCAACCTGTTTCTCTACCAACCCGCCCATGACCAGCAGATGATTCCGCAGTTCACTCAGTTCTGTATTGAACTGCTGGGAAATATGCTTTTTATGGCTGTCTTTTGTAATACCCATCACTCCCCCTAAAATCCGGTGCTCACTTTATCCCTGAAGCTGACGCAATATACCCATGACGTTGAAATTGGGTCAGCAACCGCCGAAATCAGCCGTAACGGCCTGTAATATAGTCTTCGGTTTGTTTCTTTGCCGGATTCGTGAACAATTCGTTCGTGCTGCCAAATTCCACCAAATCGCCCATATACATAAAGGCCGTGTAATCAGATACACGCGCCGCCTGCTGCATGTTGTGCGTGACAATAACAATAGTATAGTCATCCTTTAGTTCGTGAATGAGCTCTTCGATTTTAAGCGTGGACAAAGGATCCAATGCCGAAGCCGGCTCATCCAGCAACAGGACTTCCGGACGTACCGCCACTGTCCGCGCGATCACCAGACGCTGTTGCTGTCCACCAGACAAACCGAGTGCACTATCATTCAGACGATCTTTCACTTCATCCCACAAGGCCGCAGAACGCAATGACCATTCTACGGTTTCGTCCAGAATCCGCTTCTTGTTAATGCCCTGAATACGCAGTCCGTACGCCACGTTCTCATAGATACTTTTGGGAAACGGGTTAGGCTTCTGGAATACCATACCGACACGACGACGCAACTCGGCCACTTCCACATTGCGCTGGTAAATATCATTGCCGTCCAGAAGAATCTGCCCGTCAATGCGACAGCCATCCACCAGATCATTCATCCGGTTAAAGCAACGCAACAGGGTGGACTTACCACAGCCTGACGGGCCGATAAATGCCGTCACGCGCTTTTGGGGAATCTGCATATTAATTCCGTGCAGCGCTTCCTTTTCGCCATAGTAGAGTTTCAGATTCTTCACTTCCAGGCTCAAGGTTTCATCTTCCAGACGCATCACCTCGGAAGACCTGTCCAGCGAAGAAATATCAATCCCATGGGTACGTGCGCTACCTTGACCGGTTGATGTTGCCTGTTCTTTTGACATAGTAGCCTCTTCATGAGTAGTCGGTGACAGAGCCTGTGCCATTTTAATACCTTCATTTGTAAATCAATTAATCTTTTAAATGCTATCCCGAGGCTATCGACACCCCGAGTACGGGCCGCCTGCCGGCTGATCGCTATCAGCGGGTAAGCGACATAGCAAAACATCAATACGCCCTGCGGAAGATAAGCTGCCGCGATTACATCTCAAGCGCTTTGTATTTCTCTCTCAGTCGGTTCCGTATGGCTACCGCAGACAGGTTCAGCAATGCAATAACCAGCACCAAAAGAAGCGATGTGGCATAAACCAAGGGTCTGGCTGCCTCCACATTAGGGCTCTGGAAGCCAACATCGTAAATATGGAAGCCCAGGTGCATGAATTTCTGATCCAGATGCAAATAAGGATAGTTCATGTCCAACGGCAACGACGGTGCCAACTTAACCACGCCCACCAGCATCAGGGGAGCCACTTCACCTGCCGCGCGGGCAATGGCCAGAATCATCCCGGTCATAATCGCCGGGCTGGCCATGGGTAAGACCACTCGCCACAGGGTTTCGGCTTTAGTGGCACCCAGTGCCAGACTACCCTCACGAATGGAACGGGGAATTCGGGCAAGGCCCTCCTCCGTCGCAACAATCACCACAGGGAGCGTCAGAATGGCCAGTGTTATAGAGGCCCATAACAATCCGGGCGTTCCAAAGGTGGGCGACGGCAAGGCCTCGGGAAAGAAGACCTGATCGACACCTGCACCGATAAAATAGATAAAGAACCCCAGACCAAATACGCCATAAACAATAGAAGGCACACCCGCCAGATTGTTTACCGCAATACGAATCAATCGTGTAATCGCCCCTTGATGGGCATATTCCCTAAGATAGACAGCCGCGACTACGCCCAGTGGAGTCACCAGTATGGACATCAACAAAACCATTAACACGGTGCCGTAGATGGCAGGAAAGATACCGCCCTCCGTATTGGCTTCACGAGGATCATCCCCTACAAACTCCGCCAGTTTACTGAAGTAGAAACCAATCTGCTCGGGCAGTGCCATGGCGTTGGGGCGATAAGCCCGTACGACCTTGGCCAGCGGAATATCAACCACCTTTCCGTCCATGGTTCGGGCAGTCATGCTGTCTCGACGTATTTCGGTATAGAGCTGCTCTAAACGTGTCTGCAGTACGGCGTAATCTTCATCAAGCGCCTGTCGCTGCATTGCCAAAGACTGCTTGCGCTCTTCGGTCAGTTCATTGCGTAATTGATAACCCCGTTCCTTCAAGCGCAACCGTTCAAGTTCATGGTTAATCGCGCCAATGTCCTTTTTCTCTACATCATAGATTTCTTCATAAATGCTGAGGGTTCTTGCTATCCGCGTCTGCAGTTCGGCCCAGAGATCGCCTGTCGCAACCTCCTGACCCGCTTCCCGCACTGACTCCAGGTAACCGTAAAAATTACCCCATTCGCGACGCTCAACAGACATTAATTCAACCGGATAACGTTTGTTAGGCAAATCTCGATCCAGCACCCAGCGAAAATCAAAACCACCGACATCCCGATTACCCACTTTCAGCAAATCGCGCTGCAGAAACTCCACGCCCGCAGGCACATGAATCCCCGCCGTACTTAACTGTTCTGCCGACACCTCCTCGGAATCGACAATTTCGCCGATGATGGTAGATTGGCGCCCGTCCGCCATGACGTAATCAGCCTCTACCAGCGCATGAGGCCAAAAGTGCACCAACCCCCGCTGGGCGATTAACAAAAGCAAGCCGAATACCATGACCAAGCTGATGGCTACTGCTCCGGCATTGAGCCATATCCAGGGATCGCCTTTACGCGACCAATCTTTAAATGAAACTCGCATTATCTCTCTCGCCGTTCAACCGTTAATCGTTATCAGTAAATGCCACATCAGATCACGCTGTACTTATTACGCAGGCGCTGCCGGACATACTCCGCCACTGTATTGACCACGAACGTAAACAGGAACAACACAAACGCTGCCAGAAACAGTATCCGGAAATGGGTGCTGGCCACTTCAGACTCGGGCATCTCCACTGCAATGTTCGCCGACAGGGTTCGTAACCCTTCGAATATATTCATCTCCATGACGGGCGTATTACCTGTTGCCATTAACACAATCATGGTTTCACCGACGGCGCGCCCCATCCCGATCATAATGGCCGAGAAAATACCCGGACTGGCCGTGGGCAACACAACGCGGATCATGGTCTGCCACTGTGTAGCCCCCAGCGCCAACGAGCCATAACTGAGGTGTTTTGGTACGCTGAACACGGCATCTTCGGTAATGGAAAAGATCGTCGGGATAACAGCAAAGCCCATGGCAAAACCCACCACCAATGCATTTCGCTGATCAAAACCGATACCCAGCTCATCCGTAATCCAGTGGCGCATGTCCCCACCAAAAAACCAATGCTCAACCAGGGGACTCATCCAGAAACTCAGCCAGGTCACCAGCACAACCAATGGAAGCAGAATCACCGGCATCCATCCGTCAGGCAACAAATGACGAATTTGTTGCGGCAGATTGGCCCATACAAACCCGAACAATACAAACGCCAGAGGCATGATCAGCAGCCAGGTAAAAACACCCGGCAAATGCAATTCCATGTAGGGCGCAAAGAACAATCCCGCCAGAAAACCCAGAATGACCGTAGGTAGTGCTTCCATTAACTCGATCGAAGGTTTGACCTTGCGACGCAGTCCCGGTGCCATGAAATAGGCCGTGTACAAAGCCCCGCAAATCGCTAATGGTGTCGCGATCAACATGGCGTAGAAGGCGGCCTTGATGGTTCCAAATGCCAGGGGCACCAGGCTGTATTTCGGTTCAAAATCATTACTGGCTGAAGAGGACTGCCAAATGTAATCGGGTTCGGCATAGCCTTCATACCAAACCTCACCCCACAGGGCAGACCAGGAGACCTCCGGGTGCTCGTTGTCCACGCTCCAGAACTCAAACTCGCCACGACCATTCTCAAACATCAGATAATTGGCGCGCGGAGCAATAATCAGACTTTTAATTTCGCTGTCTTGCACTTTTTCGGTAAGCAGCTGACGATTCGCTGTGGCATTAAAGATGGAAATATGGCCCGTTTTATCACCAATCAAAAATCCCTTTCTGCGCTGCTCCGCCGCCAACACAGAAACGCCACTGGCTCTCGGTGTAAAATCACGCACTCGGGTTAAGGCATATTGATTATTACTATCACGAACCATAAATAGCTGGGTGATATTTCCGTCACTGTCACCCACAATCAACGACATCCCTCCCAAAAGCAGCTGCATGGTTTCAATATGCACTGCACCGGAAGCAAAATTAATATGACTATTCAATACCGGCGCTTGCTTGTCACGCAGATCATAAACATCCAGCTTGCCGCTTTCTGTACCGACATAAAGCCAACGAAGATCGGGTGCAATTTCCAGATGAGAGACTCTATCGGCTAAATGCGGCAAGGTAATATCTGCCTGTTCCAGCGTCAGTTCACCCGACAAAAAGTTCTCTTCTTTAGTGTAATAAGCGGAAACCAGCTGCCCCGCCTCGGTAATGGCGACCAGCAGCATCGCATCACTGGTGTCGCGCAATGCGACTTGAGTCAGTGCGCTTCCTGCCGCATCCAGCACGAGAGGTGTTTCACCGAAAGGATATTCAATGACGGGTGAGATGACACGCTGGTCGTTAGGATAAGTAACTTTATAAGCGTGCTGCAGCAACAGGGCCGTGCCATCACTCAACCCGGCCACCAGCAACTTGGAGCCAATACCGGCATCCGTCACACTTTTCAACGTTACACCAGCAGGAACCGGTAACTGTTGCGTATGGGTCAGCTGACCATTACGGGTATTGAAGAACACCAGCGAACCATCTTCCGCAATACGCAACGCCTGCTCACCCTGCTCCTCCATATACAGATACTTGGTTGCCACATCGGCCCCCGGACGGGCATAGGTTGCAACCTGCTCAATACTGGCCGGCTTAAACAGCGGCACCACTTCATACATCAGATAGAAAAAAATCAGGGTGATCGCCAGGATAATACTCATGCCACCCACACCGATAGCACTGGCAGCAAAGCGATCCTTAAACGCCCTGATTTTACGATGGCGTTGCAATGCGGGGGTATTAAAGTCGACGTCAGGCGCCTTAATGGTTGCTTCGTTTGTCATTACTTCATCAACCTGGAAAAAAATGAGATTGCGCGAAGATTAGCCAATTAATGTGACACTTATATTACAGCGTTGTCACATTTCCTTATTATGTTCGGCTAGGTATATTCCAACAATACGCAACAAATAAAAAGGGCGCCCTAAGGCGCCCAGGAAAACCTGCAAAGGGGCTTATTATTTCAGACCCAGTGCCGTCAGGCTTTTATCAGCAACCGATGCTGGCAGTGGAACGTAGCCGTCTTTCACTACGATTTCCTGGCCCTGCTTGGACAGTACCAACTTAACAAACTCGGCTTCAATAGGAGCAAGTGCTTTGTTAGGTGCTTTGTTGACGTAAATCCACAGGAAACGAGACAGCGGGTAAGTACCGGCTACGGCATTTTCCGGTGTTGCTTCGATAAAGGCATCCCCGTCTTTCTTCGCCAAAGGTACCGCACGAACGCTTGCTGTTTTGTAACCGATACCAGAGTAACCGATACCGTTTACAGATTCAGAGACACCCTGTACTACAGACGCTGAACCAGGCTGTTCGTTCACATTGCTCTTGTAGTCACCTTTACAGAGCGCGTGATCTTTGAAGTAGCCGTAGGTACCAGAAACCGAGTTACGACCAAACAGCTGGATATTCTGTGCAGCCAATGAACCGGAAACACCTAATTGGCTCCACTTGGTGATCTCTTCGCTGTAACCACACTTGCGGGTTGCAGAGAAAATGGCGTCGACTTGTGCGATGGTCAAACCTTTGATCGGGTTATCCTTGTTCGCAAATACCGCGAGAGCGTCGATCGCAACAGGAATGGCGGTTGGCTTGTAGCCATATTTCTTTTCAAAAGCGGCTAATTCTTTGTCCTTCATTTTGCGGCTCATGGGGCCAACATTTGAAGTACCTTCAGTCAACGCAGGGGGTGCAGTGGAAGAACCTGCGGCCTGAATCTGGATGT
This sequence comes from Hahellaceae bacterium, assembly GCA_024234505.1. Lineage (GTDB taxonomy): Bacteria > Pseudomonadota > Gammaproteobacteria > Pseudomonadales > Oleiphilaceae > JACKOD01. The sequence goes on along the minus strand of JACKOD010000002.1, from coordinate 574,415 downwards.
TTACGTTGGGGTAGTTACGCTTGTAATCTTCTGCCCAAAGTGTCATCAGGTTAGCCAAAGTATCTGAGCCCACGCTGGACAGGTTTCCGGACACACCACTTGCCTTAACATAGGTCGCCAGTTTCTCATCAACCTGACCCGCCGTAGCAAACTGGGTACCGGCAACAGCGGCAGCCACTGTCAGCGTTGCAAAAAGTTTTTTGAACTTCATCGTAATCTCCTAGTCAAACAAGGTTAAAGACTTCTAAAGCGATGACCTGTACGTCACTCTCTTGGTAGTGACTATAGAGAGAAAGGATGACAGTAATATGACAGCGTTCGATTTCGAATCAAACGACCTTTTTGGATTTAATGCGGCAGACGCGGATGTTTCCGTTTCTCTCGGCACCTTTTCTTTTCTCTCTCTATCAGGATAGGTACAATCCCGACTTCATTTTTCGCACGTTTCTCACCCGAAGATACCCGCAAGCCTATGCCTAAGACCTCAACAACCTCCACCCGGTCGCCCCGTGGATCGATACACATATTACAAAGGATTGACCTTTTTACCGAACGAACCGGAGGAGCTATCGCGTGGCTAAACCTCGCGATGGTGATTTTGATGTGTCTGGTGGTCCTACTGCGCTATGCCTTTAATGTCAGTCTGGTGGCGGTGCAGGAGGGCGTAATGTATTTGCACGCGATCATCTTCATGCTAGCCAGCGCCTATACCCTGAAAAGTAATGATCATGTTCGGGTGGATATCTTTTACCAGCGTTTTTCGCCAAAACAACAAGCGGCAGTCAATTTAATTGGTACCTTATTATTGTTGTTGCCCACGATTCTTTTTATCGCCTTTGCGAGCTGGAACTATGTGCTGAGTGCCTGGCGTATTCACGAGGTCTCTCAGGAGGCCTCCGGCATTCCCTTGGTCTACCTGCTGAAGTCTCTTATTCCCGTGATGGTTGGCTTACTGTTCATTCAGGCCATGGCAGAACTCCTTCGCAATCTGCTCATTCTCTCAGGCACGGCGACTCATCTGGTACAAGCAGCACCAGCACACACCCCCGGTGCTCACAAGGACGCCTGATATGATTCAATATATTCCGCTCATCATGTTTGCCGTTGCCTGTCTTGTTCTATTGGCGGGCTACCCTGTGGCATTCAGTCTGGCCGGTACGGCGCTTACCTTTGCCGGAGTGGGGATAATGACGGGCGTGTTTGATGCGTCGTTTCTTTCTGCCTCACCGAGTCGGCTGTATGGACTGATGACCAATCAAACCCTGATTGCCGTCCCCTTATTCGTGTTTATGGGCTGCGTTCTTCAACAATCACGTCTGGCTGAAAGCCTGCTGGAAAGTATGGCTGAATTGTTTAAGGGGATTCGCGGGGGGCTCGGTATTTCGGTAGCGATGGTCGGCATGTTGCTGGCAGCGAGCACCGGCATTGTCGGTGCCACCGTGGTTACGATGGGCCTGATCTCACTTCCGACCATGCTCCGGCGTGGCTATTCACCCAGTATTGCTACCGGCACGATTTGTGCCACCGGCACTCTGGGGCAAATCATTCCGCCTTCGATTGCGCTGGTTCTTTTGGGCGATGTCTTGTCCAGCGCCTATCAGCAAGCCCAGCGAAGTCTGGGGAACTATAGTCCGGATACGGTTTCGGTAGGCGATTTGTTCGTGGGTGCCCTGATTCCCGGTCTGGTGCTGGTGGCGCTCTACATGCTCTATATTCTGGTGGTCGCCCGACTTCGACCCGACCTGATTCCGCCACATGCCGATGACGCCCGGAATCCGGCACGCCAAGGTCTTGCGCTTTGGCATGACCTGCTCCCGCCTTTAATTCTGATCATTACCGTGCTGGGTTCCATTCTCGGTGGCATTGCAACGCCGACAGAAGCCGCCGGTGTCGGGGCATTCGGTGCGCTGCTCCTCGCGATGAGTCGCCGACAGCTATCTTTAGGCGTGTTGAGGGATGTCTGTCAACGCACAACCAAAGTGACCTGTATGGTGTTCATGATCCTGATAGGGGCAACCCTGTTTTCGCTCGTATTCAGGGGCTACGGCGGAGATGAGCTTATCCAGCATCTGTTCGATCAACTTCCCGGGGGGGCCACAACCGCCATGTTGCTGGTCATGCTGGTGATTTTCCTGCTCGGATTTATTCTGGATTTCATTGAAATCACCTTCGTAGTCGTCCCCATCGTTGGCCCGGTCTTGCTTGCCATGGGCATTGACCCGGTCTGGCTGGGGATTATGATTGCAGTCAACCTGCAAACTTCGTTCCTGACACCTCCTTTCGGGTTTTCACTTTTTTATTTGCGCGGTGTTGCCCCTGCCAGTGTGACCACGCGGCAAATTTATCGCGGCGTAGTGCCATTTATCGCCATTCAGCTCTGTTTGTTGGGATTGCTGGCCTGGTGGCCCGAGCTAGCCACCTGGTTGCCCGAGCAAGTCTATGGCTAGCAATCACTTGTATAGCTCTCGCCGCCGCTTTATACCGCTCACAGAAAAGGTATACTGCTCGTATTAACGCCATTCGTGCTCTCATCACGAGTGGCGGGCACTATCAACAAAACACAATAAAGATAATAACGAGAGATTCATGAAGTTCACGGAAACCCATCCAGCACCAAACGGTGAACTGGCATTGCAAATTATCGCCATGCCCAAAGATACCAACGCTGAAGGCGATATCTACGCGGGCTGGCTCGTCAGCCAAATGGACATAGCCGCTGCGACCACCGCCGCCCGCATATCCAAAGGCCGGACCGCAACCGTTGCGATTCAGGGCATGGAGTTTCTGTCCCCGGTGCGTGTGGGATCACAGGTAAAATGTTATTCCCGATTGCTGGATATCGGACGCAGTTCCATGAAAATCCAAATGGAGGTCTGGACCCAAGACCCGCTGGAAAATCAACCCAGAAAGGTGACCGAAGCAACCTTTGTTTTTGTCGCCATCGACGAAAACGGATGTATCCGCAAGGTTCCGGCCAGAGACTAAGTACCTCACAGTATTGTTCCGGTAACACGCTAAGTATGATACCCCATGCCTGTCCTCGGGGCGCTTGGGGGGGTGCAGGGTTTGATTCAGGTGGTTTCGGCCAGCGCGGCGAGGACGCCACGCCTACAGAGGTGCCACCGAATTTAAGGTGTCACGTTAACCAACCTTGGATTCTTTTTGTTCCGGTACTTAGGTTGTCACCACAACGTGATCGCGGCAAACCTCAACGCCCCCCGGCTTCCCGCTTAAAAATACGATATTGCTATAACTCAAGTAACGAGGAATCCGAACTGCTATGATTAATGTACGTGGCAGGAGTTGGGAAAATGGCAATTTTTGAGTGGAAACCACAATACAGTGTTGGTGTACCCGAACTGGATGAGCAGCACAAAGTGCTGGTTCGGCTGATCAATGAACTTGATGAGCTGCTGGCCAGTCGCTTTGATCTCGTGAAAGCGCAAGCACTTTTCAGAGAGCTGGTTGATTACACTATCTATCACTTCGCCACCGAAGAGCGCCTGATGGTGCGTTTTCAGTATGATGAAGCCGGCTATCAGGCGCATATTCGTCAGCATCGCCAGTTTGAACAAGAGATCAAAAGCGTACTTTCGGACATTGATCAGATCACCACGACTGATTGAGCAGTGATCTTGTCGTATCTCACCAATTGGCTGATTAATCATATTTGTAAAATCGACCACAAGCTGGGCGATTTTATACAAGACCAGCAGCGTAAATTTAACCTGAATTCTGACGCGCCACCCGCGACATTCGCGCCCGCCATTGATACCCGCCAGGAATCCATGTCGCTCAGCCACGACAATCTGGTTCAGCACTTCCGTCAGCTATCAATTACACTGCAACTGCACCGCGAGCTGGTGAGCACCAAAGTCAGCACTCACCAACCACGGATAAGTGACAACGAAAACCACTCGCCAGGTGAACAGATAGAAATGACCCACGCCTGCGGCTCACTACTGGACGAATTGGAAGCGTGCAAAGATGAGCTCAACAAGCTGTTGGGGCTGTTACAAAACGATCCGGATGACAAACCAGGCAACTAATCAAGTCCCGTTCGCCCTCGCGGCTATAGACCCGCCCCACGCTGTTCCAGATCGGCTCGTAAAGCTTGATAGCTTTCTTCCAGTGCTGGCAGTGTTTTTTGCTCCATGACGTCGCACAATTCGTTAATGCGCTTGATCGCAAAGCTGGCACCTATCACCCGCGACTCCACCCGACTGACAAGATCGGCGACTTGCTGATAAAAACGCTGTGACTCCGACAGAAACTGCGAAGGCGTTTCCAGAGTGACGGCAGAGAATTTCATCGATTCCCATACCATTAATCCTAATTCCGGATGGAGTTGACGCAGATCCGTCCCTCCCGGATGCGCCAACTGTTCGGTATAGCTCCTCAAGGTCTGCACGTTGTCGTGCAATTCATCATGCAGCGAAAGACGCAGATAGTAGTTATTCTGCATGTCAATGATCGCGTCATACTGAAGCGCCTGATAGAGTCCGGCCTGTGCCGCCATATAAACCCCCAGCACCGTACCGGCCAGCATAAACAGCTGCCCTACCCAAAAGCCTGAACTTTTTAAATCTTTATGGTCCATGTTATTACGGGGTAATCTTAAAATGCGTGGCACAAACACCTCCCTGTGTTACTTCTTTCCTGTGTTACGACGATTCTGTATTATTTCAACCCTGTTTATTTATCCTGCTCATACGATTAGCGGGCGTTTATATAGGCCTTTTCCGAAATTTCATGATAGGCCGCCACTTTGCGCTGAAACGCACTGAACGACTCATACACCTTTTTACTCGCCGGATCGTTGGCTGCCACTTCTGCCAGTGTCTGCTCGGAAAGCGCTTTTAATCGCGCCAGCACGGAATCCGGGAATTTACGCAGCTGCACGCCATGCTTTTCCACCAGCTCAACCAGCGCGGCATTATTGCGCGCCGTATATTCATCCAGCATATCCTGATTCGCCATTTGCGCCGCATTTTCTACAATCGCCTGCAAATCGGCAGGGAGTGCGTCGAACGCCTTTTTATTCACCGTCAATTCCAGCGCCGTACCGGGCTCATGCCAGCCAGGGTAGTAGTAGAACTTGGCCGCTTTATGCAGACCAAACGCCAGATCATTGTACGGGCCGACCCATTCGGTGGCATCGATAGTACCGGTCTGCAATGAGGTGAATATTTCTCCGCCCGGCAAGGTTACCGGGGTTCCTCCGGCACGCTTGAGTACTTCTCCGCCTAATCCCGGCATCCGCATTTTCAATCCTTGCAAATCTTCCAGCGAGTTGATTTCTTTATTAAACCAACCGCCCATTTGCACGCCGGTATTGCCTCCTGCAAACGGAATCACGCCAAAGGGTGCATACAGTTCGCGCCATAATTCCATCCCCCCGCCATAATGCAGCCATCCGTTCAGCTCCTGAGCATTCATCCCGAAGGGAACGCTGGAAAAAAACTGGGCCGCCGGCATTTTACCTTTCCAGTAATAGGCACCACTGTGACCGACTTCTGCCGTACCCTGTGAAACTGCATCGAAAACTTCCAACGCAGGAACCAGTTCTCCCGCACCGTACACTTTAATTTGCAGCCTGCCATTACTCATGCGCTTAACTTCATTGGCAAACTTCTCGGGCGCTTCGCCTAAACCCGGGAAATTCTTCGGCCAAGAAGTGACCAGCTTCCAGTGAATGGGCTTTTCCGGCGCCACAGCGGCCGTACCCGTTTGCGCTGTGGGGCCGCAATCACTTGGCGAACATCCTGCCAATCCCCATCCCAATACACTTGCGCCCACCAGCGCAATTAGTCCACGTCGTTTCATTTTGGCTCCTTGTTGTCCATATATTTATGTATTTTTCTTGTTTTCCAAACCCGCCTTTGTGGGGCGGCCCCCCCTGAACTCCACCCGCAGTGAGGCTATCGAGGCTCAAGTTTAGCGTAAGATAGTACTAACCACTTAGGTCCTTCGCTGTCAAAATTTACCTGTACACGGGCATGGGCTCCCTGACCTTCGTAATTTGTCACCACCCCTTCGCCAAAAATGCTGTGATACACACGCTGCCCCAATTGTAACGAGACCCCTTCCTGTACCGGCGCTGGCGACATGAACTGACTGCCCATGGAAACCGGACGGGTCACCGAATTACGCAAGCGCACCTCTCGTAGCAGCGAGCCGGGAATTTCACGGATAAAAGAGGATGGCGGATGGTATTTGTCTTGTCCGTACAGACGACGCGATTCGGCGTAACTCATCACCAGTTTTTCCATCGCCCGAGTAATCCCTACATAGCACAAACGACGCTCCTCTTCGATACGTCCCGGCTCTTCAGCCGACATGGCATGAGGAAACAGGCCTTCTTCCATGCCGGCCATAAATACCAGCGGGAATTCCAACCCTTTCGCGGCGTGCAAGGTCATTAACTGCACACTGTCCTGAGACTCATCCGCCTGGGCTTCACCGGCATCCAGCGCAGCCTGAGCAAGAAAGTCGGCCAGCGGACTGAGGTTTTCTTCTGATGCTTCATAATCGCGGGTTGCATTGACCAGTTCCTGAAGGTTTTCAACGCGAGACTGCCCTTTCTCCCCTTTTTCGCTGCCGTGAAAATCCAGTAACCCCGAATCATTCACCACGCGCTCAACCAGGGTATGCAGCGCACTCTCGTCGGCGCCCTCGGCAAAACTCTCGATCAAATCGAGAAACTTCTGTACCGCTGTCGCGGCCCGGCCACTCAGCCGACCATCAGCAATCAACTGCTGTGCCGACTGCCATAAAGAGCGCGATTCGCGGGTTGCAAATTCACGCAATTCATTCAGGGTTTTGTTACCGATACCTCGCGTGGGTACATTGATAATTCGTTCAAGTGCCGCATCATCATGGCGATAAAACACCAATCGCAAGTAGGCCAGTGCATTGCGTATTTCCAGGCGATCATAGAAACGCTGCCCACCATAGACGCGATACGGAATCGACTGGCGAATCAGGGCTTCTTCCAATACCCGCGATTGGGCGTTCGAGCGATAGAGAATGGCAACGTTTTGGCGAAGCTGTCCTTTACGCACCCATTCCTGAATCGAATCAGCAATATAGTTGGCTTCATCCTGCTCGTTAAAGGCGGCATACAGATCAATGGGTTCACCTTCGTTGCCTTCGGTCCACAGCTCTTTGCCCAAGCGTCCGGAATTCTGGCTGATCAAGGCATTGGCCGCATCGAGAATGGTTTTGGTGGATCGATAATTACGCTCCAGCCGAACCATCTGTGCATTCGAAAAATCGCGCTGAAACTGATGAATATTTTCTATTTTGGCTCCACGCCAGCCATAAATAGACTGATCATCGTCTCCAACTACCGTTAAAGGTACCCGGCCACCCGACAACACCCGCAACCATGCGTACTGTACCGTATTGGTGTCCTGAAACTCATCGACAAGAATGTGCCGGAAACGTTCCTGATAATGGGCCAGCAGCGCAGGGTTCTTGAGCCAAAGCTCATGAGAGCGGAGCAATAATTCACCAAAATCCACCATGCCGGAGCGTTGACACAACTGCTCATACTGAAGGTAGATTTGCTGCATCGTCTTACTGTAGGGATCATACCCGACATCAATATGTGCCGCCCGTAGTCCGTCATCTTTGCGCGCATTAATATAGTGTTGCGCCTGTCGCGCGGGCCATTTGGCTTCATCCAGCTCCAGATCTTTCAAGACCCGCTTGATCACACGTAGCTGATCGTCCGAGTCCAGAATCTGGAAGTTCTCCGGTAACCCGGCGTCACGCCAGTGCGTGCGTAACAAACGGTGCGCCAGACCATGAAAGGTGCCAAACCACATTCCGCGGGTGGGCAAGCCCAACAAGGCCTCGATACGTCCTCGCATCTCACGCGCCGCTTTGTTGGTAAAGGTCACTGCCATAATCGTCGCCGGATTAATTCTTTCCACCTGCATCAACCAGGCAATACGATGCACCAACACCCGGGTTTTGCCACTCCCTGCACCCGCCAACACCAGTAAATTTCCGTTTTCTGCGGCCACCGCCTGGCGTTGACCGTCATTCAAACCATCCAAAAGAAGGGAAACATCCATTATTCAATAGCCTGCATGTAGTATTTGTTTATCATTTCTGCATTGCCCACGCGTCTCAAAAAATCCACAAAAATTTGATCCGGTGCTGTTTTAACACAGAGATAAATGGCATGTTGTCGCTCGCATAGGGTAAAATCTGCACATATTGATAGGCAATGCTGAAACGCGAGGCGCTTCCTCGATCAGCCCATTGAAACACCTTGCAGCAGATCGCCAAATGGGCTCATCAAAATGCAGACACTAAGGCTAAACGTCTTTTTGATTCGCCGCCAGCGACAACTTTTTATGCCTGATCGGGCCACACGTTGACCCATCAGCCAAACGAACTGCAGGGATTATATCAGCATGCCCCTCGCTGAGGAGAAAAACCGCCCGCCGCACGAATCAGGCCTCGCCACGGTTGAGCCCCGAACGCCGGCGCATCCGGGCAAGCCGAACTACCGTGAGGACGATCACCAGCAATGGTATATCGCGCCATTGGTGGTCGCACTCTTGCTTCTTGGGTTATCCCTGCACAGCCTTATTCATCTTATTGACGACCCTTTCGTTATCGCGCTCATAGAAACCTCCCTCGCATTGATCATCGGTTACGGTTTTTTTCGCTATGCCAAAAAGCGTCTGCGAAACCGTGCCATTGCGAGTGAAAAAGAAGCCTTGATACAACATCTCGATCAATCCCGTCAGCGCACAGAAATTCTCAACACGCAACTGGTTCAGGAAATGGAACAGCGTATCCATGCCGAGCAGGAACTGGTTAACTACAAAGATGCGCTGGAGCAGCAGGTCACACAACGAACCGGTGACTTGCAGGAGTCCAATCTGCGCCTCAATCAAGAAATCCAGTTGCGAAAAAACATCAGCGACGCTTTGCTCAAAAGCCAAACCAGACTGGCCCAGGCAATTGAAGCGTCCCATCTGGGCCTCTGGGACTGGGATCTGGCCAGCGGACAAATCTATCAGTCGCCATTTCACGAAGCCTTTAGTGAACGGGAACTGAGTTCAGAAGAGTTTATTGCCCACCTGAAACGCATTATTCACCCTCAGGACTATGACCGCACGCGCAAAGCCATGGCCGATTACTTGCGCAACAAAACCGACAACTATCAAATCCAGTATCGCGTTAAGGACCCGGCGCGAGGGTGGATCTGGATTGAAGATTGCGGAAAGGCCATCAAACAGGATCGAGACAGAAAAATCCAGCGCATGCTGGGTACCCGCCGCGATGTGACAGAAGAAAAGCATCACAGCGAGCAACTCCAGCTGGCCAAAACGGTATTCGACTATGCGGCAGAAGGCATTTTCGTTCTGGATGATCAGTTTCGTTTTCTCTCGGTCAACCCGGCTTATGAACTGATAACCGGCTATACCCGTGAAGACCTGACCGGGCGTTCGATGATCGCACTCAGCGGAATTCAACGAAAACAAGAGGTTTTCCAGCATATTCGCCACACCCTGACCACCGTTGCCAGTTGGCAGGGAGAGTTGCTTGAACGTCATAAAAACGGGAACTACTTTCCACTTTGGCTGCAGCTCAACGCGATTCAGGGCGAGCGCAACGAAATTCACTCGCACGTCGGCATCATTACCGACCTCACCTCACGTCGCGAATCCGACAAGAAACTGCAATACCTTCTCAATTACGATGACCTGACCGGGCTGGCCAACCGCAACCTGTTTCATGACCGGCTCCATCATGCCCTTTCAAAGGCCAGGGAAGAAGGCACCAGCGTCACCTTGTTACATATCAATATTGATCGTTTTAAACAGGTCAACGAAACATTCGGGCACAAAGCCGCAGACCATCTGCTCACACAAGTAGCGCATCGTCTGGAGCATTCGGCACAATTCACCGACACCCTCGCCCGCCTGGGTAGTGATGAATTTGCCCTGATTATTCATGGAGACAAAGCCTCACCTCTGGAAACCTTTGCACAAATGCTGCTCAACCAGCTAAGTCAACCTTTCCGGCTAGGTCAGCATGAGCTATTAATTTCGTGCAGTATGGGGATTGCACGCTTTCCGGAAGACGCCAACGACCTGCCGCCACTGGTCCACGCCGCCGCTGTCGCAACCAAGCATGCGCGCTATCTCGGTGGAAACAACTGGCAGCGTTATCACGAACAGCTTAAGCAAGCGTCTCATCACCGGCTCAAGCTGGAAAACGAGTTACGCAAAGCCTTAAAGCAAAAGGAACTGGAAGTTTATTACCAGCCTAAGGCCAATGCACAGAGTGGACAATTAGTGGGCGCCGAGGCATTGGTTCGCTGGCACCACCCCGAACGAGGAGAAATTCCTCCCTCAGAATTTGTGCAGATTGCCGAAGAGAGCGGATTAATCTTTGAAATTGGTGCGTTTGTTTTACGGCAGGCATGTCATCAGACTCAGTGCTGGCTGACTGAGGGTTTAGGCCCGTTCAGCATTGCGGTCAATATCTCTGCACATCAATTGCGCCATCAAAAGCTGATCACCACAGTAAAAGAGGTTTTGCTGGAAACACAGTTGCCGCCGGGGTGTCTGGAGCTTGAACTGACAGAAACGGTCATGGCGGAAAACATCTCCAGCAGTACCGACCTGTTGCGCCAGCTCAGTTCACTTGGCGTTAAGCTGGCGGTGGATGACTTTGGTACCGGGTACTCGTCACTCGCCTATCTGAAGCGTTTTCCGATAGACTCCCTCAAAATTGATCGCAGTTTTATTCAGGACATTACAGAAAAGCCAGAGGATGCCTCCATTACACGGGCGATTATTGCGCTGGGTAAAAGCCTCGGCTTACAACTGATTGCAGAAGGGATTGAAACCGAAAAACAACGCATGTTTTTAATGTCCCAAGGCTGCGACCTACTGCAGGGCTATCTCATTTCAAAACCCCTCAACGCCGATGAAATGAGCCAGATGCTTGAACAGCGTGACCCGGTATTCAAGCCCTATACGAAAGAAAAAACGCAATAAACGCGTAGATGAAATAAACTCTGGTATGATCGCCGTTTAACGCATATTTTTCTGATTTATAGGTACTTGCTTGAAATCACCACTCATCATCTACAGTCTGAAAAACCAGATGCACGACTTGCGTAAATCTGAACAGAAAGTCGGTGAGTATGTCCTCAAGCATGCGGAAGAAGTGATTCACATGCGGATCGTTGATCTGGCGACTGAATCACAGGTAAGCGAACCCACCATCGTACGATTTTGTCGCGCCATTGGATTCGACAGTTTTCAGGCATTTAAACTCACGCTGGCACAGCAATTAGTCAGACGAGAAGTAAAAGTGCCCTTTGCAATGGATGATCAGGACAGTCCCAAGGAAATGGGGCTGAAACTCATCAGCAATACTATGCGCTGCCTGGAGCAGACCCGGGCCCAACTCAAGTGGGCTTCGGTTGAGCAAGCCATCGAACGTATTTCTTCCAGTCGACGCGTTGAATTTTACGGCTCTGGTGCCTCAGGGATTGTCGCAGCAGACGCCCATCAGAAATTCTTCCGTCTGGAGCTGGCCACGCAAGCCTATGCAGACGCCGACATGCAAACCATGTCTGCCGCCACCATGACCAAACAGGATACGGTGGTTGCGATTTCGCACAGCGGCCGAACACTTTCACTGCTGGAAAGTATCAAGGTAGCCCGAATCAACCACGCCGTTGTCATTGCCATTTGTCCACCCAATACACCACTGGCAAATGAAGCAGATATCACTATCGCGCTGGATATTGACGAAGATAACGAAACCTTTGCACCGATGAACTCACGATTAATGCATTTGATTGTTCTGGATATGTTGGCGACAGGCGTTTATCTCAATCGGGGTAGTGATTTTGACGCGCACCTGATCAACATACAAAACAGCATTCTTCCGTTAAAAACCCCGCTTGACCCCCAGGCCTGAAAGCGCCCCCCTCCCCTGCATACAGTCAGCTACATACAGTCAGCTACATACAACCAACCCACCGAAACCTGTTTACGGCAAATAAAGCGCCATTCGCCCGTCACATATTGTTCATTTTTTGTTCACAAACAAGGTTTATGTTGATAGCCGTAAATTTCTTACCTGATCGGTCTGGAGAATACGGAATGTATAACAACAATACGATTGCCGAGTATTTTATGGATACAGCGGCCGAATTCGAGATGAACTTTGGCGCTGTCATGGACAAGAAAGCACGGGAAAAAATATCGGTTAAGCGGCGGATGGCCGCACGTCGGGCCATTGAAGCTCATTATGAAAACAAGCAACTCGAAAAAGTGTTAAGCGAGTTTGACTTGCTGTCCTGAAAATAACAAGTCCACGTCATCCTGCAAGACTACTCTCTGCAAGTCTACTTTGGCTTTGCCTGGTTACGCATACCGGCGTACCAGGCTGAGACAATGACAATATGACTGAACGGTCACTATGACTGAACGGTCACTATGACTGAACGCTGGGCTCTCGCCTTTCTCGCCGCAAAGTTCGTAACACCTGATCCAGAACCCCTTTGGTCCGGGTCTCGACGGTCGTTTCCAGAGAGGGTTCACGCAGTCGATTATTCCAGTGCACTATCGCTTCGGAGCGATTATGAAACACGGGCGACCGGGTGCCGCAATTCAGACAGCACACATCCCACTCTCTAAAGCCGAAAGGGCCGGGTTCACAGACCGGCGGCGTGCCGCAGCGACAATGTTCAATTTCGATATCCATGGGTGAGCCTCATTTGACTTCATTCAAAACAACAGGTGTTGAATATTTTTTGGGGCTGCATCCGTTCTTTTATTTTACTTGTACTTCCGGGGAGGCATTGTATTGAAAGCGCCGAAGCCCCTTCTTTACCTGCATCAAGTTTTTACTCTAAATTAAACACGCTAGGCGCTGCACACTAAAATCTGCCAGCGCATTAGCATTGAACCGACCTAAGCGGCCGGGGTCACGGGCAGGAGCGGCTGTTGTTCCGGGCTCGTCGGCTGCGTTAGCGGGGGCATCCCCCACGAGGCCCTCGCTCGATCACAGTCGGGATTGTGCAGACCGCCATAGCCGGAAGGCTGGAACTCCCGACAGGTTGTCGATCGCAGGTCATAGATACTGCATCTGACCTGCTCGCCAACCGAACCGATCAGCGCGACGCAACGGGACGGTCGGCTTTCGGTGCCTTTCATGCATGAAAGATGCTGATTGATTGCCGAAGTGAGTCCGTCAGGAACAGTTCCGCCTCCGTCACTCTGCTCAGACCAATGAAATGAGACTCTAAAAAAGGCGCAACACGCGCCACAACTGACACAAGGATTGGCACTGCTCATACAGCCCCGTACATTACGCCTGTTAATAAAATGGTGTTTGGACAAACATGTTGCCTGAACGGCAAACCGGGCGAGTGCCCAGTCAGGAAATGCCAAATCTACTGAAGATTTTTAGAGTGTCAATATGGGGAAAAGAAAATTTCTCAGGGACGGTTGGGGTTTGCCCCGACACCCTGTAGCGAGGGGCCTCCTCGCCCCGATAGCCGAGCCACATTAGTTGATCGTTTGAGATGCCTGCGCCCTCACCACGACAGCCGTGCGAAGTCGATTGCTCCCGAAGCAGGACATTTTGTCAAAGTCATTCCGGGATAACGGCATAAACTGGCAATCCAACGCAATTTGCTGGGTTTTCTCATCCGTATCGGGATCATGAACATACAGACAGGTGTCGTCATAACCACTCAGTACCACCCAATGCGGCGCCTTTTTCCCATCCAGCCGATAGGTACTGATAAGAATAATCGGCACCCCGCCACTTTCGGCCGCAGCAATCAATTCCGTCTGGGTAATGTCGGTATAGTGTATGGGAATGCGGCAAAGTTGCATTTGCTCTTCGAAATCCTGATGCACCATTTCCATGACACGTTTTTTATTCTCGTTTCGCACACCGTCGATAAACAGCGGGCCTTCCCGGTTAACCCATACCTCTACCTCAAACCCTCGGGCCTTTGCCGCAAGAGCCAATCCCATGGGATGACAACCACCATGACCAGACGTCATAAAAATGGTGGTGGCTTCGCGCCAGATTTGCAGCTCGTCATGCTGCGATGCAACATAGGTATCGCTTAACGCACTCATTGCCATCATCAAAGAGGCCGGGCCACAGGTAAAAGGCGTGGTCTGCCGAATCCAGGGCATATTCTGTTTGGTGGTTTCCAGCCGGATATGCCGGATGCGCTTTTGCATACGCAGTGCATCGGAATGATCGCCATAGTAATCATGGTAAATCCCGAATTGCAGATACCCCATTGACTCATAGAGACTGATCGCCACCGGATTTTGCTGACTGACTTCCAGACGAAGATAGTGGCATCCCAAGACCTTGGTCGCTTCTTCTCCGCTGAGTAACAACAACTTCGCAATTCCCTTGCCACGCATCTGCGGATCGATCGCAACGGAGTACAGTCTTGCCAGCCGCGTCCCTCGCAAAAGAAAAATAAGCAGATAACCTGCAACCTTTCCTTCCCATTCGGCGACCAGAAAGACCCGACCTTCGGTAGTAATCCAGTGACGGAAACTACGCCGGCTCAATCGGTCGGTAGTAAAACACTGATGCTCCAGGGCCAACAACGAAGGCAAATCCGCTTTTTCTACCTCGCGTATGTGTAAAGATTCCCGCACGATTGAAGTTTCATTCATGGCCGTTACAGTTCATCCAGAAGACTTGCCTGATAAAAAACGGATTACTAAATTCCTGCCTGTAATCCGTCCAACGTTTGCAATATCACCTGCCGCGCGCGAAATAGCACCATCTCACGCCAGGCCCGATCATTGGGATAAAAATGGTGCAGCATGGCCTCCCGTACCGCACACCAGGAGATATTGTCACTGCCGGGCAGCCCGGTTTGCTGCGCCCACCACGCATGGTCATTAAACAGCACATCAAATAATGACTGCGTTCCCAGCGTTCCGAACTCCAGCGTTACAAAACAACTGCCCTTACCCATAATCTGATGCCAGGCGTAATCGAGCAATCCTTGCTTGGGCACGGAACTGGAGGTGCCGAGCGACGGCAAGGCCACCGCGTCGCCATACCATGCGGTCGCCGCACGGGTACCTTCACTGTCCGGCTCATGGTCACAAATAATTTCACCATATCCATAAGGCCCTAATCCGGTGTGCAAATCAATAACGGCCAGCTTCTTTTGCGCCAGACCAAAGCGCTCAATCACGGCCTCGATAACCGTGCGCCCGTGGGATGCCCCGGTACCACCAAAAAAAGGTCCGGACGGATCGACATATTGCCCACCACTCACCGCCATTTCCCACGCCTGCCGCCCGTGCGTGGCGATGTAATCAGCAAACGCCTGATGGCGAGCCTGAGGATCAGGGTTACGAAACAGGGGAGCCAGTTCAGGGTATCCCGGATTGGCAGGCAAGGTTTTGGAAAAATCGACAAAGTTACGATTCAGGTCAACGCCCTCGGCGTCACAGCGCCGAAACCACGCATAACCCCAGGGGTTCAGGGCATGAATACAGAGAACCGCCGTGCCCGCATCGGGCGCACAATGCCCATCGACCAGTGACTGCAGAAAATCCAGCATGACCGCACTTCCCGCAAACCCCTCGATGCCATGAGTCCCCGCGATTAAAACCATCACACTGGGTGCATGCTCTGACCCGATATAAGCCACCTGGGTCTCCAGTGCTTCTCCTGAAGGCCCCTGTCCCTGACAGGAAAATGGCTCGCGGAACATCACAAAGGGCACTTGCTCAATCAGCGCCGTCCAGCGCGCTGCCGCGTCCGCGTAAGTAAAGGGAAAAGCATCAGCCGTAGAAATAGCCCGAGACATACTTTCATTTCCAAAGCGAAACCCGCTTGCCAAGCTTCGAAGCGGGTTCCAAACAGAAAAAACCTTCCCGGACGGGCGTGGGAAATGCCCACGGAAAAGCGTCCTAAAATACGAGCGCCATTAACCGAAGAACCTCCGGGACGCAAAAGCAGGAGGGGTCAACTGATAACACGATTAAGCTGGCGACAACTACCAAGCATAGCTTTAATTACAGGATATTGGGAAGACAGCGCACGCCCGTAATAAAAAAATATTTCATTTGTACGTTGGCACATCCACACCCATAATAAACCATTGTATGTTGTTAAATTTACTTGCTTTCACGGTAACCATTCATGTCTCAAACCCTTATAGTTATTGACAGTATTTCTGACTGGGGCCCCTATTATCCCAGTGATCAGGTGATTACATTTGAGACTTATTTAAATTCGGATTACAACAAAACAGATACCCGCGTACGCGTGATCAATCTGTGCAATCGCTACCGCTATTTATCAGATGGTTACTACTGCTCGCTGCTCGCTGAAGCGCGAGGTCACAATGTTATTCCTTCCGTAAGATCGTTAAATGATCTGGGTGAAAAGGCGCTATACCGGCTGCACTTGGGTGACTTGAGCACGGGGCTGGAAAAGTTGCTCAAAGAGCACAACCGGGCCGAACCGGTCACGATCAAGACCTATTTTGGCATCACCTCTGATCCGGTTTACCGGGAACTTGCACGCAAGCTGTTCGAGCGCTTCCCTTGCCCCGTGCTTGAGGTCACCCTTAAATACCGTAAGACCTGGGAGGTTGCAGGGCTCAAGGCCCTGTCTCACAAGTCGCTGAATGATGCGGAACAAACCGCCTTTGCAGAAGCGCTGGATGAGTTCAGTCGTAAAGTCTGGCGCAAAACACGTGCCCGTAAAAATGCCCGTTACGATCTGGCCATGCTGGTCAATCCCGAGGAAAAGCTCCCACCCAGCTGTAAGGTGGCATTGAAAAAATTTATCAGCGCCGGACGGGAGCTGGGTATCGATGTAGAACTGATTACTCAGCGCGACTACGTGCGGTTGCCTGAATTCGACGGTTTATTCATTCGTGAAACGACGGCCATTGACCACCATACTTACCGTTTCGCCAAAAAAGCCGAAGCAGAAGGCATGGTGGTGGTAGATGACCCCAACTCCATTTTGCGCTGTACCAATAAAATTTATCTGGCGAATTTGTTCAACACCCATAAGGTACCCGCGCCGCGCACCCGCATTCTGCATAAAGGAAATGCCTTGCAGATTCAGGCGCTGGAAGACGATTTCGGGTACCCGATTGTAATTAAAATCCCGGATGGGTCATTCTCCCGGGGGGTGGTGAAGGTAAAAGACCGCGCCGAACTCAATGCCAGACTGGAAGAGCTCTTTCAGCAGTCATCACTGCTGCTTGCCCAGGAATTTCTCTATACCGATTTCGATTGGCGCATTGGTATCTTTAATAACAAACCGTTGTACGCGTGCCGTTATTATATGGTCAAAAATCACTGGCAGATTTATCAACACAACGAGAGCAAAGTCACTTCGGGCCGTTTTGATACCCTGCCCACCTTTGAAGTCCCCAAAGGCGTGCTGGATGCCGCCATGCGAGCCACCAAACCCATTGGCGACGGTCTCTATGGCGTGGATGTCAAAGAAAAGGACAAAAAGGGTTACGTGATCGAAGTGAACGATAATCCGAATATTGATAGTGCCGTGGAAGACCGTTATCTGGGCGACGAGCTCTATACCCTGATCATGAGTGAGTTCCTGCGTCGCATGGAAGCTCGACGAAACAAGAAATAGTGATGACCAGCATGGGTGGCAAAAACCCATAAGGCGAAAGTACTCAATGCAACCGACAGAAAAAAAGAGCTTTTCCAGTAACAAGGTTACAGCGGTTGCGTTGGGCAACGATTTTCGTCAGGCGGCGCTTGAAGAATATGTCTTCAGCAGCTTACGGGGAAGTCGATACCGTGACGCCATTCATGCGGATCTGGATGGCGGAGAAGCCTGGATTTTCAATTACGGTGTGGTGGTCTTTTGGGGAGTAAAAGAAGACGAAAGGCAAATGCTGTTAAGTCGTCTCGCCCCTTTTGTCGCCGATCCGCTGAATCGCTTTGAAGAAGAAAATTACAAGTTTGAGCTAGAGGCAGAGCAGGATCGCTTTCATTCCGATGCCATTAAACTCACCACACACAACCCCCTCCAACGGTTGGCGGTTTCCCATGCACTGGCACAATCGGTCAAGCTGAACCTGTTTGAAAGCCGGGCTCAACAAACGATTATCGAAACCTCCCATGTCCCCCACTCGCTGGCAAAGACCGGACGCATTGCACTGAGCCGCAAAGAAACCGCCAAAATGCGCGGATCCTTGTTCAGCACCAAAAGCGATATCATCTTGAATTACGGGCTGCTGGATACCCCCGATTTTTTCTGGGAATACCCGGAACTGGAACCCATGTATGCGATGTCGGCCCGTTATCTCGAAATCACTCCCCGGGTTGAGGTGATGTCCAAAAAACTTGAAACCATCCACGAATTATTTGAAATGCTTGCCGACGAACAAAAGCACAAGCATTCCGCCACACTTGAGTGGATCATTATCATTCTGATTGCAGCTGAAATTCTGTTATATATCGGAAATATCCACTAAGGACAATTGAGGTTTACTGCCCTTATGCGCCCCGAGAACGGGCCGCCTGCCTCCCAATGGCGGTCAGCGAACCAAACCCAAGTGGATCCCTGAGAGACCTCATCTTATTGATAAAAAGCCCGCTGCGTTTCCTTCCAGATTGAAAGGGCTTCATCACTGCGTAAACAAATAATCAGTCGCTCGAATGACGCCGCATACGCATGCAACATTTCCAGTCCGATATGGGCTGCCAGATTATGAGGTGTTTTATTGGTGCCCGCTCCCAATGCAGGAAATGCAATCGACTTTAACCCTTGTTGCTTTGCCAGATTCAACACACTCTCGTAACAATGTCGTAAGGTACCGGCCTCTGACCCCGCCCACTGATCACCGCCGGTCCATAGCGGGGTAACGGTGTGAATGATCCAGCGGGCAGGAAGATGAAAACCCGGTGTCATTCTCGCCTCTCCCACCGGGCAGTCGAGTGCGGATGAACAAGCGTCAACCAGTTCCGGACCGGCTTGATCAAAGACCTGATCACTCAGTCCCCGACCACGGGTGAGATGCTTATGTGCAGGGCACACCAGAGCATCGACCGACAGCCCTGTAATATCACCTTGAGTTATTTCGATATTCGCCATTCGTCCGATCTCCCTCGTCAATAATCAGGCTCATACAGTGTCAGTATAGGCACTGATTGGCTATAGTTTATACAGAGATGTATTTTTTAAGAGGGCATGACTATGACTTCTTTCAGACAAGTGGCGACCGCCATTATGCTATGCGGTCTGTTGGCGATTACCCCTTCCGCCTTGGCTGACCGTGTGCTGGCACAGGGGCAGTATGCTCAGTTAACCGAAGATAACGGCAAGGCACTGCTGGAAGCCACCCGCTTTATGCTGGATCAACTCGGGGCCAGCCAGCTTCTGGCCAATGTGGATGATGCACAGGCCCTGCAGGAAATGGCCCGCGTCTTTCCGCAAGCCTCTGCAGAAGAACAACAGACTCTCAGCCAGGCCCGCCAGTACTGGACTCAAGCCCAGACGCAATGGCCTCGCATGTCTATGACAGAAAAGCGTGCCTTTGCGTTTGATGTGTTAACGCTGTCCTTAGGTTCATCGACCGCCAATCAACTGCTGGGAGGCAGCCCCGCAGCTGGACAGAGTTCACCCGGATCATCCGATTCGTACTCTGGAATGCCATCCGTGGATAGTGGTTACGAAGGCAGTGGTTGCTGGGCGTCAGCAGGCTGCACGGGCTACGAGTCGGATACCGGCACTTATAATTACGAAAGTTATGATTCAGGCTCGGGCAGCTATAGCGACTATTAAAATACAGCAACACAGGCATAGCAGAAACGTTAAACGCAGCGGCCATGGGGGAGCGGAATTTACCGGAGAGGCATTCAATATTACAGGCGAAAAAACCCGCCCCCTCGTCATAGGGCGACGGGGGCGAGTCGGTAAAGCCGGATCGTCACTTAGTTACCGCAGCAACCGCAGCAGCTTTCTTTGGGAGCCGAGTGCGACTGAAGAATCGCGTAAAGCTGATCTTTCAGCTGTACACGGCGCTTCTTCAACTCTTCAAGATATTCGTCAGAGGTATTTTCCACACCATTTTCAATGTTATGAACTTCGTGTTCCACTGAGTCGTAGTCCTCGAAGAGGCGGGCGAAGTGGGCATCACTGGTTTTCAGTTCCGAAATCGCAGCAGCCATTTCTGGAAAGTCATTGTGCAAAGAGTGTTTTGCTACTGTCATTCAGACATCCTCCTGAGGATAGGGATAGGCGTTATTTTTTATGTCTGACAGCGATACTAACAAGGTGGGCAAATAATCCCTTGATTTGGATCAAGGCTGGAACGCATGACAAATTCAACGGTGCTTTAGATATTCCGAGCTGTTTTTGCTAACCTTTGGAAATCCTTTTGACTTGCCGCGAGTCTGAGCCTGTTATTTGAATTCGCGGCCATGCCGGTAATAAACACAAACCTAATGAAGCTGATTTTAACTATATTCGCGTTGCTGGCCTTTTTATCAGGCTGTGCAAGCTCCCCTCCGCGCAACCCCGAAAACCTGTGTGACATTTTCGATGAAAATCGCGACTGGTACGACGCCGCTAAAGACAGCCGGGATAAATGGGGCGTGCCGGTTCATATTCCTATGGCTATCATGTATCAGGAGTCATCATTCAAGCACGATGCTGCGCCCCCCATGCAATACTTTTTATGGATCATTCCTATCGGTCGGGCCAGTGACGCCTATGGATACTCTCAAGCCAAAACCATTGCCTGGGAAGACTATGTAAAGGACACCGGAAACAGCTGGTCAAGCCGGGACGATTTTGATGACGCGATGGATTTTATGGGCTGGTATATTTATAAAACCCACCAGATCAATAAAGTCTCGAAATGGGACGCCTACGGCCAGTACCTCAATTATCACGAAGGACGCGGCGGCTACCGGCGCAAAACCTATGAGAAAAAAGCCTGGCTTAAAACCACTGCCCGAAAAGTAGACGATCGGGCCAAACGCTATGCGGCTCAGTACCGGGGATGCCAGGAAGATTTGGACAGAAACTGGTTTATGCGACTGTTTTTCTAACGAGCGCGAGCCCGACCAAAGCGCCCCTTGGCGTTTAGGCTATTTCCTTGCATCTACCTCTTTTTCTCCACAAGATACCTCCAATGAACCCAAAGATGACGCCCGAATCCAGGCGTCATCACGGTTGAATTGTATTAGGTCAAGACAGCAAGACGCCCCCACTGTTACTATGCCCCCGACACGATTCCTGTGATTATTCGCTTTTTGGTTACACCGGAAACGTGCCGGGTTTGATAATGCTTTCTAGTGATTTCCGCAACGAGGCGTCTTTTTTATGCTCAAATATTTTCTCCCTGCGCTGGTTCTGGCAGGCTCATCCAGTGCCGCCTTTGCCAGTGGCAGCTCTGCACTCACACTCGGCATGACATCCAGCGCGCTAGGTATACTCGCCGCCATTCTTTTCATTGCCGCTTATGGTTTAGTTGTCGCCGAAGAGTTCATTCATTTACGTAAGTCCAAGCCGGTGCTTGCTGCCGCAGGTATTATCTGGATACTGGTATCACTGCTGGCAAAGCAGGTACCGCACGGCGAAGAGCTGCTTGAGCACGCGGTCAATCACAACTTGCAGGAATATGCGGCGCTGTTGCTGTTTTTGCTCACGGCGATGGTCTATGTAAACGCCATGACCGAGCGCGATGTATTCGAGGCCCTGCGCTCCTGGCTGATTCGCAAAGGGTTTGGCTATAAAGCCCTGTTCTGGATTACCGGCTTCCTGGCATTCTTCATCTCCCCCGTGGCCGATAACCTGACAACCGCGCTGTTAATGGGTGCGGTGGTGCTGGCAGTGGGTGGAGACAAACCCAAATTTGTGGCCGTTGCTTTCATTAACATTGTGGTGGGGGCTAACGCCGGTGGCGCATTCAGCCCGTTTGGCGATATCACCACCTTGATGGTGTGGCAGTCAGGTCATATTGAATTCTTCGGTTTCTTTGGACTGTTTATTCCCGCCTGCATTAACTTTGTCGTTCCCGCAGCCATTATGAGCATGGCCATACCAAACGAGCAGCCCCCGGTACAAAACACCCATGTACCCGTCAAGCAGGGCGGACTGGTTATTTGTGCCTTGTTCCTCTGTACGATTGTGACGGCGGTTCTGTTTGAACGCACGCTGCATCTCCCCCCTTTCCTGGGCATGATGACCGGTCTTTCCTACCTGTTCTTCTATTCTTACTGGCTCAAGATTCAAGCTCACAAAACTCAATCCAGCAGCGATGAAATTACTGAATTCAACATATTCAATAAAGTCGCCAAGGCAGAATGGGACACCTTGCTGTTCTTCTTCGGTGTTATTTTCTGTGTAGGCGGTCTGGGCACCATCGGCTATCTGGCGCAAATCTCCCACCTGTTGTATGAAGGTTTAGGGGCCACTTATGCCAACATATTTGTCGGTGTGCTTTCTGCGATTGTCGATAACATTCCTGTGATGTTTGCCGTGCTGACCATGAATCCCGACATGGATATTTACCAGTGGATGCTGGTGACCATGACCGCCGGTGTGGGTGGCAGCTTACTGTCTGTAGGTTCTGCCGCGGGTGTTGCCCTGATGGGGCAATCCAGAGGCATGTATACCTTCTTCAGCCACCTGCGCTGGAGCTGGGCAGTCGCTTTAGGCTATGCCGCAAGTATCTACGTGCACTATCTGATCAATGGCTAACCTGCACACTATTAACCTGCACACCACGAACCTGGAGGCGTAGATCCTGCGCCCCAGTCTTTTCAGGGGCTATTTCAATAGCCCCTTTTTTCATATTGCCCGTGTTGCGCCTCAAACACCCTATCCGCCGGGAGCAAAGATTTCTGTTCACTATCTAGGCGGCTCGTTTCCACCCAATAAAGCCAAAGACGCTTACTATGAGTTGAAAGTGAGAACAGCCTTTGCCGAAGCCTTGGGGATGGCGGCGGAGGATATTCCCCGAACTTCGTGGATGAGCAGAGAGTGATTCATTAATCAGGACCCTAAGCAGCTTCGTATTTCGGCTTCTTTGGCTTTTGAACGTTGACCAACTCCTGCGATGTTTAATGTTTTCAGCTCTAGTCATCTCTAGTAATTTGTTATGTTTTATCCTCTGCCAATCGCCCTCATTATGTTTTTAACTATTTGATTTATAGGTATATATGCAGTTATATGCCTAGGTATTTAAATGTCGGCACATTAGGACATATTCAACGCTGATTTTTAATGCTAGTTTTCAGCTTTTATGTGAATGATGGCGGCTATTTTTAATGAGATAAAACAGATATTTACCGGCCAACTATTGCCCCTGGCCAACATTTACCGATACATTCCGGCACCACCCGAATTTATCCGCTATGTTAAAGCGGGAACAATCACTGCGCTGAACATAACTAAGAAACCCAAATGACAACAAACGACACCGGCCATACTCAAAACCAAACTCCAAACAATCTCGCCGCTTACTGCTGGTCGATCGCTGATCTTCTCCGCGGTGATTTCAAACAATCCCAATATGGCCGCATCATCCTGCCATTTACCCTGTTACGCCGGCTTGAGTGTGTTCTGGCCGATAAAAAAGAGGCCGTGTTAGAAGCCTACGAACGTGTACAGCAAATGGGGTTGCAAGAAGAAGCCCAAGAGAAGTTATTACTGCGGGCCACTGATGGGCTGAGTTTTTACAATACCTCAAAAATGGACCTGTCTCGCCTGGGGGAGTCCGGCATTGCCGCAAACCTGGAATCATACATCCTGTCTTTCTCTAAAGACGCCCGCGAGATTTTTGAATACTTCAACTTCCGTGAATTTGTCGGGCAACTCAGCGATGCCAACTTGCTGTACTTGATCGTACAAAAAGTCCGCCAGACCGATTTAAGCCCAAAAGCCATATCGAACCACGACATGGGGCTGGTGTTCGAAGAACTTATCCGGCGCTTTGCAGAAGGCTCTAACGAAACGGCGGGTGAACACTTCACCCCGCGCGACATCGTCCGCCTCACCACCTCTCTGGTGTTTATGGAAGACGACGAAGCCCTCACCAAGGCTGGCATCATTCGCACTATATACGACCCGACAGCGGGCACTGGCGGCTTTTTGTCATCCGGTATGGAATATGTGCACGAACTGAACCCAAACGCCCGTATCGTTGCCTTTGGTCAGGAACTCAACCCAGAAAGCTATGCCATTTGTAAAGCCGACATGCTGATCAAAGGGCAGGAAGTAAACAACATTAAATTGGGTAACACGCTTTCTAACGACCAGCTCTTTAACCAACAGTTTGACTATATGCTCTCCAACCCACCTTTTGGGGTGGACTGGAAGAAGATCGAAAAAGACATCAAAGATGAACACAGTTTAAAAGGCTTCGACGGTCGTTTCGGCCCCGGATTACCTCGCGTATCTGACGGTTCTCTCCTGTTTCTCTTGCACTTGCTAAGCAAACTGAGAGACAAGCAAGACGGGGGTGGTCGTATCGGGATTATCCTCAACGGCTCACCTTTGTTTACCGGCGGGGCAGGCTCCGGCGAAAGTGAGATTCGTCGCTATATTCTAGAAGCTGACTTGCTGGAAGCCATTGTCGCTTTACCCACCGATATGTTCTACAACACCGGCATTGCCACCTATGTGTGGGTGTTATCAAATAAGAAACCCGAAGAACGTAAAGGCCAGGTACAGTTAATCAACGGGGTTAACCTCTTCAAAAAGATGCGTAAGTCGTTAGGTAGCAAGCGCAATGAAATGAGTGATGAAGATATTGCCACTATTACTCGCACATTCGGTGCCTTTGAAGTGGTGGATGCAAGGGAGTTGGACAAGCCCGCCGAGCAGAAAAGTAACCGTGGCAGACAATCCGCCACAGCCAAGACAGAGGCGCCAAAAACCTTTGGCAGTAAAATTTTCAAAAACTACGAGTTTGGCTATCGTCGTATTACCATCGAGCGGCCTTTGCGTGAAAGCTATCAATTCAGTGATGAACGTATTGCTGAGCTACGCTTTGAATCCAAACCGCTGGAAGCGCCCATGAAGTGGATTTACGACACCTATGGCGAACAGTGGTCAGACGATGAAACCTGTGAAAACTACGGCGTGTTAGGCGAGCACAAAGAGGCGATTCGTAAATACCTGAAAGCGCACTTTAGTGACTTGAAAGAAGCCCAAATCAAAGACCTGCTTGATAGCAAAACCTGGCTCACGCAAAAGCAACTATTGCGCAAAGCAAAACAGTTGCAGCAGCACATTGGCACCGATCAATGTGATGACATGAACACCTATGAAGACGTGTTAAAAGACGCCTGCAAAGCCAAAAATATCAAGTTGGACACCAACGAGAAAAAGCAAATCACTAGCGCCGTTAGCTGGATAAACCCGGAAGCTGAAAAGGTCATCAAGAAGATTCACAAAGCACCTGCCAACCCGCTTTATGGCCTGTTTGATGTAAACGGCAAAACCATCGAGTATAAAGCCGATGGCAATCTGCGGGATAATGAAAACGTGCCCCTGGACCCTTCTCAACCGGTCAACGCGACCAATGAGGCCTACTTCCAGAAAGAAGTACAACCCCACGTCCCCGACGCCTGGATCGACGCCAGCAAAAGAGACGATAAAGACGGCGAGATCGGTATCGTCGGTTACGAGATACCGTTCAATCGGCATTTTTACGTTTATCAGCCACCCAGAGATCTGGAAGAGATTGATGCGGATCTGGATAAGGTGAGTGCGGAGATTATGGGGTTGTTGAGAGAGGTGCATTCGTGAGCCGTAGTAGCTTGGGTGGGTATTCCCAATATAAAAGTACAGAAGTTGATTGGCTTGATAGTCTCCCGAGCCACTGGACGTTGCCTTCAACGAAAATGATGATCGACGTGCGGGATGGAACTCATGATACTCCCGCTTATGTCGAAAAATCAGATCTCAGTTTTCCTCTAGTAACTTCAAAGGATGTGACATCTGGTCACTTGCTTCTGGGCGGATGTAAGCACATATCGCGAGTGGATTATTTGTCTATAATTCGGCGCTCAAAGGTAGATTCTGGCGACATATTGATGCCTATGATAGGCACTGTAGGTTCGCCCATAATTGTTGGAAAATCAAAAGACTTCGCAATTAAAAACCTTGCCCTATTCAAAACCTCTAAATGCAGTGTTATAGCAACTTCATTCATAAACTACTTTTTGCAGAGTAATGAATGCGAAATTCAGTTTCAGCTGGAGGCGCGCGGAGGTGTCCAGAACTTTGTTTCATTGGGTACTTTGCGTGACTTAAAGTTCCCTTTTCCTCCTATGGCTGAACAACAAAAAATCGCCAACTTCCTCGACCACGAAACCACCAAAATCGACACCCTGATCGAAAAACAACAACAGCTCATCAAACTACTAAAAGAAAAACGCCAGGCCGTCATCAGCCACGCCGTCACCAAAGGCCTCAACCCCAATGCCCCCATGCGCGACTCAGGTGTCGAGTGGTTGGGCGAGGTGCCGGAGCATTGGGAGGTAAAGCGTCTAAAGCACGTATCTCCCAAGATTGGAGTAGGGTTGGTTATAAATCCCTCCACTTACACTATCGACGAGGGCGTATATTTCATATTTGGTGGTGATGTCAAAGAGTATTCGTTCGATTTGTCTTCTACTCGTAGGATGTCCAAGGAAAATAGCGACCAGCTCTTACCCTCACGGTTAAACCACAGAGATCTGGTATCCATTCGTGTCGGATACCCCGGGGTGACTGCGGTCGTTCCCGAAGAACTGGAGGGGGCCAATTGTGCGTCTGTGATAATAATTCGGCGGGGCGACTTCAATTCTGATTGGCTATGTGCGGCAATGAATGTGTGGGTTGGCAGACAGCAAGTTGATTTAGCTTCATATGGAGCCGCTCAAAAACAGTTTAATGTTTCTGATGCGATAGACTTCGTCTTCCCAGTGCCTCCACCTGCTGAGCAAGATCAGATAGCAAATCATGTACAAAAATCTTTAGAAAGATTTGGAGCACTGATCACGAAAGCCGAGTGGCAGATCGATCTTTTGAAAGAACGCCGAACAGCCCTAATCTCCGCCGCCGTCACCGGTAAAATCGATGTCCGCGATTGGCAGCCGCCTGCGGGCGAGTCGGCAAACTATTCCAGCGAAACACAGGAAGAGGCTGCCTTATGAGCCACAGCAAACTGTTTTCCCTGAGCGATGATCTGGCACAGGTACTCACCGGCAGCTCCACCAGTCTGGAGTGTAATCTGCAACAACAAAACGAAGCCAGTATGCCGGTCCCAATGTGGGGGTTATCGTACCCAAAATGAGACTTTGCATTGATCGGTCCTATTTTGGGGTCTATAGTACCCAATATGGGACTGATAATGGAAGAAATCATGATGGCAGCAGAAAATTCGAAGTTAGCCGATGCCTTGTTTACGCGCACTCAACAGAAAGTATTAGGGCTGTTATTCGGTCAGCCGCAGCAGAGTTTTTTTCTGAACGAGGTGGTGCGCCGTGCCGGTGTGGGTAAGGGGGCGGTCAGCCGGGAGTTGGCCAGGCTCACCGATGCGGGAATTGTCTCGCTAACGCGGCAAGGCAATCAGAGCCATTATCAAGCCAATCCGGCATGCCCGATATATGCCGAGTTGAAAGGCTTGGTGGGAAAAACCGTGGGGGTGGCAAGTGTTGTGCAGCAAGCCCTGGCGCCCTTGTTGCCCGGTTTGGCTCAGGCGTTTATTTACGGGTCGCTGGCGAAAGGCGAGGAACATGCGGGTAGTGACGTGGATGTGATGCTGGTGGGGGATGATCTGAGTTATAGCGAGATCATGGAGCTGTTGGAACCGGCGGAAGAGCAACTTCAGCGATCGGTCAACCCGACCATTTATTCGCCGGAAGAATTTAACAAACGCCTGGCTGATCAGCAGAACTTTCTCAGTAAAGTCATGACCGAACCGCGTATTGATCTAAAGTGAGGGATACCCATTGGAACCTATGGAAGTGCAGGAAATCCAGGCGTTGGTCAAGGCGTTGGCACCAATTGAATAGCATCGAACAGGAATAACAAGAATAACAGGAGCACCCTATGGCAAGCGCGTCGGAGTTTGCGTTTCAGAATGAAATGATTCAGCACCTGCAAGACAATGGTTGGCTGTTGGGCAAACCAGACGGCTACAACCGGGAGCTGGCCTTATATGAAGAGGATGTACTCGGTTTTGTCCAAGATACCCAACATGAACAATGGCAAAAGTTCTGCGCGGTCTATCCGAATAATCCTGAACAAAAGTTCTTGCAGCGTGTGGCTACGCAACTCAATAAGGCCGACCCCAATGCCGATAATAAAGAACTCCGCACCTTCGGCACGCTGGGGGTATTGCGGCACCCCATTAAAGATCGTGGTACACGATTTTTTCTCTGTCAGTTCAAGCCAGAACACACCCTGAATGAAGATACCCTGGCGAATTATCGCCATAATCGCTTGCGCGTCGTGCCAGAGCTTGTTTACAGCCCCTGGTGTGCGGATAAAGGCGAAGTAGCAGAGCCAGATAGCCCAAAGGCGAAACGCTGGCGAATCGATCTGGTGTTGTTTGTTAATGGCTTGCCGGTAGCAACACTGGAATTGAAATCTGAGATGAAGCAGGCGGTGCACAACGCCATCAAGCAATACAAAACCACGCGCCTGCCCATCGACCCTGCCACTAAGAAGCCCGAACCCTTACTGACCTTTAAGCGAGGTGCTCTGGTGCATTTCGCTGTTAGTCAATATGAGGTCTATATGGCCACCCGCCTGGAAGGAGAAAACACCTTCTTTCTTCCTTTCAACAAAGGCACCAAAGAAGGGGGTGCAGGCAATGATGTGCCTGATAACCCGGAGCAATACGCCACGGACTATTTGTGGAATGAAGTGCTGTTGCCTGATAACTTGTTGAATATTCTCGGTCGTTTTATCCATCTTCAAATCGAAGAAAAAGAAGACTGGGAAGGGCGTAAATACAAAAAAGAAACGCTGATCTTCCCCCGTTATCATCAGTGGGATGTGGTTAATCGCTTGATTGAATCTGCGAAAGCCGAAGGCCCCGGTCAGCGTTATCTTATTCAGCATAGTGCCGGTTCGGGCAAGTCCAACTCAATAGCCTGGACGGCGCATCAGTTATCCGGGTTGAGGGATGCCGAGGGCGATAAGGTGTTTAACTCGGTGATTATTATTACCGACCGCACCGTGCTCGACGATCAGCTACAAGATACCATTTACCAGTTCGAACATGTGGATGGGGTCGTGGGCCGCATTAACCGCAAAGAAGGTGAAGGTTCGAAGTCTGAAAAGCTGGCGAATGCCCTGGAAGCCGCACAGCCTATTATTATCGTGACGATTCAGACTTTTCCCTTTGTGTTGAAGGCCATTGAGAACAGTGTCAGCCTGAAAGAGCGTCATTACGCCATTATTGCGGATGAGGCTCACTCGTCCCAGACAGGTTCAACCGCAAGGCAACTCAAAGAGGTGTTGATGCTGGAGGCGAAAGAGGCCACAGATGAAGAGCTGAGCACGGAAGACATTCTCGATGCGGCGGTCGCTGCCCGTAGGCAATCAAATAACCTGAGTTACTTTGCTTTTACTGCCACGCCCAAGGCAAAAACGCTGGAACTGTTTGGTCGTTTACCGAATCCTCAACTTCCCCCCGCCGTTGATAACAAACCCGAAGCGTTTCATGTTTACAGTATGCGCCAGGCCATCGAGGAAGGCTTTATTCTGGATGTGTTGAAAAACTACACCAATTACAAAGTGGCTTATCAACTTGCGATGAAGATGAAGGCCAGCGACGAAGAGGTGGATAGTAAAAAGGCCAAGGTGAGGCTGAATCAATGGGTTCGTCTTCATGACTACAATATCGCCCAGAAAGTGCAGGTGATTGTCGAGCATTTCAAGGCAAATGTGGCGCGTTTGCTTAACGGCCAAGCCAAAGCAATGGTAGTGACCAGTTCGCGTAAGGAGGCGGTGCGCTACAAGCTGGGCTTTGATAAATACATTACCGAAAAAGGCTATCAGCATATTCATGCGATGGTGGCGTTTTCCGGCGAGGTGGAATTCAACGAAAAAGATCCAAATGTCGAAGGATTGCTGGGAGAGAAGTTCACCGAAGGCAATATGAATCCGAACCTGAAAGGGCGCGATATGCGCAAGGCGTTCGATTCGGACGACTATCAGGTGATGATTGTTGCCAATAAATTCCAAACCGGGTTTGATCAGCCCAAACTTTGTGCCATGTATGTCGATAAAAAACTCGGCGGGGTCGAGTGCGTACAAACCTTGTCGCGTTTGAATCGTACCTACCCTGGCAAGGCTGATACGGGCACTTTCGTGCTGGACTTCTTCAACGATCCGGATGATATTCTCTCGGCCTTTCAGCCCTATTATCAAACCGCAGAACTGGCGGATGTTTCTGACCCTAATTTGGTGGATGACCTTTTCAACAAACTGCGCATGGCCGGTATTTTCCAATGGCACGAAGTCGAGCAATTCTGCGAAGCGTTTTACAGCAAGAGCAAAAGTAACGCAGCACTGGCCAATATCTGCAAACCCGCCGTTGATCGTTGGACGAAACGCTATAAATCGGCGGTAGACGCTTTTAAGCAGGCCAAAATGATGTTTGAACGTACCAAGCAAACCGGCGATGCCGTGTTGATTGCCAACGCGGAGAACAGTCTGAAAGAATGCGCGAAGGAAAAGAGTGCGTTAGAGGTTTTTAAAAAGGATTTAGGATCGTTCGTGCGCTTTTATGAGTTTATGTCTCAGATTGTCGACTACAACGATAAAGACCTCGAAAAACTCAGTCTTTATGCCCGTAATTTGCGACCAATGCTAAGAGAAGAAAACATCGAAGACGATGATATCGACCTTGGCAGCGTTATTCTGAGCCACTATCGACTGTCTAAAATTCGCCAGCAAGATATTCAGCTCAAAGAAAACACCGCGGAATACAAACTCGAACCAGGGGATGCCATCGGCACCGCCAAACCCAAAGACAAAAAAGAAGATTTGCTCTCGCGCATTATTGCGCGGCTAAACGAGGTATTCGTTACCGACAACCTGACCGATAACGATATGGTGAATTACGCTTACACCATCCGAGACAAGGTGAGAGAAAACGCCACGGTAATGAGTCAGATCGAAAACAATACCGCCGAACAAGCCATGTTAGGGGACTTTCCCAAAGCCATCGATGATGCCATTTTGAGCAGTAGCGAAGCCCATCAGGAACAGATGATGCAATTGTTGTCTGACCCAGCCAAGGCTGAAAAGTTTGGGCGGTTGATTTTTGGGTTGTTACGAAATAGTTAAAGGAATGAGGTTATGATTTTCAAATTTAAATGTTCGATTTTTGTCTGTGTATTTTTTTGATTTCACGTTTCAGCATAAACGCTAGTCCAATACTAGACCAGCAAGTAGAAGGCTCTGATGGTTTGGAGTTGGTGATTCCAGGTGCTCAGACATTTACAGTTGGTATTGCGGGGTATTTGAGTCGATTGGACCTGGATTTAAGCGGTAGGCGGGGTGAAGAGCGTTCTTATGCTATAGGTGTCTCAAGAGAGTCGATAGATGGGCGTCCGCTTGATGACTATGATTCTCATTTTTTATTTTACGAGGACGGCAGATTTTTGATCAAGTTGATCCTATTTGGATGTCTTTTGATCTGCCATTTTCCCGTTTTATTGATCTCGGTTTACCCCTCTTGGTAACAAGGCGAACTAAACTGTTCAGGTAATTTGTATTTCTTGCCGACAGAAAGGATTTCGCATGAAGAAATGGCTGGTGATTTCCGCACTCCTTGCGCTGGTCACAGGATTCGTCCTGTTTCTGCAGCGACCCGTTCCCCTGAAAATAGATTTGCTTACTGTCGGTACCGGTGCGGTCGAGTCCATGGTGGCCAATACGCGAGCCGGTACCATTAAATCCTGTCAACGCTCCGGGTTATCCATGCCCATGGGCGGGCGCGTAGCCGAAGTATTTGTTAAAGCGGGCGACAAAGTGAAACCCGGGCAACCGCTGTTGCGACTCTGGAACGACGACTTGACCGCCCGAACCCAGCAAGCCAAAGCCGCGTTGAGTGTCAGCAAACTCGAAGTACAACAAACCTGCTTTCAAGCCCAGCAAAACGCCCGAGATGCGGAACGCCAAAACAGTCTGGCCAAACGCAAACTCACGGCCGATGAGGCGGTAGAAGTTTCCAATACCGTGGCACGTATCAGTGCACTGGCCTGCGAAAGTGCAAAAGCACGCATACTCGAAGCCGAAGCGCAGGTGGCTTATCAGCAATCATTGCTCGATCAGACGATTCTCAAAGCCCCGTTTGCGGGCGTCATTGCCGAAATTAATGGCGAACTGGGCGAGTACGTAACGCCCTCGCCGCCGGGTGTGGCCACCCCGCCTGCGGTCGATCTGATTTCGGATACCTGTCTTTATGTTCAGGCCCCCATTGATGAAGTCGATGCGGCGTCCATTCAGCTGGGGCAGTCTGCGCGCATCACACTGGACGCGTTCAAGAATCACAGCTTTGCCGGGCGCGTCAGCCGTATTGCGCCCTATGTTCAGGATTACGAGAAGCAGGCCCGTACCGTGGATATTGATGTCCAGTTCACCGAATTGCCCAAAGAAGTTCAATTACTGGTGGGCTACAGTGCAGACATCGAAATCGTATTGGAGCACAAGGCTCAGACGTTGCGAATTCCTACCGAAGCGCTACTGGAAGGCGCACGCGTCCTGCGTTATATGCCCGAGTCCCAGACACTCGAATACCAGCCGGTACATACCGGTTTAAGTAACTGGCACTTTACCGAAGTCACCAGTGGACTCAGTGCCGGAGACCGGATTCTCGGCACCATGGAAAACCCGGCGGCCAAGGCGGGTGTTCAGGTGGTTACCGCCCCTGCAGAGGCGGATAGGCCATGATTGTCTTGCAGAATATCAGCCGGATTTTCCAGGTCGGCGATCAGCAAGTCTACGGTTTGAACGACATTAACCTGACCATCAACAAAGGAGAGTACGTCAGCGTCATGGGGGCCTCGGGATCAGGTAAATCCACCCTGCTGAATATTCTGGGACTCCTCGACACACCGAGTCTGGGCCACTATCACTTGCTGAACCACGACACCACACGCGTCTCTGAACCCGAACGTGATCGCTTGCGTCGGGAGCATATCGGCTTTGTTTTTCAGTCTTACCATCTGGTGCCCCGACTGACTGCACGTGAAAACATCGAACTGCCGCTGGTGTTGGCGGGAGCACCTCGCGCACAACGAAAGGCGGCCTGTGATGCCCTGCTAGAGCGACTTTCTCTGACAGATCGCGCCGGACACCTGCCCAACCAGCTTTCGGGTGGCCAGCGTCAACGGGTCGCCATTGCCCGTGCCCTCATCACGCAACCACAACTTCTGTTAGCCGATGAACCGACCGGGAATCTTGACAGCCATTCCGGAAGCGAGGTGATCACCTTGCTGGAAGCGCTCCATCAGGAGGGCATCACCTTGTTGGTGGTGACCCACGACAAATCACTGGGAGATCGGGCAGAACGGCATTTGGAAATGCTGGATGGCCGGATCGTGGTCGATACCCGACGCTCCCGACGCGCGGCGAGTCTGGCATGAACCTGCTGGATCGGCTCGAATTCTGTCAGCAGGCGATTACCCGCCATCGCTTTCGGTCAGCCATGCTGATGCTTTCAGTCGTGATTGGCATCTGCGCGGTGATTATACTGACCAGTTTGGGCGAAGGTGCCCGACAATATGTATTGGACGAATTCCGGCAACTAGGCAGTAACGTACTGATCGTACTTCCCGGACGCAAAGAAACCTCCGGAGGGCTACCCAGTTTTCATGGCGAATCGGCACGGGATCTGACCCTCGCCGATGCAGAGGCACTCGAAAGACTGTCAGGCGTTATCAAAACCGCGCCGCTGATCGCCGGTTTAACCGAATGGAGTTTCGAATCTCGCCATCGAGAGAGTTTTACGATAGGTACCAGTCAGGTATTTTTCCGCATCAGGCAATTAAATGTGCAACGCGGTATCCCCTTGCCGTCCATTGAGGTGGGTGAGGCTCAGGCCGTTTGTGTACTGGGAAGCAAACTCAAACAGGAGCTGTTCGGTGCCCAGCCGGCACTCGGCGAATGGGTACGCGCCGCAGGAACACGCTACCGTGTCATCGGGATTCTCGAAGACAAAGGTCAGGCCATGGGAATGGATATGAGTGATGCGGTGTTGATTCCCGTCGCGAGCAGCCAGAAATTATTCAACCAGGAAGGTTTGTTTCGGGTGTTTGTGGAAGCACGCCCGGGTTCGGATATTGAAGATCTCAAGCGCCGTATCGAGCACCTGATGCGAGATCGCCATCAAGGCGATCTGGACGTTACCGTCATCACACAGGATTCGATCATGGGAGCGTTCAACAAAATTTTCGACATTCTCACCTATGCATTAATGGCTATCGCCAGCATCAGCCTGCTGGTGTCAGGCATTCTGATCATGAACGTGACACTGATTTCCATATCCCAACGCACCGAAGAAATTGGCCTGCTCAAAGCGCTGGGGGCAAGCCGCCGGGAGATTCGACTGATCTTTGTCACCGAAGCCTTGCTCATTACCCTGGTGGCGGCCTTGGTCGGTCTGGTAATGGCTTATGTACTGCTGGCCGCCGGTCGCTATCAATGGCCGCAAATTCCTTTTCAGGCCCCGCTCTGGGCAGTCTGGTCGGCGCTGGCTGTAGCGGTCGTCTCGGCAACCCTATTCTCCTGGCTCCCGGCAAGCAAGGCCTCCCGGCTGGATCCGGTATCGGCCCTCACCCAAACACAGGCGAGAAAATAATGAACTTCGCCGACGGATTACGCCTCGTTTACCGATCCATGGCCAGCAGCCCCATGCGTAGTGCCCTCACGGCGCTGGGGATCGGTATCGGCATTTTGGCGGTGGCCCTGCTCACGTCGCTGGGCGAGGGGGTGAAATCCTATGTTATGGATAATTTCTCGCAATTTGGTACGCGTCTGATCGCCGTCAGCCCCGGTAAAAATGTTACCGGTGGCCTGGGGGCAATACTGAGCAATACCCGACCGCTCTCCCTGGACGATGCCTATGCATTGCGTACCCTGCCTTATACCGAGGCCGTGGTACCCGTCGTGCAAGGCAATGGCAGTATCGAATTCGGAAAACGTCAACGTAAAACCGACATCCTCGGCGTTAATTCAGAGATGCCCATGGCCTGGAAATTTGAAGTGGCCCTGGGTCGATTTATCCCTCCCGGCGAAGCCCATCAGAGTCGCCCTTTTGCCGTGCTCGGCTATAAGGTTTGGCAAGAGTTATTTAAATCACAAAACCCGTTGGGCGAATTTATCCGTGTCGGAGGACAACGCTTTCGCGTGATCGGTGTCTTGGCAGAAAAAGGTCAAATGCTGGGTTTCGACCTGGATGACGTGGTTTATTTACCGGTCACTTACGCACTGCAGCTTTTTAATCGTGACGGGCTAATGGAGGTGGATATCGTCTTTTCTCCGCAATCCGATTCGGCCACCATGCACAAACGCATCGCGCGACTCCTGAAAGAACGCCATGGTGCGGAAGACTTCACCATCACAACACAGGATGAAATGCTCGCCAGCCTCAACGATATCCTGTCGGTACTGACGTTGTCAGTGGCCGCCCTGGGCGCAATTTCGCTGATTGTCGGGGGCGTCGGCATACTGACCATTCTCACCACGACGGTTCGGGAGCGCACGGCCGAAATCGGTCTGCTACGTGCACTGGGAGCAACACGACAACAGATT
This sequence comes from Hahellaceae bacterium, assembly GCA_024234505.1. Lineage (GTDB taxonomy): Bacteria > Pseudomonadota > Gammaproteobacteria > Pseudomonadales > Oleiphilaceae > JACKOD01. The sequence goes on along the minus strand of JACKOD010000002.1, from coordinate 538,595 downwards.
CTCTGGCTGTTTCTGGGCGAGGCCATCGCGCTGGCCTTTGCCGGCGGAGTGGGCGGCCTGAGCGTGATGCTATTATTGATGTGGCTGACCCACGGATTGATGCCCGATTTTCCCCTGCAACTAAATGTCATGTATCTCGGGCTGGCGCTGGGTCTTTCCGGGTTGATTGGTTTGCTTGCCGGGGTTTGGCCGGCCCGCCATGCGGCCCGGCTCGACCCGGTAGAAGCCTTGCGTTCCGAGTAGTTCGGATCAGGCCCCCACCAGCAAATAGGCTTCTGCGGCTTCCAGCTGGCTGGGCAACCCATTCAGAATCAGCACATCCATCGCCTGTAAATCCTGAACCGCATCTACCGCGATTATTTCGTCGTGGCGGCGTACAGCATCCACTTTGACCTCTCGCCCCTCCAGAGCCAGCTCCGTCAGCAACTTACCCACCGCAAAAGCACCTTCAGGCAGCGTAACAGGGCGCAGGATCGGCGCAGCGGCATCGAAATCCTCGCTGGCCAGTATTTCTTCACCCTCGAAATAGCCTTTCAGCATTTGATACCGTTCACGACGTACTTTTTTCATGAGCAACGTCACTTCTTTTCGGGGTACCTTCAGTGTGGCCATGACATGCGAGGCGATCATAATGCTGGCTTCCAGGATTTCCGGGATGACTTCCGTTGCGCCTGCTTCCTTGAGGCTTGCAAGATGGGCATCATCCCGGGTTCTCACCAGTATCGGCAGCGCCGCGTATTTTTCCCGAAGGGCATGTACCAAACGCTCTGCGGTCGCGTGATCATCGAAGCTCACAATCAGCATCGAGGCCTGCTCAAGACCCACCTTTTCCAGCAGACTCACCTGCCGTGCATTGCCATAGTAAACATTTTCACCCGCATCCCGGGCGTTCCCGACCAGCAAGGGGTCGTCGTCAATCGCTACATAAGGAATATCTTTCTGCTTTAAAAAACGGGCGATAATCTGCCCGACCCTGCCGTAGCCGGCAATAACAACATGCGGCAACGTACTATCGAGCACCACGGTCTCCAGCCTTTTCAAGTCATAGGCATGGGTCTGGGGTACCACGCGCGCTTTAAATATGGCATTCGCTATCCGACCGGTGCGCTTCACCAGAAACGGCGTGGCAATCATACTGAGTACGATGATGGAAACGAAAAAGGCGGCGACCTCTGGTTGCAACAGCGCATCTTTTTGGCCCAGTGCAATCAGCGCGAATCCGAATTCGCCGCCCTGACAGAGCACAATACCCGCGCGCAATGCGTTAGTGCGAGCATCACCCAGTAACAAACATAACAGAAAGATAAGAATCGATTTAAAGGTAATCAGACAGGCCGCAAAGAAGATGATGCGGGGCCAGTACTCCATAATCATGTTCAGGTCGATCATAAACCCGATGGTGACAAAGAAAATCCCCAGCAGCACATCACGAAAAGGCCGAATCTCGTTTTCGATCTGATGTTTAAAGTGACTTTCCCCTAACATCATACCCGCCATAAAGGCACCCAGCGCCATCGCCAATCCCAGCGCATGAGCCAGCGCTGCCGCCGACAACGCCACGGTAAGCACGGTAAGAACAAACAACTCTTCGGATTTTATTTTGCTGATTTCGGTAAACAAGGGGGGCAACAGGTACTTGCCTGCCAGCACCACGGCAAAGAAGTAACCCAACGCTTTGAGCCCTGTCCATCCTAAGTTTTGCCATAATGAGACTTCCGACTCCCCCGCTCCCCCGCCAACCGCAGGGATGACCACCAGCAAAATCACCGCTGCGATATCCTGAAACAGCAGAATACCGATAGATATTTGCCCATGGCGGGTATTAATTTCGTTGTGTCGGCCAAGTTCCTTGCTGACAATCGCCGTGGAAGAAAGGGAAATCGCCGCCGCCGTGATGAGCACGCCTTCGACAGGAACGCCATAAAGCCAGATGAGCAGTCCAAAAACCCCCATGCAAATTAGCATCTGCAAGGTGCCCATGCCAAACACCGTGTTACGCAGAGCAATCAACTTGGGCAATGAAAATTCGAGCCCTAGCGTGAACAATAGAAATGCCACGCCAAATTCGGCAATCTGGTGAAAGGTTTCAGGTTCACTCACGACGCCCGTCACCTGCGGACCCACCACAAACCCCACCACCAAATAGTTAAGAATCGCCGGGAGACGCAAACGATGAGATATTAGCGAGGCCGTCACTGTCGCAACCAGAATAATAATAAACTGTTCAAGCACCTGAAATGTCACGCCCGTCTCCTTCGTCCCAACTGGGGGCCATGATACACCAAGTAGGGGATGCAATACCTGTCGGCAAGAAGTTGAAATTTTTCACAAAAGCGTACAAATTTAAAACGCGGTATTGAGCCGGTGCGGTAAATGAGCCCTATGACCTTAAAATCAGGCCAAATCCGGACCACGAGCCACCTCGCCCCCCTTCATTATGGAGACATTTATGTTGCGAATTGATCGCTCCCCTGTCAGCCTAACGGGCCTTTTTACCGGACAAGTCTGGCATGAAAATGGTCTCGCGCCGGACGGCTACGAAAGCCGGCTGGGAAAGTGGCTGTATCGAAGTGCCCGCCCGCTGGATCAGTTAAGTGATCGCTGGCTGGGGATGAGCCTCGAAACACTGCTATTGCAACGACACCTTCTGATAGATCAACTGACGCGCGACGCCATAACGCAGGGGTACACCCAAATCGTCGAAATCGCCAGCGGGTTATCCAGCCGCGCCAACCGGCTGCTACTGCGCTACCCGGACAAAGAACTCACTTGGATCGAAGCCGATTTGCCCGACATGGTGCAATGGAAAACCCGCAGTCAGGAAAAGACTCCCATGCTCGACACCCGGTGGCACATACAACCGGTTAATATTCTGCGCGAACAGGGCGAATTAAGCGTCGAACAGCTCCTTGCCCCCCTCAAGCCAAATCAGAAAACCTTGATCATTACCGAAGGGCTGGTGAATTATTTTCCGCTCCCGATCATCTCGGAATTCTGGAAACGGCTCAGCCATTCATTGCGAATGTTTCCCGAAGCGCGTTATCTGCTTGATATCTGGCCGGCACTGGAGAATCACCCCAACTACTGGCTGACTAAAATCTCCAGTCAGGCGATTGGTCTGGCGACTCGGCGCAAGGTGCCGCTGCATTTTAGCGACGATGACAGTATTCGACTGGGAATGCTGCGTTCGGGCTTTGCCCTCGCGCAAATCTACCACCCCGATCAGGAAGGTCGCAGCCTGGGTCTACCCAGAATGCGCCATGCCAGCCTGTTCCGACTGGTTCAGGCAGAAACCCGGGCTCCGGGCTTGCCCGACTGAATCCGGAGCCAGGTGTGTTGCAGAATCAGTGCATCACTGCTGGCCCTGTGCCGGGCCACCCCCAGTGATTCGGTGACCATATTTTTCACCTGCCCCCAACGTTTCATCTGGGATTCATTTAGCCTTGTGCTTAAGGCTTCCAGATGAAATAACTGCGGTCGTTCGGCCGCATCAAACAACAACCCCAACCAACTCAAGTCATTGCCCCAGGCATCCGAATAAACCTGCTTCCCGCGCAAATGCTCATTGAGCCAATCTGCCACCACAGCGACAGGCTTACCCAATCGTTCAAGCAGATCCCGGGGAATCCCGTGGAGACTTTCTGCGGCGTCACACCAATGCGTCCACTCCGGCTCGGGGCGAATCAATGCATTGAAGGTTTTTCCATTTTCGAGCACAAAGCCAACTTCTATGGGGTAACTTCCCCGTCCGAATCCAGAGGCTTCAATGTCCAAAATAACGGGCGCTAAAATATCTTGTACTTCGGCACGTTGTGACGGTCGGTCAGAATACGGCGGCAAATTCATTCAAACCTTTTATGTCAGGGTATTATTATTTTTTAAACGTCGCCTTATAGTATAGAAAAGCATGATATCGCTGTGAATGTTTTAGATAGGCCGCAATCCCAGCATTCATAAGGGAGTTACATTTTGCTACGTTTAATTTCCTAAAGTTGGTGACTAATTAGTCATTTTTATCTAGTATCGAAACCCATAAAATTGTCACTGTAGCGCTCATAAACACGCCGCAAATCGCGCTCACTTAACCGGACTGAATATGGTCGCATCGCAACCTACCGAGCTGAATGAAGCTGATTTTTTGGAGGAGAAAGCGCCTGCCAATGTGGAAAGTCGACGACGTTATCCTCGAAAAACGGCTCGCTGGCGCATTGAAGTGCAGAATACACGTAAGTTGATTTTCAAAGGTTCGACACTCAACGTGTCTCAGGACGGGATACAGTTTTCGTTACAACACGGACTGGCCACGGGAGAACAGATTTTTATTACCATCTCCGCATTTGCCCAAGGCATGGCCTTCGAAATCAAATGCATTGCCAAGGTGTGCCACTGCACGATCAGCGGCAGCCTATTTAATATCGGTGTACAGTTCGTTCGTATTGACGAAAAAGCAGTCAATTTTTTAGCGAACTATACCGCGGTCACAGAAATTGGCTAGAACCCATTTCAGCCAGCCTTGAAAAAGGCATCATTGGCATGACGGATATACAGCATTAATTCCATCTGTGCATCCTTCTTTGACTCAAATGGCCCTTCCTGGGTCATTTCTCTGGTCAGAAAGTACCACTGACTGTTGATACATAAAAAACGCTCAGACCGAAACCAGCCTTTTGTATCTTCACCCGCTCTGACTGACATAGCACACCTCATCAACAAGAGTGATTATTTATTAATCAAACTTATTGATGAGTATAGTTAAACTGGCTAATTTTCCAGCGCAACACGCCTATTTATCGAGTTTTCGAGGGGAATTTTTCACTCTTTTGCAATTTAACCCGCTATTTTACGAAATTCTCCATAGATCTTTCGCGCCTCACACAAGGCCGCTGAATAATCAGTCGCAACAAACGCCTGCCGCCCCCCTGTAGCGAGGGGCGTCCTCGCCCCGACAGCCGGCCCACGATAATCGAAAACGCTGCCCCCGCGTTACGCATTTTTTAGCGAAGAACGCGCCCCCAAGGTATCCATCGACATCACGGTCGAGGTGGAATAGGTTGCGATGGTTCGCTCCATTAATGCAATCCCTGCATCAAACAACTCACTTAATGGACTAATCGCCGTGGTTGCCAGGGTGAAAAAAGCTTCCGCATCCAACTCAATATGGTGACTTTTGCAAAGCTCCTTTTCGATCAGATTGACTAGCGCAATCATGGCCTGATCCGACTTCGCCAGCTCATGCGTAAAGGAGCGCCCCGATTCCGCCAATCGCGATGCAATCAAAAGCTCTCTCACCAAGCGTCTTTTACTCTCAATTTTTTCCAGCAGGAATTTCACCCGAATGCGCTCGACACTGGTACTGCCACCTAACGCCACCACGCCGGTTCCGATCGCCCTCACCTGTCCAATAACCTCCATGCAATCCAGTAATTCCTTCAGAAAAGTACGCAATCCCAAGGATTCGGATAAGCTGAACACCAGATTGTTCTGAACAAAGTAGTCTTCCAATAAATACAGATGGTTAAGGATCAACCGACTGTGCTGCTCTATATTGTTAGCCACAGTGAGCGTTGGCCATTTCGAGGACAAACGCTGCCAGTGCGAATGGGCGCCCTGATAGCGCGTATCCTCCGACAGCTCCGGAGCCATCTCGATAATGCGATCCCAGAGCTGATTGATATCACGGCGAGCGGCGTCGATGGCACGCTGTAATGAATGATCTCCATTTAAATAGCCCGTTGTCAGCCCTCGATGCTGCTGCGTCCTGACAAACAGCGCTTTCATTTCCTTGACCACCGACAGCCGGTACACGGCCCGTACCCTGCGTAGACGATTGGCTCTCATATGTGAATACAGCACCCAAACCAAAGCAGAAATGGCAATCAGTAACATGACAAATAGCGACATTAGACACTCTCCTTAAACGAATTTTCTGCGTGCGCCCTGACTGCCATCACACTTGCTCCTTTGCTACCCACCCTAATCTCACCCGATCAGTGAGATAGCGGGCAATACCTACGGTTTCCTCCGAGATAGCGCGATTTTCATCGGCACGCTGTAACACCCGCTCGACATTCTCGGAGATTTCCTGTGTTGCTTGACTCTGCTGTGTCGCATTGGTCGCGATCACAAAGATCTGCCGCTCCACATCGGCCACATGCTGATCAATCACCTGTAGCGACTGATTCGCCGCATCTGCACTTTCCAGACTACGATGTGCCATCGCCGCCACCTGCTGCATTTGTGTTTTGACCTGTTGCATTTGCGACTGGGCAACTTCAATACTGGTAGAGATTTCTCCGGCAGAATCCCGGCTGCGTTGCGCCAGCTTGCGGACCTCGTCGGCCACCACGGCGAAACCGCGCCCTTGCTCACCTGCACGCGCCGCTTCGATGGCGGCATTTAATGCCAGGAGATTGGTCTGCTCCGCAATGTCATGAATCACCTGCGACATCGCCGATACTTGCCGGGACTGATCAAAAAGGATTTGCGCCAAATGCTCTGTTCGATCGGCCTGTTGCGCCATCTCTTTCAAATCGGCGGCAGTGCTCGCCACGGCATGACGCCCCTGCCCGCTTAGCTGCATTGCCTCGGCGATACACTGGTGAGCACCGCGTACCTGCTCCGCTACATCGGCGATACTCTGACTTAACTCGGTGACTGCAGCGGCCGATGACGCCGTTGCCTCCAGTTGCCCAGAGGCGTTCGAGGTGACACGATCCGCGCTGGACATCAACTCATTGGCCAGATGAACCAACTCTTTAAGTTGTTCATCTTTGTTATGGTCATGACGGGATAACTCCCGAATGGCATGACTCAACTGTCTCAATACCGGATCGGTCTGCATGATCATCGACAGCGTTTCCAGACGCTCGGGTGCCGACTCACCTAACACTCGCTGCCATTGCCGCTCCCGCGCCCCCAACAAAATGATCAGCCCGGTCAGAATTCCCAAGGCGAGGGCGAGAAGTGCCAGATCCGTCCAAAGTAATGACGTCCGATAGCACAGCCAGGCACCGGTCATGCCTGCCGTAGCCATCGCAATGGGTACCGCGAATGCCCGGATTTGATGCCCGGACCTTGGGGGTAAAGAACGACTCGACATCTCTGTTCTCTCTCCGGATTGTTGAAATATAGCGAGTGAGGCAAACGATCTCGCCACACAACATCAATACTGCTTGTCTACCACTTCGCAAAAGTCATGCCTACCCACAAAGAGATAACGAAAAAACATCAGTTAAGTGAGTAAACCGACGACAAAATTCAGACAAGAGGGAAAGATAGCGAATGAGGTCAGCACCAAGCAGGTGCAAATTTCTACAACCAACAGACAAGAGCGCACAGAATTCAGGCAAAAAAAACCCCGACATTCCGCCAATAACACGGAACCCGGGGCTTGGTCACAATGCGCGGTACATCAACAGACCGCGCTTTGTTTAGGTCAATCTTCTACATTCAGCTCGACACGCATAAACTCTGGTGTCGCCAGCGCGGCATGGTGAATACCCTTATTGTAGTATTTAGTCACAAACGGACGCTGATCGGCGTCTTCTTCACGGAAATACTTCAAAGGCTTGTTTTTGCCCGCCATAGTCGCGCTCCACCAACCGGTGGGATAAATAGGCTGGGGAAACGGCATGGTGTGCACATGGCTGAAGCCGGCTTCTTTCATATCACCATGTACGCCTTTGATAATCGTACTGGTATGCAATAACGGTGATTCCGACTGCTGAACCAGAATGCCACCTTCACGCAGCGCGGTAAAACAGTTGCGATAGAAATCCACCGCGAACAGACCTTCCGCAGGCCCCACAGGATCGGTGGAATCTACGATGATGATATCAATCGAGTTCGGGGTCGCATCAGCAATCCACTTGATACCATCGCCAAAGAAAAAGTTAGCGCGCGGATCGTCGTTGGAATCACACAGCTCGGGAAAGTACTTCTCTGACAAACGGGTAACGCGCTCATCAATTTCTACTTGCCAGGCTTCTTTAACGCTGGGGTGCTTCAACACTTCTTTCAGCGTACCGCAGTCGCCTCCACCCACTACCACGACCTTCTCTGGATGCTTGTGTGTAAAAAGCGCAGGATGCGTCATCATCTCGTGATACAGGAAGTTGTCACGGGTTGTCACCATGTAACAGCCATCCAGTACCATCAGCTTACCGAAAGTTTCAGTATCATAAATTTCGAGAGTCTGATACTGGCTCTTCTCTTCATGCAGTTTTTCTTTGATTTTTAAAGAAAAGGCCGTACCTTCGTTTTGAAAAGCTTCGGTAAACCATTCTTTGGGCCAGTTACTCATGTCTCGACTCTCCAGACCATTCGGGCAAATGAAAATAAAGTGGGGTATTCTACCGGTTGAATCCCGTCAAGTGTAGAAAACTATGAAGGATTTCTCACTGAACATCTATAATAGTCAAGGTTCACGACATGTTTGTGAAACCCGCGTTGGCCTCAGCCAACCCGACGTTTAAACCCTTTGATTTTGTACTGTCCAAGCAGGAGGACTCAGCACAGCAATGAACTCACCATTACGCGGTCGCCTCACCAATCCTTATAACATCCCGTACTGGAGTGACGGATACATTGACGTCAATAGTAAAGGCGAGGTGATGATTAAACCTCACCGGCAGCAGGATCACCTCCAGATCAATCTCAAGGAGCTGGTTGAAACCTTACGCGGTCAGGGTCTTAAAACCCCGGTACTGATTCGTTTCAATGAAATTCTGCATGACCGCGTCAACAGTTTGGTGAATGCGTTCAATGAAGTGTGCAAACAACAGGATTATCAAGGACGTTACACCGTGGTTTATCCCATCAAGGTAAACCAGCAACGCCGCGTAGTGGAAGAAATCCTGCGCTCGGAACCCGCCGCCGGAAATTTACAGGTGGGGCTTGAAGCCGGTAGTAAACCGGAGTTGATGGCCGTATTGGCGCTCTCCCGGCAAGCCGGGTCAACCATTGTGTGCAATGGCTACAAAGACCGGGAATATATTCGTCTGGCACTAATTGGGCGAAAACTGGGCCACCGCATTTTTATCGTTGTGGAAAAGCATTCCGAACTGCCCATCATTCTGGAAGAAGCCGAAAAGCTCGGCGTATCACCGCTAATCGGTTTACGCGCTCGCCTCTCAACCATTGGCAAAGGCAACTGGCAAAACACCGGGGGGGAGAAATCCAAGTTCGGGTTATCAGCGAACCAGATTTTGCAGGCAGTGGCGCTGCTTAAAGAAAAAAATGCGCTGGACACCTTACAGTTACTGCACTTTCATCTGGGTTCTCAAATCGCCAACATTCGCGATATTCAGACCGGCCTGCGGGAGTGCGCCCGCTTCTATAGTCAACTACGCGAAATGGGCGCCCCGGTTGATGTGGTAGATATCGGTGGCGGGCTGGGTATTGACTACGAAGGCACCCGTTCACGCAGCGCCTGCTCGGTGAACTACAGCGTGGCGGAATATGCTTACAACGTGGTACAGACCTTCGCCGATGAATGCAGCCAGAACAACTACCCTCACCCGGATATTATCAGTGAATCCGGCCGGGCACTGACCGCTCATCACGCGGTACTGGTAGCCGATGTGGTAGATGTGGAGCAACCGGATTCCGGGCATCTTCAGGAGCCGTCTGCGGATGCCATTACCCCGCTGAAGAATTTATGGCGGGATTATGTGTCAGTCAAGGAATCCACCAGTCCGCGCTCGCTGATCGAAATTTTTCACGATGCGGCCCATTCCATAGGCGAAATACACTCCATGTTTGCCCATGGTATTGTGACCCTGTCAGAACGGGCACAGGCAGAGCAATTGTGGTTAGCCACCTGTACGCTAATTCGCGACAGTCTGAGTTACGAGAATCGCACCCACCGCGACATCATGGACGAGCTAAACGAAAAGCTCGCAGACAAGCTGTTCGTTAATTTCTCGTTGTTTCAATCTTTACCGGACATCTGGGGAATTGATCAGATTTTTCCGATTTTGCCTCTGGAAGGTCTCAACAACCCAAACCGGAGACGCGTTGTTATTCAGGATATCACCTGTGACTCTGATGGCCGGATTGATCACTATGTCGATGATTTCGGAATAGAAACCACCCTGCCGGTGCCAGATTACCAGGCCGACAAACCCTTTATGCTGGGCTTTTTCCTGACGGGAGCCTATCAGGAAATTCTTGGCGACATGCACAATCTGTTTGGCGACACCGACTCCGTTGACGTTGCCATGAACAGTGACGGCAGCATTCGCATTGAACACCCTATCAAGGGCGACACCGTGGATAAGGTGCTACGCTATGTAAATTACAACCCTGACGAATTAATGCAGGCCTACCGCGCACAACTCGACCAGCGAGCCCTTTCTGGCGAAGAAAAGTCGACCCTGCTGGAGGCATTTGTTCAGGGATTGCAAAGCTATACTTATCTGCAACGCTAACTAGCTGAACGTAATATCGCCTGACGGGGTGCCCACCCCTCGCGACCTCGGCCCTGTGTTTCCTTCGGGAGAGAGGGCCTTGGTCGGAAAGCGAAGGCTTGGCCCGACAAACAATAACAACCCTCGCCAGGAGGAATGCGCTATTAACGATTCAGTCGCTTCTGTTACGACCCTTGACGGCAAACGCGCCCTGGTCATTGATGATATGGGTGCGGCAGTAGCCATTGCGCGAAATATGCTGCTGCAGCTGGGTGCCCGTCAGGTCGATACGGCTCAGGATTATCAGTCTGCATTCAAACAACTGGTGCAACGTACCTATGATCTGGTGCTGTGCGACTTTAATCTGGGTAACGGACTGAATGGTCAGCAATTACTGCGGGATTTAAGACACATTCAGCGACTAAGCTATACCACGCTGTTTGTCGTTGTGTCTGCAGAGCGCACCAAGGATATTGTCCTTGGGACCATCGAGTGCGAGCCTGATGGCTATATTGCCAAACCCTTTACCCAGGGCGACTTCAAAAATCGAATCGCCCGATTAATGGAAGTCCAGCGAACCTTCCGCGAATTTAACGAAGCCATGGACGGTAAGTCTTATGAAACGGCATTCGCGCTCGGTGAACAAATCATAAATAACCAGCCGCAATATCGTAGCCAGGCGCTGAGAAAAACCGCCGGCATGCTATACGAGCAAAAGCGTTTCCCCGAAGCACTGGAATTATTTGAGCGCGAACTGGAAAAACGGGATCAAGCCTGGGCCAGAATCGGCCGCGCCCGCTGCATTGCAGAAATGGGCGATACCGGCAGGGCCATCGCCGAATTTGAAGACATTATTCAGGCCCACCCGCTGGCCATTGCAGCCATTGAAAGCATGGCTATTTGCATGCTCCGCGAAGGGCGTAAACGCGATGCCCAGGAAGCACTGATCAAATCGCTGGAGCTGTCCCCCATGAGCACTGACCGGCAACGCTGGCTGGGTGATTTAAGCATGGATATCGGCGAAATGGGAACCGCACTCAAAGCCTACAAAGCCGTCATCAAACTGGCAGACGGAACGCTGAAAGAAACCCGTAAACAGCATGAAACCTATGTAAAAGCCATTCGCAAAGCCGTGGAGTCTGAAGGGGATGCCAAAATCAGAGCCGAAATGATTGCGGAAGGTCGGGCGCATGTAAAGTTTGCCATGAAGAAATTCGAAACCCACACAGAATTGCTCAACTACAACGCCTCCATGTTTCGTGCGCTGGAGAAATTCAATCAGGACAAAGCGGAAGAAGCCATCGCGATTATTGACGCCACAATTCAACGTCACAAAGACGCACTGGCCGCTGATCCGGAAATGGTAATTGATGTCGCCGAAGCGAAGTTTTTTGCTGGCGATCGTCCCGGAGCCGAAGTTTTATTACGCAAACTCATTAAGGACAACGAAGACAACAAAGCCCTCGTTGAGCGAATCAGGGCCATCATTGACACCCCGGTACCTTATTACAAGCGGGTATTTATTACCGAAATGAATCGTAAAGGAAAGCAGCAATACGATCAGGGGGATTTCGATGGTGCACTGCAGTCATTTCGTCAGGCCCTTAACGAATACCCTCAGCACCCCGCTATCAACCTGAATGCGGTTCAGGCCACGCTGAAATTGATTGATGCAGGAAAACGCTCCTCCAGTGCATTGGTTGAAGCGAAAAAATACCTCGACAACAGTGTCGCGCTGGAACCTGAACACCCCGAATTTAACCGCAAGCAAGCCTTCTCCCGTTATATGGAAAAGGCGCTGAAGAAAGCCTGAGTGCGGCCAGACAAACCCTTTACGGCGTTGGGTACGTCGCCCCTATCCGCATAACTACCTAATACCAATAGATTGTGTCTCTTCCTTGCTGGCACTAAAGTAGTGCCATCAAGCTGACAGGACACACCATGACAAGCCCAAACCGCCGTATTACCCGAAAACGCGTAAAAATTCCCGTCAGCGAATTGCAATTGGGAATGTACATTGCGGAACTCGACCGCCCCTGGGCGGGCACGCCATTTTTGTATCAGGGTTTTTACCTTTATACGCCTGAAGATATACGGGATGTTCGGGATGTCTGCGAGTGGGTGTATATCGACGCAAAGCAGGAAGACTGGACCGAGAGCGTCGAAAAAACCATTTCAATGCCTTCCGGCAAGAAAACCATTCGAATCGAGCAACCCCGGTCTCGTACCACCTATCTCACCAAGATACCCGTCAGCGAAGAAATGCCTCATGCACAGCAGGCGTTTCGAAATACCCGCCAACAAGTATTTCAGATTCTGGATGGCCTGCGCTTTGGCGACGCGATTGATGTCGCCGCCACCGAAGCGGTTGTCGCGGAATGTGTCGAAAGTATCATCCGCAACCCGAATGCCCTCCTCTGTCTTAGCCAGATAAAAAATCGGGACGAGTACACCGCCGAGCATAGCCTGAGAGTGTGTTTATTATCGCTCGCCCTGGGGCGGGAACTGGGGTTACTGGAAGGAGAATTGCAAAACCTGGGCATCAGCGCCTTGCTGCATGATGTAGGAAAAGTGCGGATTCCGCTTGAAATACTCAACAAGCCCGGAGCACTTACGCCAGACGAATTTGAAACCATGACCTCCCATACCACGCAGGGCAAACAGATACTGATTGCCAATCCCGGCGTATACAAAGGGGCCGTCGATGTGGCGCTTTCCCATCACGAGCGCATGGATGGCCACGGCTACCCGCGCCAATTGCAGGCACATCAAATTGCCTATTTCGCCAAAATCGTCTCGGTGGCCGATGCCTACGATGCCATTAATTCAGAACGAATCTACAAACCGGGAAAATCCGGCCTCGAAACCCTGCGAATTCTATACGACTGTCGCCACAGCCATTTTGATGGCGAGCTAGTTGACGCCTTTATTAAAACCATCGGCGTGTATCCCGTAGGACATATTGCTGAAATGACCAATGACGAGGTAGGTATAATCGTGGCCTCTGATTCTGACTATCGACTGCGCCCCCAAGTACTGCTCGTATTGGATAAGCACCACAAACCCTGTCGGGAGCGAGGCATTGATCTGAAACTCAACGCCGTTGATAAACTCGGCAAACCCTATCGGGTAAAAGCTATCCATAAAAATGGCGCTTTTGGAATTCAACTCGAAACCTATCTGGCGAAAGGCTTAAAGATTCGTCGGTAGGGGGTTATCTTTTGAGGGCCTGCCGACTTAATGTGTTCTTGACAGGCCGTGGTCATATAGTTGTTAGGCAATAGAAACTTGGCACTGCTTTTCAGTAAAGCTAACCAACCCCGCTAGACTCGGCAAAACTATCAACTATTTAATTGAAAATTCGATCACCGACCAGCTTGGACCAAACAATAAAGACTCATTACTCATTTGCGAATTCGTCATAAAAGACAGACTTAGCCTCTACAAATGAGACTTTTTGCTTTTTGACATTTGCTTGAAAAACACCGGATCACTGAAACTCTGTGATAAGTTTGAGAGTTTTCGGCAAGATCGACATTCGAAACGACAAAGAAGAGACAGCTAAAAAGAGGGCCTATTAATAAATAGTTGATCTCCAGGCCTAAAAATGGGCATATTTTCCAAAAATGATCTTTTAATTTGTTCAAAGACATATTTATGTGCTAGATTTTGGCTAATTTTGTCAAAACTTGTTCTCTGGAGAGTCTCAATGCTGATTGAGATGAATGTGGCGAATTTCCGTTCGCTCAGTGGTACACAAACCTTTAGTCTGGTTAAGGGCAAGGGGGACGAGCTGTTGATGGCCAATGTCTTTAAGGTTGAAGCCACCAACGAGTTTGAGCTGTTACGCTCGGCGGCCATATATGGCCCCAATGCCAGCGGCAAGTCCAACTTTTTACGCGCCTTGCAGACCATGAAGCGTATTGTGCTCGAATCTGCCGCCAGACAGCAGCGTGGGGATAGTCTGCCTGTTACGCCATTCAGATTGTCGCCGGATACCCGTCTGGCACCCAGTGAGTTCGAGGTAACGTTTCTGGTGGAGGGTGTTCGTTATCAATACGGCTTTTCCGCCACATCCGAACAAATTCACGAAGAATGGTTGTTGGCCTATCCCAAAGGACGCGCTCAGCGCTGGTTCACGCGTGTATGGGTGGCTGAAAAACAGCAGTTTGAATGGGAGTTAGGTAATAGTCTGTCAGGTGAAAAGCAACTCTGGCAAAAGTCCACTCGTGACAACGCTTTGTTTCTGTCAACGGCAGTGCAATTAAACAGTGAGCAACTACAACCGGTATTCGACTGGTTTAAGAGCACACTTAGAATGAGCAATGTGCGCGGTTGGACTCCATCATATAGTGCATCCCTGTGTGAAAACGACGCAAAGTCAAAGGTGATGGCGTTTCTTCATGCTGCGGATATTCATATTGATGATGTTTTAGTTGAGAAAAAAACATTTGACCCTGATGACTTACCCTCTGCCATGCCTGAGGTACTTAGAAATGCTGTCATCGGAGAAATGAAAGATAAAAAGACGCTGGAAATCAAAACAGTTCATAAAGGCAGTGATGGCAAGCCGGTTATTTTTGACTTTGATGAAGAGTCGGATGGAACGAAAAAGCTGTTTGCGTTTGCCGGGCCGTGGATTGATGCGCTTGAAAACGGCTATGTCTTGTTTATTGATGAGCTGCATGACAACCTGCATCCAAGATTGGTGCGCTTCTTGGTTGGGCTTTTCCATGATTCGGAAACCAACCCTAAAAACGCACAATTGGTGTTTACGACCCATGAAACTTCAATCCTTAATCAGGATGTGTTTCGTCGCGATCAGATTTGGTTTTGTGAGAAAGATAAATCCCAAGCAACCGAGCTTTACCCGTTAACCGATTTTAGCCCGCGCAAAGGCCGTGAAAATCTGGAGCAGGCCTATCTCTCCGGGCGTTATGGCGCGCTGCCGTTTGTGAAGAAAATGCGCTCAGCGAGCTAAGGGGGTATTGTGGGATCGGATAATTTATTTCACAAACGCAAAGCGAAGAACGCCAAAACACTGCAAAGAAGAGCGGCTCGAAGAGCGGCCTATAAAAAACTCTTGATTGTCTGTGAAGGGGAAAAGACTGAGCCAAATTACTTTGAGGCTGCCCGCGAGCATTATTCACTAAACACAGTGAATGTGGAGGTTCGAGGTGATTGTGGTTCAGATCCAATGAGTATCGTCAACTTTGCTAAACAGCGATATCGAGAAGAAAAAGACGCGGGCGACCCGTTTGATGAAGTTTACTGCGTTTTTGATAAAGATGGTCATGCGACTTATGCCCGAGCAATTGACGCGCTGGCCTCTGCGACACCGAAAGATAAGTATTTCACTATCAATTCAGTACCCTCCTTTGAGTACTGGTTGCTGCTGCATTTCATCTACACAACTCGCCCCTACATGGCGCTTCCCGATAACAGCTCTGGCAATCAGGTTTTGGCGGAGTTAAAGCATTACATACCTGATTATGAAAAAGGTCGGCGCACGATATTTACCGAACTTCTCGATCAGTTAGATCAAGCAAAGAATTTTTCGAAAAGAGCGTTGCAAGAAAGCCAACGTAACCAAACAGATAACCCCAGTACTCGTGTGCATGAGCTGATTGAGGTTTTACAGAAACTAAAGGACTAATGGCATGACTGCCTGTCACTGCGACATGTGCGACATGCAGGACGCGCACTCCAATATTGATATAACCTCATTAGCATCCAGGCCATTCCTTCGCAAAAAAGATTTTGCCATGACTCAAGCCAGGAAAAGGCTGGTCTCGATTGCCGCCACACCCTACTACCACGTTGTTTCTCGTTGCGTACGCAAAACCTTTCTGCGTGGTCTTGATCAGAGCAGCAACAAAAGCTACGAACACCGCCGTCAGAGGATTGAAAGCCGCATTCGCCTACTTTCGTCGATATTTGCTATCAATACCTGCGCATATGTGGTGATGTCCAACCACTACCACATCATCGTTCAACTAAGCTCAGGCATTGCTCACCGAACAAGCCTTGGTTGCCTGTATGGCTTACGTCGATCTGAATCCGGTAAGGGGCGCGATACCGGAACAGCTACCGCCAATTTTGCAACAACCGGAAATCAATGCGGAAGATACCCAAGAGAGTAAGTAAATTGAAGAAACAAGAACCCTGGAAAATGGGTTTTCTACCGCGTCTTTAAGTGTAACAATTGCAATGTGTCCTTTCCGTATTATCGCGGCTGCTGAACCCGATAATCTTTAAAGGAAAGACCAATGAGTGCAAATAGAAGCAGAGCCTGGAGAAGGTTCAAAGATAGAGTGAATAAAGGAAAAGGCATGGGTTCCGATGCGTTGTTCAAGCCTGAAAAGAAATGGAAGCTAATGTTTTTTCGCAAAAGCAAACTCGCCAGGGCAAAACAACTGGGATTCGATTATCCGGTAAAAGGCCAAAGGCAATGGCTGGATAAGGAACTCCTTCCTGATGAGTAGTGATTTGAAGCTACTGTTCATTTGTAGCCGGAATCAGTGGCGAAGCCCTACTGCCGAACAGATATGGAGAAAGCGTGCTGGATATCATTCTCGATCGGCCGGCACCAGTCCAAATGCCAGAAAAACAGTCAGCTCGGCGGACATTCGCTGGGCTGACTATATATTTGTAATGGAAAAGAAGCACAAAAATAGGCTGCAAGCAGAATTTACCCGTTTGTTGGATCATAAACCCTTGTATGTGTTAGATATTCCAGATGAATACAAGTATATGGATCCCGACTTGGTTGCCGAGCTGGAATGTAAGGTCTCCGGGATTTTGAGCGATGAGCTAAACGTCTAAAACAACCAGCCATCTATTGCCCTTAGGCTGTTGGTTATCACCGAAATGTCTTCATCTATTCATTAATCTTTCATAAACCCTACAAATTCGAAACGTAGTATTTGTTGTTCATTGGCCCGCCAAGTCTATTTCAACGCTAAGAATTACAAGGACTACGCTTTATGACGCTCAAGAAAATACTGCCGTTATTTGTTTCGTCAGTGCTCGCCACGTCGACCGTCAGCGCCGCAGTGCAACTGATTGCGGTTGGTAGTATTGATGGTAACTATCGGGACTTGAATACCCAAACGGCCGCGCCACTGGAAAATGGTGTGGCCGGTAATCTTTTTGGCGGTATCGGTTCCGGCCTTGCTTATGCGGGCGGCACCACGTTTCTGGGGTTACCGGATCGCGGCCCGAACGCCAACGCATACAATAGTCAGGTAGACGACACGTCTTCTTATATCCTCCGCTTTCATACGCTAAACCTGAATCTTGCTCCCAGCAGCCCTGGCGCGTCACTGCCTTTTGTTTTAACACCTACACTGCGCAGTACTACGTTGTTGTCCAGTCCAACGCCATTGGTTTACGGTAGCGGCGCTGGCCTGGGAGTGGGCCCGGGTGCGCCGACACTGAACAAGATGAATCACACGCATTATTTTACAGGCCGTTCGGACAACTTCGATCCGACCAAACCATCGACTAATCCTGCGAATGCGCGGATGGATCCGGAAGGGATTCGGGTATCAAATAACGGCCATAGCGTGTATGTGTCGGATGAATACGGCCCCTATTTGTATGAATTCAACCGTGTGACGGGGAAGCGTACCCACGCATTCAAATTGCCCGATAACCTGGCGATCACCACGCTTAGCTCGCAAAAAGAGGTGGAAATTGATTCAAACGCTGTCGGTCGCACAACCAACAAAGGGATGGAAGGTTTGGCCATTACGCCAGATGGTAAAACGCTGGTCGGCATCATGCAGGCAAACCTGAAACAGGATAAGAAAAAGAGCCTGCGTATTGTCACTATCGATATTGGCTCTGGCGTTACCCATGAATACGCCTACCAGTTAACGGAAGGATCGGGCGTCAGTGAAATTGTCGCCATCAACAATCACCAGTTCCTGTTGGATGAGCGTAAGGGCAGTGGTTTTGCAGACACACCGCTGAATGAAGACGAAGCCTCTCCTGCCAAAATCAAACAGCTTTACCTGATTGACCTGAACGGCGCGATTGACGTGACAAACCTCAGTGGTGACCTATCTGCCTATGCGGTACCTAAAACCTTGTGGCTGGATTTGGTAAGCGAACTCAACGCCAATGGCATCGATAGTTACCTGATTCCTTCCAAAATAGAAGGGGTCGCGTTCGGGCAGGATGTTGTGATGAATGGCGAAACACTGCACACCTTGTTTATCGCAAATGACAACGACTTCCTGGGAACCGTTGCCGATCCGCACGGTGTCGCGGGCGATCCTGCCAGAGGAACGGTGGCCAACCCTAATCAGTTCTATGTTTTTGGATTCAGTGACGACGACTTGCCAGGCTATATGGCACAGTCAGTTAAGCCTGTTGCTGAGATGCGTTGTGCTCGTAAAAACAAATAGTGCCCATAAAGGCAATGGCGCACATAAAAACAAATAGCGGCATGATCTCAACATAAGCCATCGGGGAGCGAAGGCTCGTTCCCCGATGGCGTTCCGCGAAAGTGCATTCCCCTTCTAATTCATTACCCCTCTAAAATGGCAGCAACCCCCAAACCTCCAGCGGCACAGATCGAAATCAGCGTACGTCCCGATTTCCCTGTCTGCTGACGATGTAGTGCCCATTGTTTGGCCGCCGCGGCAATAATACGGGCACCGGTGGCGGCAAAGGCTTCGTGAATTTCATAGTAATCGAAATCCTGTAAGGTCAGATTATTTCGAGCCAGTAGCCGTGGAACCGCATGTGCGGGCGCCATCAGCAAACTTTCTGGGTCCGGTCAGAAAAAATCCACTGCGGCGGCTTCGGCATCGACAAACCTGGCCAAAGGGGTATGACCCTGACGCTGCACCCAGCTTTCCGACGCCAGCGAGACGGCTGCAGCACCGTCGGTGAGCGGGGTCGAGTTGCCAGCCGTGAGGGTGCCTTGGCCGGACGTGCGGTCAAAGACAGGTGCCAATTTGGCGAGTTTCTCCAGTGACGTGGCGCAGGAAATTCTGGAAACCGTGAAAGAGGCAATTTGAAAAGGCTTTCTATCGGGACGCTGTTTTATGGGGGGATTACACTAGCCCCACTGCTTATGGTGGGGCTTTAATGTGATTGCATATGCGACCTATATGTAAATACCAGAACAGCAGGATTGAGACTTATGCCCTACTGATTGAAACGGTAGAAAAATCCTTAAGTGAATGAGTGGTCTGGTGGCATCGGGTGGGCTATCGTTAAGTCATTCTTAAATAATGCACAAGTGCCGTGCATAATCCATCCAGCCCTATTTCGAGTTGAGGACAACCCGCATGAGATTTTTAGATAACTTGAATAAGCCCACCTATGCCGCCTTTAGAATGGTTTTGGGGTTTTTATTTTTGTGCCATGGCACTCAGAAGCTGTTTGGTTTTCCTATTGATTTTCCCTACCCGCTGAACCCTATGAGTACCACCGCTGCTTTTATTGAGCTGGTTTGCGGTACATTAGTGATGATTGGATTCTATTCTCGTTATGCCGCGTTTGTGGCCAGTGGCACGATGGCAGTCGGTTATTGGATGGTGCACGGCATGAACAATCTTTTCCCCATTGCGAATGGTGGCGAACTGGCCGCGATTTACTGTTTTGGATTTCTTTTTATCGCTGCGAATGGGCCAGGTATCTGGAGCGCCAACAAGAAATAAATTTGAGGGTATTTTCAGCCAGCACATGTGGTGGTTGCCGACTTATGTGTTCTTGACAGGCCGCAGTCATATAGAGGTTATGCGCATGTCAATTAGTCATTAAAAGACAACGCTTCAAGCCCTATGTATGTCTCATCAGTCATTGAAAGCATTTCTTGCCCATTGGTTAATGGTACAGCTATAGCAAATAGATTCTCTTTCCCACTTACTGAAAAGTACATTCGTTCCTGGCCTGACTTACTGATAAAGAAACCTATAAACTTGAAGTCCTCTTCTTTAAAGGCATCCTCAAATGATTCTTCATTTTCATCAAATTGGTAAAGACCGAATTCAAGATTGAAATAGTCTACAAATTCCTTGGCTTCGGTTTCTGGCTTGCTTATGAATCTATTTGTTTCTACTAACTCATCCATCAGTTGATCCTTGCTAACCGGATCGTCTTCTTCGCATCAACAAAATTTGTCCGGTGGAGCTGCAGGTTAGATGCTTTACAATGCGCATACCAATACACATAATATTGAGCATAAATTATTTTGGGAGGATATACTATGCAACCACTATATGATACCAGTGCCCCAAAAAAGCCAACCAATTTATCGGTCAACAGTGACTTACTTCTGCGTATAAAAGATATGGGCATAAATATCTCGGCAACGCTTGAGAAGGCACTAATTACCGAGCTTAAAAAGGCGGAAGCTGAGCGCTGGGCAAAAGAAAATAAGAAAGCCATTAAGAAGTACAACGACTTCATTGAAGAACACGGTTGCTTTGGTGACGAATTTCGGAGTTTTTAATGGCACAGTTTGACGTATATAGCAACCCTAGCAAGAAGAGCAAAGTCTATTACCCTTACTTAGTTGATGTTCAAAATAACTTTATTGCAGATCTCGACACCAGAATTGTTATACCGCTTGGCAAGGCAAGCTATTTTGAAAATGAGATAATGACAAAATTGCAGATCAAAATTGCCTATGAAGAGCAAGAGCTTCTTTTGATGACACCTCAAATCTCTTCGATACCACGAAACTCGCTACAAAACCCCGTAGGATCGCTGCAGCATTTGCAACAAGAGATTATCGATGCTTTAGACTTCGCCATTACAGGCATTTAACGCCACAATAAGCTGGCAGTTTGCGGGGTTCGTTGCTGCACCTTGCCCGAGCCTGCGTATAACTGGCGCGTTGCAGCCTGTCCCTTGAATAGTGCCAGCGCGAGGTTAACCGATGAATGTCTGGTGCCCCTGACCCATCAAATGGAATTTACCGGCCAGGCAGGCGGGCAACCCTGCCGTAAGAGAGCCCCTAACTGTGTTTGCTGTAAGCTCCCCTTAACAGCCGACGATGACAGATGAAGCAAGGTGCTGATTAATGGACAAAACCATTAGTCGCTTCGCGACTAAGAGGATCCCCTTGTCCCTTGACTCGGAGACGGCTCATATGTGTTAGCCACGCAATTCTAGACCTTCCTTGATTATTTCTGGATGCCTAAATGCGATTTCTATTAATGCTTTTGCTGCACCTGAAGGTTGTCTACGACCCTGCTCCCATTCTTGCAATGTTCTCGCAGAAATATGCAAAGCATCAGCAAATTCAGTTTGTGTTAAACCGGTTTTCAAACGAGCTGAAGCAACCTCATTGGGTGCAAATTTGGTGGCACGGGCTGCTTTGCCAGCTTTCATTTCCATTACTGACTTAAGAAGCTTATTACCAAACTCTTCCCCGCTCATTGCGTTATCAGATTTACTCATTTTCAAGTACCTCTCTAATCTGTTTGAGTATGTGAGCGGGAATATTCTCTTTTACCGCTTTACTGTAAATTACCAACAACCAAATTTCACCGTTAGACAACCTAGTGAAATAAATTACACGAACACCACCGCTTTTACCCGTACCCTCTTTTGACCAACGGATTTTTCTACAACCACCACTCCGTGGTATTACTTTACCTACTTCGGGATTTGCTGCCAAATAAGAACAGAAAGCACCACGCTCTTCTTCTGTCCAGAGTTTGTCTGCATCATCCTTGAATGTTGGAGTTTCTATAATCGTATACATGGACTAACAATACGTCTATGACGGAGTTTTGGCAATACTTTTTTGGCTAACGCCCGCAGCATGCGCGGCTTTGTAGTGGAGGCGCAGCCGCAATGAAAAAGCCGCCACTATGCCTGCGATTGTTAGGCATTGTTTGCGGCCCACTTGGATACTTTGTTTTCCAAATCCCCAAAAATCATAATATGCCTCAATCTGAAATGAGGATCTGATGACACCTTCTCCAGTCTCTGAGCGAGCAAAGCTGCGCAAATTGCACGATCCTCTTGGGTAAGTAAATCGGACTCAATTGCTTCTCCTAACACAAAGCAAACATTGAGGAATGGAGCAATTTTTTCTCCCTTATAATAAGCTTTCGTCCTGATCTCACCGAGCTGCTCCATTATATGGGGTAATTGACATACTCGATTTACAAAGACTTGATCATTATATTGCGCCTTCAGCTCAGCTTGGATTTTTGCAAAATACATCCTCAGCTTTATTGCTTCACACATAATTTCGACTCCTTACGACTGATATGCCTAACGAGCCTGTAGAAAAACCCATTTACCAAGGCTCGTCCTTCGGCTTTATCAATTTAGTTTTAGGTAATTTGCCGTTTTACTGCTTCTATCGCAACTTTATTACCTGCAACGCCCAATGAATCGATTTTGACATTAAAAGCGGCCATGATTGGGCATTGCGCAGGTTATTCAACTCGTTAATTCACCATAGTTCTTCAACTTCTCAATATCGATGAAATACCAACGCTTCAAACTGAGCCAATACCTTCGGGGTTGGATCAACTACTTTGGCTTCACCAACGGCTATCAACTTTGTGTCGATCTGGATCACTGGATTCAGCGCAGAGTGAGAATGGCCTACTGGCGACAGTGGCGAAAGCCACGAACCAAAGTCAGAAATCTGATGAAATTAGGTGTTCACGTACAAGCCGCTGTTGCTTGTGGCATTACCAGCAAAGGGCCATGGCGTAGTGCGAAAACTCCGGGGATCAATCAGGCTTTGCCTTTAGAATTCCTGAAATCTGAAGGGTGATTCTCGTTGCGTGATGGCTGGATCAAGCTTCACTATCCTGAGTGAAACGCCCTGTGCGGGCCCGCATGCAGGGTGTTGTGGGGACTGGGGGTTAGAGACCCCGGTACCCGATTAGAGAATATTAGACCATTCACTTGGAATATGAGCCCCGCAGCTCCTCAAGTTGCTGTTGTTGCTTCTTTAAAACTTCCAATTGCTCTTTAAGTTTTTGCTGAAGAATTTCAGCTGACTCCGAAACGGCTGATCCATAAGGGCATTCGTATACTTCGATTGAATATAGTTCTACCTTGATGGAGCTAATTGAGTCTTCAAAAACTGCAAGTTTAACTGTGGAAGGACTCTTCACTAATAACAATGCAGCTTTTGAGCTATATAGACTCGGTTTGTTGTAGCTGGAAAAGGCTATGCACCTAGCGTTTATTTTGAAGAGGTCCACGCCCCAGTTGGTTCCTACTGGAGGATTTATTGCTGATAAGTCTCCGACCTCGGCAATCACGTAGTCTTTTAATTCACCGTGTTTTCCAAAGGTGTCCCATCCCCCACCGAACGCTAATGTAGGAAAAATTACTGAAACAAAAAATAGCAATAAACCCCTCATACTGATAATTCCTATAAAAATATTGCCACAAGTAATGAAAGGCATGATATTGCAAGCGCAATTAAGGCTATTCTGTTTGATTTTCTCGACTGCAATACAGCTATTTTGGAGTTTAGTCTACGCTCCAACTCAGCTTCTGAAGCCACCCCTCTAAGATGAGAGTACACGCCACTGGACGATTCGGCTACATCATCAACATAAATACATACATTTAGCCTTTGGCATTCATTCAAGAGCTTTTGCTTACTTGAATCGTCCTCGTTCTTTTCAAGAAAGTTGTTCCAGTTGTCTTCATTTTTGGATTTCTTCTTAAACATAGTCGATTGTGTTCTCTAACGAGCCTGTAGAAAAACCCATTTACCAAGGCTCGTCCTTCGGCTTTATCAATTTAGCTTTAGGTAATTTGCCGTTTTACTGATTTTATCGCAACTTTATTTTCTGCAACGCCCAATGAATTGATTTTGGCATTAAAAGCAGCCGTGACTGGGCATTCCGCCGGTTATTCAACTCGTTATTACACCATAGTTCTTCAACTTCTCAATATTGTGCACCAGACAGTACAACTGCCATTGGCCCTGTACCTTGGCTTTGCCTCTTAAACTGAAGCGGTTGAGCTTTTTATTCGTGCTGATGTTACCGAAGACCGGTTCCACCACCGACATGAGGTGGCTGTAGATTTGCCGTCCATAATCACTGTCGATTCGGTGTTTCATCCAGTCGGTGTAAGGCGGTGGACGTTTACCTGCCAAGATAGGGATCGCGACTGCGAAACTGATTGTCGGGAATATAGCCATTAATCTGCTGCTCATGCAGATAGTTCATGTTGGCTTCGTTGGCAAAGCCCGTGTCTGCCGTGACGACAGTGCCCTGAGCATAGATATCATCGGCGATGCCAAGTTTTCGATAGCGTTCGGCAAGTCGTTCCAGTACGGGCTTGAGGGGTATCCGTTCATTCAAAGGCGTCCTTCCCGATCTGATTTCCGTACTTTACCCTTGACCTCAAATTCAATCCGATCAGAGGTCGTTCCATATGCATCACGCCGCTCCACGAAAACACCGCTCTGCCGCTGACTGGCAAGCACTTCTTCGACAATGGCAACAATCCGCTTTGTCAGCCCCCGCCTTTTGTCGGCAGAAGCAGATCGGTTATGCCAGTTTCTGTCAGTGGCGAAAGCGTCTGGCTATGCAAACCGACGAGCAGGTCGAGATTTCACCGCCACCCGACTTCATCGCTCTGTCCGGGCTGGCTGCCGCCCCAGCGCAAGGGAACTGGCATCTTTGGTTGAAGCTGGGGCCGTGGGTTGAAGTTCGGATCGGTCGACGCTAATGTTTGCCCCGCCGCCCCGTGTCCGTATCTGGCTCTACGCGCAACCCACGGACATGCGCAAGTCCTTCAAGGGCCTGATCGGCCTGGTTCGAACCCGTTTACAGGAGTCTCCCAGCAGTGGCCAGTATTTTGTCTTCGTTAACCAGCGTAAAACACAGCTGAAGATTCTGTATTTTGAATCGACTGGGTACTGCATTTGGACGAAACGACTGGAGCAAGGCCAGTTTAACTACAAGGCGGCCGGTCAGGATAAACAGGCGTTGGATGTCACGCGCTTGCAGTGGTTGCTTGAGGGGATCGAGGTGCAAAAATATCGGCAGTACAAGCGTTATACGCGTGTTGACGAAGCGACTTTGCCGTATAATGCGAGGCCATGAATGACGCGGCCTCCGAGCAAATTCCCAGCCTTGAACCTCCGATGACTCTGGCGCAGGAGAATGCCGTCCTGCGCGCTCAGATTGTCGAACTCAAACGGCAACTGGCCTGGTTCCAGCAGCAGGTTTTCGGCAGCAAATCCGAACGTCGGCTCATGGATCTCCCCACGCAGATGCACTTCCACGATCTGTTGGGCGAAGCGCCGACCACCCCACCGGAGCCGGATACCCAAACGGTGATCTACGAGCGCGGCACCGGTCAGAAACAGCGTTCGGACCGGGACGTCAACGACAGCGGCCTGCGCTTCAGCGATGAGGTGCCCGTGCAGGTGATTCGAGAGATACCGAAGGAACTGCAAGGGCCCGAGGCTGACCAGTACGAAGTCATTGGCACCCGCATTACCCAGCGCCTTGCGCAACGCACCAGCAGCCATGTGATTCTGCAGTTCGAACGCCCGGTGATCAAACGCAAGGCGGATGGAAAGCTGCTCACCCCGGCAGCCCCCGCAACGGTGCTGGAACGTAGTGTGGCGGATGTCAGCTTCCTGGCCGGCCTGCTGGTGGACAAATTTGTTTATCATCTGCCCCTGCATCGTCAGCACCAGCGCTTATTCCGAGCGGGAATCACCCTGAGTCGCGCCACGCTGACGAACCTGTGCAAGCGCAGCATCGAACTGTTGCGACCGATCGTAGAAGCCCAATTAGCCCATGTACTGCAAAGCAAGGTGCTCGCCATGGACGAAACGCCCATCAAGGCGGGGCGCGAGGGGCCGGGAAAACTCCAGCAATGCTGGTTCTGGCCCATCTTCGGCGAAGACGACGAAGTGGTGTTTACCTTCGCCAACACCCGTGGCCGAAGGCATATTGAAAACACCCTGAAACAGCACTTCAAGGGCACCTTGCTGACGGACGGCTATGGCGCCTATGCCAGTTACCAGAAGCAGGTCGAAGGGCTGATTCATGCCCAATGCTGGGTACATGGACGACGGACCCTGCTGGAAGCCGAAGCCCAGGAACCTGCCGCAGTGCAACAGGCCGTGCAGTTCATTCAGAACCTGTATGCCCACGAAACACAGATCCGGCTTCAGAAACTGTCTGGCGAGAAAAAGCGGCAATACCGGCTGACCCACAGCAAGCCCCTGGTCGATGCGTTCTTTACCTTTTGCGAAGCACAACGCCGACGCACGGATCTTACCCCCAGTGATCTCTGGCTGAAGTCGCTGAACTACCTGCACAAACGGGAACATCAACTGCGGGTATTTCTGGAAGATCCCGACGTGGCGATGGACACCAATCATCTGGAACGGGAAATCCGGCCCATTCCGATGGGTAAGCGCAACTGGCTGTTTTGTTGGACCGAGCTGGGTGCCGAGCATGTGGGCATCATCCAAAGCCTGCTCAGTACCTGCAAACTCCACGATATCAACCCGACGACCTATTTAATCGACGTAT
Organism: Hahellaceae bacterium; assembly: GCA_024234505.1. Classification (GTDB taxonomy): domain Bacteria; phylum Pseudomonadota; class Gammaproteobacteria; order Pseudomonadales; family Oleiphilaceae; genus JACKOD01. The sequence goes on along the minus strand of JACKOD010000002.1, from coordinate 511,672 downwards.
TGCAGCGCGTGGGCACGCATCCGGCCAAGGCGGTCGAGGATCTGACCCCCAGGCGGTGGAAAGCACAATTTGCTGCGCGGCCTCTGCGATCACGCGTGGATGACGACATCAACCGGTCTGACACACGACTACATACAGGACATTAAACCGTGCGCATCGAAGACATGAGTCTTGAGCAACTGATCGAGCTCAACGAATATATCTGCCAACGCATAGACGAGCTCCGCGCGCGAGCCGACCTGAATGTCCTGAAACAACTGCGGCTGGGCCAGGTTGTCCACTTTGAGGCGCCGGAAGGTGAAATCTTTGGCAAAGTGGTCAAGATGAATCGAAAGACGGTGGTCGTATTGTCAGAAGACGGAAAGCGCTGGAAAGTCTCGGCCGGGCTGGTCAAATTACTGCGTGATGTGCGGCCGTAACGGCTATTTTATGAGTCAACTACGCTTTTAAATGAACGCTTACCTTGAGGGTGTGGTGCTCTTGCCCCTCACCAAACGCCTGAGCATCCACGATCACCTGATGTTTTTTGTCCACCGCCGCGACGCCGTTGTAACCCTGGATAGTTCCCTTGCTGGTTGTCATGACCGCCATGGATGGTGGAAATGCAGGTTTTGCAGGAGCAAAAACCTGCGAGGCGCTTTCATTGTCGGTGAGATTACTTTTGACTTCCTTGGGCCGTTTGCCTTGGCCCATGCGGGGTTGCTGTTCTTTTAAAAATCGGTCGATTTTACGGGCGGCCTGACCAGAGCCACTTGTTATGTTCATTTTTTTGGCTCACAATGTGTATATTATTTTACGTTAATACACATAGGTGACCTATGCGAACTAATATTGTAATTGACGACCAATTAATGGCTGAAGCTCTTAAAGCTACAGGACTAGAAACCAAAAAACAAGCCGTTGAAGAAGGCTTAAAAGCCTTGATTAGATTAAAAAAACAGTCTGATATTAGGAGCTTGCGTGGAAAGCTGAAATGGGAAGGCGATTTAGACAACATGAGAAATGATTCATGATAATAGTCGACTCAAGTGTATGGATTGATTATTTTAACGGTAACGAGACATTTGAATCCGACATATTAGATAACCTGCTAGGAACCCAAGAAGTAGCAACTGGCGACTTAATAATGCTTGAAGTATTACGCGGCTTTCGCTCAGATAAAGACTACAAAACGGCGAAAGATCACTTAACCACTCTTGTTCAATACAATATGCTAAATTCTGAACTAGCAATTAAAGCAACTGATTTTTACCGTAAACTTCGAAAAAAAGGCATTACCGTTAGAAAAACAGCTGACGTTATCATTGCCACATTCTGCATCGAAAACAACCACTCGCTTTTATACTCCGATCGAGATTTTACCCCTTTTGTTGAACATTTAGGGTTGAGATCTGTCGCGACCAGAACATAGACATAATGACTCCCGTGTCGGCTGACTGAACATGCAGTTCGTCTGCTGGCTTTATATACCCGATACCTGAGCCCCGCACACTTGATTAGCCACCTCATTGGCGTGCATTAAAACCATTAACAAGTAACAAGGCGCTTACACCTTGCCCGAGCCTGCGTCTGGCGCGATGCAGCCTGCCCCTTGAATAGTGCCGGAGCGAGGTTAACCGATGAATATCTGGTGCCCCTGACCCATCAAATGGAATTTACCGGTCAGGCCGGCGGGCGACCCCGCCATAAGAGAGCCCCTATATGTGTTTGCTGTAAGCTCCCTTAACAGCCGACGATGACAGATGAAGTAAGGTGCTGATTTAGTGGTAAAAACCATTAGTCGCTTCGCGACTAAGAGGATCCCCTTGTCCCTTGACTCGGAGAAGGCTCATATGTGTTATGCCCTATGGTAATTGTAAGCATTGAAAAGTCCCAGGATCTATTTCGTCTTCATTGGTCAACTCGAACTTTAGGAACGTAGAACCACAACTATCGCTCTGCCAGGATTTACAACTATTGAAAGATATTATGCATTCTGTACCAGCGCAATACTCATTTATTTTGTTCTTATAGAGGTTGCTGTTAGCCTTAAATATCGACGCTAAGACCGCGCCAACTGTTTTTTGTGTAAAGCCTTCACACATGAAGTTGTCATCAGTGATTTTAGTAGACGCCAGCTGAAATAGACGCTCATAGCGTATTTCACTTGGCACATAGCTCGGCTCAGCCATTTGTGATGCAATACTGAATGAATACCAACCGATAACAATCCCTAATGTAAGGCTGGCCAAGGAAAATAAGCTAGTTTTCATAATTCTTCACGAGCATAACGCCCGCGTTTGGGGCCGGAGTGAAGGTGCTTGGTTTTGTGCCAGCGTAGCGACCGGGCACAAAACCAAGCACCGTAACGAAGATCCCAGCCCACGAAGTGGGCGAACAAGACGCGATTGTTATGTGTTTTTGTCATTTTTACTTAATATATGATCAATACTTTCATTTAGGTATTTTAGCTTCATAGCTGCCGCCATATGCATTTCACCGGCGATGCCGGAATTTCCTTTACATTCCGATGATGCAATCTCTTCCTTTTCGAATTTAGGAATCAATGACCTTATTCCAGAGAGTATGTTTTCACTCCCGAATTTATCGACCAAATCGTCGAGAGGTTTCACAATTTGATCGGGTAGGCCATCAAATTTCCAATAACCAATACCCATTAGGTTTTCAAGTTTCAAAACAATCTCTTTTTCCATACCCTAATCCTCTTTCCTTCCTTTTTGGAATTTGTCACATATCTCGCACACATAAACGGCGCGAGCTTGCGAGCGTCAAGCGACCGAAGGTAGCGAATTTAATGGCCTTGAACTTATTGAGCCTTCTCCCCCCAGCCTAGTGCAAACGCAGTAAGCTGATTAGTCGCTTCGCAACTAAGAGGATCCCCTTGTCCCTTGACTCGGAGAAGGCTCATATGTGTTATGTGTATTAGCCCTTGCATGAATCAATAAAATTCAGGGCTTCTTCTAAAGTTAGAATCTCACCCTCATTGCCTCTAAATCTAGAAACAAGAATGCTCCCATCTGATTCCACATCAAACTCGATACGCTCTCCCGGCACAGCCAAATGAACTGTGACAGTACCGCTTCTGTAACGCCCTAAGGAGTAAAAGATCCGCTCAGAGTCCAAAACTTCCAGCAATTCATATAAGACATGCATGACTCTTACTCACACATAACGCCCGCAGCACGGGAAAAATTGGAGCGCAGCGGAAATTTTGTCCCTGTGCCTGCGCTTGATACTTATTGAGCCTTCTCCCCCCAGCCGAGTGCAAACGCAGTAAGCTGGGTAGGCACCACACCCCAAAGGAGAAAGCTCTATGAAATTCTATACCAATTCTCATCCTTTTTACTGCGGGATTGATCTTCATGCACGACTTTTATATGTCTGCATTCTCGATGCCCTCGGCAAAACCGTACTGCATAAGGAAATCAAAGCCCACCCTGAAGCGTTGTTACAAGTGCTCTCTCCCTACCTCGGCAAGATCGTGGTCGGGGTTGAGTGTATGCATTGCTGGTATTGGGTCAGTGATTTCTGCGAGCAATACCAGATCGACTTTATCCTCGGTCATGCGCTGTATATGCGTGCCATTCATGGTGGTAAAACCAAGAATGACCGCATCGATTCCTATAAGATCGCTTGCCTGATTCGCGGGGGTAATTTCCCGCTGGCCTACACCTACCCCAAAGAGATGCGTGCCACCCGCGATTTGCTGCGTCGTCGTACCGGTATTGTGCGCCATGGGGCCGATCTGAAAGCCCATGTGGTCAACACCACCAGTCAATATAATCTGCCGCCGAACAAGGTCAACCTGAAGAATATCTGTGCCAGGGAGCAGATCAAAAACACCTTTGACAATCCCGTTGTACAACGTAATGTTGATCTGGATATGGCGCTGCTCGACTGCTACGCCAAAGAGCTGGCTAAGGTGGAGTGGTTTATTGAACAACAGGCGAAGCAGCATCAGCCGGTGTATTTGCAGCTTCTCAGAACCGTACCTGGGATTGGCAAGATTCTCGCCCTGACGCTGCTTTACGAAATCGGCGATATCGACCGTTTTGAAACCGCGCAGCAATTTGCGTCTTATTGTCGGTTAATCAAATGCAAGGCCGAATCAGCGGGTAAATCCTATGGCACACAAGGGAACAAGATTGGCAATGCCCATTTGAAGTGGGCTTTTTCGGAGGCCGCCGTACTGTATCTACGCGGCAACCCGGCAGCACAAAAATACCTGCAACGGTTGCAGAAACGCATGACCAAAGCCAAAGCGCTTTCGGCACTGGCTCATAAATTGGGTCGCGCGGTGTTCTTTATGCTCAAACACAGGACGGTATTCGATGAAAAACGATTCTTAACGGGTTAGTCACGCAATGAGGTGAGCCTAACGTCTAACTGGGCTGGCGGTGGAGTGTTAACGGAGGCTTCCGAAACGTCCCGCGTCGGCTGACTGAACTTCAAGTTCGTCTGCGGGCTTTATACACCCGATACCTGAGCCCCGCACACTTGATTAGCCACCTCATTGGCGTGCATGAAAACCATTAACAAGGCGCTTACACCTTGCCCGAGCCTGCGTATAACTGGCGCGATGCAGCCTGCCCCTTGAATAGTGCCGGAGCGAGGTTAACCGATGAATGTCTGGTGCCCCTGACCCATCAAATGGAGTTTACCGGTCAGGCCGGCGGGCGACCCCGCCATAAGAGAGCCCCTATATGTGTTTGCTGTAAGCTCCCCTTAACAGCCGACGATGACAGATGAAGCAAGGTGCTGATTTAGTGGTAAAAACCATTAGTCGCTTCGCGACTAAGAGGATCCCCTTGTCCCTTGACTCGGAGAAGGCTCATATGTGTTATACGATATTCACTGTCTATCAATAATGGCACAATCAAAATAATTTTTATCTTTAAGATATATGAGAATTTGAACGTTGTACCAGCCGGCATACACGCGAGCTATTTCATTGAGTTTGGCATGCTCATAATTGTCAACTGCGTCCGACGTACCATCTATCGGTTTCGTCCACTTTTCTATCTCAGCAAAGCTAGAGAAGCAGTCCATTGGAACCCCAGGGATTACCAAAGAGTATCCATACACGGCTACAAATCTATAATCACCTCTGGAAATTGAACTCAGAGCATCTTCATTTGGATTGGCGTCATATAGCCACCCCATCTTTTCTCTAACAGCCAGAGTATTCCGGTCATCTCTATATGATGAACATGAAATCAAGGTTAAACACAATATAACTGCGAGCAATCTTTTCATAATCGTATAACGAGCCTGTAGAAAAACCCATTTACCAAGGCTCGTCCTTCGGCTTTATCAATTTAGTTTTATGTAATTTGCCGTTTTACTGCTTTTATCGCAACTTTATTTTCTGCAACGCCCAATGAATCGATTTTGACATTAAAAGCAGCCGTGATTGGGCAGTTCGCAGGTTATTCAACTCGTTAATTCACCATAGTTCTTCAACTTCTCAATATTGTGCACCAGACAGTACAACTGCCATTGGCCCTGTACCTTGGCTTTGCCTCTTAAACTGAAGCGGTTAAGCCGTTTGTTAGTGCTAATGTTACCGAAGACCGGTTCCACCACCGACATGCGGTGGCTGTAGATTTGCCGTCCATAATCACTGTCGATTCGGTGTTTCATCCAGTCGGTGTAAGACGGTGCACGTTTATCCGCCAAGATAAACGTCACCACCCGGCCATGGCCTTTGTTGTGATTCGCGGTTTCCGGGTTCTGCATGCACTTCTCTTTTAGCGGGCAGTTCCGGCATTGTTTTAATCGTCCTTCAAACCAGACTTTCGGGTTCCCATAGGCGTCGGTATATTCGCCGCGACAACTTAATTGCTCTCCTGCAGGGCAAACGCAGATCATATTTACTGGATCAAACGCGAACTCACTGGCCGGTATCACCGCTTTGGAGCGGTGGGTTTTCTGCGATTTCGGCATGGTATTCTGGTGTCGCTTACCATGCTTCTGCTTTTGTTCCGCAAACTTGGGATCGCGACTGCGAAACTGATTGTCGGGAATATAGCCATTAATCTGCTGCTCATGCAGATAGCTCATGTTGGCTTCGTTGGCAAAGCCCGTGTCTGCCGTGACGACAGTGCCCTTACCATAGATATCATCGGCGATGCCCAGTTTTCGATAGCGTTTGGCAAGTCGTTCCAGTACCGGTTTAAGGGTATGGTGCTCTTGCCCCTCACCAAACGCCTGAGCATCCACGATCACCTGATGCTTTTTGTCCACCGCCGCGACGCCGTTGTAACCCTGGATAGTTCCCTTGCTGGTTGTCATTTTGGCGCTTTCGTTGTCGGTGAGGTTACTTTTGACTTCCTTCGGCCGTTTGCCTTGGCCCATGCGGGGTTGCTGTTCTTTTAAAAATCGGTCAATTTTACGGGCGGCCTGATCAAGGGTGTTGATGGTTTGTAAACGGCGTTGCTCACGGGCCGCATCCCGCAGATCGGCCTGCTGATCCTGGCGCTGATGTTCCTGCAGGTGGTGTTGTATCAGGCGGCGCAGTTTGTCGCGTTTAGCTTCCAGCTCTTTGAAAGTGCCCGACCACTCCTTGGCGGCATTGGAGGACATTTTGCAGCCATCAATGGCAAACAGTTCGTTCCCCAGCAAGCCTTGCTCGTGGCAAATCAGCAAAATCTGTTCGAACAGATTTTCAATGGTTTCGGGCTGACGACTGACAAAACCGGCAATCGTGGTGAAGTGCGGCACCGTATCGCAGGATAAGGCTTTAAACAGAATATTGGTTTCGCAACACCACTGAATTTCCCGACTGGAAGTGATGCCCTTCGAGTAGGCAAACAGAACGATCTTCAACAGGATGGCGGGATCGTAGGCCGGTCTGCCCGTGTCGTCATTACGATAAAGTTCGTCAAAAACGGATAAATCGAGCTTGTGCTCGACCAGATAATGAATCGCGTGTTCGAAGGTGCCGGGATGTAACTGATCTTCGAAATGCAGCGCGATGAATTTGCTTTGCTGCGGGTTATAAGGAAGGTATCTGGCCATGTTCAACACTCCGTGTCGGGAGGGTTGATCGTAGCAGAATTTACCGATTAAGGGGTTTTTCTACAGCCAGAACGCCCGGCTTTGCGGCGTGCCGAAGCGCAGCGTAGGCACGTCCGCCAACAGCCGCTTGTTATGCGATGTGACTCATAGTCCGTAGACACATAGTCAACACGCTGTAATCATCCCCTCAATTTCGAGGGACATTCATGAACGAAGAAAAAATACTCTTATTATTTGGCGCACATGTCAAAGCTCTTAGGCTACAGAAGGATATTAGCCAAGAGCAACTAGCATTATTATCCGAGCTAGACAGGACATACATAAGTGGTATTGAGCGTGGAAAAAGAAATATAAGCCTACTGAATATATTAAAACTCGCTTCTTCCTTGGGTGTTCCGGCTGCGCAATTGCTAACCTTTAAGATGGAAGAAGAAAGATGACCACAGGCTCGCTGTTTGTAAAGGAAGAAGCTGAGCGATACAACGTTCAAAGCAACTCCATAATTCATCAGTACATAACAAGAAAAACGAAAGCATCTGAACGCGACAGCAAAGCTAGACGTTCATTGGGAAACCTATACGCATTGTACGTATTATGCCAAGACTATCTGAATGGCAATTAAAAAGGGTCTACGTTCACGGACTTAATGGGCAGAATGAAAAGCATGCCGTTCGGAGCAAAGCTTCAAAACCACCCTTTGGACAATAGACTAAATGATGAGGTACGTCGTCAGTACGACGCTTCGGATGATATGCTGCCCGTACAACCTGCGGACCTTGGAGACGGGCGAAAAGCCCGCAAAATATCTGTAGCGCTACTTTCCGAAAACGGGATGAATCCAAAAGATACCGCCGCATATGTTGTCTCTTCGATAGATAAGTATATTCAAATAATTGATGATAACCAAACGGCTTATTTAAACGAAATTGAGACAGCTGCCACCGATAAAGATATTGTAGATTTAGTTAAACAAGCCTTTGAATATAATTCTGACGCTCGACTTTTTGAAATAATTTCATTCGCGCTTTTATATCTTCACTTTCAGCAAACTGAAGTGACTATAACCGTTAGCGGCAACACCAAGACAGAACGCCTTTGCCTCTATAGAACTGGACGAACAAACGCAAATGATGGTGGAATTGACTTCGTTTTAAAGCCATTAGGAAAATTTTTTCAAGTAACAGAAACTCTAGACTTTAAAAAGTACTTTTTGGACTTTGACAAAATCAACAGATTTGAACTTAGCTTCGTCATTAAAACGGAGCTTAGTTCAGACGAGGTGCGAGAGCAAATAAAGATCAATGCACAAAAATCATTGGGTGCTGAATTAGTCGTGCGGTATATCAATTTATTTGATGACATATACACATTAAATGAGCTAAAAAGTATTCTCGATTGGGTACAGAAATCCCATGAGCTGATAATTCAGCTCAAGGAAATTATTATTAACTGCTTCAAGCTTGAGTATGGCCTTTTAGATTAAAGAGGCTTGAGCGGGTGCAAGTGATGGAGACTCATCCTTCTCCCGCACCTTTTTGGAAAGATTCTTAGTTTTTCGCTTCTTTTCTTTTGCCAGCTCTTCTTGAGAATATTTCGAGGGGATATCAAGCCGCCGAATCCCCATCTTTACATAATCCTCGTTAATTTCTATACCTATAGACTTTCGTCCCAATCTCTTAGCTGTTGCTCCAGTGGTGAAACTTCCCGAGAACGGGTCAAAAACAACATCACCTACATTTGAAGATGCTTTAATAATTCGTTCCAGTAGAGCCTCTGGTTTTTGAGTTGGATGATTTTCATATTCATCCATCTTAAATCTGACCCTCGGAAATTCCCAAACATTCCCGGGGACTTTTTGGGTGTTATATGGCTGAGGCGGGTTCTTTCGATAGTCTATCAGCTGCCTTTTTGCTCCTGTTTTTGCCTCAACCATAATATCTTCGTGATTGAAGGTATAATTTTTATCGCTTTTCGTGAGCATAAGTATTGGCTCATACATTGAGCCAAAATATGTTTTAGCTTGAACACCTGAGCTATCATATGCCCAAACTATCCTGCTTTTTACATTAAATTTTTGTCTGCACCAGATATCCAAAAAAGGCATATTTTCAGTGCTGTTCATCAAATAAAAGGTTCCGTTTCGCTTAAGAACTCTGTGACACTCTTCAAGCCACTCATAACACCACTCTAGGAATTCACTCTCGGTCCAAGACTCCCTTAACCCATCGAAGTCTTTACCAATGTTGTACGGCGGGTCTGCAAAAATTAGATCTACAGATTCATCATCGAGACCTTTAATTGATGTGAGAACGTCACCGTGAATTATGATGTGTTCATCAGATCGAAAAGTATCAAATATTACATCGAATCTATTTGCCATTGTATTAACCAAGCGGAGAACAAAAAGTGACTCATAGTCTACATTTTTGGAGCTTTGGAATCAAGTTTGAATTGATGAGAAATTATCAGGCTGGGGTTTCGCATAACGCCGCGTTAACCGGCAGCAAACCGGGAGTGGAGAGTAGCGCACAAAATGGGCAAAGCCCATGCGCGGAACGCAACGGAGGTTTGGTGTCCGGTTCAACGCTTTGTTATGTTTTAGACTACGCCACATTGATAACTTTCACCAACTGCAATTGGTTCGAAGAATTGAGCCAAACTCGCGATGAATTTTGAGTTCATCAACAAGATCACATTTTAGTATCAAAGGAGAACCACCGAGTTCAGAGTTATGCGCTTTTGATCTCTTGGTATTAGACCAAATCTTATAGTCTTTACCATTAAAGCTTACTACCATTGATTGCGCGACAACTAACTCAATGGGAAGTATGCTACTTAGAGACTTCCCATGCAATGGCGGGAAATAAAACGCTCCAGACGCATCAGTTACTGTCTCTTCATGTTCTAATGAGTTGTACTCGTATGACCGTACTACTTTTGCATTTGGAACCGGTTCACCGTTTAAATATACGATACCTTTAACTTCAGAAAAAAGGTAAACCTTCCCGGTATCAGCCACAACGGAGACCACAAAAGAACAAATGATGATTTTTATAAATAATTGCATCTGACATTTTGTCACCCGTATAGCACTCTTTTTATGCATTTTTGGAAACATAACGTTTAGGTTAAGGGGCGGGCTTTAGCCCGTCCCAGAGAGCGAAGCGAACGATTTGAACCGTTTGTTAGACGGCCCAATGGATTGAGTTTTGGCGATGGCTTTTATCCAGGGTAGCAGTAACCATCTTCATGTGGGCGATCAGAATCTGAATACGGTGGGCAATAACCATTATCGCCTCGTATACCATCAGGTTTTCCATCCCCAGTTACATCGCTACCGCCTTTCCCATCGCAACCAGCGATAAGTAATGTAAAAAATAACGTCGCGCATATTTTTTGAAACTTATTTTGATTCTTCTTGGCTTGATATTGCATAAAAAATCCAGGTTACAATAGCAGAGAGTATGATTATTTTTGGAAATGCTGCGGCTAGACAGTAACCTTTAAAGCAGCCGCCATAAAAAGATTGATTGATTACAAATAGCACGATAAATACAGGTATAAAAATAATCAGCGCTTTGTTCATGTCAGGGCCTATGAATGATTTGTTGTAAATGTGTTTTTCACGGATTTTTATTATTGAATTCCAAGATTTTTCTTGTACTGCTCAAGCATGGCTTGATTAAGCTCTACAAAACCTTTCCCCCATAAGGTTCCGCCTTGTTTAATGGCAAGGCTGATAATTGGTTTTGTTGTTTTGTCGCACTCGTTAGCTTCCGTAAGTGCTAAGCTTTGGTCGGAGTCAAGTCGTTCTTTTACGCCTCGCTGAGCAAGCTTTATTTCACCAACTCGTTTGCCTGTAATTTTGTTGCCCTGCTTGTTAAGAAAGAAATTTGCGGTAGTTACTCTGGAAGCTCTTGAAAGAAGGTTAAGAGCTGCGCCGTTGTTGTTTTGAATTTGGAGCATTTGAGCGGTGTAAAGATAAACGCCCTCACAATAGGCAAGTTTTTTTGATTCGTCCGTGATCGTATCTGATGCGGCGTACGTTGCTGTAGCTATGCTACTTGCAATGATAATTGTTGCTAGAAGCTTGGAAATTAGTTGCATTGACACACCACTCTTATTCTGTGAGGTATTGAGACATAGTCTAACGCATGGCTCTGCGGCCCAAAGCAGTTGGCGACTTTGACGCCGCGAAGCGTGCGGAAAAGGTGCCAACTGTTTTGGGTCCGTAGCAGCCACTTGTTATGAGAACTTTGGTGCTAATGGTTACTACCGATTTTATGCTTATGTGTACACTCTTCTTGCATACCTGACTCATCGTAGCAATTTTCTTTGCCAATAATTTTCCCGTCTTGATATTGGGATTTATACGACATTTTTCCATTTGAATAATAAACCATTTGGACGCCGTCCGGCATACCATTTTTCCAGGAGGTTACCTTCTTTAATTCGCCATTATCTGTCCAAACTTTTCTAAGTCCATGGTTTTTTCCATTTTTAAAATGGTATTCAACTTTTTTTCTATCTTTCCATATTTCCCATAGAACAAACCGCACAATTTGTCCTTCCAGATATTCAGTTTCTCCCCTAGAAGGGGAGAATTCCTTTTGATCTAACTTACCTCTTAAATCTATAGCAATACCAGTAAATAATTTTCCAGAACTTTTTAAGTAAAATTTCTGCCCTTTCTTCTCAAGCTCTTTTTCAAACACTATTTTTTGTTGGTTTACTAAGTTATTAGTTAAACCGGCATTACTTAGTAATAATAGAAAAATTGTAAATATATAGACCAGAACATTTTTCATGAAATTTACCCAGTTATCCAATATATTCCCGGTTTCAGGCTCATAACGCCTGCTTAAGGGGCGCCGTAGGCGTCCCATTTGAAGCACTTGTTAGCCTGCTTCTTGAATTTTGAGCGAGCTGTCAATTCGCTTTTTATTTTTCTCAAGGTATTTGAAATACTTAAAATCATTGATGATTTTCATATAACAATGATATGAACAGAGAACTTCATCAATTACACGTTCTTCAATACCTGATCTGTTTTGGTCATCGTACAAGTCCCAGACACTTTTTCCGCTCTCGAATTTTTTGTCTGGAAGGTACTTTTGCAGGATAAGTTTCTTCTGCTTTGGATATATAAAGCTACTGTTGTTATTAAATGAGGCTATTGCTAGCTGAGAAATGTCAATAACTCGGAACTTGTTTTGAAAATAGAAAGCTTCTGAGTTAGAGAGTATTTTATACCTTTTAAATAATTCAAATAAAATCGGAACATCTGATGATGATATTCCGATTCCACATAGAATAGGTGATACTTTTCCTTCATGAGCCCTATAAACAACGTCATAAGCATTTTTCAGTACTTCATATATTTTCTCAAGGAGCTCTCTTTCTGAGTCATGATTCCACAACCAGAGAGATTTAACTTTTTTCTCTGTAATCTTAGATTTCTCAGTCAAATCCTTTTCAGGGTTTGCTATCAAAAAGCTGCCACCTAGTAACTTACTGCCTTTATCCCAAGGGTTGTAACAAAAACCTTCTCTATCTCTTCCTTTCAGAGGAACATAAAACTCAAGATCAAAGAAGATAACTCTGCACTTCCCTGGCTTTATTCTGAAATGTTTCAAGTTTACTCCTTGCGGGCTAACGCTTAGCTCACCGGAAAAATGCGAGCGCAGCGAGTATTTTGTCCGGTGGAGCAACTTGTTAGAACATTATCCATGCTAGTCATTTATATAAAGAACCTTAACGCCACATGATTTTACAGACGCGTATAACAACTGAGAAAAAGAAATTCTGGTACATTCCGTCAAACCTGCGACTTTGCACAAAGCTTGCTCTAGCGTTATACCTCTACATCCTGAAACACCTGCTGCACTACAAATACCTTCAACTAATTGCATGGAACTCGAACAACTCAGGGCGTTGCCGCCACCTGCATAGCATATCCCGGCACCCAGACTCATAGAGTTGGAGCAACTAAGCGCATTACCACCACCTGCGTAGCAAATTCCAGCTCCTACACTCATGGAATTCGAACAACTCAGGGCGTTGCCGCCACCTGCATAGCATATCCCGGCACCCAGACTCATAGAGTTGGAGCAACTAAGCGCATTACCACCACCTGCGTAACAAATTCCAGCTCCTACACTCATGGAATTCGAACAACTCAGGGCGTTGCCGCCACCTGCATAGCATATCCCGGCACCCAAACTCATAGAGTTGGAGCAACTAAGCGCATTACCACCACCTGCGTAACAAATTCCAGCTCCTACACTCATGGAACTCGAGCAACTTAATGCGTTTCCACCACCCGCTTCGCAAATCAGCTTCCCGAATTGATAGTCAGGATTAACTTGTTCTAGCGATGGTAGCAACCCAACAAAAACGGCATTGGCGATTCTGCAATAATCAGCTTCAGCTGTCGCATATCCAGATGTTAGCAGTGAGACGACTGAAAGACATATCGCCAAAATATTTTTAGGCATTACTTGCTTCCCTTGGTGTTCTAACAGCTGATTCTACGACACGACAGCACTATTTAGCGGCGATATGTACACAACCAGATCATGCCATCCATTTAATAACCACAATCTATCATAGCCTTACAAATTTTTGCACTTGTGGATATACGACAGGGCGACAATTTATCTGGAGATAGCCGACACGACAGCACTATGTCCGCAACTAAAACATACTTTTTTCTTAATTTTCATACAGTTAATTTGTAAATAGGCGACACAACCGCTACACATGTTCACAAATGCTGAAAACATAGGTTTACATACGGCAAAGGACTGTATATAAATACAGCAAAAAGGAGATTAACAACATGGACGTACCACACCCTATACCCAACAACCCTACGCGCTTCATGGATCGCTTTCGGGCTTTTATCCGTGCTCGCAATCTGGCTTACAAAACCGAAAAAACCTACTCTTTTTGGGTTGTAAGTTTTATACGCTTTCACAAGATGCTACACCCAGAAAAAATGAGTGCGGAGCATATTGAGCAATTCTTAAATCACCTTGCCGTTCAATCTAATGCCAGTGTAAATACCCAAAGAACTGCACTCAATGCGCTGGTTTTTCTTTTTCGTGAATTTCTTGGCAAGACGCTACCGAATTTTTCATTCGAATATGCTCGACGTGGCCCCAGGATTCCCGAAGTGTTCAGTCATGATGAAGCATCCCGTATTATTGCCAAACTCACTGGCGAATACAGTTTAATGGCAAAGTTAATGTACGGCAGTGGGCTGCGTATTTCTGAATGCATTCGAATGAGGGTAAAGGATATTGATTTTGATATGAATATGCTTGTCGTGCGTGACGGTAAAGGCAGTAAGGACAGAACCACACTTCTACCAAGATCATTACATACCTCCTTACGTAAACAGATTCAACTGGTAGAGGCTCTACATAAACTCGATTGTTCAGAAGGATTTGGAAAAGTCTATATGCCTCACAGGCTGGGGATAAAGTATCCCGGAGAACAAACATCACTGAGTTGGCAATTTCTCTTTCCGTCACAAAACCGTTCAACAGACCCCCGCTCAGGTGCAGTTATGCGCCATCACGTTATGGATCGAACGGTGCAACGTGTGGTTAAAAAAGCCATTAGGGACGCAAATGTTCGCAAACATGCAAACTGTCATACCTTTCGACACAGCTTTGCTACCCGCTTATTGGAAAGTGGTTATGATATTCGTACCATTCAGGAATTACTTGGTCACAGTGATGTGCGGACTACAGAAATCTATACCCATATCGTTAAGCTTGGCAATCGGGGAATTCATAGCCCTGCCGATGCACTGATGGTTTAAGAACATGCATAGTGGAGGTGGGCAACGAATCACAGCGGCTCGATTGATTGAGTTAACTATCAATCAACAAGTGTCGGCATCCCATCGCCACGAAGTATTCTGTCAGCGCTGAGCGAGAGCTGTTACCGAGTGCTACAGGACACACCCCCCAATATTGACATAACAATAGCCCGTCTTTAGCATCCAAGCTATTCATTCGCAAAAAGGATTTTGCCATGACCCAAGCCAGGGATAAGCTTGTCTCGATTGCCGACACGCCTTACTACCACGTTGTTTCTCGTTGCGTACGCAGAACCTTTCTGTGTCGATATTGAGTGCATGTCCTTATAACACGCTGGCGATTTCCCGATATTGAGTGCATGTCCTTATAACACGAGTCCTGGCGCAACAAATGGCCCACCTTGTCCGCCTACTTCCGATACCCCGATTATGTGCGTACTGCCATCTACACCACTAACGCCGTCGAGGCTGTGCACCGGCAGTTTCGCAAGCTGACCAAGACCAAAGGCGGCTCCGAATTTATCCTGCGGCTCAATTTAGCAGGGTCATAGCGGGCGTTCTTTTCATTCATCCTAACGAATGTATGTCCTTATCTTCCCGTCCTTATCATCCCGCAGGGTGTTGTGGGGACTGGGGGTTAGAGACCACCGGTTACCCGATTAGCTGCTTGTTTTTTTGACTATTCATAATGTGTCCACATACGCAATACTTTTACTGTTTTTTGTTCTTCAATTACTTGATACACCAACCTATGCTGAATATTTATGCGCCTAGAATAAGCACCCGATAGATCACCAACAAGTTTTTCATAAGGCGGCGGATTTTGATAAGGATTTTCTTCGACAACTTTCAATAACTCTTTTACTTTATCTTTTAAACCTGACGAAGCCAGCTTTTTCGCATCCTTTTGTGCTTGTTTAGTATACACAAGTTTCCAATTCACCAATCTAGCTCCTTGGAACAAGATTCGGTTGGCTCTTTCATACCATCAATTATGCTTTCTCTCATACCAGGAACAGACAATAAATAAAGAGTTTCTTGTATCGCTTCCCAATCTTCGGACGAAACCAAAACAGCACTATTCCTCTTACCTGTTATAGTAATAGGTTGATGAGTTTCACTAGCTTGATCAAGTAAACGATAGAGATTAGCCCTAGCCTCGCTTGCAGTAAGAGTATTCATTTCTTTTCTCCAAAATCACAAGCCATTATCGTACGCCTAAACGTACGTATTTACAAATTTATGCAGCTAACGAGCCTGTAGAAAAGCCCATTTACCAAGGCTCGTCCTTCGGCTTTATCAATTTAGTGTTAGGTAATTTGCCGTTTTACTGCTTTTATCGCACCTTTATTTTCTGAAACGCCCAATGAATCGATTTTGACATTAAAAGCGGCCGTAATTGGGCATTCTGCCGGTTATTTAATTCGTTAATTCACCATGGTTCTTCAACTTCTCAATATTGCGCACCAGAAAGTACAACTGCCATTGGCCCTGTACCTTGGCTTTGCCCCTTAAACTGAAACGGTTGAGCTTTTTATTCGTGCTAAGGTTACCGAAGACCGGTTCCACCACCGACATGCGGTGGCTGTAGATTTGTCTTCCATAATCACTGTCGATTCGGTGTTTCATCCAGTCGGTATTTAGGGCGCAACAGGCGCGTCAGGAAAAACCGCTGGCAACATCAGGCGACCAATCGCATTGTTATTCAGGCTACCAAAATACAATGTATTTCCGACCGGTTGTACGGAGGTGATGATAAAGAGCCTTTGGCCTTGTGGGTCGTGCAGGCTTTCCTGAACGTTTCCCTGTTCATCCAGTCGCGCGACCAGTCCGTAATGCGCTGGCTTGGGTTGTATGCTTTCGGGCAGGCTCGCCACCCAGTTTTTGAACATCGGGTGGTGATGGGCGCGATCCAGACTGGCGTTACGTGGTGAGACAAGTGCCAGCCAAAAGTTGCCCCGACCGTCCGAGGCTATACCGTCCGGGAATCCGGGAAGGTTATCCAGGAAGATGTCATGTTGTCCGGCTTTCGGCCCTTTTAGCCAATAGCGCGTGATTCGGTATCGGCTGGTTTCATTCACCAGAATAAAATCTTCTTGTTGCGACAGGGCCACGCCGTTAGCGAAGTACAAACCGTCCAGTAGTACTTCCGTTTTTTGGGTAGCCGGGTTGTAGCGTAATAAGCGTCCGTAGGGCTTGGCTTCGTATAAATCCAGCCGGTGTTGTTCGTAGGGCCATACCGAAGCATCGCTGAAATAGATTCTGCCGTCGCTCGCTACCACAACATCGTCTGCAAAGCGTATGGGGCGACCGCCAGCGGATTGAGTCAGAACATGCAGTGCACCTGAGGGGCGAAGTAGCAAAAGACCTCGGTGGGCATCCGCGATGATCAGGTTGCCATTTTCATCAAAGTGCAGCCCCAACGGGCGACCGCCAGTGTGAGCCAGGGTTTCGATATTGCCATTGGGGAGCCGTCGCACAATTCTGCCATCTTCCAGTCCGGCATAGAGGCGGCCTTGGGCGTCGACATCCACATCTTCCGGCCCCGTCAGTTCGCCGGTGCCCAGTAGCTCGGTAGCCTGCAGTCGGGTATTGGCTGCCCACGGCCCCTGCATTGCTACCGCAGGAGCCGGCTGCCAGGCTTGTGAGTCGATGGGTGAGCTTGCGAGCCCTGTCAGAACTGCCCCTGCAAGTAGCGCCCCCACCCACACTATTTTATTTCTTGTAAATTTCACCGTAGGTACACCCCGTTATTGTTGTTTTAGCGGGTGATCAATTTAGCCTGCTTCATAAGGTTAGACGGTGAGGTATCCGCCATCAACATTGATGCAGGTTCCGGTGGTATAGCTGGAGGCATTCGAGACCAGATAGAGCACGGTGCCTGCCATTTCATCGGGATGTGCTGCCCGGTTCATGGGCACATGCTCCAACGCCTTTTTAAGAATGGCATCGTTGTTGATTAAGGTAGAAGCAAATTTGGTGTCGGTCAGGCCCGGCAACAAGGCATTAACCCGAATACCCAAGCCGGCACATTCTTTTGCAAAGGCTTTGGTCATAGAGATAACGGCGGCCTTGGTGACCGAGTAGATGCCCTGAAAGTGCCCGGGGGCGACGCCATTAACCGAGGCGACGTTCAGAATCACACCTTGTTTTTGTTTACGCATGATTTTTCCGGCTTCAACCGACATATAGAAGTAACCGCGAATATTCACATCCACGGTTTTCTGAAATGCATCCACCGGGGTGTCGAGAATATGACCAAAGTGCGGGTTGGTGGCGGCGTTATTGACGAGGATATCCAGTTGTCCGTATTGCGCTTTGATTTGTTCGAACAGCCCCGAAATTTGTTCCATCTCGCCAATGTGACAGGCCATCGCCTGAGCTTTGCCACCTTCGGCGACTATGGCATCGACAACTTGCTGGCAGCTTTCCTGTTTGCGGCTGGTGACAATGACCTGCGCTCCGGCCTGAGCCAGCAGTTTGGCGATGGACTCGCCAATCCCCCGACTGGCACCGGTAACCAACGCGACTTTTCCGTCCAGACTGAATAAATCATTCACCATTGTGTTATTCCCCTTGAGCAATTTGTTTTCTATTGTGACGGTTATATAAATACTTATGTTGCGGTTAAACAGATTCTTCAGGCTTATCTGAAGGTGACCAGCGTACGATCACCCGAGCCTTGCAAATAGCCATGATCATTGAAATACGCCAAACTGGTTTTGTGTTCGCTATACATCAGTTTGGTGACCGAGGCATTGACTATCGACCAGTTCATCGAGAAGGCGATTTCAGATGAAACTTCTAATAGCTGGTGCATTAGGGCAGTAATGGGGCCGCCTGACGTAAAAATGGCAACATTCTGGCTGCGCCCTACTTCGCTAATTACTTGCTGTAAGCCACTCCCTACCCGTTCATTGAAAGCTTTCCAGGATTCCACCCCCGGTATCGGAAACTCGCCCGAAGCCCAGCGGCGAACTACTTTTTCAAACACAGGCTGAAAATATTTCACTCTGTCGATGCGATTGGCGACAAAGTCTTCTACCAGGGAATCCCCTTCGGCCAGTCCTTTTACGTAGGCTCGTGTCACGCCCAGATGGTCAAATTCATTGAAGGCCGGATTTTCAATTACGTGGGCGGCAGACTCGGCTTGTGCCAAAGCCAGTTGTGCGGTGTCTCGTTGTCTCTCCAGTGTGCCGCTGTAAACATGGTCAAAACGAATCCCGGCCTGACGAAGATAGTCGCCGAGCAACCTTGCCTGTGTCTGTCCGCGTGCCGACAGTTGATCATAGTTTTCATGGCCAAAACTGGCCTGACCGTGACGAATTAGATAAATAGCACCCATTTTTTGCCTCTTACTTTATTAGGTTTCCCCCTCTCCCCCAGCCCCTCTCCCCTGAGGGGCGAGGGGAGTAAAGATGCCTGCGCACATCATTTCCTCGGGATTCAGAGTTGCTTCCCCCTTCTCCCCCGGCCCCTCTCCCCGAGGGCGAGGGGAGTAAAGATGACTGCGCACATCAATTCCTCGGGATTCAGAGTTGCTTCCCCCTTCTCCCCCGGCCCCTCTCCCCGAGGGGCGAAGGGGAGTAAAGATGCCTGCGCGCATCAATTCCTCGGGATTCAGAATTGCGTCCCCCTTCTCCCCCGGCCCCTCTCCCCGAGGGGCGAGGGGAGTAAAGATGCCTACTTCACATCATCCCCGCGGAATTTGGAGTACCACTACAATTATCCCCTCTCCCCTAGGGGAGAGGGCTAGGGAGAGGGGGGGGGAAATAGCAATCCACTACAACTCAGACTTACCAATCTTGTCTGCCAGATACCCTTCCAGAAACTGCACCACATTAATAAACCCGGCAAAGCGTTTGTCCTGCGTTTGACCATGATGAAAGCGGTAGTAGATCTGCTGCAAAATAACGACTAGCCGGAACAGCCCATAGACTTCATAGAAATCAAAATTTGGTACATCCAGCCCCGTGCGCTGGCAGTAGTAGTTGACCATTTCCTGACGGGTCATCATGCCGGGCAAATGGGTGGGCTGTCGGCGGAGCATCTGAAAGGGCGCGGGGTCGTTGGCTTCTACCCAGTAAGCCAGACTGTTACCCAGATCCATCAAAGGGTCACCGATGGTGGCCATTTCCCAGTCCAGTACGCCGATCACATTCATCGGTTGTTGCGGATCGAGGATAACGTTGTCGAAGCGATAGTCGTTGTGTATAACACAGGCGTTAACCTGAGTCGGGCGCTTTTCATTCAACCAGGCCATGACGGATTCAAAGTCGGGTGCGTTGTCGGTTTTTGCGTTGCGATAGCGATCGCTCCAGCCGCTGATTTGTCGTTCTACATAATCGCCTTCACGGTAGAGATCGGCCAGCGCCGTACCTTTCCAGGGCACCTGATGTAAGTCAACCAATCGGTCGATGACCGATTCACAGAGTTTGCGGTGTTGTTCGGGGGTGAATTGCAGTTCTTCAGGCATATCACCACGTAAAATAATGCCGCGCACGCGATCCATTACATAGAATTCGCAGCCGAGTACCGATTCATCTTCGCAAAAGGCGAGCATTTCCGGTACATAAGGAAAGTGCGGGCGCAGGCCTTGCATTACCCGGTATTCCCGCCCCATATCGTGGGCAGACTTCACTTTTTTCCCGAAGGGTGGACGACGCAGCACCATTTCGCGGTTATCGTAGGTTATCAGGTACGTCAAATTGGACGCCCCACCCGGAAACTGGGTGATACGCGGTGTGCCTTCCAGTCCGGCAATCTGGGTACGCAGATAAGCGTCCATTCGCGCCAGATCCAATTCTTCGCCATTACGGACACTGCCTGCCTGATCAATCGCCGTCATCGTGTATCTCCATTGTCTTTGTTAACAAGGACTGGTGACGCATCACCTTAACCTCTGCTGTAACCTTGTAGGCGTGGCGTCCTCGCCGCGCAGGCCGAAGCCGCGTTATTCAAGTCAGACACCCGACCCAAGCGCCCCGGGGACGAACCGCCTACCGTCCTTCCATCAAAAAAACCGGGCGGGTCTGGACAGCGCGCGAGTCAACAGATCGACCTCCACCGAGCGAATGGAGTTCGCCCCGATCATCGCGCGCTGTCCAAACCTGCCCGGAAACCGTCATTTCATTCAGGACGATTGCAGTGCCGCTTTAAGACGGCCGTTTTTAGCGAGCATTTTTCTCGCCATCGTTACCATGCCTTTGTGATAGAAGCCGGGCAGATAGCGCTTCATGTACCACATATAACGGTAGCTGGAGTGCGGCAGAAGCCAAAATTTCTTCTTCTCCACGGCGTTTAAAATCATGTCTGCGATGTCATCGGCATCGATGGTGGACATGCTCAGCAGCTTGTTGATCATCTGCTGGGCACCGGGTTCGGGTGAACGCGCGCTTTCTGCCAGATTGGTCTGAAAAAAGCCGGGGCACACCAGCGTTACGCCAATATTGAACGGTTCCAGCTCCGCACGCATGGTTTCAGACAGCGCCACCACGCCAGCCTTGGTCGCGTTGTAACTGGACATTTCTGGTGAGTACAGCAGACCCGCCATCGAGGCCACGTTGACCAGATGACCATACCCTTGTTCTTTAAACAGGGCAGAAAAGACTTTGCAGCCACGCACCACACCAAGCAGGTTGATATTCACGACCCATTCCCAGTCGCTCATTTGGGCCGCATCAATGGCTCCATGGGTCGCCACGCCAGCGTTATTGACCATTATGTCCAGGCCGCCCCAGCGTTTGACTACTTCATCGCGCAACGCTTCAACGGATTCGGTTTTGGTGACATCGCAACGCTGGTAAAAACATTCCGTGCCTTTGACCTGCAATTCTTCCAGTGTTTCGGCGCCACGCTGATCGTTAATATCGACAATGGCCACTTTCCATCCGGCATCCGCCGCACGCAATGCCAATGCTTTGCCCAGGCCACTGGCCCCACCGGTGATGGCGATGCGTTTTTGTCTGAACTGTTTCATGCTTTGTTGCTTCCTTAGTTTGTGGGTTGGTTCTTCCCCTCTCCCCAACCCCTCTCCCCGAGGGGGAGAGGGGCTTAAATTCTGCGGCGCTATCTTTACGCCCCTTCCCTACGAGGGAGAAGCTTAAGTTCTGCGGTGCCACTTTTACGCCCCTTCCCTACGAGGGAGAAGCTTAAGTTCTGCGGTGCCACTTTTACTCCCCTCTCCCTACGAGGGAGAGGGGCCGGGGGAGAGGGTGAAAAAACTAGCGATTCATATATTTCTTCAATTCCAGCTTTCCAATCATCAGGCGATGTACTTCATCCGGGCCGTCGGCCAGTCGAAGTACGCGGGCATAGGCATATAACTGTGTCAGCGGAAAATCATCTGATAATCCGGCGCCACCATGCATCTGGATCGCCTGATCAATAATGTTCTGAGCCATGCTGGGAGCCACCACTTTGATCTGCGATATTTCACTCATCGCACCTTGTACGCCCACGGTGTCCATTTTGTAAGCGGCATTCAGGGTGAGCAGACGCGCCTGATCGATAGCGATGCGGGCATTGGCAATAATGTCGCCATTACCCCCCAGTTTTGCCAGTGGTTTGCCGAAAGCGACCCGTTGGGTTGCACGACGGCACATTAAGGCTAACGCCCGCTCTGCGGCACCAATACAGCGCATACAGTGGTGAATTCGTCCCGGCCCCAGTCGACCTTGCGCGATTTCGAATCCGCGCCCCGGCCCGGCAACAATGTGGCTAACGGGAACCCGGACATTTTCAAAGTGCACTTCTCCATGGCCATAGGGTTCATCCAGCTGACCGAATACCGGCAGCATGCGCTTGATGGTCACGCCGGGGGTTGCCTTGGGGACGATCACCATGGAGTGCTGTTGGTGCCGAGCCGCCGTCGCATCGGTCAGCCCCATAAAAATGAAGAAGTCGAGATCAGGATGACCCGCGCCTGTCGTCCACCACTTTTTACCGTTGATGACCACCTCATCCCCTTCGATCAGGGCGGTGCCTTCCATATTGGTGGCATCGGACGAGGCCACACCGGGTTCGGTCATGGCAAAGGCCGAGCGGGTTTTTCCTTCCAGCAGCGGTGTCAGCCACTGTGCCTGTTGTTCTTTGGAGCCGTACTTGATCAGTACTTCCATATTCCCGGTATCGGGTGCATTACAGTTGAATACTTCCGGGGCGATAAATGAATGGCCCATGGCCTCGGCAAGGGGGGCATATTCCACGTTACTCAACCCGGGGCCGTATTCTTCTTCCGGCAGAAACAGGTTCCACAACCCCTGACGCTTGGCTTCACTTTTGAGTGCTTCGGCAATCGGGGGAATCGTCCATTTCTGGCCAGGCTCGGCCAGATGGGCGTAATACTCCGCTTCGGCAGGCAGAATATGCATTTGCATAAAGGCTTTTACTTTTTCCAGATAAGCCTGGGCTCGGGGGCTGTGGTCGAAATTCATGGGCTTTCCCTCTTGGTGATTGACTAAATCATAGGCAAGGCCATAACATTAAACCAATGAATAGTTGTTATTTAGTATCATTAGAAATACTAATATTTAGACATTAAGCCGATGAGGTGCCGCCATGAATCTGTCCCGGATAGATCTCAATTTGTTCGTCGTGTTTGATGCGATCTATACCGAAGGCTCGCTGACGCGTGCATCTGAAGTGTTGCACCTTACCCAGCCTGCGGTTAGCCATGCACTGGCTCGCTTACGAGACACGCTCGGCGACGAGTTGTTTATCCGGGCAAAGCGGGGTGTCAGCCCGACGCCGTTGGCTCAGCAATTAATCGTTCCCGTGCGCGAGTCACTTCAGCGTTTGCAAACTACGTTGCAGGTTCATCGGGAATTTGAGCCGCAGGAGCTTCAACGTGTTTTTCGATTAAGTTTGCGCGATATTTTCGAGGTGATGTTGCTTCCCGCCCTGACCGCCGAACTCGCCCAACAAGCCCCCGGTGTGAATCTCATCTGCATGCGCGTGGGTCGAGATGCACTGGCTCACGACCTTGCCACCGGGCGTATTGATCTGGCTGCAGAAGTGCTTATTACCCACGATGACAGTATCTGCCATGAGAAATTACAGGATGACCGGCTGGTTTGCCTCATCAGGGAACACCACCCCCGGCAGGATAGTCTGACGCTGGAGGGTTATCTGGAACTCAAGCATGTGCTGGTATCGTCTCGCGAACGCGGGCCAGGTTACGAGGATATTGAATTGTCCCGCCATGGACTGTCGCGTCACATCGGTTTGCGTACCCAGCATTATTACGCCGCCGCGCTGGTAGCCAGTCAGACCGATATGGTGCTGACGGTGCCTCATCGTTTTGCCCGCATACTGCAACATAACGCCCCGTTGCAGATTCGCGAATTCCCCCTGCCCCTTGCACCGATGGAGGTGTATCTGTATTGGCACCGCAATCTGGACAGTGATCCCGCCAACCGCTGGCTGCGCGAAAAAATTAAGGTGCTGGCAAAATAGTTTCCCGGATAAACCAAACTCAACTTTCGGTCTACACTTGCTACCAGCACTCCGACACCATGGACATTACATGGCTGAACAACCTCAACAGGCGCGATTAGCGCCAGGAGCGTTTCATGATTAAGGCCTATGCCGCCTTCACCCCCGGTGGAGCACTTCAACCCTTCGAATACGATCCCGGCCCTTTAGGGGATCATGATGTGGAAATCAATGTAGAGTACTGCGGTCTCTGCCATAGCGATTTGAGCATGCTGAATAACGAATGGGGAATCACAAAATATCCGTTTGTACCGGGGCATGAAGTGGCCGGTCGCATTGGTGCCGTGGGCAAACATGTCAGCAAATTCAAGATAGGCGACCGGGTTGGATTGGGATGGCATGCCGGTTACTGCCTGGAGTGCTCCACCTGCATGGAAGGCGATCATAATCTATGCGACGCCGCCGCCGGTACCATTGTGGGCCGCCACGGGGGATTTGCCGACAAGGTACGGGCTCAGGCTGCCAGTGTGGTCGCCCTGCCCGATAAGGTAGACAGCGACACCGCCGGCCCGTTGTTCTGCGGCGGTATTACTGTGTTTAATCCCATGGTGCAGTTTGATCTGAAACCCACGGCTAAAGTGGGAGTGATTGGCATTGGCGGCCTGGGACATCTGGCAGTGCAGTTTCTCCATGCCTGGGGCTGCGAAGTGACTGCCTTTACCTCATCCGAAGCCAAGCGGGTGGAAGCACTGGAACTGGGTGCACATCAGACGCTGGATTCACGAGACAGCAACGCACTGGCCGCTGCAGCAGCGCGTTTTGACCTGATTATTTCTACGGTCAATGTCAAACTGGATTGGACAGGCTACCTGAACACACTTAAAGCTCGCGGCAGGTTGCATCTGGTGGGCGCGGTACTGGAACCGCTCACCCTGAGTGTGTTTTCGTTAATGGGCAAACAACGATCCATTTCATCCTCTCCGGTCGGTAGTCCGGCAGTCATCGCACAAATGCTGGATTTTGCGGCACGTCACCAGATCGCGCCCATCGTCGAAACCTTTCCTTTGTCAGAGGTTAACGCAGCCATTGCCAGACTCGACAGCGGGCAAGCCCGTTATCGTGTCGTTTTAAAGGTGGATTAATGCCGGCATCGGGGCGCGATGAAACGTGCCCCGATTAGCCATTTGCAAGCATGCTACCTATACTCTTGTTACCATGCCTTAGGTGGATGCCCGATGTGTAGGCGCGAAATTCAAAGAAGGTCCTTTTTTATTTCCGGCAAGGCATTGGGCGGCATTTTGCTTGTGATGGTACTGGCAGCGCAGCTGCATGCCGAAAGCCGCCTTATCACCATTGGTGTCGAAAGCGGTGCCTACTTCCCCATGTACGATGACAGTTCGGGTCAGTATCGTGGTTTTAGCCGCGATCTTCTCGACCAGTTTGCACTCTTTGAAAACATTCGCATCACTTACAAAATTCTGCCGCTTAAGCGTTTGACGGAATACGCTAAAGGAGAGCGCATCGACCTGCGTTTTCCCGACAACCCTTACTGGGAGACCGAAGCAAAAGCCGATGCTCATTTTACCTACAGCCACCCGGTGGTTACCTACATTGATGGCACACTGGTCAAGCCTGAACGCGTCGGTCTGGGGTTGGAAAAACTCCATGAACTGGGCATCGTGAGCGGCTTTACCCCCTGGCCTTACTTTAATGCCATTAAGCAACAGAAAGTGCAGGTAAAAGAAAACAATTCCCGACTGGGCCTGTTGCAACAGGTTTTGCTTGAACGCATCGACGGTGCCTACACGTCCGTGGTGGTGGCAAACTATCAAATGGCCCATGAATTAGAGCAGCCGGGCAAACTGGTATTTGATCCCTCGCTACCTTACGTTAAGTCGCACTACTATCTTTCGACAGTGCATCACCCAGAACTGATCACGCGTTTTAACCGGTTTCTGACCGAACAGGCTCCCTTGGTAGAGGCACTGAAACAGCACTACCGTGTTGAAGAGGGGTTGGCTGCGGTTCCCGACTCCTGAACCTCACGCAGTTTATTTTTGGCTTCGATCCACTGCGCCATATAACGCGTACTCTTATGATGGTGATGACGCAGCATGGCTCCGATAAAATTATTTCTCCGATGGTCACTTAATTGCTCACGCAGGCTGGCCAGTCTGTCGAGGAGTAAGGCCTGTTGCTGTGATTTATCAAACAACTGTTTAAGCAACACGTATCCCTGTTGCTGGGCCTGCTGCCAATCGGCGGCATGCTGATAATAGTGCACCGCCTGCTGTGCGAACTGCACGGCGTCATCCGCGCAGGCACCGGGCCAGGGTAAATTGTCATGCATGCCTTCTTGTCCGATCGAGGTGGTCACGCTCGGCGTGCCACAGCGCATGGCATCGGCAAGTTTGCCCTTGATTCCGGCACCGAAGCGCAAAGGCGCCAGACATATACGCGCCTGCAACATCACTTCATCTACATTTTCGGCCCAGCCTTTAACCAGAAACCCTTGCCGCGGGTCATGTAATTGGGTCGCCTTGGGGGGCGGATAGGCACCATAAATATGAAGTTCTGCCTGAGGGAGTGATGCCCTGATCATGGGCCATAGTGTTTGCCGCAACCACAAGACCGCATCCCAGTTGGGAGCGTGACGGAAATTACCGATGCAAATGAAATGGGCCCGATCCTGCCAGGCGGGCAATGCCCCCCCGGCGGTAGCCACCGTAAGTGGCCCGTCAATCATAAAAGGACAATAGTGCAACAGGGACGCCGGTACACCAAACCGTTGGGTTAGCAATTCAATTTCGACTTTGGAGATCATCAGCGTCAAATCGCAACGCAAGATGGACGCGACTTCGCGCTGGGTCAGTTCTTCTCCGGTCATGCTGGCAAACAGCTCGGCCTCGGTCTGAACCGGCACACATTTTGTCGCGTCGTTACCGGAGAGCAAATGGTGTTTCAGTGCTCGATGGCGTGCGTCACGCAGGCTGTGTAAATCTTCCGTATCCAGTACCCGCAATGCATTCGGGCAGCACTGCTCTACCCGCCAGCCGAACTGTTCTTCCATCATAAAACGATCGAACAGCACGATATCAGGCTGCATCTCAGTCACAAAGGTATCGAAACTGGCACAGTTCAAACGAACGGCCTGGGCGCTTACCCCCAGGCTGGCCAGATCGATCTGGTGTTCTGTCGGTTGGGCGGGGCTGACAAACGTGACCTGCCACCCCTGAGCCAGAAAGGTTTCCAGCAACGAGAGCATACGATAACCCGCCGCAGACGAGGCGGGTTCAGGCCAGACATAACCAATAACGAGAACTTTCTGCATGAATACTCCTCACAGACGCAGCGTCGCAAGGGTAAACAGCTCGAAGGCATCGCGCAAATGAAAATACATCAGGCATCGGTAAAGGAAGGCGCATCACGCGCCTCCCCCGGTACGTTGACCACTGATCGGCAATCTACTCTGGCTATAGTACCGGCACCGTTAGCACCGACTGCTTTTTATTGGTGAACTTAAACTCTACCGCATAGGGGTAAAGTGTGGGTTCCGCGTAGAGAAGGTCTTGCGTATCCACGGCCAGTACCAGTTTGTGGCCTGCCGGAACATCATAAGCGGTGGTTACCAGATTGAGATCCAGCGTGACCGCCTTGCCCGCTTCTGCCGCCGGCAGGGTAACCGGCGCATGCGTAATCAGTTTGCCCATCCCCCAGCCATCCATATCGTAAAGATACGCGACCAGTTGCGCCTTTTTGTATTGTGGTTCAACCTGCAGTTTAAGATTGGCTTCACCACGAATTTTCAGGGGATCATCCAGTCGATTGGTTTCGAACCAGATACCTTGTCCGGATAAAATCAACGGCATGGACGCCAGTGTCGGTAGATTGAATTGCTCGGCGGTTTGCGACAGGATCGGAATACCGGTGCTGGCCACCGTGTCGAGCAGCGAGTCGATTCGATTGGTCTGCGACCACCAGCTTTGGAATGGCGAGGCTTCAAGCTCGCCCGCCGCCAGGAATTCTCTGGGATGCAGATACCATTGTCTGGTATGCGCTTCGGCAACCGGGAATTGGCTGAAACCTTCCACTCGTCCGGTGAGCTTCACTTCCATCTGCACGGGCTTTTCGGCTTCAATGCCGTTGCTTACGCCTTTCAGATGATGATCAAACCAGCGATGCACGTTATTGAAAATACGATTACTGCCTAATCCCATCATGCCCATTACTTCGGTGGTCGCGTGGGTGCCCGAGGCCAGATCTATATATTTTTCGCCGTTCAAACGTGAGAACAAGTCCAGCACGCTATTGGCATGGAACATGTCATCGCCCCAGTTTTTGGAGATATAAACCGCTGTGCCATTCTCATTCAGCTGATCCACATAAGTCAGCGGCGAGCGAGCATTGGCCCAGCTAATGATCTCAGGCAGACGATCCAGTTCCTGATGCAGCATCGCGTTGTAATACTCATCAATAATAGGATCAGGGCGTCCCATCAACTGACTGGAAAGATTCAGCACCTCACCCCAGATCAGGCTGGGCGTGGCATTTCCGTAGAGCGATTCAACCAGGCTGCCCCAGGTACTCATGGCCGCAACTGCACGAATCCGATCGTCTTGCGCCGCACCTATCAGGCTAATTCCGGAACCGTAGGATATGCCCGCAGAGCCAATGCGGGTGGGATCAACGGGGGCGTTCTCGATCAGCCAGTCAATGACTTTGCTCAGATCGGCCATGTCTTTCGGGCCGGCAGTATCAATCAAGCCTTCCGAGGCCCCGAAGCCGCGAGTGCTGTAACTCAGTACCACGTACCCCTGGGCGGCAAACTTCTGGGCTTCAATGGTGTATTCATACTCATTGAGCGCCCAGCTGTTAATAAAGATGATTGCAGGAAAAGGGCCTTCACCTGCGGTGGGTACCAGTAGGTTGGCACTCAGGGTGACGCCATCATCTGCCGTTATCCAGATATCGTCGTTGATACTGTATTGATCCGACGGCGTAAAATTGGGCTGATTCAGAATCCCAGCCAGCATTTTAAAGGTCGGGTCCAGTACCGAGTCGGCCTGAGCGGCCGGTACACAGGAGATAGAAATGGCCAGCGCGAGTGCGCTTCCTCTGAACATAGTCGCTTTCATTGTGGTTTTGCCTCTTGGTTTAGCTTTGTTTTTATTGTGTGATTGTTATTTTTTGTGAAACTTTGTACGACGAGAGTCTACGCAGCCACCCGGAGTGGATGGTTGTTCGCATTGGCCCCAAATTTGTTTATTTCGGCCACGGCCTGATGATTGTGAACCAGTCCACGCTCTGCCGCAGGATTGGCATTTGTGTCAGGGATTATTGTCAGTTGAGCCAACCAGAGCGGACGCATCTTGCCTTAAGATCTGAAACTAACGTTTTGCTTCTGCACTGTTGGCACGCCAACCCGCCTTTTCAGAGGGGCGGTAGGAAGTGAATCAAAAAAACAATAATAAGGAAGCTAGACTCATGCGGGATGCCTATAACCCTCATGCAGCCATTGGCACCGGCAGCATTCAGATATTACTCAAGTACGCCCGGATGCATGGCATGCCCATCAACAAAGCCCTGCATCAAACCCGGCTCAGCCCAAGCGACTGCACCCAGCCCGAAGCTATTCTCGATGCCTGGCAGGAAGTGCAGATCGCCCGTAATCTGATGGATTATTTTGGTCATCCCTTTCTGCTCGGGATAGAAGTCGGCAAGCTCTATCAGATTACCAGTTATGGCATGTGGGGGCTGGCAATGATGTCCAGTGCCACCCTGAAGGATGCCGTTTCTGTCGGAACCCGCTATCTGGAAATCACCAGTCGTTTTAATCGAGTTCAAGTACTGGCAGAAGGCGACAATCTGGTCATGGCGTTATACGATCAGCACCTGCCTGAGGACATTCGCGCGTTTATGTCCGGGCGCGATCTGGCCTCCCTGGCCGTAATTCTAGAGACCCTGCTCCCCCGGCATCCAAACTGTGTGCATGAAATCCGTCTGGCACTTCCGGCAGACGACAGCTATCAGCCAATTACGGCTCTTTACCCCGGTCACCTGAAATGGAACCAGCGCCACCACGCCATCGTGATGGCAAAACACCTGTTTGATTTACCGCTGCCACAGGCCAATCCTGCAACGGCCGCCCTGTGCGAACAACAATGCCGGCAGCAGCTCGAGCGGCTGAGTGCCCAGTCAGGCATCACGGGCAGGGTTAAAAGCTTGCTGATGCAGCAGCTCGAAACGGCGCCCTCTATGGAGCGTATTGCGACACACCTCAACACCTCGCCCCGAACCTTACGCCGCCAATTAGTCAGCGAAGGTTCCCACTGGCGCGAAATTGTGTTGAGTGTACGAATGCAGCTGGCCGAACGGTTACTCACCGAAACCCGGCTGCCACTACAGGCGATTGCGGAACAATTGGGGTATGCCGATCTGTCGGCTTTTTCTCATGCGTTTAAGCGAAGCAGGCACACATCACCCGATCACTTCCGGCGACGTGCGCTTCACCTTTCCCGTGAACCGATAGCCAAACAGGTTTAACGGCTGTCTTACGGTGAGCTTCAGACAGCTCGCCCCCTACGGCTACTCGTTTCGTAGAAAGCGCCCCAAGGCCCGGGCAAAACGCACCGGTTCGTCTGCCTGTGGCAGGTGGCCCGATTTCTCGAACACCTGCACCTGACAATGGGGAATCAAAGACGCGGCGAAAGTCTGGCCTTCATAACCATAAAGTGGCGATTGTTTACCAATAAACATGGTCACCGGAACCGCGAACCGGGTCAGGCTTTCGCGATAGTCATGGGGATTTGCTGCATAGCTGGCAAGATAGGCCTGTAAGTTGTGCAGCGAGATCTCACCTAACAGTCCCACAAACCAGCGTGGAACACGTGCGGCCTGACGCAGAAGAGTGACAACCGCCGGGTTACCCGCCGCGACCGACAAAACTTCGGCCATTTTCGGCGTAATATCCCGAATGACCGGGTCGGGGAGATCACTCAACGCGTGCAGGTGGCGGAAAGGGTGCAGCTGCTGCAGTACATCATCCAGCAACGCCAGAAATGATGCCTGCCGATCGCCCAGCAAGCCATGCGCCCAATCGACCTGATTGGCGATACAGGGGCTTTGATCAATATGCAGATAACGCAGCACCTCGCTAAATCCACCGGCTTGATGCCAGTGCAGTGCAACCGAGGCGCCCAGAGAATACCCTACCAGGATAAAATCCTTCAGCGCCAGATGAGTCACCAGATCGTCGATGTCTTCCGTTAAATTCTGGAACAAATCTGCTTGATTCACCGGTACGTGACTGGATCGACCCGCTCCGCGAAAATCAGGTAAATAAAACTGAAAGCGGTGAATGTGCGGCAAAATAAAGGGTAGCCAGTGACGACTATCCATCCCGACCCCGTGCAACATCAGTACAGGTATTCCCCGCCCGATCTTACGATAGTAAATTAACTGCCGATCGCGACTGTAAAAAATGGGCATTGCTTACGTCCTCTACTCATACCGCTTACTTCAAGTGTAGGACGTAATCTTGCCCGTCGTCGCGAGACAGTACATTGGCCCGGTTTATACCTTCGCTGTGCGCGTGAGCATCTGATACAACACCGGTACCAACAGGAGTGTCAGCAGAGTGGACATGGCCAGGCCACCGATGATGGTCCACCCCATGGGCGCCCACATGATGCCCCCTTGCAAGGTTAACGGAAGCAAACCGCCTACGGTGGTCAGTGATGTCAGCACAATGGGCGTCAATCGTGTGCTGGCTGACTCGGCAATGGCTCCCGCGACACCGATTTCAGGGTTTTCCAGCAGACGTTGATTGGCATAGTCCACCAATATAATCGAGTTGTTCACGACAATTCCCATTAAGCTGTTCAAACCAACAAACGCCATAATGGAAAAGGAATAACCACTCAAATACAACGCCACGATGGCACCGGTAATCGCAAATGGAATGGCGATAAAAATAATTAAAGGCTGCAGGAACGAGCGGAACTGCAATACCAGTACAGCGAAAATACCCAGCAAGGACAAAATCAGCGCCTTACCCAGACCCGCAAAGTTTTTATTGCGGCTTTCTTCTTCGCCACCTGCGGTCCAGTAAACGCCTTCCGGCCATTCAAGTTGCTTCAGCTTTTCGATGACTTCGGCGGTGAGCTTGGCCACATTACGACCTTCCGCCACATCGGCGGTCACCAAAGCCATGCGATCAAAGTTGTAGTGCTGCAACTGCGCCTGTGACGAAAACAGCTGGATATCGGCAATCTGGCCTAACGGCACTTGCTGGCCATTGCCCAGGCTCAACAGGATTTTGTCGAACTCGTCGCTGGTCGGCTGGTTGTAATGATTCCCCAGCACCAGAATGGTGTAATCCTCGCCCAATTGATCCCGGTAGGTACCCGCCGGCATACCCGACAGCGCCATCCGCACGGCCTGATCCATTTCATAGCTGGTTAATCCCAACAACGCGGCTTTGTCGGCTTTAATCTGCACTTTTACCGTAACCATTTCAGCGGCAGAAAGGTTGTCTACGCTCATGGTGTCCGGTGTGTTGCGTAAAACCTGTTCGACTTCTGCGGCCATTTTGCGAATCACGGCATGATCATCCCCGATCACACGAATCGCAATCGGTGCCTCATAGGGAGGGCCTTGCTGGAATTGTTCGACCTTGATATCCGCTTCAGGCCATTGGCTCAACGACGTACGGATTTCATCCGCGATGACGGTGGTCTGCTCAATAGACCCGGTTTCCAGTTCCACCATTAACTGGCCATAATTGGCCTGCCCCTGCTTCGGCATTTTGTTGTAGTACAAACGCGGATTACCATTGCCGATATTGCTGGCGATAGCCTTGACGGCAGGATGCCTCGAAACGACCTGCTCTACCTGACGGATCACTTCATTCGTGCGATCCAGACGGCTGTTCTCATTCAGGCGCACATCAATCAAAAGCTGAGGTTTGTCCGCCTTGGGAAACATACTGACACCGACCGCCTTCACCAGTAACAACGAACCGCCAAACAGGGCCACACAAATCACCATCAAGATCCACGGATGGCGCAAACTCGAACGCAATACCGGTGCGTAAATATAATGGTTCAGCCACTCAAATCCCCGGGTTGCCGCTTTCTCCGCCATGTTGGGCTGTAAAGGTAACAGGCCTTTTGACATAAGTGGCACCACGGTCAGCGCCAGCAACAGCGAAGCCGTTAGTGTGAGCACCACAGTCACCGGCATCGAACGCATAAAAGTGCCGGAACCACTTTGCAGAAGCAGCAACGGAAAAAATGCCAGCACGGTGGTTACGGTACCGCTGGTAATAGACCACCCGACCTGAGCGGCCCCCTGTACGGTGGCATCGTAACGAGACATTCCCTGACGAAGATTACGCTGAATATTTTCAACCACCACAATGGCATTATCGACCAACAGACCCAGTGCAATAATCAAACCTACAATGGTCATCTGCTGTAAGCCAAAGCCGGCAAAATCCACCCAGCCGATGGCAATCATGATCGACAAGGGAATCGACACCATCGCCACAATCGCAGGTTTAATTCCCAGCAACAGCAGCAATACCAGTCCCACCACGATGACCCCCTGCCCCAGATTAGAGGTAAAGGTATCAATTTGCTTGGCAACACTGTTCCCTTGATTGAAAACCCATTGCAAACGAATATGCGATGGCAATTTCGTGGCCAGTCGCGCGGCTTTGTCTTCTATTCCGGCAATCGCCTTCGAGATCTGCGTGCCCTCTCGCTGTATCGCCGAGACAAAAACGGCCCGCTCGCCGTTATAACGACCAAGATAACGTGCAGGCGCATCAGCCAGACGCACCGTAGCGACATCCTTAAGATGCAGTATCTGGCTGTTTTTCGCATAAACCGGCGTTGCTTCAACCTCTTGTAACGACCGGTAAAAGCCACTGGTCCGCACAGTAAGCTTGTCATCACCACTGTAAATATACCCGGCAGGCAGATTTTTGCTGCTGCTGGAAATTACTTTGTAAATCTGTTCGGCAGACACCCCAAGCGCTGACAGTTTGCGCAGATCCAGCGCAACCTCAACTTGCTGCTCTGGATAAGCCCAGGTCTCGCTTTCTTTGATACTGGGGACTTTTTCAATTTCGGACTCCAGCTTCTCCGCGTAATACTTTAATTCCTGATAGCTGGCACTTTCAGAGATCAGGGCAAGTTGTGCAATATTCACGGTGGTAGGCGACAGTCGACGCACCTCCAGCTTCTGCAGGTTTTCCGGCAAATCGGCGCGTGCCTGATTTACCGAGCGCAGCACTTCATCATATTTGTCATCGGGATCACTGCCATAGAGAAACTCCACCCGTAATGTCGCCACACCATCACGAATAGTTGACCTGACACTGTCGATATCGTCCAGTTCGTTGAGTGCTTCTTCCAGCACATCCACCACCTGGCTTTCCATATCCATCGGATCGGTTCCCGCATAGATCACCGTAATCAGACTGGACGGAAAATTGAACTGGGGATCCTCCGAACGGGGCATTGTCTGAAAAGAGACCCATCCCAACAACGAAAGCATGAGTACCAGCATCCAGGTGAACTGGTAGTTTTTAAGGGCTAATGAAGGGAGTTTCATATGCACATCCGAAAAGTCAAAAGCAAAAGTGGCCCCGTACACCGGGCAAGCAGATCAACAACAAACAAAGGGGAGAATCAAATCTCCCCGACAGGAGTATTAATGTGCCGCCGCGACACTGGCAGCGGTATTCTGGGTCAGGCCATTAATGTGATAAGGCGAACCCAGCACTATGGGCCAGGTAGGATTCAACCCTTGCTGTACCAACACCGAATCACCAGAAAGCGAGTGAATTTGTACGGTTTTTATCTCAACCATGTGATTCAGCGGATTCAACTGCGCGACCTGCCCGGTGCGTCCATTGGCTTTTAACAATGCAGATGCCGGAACACGCGAAATCGAGGGCTGTAGAGATGGTTGAATGTGCAAATGGGCATACAAGCCTGACAACAAACGTACCTTTGGATGACGCAGCTCGATTTCCAGCTCAAACAGACCGGTATCGGCTGAGGCCTGCGCCGCCAGTTCAGTCACTTTTCCTTCGAGCATGATGCCCGGATAAGCATCCAATTGGATTGCGACCTTATCCCCCAACTGAACCTGCACCGCTTCACGATCAATTAAACCCGCCCGAATAATCCAGCCTTCGGAATTGCCTGAAAAAAGTAAGGCGGGCTGCCCCGGCGTTACCATTTCATCTTTTTCTACATACTGTTTTAACACAACGCCATTTTCAGGGGCGACAATTTCAGAGTGTTTAAGATTAAAGTTTTCAATGGCCAGTGACGCCGTCGCTTTGTCCAGGCGGATCAGCGCATTGTCCAACTGCTCCTTGGGTGCCAGTTGATTCTTTACCAGTGATTTCAGACGCTCCACATCCAATTCGGCGCGTTTCAGGTCGGCCTTGGCGAGTTGTTGCCGCGCCTGAATCTCGGAGAGATCAAGTCGCGCCAGCAATTGCCCTTTTTTAACCGACTCCCCTTCTTTAAAGGTCAACTCATTGATCAATCCCGACGTTTTAAATGACAACCGGGTTTGACCTTTGTTCATGAGCACGCCCGACGTGAAGAAGCTGAGCGCGTTCGTTTCAACTTTGACGGGGGCCGTGAGTAACGGGGTTTCGGCAACGGCCTGCGAAGAAGGTGCCCATACCGCCACACTGGCGCTCAATAAAAACAGCATGGTTCTGATTAAACCCGGATGTTGCTTGACCTGATCCATAACCGCCTCCCACAGGATGCTTTATCTTCATTATTAAATTCATACGAGTGACAACTGTCATCATGCAGGGTGTTGTCTTCATACGGCGACCGTACGAGACAACCCAACACCGTTACATAATCCATGTTGACGATGTCAACATAATAGTAGGACAATGTTTTCAGTGTCAACATCAATCCGTAAAATTGCGTCACAACCCGACGCATCATTCATCAGACAGAACATGACACCGAGACCATCAATGCAAATCACCAGACAAACATTGAGATTCTGTTAAAATCTACATCTTAATTACTTGGGAGCTGTTATGACTTTCCCCACGGATGTCAGCAATGAAAAATCAGGCAATTACCATCACGGTAACTTGCGCGAAGTGTTGATCGATATTGCCTGTGCACATATTCGTGATGTAGGAATGGAGAAACTCAGTCTGCGTGCCATTGCTAAAGATGCCGGCGTTTCGGCCAATGCACCCTACCGGCATTTTCCTGACAAGCGTTCGCTGTTAATTGCTATCGCCATTGCCGGGTTTGAGCAAATGGCCGAAGCCATGCACCATGTCGATGAGCGCGCGCTCCCAATATTGGAAGAAATGCGCTTAAAAGGAAGGGCTTATATTCATTTCGCCACAACACACCCCGAAAAATACAAGCTGATGTTTGGCCCTGCCATTTCTGAGCGCACAGAAAGCATGGAGCTGATGATTGCAGCCGGCACCAGCTATGAACTGCTGTTGAAAACCGTTCGCAAAGGTATCGAAACCGGTATCTTTCGCAACGCAGAAGTCCGCTCGCTGGCTGACCCGATCTGGGCGCAGATTCACGGTATATCGAGCCTGCTCATTGACGGATTTTTTAATCACGATGTCCAGAATTTTCGTACTGCCTGGAGTCAACAAGGCCAGAACCTGCCTTGCCCTCTGACATTTGCCTGCGAGCACTCGCTGGAAGAAACGCTGGACAACTTCTTCAATGCCTCCATTCTAGGTATTGCCTCAGAACAAACACGTAAAGACCACGCCTGTCGTTAACCCCGAAAAAAATTCTTGGTGCTCTTGATCTTCTGCAAGTGAATAACGATCAAAATACGCTCTAATGCCATGGTTATACCGCCACCGAGCGCACAAAAAAACCACGGAGCACACAATAAAAAGCGTGTCGTGCCCCGGTTTTTGAACGTTGTTAACTAGGGAATTGCCATGAGCATAAAACAATCCATGAATAGCCACGCGATGAAAAATCGCGGGTGGCAAGTTGCACTTGCAGGGACAGGCATCAATCTGGCACTGGGCGTACTCTACGCCTGGAGCATCTTCAAAAAAGCCATTACCGATTCCATTACGGCCGGTGGTGAAGGCGCGTTTCAGTGGGATATGGCCTCGGTGAATGATCCCTACGCATTAGCCTGTCTGGTGTTCGCATTTACCATGATTATCGCGGGAAAGTTCCAGGATAAATTCGGACCGCGGCTAACTGCCATGCTGGGTGGATTACTGGTCGGCTCCGGCTTCATGCTAATTTCCCAGACCAATGACTATCTGGCGTGGATTTTGGGTTTTGGCGTTCTGGCCGGCGCAGGGATGGGATTTGGCTACTCTGCCGCCACGCCGCCGGCGTTAAAGTGGTTTCCACCTGCTAAAACCGGCTTGATCGCGGGCATTGTGGTATCTGGCTTTGGTCTGGCTCCGGTATATATCGCTCCTCTGGCAAAATATCTGCTCAGCACCGTTGGCTTGCAGCAGGCTATGATGATCTTCGGCATTGGTTTCACCTTAATCGTCTGCACACTTGCCATGTCGATTGTGAACCCCCCGGTCAGCGAATCCAGCGCCGCGTCGAAGGCCACTAGCAACAAACCCACCACCGACTATGCACCCTCAGATATTTTGAAAGACCGTCGTTTTTACTTGCTGTGGCTAATCTATTTTATTGGTGCTGGTGCGGGTCTGATGGTGATTGGCAGTGTGGCAGGGATGGCCAAACAAAGCCTGGGGCCCATGGCGTTTGTCGCGGTTGCCATTATGGCCGTGGGCAATGCCGGCGGACGCATTGTTGCCGGTGTGCTGTCCGATAAAATCGGGCGGATCAACACGCTGGTCTGCATGTTGAGCTTTCAGGCCATCCTGATGTTCGCTGCCATCCCCGTTCTGGGCGCCAACGCCAATGCTATTCTGCTCACCTTGCTGGCAACCTTTATCGGATTTAACTATGGCACCAACCTCGCCCTGTTCCCCTCCTTTGCCAAGGACTATTGGGGCCTCAAGAATTTCGGTATGAACTACGGTTTACTGTTCACCGCGTGGGGCATGGGGGCATTTGTGCTGGTGCGTGTGGCGGAAACCATCAAAGCGGCCAGCGGCAATTTCAGCAGTGCGTTTGCATTAGCGGGTGGTTTGCTGATAGTCAGCGCACTGTTAACCTTCACTTTGCGTACCCGTAGTGCCCGACTACAAAGTGCCATGGCCCATTAACAGGCCAATTCCTGCCGGGGGAGTGCTGACGTATTGGCATGTCATTCGCCCCCCTGTTACTGACTACGATGGGATGGTAATCGGCCCATCCCTGGGGCGCTTTCGGCGGCAGAGGCTTCGAACATCGGGGCGAGGTCACCCCTCGCTACCGGATGATCGCAAGGAACGTCCACCGCCGTTGGGCGCACGCCCTATTTACTGACTTGCATAACCTGTTAGCACAATATGTGACCCGCCCCGCGCTTTCACCGTGCGCACGGGCAAACAACTTGCTGCCCGCACGCAACCTGCGTAGCATCAGCATTACCAAGTCGGTTTGCCATCACCCAATCCGCGTGTCGCCACCTGATTGGGCAATATCATAAAAATAATAATACTGCCATGAAGACACAAGAATCATTACTGACCGATCCACTGCTGCTTAAAGACCCCGAAGTCGAATCTGCGTTCGCACAGAAGACCATTTTCTGGCGTTTCAATCCCTCCCTCGAAAAAGCATTTGAAGATTATCGCTATGCGCGCATCCTAAAGCGAGTCATACCGATTGGCTGGAGCGGATTACTACTGTTTTTTACCTATTCGATACTCGATGCCTTGCTGTTTCCGAGTCAGGTTTATGCCGTCACCATATTGATTCGTCTTAGTCTGATCTGCCCTGTGATTGGTCTGATGATGTGGTGTAGCAAACAAAACTGGCCGTATCGACGCTTTATGCCACTTTATGCCTTGGCCTTTTTTGTTTCGGGTGCGGGGATCGTCGGCATTATTCTCACCGCGCGACTGGAACACATTGTGCTGCCCTATGACGGCCTGTTATTGATGCTGATGTTCGGTTACTCGCTGATGGCGATGCCATTTGTCTGGATCAGCGCGATTAGCCTGGCACTGTGCGTGCTCTATGTGACAGTGGAGCTCAAAGTGCACTACCCGAAAGAAGCGCTTTTATACAATATCGCCTTCCTCATGACGGCCAATATCATGGGTATGGTAGGCAGTATTCTTCAGCAAAACAGCGTTCGTACCCAGTTCCTCCACCATACACTGATCCAGCGATCTCGCGAATTGCTGATGCAGGAAAGCCGGGAAAAAACCCGCTTACTCGCCAGTGCCGGACACGACCTCCGCCAGCCACTACATGCGATGACCCTGATCGCAGAAGATCTGGAACAACGGCTGCCCGAAGGTCAGGAACAACACTCGGTGCGCCAGTTGCAACGCTCTATTAAGCACCTGAACCAGATGCTGGGTTCGGTGCTGGATATTTCCCGAATTTCGGTGGGCCGTTTCAAAATGAACCGCCAGCCCGTGGTATTTACTCCACTGGCAAACGAACTCATTGACGAATTTCAGGGCCGGGCCCTCAAAGAGAACATCACCTTACGCTGCCTCGGCCCCGCCGATGCGACTCTGTATACAGACCACATTTTATTGGGGCGCATCCTTCGCAACTTATTGGAAAACGCCTACACCCATTCCGGCGCAACACGCATTATTCTTAGTTGGCGAAAAGTCGGCGGGCATTACCGGATATTGATCAGCGACAACGGTGCAGGTATTCCTGCTGATGAGCAATCGCGTATTTTCGAGGAGTTCAGTCAGGCGAAAGCCTCACAATCAAAAGGATTAGGATTGGGGCTAACCATTGTCAAACAGCTTTGCCAGCAGCTCGAATTGCCTCTTGGACTGCAATCCAGTACCGGTCAAGGCTCCACGTTCTGGATAGATGCCCCTTTATTTGATGAATCCCGGGGCAATAAGCTTTCGCGAGAAGCACTGGATTTACGTCCGCAACGAACCCGCGCAATGACTACAAACCCAGCCCCATCCCCCCAATCAGGACAACAGGTCACCCCATCAAAACGGGTTCTCCTTATCGATGACGAGCCGGATATTTTACAGGCCATGGCGCAATTGCTTCAGCGTTGGGGATATGAGGTGCAGTATTGTCAGCATATGACCGGCGCAGAAAAAATCTCACGACAATGGCAACCTGAACTCATCATCAGCGACTATCATCTGGAAAATAACCAGAACGGTGCGCAGGTCATTCAAGTCATTCGGAACACGCTTAAAAAGCAAATCCCCGCGCTCATTGTCACGGCAGATAACGAACTCAATCTTGCCGGACTGATCGATGAAAGCACAATTCTTGCCCACAAACCACTTCAGCCCTCGCGCTTGCGCATGATGTTACAGCACCTGTCTACGCTGCATTAACTGCGTGCCCGGATCCATCGGGCATCACATCGCCCCGACAGGATTCAGACGACAGGTAAAAGCCCCATACGTTCAGCCTTGCGAACGCACTCCGTCCGGTTATGTGCGTCAAGCAGCGAAAAAAGCGCTTTCAGGTGTGTTTTCACCGTATGCTCCGTTAAGCCTAACTCGCTGCAGATGCGCTTGTTCGGCAATCCTTGCGCCAGCAGCAACAACACTTCGCTTTGTCGCGAAGTCAATAAGGGCGTGACTGCATTGGTGTCCGGTAAAGACTCCGAAGAGGTATAGAAGGGGGGAACATAAATTTCACCCGTCAGGACAAGATCAATGGCCTCAAGAATCCCCTGTCGTCCCTGCCCCTTACCGATAAAGCCATTGGCACCGGCTCTGAGCGCATCGTCCACATCAACCGTTTGTTCTGAGGCGGAAATAACGATAACGGGAATAAACAAACGTTTAAGCTGTACATGACGCAACAACGACAGACCCCGCCCGTCGGGTAGCGAAAGATCCAGCAGGATAAGGTCAAATGAGGGGTCTACTTTCAGCGTACGTATAGCCGCCTCTGCGGTGGCCGCCGCTGTTATTGCGACTTTCTGTGGCAGTCCTTGCAACGTTAAAGACAATCCTTCGACAAATAACGGATGATCATCCACCACCAGCAACCGTAAACGATCCGGAAGTCGATCTTCTACTATCGAAAACATTATCATAGCCCTTTGTTATTTTTATGGGTCTTAGCTGTTTTTATGGAACATGCTTGCCCTCATGAATCGCTGCGACGAAAGCCGGCAGTCAGTAAGGGTTGCATCGCAGTATAGTACGATTGCAATATTAAAAAACGTTAAGGCCGGCAACCTTTGACACAAAAGTGATTCAAAAGTAACCAGCCTGAACGTGACACTTTAACCCTAGCCACCCATCTATTGGCTTGACCGCTCACGACCCTGAAGATGCGCCTTCTTTGGCCGTGCTATTCAACCGCGCCAGCTTTTCTGCAATCGCTTCGTCTGCCAGCACTCTGGGCAACTCATCGTCCTGAAAGATCTCCGCTCGAATAAGATTAAGTTGTGCCTGCAAGGTTGCGTCATCTAACGTCTGTGCATCCAGCGTCTGCTTGCGCGTCAGATATTGCTGCAAACGTTGCTGCCAGGCATTCTCGTGTTCATAAAAGCTCAACATCTGATCCACTTCCTCATTCGAGAAATGGTTTTGCAGCAACGAACGAACCGACTCAGAAGACCATCCCTGGTTAAACATCGACTGGGCATTCGTAGCCAGCTCTGCACGCTCGCGAGAAGCATCCGCCTGAGCTTTCATATAGGCAGGCATTTGGGCATTCAATGCCGCCAGCTGGATTTCCTTTTCGTGTTCAGAGCTTTGTTGATCCGCCTGAATTTTTATGGTCTGCACCGCATATTCTGAGTAGGTTTCTTCGAGTGAAAAAAAGGCTTCCACTGCCGCAGGAGAAAGGTACTGACGACGTAGCGCCCGAACTTCGCTGAACGTCTCTTCCATCACTTGTGCGTAATAACCATAATTCTGCTGATCGGAAGGAATTAACTGTCGTGCCATCAGAGAAGCCATATGTTTCTGGTATTCCAGATAGTCATTGAGCAGCTGCATCGCTTGCAACGCGGCGGCGGGGGGTAAACGACGACTTAACTGATTCTGGATTTCCTGAATGGCTTCTTCAGGTGACAACTCCCCCACGGCGCTGAGAAAATAATCAAAAAAATCGCGCACTCCCAAAGTCACTTTCAGGTTGCCCGACTCGTCCACCTCAAGCACGCCATCAATCTCTGTACCTTCCAGTACGCTGGGCACGGCAGCCCCCACCCAGGGCGTTTTTTCTACCTCAGCTTCAGCGCTCAATACTTCCGATCCGACATTCGCCGGAATATCCAGTGCCGCAATTGGCTGCCCGACAGCGGAAGTTTCCCACGTATAAGCCGGACTCAACTCTTCGTCCGAGGTGTTGCTACGCTGACTGTGATGCCACCACACTGCAATGCCCACACCCCCAAGAACAAAGGGTATGATCAATAATTTAAGGTGTTTCATCCGTCCCCCTACCTGCTTGAAGTGCTTAATGTTTTACTTAATTTATTATTAGAAATTAATTAATCGTTGTTGATTGTGAGCGGTCATAAAATCATCTGATCGGGCGATTCGCACAAGCAAATCACCCGACCGTTAAAGCCCGCTATACGCAATAATTACAAACCGGCATTTTTCAAACGGTTGGCCTGCGTACGGTAAGGTGTGACGGGGTTGTGCCACAGGGAGGTGACGCCCAGTACGTGGTTAATGGCATCAATGTGGTTCGCATCATAGGCGCCAATATACTTACCGAGCTTCTGGGAGCACACAGACACCAGTCCGTCACTGGTTTCGCCTTTGAATGCGAGCGACGTAGTCACCAGGAACGGATCCAAAGCGTCCAGCACGTTTGTAAAGACACTCTTACCCGCCCAGGAATAGATTTTGATACTGTTGCCGCGTACGCTGACGGTTTCTGCACGATCATTGGTGCAGTAGCCTGAAGCCACACCGTAAGGGTGACGGGAGTTAAGCGCATTCGTACCCGGCGTCGTCAGGGTATCCAGCGCCGCTATCGCGTTTTGCTGACTGCTGTTACCTGACAACCAGCTAATCAGGGTACCAAAAGCATTCGCCAAGGCGGCTGCGCCCCCTTCAATGCCACTATTCATCGGAATAATGCCGCGAATCATATCGGCTGTTTTCGAGCCTTTATTCACCCCGTCCACCGAAGTCAGTGATGCAATACGTCCTTTGCCGGAAGCATTCATATTGGCGTCATAGGTGATTGCGGCGCGCGCGGTAGGCGAGCCCTGGCTGTGAGCGATAATATTGAATTTGGCTGAGCTGCCATATTTGTTGCTGTTGAT
Organism: Hahellaceae bacterium; assembly: GCA_024234505.1. Taxonomy (GTDB): domain Bacteria; phylum Pseudomonadota; class Gammaproteobacteria; order Pseudomonadales; family Oleiphilaceae; genus JACKOD01. The sequence continues at coordinate 468,006 of JACKOD010000002.1, read as the reverse complement.
ATCATTCGCCAGGCGTTGACCGCGCTGCTCGCTGTCATTGAATGGCGATACGGCTGCCACTTTTACATCCGCACCACTACGGCACAAGTTCATCGGTACGGTGTGAAAGTAACCGATCAAACCACCAATGGAATCAAAACCGGTAATACCATGAACCATCAGTATCGGATATTTGGTGTCAGTATATCCGCCAGCAGTTCCCCACCACTGAGAACAACCTTCTGCGTGACTTGCTACGGAAAAAGCGGAACCGGCAACCAGGCAGGCTGCTGTTATTATTTTTTTCACTTGTCGTGTCTCCATTGTGTGCGTTTTATATTTATTTTCACTTCTTGTTATTGTTTGAGTGCGCACTCTGAGACACATAGTAGGGAAATCTGTTGTGCTCGCCTATCACCCAAATGGGTGAAGCGAAACGCGCGACTAGGGAACCTCGACAGGCACCATGCGCGCACGAATACAGTACTGATAGCAAAAAAACTCACGAAAAATAAACCAGTGGGCAACCCGCCCAAAGAGTTTGCGGAGCACTTTGTTAAGAAAACCGTCGCCGCGATCGCCTATCCGCAAGCTATAGGTCACCGACTCTTTCACAAATCCGCACGCCTCCAATAGACGAATGGCGTCACTTAGCGTGTACCAGCGCAGATGCGTTTTATCGAACAGCCCTCGTTCACGCCGGGGAAAATGTCCTTTCAGGAAAATGCTGACAAACGCCGACAGATGACGAATATTCGGCATGCTGACCACCACGTATGCGTCAGGAGCCAACACCTCCCTCACCGACTGCAATTGTTTCTCCGGAGACACCAGATGTTCTAAAACATCACCAAAGACGACACAATCAAAACACTCTCCCGGATACACCGCACCAATTAACTGTTGATTCAAATCCACCTGCTCGACGCGATCGAGGTGTCGGCGGGCGGTGGAGCAAAAATCTGCCACCGCTTCCGCACCATAAACCTGACGCGTGGCCGATAAGGTTTTGAGATAGCCACCCAATGTGCCATTGCTACAGCCGACATCCAGTACTTTCTGCACCGATGGCGGAATCATCTCGACAATATCGGTCCGTACCCCCGTATAGGCGCGCTGCGCTTCATCTGAGGGCGTCGTGCTTCCGCTTTCGTTGACCTGCGGGATTGGCTGGGCGCTTTTCTCCATCATGAACCGATTCCTTTTCTAATGAGCAATTCATCACCTGGTCAAAATATCGCCAGATTCCACTCATGCTCTGGCCTGTCGGGCTAACTGCATTAATTTTATGAAATATTTTTCGACTAAGCCTTTTGGACGATGCCGCTACGCCCTCGTAAGCCTTACTATTTCACCATCGAGTTACGAATTCAAACTCAGGCCGTTTGAAGTTCATTGACTCTCCTTTTAGGGCACCTTGTCCCACATTTCAAACGACAATATGAATAAGGTTCGGCTTCATATTGTCGTTTTTTTATTTCCCCGTCATAACTCCACACCAGGCTTCAGCCTATTCATTATTGAGCACGCCGCCCGCTTTCGCCTCTTTTGTTTTTAAGAACGACATCCAGGCCGTCAATCCCGTGTCATCTTGCGCTTGTAATCTTGCTAAAAACAGGCTTTCATTTCATCCTCATTCGACTCAAGGAAGATGCCACCATGAAAAAGACCGTTCCCCTACTATTACCCTTTGCCGCTGCGACTCTGCTGGGCGCCTGTGCATCCAGGCCGGTTGAATCGCCCACCAGACTCTATGTATTTGATTGTGGCAACATTGAAAGCCGTGATGTCTCACTTTTTTCGCCCGGGGTGGATGAAGGGCAGAAAAAACAACTGACCGATAGTTGTTACCTGATTAAACACGCCAAAGGGACACTATTCTGGGATACAGGCTTGTCCGACAGCCTCACAGCTGAAGGCATCGAAGTCTGGGACGGTGCGTTTCACTTGTCGGTAGACCACCCTCTGAAAGCGCAACTCGACGAAATAGGCGTAGATCCCGCGACCATTGATTATCTGGGCATTTCGCATTTCCATAGTGATCATACCGGCAACGCAAATTACTTTACGCAAAGCCAGCTCATCATCCAGAAAGAAGAAAAAGAAGCAGCGTTTGGGCCTGACGCAGAAAAATTTGGCTTCGTTCCGGACAGCTATGCCAAGCTTGACCCGAAAAAAATGCGCGTTATCGAAGGTGATTTTGACGTCTTTGGTGATGGCTCAGTGGTCATCAAAAGAGCGGTTGGCCACACACCGGGCCATCAAGTGCTTTGGGTTAATCTGAAGCAAAGTGGCCCGCTATTGCTTTCGGGTGATCTTTACCACTTTACGAAGAATCGCACCTTTAAGCGTGTTCCGGCATTTAACTTCGACAAAGAACAAACGCTGACTGCCATGGATCAGATTGAAGCCTTTATCAAAGAATCCGGCTCCACACTCTGGATTCAGCACGATAAAGAACAAAACGCGACTATTCGCCACTCACCGGCATTTTACGAGTAACAACGCATTCGCGGACGATACCGTACGGGGGACTGCTTCGTTTACAGCAGTTCCACCCGGTTGCGCCCATGATCTTTGGCGTGATAAAGCGCCACATCTGCGCGCTTGACACAAGCCTCCAACGATCGTTCAGAAGGACGCAACGAGCTATAGCCTATACTGCAGGTGACACAAATAAACTTTCCTTTGTAATTAGTGCATTCTCTCTCAACCTCCGCCCGAACCCGTTCGGCATATCCCTGAAGAACTTCAGCCGAAGTGATGGTTGATATAATCACAAACTCTTCGCCCCCATAGCGAAAAAACAGGTCATTCGCCCGTAAACATCGTCTCACGGTATCTGCGAAATGTTTAAGCACCTGGTCTCCTGCATCGTGACCATAAACATCATTTACCTGTTTAAAGTGATCAAGATCCAGCATGATAACGGCGACGGTTTCCTGATCTCGGCGGCTTTTACTATCAAAACGGGCCAGGTATTCATCAAAACTGCGACGGTTCCTGGATTCCGTTAATACGTCAAGCCGCGCCTCGTCTGCCAGTGCCTCAAATTTCTCGGTGATTGCCGTCGCATCTCGGACAACGGCGGCAATATAAAGATCATCGCCAAACTGTTGCTTCACAATATCCAGCAGTAACGGAATTTCCTGCCCCGATTTATGAACGCCCTGCACCCGTCCGGGCTCGAATCTCAAAATATTCTTTTGGGTTTGCTGTAAAAAACCCGACATCCATTGATGATGCTCGCGTTTGACTCGTGAAGGCAGAAATTCCACCAGCCTTTTTTGCAGCATCTCCTCAACCGACCAGCCAAACAATTTAGCCGCCGCCTGATTCGCGTAAACCACGGAGGTATCCTTGCGAAACAGGATCAGCCCATCACCTGACAAATTCAACATTGAGGTCAAACGCACTTGCATTTCAAACTTTGAGGTACGCTCCACTTCCAAACGATGCTGGTAATCCTGTTCTTTCTGCGCGGTCGCACACAAAGTCACCAGTAATATGGCCAGCACACTCACCAGAAATAACACCGCCGCGAATTCCCCACCAAACCAGCCCCTCGCATACATATACTGTATTGCCGTCGCTACCAATAACGGGATAGAGATAACCTGCAGAATGTGCAAGCGCAGCATTCTACCGATAATGGAAGATGCCATGAACAGCCCCAATGCCCCCTCGTTGCGCGAGTACAAAAAGCCAAACCCGGCTAGAAAAAGCGCAAATCCGAATGCCGTGTGTATCGCCATTGAGGAAAAAGCAGAAACCTCAAACAGTGCTTCAGGGGAAACAAAATAAGTTGCCAATGCGATCATAACCAGACAGAGCGCCAGCAGATAAAGTACATCCACCACCCAGGCTCGCGTCGCCTGAGGAAAAATCAGCAACAGGTTCAGCATTGCACAGAACAGAAATTCGGTAGCCGTACTTTGCGACATTCTTCCCGGCGCAACAACAGACAGAGGATCACGCACAAAAAATTCATTGATCGCGCCCAAAACCGGATAGAACATCGAGAGAATACTTAGCATGGCAATAACGGCAACTATCACCGTTCCCGCAACACTCATCCCCCAAAAGCCCGAAAGCCTGAGCGGTAACGTCCGCCTCGACCAGTAAGGATGTTTGCAGAACGCTGCAAAGCATAGCGAAGCACTTAATAGCAAAAAACACAGTGCCGTATTGAACTTCATCGAAGGGAAGCTGGCGACCAAAGTCGTCATTTGGTAATGACCGGTCCACCATGAGATCATCACCAGCAAACTGAGAAACATCAACAGCCCCAGAAAAATCAATCCGATTTTTTGTTGCTTGGCTTCTACAAACCATGACTGGTTCATGCGCGCTTCTCACTCAGCCATCTAAAAAGTGATCCAGCGGTAGCCATACCGCCAGTTCCCCCTCATCACACAGATTGATGCTAGCCCATTTCCTACCCATTCAGTGTAGGAAATGGTAACGAAAAGTGCCCAACTATTTCGACAAGCGGCATCGAGTGAGCCGCTGCCTGTTCGGGGATTACGCAGAACGCGCGGCCAACCAGTCTGCGACCATTGGCCACACATGTGCGGGAGCCTTGCTACCCGACAGTATTCCCATATGCCCACCGACAACATCCTGCATTTGTTTATCCGTGCCTGAAACGTGCTGCAGCAAGGCCGCCGTGCAGTCACGCGTTACAATCGGGTCTTGTTTGCCGCAAACCGCTATCATACTGGCCTGAATAGCCTTCAACGAGCGATTTTTTGGATCGGACATAGGTAGCTCCCCCCTGGCCAGAACATTGTCCGCCCAAAGATACTGAACAATGTCCTGAATGACGGCACCCGGATAGGCCACCATATCATCAAGAAAAGCACCATTGGTTGCGTGTGCGACCACATAGTCTTCTTTGTGCAGGTTACGTAGCAAATCCACATACCCCTGCACACTCCCCACCGGGTTGGTGAGTTTGAATGCGAGCGAGTTAGCCCATCCCGGCGAACGCCACCAGCGTTTTTTCGTATTGTGTACGCGCCAGCCCATCCGCTGATCCAGCCAGTTAAGCTGGCGGGAAATCCGCTGATATTGTTTACCTAGCGCGCCATTGGCATGGTAGTCACCCGGCGCTCCGATCAGAGCCAGATTGAGGATATCCTTATCACCCAACGCGGTGTAACAAGTACTGAAAAGCCCTCCCAGACTCCAGCCGTGCAACGACAATTGCTGCTGCCCGCTGTGCTGGCGAACTTCGGCCAACAAGCGTGGCATCCATTCAGCAAAATAGGTTGAGAGTGTATAGTGATTGTGATGCCAGTCGGGCTTACCCCAATCGATCAGATAGAGCTCAAACCCTTTGGCACGCAAATATTTGACCAGGCTACGATCAGGAAACAGGTCATAGATGAACATATTTACCGCCAATGGCGCTACCAGCACCAAGGGCACGCGATGTGTTTTTTGCGCCACCGCCACCAATTCACCGTCGACCATAATATGGCTTTCTTTAAGTGGTGGGTAATATCGAACCTTTACGATGTCTTCCTGATAAATCACGTCAAAAGGCGTTTTTTCTGCCTGAATCAAGCTGGCCGTATCAAGGAACCGCTTGCGCGCATTCTGCGCAGTATCGCTCAAACGAGCAAAAGTTTTCGCGGGCGTTCTGCGTATTGAATCCAAAGTTTGCAACATAATTTTTCTCACACTGATACACCCTGGCGATTATAGGCATTGTCGATACAAAGGCATTGGCCCAAACGGCCATTTAGCTAATGGGGCCGGAAAGCCATTGCATTAAACGGTAAGTTCAGTATGGTTTCATAGACAACAAAATGAAACCGCCCCTACCCCAGGAAATCAGACGAGTAAAAGAGATGAGTCAACAACTGCATAGCGACCTTGACTGGATGCACCCAAACCCTTTTACCCTCACTATTCGGGTAGCTTCTGAAGATACCGATCGACTGGGCCATACGAACAATGTTGTCTATCTCAAATGGTTTGAGGATATCAGTTGGCGGCATATTGAACCCTTGGGCATGGGATGGAACGTGCAGGACGAGCTGGGTAAAGCGATGGCAATTGTACGTACAGAAATTGACTATCTGGCGTCATCTTATGCGGGCGACGAATTGATTTTGGGCACCTGGATGACCCAAAGCGACCAGAAGCTCAATTCATCCCGGATGTTTCAGTTAATTCGGCTGGCAGATCATAAAACCCTGGTCAAAGCACTTTCCAATTATGTCTGTATCGACTTAAAAACCGGCAAACCGACGCGGATGCCGAAAGTCTTTTGTGAGGCTCATGCCAAGGGATTGGCCAGCTGGCAAAGCCGCTGACCAATTGGCAGATCGTTGGTTTACTGCGCCAGTAACGTAAAGGTTTCCCAGCTTCCGATGCCCCAGCCATTAGCCGTCAACCCTGCACCACCCCCAAAATCTGCCCGCAGATAGCGGCCATTGGAAGCTTTCAGTGCCACGCGTTGACCCCCCATGGAAACCAGTTCAAACGTTTCCCTGTCTCCTACGGTGTCAGCATCGGCTTTCAGTGTACCGAACAGCCAGGAATCCAGCGACACATAGTGGCCATCATAGGCTCGCAGTGCGATGCGATTGTTTCCTCTGGATTCGATGACGAAACTTTCCCAGGTACCATTTTTATCCGATCCGGCCGAAATAAAGCTGTTGCCGCCCAGCATGGCGCGCATGAAATGTCCGTTGTCTGTTTTCAGTCGAACTTGCTCTCCCAGGTAGGGAAAGGCCACTTCGGCGGGGATACTATGATTGGCAAACCAGAAATCGCCCACCAGCGCGAAGTGATCTGACAAATCCCATTTCCCCCACAGCGCCTCATTCAATGAGCGAGGAACGATTACGCGATTGACACTGGCGATCGGCGTCAAATGCGACTGACTGTAGAGGACATAATCCAGATACTCAATCCATCCTGCATCTGCCCAGTGATTCTGATCCCCATGGTAGGTATAAGGATTACCTTCGTTTGCCGGCTCAACCGCATCAAGATTAATCAACATTTGCGCCAGATCTTCCGGATAGAGCAGCTTGTTTACGTTGTAGTCACCCGCCATCAGAACAGGCTCGTCCGCCGGTATCTGCCTGCTTTTAACAAACTCCCCCATCAGACGCAGCTGTTCCAAACGAACAGCACGTTGCTCATCTTCGTTGTACGATTGCGTGTGCGTACCAAAAACATGGTAAAGATTGCCCTGCTTATTAATTTTCGCATAGACCGCACCGCGCGAGGCCAGGCATTGAATATCAACACATACACCTTTATAAATCACTTTATCTTCGGTCTGAATCGGCCAGCGAGACACAATCGCAACACCACCGTTCACCAAATAGCCTGGTGAATTCAACACGGCGGTCTGGTAGGGAAACTCGTCGCGGATGGCATCCAGCAATTGTTGGGAAGGTAACGTATCGATCAATTCGGAAAATACAATCGCGTCATATCCTTTGAAATGCTTTGGCAGCTCACTGAAACGCGCATCAATCTCTTTTGATCCCATAACCGTGGTTGCCCACACATTGTATGAAAGAATCTTGAAATTATTTGGGCCTTCGTCAGCCACTAACGCCTGATCCGGCTGCAGAATATAAGAGATATGATCAAAGCCACCCGTAAACTCGGATTTGAACGCCAGCGTTGCAGAGGCACCATCGAAAGTGGTTTCGTAACGGTGAATTTCGCGATCATATTGCCAGTCCGAGGCAAAGTCCTCGCCTTCTGCACCCAGCCACATTTGGCTATTTAGCAGGGTTCCTTTGATTTTTTGTTTCAACAGCACATGGCTATTTGTACCCGATACACGAGTAATGAATTCATACTCCGCATTGTTCTCCAAGCCAGAGTCTCGACTAAAGGACAGGATTTCCCGGGTTTCCAAAGGCGGAATTTCCTCGGCAAGGGGCTGCCAATAGTCGCCTTCGCTCAAGGGCGACTGGCTAAGCATTTGCACGCTCACATGCAACGTATCCAAGGTACTGTTGGTAAATTTAATGATACTGGTACCCGCAAACGCAGACATAACCCCTACGAGAAGGATTAGAGAAACGAAAAATCTGTTCATGATAGGCTCGGGAAATTCTGCAATGTTGGTTTCCATTCATCCTGAATGAATCCAAAAGGAAAAGGCATCCCTGCCAGAAAGCTGTAAAAAAGGAAAAAGCAAGCGCTTGCTTTGTGCGAATTATAGGTACGGGTATACCAAATTAATGACGAACCGTTCACACTTACAAAAATTAACATAACAAGTTATCACGCTTGTCGTAAAGATTGCCTCCGCCCACTCCGGCGCTTATCAAACCTGCCGCGAAGTGTCATAATTTACTCAATTTCTGATAGCCCACGATTCAGGACATTCACACTGAAATCCCATGGGCCTGATTTCAGGTAAAATATCTATAAAAAGTTGGATTTTATGAGCTTCTCCAAACTTTCGTCGCTTGTTTACAGCACTGAAACCGGACGCCTGTGCCCCGTTTGCGAACAACCTGTCGCCGAGTGTAACTGTAAGAAAAATGCTATTCCTGAAGGTGATGGCATCGTGCGTGTCAGCCGTGAAACCAAAGGCCGCAAAGGGGCCGGCGTTACGTTGGTGAAAGGCGTGTTGGCGACCGAAGAGGACCTTAAGCAGCTTTGCTCTCTACTCAAAAAGCGTTGTGGTGTAGGAGGTGCCGTTAAAGATTTCGTGATTGAAATTCAGGGCGACAAACGAGACCAGGTGATTGCCGAACTGGAAAAACAGGGCTACAAAGTCAAACGAGCGGGAGGTTAGCCGTCAGGCTAGAAGAGCATCACGAATATGTCCGATTTCAAAGCTGTCCAAAAGTGTATTTTCCTCGTTGCCGGGTTACTGTCCCTTTCAATGACGGCAACTCAAGCGCATAGCAAAGACTATCTCCTGCATGGCAACAGTGACCTCGTGGGCAACAGTCTCGTTATCCGAGCCAGCGAGAAGGACACCTTGGCCGATCTTGCTGAGCAGCACAACGTTGGTTTTCTTGCTATCAAACAAGCCAACCCCGAAGTTGATGCCTGGTTACCCGGCGAACAAAGCCAGGTACTCATTCCAACCGAACATATTTTGCCCAGCAAAAGAAAAGGTCTGGTGGTCAATCTGGACGAATTTCGTCTTTACTACTTTCCTCCCAAAGGAGGTAAGGTGCAGACCTATCCCATCGGAATCGGACGCGATGAAACGCCTTCACCGTTGGTAGCCACCAAGACCAAAACCATTGTCGCCAAACCCAACTGGTATCCAACCAAAGAGACCCGGGAGCGTTATCAGAAAGAAGGCATTACCTTGCCGACCATTGTCAAAGCCGGCCCGGACAATCCGCTGGGAAATTTTGCCATTCAACTGGAAATCCCGAGCTATTTTATTCATGGCACCAACAAACCCTTTGGTATTGGCACGAAAGTCAGTTCCGGCTGTATTCGAATGTACAACTGGGATATTGCAGAACTCGTCAAACATCTGCCTAAAGGAACACCCACGTTCTTTATTCGCGAAAGCATTAAAGTGGGCGTCGCCTCCGGACAGGTTTTCGCGGAACTGCATCCAAATAACCGATATGGCACGCAACAAAAACGCGAAATAGAAATCATTAATCAAATCATCAAGCTGGAAGAACAAGTCGGGTCCATAGAGTTAGACCCCGCCGCGGTGAGTCGTGCAGTTAAAGCGCCTTTAGGTGTTCCGCAGCGCATCGGTGAACTGAAAAGCAGTTCGGAACGCATGATCACGCTCACCACACAAGCGACGAACCGATCATGAATGAATCACTGGACATTGCTCACTGGCAAAAAGTTATTGATGAATTTGCACTGGAACGAGATTGGGATCAATTTCACAACCCCAAAAATCTGGCCATGGCACTTACCGTTGAAGCGAGTGAGCTATTACAGGAGTTCCAATGGTTAACGCCCGACGCGGCCAGCGAATTGGAAAAAGATCCAAAAAAGTGGGCCAACGTGCAGGATGAGTTGGCCGACATCATGGTCTATCTGCTACGCATCGCCGATAAACTTAATATCGATTTAAATACGGCACTCCGCCAGAAAATGGCCAAGAACAGACAGAAATATCCGGCAGACAAAGTTCGGGGCTCCGCCAAAAAATACAATGAATATGAGTGATATTCGTACCACTCGATAGTATTTCCTATCAAGGCCTTTGGATACCTTAAAGGGCAAAATATAAATGAAGAACCGCAAACGAATAGAAGATATCACCGTAGAAGACCTGCAATCCCGGCGTTGGTGCTATCACCTGACTGAAGATGATGATAGTGCCTTTGAGTATGTTGTATCCGATGCCCACCCTGATTTTTCAGAGGACATCTTCGAATTGGAGCTGGCCGAGTTCACCTTTTCCAATGGCACGACCGCCTGGGGGCTCTATGATGGCGCAGAAGCGTTCAACATCATGACGCAGGATGCCTGGTATTCATTTTGGTATGGCACCGAACCACCGGAAGCCGCGGAGATTGAACGACTGACACGCTATTTGAAGGAAAATAATTTACTGCTTCCTGTGATTGCACACGCTAAATGGTCAAAAACGGAGAAGACCTATCGTGGCATCCAATATTTGAACAATAGTGGTGAAATTGAAGAAGTGGTCATTTAACAGGCCGGGACACGCAGCGAAAGAAGATCGTTGCAGTTGGAATTGATTGCAGAATACGAAAGACAGAAACAAAAAATGCCTCAGAGAAGGCTCCGAGGCATCTTATTTCCTGGTTTGGGCGGTGACAATCTGTAGCTCACCATCCAAAGACAGTTGTTATACCATTTCGACTTACTTGCTGCTTGCTTTCATCAGCATACGCTCTGCTTTTTCAGCAGTCGCATTTGCTTTCTGCATTGCAGCTTCTGCCGCTTGCATGGCAGCTTCTGCTTTTGCATAAGCCGCATCGGCACGCTGTTGCGCGCTGGCAGCCTGAGAAGCGGCGCCATCAACCTTTTGTGCAGCACTGTTTGCAGTGCTCAGTGCTTGCTTGGCACTGCTTTCTGCAGAGTCCAGTTTAGCCTGAGTTTCTTTTGTTGATGCACAGCCTGAAGCAAACGCTACAGATAGAACAACACTTGCCATCAAAATTTTGCTTTTCATACTTTCCAGCTCCCCAAGTTAACAACACAACTTGAAGCAGTTTAGACAATAATGCTGTAACTGCCCAAGAAATTTTAAGATGCGCCATTCTATTCCGAGTCGAGCCCTCAGGTAAATGAAAAAAACTGTAAAATGTGTAGTGTGACGCATATCACAAAGCGACCATATCAACTACATTTACTTACATAAGATACACACCCGTAACACTCAGTAAGGATACCTGTCGCCATGTTTACTCTTTTCAAATCCAAAAAAACATTGCAACGTAAAACCTCCAAAAGCAAGTCTTCGAATTTGAGTTCCGCATCCATGCAATGGGAAATGGACGCGAAAGACGCGTTACATGTAAAGTTTGTCGTTGAAAACGACACAACTTCAGCATCGGCGGCTTAGGTTTTTATACCCAGCCAATGATCGACTACAGCCACAAAACCTCCCCAATAAAAAGGGCAGCCCACCGGCTGCCCTTTTTATTAAACTTTTGACTGAATTCGCAACCAAGGCTGTTCATGTTTGCAGCTGTAGCGAGGGGCGTCCTCGCCCCGATAGCTGAGCCACGCCAGCCAAAAGCGCCCCGAGGACGGGACGCCTACAGGACAAAACGTCAACACACCCTAGTGGTTATGATCAATCAGGTCAAAATCGCACACATGGTGACTAAACTGAGCCGTTTGAGTTCCTGGGCTCGGATAATCCCGCCCTATCACCACCTCATTCACTTTCGCATCGATAAATACCTTCACCAGATCAGGATTTAACAACCCCTGACGGGCTTCATCGTTGAGAATTCTGAACGCGACCTCCAAAGGCACCGCTGGCTTATACGGACGATCACTGGCAGTTAACGCATCATAAATGTCGCAGACCGTCATAATCTGTGATGGCAGAGGTATCCGGCCTTTATCCAGCCCGCGAGGATATCCCGTACCATCCAGTTTTTCATGGTGTGCTCCGGCAATCACGGGGATATCCATTAAATCCGGTGTCCAGGGAATTAATTTCAGGAAATTCTCGGTATGCGTCACATGAGACTGAATTTCCAGACGCTCCTCTTCACTAAGACTTCCCTTAGGAATAGACAGTGCCAGATATTCTGGCGTGCTGATAAGTGGTGTGTGGTGTCCGTGACAGTCCAGTGCCTCGTAGGCATGTATTTCCTCCAGTCCACAAGACAATGCCTCAGCCAATACTTTGGGCTCATTTGCCTCGTGCACCTGACACCAAAACTGCTCCAACCGCTCAATTTCCGCCTTAACCTGTTCTTGCACTTGTCTGATATGCTGCTCATCAAATCCCTGGCGCAAAAACTTCAGTGCTTCTTCTGCCGCCTGACGTTTCAGGCTTTCCTGGGCAAGACGAATGCGATAACAGATAACATCCAACTGATGCGAGGTCAGTTTTTTCGGTTTGGTCAGGACCTGTTCGCGTACCCCGACTTTGCCAAAGTCATGTAGCAATGCGGCATACTTAAGCTGGCGCATATCGCGATCATCCAGCACGGCATTCCGCAATGAGGGGATATCACATCGAGGCAGAGCACGCGCCAATCCTTCAGATAAATCAGCCACCCGGAACGAGTGGCCGCTGGTCGTGGGATCCCGCTGTTCAATGGCGGCCACCGAAGCCTGCACAAAGCCATCAAAAAGTCGCCGAATGCTTTCTATCAAAATTCGATTTTCAATGGCGATCGCCGACTGACTCGCCAAGGCGCGTAACAGAACGCAAATGCCATCATCAAACGGAATAACATGCTCGAGCGCTTCCTCAGGCGTCGTCAACAACACGCCTGATGTGCTGGTGCGATTAAGAAACTGCAACACGCCAATCACTTCTTCGCGATGATTCTTCATCGGCATGGTCAGCAACGAGACGCTACGATAGTTATTCGTCTCGTCAAAGTAGCGATTAAACTGATAAGGCGCATCCGCCGGGAGATGGTAGGCGTCATCAACCTTGAGTTCCAGTCCATGCTTGGCAACATAGCCAACAATCGAACGGTCGTTCAGGGGAAAGCGCTGTTCTTCGAAGGGAAAATCAATAGAGGCATTCTGGGTCAGTTTAAAGACCAACTGGGGGTCATCGGGTTTGGAATCGTCAACCAGAAAGAGCGAAGCTGCATCGCAACACGCCAGCTTCCTGCCTTCATGTAATATCCTGTCCAGCAACTGCCCAAGATCTTTTTCTGCCGACAAGGCTGTACCAATTTCAGCCAGACGCGATAGATGTGCGGCTTTACTTTCGAGGACTTGATTCAATTGCCCAAACTGCTTTTTTAAAACCCAGTGAGTTAACGCAGTTTCAATGTTTTTCAACGTCGCTTTTTCAGGAAAACCCGCAGGCACAAAAAAATCAGCCGCGAGTTCAAGGTTGTCCTCTGCAAGACAGTCAAAATAACAATCCGCGGATTCAAGCCAGTTTTTTCCGAGCACTGTCAGTAACTCGTCATCGACCACCAATACAACGGGGCCGGCCTGCTTTACGGCCTCAACCGAATCAACCTGAATACAACTGATACCTTTTCGGGCAAGCTTACTCACCAGACCGGTCTTGGCAAATGCACTGCCATAAGCAACGATTAATTGACTAAATGAAGTTGGATTTGATGACTTTCCCATAACTTGCTCCAGCGCAGACAGCTATATCTTAGCCAAAGCCAGCCGTAAATCCTTAAATCGAATGTAACATATTGTAAAATATTGGTACCATGGTACGCGCATTTGCCATACGCGGCACAGACCTGGCTTACACAGCCAAATAACGCTCTAATTCAGTGCGAAATGCCGCCTGAACACCGAGATTTTTCATCATCCAATAATGCCCGGCAATCATTCGATCAATAAACAGACTTTCGACCGGAGGTTTGAACGAGTCGAGATATTTAAAAATAGTGGATGCTTTGGAAGCCAACCGTTTATGCAAGTCTGCCGAGGCAAAATCATACAGGTCGTTTTTATCCAAAAACGGACGAATGAAAATATCCCGCCACATGGCGTAGTACCCTTCATCAATGGCCGGTTTATCCCCTACTCTGACGCCGAGGTCGATCAAATATCGGTCTAATGCCGTGTAGTCCTCTCCAATTCCCGCAATCAAGGCGGCGCGATAGGCCGACACGACTTCAGGTTTGAGCTGTTTTACACACCCGAAATCGTACATGATCAGCGTTCCATCGGGGCGAAAAGCGAAATTGCCCGCATGCGGATCACCATGAATGCACTGAAACTTAAATAATTGATCGGCCATCGTAGTAAAAATGCGATGGCCGATTTGATTGATCACCTCACGAGAATAGCGCTCAGGAGTCACTTTGCTGATGTGATCCCCCTCCAATAACTCCAGAGTCAAAATGCGGCGTGAGGAGAGGGAGCTCACCACGTCGGGAATCAGTACTTTCTCATCATCGGCATGAAACTGCTTAAATTTCGCTAAATTGGCCGCTTCATTTTGGTAGTCCAGCTCTTCGTGCAGCCGCGCTCGCACTTCATCAAATAACTGATCAACACTTTCCTTGGGAATTTTAAGCAGTCCACCCAGCTTGAGCGTAAGCTTTAATTGCTTTAAATCCGCATCACAAGAAGCATCAACGCCCGGATACTGAATTTTGACAATAACCTCGCGACCCTCTTTGGTTTTCGCCCGGTGTACCTGGCCAATGGATGCGGCCGCGTAGGGTGTTTCCTCAAAGCCCGCAAATATTTCGTCAGGGTTCGCCCCCAATTCATCAAAAATCTGCTGACGAATCACCGCAAAATCGACGGGAGGCGCTTCCTTTTGTAGTTTCTGTAAGGCATTCGCAAACTCTTTAGGCAAAAAATCCTGAGTTTGTGAGGCGATCTGCCCCACTTTCATGACCGCTCCCTTTAACTCCCCCAGCGTGGTCGCAATTTCATCGGCCATTTTTTCATAGGTTTTGCTGAGACGTTCCGATTGTTTCTCCGGATCAGAAAACAGTCGCCCTACACGCTCCGAAGCGTATCTTCCGGCAACATTGGCAGTCATACCGGCCAATTTGAACATGCGTCCTGTGCGTGATGTGACTGTTTTCTTTGTCATTTCATTACTCTTTATTTCATTACTCTTTAAGTTGGCCGTGAATACACTCGGTTCTTTTTATCCAATCACCGGATGTAGTCGATGCCCAGACAGTCATACCCGGTGCCTATAAACTATTAAACGTCGTAATGGCCCTAAAATTAAACTTATCGAACATTCGTTTCAGCCGAATACAGCCCGGTAAGCTCGACGGCTAATGTCATTCCCGACGCCAAAGGCCCGACGCCTGCCGGCGTACCTGTCAACACCACATCGCCGGCCTGTAAGGTGAAATGCTGCGACATATAGGCAATCAACGGAATGATCGGGGTAATCATATCGTCGGTAGAACCTTGCTGCTGTAACTTACCGTCCACCTTCATTGAAAAGTGAAGAGGGTTTTCCAGATTCAATTCAGCCGCCTTCACAAATGCGCTTAATGGGCAGGCACCGTCAAAACTCTTGGCAATTTCCCAAGGCAAGCTCTTTTCTTTCAACGTGCTTTGAAGGTCGCGCAGGGTGAGATCAAACGCAAGCCCCACGCCGGCAATTGCATCACGAACCTGTTCATGGGTCGCGTGTCGCAACGATGCACCAATCAAAATGGCCAGCTCGGTTTCAAAATGACATGCCCCCTGTCCTTCTGGAATCACCAAAGGATCAGTCAGAGGAACAACCGAAGTGGCAGGCTTGATAAAGAGTATCGGCGTAGACGGCACCGGATTGTTGAGCTCTTTTGCGTGCTCGGCATAGTTACGCCCAACGCAAACCACTTTCCCCAAAGGAAAGTGGTACGTACTTCCATCTGTAAATTTATGCAGATACTGCATAGGCCGCCCTCAACCCAGTCACTTACAAATCAAAAATCTTTCCCGGATTCATGACATTATTCGGATCAAAGACTTGCTTGATCCCCTTAAGGTAAGCCACTTCAACCGGGCTGCGGGTATATTCCAGATAATCCTTTTTCACCAGTCCCACGCCATGTTCAGCCGAGATACTGCCGCGATGACGCTCAACTATTTCGAAGACCCATTTGTTTACCTTTTCGCACTGTTTAAAGAAATCTTCTTTGGCCAGCGCGGCAGGTTTAAGAATGTTCAGGTGCAAATTTCCATCACCGATATGTCCGAACCAGATGATTTCGAAATCCGGGTAATGCTCTCTAACCACGGCATCAATTTCCGTCAGGAACGCCGGCACCTTTGAAACCACTACGGAAATATCATTTTTATAGGGTGTATGGGGCGCGATAGACTCCGAAATGCCTTCCCGTAAACGCCACAGGCTATTCAACTGGGTTTCGCTCTGACTCACCACCCCATCAACGACCCAGCCTTCCTCAACGCATTTTTCAAAGAGTTCCAGCGCCTGATCCATTTTCTGTTCCGAGGTCGCTTCAAACTCCAGTAACGCGTAATAAGGTGCGTCAGCGTCAAAAGGTGCACTGGTGCCCCCATGAGCAATCACATGCTGCATGGCCTGATGCGAGAAAAACTCATAGGCCGTCAGATCCATGCTTTGCTGAAACGTGCGTAACACATCCATGGTATTGGTGATGTCGTTCAATCCCAGTACCAATACAGTCAAATTGTCCGGTTTGCGGGTCAATTTCATCGTGGCTTCGGTAATAAAACCCAGTGTCCCTTCAGCACCGATAAACAAGTGACGCAAATCGTATCCGGTATTGTTTTTTTCCAGATCCTTATTCAGCTCGAGCACATCACCTTTTCCCGTCACCACGGTGAGGCCTGCGACCCAATCCCGACTCATCCCATATTTGATAACCTTGATTCCACCCGCATTGGTAGACAGGTTGCCTCCCAGCTGACTGGAGCCTGCCGACGCAAAATCCACCGGATAGTACAACCCGTTTTCTTCGGCAAAATCTTGTAGTTGCTGCGTCACAACACCGGCCTGGCAACGTACGGTTCTATCGGCTGCATTAAAATCAAGAATCTGGTTCATGTAGTCAAAAGAGACTACGATTTCACCCTGGCTGGCCACCGCACCGGCACTCAGGCCCGTCCGCCCGCCCGAAGGCACCAGACCCAGCTTATGTTCATTGGCAAATGCCACGATCGCCTGAACCTGCTCGGTTGTTTTTGGAAAAACAATGGCCAATGGCTTGGGTTCGTAGATTTTTGTCCAGTCTTTTCCGAAGTTTGCCAGCGAATCGGCATCGGTTCGAACCTTGCCTTCATCCACCAGTTTCTTAAGTTCTTCAATAAGTTGCTCGGGAGCATGTATCGTCATTCGCTTGATCCTGATCTTTTTTCTACCAGACACCTGTCAAAATTTGCAAATATGGTATCATACGCGGCTAATTCTGTTGATCCTGCTCTTCAATTAAAGAAGCATGGCTTAAAACTTGTGTCTTCAAATCCAAAGGTTAACGAAAAACCATGGCTAACACGTCACTCGATAAAAGCAAAATAAAGTTCCTTCTCCTCGAAGGAGTGCATCAGTCCGCCGTTGATACGCTGAAAGCGGCCGGTTACACCAACATCGAGTACCACACAGCATCGCTTTCCGATGAAGAATTGCTGGAAGCAATTGCCGATGCGCATTTTGTGGGTATTCGTTCACGCACACAGTTAACCGAGAGCGTGTTTGCCGCCGCCCCCAAGCTGATTGCGGTAGGATGTTTCTGTATCGGTACGAACCAGGTTGACCTGAAGGCCGCCATGTCTCGCGGTGTCGTCGTATTTAACGCACCTTTCTCCAATACCCGCAGCGTAGCTGAACTGGTTATTGCAGAAGCCATTTTGCTGCTGCGCGGCATTCCTGAAAAAAATGCGCTGGCACACCGTGGCGGCTGGTTGAAGTCTGCCACCAACAGCTTTGAAATTCGCGGAAAAGTTCTCGGGATCGTAGGCTACGGCAGTATCGGTACCCAGTTATCGGTGATGGCAGAATCACTGGGCATGCGCGTTATTTTTGTGGATATCGTAACCAAGCTGCCTTTGGGTAATGCCACGCAGGTAGGTTCACTGAAAGAGCTGATGAATCAGGCCGATATTGTCACTCTGCACGTCCCTGAAACTGCCGCCACCAAATACATGATTGGTGAAGAACAGTTGAGCTGGATGAAAGAAGGCAGCATTCTGATTAACGCAGCGCGCGGCACCGTGGTAGATATTGATGCCCTGGCCAGCGTACTGAGCAGCAAAAAGCTGTTAGGCGCCGCCATCGACGTATTCCCTGTGGAGCCCAAGAGCAACAAGGATGAGTTCATCTCTCCTTTGCGCGAGTTTGACAACGTCATCCTCACACCACACATTGGTGGCAGCACCATGGAAGCCCAGGAAAACATCGGTCTTGAAGTGGCAGAAAAGCTGGCGAAATACAGTGATACCGGTACAACCGTATCATCGGTCAACTTTCCGGAAGTTGCGCTCCCTGCACACCCCAACAATCACCGCTTGCTGCACATCCACGAGAACGTGCCCGGCGTATTGACCGAAATAAACAAAGTCTTTTCCGACAACAACATCAATATTTGCGGACAATACCTGCAAACCAACGACAAAGTAGGTTATGTCGTCGTCGATGTTGACAAGGAATACGGCGAACTGGCATTAGAGAAACTGCGCGAAGTCAAAGGCACCATTCGCTGCCGCGTGCTTTTCTAAGCGCGTCCCTCCTGATTGCCGCTAAAAAGCCTGGTTCGCCAGGCTTTTTGCTTTCTGAATGCCAGACAATACCGGCGATTAGCGATCAGACACCTTAAACACGACTTTAACCGAGTCATCGACAATCTCAGCATTAACGTAGCCAATCGCCCCCGGATGAGAGGCCACATAGTCACGCACCTGCAATGCGTCATCGACGGTTAACGGCAGCATGCCTTGTCCGGAAAACAGATAAGATGCTCGATATCTTTTCAGTTTTTCAGGTTCCATATTGATAAAGCCGCTATAAAACACCGAATGCACGGCGGTACCTGCCGGCTGATCTACCACAATCGGGGCATCGGTCGTCCCTGGAAACATTCGAATTCTGCCCAAAAACAGCTTTTTAATATCACGTTCACTCAGTGCCTGCACCGGATTTTCCGGATGCACGATAATGGCAATCTCTGCCTCGACCGTCAGGCTCACCCAAAGCAGTAACCAAGCTAATAAATGCGATATTCTGAACTTACTCAACAAAGCGGCCATTGTCAGAACACCACATCAATAACAACAGTGGTTAACCACGCGTCCTGAGAGGCGCTTCCCGATATGTTACCCCGCAATTGTGCCGTCGAGTCAAAATACTCCACCTCAAGCTTCAACGCGGCATTTGCCAGGAAATCATACCGCACCCCGGCGGTATAGGTGTTGCCATGTTCATTAAAACCTTGTGCAACACTCGCGTCGACTTGCCGGAGTGAATCCAGTGACGGGATCGCCCCCGGCACAACAATAAGCTTGCTCTGTTCAATCAGGTTCTCAATTTCATCACTGAACTTGTTCCGGTAATATCCGACCACGGCATACGGAACAAAAGCCCCGATCTGTCGCGAAACAGATATGTACCACCCAAACGCATCATTGGAGAAATCTTTCCCTGGCCCGATAATGGCGTACTGCTCCGACAGAAACGTCCACCGTTGGTATTCCCACTGTATCCCCAGCCCATGATATTGAAACCATTCACTTTCTGTCTTATGTGAAGAGGCAATTTCTGCAAAGATCGGATCTATCACGGCAAACTGGTTGAAACCATCAATCAAGGGTTGCAACGCGACACTCGACGCATCCGTATCCACAAACGTAGCGCCATATCTGAAAGTAACATCCTGCCATCGAGCTACCAGATTCGCCCCCAGCATCGTGTTGATCTGAATATTAAAGTCGAAATATTCGCTTTCAGTAACCCCCGCAAATACCTGCACGTCAATATCGGCAAATCCCGCATCAAACGTCGCCGTCACGTCAGCACCATCGAAATGACTCAAGGGCGATAGCAAAAAGGAATAGGCATCGACCGGTGGGCGAACCCAGGGATAGGAGTATCCAATCTCGAGCGACTCGGAGTAGAGGTAAAAGGGAGTACGAAGACGGCCCGCACGCACACGCGTTTCCGGCGTGAGTTGATAGCTGGTGAACAACCATTCCAGTACGGGCTCGAAATCACTTTTGTTATCAAAGTTGAATCCTCGCGCCACCACTTGTCCGGTCACCGCCCAGCGATCCGAGGCCTGAAACTGAATTTGCCCACCCAAAATCGTGTCAGATTTAAAGCTCCACGCCTCATGATAATCAATGAAGTGTGCTTCACTTTCGTATAACTTGCCCGCCCCCAGCGTTGCAAACCCCGAGAAGTGGAATTGATCCATCATCTCTGCTTGAGCCGAAGATGCGACGAGAAGCCAGGCATTAAGCGACATACCAAGGCAAAGGCGTTTCGCGAATCGGGTTACATCAGTCACACTAGCCATCCAGTTTTCATTCATTGCCGTGTTTTGCATTACTATGCTTTGCATTACATTGCTCTGGATGTCAGTTTAGTAGATAAAAACAGCTCGTCCGATAAAAACCGTATTTTCTCCAAATAAGTTCTGTCAGCCATTGTAATAATGGATTACCCAGCAAAACGCCAACACACTCTGACAATTTTTGTATATAATTTGCGCTCCCCTATTGAATTAAAAGACGACCGGTCGCATAATTAAACCATGGCAAGACCAAGACGAAGTGAACATACCCGAGAAGCACTCATTGAAGCCGGCATTCAACAGTTGGCGCAGTTTGGCTATCACGGCACAGGCATCAAGCAGATACTGGATGAAGTAAAGGTCCCGAAAGGCTCCTTTTACAACTATTTCGAAAGCAAAGAAGCATTTGTGGCCGAAATAATCCGGGAGTACGCGAATAACGTGCTGGGTGAACTGGTAGAGTTTACCCAGAGCACGCGGGATGCCATTTCTCCGCTAGGCCAGATTCGTGCCATTTATGGCTACCTGATGGCCAAGTATGAGGCCGTCGCCTATCGACATACCTGTCTGATTGGGAGCATTGCAGCCGAAATCGGCGGCCAAAGTGAACTATGTCAGCAAGCAATGAGTCAATCAGTCAACCTGTGGTGCGAGCACATAGCGCAGATTGTTGCAGCAGCGCAACAGGATAAGCAAATTCGGGATGACATACCGGCAGATCAAATCTCTGCGCTCATATGGTCGACCTGGGAAGGCAGCCTGCTCAGAATGAAACTGGAAGGCAACAGCAACAGTGGAAGAACGACTTTAAGCTTGTTATTGGAACAACTTTTAAAACCTTGAAGCATAATTTGTACACAAAGGGGCCGATGCCCTTTTTTTTAAAACACATTAATAGACGACCGGTCTAATATAAAGTACTAAAGAGGAACCGAATCATGCCATCAATTTCACTCAATAGCCCATTATCACTGGGCAACGGTGTAGTCATTAAAAATCGCCTGTTCAAGTCAGCCATGAGCGAACAACTGGGTACGACACAACACAATCCTCAGCCAGGGTTGGCAAATTTGTATCGTACCTGGGCAAAGGGCGGCATCGGCCTGTCTATGAGCGGCAACATCATGATTGACCGCACCGCACTCGGTGAACCGAAAAATGTGGTGCTGGATGAAAAGAGTGATCTGCAAGGATTTCGCGCCTGGGCCAAAGCGGGCACTGAAAACAACACCCATTTATGGGCACAGTTAAACCATCCAGGTAAACAGATCCCCAATTTCATTGCTAAAGTCCCTGTGGCCCCGTCTGCAATTGCGCTGGAAAATGGTCTGGAAAAAGGTTTCAACAAACCGCGAGCACTGACTGAATCTGAAATTCACACCATTATTGGCAAATTTGCTACCAGCGCCAGGCTGGCAAAATCTGCAGGATTCACGGGTGTGCAAATACATGGCGCTCATGGTTATCTGGTAAGTCAATTCCTGTCACCGCGTCATAATCAGCGCGATGACCAATGGGGGGGCTCTCTGGAAAATCGCATGCGTTTTGTAAGAGAGGTATATAAAGCCATTCGAGCAGAAGTCGGAACCGAATTTCCTGTGGGCATCAAACTGAACTCTGCCGATTTTATGAAAGGCGGATTCACGGAAGAAGATTCCATGACCGTGGTAAAGACGCTGGCAGAGGATGGTATCGACCTGATTGAAGTGTCAGGCGGAACTTATGAAAGCCCATCCATGGTTGGCCATAAAATAGCCGAATCTACGTTAAAACGTGAAGCCTATTTTTTGGCATATGCAGAGAAAATCCGCTCGCTGGTGAGCACTCCCCTCGTGGTCACGGGAGGTTTCCGGTCAGCCAAAGCCATGACAGAAGCCCTTAACGGTGGAGCAACAGACATGATCGGCCTGGCACGCCCTCTCGCAGTCGATCCCGAACTTCCCAACAAGGTTATGCAAAACCCTGAACACCGCATCGAATTGCGCCGTTTAACTACTGGCGTTAAAGCAATCGACAAAATTGCCATGCTGGATATCACCTGGTACGAATTCCAGTTGGCCCGCATGGCCAAACGCCAGTCTCCCAAAGCCAATCTTAGTGAATGGTCGACCTTCTTTCGTACCCTCGCCGGAGCAGGAATGTACGCTTTCAGAAAACGTCGCGCCTAAAATAGAGGCAAACGTCTCTTTGTTTCGTCAGAAAAAGCTGAGAAGATAAGCAGCCTTGGCGGGTAGTCTCTGCCCGCTTTTTTTGCACAATCCATTTTCTCATGAAACAAATGCCAGCCAATCAGTCCCCCTACGCCAGACACTTTATCGCGCTGGATCACTTTCTGAAAACCCATGAGACACTGTGGCGTCCCATCCCTTTTGTCGCTCGACAGCTGGCCTGGGAAGAAGAGTATCCTGAACTTTCCCACTGGCTCCGCCAGCAGTCACTCGAGCATGCCGAGCGTTATCAGAATCATCCCGAAAATGTGCCTGCACCTTCGCCTTTCAACCAAATCGCCACCATGGCACAGCAGCTCAGCCGTTTACCCCAAAGAGATGCCTCCCCTATCAGTGTGAATCGTTTCTTTAACGTTGATATTCCTGGGCGAAAGTGGGCGCAAATTAACGCCTTTGCCGGCAATCTGGATTTTGTCGGGGAAACACAACATTGGCTGGATTGGTGTTCTGGCAAAGGCCATCTGGGGCGTCTGTTAGGCCACAGTGGTGTCGATTTCACATGCATTGAATATAACGCGGCACTGGTCGCCGAAGGGCAACGACTCACACAGCGTCTGCAACTCAACGGACAACACCAGCATATGGATGTGACAGATGAGTGCGCGGCTGAACACCTTCATCCGCAGATCACCCCTGTCGCACTGCATGCCTGTGGTGATTTGCATACGCATTTGCTACAACTCGCGTGTAGTAAAGGGTGCAACCAGCTCGCCATTGCCCCTTGCTGCTATAATCGCATCGCCTCAGAAAGTTACACGCCACTCTCGATTCAGGCGCAAAACGCAAGCCTCAAACTGACTAAAACCGATTTACGCCTGCCCCTTGCAGAAACCGTCACGGCCGGAGCCCGGGTTCGCCAGCAACGGGATTTGTCTATGGCGCGTCGCCTGGGCTTTGATCTACTGCAACGAGAGCTGCGGGAAATTGACAACTACTTACCCATCCCCTCACTCGGCATAGAGTGGTTAAAGAAACCCTTCTCTCGCTTTTGCCAGGATCTCGCAGAACTTAACGGGATAGCACTGCCTGCCGAAATCGCTTGGGATGCACTGGAACACAGAGGCCGTCAGCGCCTGGCCGAAGTCAGAAATCTTGAACTCGTGCGCAACCTGTTTCGCCGCCCGATCGAAGTATGGCTAATTCTCGACCGCGCTCTGTTTCTGGAAGAGCATGGCTATCAAGTCACTATCAGCGAGTTCTGTTCACCCGAACTTACCCCCCGAAATATTCTGATCCTGGCAGAACGCATCCTCTCATGAATCCCCCGTGAATTAATCCACAGTATCTGTGGATAACTTTGTGCATGGACTTGGGGCATCCGGGGGAAACGTAGTATTCATGCGCCTTGTGGGAGTTGCTTGAGTTTTGATCGAGACATAGCAAAATGCACTCAAGCCGCGACTCAGTTTCCCATAAACATATCGCATGCTTTTACTATTCGTCCACAAAAACTGTGGATAACTTTGTGAATGCTTTTGGGGTATACAGGGGAAAGGCAGAATTCATGCGGCTTGCAGGCATTGACGAAGATTTGATCGCCTTTGACCCGGCTGATTGAATAGTATGCTAATGATAAGCTTTTTTTCGCGAAACAGAAGAATAAACTACACAAAGTTACATTCAGTTAAGAATTTATGAGTGAATTAATAGTTTTTGTAAATCTATCAATTAAAATCCCGCTTTAGCTCAGTTACAGACAACAACACATTATCCTGCCTTAGGTATCGAACAAAAGTATTTGAACCTGCTTACCCTCATTGCCTCATACAAAAAGGATTTAAAATGCACAAACTTTCAACGCTATTGTTTGGTGGTCTGCTTTCAGTTTCGACACATGCCTGGGAACTTGTTTCCAATAGCGATGGAGTTGAAGCATTCACTATGAAATCTAATGAAACCGGCTTCAACAAAGTGCGTGTTGTCTCTACCTTCCCGGCATCATTGGAAACGCTAATTGCCGTCAATACCGATGCGGGAAAACTGTCAGACTGGATGGAAACATTCGAGCAGGTGGATGTGCTATCAAAAACTAATTGGCACGATTATGTGCTTCACGCCCGTTACGGCTTTCCTTTTCCTTACGACGATAGAGAAAGTATTACTCACACTACCTTTCATCGCTCAAACGAACAAATAGTCCTATCTTTTAAAAGTGTCGAAAGCGAGATAGCGCCCTATAAAGACACCGTTCGCATGCCATTTGTAGAAGGTAGCTGGACATTCATCCCCAAATCACCGATGGAAACAGAAGTAATCTATGAAACACATGTGGTGCCGGGTGGCAACAGCCCCGCGTGGCTGGTCAATATGGTGAGCGTAGATGTGCCCGTCAAAACGATTCACAACCTGAAAAACTATTTAAAGACCTATCAGGCGGCGGCAGTAGCGATTACCGATATTCCAGCCATCTAAAACGCATAACAAGGATGTTTATGAAAGTGTTTCTGCTTATGTCAAAGATGGTACTTTTTTGCGTATTGCAACTGCTTGTGCCTTATTTAAGACGCATTAATTGGCCAGCAATAATCGCTATAAATGCAGGCTCGTCATCTGATGCCGCTAGATATGCCACGTCATGGGTAGCAAAATACACCCGAAAAGAACGGTTCTATCCCATTGGCTTTTATCGAATTTCATGGCGTCAATTTGCTCTCGTTTTAGGAACCCCTTACAGCAATATGGAGTTAAAAACGAATCAGACATTGATGCAGTCGCTCGTATCAGATTTATCCGGCTGGCGGGCAAAACGAATCACGCTGACGGGCATCATGACCGCCTACTCGATAAGGCATGATGCCTTTCCAGAAAAGGACCCTCGATTCACGTCCGGGTCATACGGAACGCCCTTACTCATCAAAATCAATATCGAAGAAATTTTCGACCGCCATCCCGAACTAAAATCACAACCTATTGGCATTATCGGGTTTGGCTTTACGGGCAGAAAGGTTGCAGCCTACTTATCACGATTTTATGAAGTAAGGGCTTTTGATCTTGTCAGCCCAGATCAACAGCCTGACTACTGCGAATTCAGTACGCATCCTGACATTCTTTCTGAATGTGGTATCAATGTGTTGCTTACCATAGAAGGGAACAGCGGAGTTGAAACCGTTTTAAACTACGTTCAAACAGGATCAGCAATATTAGCCGACACGCACCCAAAAGTAGATTTGGCACATTGGGCGATGCTAAAAGACAAAGGGGTCATAGGCTACGAGTGCGGCACTCGATATGGCCAAGGCATTTACTTCCCCAAATTGCCCAGATGGGGGCGATACAATTTACAAGGTTGCGTTATGCAGGCAGTGATTGAAAGCCAGTCGAACCTGATTCCCCTGAATCAACACGAGTTTGATGATTTAGCCAAACGTAGCCCCTTGAGAAGTGTTATCGAAACACCTTACAACCGATTTACCCTGAGTCATTCCGTCAGCATCAAAAAGGCGAGCTCGCTGGCTCGCCTTTTCTCATGGTTCAGGAGTTTAATGTACGTTTCCTGAACCCGATCTTGCCATCCTCAACAACCGCCAGAATGGTATCCCCTCTGCGGAAGTGTCCCATCAACAGGTCTTGCGCCAGCGGATTCTCAATCCAGCGCTGAATCGCCCGCTTCAGTGGTCGTGCACCATAGACCGGATCATAGCCTATTTCAGCCAGCATGCTCAGCGCCTCAGGTGAGAGCTCGAAAGCCAACTCCTGCTCTCCTAAACGCTTGTTGAGCATTTCCAGTTGAATCTTGGCAATACCCTGAATCTGGTCAGCACCCAGTGGATGGAATACGACCACCTCATCAATTCGATTGATAAATTCCGGACGGAAATGATTGCTCACTACTTCCATGACTGCCGTTTTCATTTCTTCGTAATTTTCTTCCTTACCACCACCCATCAGCTGGATAACGTCTGAACCCAAATTGGACGTCATGACGATCACGGTATTGCGGAAGTCTACGGTTCGCCCCTGCCCATCAGTCAAGCGACCATCATCGAGCACTTGAAGCAATATATTAAAGACATCGGGATGTGCTTTTTCTACTTCATCCAGTAGTAATACCGAATAGGGGCGACGACGCACGGCTTCCGTCAGATACCCCCCTTCTTCATAACCAACATAACCCGGAGGTGCACCGATCAAGCGAGCAACCGAATGTTTCTCCATAAACTCCGACATATCAATCCGAACCATGGCATCTTCTGTATCAAACAGATAGGACGCCAATGATTTACATAGTTCGGTCTTACCAACCCCGGTAGGCCCGAGGAAAAGGAAAGATCCGTTGGGGCGGTTGGGATCGGATAAACCTGCCCGAGAACGTCGTACCGCATTCGATACTGCGCGCACGGCTTCGTCCTGCCCGATGACCCGATCATGCAACGCATCTTCCATGCGCAGCAATTTTTCTTTCTCACCTTCCAGCATTTTGGACACGGGAATGCCTGTCCATTTAGAAACGACTTCGGCAATTTCTTCATCTGTCACACGATTGCGTAACAGTTTCATTTCCATCATTTCTGCCTGGCTGGCCATGTCCAGTTGACGCTCCAGTTCAGGTATCCGCCCGTATTGAAGCTCCGACATTCTGCCCAAATCACTGGCGCGACGAGCGTTTTCCAGCTCTACCCGCGCCTGCTCCAAATCACTTTTGATTTTTTGCGAACCGTGCAAAGCCGCCTTTTCAGTGGTCCAGACTTCTTCGAGATCCGCATACTCTTTCTCGAGCCCGCTAATGACCTTGTTCAGATCTTCCAGACGCAGTTTTGTCGCCGCATCGGTTTCCTTTTTTAGGGCTTCACGTTCAATTTTTAATTGAATCAGACGACGTTCCAGACGATCCAGTGTTTCGGGCTTGGAATCCATTTCCATGCGAATCTGGCTAGCGGCTTCATCAACCAGATCAATCGCCTTGTCAGGCAATTGCCGATCAGTGATATAACGATGGGACAGTTTTGAGGCCGCAATAATGGCGCCATCCGTAATTTCTACGCCGTGGTGAACCTCATACCGCTCTTTGAGCCCCCGCAATATGGCGATGGTATCTTCTACCGAGGGTTCACTGACCAGTACCTTTTGAAAACGACGCTCCAGGGCGGCATCCTTTTCGATAAATTCGCGATACTCATCCAGGGTAGTCGCCCCCACGCAATGCAACTCACCCCGCGCCAACGCAGGCTTTAGCATATTTCCGGCATCCATGGCCCCTTCTGCTTTGCCTGCACCCACCATGGTATGTAATTCATCAATGAACAGAATGATCTGACCTTCCTGCTTGGCCAGCTCATTGAGCACACCTTTGAGACGCTCTTCAAATTCCCCCCGGAATTTGGCACCGGCGATCAGTGACCCCATATCCAGCGATAACACCTTTTTATCCTTAAGACCTTCCGGCACCTCACCATTAACAATTCGCTGAGCTAGACCTTCGACGATAGCCGTTTTACCGACACCGGGCTCACCGATAAGTACCGGATTATTTTTTCTGCGACGCTGCAATACCTGAATAGTTCTGCGAATTTCGTCGTCACGCCCGATCACCGGATCCAGTTTGCCTTCGGCAGCGCGCGCCGTAAGGTCAATAGTGAAGCGATCCAGTGCCTGACGATTTTCTTCCGCACCGGCATCCTTGACCGATTCGCCTCCTCGAATTTTCTCGATGGCTGCCTCAATTTTTTTGCGATCAATGGCCGCCTCTTTTATGACTCGCCCTAGCGCCGCTTTGTCTTCCATACAGGCAAGCAAGACCAGTTCGCTGGAAATAAACTGATCCTGGCGCTGTTGGGAGAGTTTGTCTGCCAGATTCAGTACCCGTCCAAGCTCATTGGACATGTGCACATCGCCCTGATTGCCCTCAACTTTGGGTAATCTGTCGACTTCTTTGCCCACGTTGTCACGAAATTGCTGCACGTTCACGCCTGTCTGGCGCAGGATGGATCGGATGCTACTGCCCTGCTGATCCAGCAAGGCCTGCATGAGGTGAAGCGGTTCTATAAAGTTGTGGTCTTTGCCTACGGCAATAGATTGCGCATCGGCCAAAGCCATTTGCAGTCGGCTGGTGAATTTATCAATACGCATAATGTTCCTCAATTCCGGTATCAGCGGCCAACGAAGTGTCGGCCAAAAACTTACCAGAAATGTAGGGGCTTTATTGCGGTATTCAAGTCGGCAGGAAGGGTTTTCTTTTAAGTTGCGTCAAAGTGACATCAGGTCAATGACTTACGCTTCTCACTCATTTGAACAAAGAGATTCAGCTAGCAAGCCAGATCAAACTTGCCATGCGACC
This sequence comes from Hahellaceae bacterium, assembly GCA_024234505.1. Lineage (GTDB taxonomy): Bacteria > Pseudomonadota > Gammaproteobacteria > Pseudomonadales > Oleiphilaceae > JACKOD01. The sequence continues at coordinate 438,940 of JACKOD010000002.1, read as the reverse complement.
GGTTACACGATCCCTGCGATGTGAGAAAAACCGGTTGGCGTCTGTGTAAGTGCAGTAATCTCCACCAAAGACCTGACTGACCCCTGCCTCAGCGAGTCGCATCCGCGCCAACGCGTATAAATCAGCATACCAGTGGGCCGGTTGTTCTGAAGGCTGAAATGCCTGCGCCCAGTTCGCATTAATTTGCACGAACGCATCATATACCTCCAAACCCACTTCAAACGCTTGCGGTCCAATCGCAGGCCCCAAATAGGCAAATATCCTGTCATCGCTATCAAAACGCGCCAGTGTAGCCTCCAATACGCCTTTAAGCAGGCCTCGCCAGCCGGCGTGAGCGGCAGCAACGCGTGTTCCGGCCTGATTACAAAACAGCACGGGCAAGCAATCGGCCGTCATTACGGCACAACCTAATCCTGCTCGCTGGGTAAAACTGGCATCGGCTTCCCGCACCAGATCATCCCCCTGGGCTTCGCAGACCGCGATTCCGTGCACTTGTTTGAGCCATTGTATGGTTTGCAGCCCTTCACCTGCCGATAAAAGGCATTGCCGATTGTGCGATACATGGCGGAAACAGTCCCCCACGTGATCACCCAGATTGAACGACTTGAAGGGAGCCTGACTACATCCACCCTGACGCGTTGAAATCAACGCCTTGACATTTTCGGGGGCGGGCCAGTCCGGAACAATCAAACGCTCACTTTCGATGGAAACGGTCGCCTGCATGGAAATGTCCTCCCCCTGTATGGTTTAGCTACGCTACAGTTCACCTGTGCGCAATAACATCAATAAATTTTGCATATCTTCCGGCAAGGGAACTTCCCAGCTCATTTCTTCATCGGTCACCGGATGCCATAGCGTCAGTTGACGCGCATGCAGTGCCTGACGTCCGAACCCTCGTACCGCGTCTTTCACCGCCTGATTAACCCCAGCAGGGATTCTTGCTCGACCGCCGTACACCGCATCACCCACCAGCGGATAGGCGATATGCGCCATGTGTACACGAATCTGGTGTGTTCTGCCCGTTTCAAGTTTCACCCGGATGTGGGTATTGGCTGTAAAACGTTCAAGCACCCGGTAGTGCGTAATGGCTTCTTTACCGAAGGGGTGAACAGCCATCTTTTTGCGATCTTTCGGATGTCTGGCAATTGGCTCTTCAACCATGCCGCCTCCGGTCATGACACCCACGACTATCGCTTCATATTCACGCCCCATGGAGCGTTCCTGCAATTGCTCCACCAGGCTGCTGTGTGCTACCAGTGTTTTTGCAACCACCAGTAATCCGCTGGTATCTTTGTCCAGTCGGTGCACTACTCCGGCCCGTGGAACCATCGCGATATCAGGAAGGTAGCCCAATAGCGCATTGACCAGCGTTCCGTTCTGATTACCCGGTGCAGGATGAACCACCATGCCAACAGGTTTATTAATCACCAGGATATCGTCGTCTTCATATATGATGTCGAGCGGAATGTCTTCCGGACTCCACTGATCCAGCAATTCAATGTCGGCATTAACGCTGACCACGTCATCGGCTGTGACCTTATCTTTGGGACGGCAGGCCTTACCGTTGATGGTCACCTGCCCCTCTTTGATCCAGCCTTGAATCCGCGAACGGGAATGTTCTGGCATCAGTTCGGCCACAGCCTGATCAATGCGGCTCTCACCCAGCTCAAAAGGAATAATGAAATCTGCCTCTATAGTTTCCGACATTAAAATGATACCTGGTACGTAGCTTGAACCACTCACGACATAGCGAGGGCTACAACAATTGTGAAATAATAGACTGCCTGGCGGGTTTAGCCACACCTGAAGCCCACATGTTTAGCCGTCATCCGTCTGCTCATATCCTGTTTTCAGGCAATAGATGGCATTGGCATGTAGAATGGGGCTATCAACAGAAATGACAACCACGCGATCAAAAGGTTAGGCCAGGCGATATTGTACGTAAATTCGCCCCTGAAAAATACGTGGCACCATTGAAAGCAACAGAATTCACCGAGGTCTTCGTGCTATTTAACTTTTTTAACCGTACCTACCGCACCAAATGCTTATGGCGCGCCATGGCTGTCAGCATCGCTTTATTACTCGGCGCTTGTGCCTCCACCCCCGATCCGGAACTCCCCGAGAAGGAATACTACGAACTGGCGAAAGAAGCCCTCAAAGCACGCAACTTTAGTGAAGCGGCTCGCCATCTTGAATCTCTGGAAACACTCTATCCATTTGGCGTGTACGCGGAACAGGCGCAACTGGATTTGATTTATGCGAAATACAACGGCCTGGATTTAGAAGGCGCTCATGCTGCCGCCGACCGTTTTATCCGGTTACACCCGCAAAGCCCGCATGTAGATTATGCTTACTATGTTCGAGGTATCGCCTCTTACAACATGGATATTGGTCTGGCGGCGCAATATTTCCCGATGGTCGATGTGACCTCTCGCGATCCGGGAGAAATGCGTAAATCGTTTGGTGATTTTTCACAGCTGGTCACCCGATTCCCGGAGAGCAAATATGCTGCAGATGCTCAACAACGTATGATTGAAATCCGTAATCGCCTGGCCGCCTACGAGATTCATGCGGCGCGTTATTACATTAAACGTGAAGCCTTTATAGCTGCAGCCAACAGAGCACAAGAGGTCGTAGAAAACTATAATGGGTCGCCATCGGTAGAAGATGGCCTGATTATTATGGTGGAGTGCTATCGTCAACTGGGGCTGAATGACTACGCCGACGATGCGCTGGCCGTATTGGCCGCCAACTACCCGAAAAGCAGGGCATTCGACAAGAACATGCATTTTAAAGCAACAGAAATTGAAAAGCAGAAGCGATCCTTACTCAATGCCGTAACTTTCGGTACCGTCGGCGATTAAGGCCATTATCTGCTTAAGATACCGCCCTCTGGAATAACATCCAGAGGGCGCACCGGTTTTTGATGTATTGCTCAAGCATGCTCTGTGCATATGCCGCTTTACCGAGACCCGGAGATCACCGAAAACAAGCGCCAGACAAGAGAGAATGCCTTTACAATCCTATTCGCAGACATTGCGCCTGTTTCGTTTTTATAATCACTACCGCTTAGTGGCTAGCGCCGTACTGGCGGGTGCCTTGTTTGTGTCCAGTCAAACCAAATTTGCAGCCCCCGGTCTGTATAGCTTGGTCACACTGGGCTATTTCTGTTTAAACATCTTTACCGGCCTGCTGCTCCTGGCCGGATTTAAAGCGACTCAACGCCACCTGCTCATTTCGCTGGCGCTGGATATAGTGATCATCAACGCGCTCATGCTGGGCAGTTCCGGTATCAACAGCGGAATAGGAAATCTTGTTGTCATTAGCGTGGCCGCCAGCAATATTCTCATTCCGGGCCGGATAGGCATCTTTTTCGCGGCCTTCGCGGCCTTGTGTACCTTATTTGTCGCGGTTTACTCGGATACCCAAAATAATGATATTGCCAGCTCGGTATCGCAGGCAGGACTATTAGGAATCATCTATTTTGCAGCCGCATTCCTGCTGCAAAATATCGCCGGAAGAATACGCCATAGTGAGGCGTTGGCGGAAACCCAGGCGCAGGACATTGCCGAACTTGAAAAGCTGAACCATCAAATTATTCAGCGCATGCGTACCGGCATTCTGGTATGCAACCAGGAAGGCACGGTCAGGCTCATCAACCAGGCGGCCTCTGAATTACTGCACGCCGATAAATTTGACCGGCTTCCATCACCACTGCTGGCGCGCCTGTATCAGTGGCAGAAAAATCCGGCTCAACGAACCAATCCCTTTCAGATCCACCCTTCACCGGTACACTTGCAGGCAAATTTCACTCGACTGCAAAAGGATTCCGGGCCGGAAATCCTGATTTTCCTCGAAGATACCAGTAAAATCACGCAACAGGCGCAACAACTCAAACTGGCCTCGCTGGGCCGATTAACGGCCAGTATCGCGCACGAAATCCGTAATCCGTTGGGTGCAATCAGCCATGCAGCGCAACTCATGGCTGAATCAGAGCAGCTCGACAGCGCCGATCGTAAAATGACAGAGATCATTCTCAGACACACCAATCGAGTCAACGGCATTATCGAAAACATCCTTCAACTTTCGCGGCGTTCAGAACCCAATACACAGGAAGTTGAACTCAATGGCTGGGTTCGACGCTTCATACAAGACTACCTGGGTACCCACTCCGCCGAGCGACAGCTGGTCTACTTCACCCATCCCAAAGATATCCTCGCACGTTTCGATTTACTGCAAATTGAACAGGTACTGACCAATCTGATTGATAACGGCATACGCTATAGTCAAGCGCATTCGGGCAACGCTCGTGTGGATATTTTTATCGGACAAAACCAACAGAATGAGCAGGGCTATATCGACATCGTCGACTACGGAAAAGGTATAGATGACGACACGCTAGAGCATCTGTTTGAGCCATTTTTTACCACGGAAAGTAATGGTACCGGGCTAGGCCTATACCTTTCCCGGGAACTTTGCGAAGCCAACCAGGCCAGTTTAAGCTATATTGCAATACAAACAGAAAGAGTTACGCCAGCCCGCGAGGCAGCCGCCAAAGCCGCCACCGGAGCCTGCTTCAGAGTCACCCTTGCTCACCCTAAACGACTGATTTAAGGCTCTTAGGACACCACTTATTCCACGGATTGCTAAATGAGTATAAAAAACGCGCTGATTGTAGATGACGAACCCGATATACGAGAATTGATTGAAATTACGTTAATGCGTATGGGCATCGACACGCGTGCGGCTGAAAACATCACTAAAGCACAGCAACTACTCAAAGAGCAGCCTTTTTCATTGTGCCTGACCGATATGCACCTTCCGGACGGGTCCGGGATTGATTTGGTGGCTCACATCCAGAAAAATTATCCGCAAATGCCCGTCGCCGTCATTACCGCGTATGGCAGTATGGAAACCGCAATACAGTCACTCAAGGCCGGTGCATTCGATTTCGTATCAAAGCCAGTCGATCTTGCCCGCCTGCGCGAGCTGGTGAACACGGCACTGCGACTGGTGCCTGAAAGCGATGCAGTTGTTGACCAGTCCAGCTCAGAAAACCTGCTTCTGGGAAAATCGGAGAGCATGGAACAGCTGCGAAAGCAAATCCGCAAGCTGGCACGCAGCCAGGCCCCGGTATATATCAGTGGCGAGTCTGGTAGCGGAAAAGAACGCGTAGCAAATATGATTCACTTGCTCGGCCCGAGAAAAGACAAACCCTTTGTACCGGTAAACTGTGGTGCGATTCCCGGCGAACTCATGGAAAGTGAGTTTTTCGGGCACAAAAAGGGCAGTTTCAGTGGAGCCATTGAAAACAAAGAGGGGCTTTTTCAGGCGGCGGACGGAGGTACACTTTTTCTTGATGAAGTCGCCGATTTACCATTGGCGATGCAGGTAAAGCTGTTACGTGCGATTCAGGAGAAAGCCATTCGACCCGTGGGGGAACAAAAAGAACGCACGGTCGATGTGCGTATTTTAAGTGCCACCCATAAAAACCTGGCATCACTCGTAGAAGACGGCAGCTTCAGACAAGATCTTTACTACCGTATAAATGTTATCGAACTTCAGGTTCCGCCACTGCGAGCTCGCAACAATGACGTTGCCCTGCTCGCCAATCACATCCTCCAGCAAATTGCTGCAGAGTGTGAGATAGATGGCGCCCGGATCTCACCCGCAGCAATGGCCAAACTCGAAAACTACGCCTTTCCCGGCAACGTTCGCGAACTTGAGAACATTATCGAACGTGCGTTCACGCTCTGCGAAAACGACACCATCGAAGTTCAGGATCTGCAACTTAGGCAAGACGCCTTGTCGACAAGCGAGCCTCACGTTGTTCAGAGTCATCACTCAAGCAGTGACGACAGCGAGCGACCTTTCGCACCAGCCATCCCCCGCGATCAGCAAACCTCATTGGAAGACTACCTCGAAAGTATTGAACGAAAGTCTATTGAACAAGCACTGGAAGCCTGTCGCTGGAACAAAACGGCAGCGGCTAAAAAGCTCGGGATCAGCTTTCGAGCCTTGCGCTACCGCCTCAAGAAACTTGGAATGGAGTAGCGCTTCGATCAACGCGCCAGCTGGTAAGGTACAGGATCAACCGGCACCGTTTCATTTAATAACAATGCCGAAAGCAACCTGACCGAAGCGGGAGCCAATACCAATCCGTTTCGGAAGTGGCCAGCGTTCACCCAAAGCCCGGCAACCTCAGGTACTTCTCCTATAAAAGGTATTCCCATAGGCGCAGCAGGCCGCAACCCTGCCCAATGGTGTTCAATTTGGGCATCTGCCAACCCGGGAAACATGTCGATCGCCAGATCGGCCAGCGTGTTTTTGGCGACTTCGGTCGTGGTTTTATCAAACCCGACATGCTCCAACGTACTCCCTGCCAGCACCCGACCATCTCTACGAGGGATCACATATTTACCATCTCGCATCACTACACGCTTTACCAATCCCGGACGCGCTTTAAATAAAATCATTTGTCCTCGCACCGGCTCTATGGGCAAATGCACCCCTACGCCTTCGAGAAGCCCGCCAGTCCAGGCACCCGCAGTCACAATCACCTGTTCTGCTTCAAACTCGCCTTTGTCTGTCGCGACCCCCGTGACTTTGTCACCATCTAACATCAGTTCGTGTACTGCACACTCTTCCACCAGCGTAATTCGCTTCTCCGCCGTGATACTTGCCCGCAGCGCACGCGCCAAACGGGGGTTACGAATACTCGCGACCTGCGGCATCCACAAAGCTTCATTAAAGCCTTCTCGTAATTCGGGCTCCAGGCGATATAACTCCTGTTTATCCACCGACTGAATCCACCCACCCTCACCCGCCCAGGCCAGCGCGTCATCAGGATCATCTACCGACAACATCAATAAACCATGCCGCGACAACTCGGGGTCGATTCCGCTCTCGGCTTCGAGCGACTGCACAAGGTTGGGATAATAGCTCTGCGACCAGGAAGCCAGTGCCGTGACCGGAGCAGAATAGCGCCAGGGATACAGTGGCGAAACAATCCCTCCCCCGGCCCAGCTCGCTTCACGCGCACAAAGCCCCTTCTCGATGAGCGTCACCGCAACGCCTTTTTGCGCCAGCTCCCGCGCCTGCATTAAACCGATGGCGCCCGCGCCTATGATGATGACCCGCATATTGCTCCTCACTAACCACATCTAGCAGTGAATTATATATAATGCTCGCATCCAGGATGGATTAATTTAACCAACACTAAGGAGAACACGGATGTTTCGCAAATCTATTGCGGGTATGACCCTGCCCGAATTACTTTCAACGTGTACTATTGTGGGTTTGCTTATTGGCTTGGCAGCTCCTTCTTTCAATAAATTAACGGAGAGTACGCGTTCGAAAGCGGCCTTGGACGATTTGGTGACGTTTATTGCCTACGCAAGAAACATTGCCGTAACCCAATCAACGCGAACCACGCTCTGTCCCAGCACCAATGACACCGATTGCAGTAGCGACTGGAACAATCCTTTAATACTATTCAGCGACCCAGACAATAACCGTCAACGTAGTGCCAATGAAACACTACACCAAATACTGGATTTGACCCACAGTACAATATTAAAAGCCAGCCTTTCCGGTAAGAATTACTTTCAATATCAGGCAAGTGGTCTACCAGGAAGCCCAAAAGGAAATATTATTCTCTGCCCCAAGAATCTCGATGAGCGATATGCGCAACAAATTGTGATTAACTTTTTGGGACGGCTCAGGGTTTCATCAGATACAAATAAAGATGGATATGTAGAAAATTCATCAGGGAAACACCTGAACTGCTCGTAAATTCAAGATTCTTCGGCATGCAGGGAATGAATTTAACACTAATAACCAATTCTCATTCCCTGGCGACTTACAACCACTCAGTCAAGCCTTGCGACCGCTTATCAACCTCAAATTGCAGTCTTATGTTGTAGCTTCTAGATTACAAGTACTAAATAAAGCTATTTCATGAGTTGATTATATGGATAACGTTCGTGGGTTCACGTTGGTTGAGTTGATGGTAACGCTGGTAATAGCGGGCATTCTCGTCGCTATAGGAATGCCGTCGTTTACTACCATGATTCAAAACAATCGCCTTTCAGCACAAATCAATCAGCTGACCAGCTTAATTTCGTTTGCGCGTAGCGAAGCGGCTAAAAGACCAGGAACAGTAATTACTCTTTGTACGACCAATGGTGGCAGCACATGTAGCAACAGTGCATTGTGGGAATCCGGATGGATGATTATGACTGATGCAGATGGAGACACCATACTGGATACCGAAGATGCCAATGGCAACGGAACGCTGGATAATGAAGATACAAACGGGAATGGCAGTCTGGATTTGGGTGAAGACACGAATGGTAATGGTGTTCTTGATAACGAAGATTTGGACAACGATGGTGTAATGGATGCTGACCAGGTATTGCTTGTCGTCGAAGCACTGAGCGGTGGCAATACGCTTCGTTCAACCGGCTTTGCAAATACCAATTTTATACAGTTTTTTGATGACGGTATCCCTTCGTCGTCAGGAACATTCATGCTTTGCGATAGTCGGGGGGCGACAAGAGCTAAAGGAGTAGTGATCACAATTTCCGGCCAAGCCAGACTTGCTGTTGACGAGAATGCCAACAATATTGTGAACACACATGCAGGCTCAACCACCGATGTCACCTGCCCCTGAGGATAAAACAATGACATTCATGACCAACTACAACCTTGGCAAAGTAAATAAGCAACTGGGCATGACGCTTATAGAAATACTCGTAGCTGTATTCATTCTCGCCGTTGGATTACTTGGTTTAGCCAGCCTGCAAGTCAATGGATTACGCAGTAATCAGAGCGCGTATTTGAGATCCCAGGCGAGTCTAATGGCTGCAGATATGGCAGATCGCATGCGCCTGAACTCGGCCAAGGCAATTGGCGGTAGCTATGATGGATTCTCTACCGCCAATGGTGCCACTAATCCCAATTGCAGCACAACGGCTACTGGATGCTCTGAGTCAGCCCAAGTATTGACAGATAAGGCTGAGTGGTCTCAAGCAATTAATGGATCAACAGGCGGTATTGCACTCTTGCCCAGCGGTACCGGAACCATTACTCGAGGTGCAGGCAATTTATTTACAATAACCATTCAATGGCAAGAAACTAACTGGGATGAAGCCAGCGGAACCCAAAGTGATCAAACTCAAGATTTTACCATGAATTTCAGCTTATAACGGGGCTCCCTCTATGATTCATTTAAAACTCGCCGCACCATTCCGTAATTTTCAAGTAGGTTTAACACTCGTAGAGCTTATGGTTTCTCTGGCTCTCAGTAGCATATTAATTGCTGGCGTATTCAGCCTTTATCTTGATTCTCGTGGTACCGACCGAATGGGGACGGCGTTAGCTCGAATTCAGGAGTCTGGTCGTTTTGCGTCTGAGTTCATGGCTAAAGATATTCGTATGGCAGGTTATCAGGGGTGTGCCGACCCCAACAGCGTAGGCATGAATATCATTGCGAAAAACCCTCCTACCCTAAATTTTGCCAATAGCGCAATGAGAGGCTACGAGGTTACCAATACTTCGTGGGCAAATGGCACAGAGTTCGACAATACGAGCATTGAAACCCGTGCCCTCATTGGTAGCGATGTAATCGCAATTCAACGTGCGACCTCAGCAGATACCCAACTCACCGGAAATATGGGGGTGGTAAACGCCAATATTCAAATAACCGACAATGCATTGGGCCTGAAAGCTCAGGATATTATATTGATTTCAGACTGCGAGTTTGCAGACTTATTCAGAGCCACAAACGTATCGAGCAGCGGTACAAAAGTCACTATTGCACATTCCAACTCACAAAATACCAGCAATTTTCTGAGCAAAGCTTACGACACTAGTGCAAAAATATTGCGTTTTTCTTCTACTGTCTATTTTGTCGCAGATACCGGGCGGGACGACCTGGCAGGCAATCCCATTTATGCACTCTACCGTCAGTCAGACAATTTGTTAAATAGCGCTTATTCAGCGGCAAGTTTCGACATACAAGAACTGGTTGAAGGTGTGGAAAACATGCAAATTCTCTATGGCGAACGCTTAGCCAGCGGAAATGTTCGTTTTGTCCCAGCAGGAACTGCCGGCCTCGATATGACACAAGTAGTGTCTGTGCGAATCGGCTTACTTATCAGCTCGCCTGAAGATGTTCAACAAACCACAGACAAGCTCACCTACGCGATGCCTGGAGAAGATATCAAGCCTGCCTCTTCTGCTGGAGCTACAGTGACACACGCCGAAGACCGCCGGATTCGCAGAACCTTTTTAGCCACCATCAACCTCCGCAATAGATAATGGAGTAGACAATGAGAACGCACTTCAGACTCCCAAATGATTCGAAAACACAACAAGGTGTGGCGCTGATCATCAGCTTGGTTATGTTGCTTACGATCACATTAATTGCAATCTCGGGAATGACATCATCATTGATGCAGGAAAAAATGGCAGCAAATGCACAAAACAGCACGAAGACATTTCAAGCCGCCGAAAGCGCAGTGGGTGCATTGTCCGGAAAACTAACAGGAGGAGATATTTCCAGCCTGCAAGAAGCGATGACAGAAGCATCAAAATACAGCAAAGCGGTTGCCTTCAGCATAAATGATTCAAAAGTTGCGGCACAGTTTCAAACACGTTATCTGGGTGAAGTCATTATCACCAGCGGAGATTCGATGGATGGGGACGAAAGCTCTACGCTGTTGAAAGGCTATAGATTTGAACTGATCGGTGCAGCATCCATTGATGCCGTACAAGCCTATTCACGCATATTTCAGGGGATTGAATATCATTGATGAAATTAGCCAAGCAAAAGCACTGTGTCCACTTTTAATCCAACAGAGGAGACTTACTCTATGAGTCCCACCATCAAAACTGCCATCATTAGTCTATTGGTTACACTAGCCGTTCCGTTCTCATTTGCTTCGGAGACAGCGCTTCTTGAAAAGAAAATTCTTCCTATGGTTCAGTTGGAAGACCCTTTAGAAGTCTCAAGCATCACCGTCATCTCGGATCGTGAAGGAATATACACCCAGCTCATCGTCAAAACTTGTGCAACCTGTGCCCCAAAAACTTTTACCATCCAAAACACTACGGAGTTTTATGTAGGACAGCAGGTTGTCCCTTACGCTAACGTAAGAGAGCATAACGGCGAGGGTGGAACCATTTTCACAAAAAAAGACACTCTCGAACTTAATCGGGTATTGTTTATGAAGCACATAAAGGAGCAATAAGCCATGAAACCCTTTTTCAGCAAATTCAATCATGGTGTTGCCGCATTTCTCGTCACTGTCATTCCGCCTACTACTGCACATGCAGAAGACACAGAAATATTTTTCAATACTTCAAGCACCAGCATTCGCCCGAACATTCTTTTTATCCTGGATAATTCGGGGAGCATGGATACCAAGGTGTCAACTACATCAACTTATGATTCCGCAACGACTTATAGCGGCCCATTTGACCCCAAATACATTTACGTAGACCCATTTTCTTACTGGGGAAATTTTACCATCCTAACGGTAAACAACCGCTGCGACGACCTTACTAAAAAACTGGCAAATACAGGCCAGTACATTGCTGCGCGTGCAGGGGGGTGGACAAACAACTGGGGTACCAAGCACGACTACTGGGGAAATCTCGACGGTGGTTACAGTGGAAGTGACAATCGAATCGTGGAATGTCAGGCCGATAGCGGCACGCACGGAGCCGCTGCCGGTGACGGAAAACCTTACGCAGCCAATAAATCCGCTGGCCCATGGAGCAGTAATTCGTCAAAATCGATCTCTTGGGGCAGCTATGATGCACACGATTTTTACTCTGCAAACTACCTCAACTGGTATAAAAACTACCGCACAACAAGCACACAAACACGCTTGGAAATTGTGCAAGATGTGACAAAAACTCTTGCAGACAGCATGACAGGAGTCAACATTGGACTAATGTCATTTAACCCGAAGAATACCACCCAAGGAGGAATTGTACAGGTTCCTGTAGAGGACGTTTCGATTGTAAAAACAACGTTCAAAAATGCCGTTGATGCACTGCATCCGGATACCTGGACACCACTTTCCGAAACACTGCATGAAGCCATGCTTTACTACAAAGGAGACACGCCCTATTTAGGAGGGGACAGCGTAGCTAGTGCCGTGGGAGTCGATGGTAAATACAAGTCCCCAATAGCCAGCGCCTGCCAGGCAAACAATATTATCCTGCTGACAGATGGTGAGCCCACCTACGATGGAGACCCATCATCAAGCTGGTATGATAGTACAGAAGATGCAGCAACACGTACCGTAATGCAAAAATCGGTAGGTACCTGTACGAACAATTGTCTGGACGAAATATCCAAGTACATGTTCGACAATGATATTGGCAGTCTGACCGGAAAGCAGAATGTAAGAACCTATACGGTTGGCTTTGAGACCAATCAGACGCTCCTTAAAGAAACCGCAGAGGGTACCACCGCCACTAATGTCGGCGGTGGAGGAAAATATTATCTAGCTAACGATACAGATTCCTTAAAAACCGCATTTAACGATATTGTTCGCGAAGTAGTTTCAGTCAATACCACCTTTGTGTCACCCGGGGTTGCGGTAAACAGCTTTAACCGTCTGAACCACCGTGATGCACTTTACTTTTCCGTATTTAAACCTGACACAAAACCCAGCTGGGCAGGTAATTTAAAACGCTACAGATTAGGTAATACCGGCGCAATTTATGATGTAAATGGTAATGCTGCGGTTAATAGCGCCACTGGATTTTTTGAAAAAACTTCCCGTAGCTGGTGGTCCAGTGTTGACGATGGCGACTCTGTTTCCATCGGAGGGGCGGCCTGGCAACAACCCACACCCAACAGCAACAGGAAGGTTTATACCTACTATACAGGGGCCTCGTCAAAAACCCTGTCAGACACCACAAATGCAGTAACCGTCGCCAACAAGTCTAATTTAACAAAAGCCATGTTTGGCGATGCAACTATGTCGGATTCAGATCATGAAAGACTGATTAATTGGACTCGTGGTGCCGATGTATTTGATGCCGACCAAGATAAGGATACTGCGGATGCTCGTCCTTATATTGCCGACCCTCTACATTCTGTCCCGCATTTGGTTACCTATGGTGGAACCAACACCTCACCAGATATTACAGTCTATTTTGGTGACAACCAGGGCTATCTGCACGCAATCAATGGCGAAACTGGCGCAAGCTATTTTTCTTTTATACCAGAAGAATTTTTAGCTAACCAATCAGTCCTGATGAACAACAGTGCATCGGTTACCAGTCACCCTTATGGTATGGATGGATCTGTTGCGAGTTGGGTATATGACAAAAATGCAGATATTCAAATTAAGGCGACCGATGGGGATCACGCCTATATCTATTTTGGCCAGCGTCGAGGTGGGCGAAATTACTATGCGCTAGACGTTACCGATAGAGATAACCCTAAAATTCTTTGGAAAGTCACCGGCGGCGCAGGCGATTTTGCGGAACTCGGCCAAAGCTGGTCAAAACCTGTTAAAACAAAGATCGACATCAATGGAAAAATCACAGATGTAATAGTGATCTCAGGTGGCTACGACACACAACAGGACAGTGTAACTACACGTACCACTGATACAACAGGCAGAGCATTATATATTCTGAATGCAACGACCGGTGCGCGCATATGGTGGGCTGGCCCCTCCGGCAGTGGAGCAGACCTGGAACTTGCAGATATGAACTATAGTATTCCCGCCACGCCCAAAGTTCTGGATGTATCAGGTGATGGTGCAGCGGATCAAATCTACGTAGGCGACATGGGGGGTCAATTGTGGAGATTTGATATTTACAACGGATCCGCAGCACGCAGCCTTGTTACGGCAGGCGTCATTGCCGATCTTGCCGGAAGCACTAATGCTACCAACAGAAGGTTTTACCATACGCCCGACGTATTTGGTCTCCAGGTGGGCACCAGCAGACAACTTGGTTTAGTTATCGGATCAGGATGGCAAGCACACCCTCTGGATGTGGCAGTAGAAGATCGGATGTACATGATCCGCATTGCCGATGCGACCTCCCCTCCCGATTCAAACTCTGATGGTGTTACGGATTACACCAAACTGACTGAAGCGAAGCTTTTTGATACAACGCTCAATTTGATTCAGGAAGGAACGGCCACTCAGCAAGCCGCTGCCACTACCGCTCTTGATGAAGCTGACGGCTGGTATATACGTCTGACTCGTAGTGGTGAAAAAGTACTATCAAGTAGCCAGACCATGGGCGGGCAAGTATTTATTACTACTTATGAGCCCACACCCAGCACTTCGAACTGCGTACCTTCAGCTGGTACGCCCAGACTCTTCCATATTTCTGCCAGTAATGGAGGCGCTGTTAAAAACTATGACGGCATAGGAAAAGATGATGAACTAACGCGTAGCGATAGGGAAGATGTGCTACAAACGGCTGGTCTGCCACCCAATCCCCAGAGAATGCGGATTGATGGGCAGGATGTAATCTGCGTAGGTGCGGAGTGTCAACCAGTATCAAAAACGGAATCGGTTATTCGCACATACTGGTACGAGGATTAACACACAATGATTAAGCATAAAAACATAGGATTTACACTTATCGAACTGATGGTAGTAGTCGCGATCATCGGGATACTCGCGTCATTCGCATATCCCTCTTATGTTGCTCATGTCAAGAAAACACAGAGGACCGACGCCATGTCGGCCCTCTTGGGTTTTGCAAGCGCGATGGAACGCCATTTCACGGCTAATAGCACCTATCTTGGCGCGGGAAAAAGTGGCGATACCGGTACACCTGGGATTTATTATGACGAGGTACCCAAAGATAGTAGTATCAAATATTACGACCTGACCATTCAATCTGCCAGTGCTAGCACATACACCATCAGAGCCACGCCAAAAAATACACAGGCTGGTGACGGCATTTTGGAATATACATCTACCGGAATAAAACGCTGGGACAAAAACAACAACGGCTCCACAACCGATAGCGGCGAAGATCGCTGGGAACCGTAGCTAAAACTTGAGACTAAAAGTTTAAACTTCTTTTAGTCTCAACTCCTTAGGCATACTAAAAACTATATTCTCCTCCACACCCGATATTTCCTGGGGAGCTGAGCCGCCCAGTTCAATCAACCGGTCGATCACCTGTTTCACCAGAACTTCGGGGGCTGAAGCGCCTGCGGTAACACCCACACTCCGCTTGCCTGTTATCCAGGCAGGATCGATCTGCGAAGCCATATCGATCAGATAAGCCGGGGCGCCCATGCGTTCAGCCAGCTCCCGTAAGCGATTTGAGTTGGAACTGTTGGGAGATCCCACCACCAGCATCACATCGCAATCTACAGCCAATTGCTTAACGGCATCCTGGCGATTTTGGGTGGCATAACAGATATCGTCTTTACGCGGGCCTTCGATTTGAGGAAACTTCACACGCAGGGCCTCAATCACCCGGGCAGCGTCATCCATCGACAAGGTGGTTTGAGTCACATAGGTTAGCCTGGAAGGATTCTTCACACTCAGTGCAGCAACATCCTGTTCATCTTCAACAAGATAGATATGTCCACCAAAACGATAGTCAAACTGCCCCATCGTTCCTTCCACTTCAGGATGTCCTTGATGCCCGATCAGTATGCACTCTCGCCCTTCCCGGCTGTAACGGCTCACTTCCAGATGCACCTTGGTGACTAACGGACAGGTGGCGTCAAATACGCGTAAACCACGTTCTTTGGCTTCTTCCTGAACCAGCTTCGATACACCATGCGCGCTGAAAATCACCAACGCATCATCAGGAACCTCATGCAGTTCATCGACGAAAATAGCACCACGCGCACGTAGATTGTCCACCACGAACTTATTGTGCACCACTTCGTGACGCACATAAACCGGCCCCCCAAAGACATCCAATGCCCGATTCACAATTTCAATGGCTCTGTCCACTCCCGCACAAAAGCCACGAGGATTGGCAAGACTGATTTTCATGCTAACAACTCACTTTAAACATCAACGAGGTACCATTCTGCGTGTCGGAGTAACGCTACTCTACGGTAATAATCTCTACCGCAAAAGTCAGCATTTCACCCGCCAGTGGGTGGTTAAAATCAACCACCACTTCTTCAGCAGAAATTTCTTTGATCACGCCGGGCAGCTCTGTTTTTGAGGCATCGGCAAAGGACACCACCAGTCCGGGCTGCAAATCCATATCGGCAGGAAAATGGCTTCGGGCAAAGTACTGAACGTTGTTCGGATTAACCTGGCCAAATGCACGCTCGGGTGGCACCTGCCACTCCCCCTGTTCGCCTGCTGACAGACCGATCAAGTGACGCTCAAACCCTTCCGGCAAGTTGCCATCACCGATTTCCAGCGTCGCAGGTTGACCACCTCGCGTAGAGTCCACCACATTTCCATCTGCCATTGACAGCGAAAAGTGCAGAGTCACTCTTGCCCCTTTACTTACCAGTCTGTTACTCATGTACTCATACTCACTACTAGAAAACCAGTTTTAATTCGGGGTCACGCATCTGATGGCTTTCTGAAAACATCAATAGCCATCATCACCGCACCAACAGAAATTGCCGAATCGGCGAGATTAAATGCGGGAAAATGATAATTCCCCCAATAGAAATGCAGGAAATCCACGACATATCCGAGCACCACCCGATCATACAGATTTCCCAGCGCGCCACCCAACACCAGCACGATGGAGATGGCCAGCCAATGATCGCGATTAATGGCTGCCAGCCAACGCACCAGCACCACGCTCACCCCCGCTGCGAGCGCAGCAAAAAACCAGCGCTGCCAACCTGCTTCATCGGCCAGAAAACTAAATGCGGCGCCGGTATTATGAAGCAGCGTCAGGTTAAAGAAACCGGGAATCACCGGTACAGAAATCGCGTAGTCGAGCGAGCTGCTGGCCAGATATTTGGTAAACAAATCCAGAACAACAACCAGAACAGCCAACCAAAGCCAGCCAAGCATGCTCTTTTGCGGTGTACTATCAGACATTAAACGCTACCTTCCCTACACCCAATCATGCAAACCGGCGCTGTTCACCGTGACCCGCAACGTTATCGACACAGCGACCACACAACTCTTCGTGGCCCGCGTGAGCGCCGACATCTTCACGATGATGCCAGCAACGCACACATTTCGTATGTTCGCTCACACTGATCGCCACTTTCAGACCGGATAATTCAGTTGTTTCGGCGCTATCTGCACCACTGGCGTCCAGCAGTTTCACCTGAACATCGGAAGCAATCAACACAAAACGCAACTCTTCTCCAAGAACGTCAAGGGTCGATTTCAGTCCGGAATCGCAGAACAATGTCACCTGGGTTCCCAGTGTTCCCTTGATTTTTCCGGCGATACGGGCATCTTCCGCACATTTGTTAACGGCATCCTTAATCGTAATGATGGTTTGCCAGTAGTCTCTGCCTTGCGGCTCATTCTCCGGTAACACGGCCAATTGGTCGTACCAGGTTTCCAACAGAACACTAACACCTCGTTCACCCGGCAAACATTGCCAGATTTCGTCTGCCGTAAAGCTAAGAATCGGTGCAACCCAGCGAACCATGGCTTCAAGAATATTGAACATGGCCGTCTGGCAGGAGCGGCGCGCCAGACTGTCTGACTTGGTGGTGTACTGACGATCCTTAATGATGTCCAGATAGAATCCACCCAGATCACCTTCACAAAAGTTGTGAACCTTCTGATAAATGCGCACGAAATTGTAATCGTTATAAGCTGCCTTGATTTCTTCCTGCAGCTGCGCAGTACGATCAACTGCCCAGCGATCCAGCGCAATCATCTCTGCCGCTGGTACACTATCTGTCGCAGGGTTAAATCCTTTGATGTTCGCCAGCAGGAAGCGCGCCGTGTTACGAATACGACGATACGAATCGGCAGTTCGCTTAAGAATTTCATCGGATACCGTCATTTCACCGCTGTAGTCTGTGGCCGCCACCCACAAACGTAAAATATCTGCCCCCAGCTTGTTCATCACCTCCTGAGGCGCAACAACGTTACCGATTGATTTGGACATTTTCCGACCCTGGCCGTCTACAGTGAAGCCGTGGGTGAGTACCTGTTTGTAGGGTGCTTGTCCTTTAATCGCAATACCGGTTTTCAGGGACGACTGGAACCAGCCACGATGCTGATCAGAGCCTTCAAGATACAAATCTGCCGGATACTGACCCAGTTCAATTCGTGGCTCCAATACCGCCGCGTGAGTGACACCTGAATCAAACCAAACGTCGAGTGTATCCGTAACTTTCTGCCATTGATCGGCATCGTCACCTAATACTTCTGCAGGCTCAAGATCAAACCAGGCATCCATACCGCTTTGTTCTACCTTTTGCGCAACGACTTCAATCAATCGCGCGGTTTCGGGATGCAATTCCTGGGTCTCTTTATGAATAAAGAGTGCAATCGGAACCCCCCAGGTGCGCTGACGCGAAATACACCAGTCAGGGCTTTGCTCCAGCATGGCTTCAATACGGTTTTGACCCCATTCCGGCACCCAGCGTACGCCTTTAACCGCTTCAAGTGCTGATTTCTTCAATCCGTTCTTTTCCATGCTGATAAACCACTGGGGAGTCGCACGGAAAATCAGTGGCGTTTTTGTACGCCAGCAATGAGGATAGCTGTGACGGAAGGACTTTTTGTAAACCAGTCGACGATTTTCATCCAGCACATTGATAACTTTCTCATCGACTTTATAAACATGCTCGCCAGCAAACAATTCGGTCGTCGCCCGGAAGACACCATGATCATCCACCAGGTTTAACGTACCCAGCCCATAAGCCCGGCCGACGTTAAAGTCGTCCACACCGTGATCCGGAGCGGTATGAACCGCCCCCGTACCCGCTTCGGTAGAAACATGCTCTCCCAACAAAACAGGCACATGACGCGAGCTATAGAAAGGATGCTCCAGCAGCTTGCCTTCCAGCGCCTTGCCTTGCGCTCGTCCAACCACCCGGTACGATTCGATGCCGTAGCGAGTCATATTGTCTTCATACAAGGCTTCTGCCAGCACAAAGCGTTCTTTGCCAAAGCCTGCATCGCATTCGACTAACACGTAATCCAACTCGGCATTCAATGCAACCGCCTGGTTTGATGGCATGGTCCATGGCGTCGTTGTCCAGATAACAACAGAAATTTCACCTTCGCCATCTGACGCTTCCAGGGTAAACGCGCTCAGAAAATCCGCCTGATCCACTGCAACAAATTTGACATCGATCGCATTGGATTCCTTTTCGTGATATTCCACTTCCGCTTCTGCCAGAGCGGAGGCACCGACTACACTCCAGTAAACCGGCTTGAATCCACGCTGCAGGTGTCCGTTATCAATAATTTTCCCCAGTGAACGGATGATATCGGCTTCAAATTTGAAATCCATGGTGAGATAGGGTTTATCCCAATCTCCCATCACACCCAAGCGAATAAAATCCTGCTTCTGTCCATTCACCTGCTCCGCCGCATATTCGCGACAGGCTTTACGAAACGCCTTGAAATCGACTTTAACGCCTGCTTTGCCGATTTTTTTCTCAACATTGTGTTCGATAGGCAGCCCGTGGCAATCCCAGCCGGGAATATAGGGCGCGTCATATCCGCTCAAACCCTTGGACTTCACGATGATGTCTTTAAGAATTTTGTTGACCGCATGACCGATATGAATGCTGCCATTGGCATAGGGAGGACCATCATGCAAAATAAACTTTGGCGCGCCGGCTCTGGCTTCACGCAGCATTTTATAGATATCCAGCGTTTGCCAACGCTTTAGCATATCCGGCTCTCGTTTGGCGAGGTCGCCGCGCATAGGAAAATCTGTATCTGGCAAGTTTAAAGTATGCTTATAGTCGCTCATGAGTCCGGTCACTTATATTTAGTCTTATAGCAAAGGCCAATTTAACAACGCACGTTTGCCATTTATTTTTCGCAGATGATCTTATCTACGTTGTTAAAAACAATATGAAAGTTGTCTCACAATACACCAAAATAACTTTTGGCCTGATTGATATCTGTGGCAATCTGGGCCTTTAATGCATCCAGACCGCTAAACTTCTGTTCTTCGCGTAACCGCTGGCAAAACACAACCCGCAGATGTTCACCGTAAAGCTCTCCGGCAAAGTTGAAAATATGCACTTCCAGAGAAGGCGTACTACCATTAATCGTCGGCTTTACACCGATATTGGCGACACCGTACCAGCCATCCAAATCGACGGTTTCATTGACGTCCCCCGCCTCACCGAGGCACGCCTTGCAACGAAACACCTTCACTGCATACACGCCATTCAGCGCCGGTCGCAATCGTCCTAACGCAATATTCGCGGTAGGCACTCCTAGCTGGCGCCCCAGCTTTTGCCCATGAATTACACATCCACTAATGGCGTAAGGTCGACCAAGCAACGCTTCTGCTAATGTAAAATCATTGGCTTCCAATGCTTGCCTTATCCGGGTACTGCTGATACGAGCCTCATTCAAGGCATCCGCGGCTTCTTTACCTGCGTCACCTGCCTGAACAAATCCAACTGTCTGCGTATGTTCTACACCGAATCCCTGCAATTGGCCTTGCTGTTCCAGGAGATGAAAATCACCACTGCGGTCGCAGCCAAAGCGAAAATCGTCGCCCACCACCAAATGCTTTACCCCCAGCCCACTGACCAGCACTTGATTGACAAAATCTGTTGCAGTGAGTTTCCTGACACGGTGATTGAATTGCAAGCAAATCAGCAGATCAATATCCTGATCTGCAAGCGCCAGCAGTTTTTCCCTGAAGCGCATTAATCTGGCAGGCGCCTGGGCGCCACGAAAATACTCTTGCGGCTGTGGTTCGAACACCATGACAACAGACGGAAGCTCAAGTTCACGAGCCTTTCGCTTAACCTGTTCAATAATGACCTGATGGCCTTTATGTACACCATCAAAATTACCAATCGTTGCCACGCAACCTTCTGGCATGGCACGCAGATTATGCAGTCCGCGTATAAGCCTCATTCCACTACCCGTTTTAACTAAACCGGCGATTATATACCAGTCAACCCACCCAATCTATTAAGTAGTGAAAGTCTGCACTTCGCAAGATCGCTGGCATAGCAGAGAGGGATGCACACTCATCCTCAGGCCCGACGCATAAAGTGTCGCAAACGCACGCCGGATAAATAGAGTGCGGCAAAGTATGCCGCCATCCCTGCCACCACCGTCGCAAACATATAGCTACCCCGCGCCAGCACGCTCAACTCATGCCATTGCAACGAAGAAAGTGCGACGAACCATACCACGCCACCCAAAACGGTATTCGCGACAATCAGTTGCACCACAAATCGCGACCAGCCTGCTTGTGGCACAAACACCTCTGCCTTTTTTAACCCACGAAACAACCAAAAAGCGTTAAGCCACGCCGACAAAGAGGTCGCCAATGCCAGTCCGACATGGGCGAGTGGCCAGATTAGTATCAGATTGAAAACCATATTCACCCCCATTGCCCGAACGCCTATTTTTACCGGGGTTTTGGTATCCTGACGCGAAAAATAGCCCGGCGCGAGAATCTTGATCAGCATAAATGCCATCAAGCCCGCCGAATAAGCTCTTAAGCTTCCGGCAGACATCTCTACATCCCTGATCGTCATTTCGCCGTAATAAAACAAAGTAATCAACAAGGGCTCAGCCAATAGAAATAACGCCAGCGCGGCGGGCACCCCTATTAGAAGAACCGCCCTTAATCCCCAATCCAGTGTCGCCGCAAAATCATCTTTCGATTGTGCCGCATGCTTTCGAGAAAGCGCTGGCAGAATGACGGTAGCAATTGCAATTCCGAATACGCCGAGCGGAAGTTCCGATAATCGGTCTGAATAATATAGCCACGACACACTCCCGGTAGGTAAAAACGAGGCCAGCACGGTATCAAGCAACAAATTTATCTGACTGACCGACACGCCAAATAATGCAGGTACCATGAGCGTAAGAATCCGCTGCACCCCTTCATGCCGATAGTCCAGGCGGGGTCTGGGCAAGAGATTCATCCGCAGCAAAAAAGGCAACTGAAAAAGCAACTGCAGCAACCCCGCCAACACCACCCCCCAGGCCAATGCAATCACAGGCTCAGAAAACATCGGTGAAATCACTACCGCTGCAAAAATCATCGCCAGATTCAAAAGCACCGGAGTGAATGCCGGAACAGCAAATCGACCAAAACTATTCAAAATTCCACCAGCAAATGCCGTCAGCGAGATCAGCAACAGATACGGAAACGTGATTCGTAACATGTCACTGGCTAACTGAAATTTTTCAGGCTCATCGTGAAATCCTGGTGCAAACAAAAATGTCAGCGCAGGTGCGCCCAGCATGGCAAGCAATGTAATAACCAACAATACCATGCCCAATACGCCCGCCACCGAGGCGACCAGTGCCCGAGTCTCTTGCTCTGTTTTGAGGGTGCGGTATTCCGACAACACAGGCACAAACGCCTGCGAAAATGCACCTTCCGCAAACAGGCGACGCAAAAAATTAGGTATTTTGAACGCAATAAAAAAGGCGTCAGCGCCCGTGCCCGCACCAAAATAACGAGCGATAACAACATCGCGAACCAATCCAAGCACTCTGGAGAGCAGCGTCATCACCCCCACAACACCACTGGAACGAAGTAGACCACTCGTTTTAGCCGGGGCTGCATTGCGAACTTCCTTTCCATTTTCACTGGTCACAACAAAAGCCTCCCGATACACGCCCGGAGCATGCCCCCCCTGAAATGTCCGTATGTACTATCTGAACTCATAGCGCATTCCCGATACACCGCTGATATTGGCCGCAACTATACCATTCATATAAATAACAAAGAACGTAGGCGATTAATAAGATATCCCTCTCCGGCAAGTCTGCACCAAAACAAATGGAGATAAATATCAGTTGACAAATTCCGCTTAAACCGGCATATTCTCGCGTCATTTATTTCGGGGCCAATCACCCCTAACCGAATTTTTGCAAGTCGAGGAGTTAACGGTGGCAAACAATCCCTCTTCCAAAAAGCGCGCACGTCAGGCTGAAAAGCGTCGTCAGGCGAATGCAAGCCAGCGCTCTATGGTACGTACCTTTATCAAGAAAGTAGTAAGCAAAGCCGATGCTGGCAGCTATGAAGACGCAAGCGCAGCATTTGTTGCCGCTGTGCCCGTCATTGACAGCATGGTCAACAAAGGCATTCTCTCTAAAAACAAGGCAGCTCGCACCAAGAGCCGTCTGAATGCACGCATTAAAGCGCTCAAAGCGGCTTAATGTAACGCATAAACCGGCATAAACCGGGTCAAATTAAAAAGCCGATCATGCGATCGGCTTTTTTGTTATTTAAAACTCAAAGATTCACTAAACCAGAACCAGATTATCCCTGTTCACCAATTCAGGCTCATTCACATAACCGAGAATACCCTCGATTTTATCACTAGGCTGACGCAAAATTTTTCCGACATCTTCCGCACTATAATTTACCAACCCGCGCGCAATCTCCCTTCCAGCCATATCAAGACAAGATACCATCTCACCTCGCCTGAAAGCCCCCCTGACCTCATGCACCCCGACCGACAACAGACTTCTACCTCGCGATGAAACCGATGTCACCGCCCCTTCATCAAGAATCAACTGACCTCGTACCTGTAAATGCCCCGCCAACCACTGCTTACGCGCCAACTGCCGCCCCTGCCTGGGCAGTAAAAGTGTTCCCACTCGCTCTTCGGCACGCAGACGCAAAAGCGCATCCTTGATGCGCCCACCCACAATCACGGTGAAAGCCCCTGATCGGGCAGCAAGTCGGGCAGCACGAATTTTGGTCAACATACCTCCACGCCCTAGCACACCCGCACCTCCGGAAGCCATAATATCCAGATCAGGGTCACTGGCAGGCGCTTCGAATACCAAGCGGGCATCCTCATGCTTTCGCGGATCCTTATCAAACAATCCCAGCTGATCCGTGAGAATGATCAGACCATCCGCCTCTACCAAATTGGCAACCAAAGCGCCCAGCGTATCATTGTCACCAAAGCGAATCTCATCAGTCACTACCGTATCATTCTCATTAATGACAGGAATAACATCGAAATCCACGAGGGTACGCAACGTACTCCTCGCGTTGAGATAGCGCTTTCGATCCGACAAGTCGTCATGCGTCAACAACACCTGCGCTGTGTGCAAGCCATGACGCTGAAATGCCGTCTCCCAAGTCTGAACCAGCCCCATCTGCCCCACAGCCGCGGCCGCCTGCAATTCATGCAAATGATGGGGCCGCTCTTTCAAACCCAGACGAGTCATTCCCTCTGCCACAGAACCCGAAGAAACAAGCACCAACTCTATACCCTGCTTTTTCAAGGCCGCCAACTGATCAACCCAGCCAGAAATAGCAGTTTTATCAAGTCCCTGACCATCATTGGTCAGCAGTGCGCTGCCGATTTTCACAACCCAACGCTGTGAACCCGACAGCCGCCCCCTTTCCGCAAGCAACGCGTCACTCATACCCACCCACAACAACTTACGACAATTACAGAAAACACCGGTAGCGGTTCAAATCAAAGCTATCAGCAGAAAACCAGATCAATGAACATAAATGGATTCAGCCTCATCATCGTCATCATCCAGTTCGTCCTCATCCTCACGATGCACCTGCCTCAAGGCCTGAATTTTTTCCCTGGCTTCAGCATCCATTCGCTCACGAATCTGCTGCTCCGCCTTCGCCAACTCAGGGTCATCCAGTTCTTGCTGCGCCTTGTCTTCAATCCAGGACATAATATCCTGACATAAAGCTCGCGTCCCCTCGCCTGAGATTGCAGAAATACGATAAACCGGACCCTCCCAGCCAAGCGCCTCCACTAGCGCAGAACAAGCCTCTTCACGACCAGCCTCATCGAGCAAATCCAGCTTGTTTAATACCAGCCAGCGCTCACGCTCCGCCAACGTTGGGCTAAAATTCTCCAACTCATCCGCAATCACACGAACCATTTCAGCTGGCTCCGTGCCATCATAGGGCGCCATATCAACGACGTGCAACAGCAATCGCGTACGCACCAAATGCTTCAGAAAACGAATCCCCAAACCTGCACCTTCTGCCGCCCCTTCGATTAACCCGGGAATATCAGCAACCACAAAGCTACGGTAAGGGTCGACACTGACCACACCCAAATTAGGAACCAGCGTAGTAAACGGATAATCCGCCACCTTTGGCTTGGCTGCCGAAATTGAACGAATCAACGTAGACTTGCCTGCATTGGGCATCCCCAACAACCCCACATCCGCCAACACCTTCAATTCCAGGCGTAAATTTCTCTCTTCGCCCGCCTTCCCCGGCGTACACTGACGGGGAGAGCGATTAACACTGGACTTGAAACGTGAATTTCCAAGCCCGTGAAAGCCACCACGCGCCACCATCAGGCGCTGATCGACTTCTGTTAGATCCCCCAACACCTCATCGGTATCGATATCCACAATCGTTGTCCCGACCGGCACCTTCAGCACCAGATCATCACCACTCTTGCCACGACAATTACCACCACTGCCCGAATTACCACTGGTAGCAATAAATTTTCGCTTGTAGCGAAAATCAATCAGCGTATTAATACTGTTGTCTGCCTCTAAAATCACAGATCCGCCATCACCACCATCGCCACCATCCGGCCCGCCCATGGGTGCGAACATTTCCCGGCGAAAACTCACAACTCCGTTGCCGCCCTTACCAGCTTCAACATAGATGGTTGCTTCGTCCACAAACTTCATAATCTTACCTCTTGCCTGGAAAGCGTTCGGCCACCCTTCGACCGGCCACACCTTTTTAATGTATATCGCAAAGCACGCATTTCAGACCAAATCGCTAGCCCAATAACGCACAACTGACTAAGGAAGCAAGTATACTAAACTTGCCTCACACTAAAGATACCAATACAAAAAAAGCCCCGCCAAGGCGGAGCTTCTCTCTAAAACAGCCCTAATCAGAAATTAGTTAGCAACTACGCTAACATATCTGCGATTCAGACGTCCTTTAACATCAAATTTGATCACACCATCAGATGTTGCAAACAAAGTATGATCCTTACCACAACCTACGTTGTCACCTGCGTGATACTGAGTACCACGCTGACGAACAATGATGCTGCCTGCTTTAACAACCTGGCCGCCAAAAAGTTTGACACCAAGTCGTTTGGATTCTGAGTCGCGACCGTTACGGGTACTACCACCCGCTTTTTTGTGAGCCATTAGATTACTCCTCTATTCATTCAACCCCAACCGCACTTTTGCGGAAGGCGCTTTCGGATTCTTAATGCAAAATTAACCTGCATTAATGCCGGTAATTTTAACCTGGGTGTACCACTGACGGTGACCCATACGCTTCATGTGGTGCTTACGGCGTCTGAATTTAACGATAGTCACTTTGTCGTGACGACCATGAGCTACAACTTCCGCAGTAACTTTTGCGCCAGCAACAACAGGTGCGCCCACTTTAACATCTTCGCCATTTGCAACCAGCAGTACTTTATCAAACTCTACAGCACTACCTGTTTCAACTTCAATTTTTTCCAACTTCAGCACTTCACCTTCGGTTACGCGATGCTGTTTACCGCCACTTACGATAACTGCGTACATTCTATCTCTCCGCCGGCTTCCCGGTACGTAATTACTGCAACCCACTTAAACAAACAATTGCAGCACGCTCTGGACAAAGCTCATCGAGCTTCCAATCTTTACCCATCTCATCGTCCGGAACTCTTAGTGCCTTTGAGGGCGGCCTGCTTCTACTGGAAGCGCTCTGGCAACCATATTGCAGGGAGCTTTAATCCTACTATGAGGGCGCGGTATTTTATAAAAAGTAACCAATTGTCGCAACAACATTTAACCG
Source organism: Hahellaceae bacterium (assembly GCA_024234505.1). Lineage (GTDB taxonomy): Bacteria > Pseudomonadota > Gammaproteobacteria > Pseudomonadales > Oleiphilaceae > JACKOD01. The sequence continues at coordinate 412,045 of JACKOD010000002.1, read as the reverse complement.
CAATTTGCAATTTTTCTAGAGCCTGTTGACGTTTTGCCCAGTGACTCATTAACAGCTCCACCGACGGAGGCCAAATGGTAGGAGGCCCGTCCTCGGGGCGCATGAGCGTGGTACAGTTGTCGGATTGGGTGGCCTCGTTCGTGCGGGGCAAGGACGCCCCACCTACAACCAGATAGAGGCAAACATCAACAGCACCTAGCAACTCAATACCTCTCCACTAAAGGGAACCGCCAGACACCTAAATCAATACACTCTGGGCACTCTCGCAGAAACCCCTGTCAGCAATTCATATCCAATGGTACCGGCACTTCGCGCAACTTCATCTACGCTCACATTCGCCCCCCATAATTCGACATGATCCCCCACCGATGCAACCTCATGATCAGTCAAATCAACTGTCAGCATATCCATCGACACTCGCCCAACCAAAGGGACACGCTTACCACTCACCCACACCGGTGTGCCACTGGGTGCGTGACGCGGATAACCATCCGCATACCCCATCGCAACCACACCAATACGTGAAACCCGAGACGCACACCAGGTCAGGCCATAGCCCACACAATCTGCCTCAGCCAACTCATTGACAGCAATTAATTCCGACTCAAGTGACATTACCGCATGCAGCCCCTGCTGCACGGCCGTCCGCGCAAAAAAAGGAGAGGCCCCGTAAAGCATAATACCCGGACGAACCAAATCACCACGCGCAGCAGGCATTTGCTGCAATCCTGCCGAATTACATAGCGAACGCTTCAACCCCTGAGGCAACGCAACCTGATCAAGGGTAGACAATACGCTATCGAACCGAGCCATCTGTAACCCGGAGAAATCATTTTCCGGCTCATCAGCGCAAGCAAAGTGCGTCATCACCCCTTCGAGTCTAACCGACGCCAATCGGCACACTCGGGACACAAAGGACTCTGCCTGCAATACCGGCAATCCCAAACGATTCATACCCGTATTAAACTTTAACCAGACACTGAGCGGCCGAACAACATCCAATCCGCTATCACGCTCTTCAAGCGCAGCCAATTGATGCTCGGAATGGATCACCCACTGCAATCCATCAAACCCGGACTCATCAGGCTCCGAAGCATGAAAAAAACCTTCCAACAGCAATATTGGCGCAACGATACCTGCTGCCCGTACCCTGGCCGCCTCCTCAATACTTGCAACCGCCAGCATACAACCATCCTGCTCTGCCGCACGCGCTACGGCAACAATGCCATGCCCATAACCATCAGCCTTGATCACCGCAGCCACCTGAGCATTACCCGCCCATTTGATAGCCAATTGCAGATTATGGCGAAATGCCGCCAGATTAATTCGAGCACGCGCCGGGCGAGCCATCGTCCCACTCCAGTAGATACCAGTTAATAATTAGTACTTAAAATTCCGTCATGCTGTAATCAACATAGGCAAGATCTTCAAACTTGGTGAACTGCCCCTGGAAACCAAGCTTGATGCCTCCGGTGGGCCCGTTCCGCTGCTTACCAATAATGATTTCCGCAATCCCCTTATCCTCACTTTCCGGATGGTAGTACTCATCACGATAAATAAACATGATGACATCCGCATCCTGCTCAATCGCGCCCGACTCACGCAAATCCGAGTTAACAGGGCGCTTGTTCGGCCGTTGCTCCAGGCTTCGATTTAACTGCGATAATGCGACCACAGGGCAGCGCAACTCTTTGGCCAGCGCCTTCAAAGACCTCGAAATCTCAGAGATTTCCGCCGTTCGCCCTTCTGTCATGCCTGGCACCCGCATGAGCTGCAAGTAGTCGATCATGATCAATGCAAACTCACTTTTCGTTTCACGCGCAATCCGGCGCGCACGCGAACGAACCTCGGTAGGGCTCAACGCAGGAGTATCATCAATATAAAGTGGCTTATCTTTAAGCAGACTTACCGCCGATGTCAGTCGAGGCCAATCCTCCTCCTGCAACTGACCACTACGAATTCTGGTCTGATCTATTCTGCCAATAGAGGAAAGCATACGCATTATGATGGCATCGGACGGCATTTCCATACTAAATACCAGCACAGGCCCCTTGTCACTCATGACCGCCGCCTCTACCAGATTCATCGCAAATGCCGTTTTACCCATCGAAGGGCGCGCTGCAACAATGATCAAATCCGAACGCTGCATCCCCCCGGTACGATCATCCAAATCACGAAAGCCGGTAGTTACACCCGTCATCGCTTCTTTAGAATTAAACAACTCATCTATGCGCTCAAGCGTCTGGGTCAAAATTGGATTAACATTGACCGGACCACCTTCTTTCCCACGCGCTTCCGCAATTTCAAATATCTTACGTTCCGCCTCATCCAGAAGCTCAGCACTACTTCTCCCTTTTAAATTAAAAGCACCATCAGAAATCTCGCCGGAAATCGAGATAAGACGACGCAACACGGCGCGCTCCCTGACGATCTCGGAGTACGCCCGAATATTTGCCGCGCCCGGCGTATTTCTGGCAAGCTCGGCCAAATAAGCCGTTCCACCGACAGACGCAAGATTACCGTTACGCTCCAGCTCTTCAGAAAGCGTAATAACATCCAGAGGCCTGGCTTCTGCTGCCAGCACCGCGACCGCCTTGAAAATCAGCTTATGTGCGTGACGGTAAAAGTCATCCTCAACAACCATATCCGACACGATATCCCATTTGCTATTGTCCAGCATGAGGCCACCCAGCACGGACTGCTCGGCTTCAACAGAATGAGGAGGAAGTTTGATTTGAGACGTTTCTTTGTCGGAGGATAGTACCGAACTCATGATAGGCACCTGTACCGAAAAGGGAGAAAATACGAAGGAACACCAAAAACACATACGGCCCGAGAGCATTCACCCTCAGGCCGAAGCTAACACCTGCATACAGAAACTATAAACAAATTAACTTGTTTATTAGCCTGCAACAACTGTCAATTTGATGGTAGCAGTTACATCTGAGTGTACCTGAACATCAATTTCAAATTCACCTGTCTGGCGGATAACACCCTCAGGCAAACGCACTTCGCTCTTGCTTACCGCTACACCAGCCGCAGTAATTGCATCAGCAATGTCACGCGCACCAATTGAACCAAACAACTTACCTTCGTCACCTGCATTTCCTGCAATAGTAACGACCTTGTCATTCAGCTCGGCAGCGCGAGCCTGTGCTGCCACCAGCTTGTCAGCAGCCGCTTTTTCAAGCTCTGCACGACGCGCTTCAAATGCAGCAACGTTATCTGCTGTTGCAGGAACAGCCTTACCAAAAGGAATCAGATAATTGCGGCCATAACCGGCGCGCACATTAACTTTACTTCCCAAACTTCCCAATCTTCCAACTTTTTCGAGCAGAATAACTTCCATCTCGCTAACCTCTTTTAACCATTTTGATAACCGTCTTGCTCTATTGAGGCGCCCCAATTCGATTTCTGAAATCAAACCAGCTATCAGCAACCGCTACAAAAACAAGCAGCACAAAAAGACTAGGCCCAAGGAATAATGCCGAAACATAAAAGGCTATTAACCAGTGCCCACCCAAATTCTTCTTAGCAATAACACCGTGTACCAGTGCCAAACCTGCACTAGAAAGGCAGATTGACAATACCAGAACCAGCATGAGCGCATTTACACCCAGTGTCGGCGATAACATCAGTAACACAACCGAAACAAGCGAAAATCTGCCAGACAACCGAAAAGAGTGAAACTCTTTTCTAAACCCACCTGGGTTAAACAACATTGCCTGCCACGATCTGGCTACAACCAATCCCAACAATGCGAGGGTAAAGTATGTTGCCGCAAAACTGCCTTTCATTAAGGCTGTCAGCGTCACATCAAGATCATCACCCATTGACCGCATCAATTCAGGATTGATATCGGTATAAAGTTGCCTGGTAAGCTCAACGAGCTCAACCAACAACTCTGGCATCAGATACGCAGAAAGCCAGCCAGTAACAATACCCAGCAGACTTCCTACACCAAACACCATCTCCCAGGAGGAAGTTGATCGCAAGGTCAGTGCCATTCCCCATGACATGGAGACCACCATGAGTGGCCCAGGATCATTCAAAAACGCAAACCAACCGCCTGCCGGCAACAAAGCCCACAAAAAGACCTTGAAACCAACATCAACCCCTTTTCTAAGGGTTACTAAACCTACACTTGCTGCGCCCAGCCAATACATTAACGGCAGCGCTATTGCTATAACCGCCACAGTTACCGCTTGCAAGGGGCCACGCATTATGTAATGAGCTAATGCCTTCATCGCAACGGTAACTTAAACAGAATTACTCGTGGTGGTTATCAGTAAAAGGCAGCAGAGCCAAAAAGCGCGCACGCTTGATAGCAGTTGCCAATTGACGCTGATAACGCGCCTTAGTACCTGTGATGCGGCTAGGTACGATTTTACCGGTTTCAGTAATATAGCCTTTCAGAGTTTCGATATCTTTGTAATCGATCTCTTTTACGCCTTCAGCGCTGAAACGGCAGAATTTACGACGACGAAAGAAACGTGCCATTGAATTTCTCCTAATACAGAATGCTTAAAATTCGGACGAAGACTACTCTTCGTCTTCACCATCATCTTCGTCCTGATCATCCAGTTCGACTTCTTCTACTTTGCGAGAAGGAGCTGAACGACGATCTTCACGAGAGTCAGCCAGTTTGATCGGAGAAACTTCAGTCACCGCTTCTTTCTTACGGATCACAAGATCACGCAGGATAGCATCGTTGAAACGGAAGTTATGAGCCAGCTCACTCAGAGCCTCGTCAGTACACTCGATGTTCATAAGAACATAGTGTGCCTTGTGAATCTTGTTGATTGGGTATGCCAGATGGCGGCGACCCCAGTCTTCCAGACGATGAACCTGACCACCGGTGCTTTTTACAGTACTGGTGTAGCGTTCGATCATACCGGGGACCTGTTCGCTCTGATCCGGATGAACCAGTATAACGATTTCGTAGTGACGCATTGTCGCTCCCTTCGGGTAACAGCTTTAGTCAGACGGAGCTGATAAAAGCAAGGAGTTAAAGAACATGGTTTTTGGAACCGCGCATTCTATTGACTCAACCAGAAACTTGCAAGTCAAATTTTGATCAAAACTCTGCGACGGGCAGCGCTTTTAACCGTCGCTGCCGCAATGCCTCAAACAAACAAACACCTGTTGCCACCGAAACATTAAGGCTGCTGACCGATCCGGCCATGGGTATATTTACGAGCTCATCACAATGTTCTGCAGTCAAACGGCGCAATCCCTTTCCTTCCGCCCCCATGAGTAACGCCACGGCTCCGGTCAGCTCCGACTCATAGAGCGATTTACCTGCCTCCCCCGCCGTTCCTGTGAGCCAGACACCATATTGCTTTAGCCAGCGCAACGTTCGCGCGAGATTAGTCACTCGAATATAGGGCACATGCTCCGCTGCACCACAAGCCACTTTGCGGGCAACCGCATTAAGCGGTGCAGACTTATCTTTAGGCGCGATTACAGCATGCACTCCGGCTGCATCTGCGGTACGCAAACAGGCCCCCAAATTGTGGGGATCCGTCACACCATCGAGGATCAATAAAAAAGGAGGGGTCTGCAAGTTCACCAGAACATTCTCCAGATCACCTTCATCCAGATCGACAGCAATCACACTCTCGGCAATCACGCCCTGATGATTTCCCTGCACCATTCGATCCAGCACAGATCGTTCTACATGCTTGATTTTCAATCGGCGCTTTTCTGCCAACGCTATTACGCGCGCCAGCCGCTGATCCTCTCTCCCCTGAAGCACCCACAGGCATTTAATCTCACTCTCTGCACGATCCAGCAGAGACATAACCGCATGAATACCAAAAACGTTTTCTACAGACCCACTTTCCTGAGACATACTTCCCCTGCACGAACAACTCTACTCATAAAACGCCCCCCCAAACTCGCCTCGCACTATGGCGCGACTTTACGCTTACGAATCCTACCGGCACTTTCATCCGAGGAAACGCCGACTCTTGACTTGGGTCTTTTTAGCTCGCCACTTTCTGTCTTTTTGACAGGCTTCTTCGACTTTTTACCTGTCTTGCCCTTTTTTGCTTTCCCTTTTGACTTCACTGCGTCAGACAGCAATTTATCTTTTGTCGACCGTTTACCTTTTGCGCCCGCTTTTTTACTTTTACCGGTTGTATCGGCAGCCGCGGCCTTCTCCCGACGATCTTGTGCTTTATTGGCACGAGGCATCGCAGACGAGCTCCGCCCCCTGCGAACAGGCGCACTTAGCAACTCCAGATCCACCTTGCGATCTTCGAGATCCACGCGAACCACGCGAACCTTCACCACATCCCCCATATGGAATCCAGCCCCGGATCGCTCTCCCACCAAACGATGATGTGCCGCATCAAAGTGATAGTAATCACTATCCAGAGAGGACACATGTACAAGCCCCTCGACAAACAAGCCGCTCAGCTCGACAAAAAAGCCAAAACCAGTAACAGCAGAAATGACACCATCAAAAACGGCACCCACGTGCTGACGTAAATATTCACATTTAAGCCAATTCGAAACATCCCTGGTTGCTTCGTCAGCTCGACGCTCCGTCATCGAAACGTGTTCGCCGAGTTCCAGCATATACTTCAGATCATACGGGTAGGTCACCGAAGCATCCCTGACTTCCGGCGGCACCACCGCCCGAACTGGCTCTTCCGCATGAATCAGCAACTTAAGCGCTCTATGCACAATCAAATCAGGATAACGCCGAATAGGAGAGGTAAAGTGCGTATAGTGTGGATAAGCCAAGCCGAAATGCCCCTTTTCTTCGGGGCTATAAACTGCCTGACTCAACGAGCGGAGCATTACAACCTGAATCACACCGGCATCAGGCCGATCCGAAATGGACTCCAATAGCGCCTGATAGTCCGTAGGTAGCGGATCATCCCCCCCACCCAGCTGCAACCCTAACTCCCCCAGAAATGCACGCAAATTCTCCAGTTTTTGATCAGAAGGCCCTTCATGCACCCGATACAAAACTGGTAATTTTGACTTTTGCAGCATCCAGGCGGTTGCCACGTTCGCACAAAGCATACACTCTTCAATCAGCTTGTGTGCATCATTCCTAACGACAGGAACTATTTGTTCAATTTTTCGTGACTCATCAAAAAGTATGCGTGTCTCCGTCGTCTCAAAGTCGATCGCCCCCCGCTTTTCACGCGCTGCCCGCAAGACCTTGAACATGGAGTACAAATTATGCAGATGAGGCAATAGATCCACATATTGCTCACACAATCTTGCCCCCTGATCCTCATCAGGATGTTCAAGCATTGCACTCACCTGAGTGTAAGTGAGCCGAGCATGAGAATGCATCACAGCCTCATAAAACTTATACCCGCTTATCCGGCCTTCCGCAGATATAGTCATTTCGCACACCATACAAAGCCGATCAATTCTGGGCTTCAGGGAGCAAAGGCCATTTGACAGGATTTCAGGCAGCATGGGTACAACGTGATCGGGAAAGTACACCGAATTGCCGCGATTGCGCCCCTCTTCATCAAGCGCAGATCCCGGCTTTACATAGTGAGCCACATCGGCAATGGCAACCAGCAAACGCCAGCCACCCCCCTTTTTGGTTTCACAATATACCGCGTCATCAAAATCACGAGCATCCTCACCATCAATAGTCACTAATGGCAATTTACGAATATCCACACGGTTAAGCTTATCGTCTTCTGCTACCGACTCGGTCATTCGTTCGACTTGCGACCTGACACCCTCAGACCAAACAAATGGAATGCCGTATGAGCGAATAGCAACCTCGATTTCCATTCCAGGCGCCATATGATCGCCCAGAATCTCAACAACCTTACCTACCGCGAGTGTACGAATCGTTGGCTGACGGGTAATCTCCACAACGACGTACTGACCGTGCGCTGCATTGGCAGAATCTTCGATAGGCACCACTATTTCGCCACTGATTCTGGGATTTTCCGGCGTCACCATCACAACGCCATTTTCTCTGAACAATCGCCCTACGATCGTTTTGGTGTTGGACTCCAACACCTCGACAATCACTGCCAGCCGACGCCCCTTTGCATCAATATCATCCACGCGAACCAAAACACGGTCCCCATGAAACACAGATCCCATCTGTCTGGCATGTAAAAACAGATCTTCGCCACCGCCTTCAGGAATAACAAACCCGTACCCATCGCGATGCCCGTGAACGACACCCTTTATTAAATCCACACTAGCCACCGGAGCAAAAGCCCCCCGACGGTTGCAAATCAGCTGGCCATCACGCGTCATGGCAATCAATCTGCGTCGCAATGCCTCTATAGGATCGTCTCCGACAACCTTCAACTCTTCACACAACTGTTCGTGGGTCGCCGGCCCCTTGCGTTTTTCGAGAAAACCCAGGATAAACTCTCGACTATAGATCGGGTTTTCGTAATTTTGCGCTTCACGTTTTGCGTAGGGATCTTTTTTTAGCGCTTTTGGCGCGCCCTTTTTAACACTTTTAGCCGCTGAATTTTTAGTAATGGGCGCTATTTTCTCGGAAGCGGCTTTTGTTGTTTTTGATTCTTTTAACTTTTTTGGCATTCTTTATCCTGCTGTCGCCCTCGTCAAAGTATTCAAAAATTAAATTCAGACGAACACGAACGTTTATATTAACCTTGAAATTATAGCGACAAACTACTAGACAACGCCCATCTATTCGCCGATTTACTGATTTTATTTTTTTAACAAAAATATATTTGACAGCCAAAGAGCAAATCTGTAAAGTTCGCGTCCAGTTGAGCGACACGCCAACTTACAATCTGAAATACCACTGCCGAGGTGGTGAAATTGGTAGACACGCTAGCTTCAGGTGCTAGTGGGGGCAACCCCGTGGAGGTTCAAGTCCTCTCCTCGGCACCATTTAAAAAAATCTCCCTCCTAAGCAATTAATCAAAGCAGCACAAAACTTCACACATAAAAGACACCTCACCATAGTCTTATTTTTTATCACAACTCCCAGTCTGTATTCACATCACTCTAAGCAAGCACTACCCTCTTTTTTGGCATTAATGGTACCATAGAACCATAACAACAAGGACTGTTGCAGCAGGGATTCCCGTCAACTGTTTCTCTAAGCCATTAAAGGAATTTGCCATGAAATACAGCAATGCCGGCGCATTAGCCTTGGTAATTGTCTCCACATCCATGCCCCTGCATGCCGATGTCAAACCACTGAGCGATCAACAGCTCGGAGACATTTCGGGACAAACAGGCGTAACACTGGAACTGGAAACCAAGGTGGATATAGGCCAATTAAAGTACACCGACGAAGGCAGCCTGAATATTGATGACATCACCCTGGAAGGAGCGATCCCCGGATCACTACTGGATGACGTCAAAATTGAAATCGACCTACTTTCCGATGGCGATGCCGTTATCAAAATGACCCCCATCTCGGGAACCCCCATTGATGCCAGCTTCTCGTTTGGCGCCATGGGACTGAGCGGGTTAACTGGAGAAAGCACACAACTCGCCTCCAACTTCAACTCTGTCGGCCTGATTAGAAACAGAATCTATACACTGGATACTGCAACGGGCACCTTTACCCGCTTTTCAGAAACGGCAACCACAGACCTTGATGTAGATTTCGACTTTTTGGCCGTAAGCATTCGCGACGTGACAATTCACGGGAAAGATTTCGAGCCCGGCATTACTACGGCTGCAGACGATGCATTCTATACCACAACAGAAATGACCTTTAGCGCGATTGCGAATCCTAGAACAGCTTCAGGACAAGCACTCAACATTGGCTTTTCTACTTACAACGCAGACATCTATGTTGGTGCTGTCGAGATCGGCGGCAAGTCTATAGGACAGCTTGCCATTGACGATCTGGTTGTCTCAAATACCAACCTGCAGATCTACGGCCACTAACCCCCTTTAACCAGCCCTCTAAAATCAACTCCAGAGGGCTGACTGCCGACACTCCCCACTACTCGCCTCCAAGCCTACCTGCTAAACTTTGATACAACATCCTTCCAACCAGAGCGCCCGCGACAAAAATGACCCAACCCCCTTCAAGTCAGCCAGATAAGAACGACCACACGCCACCAATTAACCCGGAAATTCAATCCGAAGCAATACAATTACTCACCTCATTTAAAACACTACAACTTGCCACCCTGAACCCGGAAGGCTATCCCGAAGCAAGCTACACGCCATTCATCAAAGATGAAGGAACTTTCTATATATTTATCAGCGAACTAGCTTCGCACACACGAAACCTGCATTACCACCCGCATACTTCCATATTTTTTATTCAGGACGAACGCGACAGCAAGAACCTTTTTGCGCGCATTCGACTCAGCATCTCTGCCAATTGCGAGTTTATCAGCAACAACGACGAGCACTGGGCAGTAATTATGGAAAAGTTCAAATTAATACATGGCCCGACGATAGAGGTTTTAATGGGCCTGCCCGACTTCAACCTGGTTGCTCTGACCCCAACCAAAGCGACCTTTGTCAAAGGATTTGGAAAAGCTTTTCGACTCAATCCGCAAGACCTCACACCCATTGAGATCATAACAGGCAAATAACTAGCTCAAACTCCAATAAAAAAGGTGCCCAAATGGACACCTTTTTTTGCTTTCAGGCCGTTACCGAGTCAAACCCCATCCTCAGACATTAAATGGGCTACGCAGAATAATGGTCTCATTACGATCAGCACCAGTAGAAATAATATCAATAGGTGCTTCAATTTTCTCTTCCAGGAATTTTATGTAATTTCTTGCATTCTCCGGAAGCTCTTCAAGCGTTTTAGCCCCCAAAGTGCTCTCACTCCAGCCAGGCAATTCCACGTAAACCGGCTCAAGCTCTCCATAGGCATCACAGTCTACAGGAGGCCGAATCATTTCCTTGCCATCCAGCATATAACCAACACAGACGCGAACCGTTTCCAGCCCATCCATAACATCCAACTTGGTCAAACAAATACCGGATACACTATTGATCTGGATAGCATGGCGTAACGCAACAGCATCAAACCAACCACAACGACGAGGGCGCCCCGTCGTTGAACCAAACTCATGTCCGCGCCTGGCAAGCTGAGCACCTACATCATCAAAGAGTTCAGTAGGGAAAGGGCCCGAACCTACACGTGTTGTATAGGCCTTGGTAATTCCGAGGATATAATCCAGATAAAGCGGACCAAAACCACTGCCCGTGGCCGTTCCGCCGGCCGTGGTATTTGATGAGGTTACAAAGGGGTAGGTGCCGTGATCAATATCCAGCAACGACCCCTGCGCACCTTCAAACATAATATTCACACCTTGCTTGCGGTAATCATGCAGAATCTCGGCAACATCACAACCCATAGGCAATAACTGCTCAGCCCAAGCCAAAGCATCATCCAGTGTTTTCTGGAAATCAACCGGCTCAACCTTATAATAGTTTTGCAACACAAAGTTATGGTATTCCATTATTTCGCGAAGCTTTTCCGCAAAACGCGCTGGCTTGGCCAAATCGCCAAAGCGAATTCCGCGACGAGCCACTTTGTCTTCATAAGCTGGACCAATTCCGCGCCCGGTCGTGCCTATTTTTGCATCACCACGCGCTTTCTCACGCGCCTGATCCAGTGCAACGTGATAAGGCAAAATCAACGGACAAGCCATACTGATACGCAAGCGCTCGCGTACCGGCACACCCGTTTCCTCAAGCTGCCCCATTTCTTTGATTAATGCATCCGGCGCTAAAACTACGCCATTGCCTATCAGACAAGTCACATTTTCACGCAAGATACCTGAAGGAATCAGGTGCAAAACCGTTTTCTTACCATCAATTACCAGGGTATGCCCCGCATTATGCCCACCCTGAAAACGAACAACGGCCGCAACCTGCTCTGTCAGCAGGTCAACAATCTTGCCTTTACCTTCATCACCCCACTGGGTACCCAATATGACTACGTTTTTGCCCATGGCTATTGCTTCTCAATTGTTGCAAATACGATTAAAAAAACGGAGCGATCTGAACGACCCTACTCCCCGATGGCTCTTACGACCCACTGGCCGTTTTCTAAAACTAACTGGCGATGGCCCGCTACCGAAACAACCTCCGCGCACTGTACGACCCGCTCACCAGCTGAGCGCAGTCCGGATATTGCCCGCCACAACCCGGCATCATCCAGCAATGGCGCGTAGACCGTACGATCACCATCCACACTTAATTCACTAATGGCGGCCAGCACTTTGATATCCAGACTAAAACCGGTCGCCGGCCTTGCCAGCCCGAAATCCTGACCGATGGAGTCATAGCGCCCACCCTGCGCAACAGAATGACCATAACCGGGTACATAAGCGGCAAATACCAATCCCGTATGGTAGTTGTAACCTCGCAATTCGCAGAAATCGAAACCGATTTCAAGACTCGGATATCGCTGTTTGATTTTTTGAGCCACCGACTCCAAATCGTCGATAGCCGCATCCACCTCAGCGGATACACCACCCACTTTTACCCTGAGTGCCATCAGCGCTTCCGGCCCTCCCGCAATTGACGCCATGTAACGCAGCATTCGGGCGCTTTCAGGAACTAACGCATCATCGCCAAGCAGCTCATCCAGCTCCGGAACAGACTTCCGTCTCAAAGCGTCAAATACCTTAGATTCCATATCGACGGAAAGGGACGCCTCACCGATCAGTCCACGGTAAATTCCCACGTGCGCCAAATCAACATGAATGGCTTGCTGATCTGAGGCCAACAAGCTTTCGATCATGAGCGATATCGCTTCTACATCGGCAATCAAGCTGGACTCACCGAATAATTCGCAACCGAACTGCAATGGACAGCGCCCTGTCATCATATGTGCAGGACGCGCATGCAGCACCGTATCGGCATAACAAAGGCGCGCAACACTATCATTGTGTAAACGCCGCGCATCAATCCGGGCTGCCTGTGGCGTAATATCTGCCCTGACTCCCATGAGGCGACCAGACAATTGATCTGTAACCTTAAAGGTCTGCAACGCCAGATCATTCCCTGTTCCAGTCAACAAGGAATCCAGAAACTCAATCAATGGTGGCGCAACCAAATCGTAACCCCAGGTTCTCGCCTGATCCAATAGCTTACGTCGTAATGTCTCAACAGCCACCGCTTGCGGTGGCAGCAACTCATCCACACCGTCGGGAAGCAACCAGCGCTCATACACTGCCATTATTTGTTTTGCTCCAGAATTCCGTATTTTCGGCCCGCGAGCTTGATGCGCCCGAAAAACTTTTGTGCCGAACCATAAATATTAGCTAAAGCCGCCCTACTGGTTAATGTACCCAGTACAACAACCCTAATCCTAACCCCATGCTAACCAATCCCATAATTCTCATTGTGTGATTGTCTATTTTCGCCAGGGCCTGAACCATATTTTTCCAGCGCTGCGGATAAAGAAAAGGGATAATCCCTTCTATAATCAGCATCAGACTGAATGCGATGGCCAGCTCTTGCCCAACACTCAATTCCTGCATCATGCCGAAAACCAATCCGCTACTTTAAGTTTGCCAAAGGACGCGATTTTACCTGTTTATTGAGCATAAAAAAACCGGCAGTTCAGTTGGAACTGCCGGTTTCTAATGTTTCAGCTTTCCTGGCGAGCCAGATAGTTAGTTTTTACCGTGCGACTGCTTCAGGTATTTAAGGAAGTCACTCTCAGGATCAATAACCAGCATATCGCCTTTATTCGAAAAGGCGGACTCATACGCCTGCAAACTGCGATAAAAGGCATAAAACTCGGCGTTTTTACTGTACGCATCCGCGTAGGTTGTTGCCGCAATCTCATCACCCTCACCTCGAATCCGCTCAGATTCACGGTAGGCATCAGATTCAATAATGATTTTCTGGCGATCAGCATCGGCCTTTACACCTTCAGCCAACTCCTTACCTTTCGAGCGGTGCTCCTGGGCTTCTTTTTCACGCTCAGTCCGCATCCGACGATACACATCCTCACTTACCGTGGGAGGCAGATCAATACCCTTCACACGAATATCAATAATGTGAATACCAAATTCAGATTCGGAAACCTTGTTCATGTTGGCCGTCAAATCAGCCATTAATTCGTCACGCTGTCCTGAAATAACTTCATGCATAGTACGAATACCAAACTGGTCGCGCAAACCATTATCGACTCGAGAAGACAGGAGCATCACCGCGCGACTTTCGTCGCCGGATGTCGACTTGTAATATTTGGCAACATCTTTAATGCGCCAGGTTACGTAGGAGTCGACAACCAAAGGCTTTTTCTCAATGGTCAGATATTCACGAGAAGGTGAATCGATGGTCAGCGTACGAATATCGAAGCGCTTCACCTCATCAATAAAGGGAACCTTCATGTGCAGACCAGGCAGAATATCTGTTTCCACCTGCTTACCAAACTGCAAACGAACAGCACGTTCGGTTTCATACACGATGTACAACGATGACGACGCGGCAACAATCAGCGCGAGCGTTAGCAGTAAAAATCCTGTGGCTCTAGGTGTCATTCGAATTATCTCCCTCTTCTCGAGCTAAAGGCATCGCGATTTCTGAGCTCATCCATCACCTTGTCGGTTATCCCATCCAGATCCACCTGGTCAGACGACGAAGGCTGAGTGACTGCGCGCGGCGCAACAGTATTGGTTTGACCCGGAACAGAACCACTGGAAATCATTCGATCCAGAGGCAAATACATCATATTGTTCCCACCTTTCACATCTACCAGCACCTTGCTACTGGAACTCATGACACGCTCCATCGTATCCAGATACAAACGCTCGCGAGTGACCTCGGGGGATTTCTCATAAACATTCAGCAGCTTTAAGAAGCGTGCTGTATCACCTTCTGCACGCGCCACCACTTCAGACTTATAGGCATTCGCTTCTTCCATGATCCGCTGTGCACGTCCACGGGACTCTGGAACCACGCGATTTTTATAAGCCTCAGCCTCTTCCCGAACGCGCTGCTCATCTTCTTTTGCACGCTGCACATCCTGAAACGCCGCCCTAACCTCTTTTGGTGGAGCAGAGTCTTCAATGTTTACCTTGCTCACCTGCAGACCCGCATTATAAAAATCAAGGAAGCGTTGCAAACGCTCCTGAACACGTATAGCGAGAACAGCACGGCCTTCCGTCATAACCTGATGCAACTCGGCACTACCGACCTCATGCCGTAAAGCACTGTCTGTCGCGTAGTCGAGCGTACGCTCAGGATTGCGAATTGCGAGCACGAAGGATTTAGGATCTTTAACCACGTACTGTACGGAAAGATTCACTTCAACAATATTTTCATCTTCAGTCAGCATATGGCCGCGCGTCACCGCGGAGCGTACACGCGAAACATCGATCTTTTCGATATGATCAACCAGCGGCAATTTAAACTGAAAACCGGCACCGACCGTTTCATGATACTTGCCAAAGCGCATGACAACAGCCTGTTCGCGCTCATTAACCGTATAAAACGATTGACTGCCCAGAAATACGGCAACGATCAGCGCAACGAGTATAAACAACCCGCCAACCGCCGCACCGGAAGAACCGCCACCGCTATTTCCACCCTGACCGGAACCTCCAAACATTTTGTTCAGACGCTCCATGCCTTTTCGCAGTGCCTCATCAAGATCCGGCGGCCCCTGATCTCCCCCCTTATTACCTCCGCCCCAAGGGTCTTTGTCATTTCGATTGCCACCCGGCTCATTCCAGGCCATAGGATTCTCCGTATATTTTTATGTATGACTTTAATGTGTGACCAGTTCCAGCGAAGCCGGCCCGACTCAATGAATATCAAGACCGCAGAAGAACTCGTCATAACCTTTTCCGGTGTTGACGATATTGCTTCCGACAGTCCCAATCTTACAGCACAGCGAAACCCCGGTTATTCAACTTAGCTCTGATGGGGATTCGTGCTCAAACACAATATCCTCTGCCGTTAGGCCTGCTCGGCGCAGCAGCTGATTGAAATCTTTTCTTTGCACCCGAATTTCGAGCAACGCATCACCAGACTCATCGTGGTGCTCCTGCACCACCGCACTAATTGAATGCAATAGCGCTCTGAATTTCCCCTGATTCAACTTCAATCTTAGCGTTTCATGCAACAGGTCTTCACACAACAACTCGGAAATCGCATCCATCAAACCCGGAAGCCCTTCACCGGTTTGTGCCGAAAGCCAAACCCTGAAAGGTTTGCCTTCTTCATCACGATCAACACGAGGCTTGCGGTCGTCCAGCAAATCAAGTTTGTTGTATACCTGCAGAACAGGGACGTCCTCAGCACCAATTTCCTTTAGTACATCATTCACGTGACCAATATTTTCCAGGCGACGTTCATCGAAACAGTCGATGACATGCACAAGTAACGTAGCATTGGTGGTTTCTTCCAGTGTGGCCCTGAAGGCATCTACCAGTTTGTGCGGCAAGTGACGTATAAATCCGACGGTATCCGCCAGAATCACCGGCCCGACATCCGGCATATCCAAACGACGCAGCGTGGGATCCAATGTCGCGAACAGTTGGTTCGCTGCATACACACCCGCCAGCGTCATGGTATTGAATAACGTCGATTTTCCCGCGTTGGTATATCCCACCAGCGAAACCGTAGGAATTTCAGCTCGAACACGTGCACGCCGACCCTGCTCTCGCTGACGACGCACTTTCTCAAGACGCTTCTGAATGTACTGAATTCGCCCTCTCAACAAACGGCGGTCAGTTTCGAGCTGGGTTTCTCCCGGCCCACGAAGCCCTATACCGCCTTTCTGACGCTCAAGATGCGTCCAGCCACGAATCAGGCGCGTTGACATATGCTCAAGCTGCGCTAACTCGACCTGTAACTTACCTTCATGCGTTCGGGCACGCTGGGCAAATATATCTAGAATGACCCCCGTTCTATCAATCACCCGGCAAGACAGCGCATGCTCCAGATTTCGTTCCTGGCTGGGACTAAGTGAATGATTAAACAAAACAACGTCGGCTTCATGGAGAACCTTGGCCTGCCTGATCTCTTCAAGCTTGCCTTCTCCAACAAAGTAACGAGGTGAGGGGTCATGACGGGTACCTGTCACAAATGCAACCGGCTCAACACCAGCCGATCTGACAAGTTCCTGAAATTCCTGCGGGTCTTCCCGCTCACGGTCAGAAGAGAAATCCAGGTGAACAAGGACCGCTCGTTCACCTGCCTCATGACGCTCAAACAAGCGTAGTTATCTCCTCGGTAAATTCACGCAATGGCCATAGCATTAAGATGGTATTCACTAACACGAATACGATCCTGCTACATGCCACCCTCATGCCCGTCTTCACCGGCTTGTGGCGCCAGGCGCACATTACGCGCAGGCACAACAGTGGAAATGGCATGTTTGTAAACCATTTGGCTGACGGTGTTTTTCAGTAAGATGACAAACTGATCAAACGACTCAATCTGCCCCTGCAATTTAATACCATTCACCAAAAAGATGGATACCGGAATGCGCTCCTTGCGCAAAGCGTTCAGGTAAGGGTCTTGTAAGGAGTGCCCTTTCGACATTTCATTTCTCCTGTTTGTTATGTGTAATAATTCCTAACACCCACGATGGTCACTGCGTTCACTGAATTTGAATGATCAGCGCATTAGGGTAATCTGTTCCCAGAGATGGAGGCAGTATTGATGATTTTCAATGCCTGATCAAGCAAGTTATCTGAAGTACTCTCCAACCAATGCAAATCCGGCCAGCCCCGTAACCAGGTCAACTGCCGTTTTGCGAGTTGTCGTGTAGCGATAACCCCTCTCTCACTCATCTCGGTGTAACTCATTTTTCCATCAAGATAGTCCCAAACCTGACGATAACCCACACAGCGCATAGAGGGCATCCCGGGATTTAAATCACCTCGACGATATAAACTTTCAACCTCACCGACTAAACCCTGCTGAAGCATGCTCTCAAAACGTATTCGAATACGTTCGTGAAGCAGTTTCCGGTCCATAGGTGCGACCGCAAGATTGAGCATAGTATAAGGCATGTTCGTGCCAGATTCCTTTCCTTCTTTTGTAGTGTAACCGGACTCCGCAAACTTGCCACTTGCCTGCACCTGCCATAACTCGGTTAATGTTTTCCCCGAAACGGCGTAGACTTCGAGCGCGCGCGAAATTCGTTGCGGGTCGTTGGGGTGAATGCGAGCGGCGGATTCAGGGTCAATGGCCTGCAGGCGCGTATGCAGATAAGGCCAGCCAAATTCCTCCGCCTCCTCAGCCAATTGTTTTCGAATGCTCTCATCGGCACTGGGCAGACTGGCCAATCCTTCCTGCAGTGCCTTGAAATACAACATTGTTCCGCCCACCAGCAGCGGTATGCGCCCGGCACGCAGCACTATTTCTATTTCGCGGGTCGCATCCCGACAAAAGTCGGCGGCGGAATAACTTTCAGAGGGGTCCAATAGGTCAATCAGCCTGTGGGGGGCTCTTTCCAGCAATTCCGGTTCGGGTTTAGCGGTTCCAATGTTCATGTCCCGATAGACCAGCGCCGAATCTACACTAATAATGTCGCAGGGCAGCCGTTCACTTAATCGAACCGCCAAATCAGTTTTCCCGGATGCCGTCGGCCCCATCAGGCAAATGACTACAGGTAATGGGTTATTCATATCAGCGCCCACGCAAAAACAGTTTATCGAGCTCGGATAATGTCAACATTGTCCATGTCGGTCGCCCATGATTGCACTGCCCGCTACGCTCGGTTGCTTCCATATCTCTCAATAATGCATTCATTTCCGGTATGGTCAACACCCGGTTGGCCCGAACCGAACCATGACAGGCCATGGTCGCCAGTAGTTCATTGATGAAAGATTCGATGCGATCGCTGCTGCCATGCACTTGCAGGTCCGAAAGAACATCTCGCACTAACTGTTCACTATTCGCCTGCTGCAACATGACCGGTATCTGGCGCAGCATCAGTAATTGAGGCCCCATCCGCTCGATAACCAATCCTAATTGCTGCAGTGCGTCCTGAAACTCTTCTGCCAGTGCGGCTTCCTTTTGACTGACCGAAACGGACAAGGGCACCAACAATGGCTGTACGCTCATGGTTTGAGAATGAAAAGCCTGCTTCATTCGCTCATAAGTAATGCGTTCGTGAGCTGCATGCATATCAACCACAATCAAGCCTTGTGCATTTTGAGCGAGAATATAAATACCGTGTAGTTGTGCAACTGCAAATCCGAGGGGAGGCGCAACTTTCCCTTCACCTGCTGCTTCGGCGTAAGATACCGATGAACGATCATTATTCGATTCACCGCTTTCCGGATGCAGCGCGGCATAACCACGCAATTGATCCTGAATGCTGCGCGTACTCGCGCTGGCGCCGGGGTAGATGGCTCCCGGTGAGCGAAGATACTCTGACGCAGTGGCTCCCGCAGGCTCAAAGGAGGCTGAAGCCACATTCACGGGCAGTCCTAGCGCCTGCTGCGCTAAAGGCATGGCCATCAGTGACGACCTGTCATCCCCACTCGCTGCCTCAACCTCTCCGGCCGCGACAGCCCCCTCCAGGCGATCCTGAGGCCGGACATCAGCCAATGCGCGATGCAAGCTCCGAAAGATGAAGTCGTGAACCAGCCGTCCATCACGAAACCGCACTTCATGTTTGGTCGGGTGCACATTAACATCCACCACTGAGGGATCGAGCGTGAGATAAAGCACGAACGCGGGGTGGCGACCATGGTACAACACATCACGATAAGCCTGTTTTATCGCGTGAGCGACCAGTTTATCGCGAATGACCCGCTGATTTACGAAGAAGTACTGCAAATCGGCCTGACTGCGCGAAAAGGTGGGCAAGGCAACCCAGCCTCTGATTCTCAATCCCGCGGCTTCGTGATCAATCACTACGGCGTTTAGCATAAATTCTGTGCCGCATAGCTGGGCTATACGTCGCTCCTGCTCCAATTGTGAATTGGCGGGGCGTAGCTGATGAATCACGCGTTGGTTATGACGCAACGTAAATCCGACATCAAATCGTGAAAGCGCTTGCCGCTTAACAACCTCTTCAATGTGTGCAAACTCGGTCTTGTCTGTACGCAGAAATTTACGACGCGCGGGCGTATTGAAAAACAGATCCCGTACCTCAACCGTCGTACCTTGCGGATGCGCTGCGGGAGAGACGCTGGGTAGCATATCCCTGCCCTCCGCAGACACTTTGAACGCCTGGTCTGCGCCTGCCTCACGGGAGGTTAACTCCAGGCGAGCGACGGAACTGATACTCGCCAGTGCTTCACCGCGAAACCCCAGGGTGGCTACAGCTTCGAGATCGTCCAACGAGGTTATTTTGCTCGTGGCATGGCGACTTAACGACAAGGGCAGGTCGACCTCCGAGATTCCTGAACCATCATCTTTTAAACGTATCAGCTTGACTCCGCCAGCTTCTATATCCAGTTCGATTCTGGCCGATCCCGCATCCAGCGCATTTTCGAGTAACTCTTTCACGACCGACGAAGGGCGTTCTACCACTTCGCCAGCCGCAATCTGGTTGGCCAATCGAGGTGAAAGGATTTGAATTCGATTCATAAATGATGATGCCGTACTGACTAAAGACACAGGACTGTGTGAAAAAAAACATTCAACGCTTCACAAAACGCCCATGCGGCTGAATGCAAAGGATGGAGACATATCAGGCAAAAACAGATCGGGCATGGTAACAAAACGCGGGCAACACACCAAGTTAAGGGGGTGATTCTGCAGACACCCTCCACCCCCGAATCAGGTGGAAGGGATACGGATCACCTGCCCGATACGCACCTGAGAGGAATTCAGGCGATTATAGGTCATCAACTCATCCACGCTGACATCATGATTTCGCGCAATCTGTGAAAGGGTATCGCCCCGCCTGACTTCATATCGACTGACTGTATTTTCGGCAGACGCCAACAGACGCTGCTGCTGATCCCATGCCAATAACGAGCCGGGAGGTGGCGTACGCTTGAAATACTCCTGAATTCCATCCTGGACTGCCTCCGCGATTCGCTGTTGATATTTTTTGGTTTTCAGCAAACGGGATTCGGACGGATTGGAAATAAATCCGGTTTCAACCAGCAATGAAGGGATATCAGGTGACTTCAACACCACAAAGCCCGCGTGCTCTACACGACCTTTATGCAATTGCGCTACCTTGCCTACCGACTTTAATACATGCTCACCGACACCCAGACTGGCTTTCAGGCTGGCCGTCATGGACAAATCCAGCAACACGCCGGCCAGTACGTCATCCTTGTCGTTCAAGGTGACACTTCCGGCTCCACCGATCAAGTCGGCACCATTCTCACGTCGAGACAACCAGCGTCCCATTTCGCTATCTGCGCCACGGTCCGAAAGCACCCAAACAGAGGCCCCTTCTGCATCCGGTCGCTTGAACGCATCGGCGTGAACAGAGACAAACAGATCGGCATTGTATTTACGTGCAAGGCGGGTACGTTGCCGCAAATCGACATAGTAGTCCCCGGTGCGAGTCAGCTTGACATCAAAACCACGCTGCTGCTGCAACAATGCCTGCAACTCCTTGGTAATGGCAAAAACCACATCTTTTTCGCGCACTCTGCCGGGCCCCAGTGCCCCCGGATCTTCCCCGCCATGACCGGCATCGACTACAACGACAATATTTCTCTTGTCGGTATGCTCATCGACCGAATGCGTCACTTTGGCGGAAGTATCTGCTGCCTCATCAATCAGATCAATCACCAGGCGATGACCATATTGCTCATTGGGCTTGAGTAAATTACTGCGCGGCTTGAGTGGCTTGCGAAGATCCAGCACGACTCGCACATCATGCCCGTTGCGCACCGCCGAACGTACACGAACAATCGGCGTGTCTTTAATATTGAGCCGCGAAAAATCAACATTGCACTTAACATCCATCACGTCAATCACAATACGATCGGGCTTGCTTAAACTCAGCAGTTGATGACTCACCTCGCCCGAGACATCAAGAACCAACTGCGTACTGTCAGGTGCCGACCAAAGACGGGCATGCTTGATCGTAGCCGCAGAGAGCAGGCCGGGCATCATGCAGATCAACAGTACCCAATTAACCCTTAAACGCGGCACACGCAAAAATCCTTTCGATTGACGAAGCGCACGCCTTCTGCCAAGCAACGATTTCTGTATATTTGAAAAAATATCTGCCAGTTTCATTTTTTAATGACTCTTATCTTACTCTGCTCAGGCGATCTCACCCGATGAAAATGGAAGTGGCTGCTTTTGCAGGGCGAGTAACATTTCCCGCCCTTTTTCCGTACAAGCGCTCAGCCAAAGCTGCCGGCCATTTCCTGCGCGCTCAAAACAGATATCCAGATCCGCGCCAGGGATCCACCCCTCACCCCTTTCAGGCCACTCCACAAGACACAGGCTGGCGTCCGAAAAATAATCGCGCGCCCCCATCAACTCCAGTTCTTCTGGATCATCCAATCTATACAAATCAAAGTGATATACGTTTAACTCATCCCATTCATAGGGCTCTACAATGGTATAAGTCGGGCTTTTGACTTTTCCGTCATACCCCAGCCCGAGCAATAGCCCACGACTCAAGGTTGTTTTGCCCATGCCCAGCGTACCCTGCAAATAAATCACGGCACCACCCGAACACACGGATGCGAGCGTTCGACCTAGCTGTAAGGTTTCTTCCTCATTCAGAAGCTTGAAGGAAATTCGCAATGCCGATGGCATACTATCATTAATTATTGAGTGATCCGTCATTTTTACATCACCTGACCAGCGCAGACGGCGCCAGGGCCAGTCCCAGTGCATCAATTACATCCGTCGCAAGCATCGAAAACACCCCTTTTTGCTGGCATGCCAAACGACCGGCTTCCTGATGTAGCCCAACCCCGAGCGGGACCAGAATACGATGATCCATTTTTTGCGCGATGAGTGCGCCCAACAAACCGCTCAACACATCCCCCATCCCCGCCGTTGCCATTCCCGGATTAGCTCCCTGAATCACCCAGATTTCTGCTTTTTGCGATTCATCCTCACTGGGTACCGGCGGGGTTTCCTGTCCGGCAAAACGCTCGTCATCACAAGTCTGCGCCACCAGATTACCCGCGCCTTTCAAGACAATCGCACCGCCGAATTTCGATTGCAAGCGACGTACCGATTGATAGCGGTCCTGCTCTATTTCCGCACTAGTACATCCCAACAATCTCGCAGCCTCACCCGGATGCGGTGTGAGCACCCAGTTCTTTCTGGGTGGGAGTGCCGGACCTTCCGCGATCAGATTCAGTGCGTCGGCATCCAGCACCATAGGTAAATTGTTTTCTTCGGTATAACGCAACGCCGCCTGTTTCAGCTGCTGCGCCCAGGCATCCCGCCCAAGCCCCGGCCCCAGCACGACCACGGTTGATTTTTCCAGCAACGGTTGCAAATCTGCACCGTTGCGTACGCCTTTAACCATTAATTCCGGGCGCCTCGCAAGAAAAGCACTGACGTGCTCTGCGTGAGTAGCCACCGTTACCATGCCAGCCCCCGACCGCAATGCGGCTTCGCCGGCAAGCAACGCAGCGCCTCCCATGCCGGTATTTCCACCGATCACCAGAACATGTCCGCAAACACCTTTGTGTATGGCGGGCTGGCGGGCTGGCAAAGCCGGCTTCAATTGAGCCCAATCTGTTAAGTATTCGCGACTCACCAATGCATCTGATAGAGACTCAGGCAGAGAAAGATCTGCAAAAACAAGTTCTCCACAGTAGTTAGGCGCCTGCCCCGTCACCAGACCCCGCTTCATTCCGATAAAGGCGATGGTTACCGTAGCTACAACAGCCACACCAAGCACACTGCCGGTATCACTACACAGACCAGAAGGAATATCTACCGCGAGCACGGGTCGTTGCGTTGCATTGATTGCCTGGATCGCTTGCACATAATGCTCACGCACCGCGCCCTTTAATCCGATACCCAGCAATGCATCAACAATGACCTCTCCGCGTAATTCGGTACTTTCAGACCAAAGATGAACAGCCACTCCCGCTTGCTGCGCCATGACAAACGCATCGTGTGCCTCGCCTTTTAAAGAGGCTGGGTCCACCAGGCTTAGCAACTGGACATCCAGCCCTTTGTCTTTTGCGATTTTCGCTATCACATAACCATCACCGCCATTATTTCCGCCACCACACAGCACGCTGACCGACGTTACACGAGGCCAGTATTTCAATAGTGCACGAAATGCTTCCCGGCCCGCCTTTTTCATTAACTCAAATCCAGGCAATGGTATGCTTTCGATAGCCAGCCGGTCGAGCGCCTTCACCTGAGCCGCAGTAAACAGTTTCTGTGGGGGTGCCAATGATTTACGCGAAGACATATCCGAAAATTGAATCCAAGTTAGATAGACAAAACCAATAATGAGAAAGCAGATAAAATAATGCTTGTACTTATATGTAAATAATAGCAAAAGCCAGACTAAAGATCATTTTATAAGCAAATTTTAATCTTTTATCATGCCCCTCCTGACAGCGCCATATGGCTGGTCTTTCAGCCCCACAGCCAGTAACATCCACGTTCTCGACCTCATTTACATTGCAGGGAATGACCCCTCCATTATGCCTGTAAACATTCACACCATAGACACCTTAGCCCTTAGTCAGAAAGTGAAAGCCCATGCCGCCATGCTGGGCTTTCAGCAGGCGGGCATTACTGATGCCGATGCAGGCCTCCATAAAGAACGCTTCCTCAACTGGCTGGCCGCCGGATATCAGGGAAACATGGACTATATGTCGGCACACGGCGAAAAGCGGTTTGTCCCTGACCAGTTAATCGAAGGTACAACGCGAGTTATTTCCGTTCGCATGGATTATTTGCCAGAGCACACCACGAGAGAAACCATGCGGGAGGTTTTAAGAAATCCTGCCAAGGGCTATATTTCTCGTTATACGCTTGGCAGGGACTACCATAAACTGGTGCGCAAGCGCCTGAATCAGCTAGCAGCATTTGTAAACGACCAAGTACCGGGATTCCAGTATCGGGCCTTCGTTGACAGTGCGCCGGTTCTGGAGCGAGGATTCGGCCAAAAAGCAGGACTGGGCTGGATCGGCAAAAATGCAATGCTGATTAACCGCAAAGCCGGATCTTATTTTTTCATTGGCGAGATTTATACCAATCTTCCACTGGAAATGGACGCTCCCTATGAGGACGAACATTGTGGTCGGTGCTCGGCGTGCATGGATATCTGTCCTACGCAGGCCTTTGTTGGCCCTTATGTACTGGATGCACGACGCTGCATTTCCTACCTGACCATCGAATTGAAAGGTTCGATTCCGGAAGATTTAAGGCGTGGCATGGGCAATCGCATCTTTGGCTGTGACGATTGTCAGCTGGTATGCCCTTGGAATCGCTTTGCCAAACCAACCAGTGAAAGTGATTTTTCTCCTCGCCACCATCTCGACAATCGTGCTCTGAGCGAATTATTTGCCTGGGACGAAGCCACTTTTCTCAGTCGAACCGAAGGCTCTGCCATACGCCGCACCGGTTATGAAAACTGGTTGCGAAATATTGCCGTGGCGTTGGGCAATGCCTCGACGAATCCGGAAATCATTGCCGCATTGCAAAGTCGTGTTGATCACCCCTCCGAAATTGTCCGGGAGCATGTTCAATGGGCACTCACCGAACACGCGCGCAAGCGGCTGTCCTGAGCCCCGCTCGTTATTCCAAACGAATAAAATGTTCTCGATAGTAGCGTAACTCTTCAATTGATTCGCGAATATCATCCAGCGCC
This sequence comes from Hahellaceae bacterium, assembly GCA_024234505.1. Lineage (GTDB taxonomy): Bacteria > Pseudomonadota > Gammaproteobacteria > Pseudomonadales > Oleiphilaceae > JACKOD01. Next base: position 386,370 of record JACKOD010000002.1, on the reverse strand, counting down.
AGATGCACTCCCCGCTTTTTAAAGCCCGACATAATCTCGGGCTTCCAGCGACGTGCCAGTTCCTTGAGCGTGCTCACATCAATGTTGCGATAGTGGCAATAGCTTTCAAATGTGGGCATGTATTTACCCAGGAAGCGCCGATCTTGCCAGATGCTATTACCGCATAATGGGGAGACGCCTTTACCAACATACTGTTTGACAAATTCAAGCGTCAACGCTTCTGCCTCGGCCACAGAAGTGCGACTTTCTTTGACGCGTTGAGTTAATCCGGAGGCTCCATGGGTACGCGTACACCATTCATCCATCCCCTCCATAACCGCATCCGGCTGGTGAATAGCAATGACCGGGCCTTCGGCAAGAATATCTAACGATGCATTAGTGACAATGGAAGCAATTTCAATAATTTGATCGGTTTCAGGGTTTAGCCCCGTCATCTCCAAATCGACCCAGATCAGATTCTGCTCATTTGTCATACCTGCGTACTCCGCTAAATTCGCCACAAAAGGATTGCATTCAGTGTAAGATGTCACCTGCCACTATTATTCCCTATCATAGTCAGCATGTAACCTTATTCACAGTCGTAGCAACCACTATCGACTATTTAAATGGTCGAAGCGTGGCACTGAAACTTAAAAAGAGCCTTTATGATGAGCACCGAGCTACATGCCTAAACGAAATCTGAACCGACGCCAACAATGGCGCGTCCAAAAAATACAGGAAGAGCGCACCAAGCGGGCAGAGAAGCGTGAACGAGATGTGAGTCGGCAGCAACAATCCGGCGAACTCAGCAGTGAACAATTAGGATTGATCATTTCCCATTATGGCCAGCATGTCGATGTTGAAGCCCTGGAAGGTCAGGATCAGGGCGTAGTGCATCGCTGTCATGTGCGTGCCAACATTGAATCGCTGGTGACCGGAGACAAAGTTATCTGGCGCGCCGGCGCCGACTACACAGGCGTCATCGAAGCGCGGGCCGAACGCGAGTCTGTTCTGCAGCGTCCTGACAACTTCGGGCAAATCAAACCCGTTGCAGCCAATATTGACTTCATTTTACTGGTGATTGCCCCGGAGCCCGAACCTTTTTGTAACCTGATAGACCGCTATCTGGTGGCTTGCGAAACCACCGAAATCACCCCGATTCTGCTATTGAATAAAACGGATTTGCTGAATGACGACAACCGCGAGCCGATTTTATCCATGCTTGCCCGCTATGATTCTCTGGGCTATCAAACCCTTCAGGCGTCAACGACAACAGAACACGGACTGGATGAATTACTCGATATATTAAAAGATCGCACCAGCGTGTTTGTGGGTCAGTCCGGTGTCGGGAAAAGTTCGCTGATAAAGGCACTCATGCCGGAACAAGACATTCGAATCGGAGATTTATCTGCTGCAACCAGCAAGGGGACCCATACTACAACCACCGCGAAACTCTTTCATATGCCTTGTGGTGGTGACCTGGTGGACTCTCCGGGGATTCGCGAATTCGGACTCTGGCATATTACACAGGATGAACTGCTGGAAGGTTTTGTGGAGTTCAGACCACATCTGGGCTACTGTCGCTTTCGTGATTGCAAACACAAAGATGAACCCGGTTGCGCCATACGCAAAGCCTGTGAAGACGGACTAATTAGTGAGCAACGCATGGATAGCTTCTTACGCATTCGAGCAGCAATTGCAGAACAGCATGCCCGAGGATTAACGCTGGAACCCTCATTCAAGTAATCCGAACAACCATGCTCCCGGGACGATTGGCGCTTATCGCTATTTTGCTGTAACTAGCGGCTTCCTCGTCCCGATGGTCGGGCCACGGTCGCCGAAAGCACTCAACCAAAGGGTTGCTTTTTTTGTAACCCGATTTCCTCAGACACCTGTTTTACCAGGTAACATCGCCACTATCGACCTTATCCGCCTCGTCAAACCAGCTTCCTTCTTCCAAAGACTTCATCGCTTTATCCTTGTCTTTGGGCGTTTTAGCCGGATCAGGTGAAATCACTTTCCTGGTCACATCCCGTGCTCGATCAAATTGAATCGCGGGTTTTGCTGCATCATCTTCACTGTCGCCCGCCTGACTCGCATTGCGGGTGATTTTATCTTCGGCATATTTATAGAGAACAATAATGGCAATACGGCGATTAACTGGTGCATAAGGATTATCCTTATCAAACAACACGGATGATGCCAATCCCACCACCCGCGACACTTGCCGATCACTTACACCCCCTTCCAGCAACGCCCGCCTGGCCGCATTTGCCCTGTCGCTGGAAAGCTCCCAGTTACTGTAATCTTCGCGACCATAAGGCTGGGCATCGGTATGCCCGGTAATACTGAGTTTATTTGGAACCTGGCTAATCGTGCGAGCCAGCTCAATCAGAATATTCTCCGAATAGGCTTTTAATTCAGAGCTGCCGCTATCAAACATGGGACGTTTGGACTGATCGACAATCTGTATTCTCAACCCTTCTTCAGTGATATCCAGAAGTAGTTGATCCTTAAAATCACGCAGAGTGCTGCTCTGATCTATTTTCTCCTGCAAACTGCTCATCAATTCTCTGAGGCGCTTTTCTTCCAGGCTTTCAGCAAGCTGGTCGATGACATCTTCTTTTAGCTCTTCCGGTTGCTTGTGTTGTGGAGCCTCAATCACTACAACGGTGGGTGACCCGCCCAAATCAATAGGATTTGCCGCACCGCCATCAAGATAGCCCACCGGATCTTTGAAATAACCTTCAATGGCTTCTTTTTGCTCCTGCGATGTGGAGGCGCTCAGCCAAAGCACTAAAAAGAACGCCATCATTGCCGTCGCAAAGTCTGCAAACGCAACTTTCCATGCCCCGCCATGATGCGGTGCGTAGCGTTTGATTCGGCGAACAATGACGGGTTGATTTTCTTCCACAGGCGTGTCGTTATTTACAAAAATTTAGGTGAATTATCGCTAGCCCGGAACGCTAACGCGCCCGCACATGATCATTGAGTTCCTGAAAGCTGGGGCGGACATCGAAATGCAAAGCCTTGCGCCCAAATTCTACCGCCATCTGAGGCGCCAGCCCCCCCATCGTAGCGAGAATACTGACTTTGACACATTCAAAGGCTTTAATTTCACTGACAGCCAGCGACTCCATTGCCGTGGAGGTGGGGCCTACGAAGCCATACGCCAACAATATCCCGAAGAAGGTTCCCACCAGTGCGGCCGCAACGTGCAAACCAATCATTGCAGGCGGTCCCCCTAACGATTTCATGGTAATCACGATACCCAATACCGCCGCCACGATCCCGAAGCCAGGTAACGCATCGGCGACTTTATTGACTGCGTGTGCCGGATGCTGCAATTCGCTCATCCGGGTTTCAATTTCCAGATCCATCAACCCTTCCAGTTCATGAGGGGCCATATTTCCGGTGCTGATGATACGCAGATAATCGGTAATAAAATCCGTCAGCGGAACCAGTTTGAGTACCGCAGGGTATTTGGTAAAGATGTCACTTCCTTTGGGGTCATCCACGTCAGCTTCAATTGACATCACCCCTTGCCGCCGGGCCTTATCGAAAATGTCGTGCAGCAAACTCAACAGATCCATATAAAGTGGTTTGTTAAAGCGATCTCCCATCAATAATTTGGGCAGCGACGCAAAAACCGCTTTGATAGTGTGAACTGAGTTGGAGGTGATAAAACCGCCCAGCGCCGCACCGCCAATGATCAGTAATTCAAACGGCTGCCACAACGCCGCCATCTCCCCATGGGAGAGCACATAGCCACCTAATACGCTGGCAAGAACAATAATGGAACCGATGATTATGGTCATAATACAAGGAGTTTGTTCATAAAATAGTTGGAGTAGCCGTCCCCTTTTTACCGCACCAACCACTTTTCTATCCGCGCTTCAGATTGTTGGTGCCCGCAGAGGATTTTTCAGCAAAGCAGACTATCCTTAAGTAAAGACTATTTATGGCAAATTAACAAACACTTATGCGGCAATATTAAACAGCCGACAAAGACAGGATGAAGAACAGACTACCATGACACCGGCATCGCTACCTGCAACTCCAAATCAATGGTCTGAGTTTTTGGCGACCCAGGAATTACCCGCGCCGTCTGCCACGGGCGAAAATATCCTGAAACTATTGCAGGACGAAAATCTGCCTTACACACAGCTGGCTCAAGAAATTAATCAGGACCCGGTCATTTCGTTCAAAGTCATGAGTGCTGCCAACCCGGTACGCAGCGAAGAAGTGCCCGGCAGCAAAACGCTGGATCATGCCATCAGTATGATTGGCCTGGACAATCTCAAGGCACTGACACTCAGTTTATCCACGAATCTTCCCAGCGCCCCCCCTCCTACCGCGGAGTACATGAACGCACTCTGTACCAGTCTGCTTGCTTCCAGCCTGGCGCGGACGATTGCGCTACAGCGAAAACCGTCCCAGGCAGATGACATTTATTGGGCCGCGCTCTTTCACGGTGTGCCGCATTGGTATCTGGGACAATTTGCAAGCCCGCAGATTGCACAACTGAGAAATGCCGTGATTCAGGAATTCACGCCCCCCATGCAGGCGCAAAAAGCCATTTTGGGCTGCGCGCTGCTGGACGTTAAGAAATTACTGACGCAACGCTTGAACGTACCTCAACTCGTTCGGGAGTGCTGGAATACCAGTTTGCAGCCTACCCGTCGTGAGTGGGTTACCTTATCGAAAATGGTAAATCAGCCACTCGGACAGATTCAGGATAACCACTTACTTAGCATCAAGCTGAACCATCCTGTTTTTTCAATATTGCTGGCAAATCAGTTGGCACGATACGCCATGCAGGACTGGTATAGCCGTGGTACGCTCAGAATGCAGAAGATACTGGCCACCTATTTGGGGATAGGCTTGTCGCAGGCCATTCAACTCTGCCATGAATGTGCAGCCGACGTTTCAAGAAGTCATCCGCTACCAGACACACTATTGCCTGCGACACGATTATTCCTGCCTCCGTTCCAGCGCCAAAAAACTTCCCGGACGCGCGCCGCAGAGACTCTCCAGTTGGAAATAGCCAAACCGGATTCCAAACAAAATAAGACGGCTACGCTCACCTCGGAAGTGAATTTATCGAAATCAACGGAGCAGATCGCTCTTTCTCCGCCCGCAGGCATTTCCGTCAAGCCTGTCACGGAAGCGGCTTCCAGCCGTGCACCTCAGGCACCCATTATCGACGCGCCTCCCGTTCCAGTCAGCACAGTTACAGTGCAAGAGAAAAAGCCCGAAATCCCGCCCCCTCCTTCCGCAGTACCACGCAAAGAAACACCGGCGTTTGTCATGCCGGTTGCAGGAGACCGAGGCAACCCGGCGATATTTCAGGAACTCACCTCGATCATGCTGCACCATGCGGAGGAGTTTGCTGACATACACGAACTAATGAATGCGGCAACGCAGGGCATCTCCTATGGCTTGGGTATCAGCCGCACACTGGTGATGCTGGTCAACACACGCCAGACCCGACTCAAAACCTATTACCATGTGGGAACGCGCAAACGCCCTGAGCTGGAATCACTGGAGATTGATCTAACCCGTCCTTCGCTATTCAACAAACTCATTGAAAAGGCCGCAAGTATCTGGGTTAAACCGGATAGCAGCGAGCGCATTTGGAGCATGGTTCCGGCCACCCTTAAAATGGCCGGTGGCGCCAGAGAATTTTTCCTGATGTCTATCTATGTCAACAAGAAGCCCATTGCCGTGTTTTACGCAGATCACGAAGGCGGCAAGGGTGGCGGGTTATCGGAGGAAGATTACAAGCAGTTTAAATATCTCTGCGCCACAACCGCACAATGCCTGACAACTATGGCCGTCAATAAGGAAAAGCAGCGGGACGATGACCTGATTGACGACCTGTAAACTTTCGCACCTGCCGTCAGCACTGGGAATGGCTCGCGTTTCTGTTATTATTGCGCCTTGTGCCAATGCAACGATGACTCACCATGATGCCAAACTCCGCGAAACTGCCTTTGCTCCTTGAGCCGGCAATACTAGAGCAACACCTGAATGATCCTGACCTGCTGATCATTGATCTTTGCAACACCGATCGTTACCGGCACGGCCATATTCCCGGCGCGATCCATGTTCCCCCGGCCTACACTCAGCTTGGCAAACCTCCGGCCCCCGGATTGCTGCCCACGCTCGATATGCTTGAGCACTTGTTCAGCCAGCTGGCACTGACACCAGAACGTCACGTGGTCGTTTACGACGATGAAGGTGGCGGATGGGCAGGTCGCTTTATCTGGATTCTGGACAGCATAGGACACACCCGTTACTCGGTAGTAGACGGAGGAATGATCGCTTGGGAAGCCGAAGGCCACCCGCTCTCTGCAGACATACCGGAACTGACTCCGACTGCGGTATCCCTTACGCTCCACCCTGAAGTCACCGCGACCCTGCAGGATGTGATGAATACGCTTAACCAAAACGACACGTGCATTTGGGATGCTCGGTCTGCGATGGAATATCACGGACAAAAAGTCTTCGCCGCCAAAGGCGGGCATATTCCGGGTGCCGCCAATTTTGAGTGGACCATGGCCATGGATCCCGCCAACCACTACCGCATGAAGTCGCCGGAAGCGCTGCTCAAAACGCTAACAGGTCTGGGCATGACTACCGACAAACAGATTGTAACCCACTGCCACACACACCATCGCTCGGGCTACACCTATCTGGTCGCCAAAGCACTGGGGTTTGCAAAAGTCAAAGCCTATGCAGGTTCCTGGTCTGAATGGGGCAATCATCCTGAAACGCCGGTAGAAATCTGATTCAGAACCATTATGTTTTATCGAATGTTCAGAGTCCGTGCCTGCCCGCGAAGGAATGCCGGCGCGCCTGAGCTAGTCTATTGAGGACAAGAAATACCATGCTATTAGACAATCTATTTGTAATGAGTCAGTACCTGACACCACAGCACGCGCTGTCACGCACCATAGGTAAATTGGCTGACAGCCAAAACCCGCTGATTAAAGACACCTTTATTAATTGGTTTGCGCAGCGATACCAGGTTAACCTCAGCGAAGCCTTGCGTGAGAATACAAGCGACTACAAAAGCTTCAACGATTTTTTCACTCGCGAACTAAAACCCGGAGCGCGTCCGATCGCCGAAGGAGAGGATATCCTTGCCTGCCCCGTAGATGGAGCCGTTAGCCAGCTGGGCAATATCGAATACGGACAGATTTTTCAGGCCAAGGGACATAGCTTCAGCGTTATCGATTTGCTTGGTGGCGATATGGAGCGAGCCAAACCCTTTATGGGCGGAAAATTTGCCACCATCTATTTATCACCTAAAGATTACCACCGCATCCACATGCCTCTCGAAGGCACCCTGAGAGAAATGATCTATGTTCCGGGCAAACTGTTTTCGGTGAATCCGCTCACAACGGAGAACGTCCCGGGTCTGTTCGCGCGCAATGAGCGACTGGTCGCCATTTTTGATACGGCACTGGGTCCCGTTGCCATGGTACTGGTCGGAGCCATGATTGTGGCTGCCATAGAAACGGTATGGGCCGGACAGGTCGCCCCGCCAGCACGGACATTAAAAACCACCCGTTACGACAGCCCAAGCAATATCACACTGGCCAAGGGCGAGGAAATGGGGCTGTTTAAACTCGGCTCCACTGTAGTGATGGCCTTCCCGCCCGACAGCATTGAATGGGATGAAGCGCTGGCACCGGCCGGATCGGTCCGCCTGGGTCAACCACTGGCTAAACGGATCAAAAAGGCCTAACCGGGAATATTGAGATGTTGCTCCAGCGCCTGTAGCTGATACAGATGCTGATATAACCCTTCGGTGGCCAGCAATTCCCGATGGCTACCCTGTTGCATCAGGCGCCCCTGATGCAACACCAGTATCTGGTCCGCGTCTATTATCGTTGCCAGCCGATGCGCGATGGTCACCAACGTAACCTTTCCTCTCAACGCTCGCAGCGTCTTCATTAACCCTTGCTCGGTTGCGCTATCGACATTGGCTGTGGCCTCGTCAAGAATTAGCACTTCCGGGTCACGCACTAATGCCCTCGCCAGTGATAGCAACTGCTTTTGACCACTGGATAGCTGAACCCCGTTCTCTCCCAGCAACGTATCAAATCCCTGCGGCAACCCGGCAACAAACGCTGTCAACTGGGCCTGCTCGCAGGCAAGAGCCACTCGAGAGCGGTCAAGCGGCTGCCCCAGGCAAATATTGTCTGCCAGCGAAGCATTAAAGATATAGGTATCCTGTTGAACCACGCCCATTTTGGCACGCAATACCGACTCCGGCAGCGTATTGATTGATTCCCCCCCGATACGAATCTGTCCTTCGCTCAACGGATAAAAGCGTAATAGCAAACTTGCCAGCGTGCTCTTTCCACTGCCGGTGTGCCCCACCAATGCCACAAAGTGTCCTTTGGGTATAGAGAAAGATACCTCATGAATGACAGGTCGATCACTACTGTAGCCAAATGTCACCCGGTCGAATTCGATAAGGTTTTGCCCAGCTTCCACATTTTGCGCCAGACCGACACCTGCGTTCGAAACCCTTGCTTCATGATAGCGCTCCGAAGGCTCATCCATTAAATGGAAGACGCGCTGGCCAGCCACCAACGACTGCTGAAGCAGATTCAGTCGCTGAGTCATTTCTATCAGCGGCTCGGTAAATCGGCCGAGGTAGGAGATAAACACATATAACACACCAATCTCAGCCCCCGCCCCTTTTAGATAGGTTTGCCCGAAAACCCCCAGAATTGCCGCCAGCACCAGCATGCTGATGAAATCGATTAATGCGCGTAACAGTAAACCATCCAGTCGAACACTCTGCTTGCGAACAGTAAAATGGCTTTCCACCAACGTATCAAAGCGTGCTTTAAAGCGTGCCTGCTGATTAAACACCTGTAGTGTTTGCATCGCTTGTAATGACTCATTCAAATGAGCATTCATATCGCTAAGCAACGCTCGCGCCTTATGAAACAAAGGCGCACTCACCTTTTTATAAATCCACATTGCCCCCACAGTGACAGGAACCAGCGCCAAGGCCAGCGCCATCAGCCGTACGTCAAGCACAGCCATCGCAATAAAAATGCAAACCAATAGAAACAGATTCTGCAATGCATTCACAATCACGTTCACAAAAAGTTCTTTTACGCCTTCAGAGTCATTTGTCAGTCGAGAAATCAGCGCACCGGTCGCACTGCGATCGAAAAAAGCCAACGGCAAACACATTACTCGTTCGAATAAATCCACCCGAATGCGTTCAACAACATTGAGTGCCAACCCCGAAAACAAAATAGCCTGTCGATATCTCAGCCCGGCAGCAAGCAACATCACCAGGCCATATCCCCCTGCTAGCCAGAGTGCCGAAAATAGGTCAAAGCTCCCCGGCACCAACTGGTTATCTATAAACTGCTTGATCAGCATGGGACCCATCAAATCTGCCACAGTCGCGCACAGCAGCATCAACAAACCCGCCCACCAAAAGGCGCGCTTTCCCGAGGTATAAGCCAATAACCTGGCTAGAACCTGTCGATCAGAATAGGTGGCAATGAAAGAGGGCTCCTTAACGTCCGGCATCGACCATTTGCTCCAGTTTCTGATACTCGTAAATATCTCGATACCAGCCCGGCACCTTCGACAGCCGGGCGTGCGTGCCTTGCTGTACTATCTGTCCCTGCTCCATGACCAGTATCAGGTCTGCATTTTCCACAGCCGTTAATCGGTGCGTCACTATGATGGTAGTCGCTTGCAAACGTGCCGCCCGTAAATGGCGAAGAATGGCGACTTCGGTTTCAACATCCACTGCCGAAAGCGCGTCATCCAGTAGCAGAATCGGCGCCTTCAAAAGCAAGGCGCGAGCAATCGCCAAACGTTGCTTCTGGCCTCCGGAAAGCGTCACGCCCTTTTCTCCTACCAGGGTCTGATAGCCATCAGGAAATCGCATAATGTCATCATGTACGGCCGCAAGACGAGCCACCTGTTCGATCTCCTCCGGCGAAGCCTGTGGCAGACCTAACGCAATGTTTTCAGCTACAGTCGCCGAAAATAAAAAAGGTTGTTGTCCAACCCAGGCGAAGTAGCTACGCAGTTGCTCCAGCGGCATCCCGCTCACAGGAACACCATTAAGACGTATCGCCCCGGGTTCTGACTCATAAACCCGTAACAACAGCTGTAGCAATGTACTTTTTCCACTACCTACCGGACCGATGATGCCTAAGGTGGTTCCCGCCGGAACAGCAAAATGCAGCGCGCGCAATATCGGTGTCGCCGTCGGTTGGTAAACAAACTCATTCAAGTCAACCTCAATACTCGCCGACTTACCCGGTATATCGGCAACGCCTGATAATGTATTCTCACTCATCGCCTCAGGCAGGGGTTCGGCCAGCAGCGCGGCAATCCGACGATAGGACGCCGACCCACGTTCCACAATGCTAAGCATCCAGCCAAACGCAAACATAGGCCATAAAAGGTACCCAAGGTACATCATAAAGCTGGTTAATTGACCGAGCGTTAACTGTTGCTGCAGAATGAGATAGCCGCCAAAAGCCACACTCAGTAAAAATGAAAGACCCATGGCCACGGTAATCGTGGGATCATAAGCCGCATCTATGCGTGCAACCGCAAGATTGGCTTCACTGGCGTTGGCTGCTCGCTGCCTGAACCCCTCAATTAAAAGCGCTTCAGCTCCCATGGCTTTTACCAGCCTCATACCGGAAAGCGTATCCTGCACCTGGTCATTTAACTCACTGAAACGAGTTTGCGATTTTCCGAACGCCTCGTGCAGTTGGTTTCCATAGCGATACATCAACCACCCCATGACAGGCCAGGGAATCAGCGCGACCAGCGATAACTTCCAGGAAACGGTCAGCATCATCATCCCCAACACAACAACTGCCGTCATCGCACCATCCACCATGGACAGTACACCTTCACCTGCCGTCATCTGTACCGCTTCAATATCCTGCGTGCAACGCGCCATCAGGTCACCAGTGCGGTAACGCTGATAAAAAGTGGCCGGCATCACACTCAAATGCTGGTAGACGCGGGAGCGTAGCTCTTTGGCCAACGTCAATGACGAGCCAAATAAATAGATCCGCCACAGCACCCTAAGAACGTAAATCAGCAGCGCAATGACCACAATGATCACCACTTGCATCATCAGATGTTCCGACGACAACTGCCCAGATTCTATTTGATCCACAAGCTGCCCCGTAATCCTCGGTGGAATCATGGTCAGCAACGCCACGGCAGCCAGTGCCGTAATCGCGACCAGATAGCGACGCCATTCCCGACGGAAAAACCAGCCCAGATCCAGAAAAATTTTCACACGAGTATACTCACCAGGAACTCCGGAATCCCAAAGGGCTTACCGGATCAAGCCCAACAATCAGGTACAATCTACAGGGAACGCCAGCACATCATCAATGTTGCGAGTGTCCAGCAGTACCATTAGTAATCTATCCACCCCCAGTGCAACCCCCGAACAGGGGGGCAAACCTTGCTTCAGGGCAGCGACCAGCCGATGATCTACTGCAATCGTCGGCAACCCCATTGCTTCTCTTTGCCGATTATCTTGTTCAAACCGGCGCAACTGCTCGTCAGCGTCCACCAGCTCATCATAGCCATTAGCCAATTCCAGCCCGTCAATATAAAGCTCGAAGCGTTGCGCCTGAAGATATCCGTCAATCTCGCAAACCTTTGCCAGCGCGGCCTGACTGGCAGGATAACCGGTGATAAATTCCGGACCGTCAACGCCTAACAAGGGCTCGACGCGGTGTGTCAGAATTACATCCAGCGCGCCATCACGATCCAGTAAAGAACCTGCGATTCCCGAGCTTTCTTCTGCTAACTGCTTTAACTCGTCATCGCTGGCCGCATAAGGATCCACACCGGCATGAGTTATAAATGCCTGACGATAACTTGTGCGTCGAGCGGTGCCAATTACGCCCAAAGATGCCAGTAGCGCTTCCACCTCATCCATTAGTTGAGCCAACGAAAAAGTCGGGCGATACCATTCCAGCATCGTAAATTCCGGATTGTGACGCCGGCCTCGCTCACCACCCCGAAAGGCTTTGCAGATCTGAAAGATCGGCCCGCTTCCCGCCGCCAACAGGCGTTTCATCGAAAATTCCGGCGAGGTTTGAAGATAAGAAACCTTCCCTTCATCCCCGGGATAGGTCAGATGGGTGGTCACACTAGCCAGATGAACATCGGTGACAGACGCATGACAGAGCAAGGGGGTATCAACTTCCATGACTTCCCGTTGCGCAAAAAACGCTCGCAACAATCCCAGAACCTCAGCTCTTTTACGCAAATGCGCCATATTACATGCGGGCTGCCAAAATAATGTCTGACTGGTCATAACGGTCATCCTGAATAACTGAATAGTGTAACGTTTAAATTCTCGGCCTTTTCATAATGGCGCGCCGCCCACAAACGCTTTGCGGCCAAAAACAAAAAGCGCCCGGTCAGGCGCTTTTTGTTTGATCGTGATGGGACTCGCAGAGCAGTCCAGCCGCCTGAAAGGTCTTAACCTTTTGCGCGGCTCACATATTCATTGCTACGGGTATCAACACGCAACTTATCACCAATATTTACAAACAGAGGCACGTTTACCACCGCACCGGTAGACAGCGTGGCAGGCTTGGAGCCCCCTTGGGCCGTATCACCCTTCACCCCCGGATCAGTCTCAACCACTTCCAACTCTACAAAGTTCGGAGGTGAAACAGACAAAGGCGCACCGTTATACAAGGTCACCGTGTAAACATCTTGCTCTTTCAGCCACTTCTTACAGTCACCAACCGCTTTATCATCAGCCGCATGCTGCTCGAATGATCCATCCGTCATCATGAAGTGATAGAACTCGCCATCGGCGTAGAGGTACTCCATTTCCAGATCAATAACATCGGCACCTTCCAATGATTCACCTGACTTGAAGGTACGCTCCCAGACCCGATTAGACTTGAGATTACGCAATCTTACGCGGTTAAACGCCTGCCCCTTGCCGGGCTTAACAAATTCATTTTCTAGAATTGAACAGGGCTCACCGTCCAACAGAACCTTGAGACCCGCTTTAAATTCATTGGTAGAATACATGGCCATAGTTTGATTACCGATTCAAATACGCGTTATGTGTCAGTTATAAAAATAAGATAAACTCTCGCGCTATGCGGAGATTACGATTTTTTAAAAATTTTAAAGTATTTTAAAGGCGCACATGATACCTCGAACCATTTCAACTGTCGAAGATCTTGACTGGAAGAGTGAACTTTCTCGCGCAGTAACCTCTCTGTCGGAACTCGCCGACTATGTTGACATTCCCCTTGATACCTTATCCGACCAGGCAAACCAGTCCTTTGCCCTAAATGTACCGCGCCCCTACCTGGATCGCGTTGAACGAGGCAATCCGCAGGACCCCCTGTTGCAGCAAGTACTACCTGTAGCTTCCGAGCTGCAGGTTCACGAAGGCTATCTGCTCGATCCGCTCAAGGAAAAAAAATATACCGTCGCTCCCGGACTGATTCACAAATACAAATCACGGGTATTATTGGTTGCCGGTACACATTGTGCCGTCAACTGCCGCTACTGTTTTCGTCGACATTTTCCTTATCAGGAGCACCGGGTATCACGCGAGGACTGGGTCAGGGTCATCGACTATATCCGGGCACACACAGAATTGAATGAAGTCATTCTCAGTGGCGGCGACCCTCTGGCCGTCAACGATCGTCATTTGCAATGGCTCAGTCAGGAACTGGAGAAAATCCCGCATATTTTGCGAATGAGAATTCATACTCGCTTGCCCGTTGTAATTCCCGCCAGAATAGATAACACATTTATAAACTGGATCAGTCACGTCAAGCTTCAGCGCGTTGTGGTATTGCACATCAACCATCCGAATGAGATTGACCCTGCGGTGACCAATGCCATCAGGATGCTGCGGGACGCGGGAGTCACGGTATTGAATCAGTCGGTATTGCTGGCGGGCATCAACGATCATCCCGAAACGCTGGCTACGCTGAGCGAAAAACTGTTTGCATCAGGTGCGCTCCCCTATTATCTCCACCAGCTCGACCCCGTTAGCGGGGCGGCGCATTTTGCGGTGGATATTGAGCGTGCACGCCTGATCTATCAGGCACTTCTAGCAATGCTTCCGGGCTTTTTAGTACCGAAATGGGTTGCCGAAATTCCGGATCGGGATGCTAAAACACCACTCGATTTGCTTTTGTGTTAACCAGCCTACAAAAATAAGAAAATACAAGATGATGCAGGTTTTTCCTGACACAAAATAAAAGTCTGCTATTCTTTCGGATAGGTCTTTGTATTATAAAGAGCGAAAGGTTCAATTCCGATCAGAATGCAGCAGATACAAGGTACATTTGTTCAACAAAAATAACCGGAATAACTGATTAATGAATGGTGCTGACCACCTGGAAGGCCAGGAAAATTCTCTGAAACTTTCTCTACCAGAGCAGAGTCTGGCGACGTTGTCGTTCAGCGAATCAACCCCTATAGCGTTGAAGAAGTGGGTGGATGCGCTGCCGATGGCCAACATCGGAGAAACAGCACGCAGGCTTTATCACGCGTCGCTAGAACTCAATCAGCTTATCGTCGTACCGAATGTACGTCTGCAACTGATGGAAACCCTGCGCCCGGCCGTACATTATGTTTGTCAGGAACTGTCAAAGCATTTCCTCAATCAGCCCGTTGCCCTACCGGAAAAGCAACGCAAGATTGCGAATCTGGCTCAAGCCCTGCAAATTAATATCGCCAATGGCTACAAACAGGTGCTCATCGAAAGCCAGAGCGGGTTGAAAAACGAGAAAGTCAGAAAAATCCTTATCTGTGCCTGTCACCGCGTGCTCAGTGAATATGGTCGTTCGCTGCTTCGATCCTGCCAGCTCTATTGTCCCAGCCCAAAAAATCTTTGGCTGGAAAGTCATCAGATTTACCGGTTTGCAGAGCGTAATGAGCTGCTGCGCTATGACGTAAAAGACGAAAACGCCAAAACTAACGATCAAAGTACCATTGCCGAGGTCTACAAACAGTTATTACTGCTGGGCTGCTGCAAACCCAATCAGCTCAGACAAACCGACCTTGCCACGGTATACAGTACCTTTGAGCAGTGGTCCCGCTATGTTGAAATTACCCAACCTAACGTCCAGGAAGCCGTATTTTTGATACATAGCGGTCGCGATATGCCTCCGGTATACCGTAGTCTGGTCAGCGATACCCTCACCGAAGATCATGTCGGCCTGGATACGCATGAACTGACCGGCAGGCTATCCCTTTACCTGGATCAGCTACAAAACAAGGACCCCGGCGGAGTCCCTGCCATTGATTTTCCTGTTCCGTTGCAGGATCAACTGGTTGCCCATCTTAACCAGGCACTTGGCATACTGACAAAACGTAACTTCAAACGTATTCCCAGCCGGGGCAAGCTGAGCATCTGTGTAGGCTTGAGCGCGACCCATTATTACGTTTCCGGATGCACCGATTTCAATACCCAGCTCATTCAGGAGTTCTCGTCGCCGGCCAAGCCATCCGATGAAAATAAGTTTTTGAGCCAGCACAACCGGAAAAATGACCCGTGGGCCGATGCCTTTGATGCCGTCTCGTCATCTCATTCGCATGAACCGGCAGATTCCCCCATTTTGTTCAGCCATCCACCGGGCTTTGGCGAAAACAAACCCTCGGCCTACCCTGCATTTAAAATCATCCTGGTCAATACCAGCCCCGGCGGTTATTGCCTGCAGTGGGACAGTGATATTCCCGGCAATGTGCAAGCAGGCGAAATATTAGGCGTCAGGGAACACGATGAGCACGCCTGGAGTATTGCGGCCATTCGCTGGATTCGTCAGGTTAAACAGCAAGGTACGCAACTGGGCATTGAACTTTTGGCACCCACGGCATCACCTTGTGGGGTGCAGTTAATTCAAAAAACCGGCGACAACAGTGAATATCTCAGAGGGTTAATGCTGCCGGCCGTTCCGGCCATTAACCAACCGGCAACATTAATTGTCCCCCGCTTGCCATTTCAGACCGGACACAAAGTTCAAATCAACATTCGAGGAGAAGAAACCAAGTATCTCCTTGTTAAACGCCTTTCGGCGACAGGAAGCTTTAGTCAGTTTGAGCTTAAGTCATTAGGTTCACTAAATGCACCCATTGACGAACCGATCAAAGCCAAGCAGGAAAGCCCCGAAGACGACTTTGATTCTCTTTGGCCATCCCTCTGACGCAACAGGCTTCAAGCAGAGTGCACTTTCGGGTGCACCCGACAGCTAGCGCGCACTGACGGCCAGTAGGCAGAGTGCGTATTAGGAATTAAAACGTCACTTTTTTACCGACTTTCAATACACATGCAACAGAAAAAAAATGAAACCGTTCATTTGCTGATTCTGGACCCCTCTCAGAACGATGCAGAAAAAATTGTCAGCTTGCTGAGAAATTCCGGCAGGGCAACCCGCGCGCACAGAATCACCTCCGAAGAAGACTTACTGGAATCATTAAAGAACCATACCTGGGATCTTTGTCTGGCACGCGAGATCGCGGAATCCCCCTCTGCTGAAGAAGTACTTAATCAAATTAACCGTCTCGAAAAAGATATTCCCTTTATTGTGCTCAATGACGGCTACAACAACGATACTTTTATAAAATACCTGCGCGCAGGGGCACAGGATGTTGTTCCTTTTGAGAACAGCAAGCACTTGATTCTCTCCATCAGCCGGGAGCTGACTTCGCTCTCGGAGCGACGCCAGCGACGCACAGCTCAACGCTTGGTGCGTGAAGCGGAAAAGCGCTGCCAGCTTTTGCTCGACAGCTCGAAAGATGCCATTGCCTATGTCAACGATGGTATGCATGTATATGCCAATCCCTCCTATATGGAGTTTTATGGCTATGACGATATAGACGACCTTATCTGCATTCCGGTACTGGATACGCTTTCTGACTCAAGTCAGGATGATTTCAAAGAAATTTCCCGCTCCTTTTCGGACGGTGAAATTGATACAGGGATGCTCAACTGTGTTGCTTGCCGCAGTGATGAATCCGAAATCAATGTGGTGATGTCTCTTTCCCGTGCAACTTATGAAGGAGAAGAATGTACACAAATCGTCGTACGCCCGGAAAAGAACAGTGCGGAACTGGAAGAAAAGCTTCGGGAAATCAGCAGCCAGGATCTGTTAACCGGGCTCTACAATCGCCAGTATCTGATGGAAAAACTCGAACTGACGGTGCGTAAAGCGACGGACAACGGCGTAGATTCTGCGCTGCTATATATAAAACTGGATCAGTTCAATTCGGTGAAATCCAACGTGGGTATCGCCGGTGCGGACCTGGTATTCAGTGATATCGCCAACTTACTGAAGCAGTATCCTGACGAACACGACACCCTTTCACGCGTAAGCGATGACGCGTTCTGCCTGCTCATGCCAGATCAGGATGAGGAAAAAGCGCGCGCACTCAGCGAAATTATACGCAAGGCGGTTGAAAATCATTTGTCAGATGTTTCCGGCAAAACAGTCCAACTTACATGCAGCATCGGTATTGCGCTCATTGGTGAAAACGCTCCGAACGCATTGGACATGTTAGGCCGGGCTCATTCTGCCGCAGATGATGTTTCCAAAATGGAAGGCCATGAGCGTGGCAATGGCGTTAATAAGTTTAGTGCCAGACTGGTCGGTGAATCGCTGGAAGAAGGCTCCGCCGTCGACATACTACAGGAAGCACTGGACGAAAACCGCTTCAGACTGCTTTTCCAGCCGGTGATCAGTTTACGAGGCGAAAGTGAAGAACATTATGAAGCTTTTCTTCGCATGGTAGGCAATGATGAGCAGGAAGTTTCCCCCTACGACTTTCTACCCCCGGTGGGCCCCACCGAAATGGCCACAAAAATTGATCGCTGGGTCATTATTCAGACAATAAAACACCTGTCATCCCATCGTTCGAAAGGTCATGAAACCCGGTTATTTTTGAACCTGACGGCAGAAACCATTCAGGATAAAACCTTTACCGCCTGGCTGAGTGTCGCCCTGAAAGCTGCACGATTACCGGGCGACTCACTGATATTCCAGATCAACGAGTCGGATACGATTACCTATTTGAAACAAGCCAAAGAGTTCTCCCGTGGCTTAAAGGCGCTCCATTGCAAAGTGTCGCTGAGTCGATTCGGCTGTGCACTGAACCCGTTCAATACACTGAAACACGTGGAAGTAGACTACGTGAAGCTTGACGGCTCCTACACTGAAGAAATTCAGCGTAATGATGAAACCAAAGAGCAGGTGAAGGAAATGGTGAAGACACTGCAGTCCCAAGGCAAACTCACCATTGTCCCTCTGGTTGAAAATGCCACTATTTTGTCAACACTTTGGCAAGCCGGTGTTAACTACATACAGGGTTATTATTTGCAGGCGCCGACCGCCGAAATGAACTACGACTTCCACGAGCAATAAGACTTATTCAACAGCCTTGTTAGCCATTCTGCCAAACACTCAGCGGGACGAAACGTCCCGCCGGGCTGCCCTTCGACTGATTCTACCCGCTTGCCACTGCTGGCTAAATCGTTTCGCGATCGCGGAAGCCGATCAAATACAAAATACCATCCAGCCCCAAGGTTGAAATGGAATGCCTTGCCGTTGATTTGACGAGCGGCTTGGCACGGAAAGCCACACCCAAACCGGCCTGACTCAACATAGGAAGATCGTTGGCACCATCTCCTACCGCAATGACCTGTTGTCGACCAATGCCTTCTTTCTCGGCGATTTCCAATAGCAGTTTAGCCTTGCGCTGACCATCCACTACCTGACCCGTTACCCGACCGGTGACCCGACCATTTTCTATTTCGAGTTCATTCGCGTAAACATAATCAATACCCAAACGCTGCTTGAGAAAGTTCGCGAAATAGGTAAAGCCACCCGACAGTATCGCTGTTTTATAGCCCAGGCTTTTCAGCGTACTGATCAGACGTTCCGCTCCTTCGGTTAACTTCAGGCGCTGTGCGATTTGCGCCAGTACGGCTTCATCCAGACCTTTCAGTAAGGCCACACGACGTTTGAAACTCTCCGTAAAATCCAGCTCCCCACGCATGGCCAGCTCGGTAATCTCAGCCACTTGCTCGCCGACACCCGCTTCCTTGGCAAGTTCATCTATCACTTCGGCTTCAATCAAGGTTGAATCCATATCAAAGACCACCAGACGCCGGTTACGACGGAAGATGGAGTCTTCCTGAAAGGCGATGTCTACATTTAGTTCACCGGCAATCTGCAGAAAATCTGCGCGCAATTGATCCAGATCCGGCGGAGTCCCCCGAACAGAAAACTCAATACAGGCCTGCGCCTGCGTCTCCCGCGCCTGCAAAGGCGGGCGACTGGACAATCGGGTAATGTTATCGATGTTAAGACCATGCGCTGCGGTAATTCCGGAAACCCGGGCAATTTGCTCCGCAGTGATCAAACGGGATAGCAGTGTAACGATATAACGGGCCTTGCCTTTACCTTCTACCCAGAGCTGATAATCTTCCTCACTCACGGGTTCAAACCGCGCATGTAAATCCAGCTCATGAAAACGAAACAATAAGTCCTTCAGTAGTGCAGAAGACGTTGCTTCGTCGGATATTTTGACAAGAATCCCCCACGTCAGGTGATCATGTATCACGGCCTGTCCGATATCCAGAATTCTTACCCCATAATGGGCCATCATTCCGGTAATTTCGGACGTTAAACCCGGCTTATCACGCCCGGAGACATTGATGAGGATTATTTCGCTCACACTCGAACACCTTTAATCAGCTACTTCCGTTGAACAAACAGTTTAAAGTACACCAAACGAACCCGTACCGGCAGTATTCACGGTAACCATCTCAATTTCTAACGCTCAACCTACGCTATCGCAGGCGTATCATTCCCCAAGCCAATCACTTCCACACTATCAATCCGTTGCAGTCCCCGGGGTAATTTGTTCCCCCGACGTCCCCGCTCGCTGATATAGTGTTCAAGATCTTTAAAGGTCAGCTTCATCGAACGCTTTCCTGCAGTCATCACCAGTTGATCCGATTCGGAGAAGACCGTAATCAATGTCATGAGCTCTTCGCGCGTTTTAGCTCGGGCAGAAGGGATACCGATGATTTTATTCCCCTTGCCTTTGGAAAGTTCAGGAAGCTCCCGAACAGGAAACACAATCATTCGACCTTCGTTTGTCACCGCCAGCAAATATTGCTTATCGACATTATCCAGAATCACCGGCGGTAATACCTGTGCATTTTCCGGTAACGACAGTAATGCCTTGCCCGCTTTATTTTTACTCTGCAGCTCGGAATAGTCCGCAACAAAGCCATAGCCGGCATCACTGCACAGCAGGACTTTGCGGTTATCTTCACTAATCAGCAAACCGGTAAAGCTTGCCCCCGAAGGTGGACTGATTCGGCCGGTAAGCGGCTCTCCCTGACCTCGGGCAGAGGGCAAGGTATGAGCCGCCAGCGTATAGGATCGCCCGGTGGAATCCAAAAACACGGCATTTTGATGACTCTTGCCTTTGGCGGCCAGCGCGAATTTATCACCCGCTTTGTAGCTCAATGCAGACGGGTCGATATCATGGCCTTTTGCCGCACGTATCCAGCCCTTTTCCGACAACACCACCGTGACCGGCTCTGACGAAATTAAATCGGTTTCACTGAAGGCTTTGGCTTCGTCCCGCGACACAATGGGTGACCGACGCGCATCACCGAAAGTTTCGGCATCTGCAATCAGTTCGGATTTGATTAAATCGCGCAATAATTCTGCCGAGCCCAAAGTGCGCTGCAACCAATCACGCTCCTGTGCCAACTCATCTTGTTCGCCGCGAATTTTCATCTCTTCAAGTTTGGCCAAATGACGCAACTTGAGTTCCAGAATGGCTTCAGCCTGAAGATCGGTAATACCAAACCGCTCCATCAAAACGGGCTTTGGTTTATCTTCTGCACGAATAATGGCAATGACTTCATCAATATTCAGAAAGGCAATCAGTAAGCCATCCAGAATGTGCAGTCTGCTCAGGACTTTATCCAACCGATGCTGTAACCGTCTGCGCACCGTGGTGGTTCGATAGGAAAGCCATTCCGTCAGGATAGTTCGCAAACCTTTGACGGCGGGTCGACCATCAATACCAATGACATTGAGATTCACCCGATAGGTTTTCTCAAGATCCGTCGTTGAAAACAGATGCGCCATCACCGCATCGGCATCAATTCGGTTGGATCGGGGCACGATCACCAACCGTGTGGGATTTTCATGGTCGGACTCATCACGCAAGTCTGCCACCATCGGGAGTTTCTTATTGAGCATTTGCGCCGCTATCTGCTCCAGTACTTTCGCACCGGAAACTTGATGCGGTAATTCGGTAATAACAATGTCACCGTTTTCTCGCGTATAAACCGCTCGCATACGCACCGACCCGCGCCCGGTCTCGTAAATACGCAACAGGTCTTCCGCCGGCGTAATGATTTCTGCGGCGGTAGGGTAATCAGGCCCTTTAACAAATTGGCACAGTTCCCGGTTGTCGGTCTCCGGGTTCTCAAGCAAGTGCACGCAAGCCTGTGTTACTTCACGCAAATTATGAGGCGGGACATCGGTAGCCATCCCGACAGCAATCCCGGTGGTGCCGTTAAGCAACAGATTGGGCAAGCGGGCCGGCAAGGTGCAGGGTTCATCCATGGTGCCGTCAAAATTCGCAACCCAATCCACTGTCCCTTGTCCCAGCTCTTTCAGCAGAACTTCGGCATAGTGTGCCAGACGGGCTTCGGTATAACGCATGGCGGCAAACGACTTTGGATCGTCGGGTGAACCCCAGTTGCCCTGACCATCGACCAAGGGATAGCGATATGAAAACGGCTGAGCCATCAATACCATGGCTTCGTAACACGCGCTGTCGCCATGCGGATGATATTTACCCAGGACATCCCCCACCGTACGCGCCGACTTCTTGTGTTTGGATGCTGCATTTAATCCCAGCTCGGACATGGCATAGATAATCCGACGCTGTACCGGCTTCAGGCCATCTCCAATGTGAGGCAGCGCGCGATCGAGGATAACGTACATGGAGTATCCCAAATACGCTTTCTCGGTGTAACTTTTGAGCGCCAGGCGTTCTAAACCTTCGGGAGTCGAATCAATCTGATATGTCATAGTCGCTGGGGGTTCGATTTCGTTGAATGATCAGCCAGTACCTCACCGGGCACGGGCAAATTAAAGCGGTAATAATAAGCCAATGCCGGGTCAAAACAAGTTTGCCGCACGGATATCGTTAAAAGTGGAGTAAAAAGTATAAAAAACAGACAAGTTAGCAATGAAAGATTCACGTATCGCCCGGTTTCACGTTAAAACAACGGCACTTTCAAGTTAAAACAATTACAACGTCCAAGCTAAAACAGTGACAACCTCCAAGCTAAAACAATGACAGCTGTAGTGATGTATTCGTCGGCGTTTCCGCAAAACGAACCCCTAATCCCAGCAGGCGCACCGGAAGATTTTTTCTCGCGAGACCGGCCTCAAGCAGATGACAGAACACTTGCATATCCGGCTGACCACACACGGTTTCATGCGTGGTCAGGGTGAAATCGCTGAATTTTATTTTCACCACGCATTTGTGAATGGCATGCTCCAGTCCGGTTTTTAGAATTCGCCGTTGCAACTGTTGAAACAGCTCGGGCACCTCGCGCAGACAGGCATCCACCCCCGGCAAATCTGCAGGATAGGTTTCTTCAACACTCAATGACTTACGCTGTCGCAAGGGTTCAACTTCGCGAGCGTCCTCCCCCCGACAACGATCATATAGTGCTTGTCCGAGACGCCCGAAGTGTTCCGTCAGGGTGGCTAATGAAGCTGCCTGCAACTCTCCGCAAGTGCGCCATCCCAGATTTTCGAGTTTTTGTTGGGTCACCTTACCTACCCCCCAAATACGCCCGACCGGCAAGGTCTGTACAAATTCGTCGATCTTATCCGGCAATATCACATACATGCCGTTGGGTTTATTCCAATCGCTCGCGACTTTGGCTAAAAATTTGTTTTTAGCCACACCCGCCGAAACAGTTACCCCCACCTCTTGCGCCACTCGACGACGAATGTCTTCAGCAATCAAGGTCGCACTGCCTTTGTGCTGTTTGCTGTCGCTAACATCAAGATAGGCTTCGTCCAGAGACAAAGGTTCCACCCGCTCTGCATAGGTTTTATAAATGGCCATTATCTGGCGCGATACCTGACGATAGCGCTCCATCCGGGGTGGCAGCAAGGTGAGTTGCGGGCACAATTTCAACGCTCTCGCTGTCGGCATCGCCGAACGGACACCCAACGCGCGCGCCTCATAATTACAGGTGGCAATCACGCCTCTCGTCATTGCACTGCCCCCTACGGCGACGGGTGAGCCTTTTAATTCTGGCCTGTCCAGAAGCTCTACCGACACATAGAAACAATCACAGTCACAATGAATTATCTTTCTCACTTGGCTGAACACTCACTTTCAGGTGAAACCTATTCTCGTTTCGGATCTCACAGGCTACTAATCAGCAGGGCGGCCAGACAATGAAGCCGCGTCTCCTCCGCTCGGGATTCGCTGCACCGAGGGAAACCGGAGTGGATGATTGCCGGAAGACCCGAATATCCCCCCTTTCTTGTTAACAATAAAAAAAGAAAGGGGTGTTGATCGTCATATTTCTGTTAAACTTAGCGGCATTTTTTAGGATATCAGTGTCTCGTTAACGAGCGATTTCACCCTCATTGGCTTTTGCCGACTGAAAACGCAGGATTTCACCCTTTCATGACACAATCAACAGCCAGCGCACAAAAACAAGAACATGGCCTGCAACTCCGTGGCGCACTTGTGCCCATGACGCTTCTGGAAATTTCTTTTTTTGAGCCGGAATTATTCAGGCAAGAACTCGCTGCACGTATTGCCCAAGCGCCAGGATTCTTTGAAAACATTCCTGTTATCATCAGTCTTGAGCGCTATCAGTCGGAAGATATTCCAGACTTCGATCATCTGACAACGTTATGCCTGGAACTGGGCATCTATCCGGTGGCGATTCGCGGTGGTAATGCCGAACTCCAGGCCGCGGCGCTTGCAGAAGGCCTGGCCTGCGTCCCTGCAGGCAAGGAAAAAGCACCGCGCCCGATAACACAGCCTGACGGCGCGGCAAGCACATCCGGGATAGAAACCGCCACAACGTCACACGCCGATGCTGTCGCTGAGCAACCGGTGACATCCGCCCCCGATTCTTCAAACGAAGTGCTCGCACCAAACGCGTCCGTCGCCAGCCCATCGGAAGACACGCCGGCCGAACCGGTTTATATTGCACAGAACACCCGCGTAATCACGACACCGGTGCGTTCTGGTCAGCAGATTTATGCGGCAGGCGGTGACCTCATCGTCATGGCCCCGGTCAGCGCAGGAGCGGAAATTCTCGCCGATGGCAACATTCACGTGTATGGCCCGCTGCGAGGTCGTGCGCTGGCCGGTGTCAAAGGTAACAGCGGAGCGAGAATTTTTTGCCAGAGTCTGGAAGCAGAGCTTGTATCCATCGCTGGTCAATATAAAATCAGCGAAGATCTTCAGGGCGATCGTTGGCGCAAAAATGCGCAAATTTGTCTTCGGGAAGACCGTCTGGAAATTCGTCCACTGGTCGACTGAATCGTTCAGACCATCCCGTCGTAGCAGGTCGGTAAGAATAACTACTCATCATTAGGAACACTAAATTGGCTACCATCATTGTTGTTACATCAGGCAAAGGCGGCGTCGGCAAGACGACCAGCAGCGCGTCTATTGCAGTTGGTCTGGCTCAACGCGGAAACAAAACCGTGGTGATCGATTTTGACGTAGGTTTACGTAACCTCGATTTGATCATGAATTGTGAAAGACGCGTGGTTTATGATTTTGTTAACGTGATTAACGGTGAAGCCACGCTGAATCAGGCTCTGATTAAAGACAAGCACGTAGATAATCTGCACATTCTGCCTGCCTCACAAACACGAGACAAAGATGCCCTCTCCAAAGAAGGTGTAGAACGCGTTCTTAACGAGCTGGGCGAGCGCTTCGACTATATTATTTGTGACTCTCCGGCGGGCATTGAGCATGGCGCGCAGATGGCGCTTTATTTTGCCGATCAGGCCGTGATTGTTACCAACCCTGAGGTTTCCAGCGTACGGGATTCCGATCGTATTCTGGGCATTCTGCAGAGCAAGTCACGCCGCGCAGAACTGGGCCTCGAACCCATCAAGGAACATTTATTGCTCACTCGTTACAATCCGGAGCGGGTTGAAATTGGCGAAATGCTGGGCGTAAAGGACGTAGAAGAAATCCTTGCCATTAAACTTCTGGGAGTCATCCCGGAATCCAAAGCCGTGTTAACAGCCTCTAACCAGGGAACCCCTGTCATTCTGGATCAAACCAGTGATGCAGGTCAGGCATATAGTGATGCTGTCGATCGTCTGCTAGGCGAAAATCGCGAACACCGCTTCATTGATTTACCGAAGAAGGGATTCTTCAAACGCATGTTTGGGGGATAATCCTGCATGAGCTTTTTTGACTACTTCAAATCCAAGAAAAAAAATACGGCGTTAATTGCCAGAGAGCGCCTGCAAATCATTGTGGCGCATGAGCGAAGCAAAAAAGATCAGCCCGACTATCTGCCGCAGTTACAGAAGGAAATTCTCGACGTTATCCGCAAGTACGTTGCCATTGATGAAGATATGGTACAGGTGCAACTCGACAAGAACGAAAGTTGCTCGGTACTGGAACTGAACGTGACGCTTCCGGAGCGCGGAGAGCAGGCTTAATGTAATGCCTCGGATGCCTTTGCAAGGAAGGCATCCAGCAAAAAAAACGGCAGCCCGAAAGCTGCCGTTATTTTTTTGTCTTATCAGACCTTGTGCCGTATTTTATACGGTCTTTTTAGCCCGAGACCTACCTTGCAATTGCGTTGTTTTTATTCTTTTCTGTTTTTGGTTTTTCTTGTTGTTTATTGTTATTGTCTTTTTAAACAGACCCCCAGCTACTCCTCTCCGGCCGGTTTGGCTAATCATCCCACCCCGGACAGTAAGACTGCTTAATTTCTAACAGGCCCTGCGCGTTGCTCGATAGCTTGATTCAACTCATCTCTGAGTCCCAGCTTAAAGGCTACTTCTGCCGCAACAAAGAGTGGGCCGATGGCCAAGCCAATCAGGTCATCCACAAATGCCGGCTTCTTACCCTCGTAATAGTGACCGATAAACTGAATAATCCAGCCCACGACAAACATACCCAGTCCGCTGGTTAACCAAAATACGGTACTTTCAGCTGCCAGTAGCCGTCCGATGCCTACCGATGCCGCAAGTACGGCACACATCACCAAACCGAGCCGCACATCCAGCCGTAAATAGAAAATACCTGCCAGTAAGGAGACCACTACCGCAGGCGATACGATGACCACTTGCAAATCCATCACCGGCCGGGACAACAACACAGCGACGGCCACCACAATTAAAGGAATACCGACAAAATGAGTCGCTATATTCCGGTTGTCTCTATGATACGAGGCATAGTCAGACAAATACTCAGTTAGTGTTTTCATTAAATGTCTCATGAGTGGGTTCTGAACAGTGCGCAAAGGATAAAATAATTCCAAATCAAACTCTGTCAGGTGGCCGACAAAACGAAAAAATAGGCGAGACATCAGGGGCTGTTAACATTTTCCGCGAACGAGTTGTTGCAAGGGGCATCCTCGCCCTAATGGCCGAGCCAGGGTAGCCGATTGCGCCCCAACGACAGGCCGACTACCGCCCTAGCTGACGTAGTGCATCAAGGTCGCAAATCTCGATCTCGCCGTAGGTCACGCGAATAATGCCTTTTGCTTCGAGATCTTTGAGAATTTGATTGGCGGTTTGGCGAGAGATGGACAGTATCAGCCCAAGCTGCTCCTGAGAGACATTGATAATTCGACGACTCTGGCCTTTAAGCTCACCATAACCTTCTGCCATCATTACCAGTCGGCGTGATAATCGCATAGGTGCCGGCAACAATGCCAAATCTTCAATGGCACGAAAGGTTAACCTGAGTTTTTGGGTTAACAATCGTCCGAATTCCCGCCAATAATGAGGGTGCGCCTCTAGCAGCGCATCCAACTCTTTATGCGGGATATGCAGAACCACGATACTTCCATCGGCATAGGCGTCGTGCGTTCGCGCCTCACGATCAAACAGCGCGATTTCTCCAAACCAGTTGGGAGGGTCAATCATGGTGAGGATGGCTTCTTTACCTGATGCACTGACCCCGGCAATTTTTATCATGCCCTCCAGGACAGCAAAAATACCGTTGTCGGGATGTCCTCGTGAAAAAAGGCACTCTCCGGGCGAATACTCACACACGTGAGCCAAAGCCAGCAGCGACGTTTGTAACGGCAACGGCAGACTGTTAAACCACTTACCCCGGCGAAGTAATGGCAGAAAATCCTGAGCGGCAGTCGTCAAGGTTTGCATACTGGAATGTGCGGTTCTCGTAGTTTTGGGTTGCGAATAGATTTGGTTTACGAATAGTTTTGGTTTACGAAATTTTAAAGGTAAGACCCAACCTGTTGACGTTTTGCTATGTAATGCATTGACACGTCCACTGGTCGCATTTGGAAGGTAGACGATCCACCCTTGGGGCGCTATCGGCTACCCTGGCTCGGCCATTGGGGCGAGGACGCCCCTTGCAACAACTCATTCGCGGAAAACGTCAACAGCCCCAGGCACTACAGTTACATATTGCTCTGACCGGTAGAGCCGAAGACTCATCCGTTGGTTTACTTAAGTTTCTTTGATATTTCGATATACTTCAGCACGGCCGCTTCAGGAAACATCAGATCGGCACCTTGCTTAACCGAGGGCAACAGGCTTTCTTTCGCATATCGTTTTACCGTGACTTCGGGTTTATCCAGAAGTTTACTTACTTCTGCGAGTGTAAGAAGTTTGTCAGACATCATTATTCCTCTTATTTTTTTCGTGACAGAACTTCAGTATAGACAGCAAACCCGATGGAGGAAAAATATCCATCAGATCAAATCGAAAGCGAAGGAGGCAAACGTCAACCGCCCCTCATCTTGCTTAGATGCAAACTACTCTGCCAGGCGTAAACGCTGTGCGTCGAAACAGGCTCCTGCTTCCAGAATGTCACCCATGTCTTCGGCATTCATTGGTTTTCCGAACAGATAACCCTGCGCTTCCATACACCCACGACTCAGTAGAAAGCTCGCTTGTTCGACCGTTTCCACCCCTTCTGCGATCACGGTTTTATCCAGGGCCTGCCCCAGTGCCAGAATAGCTTCTGCAATCGCAACATCTTCTTCGTCATCCGGAATATCACGAACAAAGGATTGATCTATTTTAAGCTTGTGCACCGGCAGCTTTTTTAAATAACTCAGTGAAGAGTAACCGGTTCCGAAGTCATCTATTGACAGCAGTACATCCAGTCCGCGAATGGCGCTCAATTGCTGAATGGCCTGCTTGGTGTCCTGCATGATGTAACTTTCCGTCACTTCCAGTTCCAGGTGATTGGATGGAAAACCGGTTTGATCCAGAACCGCGTGCACCCGATCAGAAAAGCCCGCTTTAAGAATCTGCGAACCCGCCACATTCACCGACAAGCGGTTAAATACCTTGCCCTCATCCAGCCATTTTTTGCCCTGAGTACAAGCAGCCCAGAGTACCCATCGGCCAATTTCGTGAATCAGTCCGTTCGCTTCTGCCATAGGAATAAATAACGAAGGTGACACTGAACCTACCTGCGGATAATACCAGCGCAACAGCACCTCCATGCCAATGATTTCTCCTGTGCGCAAATTCACTTGTGGCTGGTAAGCCAGTGAAAATTCATTACGCTCAAGTGCACCTCGAAGCGCATTTTCAAGCAACACCTGCTCCAGCATGTTACTACTGAGCTCTTCGGTATAAAAACGATATGAATTGCGCCCGTCATCCTTGGCACTGTACATGGCTGTGTCGGCATTACGCATCAACGCGGTGGCAGACTCACCATCCTGAGGATACAGCGCTACCCCCATACTGGCCGTGACGCGAATGTCCTGTTCGTTCAATACAAAAGTGTCGTTAAATAGCTCCAGCAATTTGTCCATGGCAATCTGGGCAGAGGCTCGACTATCGATATCGTTCAAAAGCAATACAAACTCATCACCACTCACCCTGGCAACCGTATCTTCGGTACGCAAGCACTCTTTGAATCGTTCAGCCACCTGCTGTAGCAAATAGTCGCCGGCAGGATGCCCCAAACTGTCATTTATATTTTTGAATCGATCCAGATCGACAAACACCACGGCCAAATGTTTATTTGCTCGCCCGGCATGCTTTAGGGACTGTTCCAGCTGGGCCCCCAACAACAATCGGTTGGGCAACTTTGTCAGCGGATCATGATGGGCCAGGAAGTCCAGTCGAGCCTGTGATTGCTTTATCACGCTGATATCAGAGAAAACCGCAACATAATGCGTCAATTTGCCTTCGTCATTCGTTACCGCACTAATATTCAACCACTCAGGGTAGGTCTCACCATTTTTCTTGCGATCCCACACCTCGCCCCGCCAACGACCCGTGGTATGAATGCTTTCCCACATGGCCTGGTAAAAGGCTTCATCATGTCGTCCTGACTGCAGAAAGCTCGGATTCTTTCCCTTCGCTTCTTCCCGCGAGTATTGCGTAATATCAGTAAAAGCCGCGTTGACTTCCACAATATTGGATTGCGCATCAGTCACAATCACACCTTCGGAAGTACTATCGAATATTTTTGCCCATAACCGCAGACGACCTTCTGCTTCAATACGCGCCGAAATATCGCTGAACACCAGAACCAGCTCACCTTCCGGAAGCTTGTAGGCAAAACCTTCCATCCAGAAATCCAGCGTACTGTCGCGATAATGTATTGGTGGAAAAGCTCCTCCTAACCCGGTGGCCTCCACTCGCTCCAGCAATTCAACCAATGACGCGCCCACGTGCCCCGTAATCACGTCGGATAATGCCCGGTTTTCCACCATGGCCTTCTGCCAATTACCCAAATGTTTAGCCGACCGATTGAGATCCTGCAGTAGAAAAAAGTTGCGAGTCTTGTCGAATTGAAGAACAAAAACGGCACTGGCCAAATTGTCGAACAGCGCGCGATAGTGGCGCTCGCTGCGTTTCAGTTCATCGCTACGACTAACCACTTCTGCCTGCAGCCGTTTGCGTGCCGTTTCAGCGTCTCTTAACTGCGTCAACATCAAATTAAAGTGGGAAGCCAGCGCGCCGATCTCATCCTCGGTAATGACCTTGATTTCAGCATCCATTCGTCCATCGGCCACTTGTGTCATGCCGACTTTCAGGTGCTCAATACTTCTGCTGATCTGTCGAGCCAGAAAACCAGCCACCAGTGACATAAGCAATGCCAGGGGCACCAGCCCCGCACTCTGCAACAGGTGATTCTGCAACATTTTTTCAGAGATCCGGGTTTCTGCGGAAAGCGCCAGGCGTAAACTATCCTCCTGCATGGCCTCCAATTGCAGATAAAGCCGATCGAATAGATAACTTACTGCGGCATTACCTTTTTCTTCCACCTGCTCTTTAACGCGCCGTTCAATATGTTCGAAAATGGCATTTAGCCCTTGATCAGAGGCATAAATGCTTTTCACATAAACAAGCTGGTCACCATTCATCTCCGGTTTTTTCAGCAAACTTGCGCTCATTCTGGCATGACTTTTTAGCCACTCCTGACGTTCTCGCTCGTCAAAAGACTTGGACATATAGCGCAGCCGCGTTCGCAACTCACTAATTTGAAAAACCAGATCCATCGCATATCGCTGCTGTGCGATGGCGGAATCCATTCTCATACTCATCCAGTAGAGTCCACCGGCAATGATCATCACCGAAAGTAAGGACGCAATTGCAATGAGATATAGACGGGTTTTCACTCTCATAACGCGATTATGATCCTTACCGTTAAAAAGCGACTGCTTGGGATGCAACCCCTTGCAAGGGCTCAGCATCTATAATCTGGCGGTAATCAGGGGCGCGTTCCGCTGTTACCAAACCATTCTCCATCGCCCAGTGAGCCTGACTTTGCAAACCGTACACCAGCGACCGATTCAGGGAGAGTTTGAAAAGGTAGTCATCCCACACCCAGTCAAAAAAGGATTGCTCCAATCCCAATCGGGAACGCATGAGCTGCTGACTTTCCTGAGGATACTGGTGAACAAAGTTGAT
Organism: Hahellaceae bacterium; assembly: GCA_024234505.1. GTDB lineage: Bacteria > Pseudomonadota > Gammaproteobacteria > Pseudomonadales > Oleiphilaceae > JACKOD01. The sequence goes on along the minus strand of JACKOD010000002.1, from coordinate 355,177 downwards.
ACTGTTCTGCAATGCCAATAACACTGCCCGCGAGGCCTCGGGATGTTTGGCCACCCAGGCTCGCTGTGCGACAAGATTAAAGGTAATACTGAACATGCTTTTGCCAGGCAAAATCCGAACACTGTCGCCTAGCAGTTTAACGGCCTTATAGGCGTATGGTTCCCACACGACAATGGCATCAACCTCGCCTGTTGTCAGGGCATCCTGCATATGCTCCGGCTGCAGCACAACCTTCACTATCTGTGCGCTCTTGAGGCCATCGATACTCAGAAAAACATCCAGAAAATATTCGCTAGCACTCTTGCTGACTACGCCGACCCTGCGATTCAGCAAATCGGCAGATCGATAAATTTTGCTATCGGCCAGCACCAGTATTTTGATGTCATTGTCCGATTGCACAAAAGTTGCTACGTTCACGACACTATCGGTTTGAAACGCACCGAACATGATGACAGAGTCTGAAGACGTACCAAACTCCGCGTCCCCTTCTCTCACTTTTTGAAAACTGCGATGCCCTCCGGCCACTTCAATAAGGTCGACATCGACTCCCGCCGCTTTGAAATAACCTAATTGCCGGGCAAGATAAACCGGGGTAGAAAGGGGGGTCTTGGATACGGCAATCCGCACTTTGGTAAGGGGCGGCTCGTAACTCCACCACAAGTTAAACATGACAACCAGCAACATGCCCAACCCAGCCATTGAATAGACCATCCATTTTCGCATCACTGCACCTACGCTCCATAAAAACAATCGGGCTACAATCGGCGACCTGTCAGTGACTTAAAGCGTAGACTATCAAACGCCGCTCGCGGCTTTTTGTACAAAAAAAACGCCTGACTTGCAGGCGTTTTTTGCTATCTGAAGGGAAAACGTTGAAACAATGGATGATCTGAATTTATCCGCCGACGTTTAACACTATTTTTCCTGTCGCTTTACGTTCGGTAAGACAATTGAGTGCGGCTTCATAGGCTTCAAACGGAAACACCTGACTCACATGGGGCTTTATTTTGCCTGACTGAAAGAGGCCCAGTAGTTCGATCATGTTTTGCTGGTTCGCTTTCGGATCACGCATGGCGAAGGCTCCCCAAAATACACCCACCACCTGACAGCTTTTCAACAGGGTCAGATTCAGCGGTAGCCGGGGGATATCTCCCGCTGCAAATCCCACCACCAGGTGACGGCCTTCCCAGGCAATCGAGCGCAGTGCTTCTTCACTGAATGCCCCCCCTACCGGATCGTAAATAACATTAGCCCCCTGATTTTTGGTCAGCTTCTTCACCGTTTCTTTGAGATCCTGTTCCTGGTAGTTCAACAATTCATCTGCACCCGCCTGTCGCGCCACTTCCAGCTTTTCCGCAGAAGAGGCACACGCAATCACCCGCGCCCCCATCGCCTTACCGATTTCCACGGCCGCCAAACCTACCCCTCCGCTGGCACCCAACACCAGCAATGTTTCACCAGCTTGAAGATTGGCCCGCTGTTTCAGTGCATAGTAGCTGGTGCCATAGACCATGGTAAAACCGGCCGCTTGCTGATACGACATATTCTCGGGCAGAGGCATCAAATTCTGTTCAACGACCGCGATTTCTTCAGCAAAACCGCCGTAGCCGGTAAGCCCCATCACGCGATCACCCACCTTGAATCGTCTCACTTTATCGCCCACCGCGATGACCTCGCCAGCAATTTCGCCGCCGGGTGAAAAGGGGAAGGGAGGCTTAATCTGATACTTTCCTTCAATAATCAGGGTATCCGGAAAATTAAGGCCGGCCGCCTGAACCCGCACTAACACGCCACTGCCTTTGACTTCCGGACTTTTGACATCTTCTATGACCAGCTGACTCGCTGGCCCGAAATTTTTACACAATATCGCTCGCACGCTCTCTTTCTCCTATGGGTCTTTCGATGATGTCAGACCCTCTGCCGGTGGCCCGATGAGGGCTATCTAAGGTTCAGATTCCAGGTTAGGCTATGCACATCATCAGCATAACTCAAATGAATCATCCTTATTCGCTCATATTAGTATCGCTTATAGTTAAGTGGCGGCCTTACCGACCTGACGTGACCTGAAACTTGTCTATACTGCTTATCATCGTTTTCAGAAATTTTTGCACAGCGTTCACCAAACGTCGGCACCGGTTACGGCATCCGCGTTTGGAATTTCTATGGAGAGTAAACCAATGACAGATGCAGTGCCTGCCTACAGGCTGGTAACACGAAGTGATTTTGACGGTTTGGTGTGTGCGGTATTACTGAAACACCTCAAGCTGATTGACGATATTTTGTTTGTGCATCCCAAAGACATGCAAGACGGCAAGATCGAAATCACGTCAAACGATATCTCGACCAATTTACCTTATGTGGAGGGTGTCCACCTGGCTTTCGATCATCACTTGTCGGAAACCTTGCGAAATGAAAAGCGCGACAATCACATTATCCACCCTGACGCGCCCTCTGCTGCCCGGGTGGTGTACGACTATTACGGCGCAGAAAAGGTTTTTCCTTCCGGATGGAAAGACATGATGGAAGCGGTGGATAAAGGCGACTCTGCACAGTTTAATCGCGAAGAAGTATTGGATCCCACCGGCTGGGATCTTCTGAACTTTTTGATGGATGCCCGCACCGGACTGGGACGCTTCCGCGAGTTCAGAATTTCGAACTATGCGCTGATGATGGATCTGATTGACTACTGTAGAAATCACAATATCAGCGAAATTCTCGCGCTACCGGATGTCAAAGAACGGGTAGATCTCTATTTTGATCAGGCGGCGCTCTTTAAGGCCCAGATTCTCCGCTGTGCAAAAGTCTATAAAAATCTCGTGGTGCTGGATTTACGCAACGAAGAAGTGATTCACGCCGGCAACCGGTTTGTGATCTACGCCTTATACCCCCAGTGCAATATTTCTATCCATGTGTTGTGGGGCGTACGCCAACAAAATACGGTATTTGCAACGGGCAAGTCGATCTTTGATCGTGGCTCAAATACCAACGTGGGTGCACTGATGCTGGAGTATGGCGGGGGGGGCCACCAGGCGGCAGGCACCTGTCAGGTGGCCAACGAAGAGGCGGAAACCAAACTGGCCGAGTTAATTCAGCGTATTAATGCGGATGGTTAAGGCTTCATCGAGCGATTGAGTCACTACTGACTGCGCGATACCGGCACGCTTCGTCCGGTCACGCAGTCAGTTTATAAACTCAACCTTGATTATTAAGGCGCTCGCGGATGTCATCAAAACGCTGGTTCACCAGTAACTCGCCGTTACTGAATACCGTTTCCAGATAGTTGTCCCTGCCACTTAAATCCTGCTCCCTTACTGTTTTAAAGCTTCCGCAGGGATCTTTGACCAACGCCAGTCGGCCTTTCTTGGAGCGTTTTCCCTGATCTGTCACAGGATCTTTGTAAACATCTCGCCAGAAGCCGTCCACTCTGACTGCGGAAGCCTTCATAGCAAACTGCAAGGTGTCGCGATTGACCTTCTGCAACAACTCCGCCCCCATCCCGAAGGCGACATTTTCCGCGCTTTGCTCGCGCGCTTTCATGGCAGCCAGAATATCCTCAATGCTTTTTAATGAGATACCGTCGCCCTGAATCACCCGAATACAGGCAGGCAATACACGGAATCCTTTACTGTTCACGCTGTACCCAAACTTATCCATCAAGCGTTCGACGGTTTCTGTCACCACTTCCACCGGGTCACCACTGTCGGGACGCACCACCAGCGTTCCTCCACTCTGCTCAATCTGTGCTTTCAACTCCTCGCCCCACAGATTGTCTATCGCATTCCATAAGTCATAGGAGTCGCTCACTACCGCAACAATTTTTCCGGGGCCCGAAAATTGATTCAGCATGTTGCGATAAGCATCCAGTTCACCGTCTCTACTCCAGCTGGTGATCGTGCTGTGCTCCGCCGCAGGAATCGAGAAGCCGGCCATTTCTGCACCATAATAGCGGCGTACAGCAAGTAAGGCACTGACAGTATCTGTGCCCATAAAGCTCACCAGGTGGGCAGCACCACCGATGGCAGCGGTTTCTTCCGAACTGGCTCCGCGGGCACCAAAATCATGTAATTTAAACGGTAATCCGTCCAGAGAGTCAGCTGTGCTTTGCAGATAACGCTCGATCACGTTACGACAATTCCAGGAAATGGTCGCAACTGTCGTGGGATACCAAACGGCTCGCAGTAAGGCCGTTTCAAGATAGCTGGTCAACCAGGCGCATTCCATATCGGTATTAACCATTTGTACCAGCACATTTTTACCTTCGATGACGGTACCTTCCGGTACGGCCTGAATCTCAACCGGCAAAAATCCCTGATAGCGGTCAAGAATGTACCGCCAGCCAGCTTCGTTAAATGGCACGCCGTGGGCGGCAAATAAGGCGACGGCTTCGTCAATATCCTCGGCAGAAATGGGCTTGCAGAGGTATTCCTTAATAAACATCTGCAACCCGAAAAAGACCACCTTGTCGAACTCGCCGCCGCGCGACTCAATGTAACTCGACACGCGGGTGGTATTGGGTGGATATTGCAGATAGTGAGAACTTTTGTAGGAGTCTACATTTAATATAAGATTTTTGCTCATGACGGAAATCCTCCGGTCAGTTTGTCTATGCGGTGGTCTTTCCACCGCGCTCCATGATTAGCGTGCTGCTGCCCGCTACCTCAACCACCCATCATTTCCTGAATGATAAAGTAGTGGTCTTCAAAAATTTGCGTTGGATTTAAATCTGCCAATGGCATCCAAAAGGCATTTTTAGCATCGTCTCCGCCTTTCACTTTTGGCAGTACACTATTGGGGGCCAGTTCAATGTGAAAAGCGTGAGTAATCGTCCTCCCTCGTGCCGAGCGATAAGGGTCATCGAAAACCTGCTGGCTACGAATGGAGCCCTTTAATACCGGAGAGGGTACTTTCAAGCGCGTCTCTTCACGCAGCTCCCTTAAACACGCATCCACCAGTTTTTCGTTGCCATCCACAAAGCCCCCCGGTAGCGCCAACAAGCCTTTACCGGGGCGTGCCTTACGCTCCACCATCAATACATGACCACTTTGAACAACGACCGCATCGACCGTCACAAAGGTGGGAGGATAAGGCGCATGCTGCCATGCCTGACGATATTTGCGAACAAATTCATGCTCGCTTTTTACTTCATTAAAGTCCGGCGTCTCCCTGAACGCCGCCAGCCAGGTATTAACATTGGCGGGCAGGTGCGCCGAGTCAAAAATCACGCCCTCATCAAAATAGGCTTCTCTTAAGGGCGTCGCACTGATGTCTTCTCTGTTCGGTACGGTTTCACTTCCCCATTGCGGAAACAAGTTCAGGTAAAACGAACTATGATCCTTCGCGTGCCCGATCAATCCTACCTTGGGCGGCAGATGAGGTTTACCGTAGTGGGCTGTGACCAATCCGCCAACGGTTGCCTGTACATTTCTTACCCAGAGTTCGTCGTTGTACACCACATCCATGAGCGGCACAACGTGGACTCGCTCATTGTCCCGATCACTCAATGCTCCGCGAATCATGGTTTCCCGTTCTGCGACACTCCATGGATTACGGGTAGTGCGTGGTTGATGCGCCGAGCCGCAGAGAACAATTAACTGAGACGCTTTTTCCAAACCAGCCTCAATAACCGCCAGGTGCCCTGCATGAAACGGCTGAAATCGTCCGATAAAAACCAAAAAATCGTAGGGTTTAGTATTCATAGCGGCAAGCCTCCCTTGCACGTTTTTTTCTTCTTCCGGTCTATCCAGAAGCTAATTCATCATGGGCACATAGTGGCATATAGCCACTTAACATGTCAAGCGTATTGTTAACCCCCATTTCCATTGTTCGCGGGTTAAAAAAAAGGCCGACGGCTAAGGTCGGCCTTTAACTGACAAGGATGTGAAGACGTTTTTGCCATGCAAAGAGTTAAAGCCCTCGCGACTGTGCATCGCAACAAACGTCAACGGTTTCTAGCGGTTCTTGCCTTTTCCACCCCCGGTTTTTCCGCCGGTCGATCCCACAGTGACACTGAGCGCCGAACTTGGATTGGAAGCGTTACCTGCTTTATCAATCGCGACGACTTCGTAAAGGTGAGTGCCACTGCCTGGTTGATCCTGTACCAGATTAACCGATGAGGTGTAGATCAGGGCACCATCCCGATAGACCTGATATGCGCTCACTCCCGAAAGCGCATCCGTGGCCACGTCCCAAGAGAGGTAAATCCGGTTCTTGCGCTGCACGGAATAACTCAGATTCGTTGGCACTGAAGGCGCCTGATTATCCAAAATCAGCTGCACGCTTGATGACGCCGAGGCATGAGCGCCCGTCGAATCACCCGCAGAGACGGCGATATCATACCGGCCATCTGCGCCCTGCCCGCTCACTTGCAATGAGAAAGGCGCATTGGCTGCAGGAGCCAAATCCAGATTGGCTTTCGACAGCACCGCGCTAACACCGGAGGGTGACTGAGTGCCGAGTGTAAAGGAACTGCTTGCACAACCGGCACTGTCGTTGTTTGTCAGTGTGGCTGTGTAGTTCAGCACGTCCCCTGAACGGGCATACTGCAACGTCGGCGAAAGTGCCAGCGTTGGCGCAATGGCAACGCAATCATAGGCAACCTGCACCTGTGCCAGTGTCCCACCCGACTGCAATACGATCAGCGTGAGACCTGAAACGGCATCTTCGAAACGCTCGCCTGCCCCCAGATTCGCCACCAATGCCGTTGGAATGGAGCCACCCTGATAGCGGTGCACACTGATTCTATCAACATAAGGCGCTGCCGCACCGTAGTTACCCAAGGCTTTGCGGTAGGACACATAATAATATTCACCACTGTTTGAAGTCGGGATTCTGATGATCTGAGTGCCTACCGCTTCGGTCGCCGCATTGGTTTCGAGGGGATAGAGATCATAAATACCCCCCGACGTAACATCAATCAGGCTATTGGTGTAAGCATTCAGATACCCGAGCCCAACCCGATGGGGCGCATTCATTTGCCGCCAGGCCCGATTTGAGCCCATGATTCCTGAGTAATCGCCGTAGGTCGAATTAATCACTCCGTCATTTTCAGGGTCGGTACTGGAGTGTCCCATCCCCAGGTTATGACCCAGTTCATGGGCATAAACCATGCCTGATTCTGCTTCTGCCACCCAGGCACGGCAGTACAATCCACAACCTATATTGGCAATGCCTGCCCAACCACACTGGGCCAGGTTGTTGTAGCGCGGCAAAACAAAAACCCGGTGCTGATACAAGGATAAATCGACACCTGCCGCACTGGCAGCAGCTTCCGTTGCTTGCGCCCAGGCATAGTAATCACAGGTGCCCGCTGCGTCATACCCGATACTGAAGGGACCATAGATATCGGGCTGACCATCGCCATTCGTATCGTCAAGAAACCCTATCTGATTGTAAGAGCTGGCCTGATAAACCCCATCAACAGAATGACTGTTGTAGAACATTTCACCGGCAATCTGGGTCGGCGTGTACTGGTCTGAAGCCCGCACATCCTTCATGTCAACCATCATGATGACAGCTTTGCGTGCATTTAACGCGGCCTGATCCTGTGCGGGCTGGACGGATTCAGTGGTACTAATCACGGTAACCGTTTCAACCTGAACGCCCTGATCATCGGTATTGCCACTGACACGGATTTTATCACCGCTCTGAAAGGGCTTGCCATTCGGGCGGTTGGCCTGAAAATGATTCAGCCTGCGCGGCTTCTTTCCTGTCTCTTTTAAATAGAAACGGGTTTCTTCATGCCCGTCGACGAAATCGATGTGCAGCACATCCAGTTCACCCTCAAGCACTTCCTGAGCGCTTGCCATGGACGGCAAAGACACAGAGAACCCAAACATCAATGAGGAAAATACAATGCCCAGTGGCATGTTGAAACGGCGTCGAACGACCGAGCTAAATCCTGCTATCTTCATTCTTTCTCTCCATAATATTCATCTTCCCTCACCACCTACCCTAGCTGGCGCGGCAACGTTCTTAGCATGCGAGATAAGTCTGTATCACTACAGACGTAATCTGTAACCAAATGTCGATATGACAAGTGTGTATCAGGTCAATGACGTTCTGCGTCACACTCTGATGGAAAAGCGCGGGGATTCTAGCAAAAAAACACCGGACATGGCTCTCTCTTAGCTGTGTAGTAAGGCGGCAAACGTTAGTAAGGCGGCAAGAGTCTCCGAAAACCATGAGTCAATACGACCGTCAGAAAAAACAGATTACGCAACAGTATCAGTGGCCCCGGCAACCATCGCACGGCAGCTGACTGGCCGCTCTGTTTGGCGTGAGCTAATTGGCTGGCCAGCGCAGTGGCATAAACCGGATTCATCGGCCAATCGGCAATGCCCTTCAGCCATTCCACCGGAATCTGATTCCGACCCGTATGGGCACCGACGATGCCCCCAACGATGGCTGCCGTGGTGTCGGCATCGCCTCCCAATCGCACGATGGATTCTATCGCCAGCCGATAATCGTCCTGATAACGAAAAGCCACCAGCAGCGACAATGGCACCGTATGATACATATACCCTGTCACGCCTTTTCCAAGGCCCATTTGCTGTGCCACCTGTGTTATGTCATCACCATTGGTCAGCGCCTCCTGCACCGGTCGCAGGATTTTCAAAAAGTCTTCATACAGGGATAAGTTCAACCCGAAGGCACCCTTCGCACTTTGTATCAATGTTTGCAATGAAGCGAGATAGGCATCGAAATCCGCTTCTTTCTGTTGACTGGCAACCCAGGCGGCCTGCGCCACAGCCACCGCCCCCATCAGTGCTTTCGGATCCCGGTGAGTCATTTGTGTTGAACCGGCCAGACATTCCAGCATCTGCACAGGCGCATCGCCTAACACCACGCCAATGACCGGTGCACGCATGGCGGGCCCATTCCCCGCAGAAAAAACCCCACTATAACGAGGCGGAAAACCCAGCCACAGCTTGATAATGGAGCGAGCCGTCGCCATCCCGACCCCCGCAGGAAGACGAGCAAACCACCAACGCAACCGCCACGCCAGACTGCGAGAAAATCGTTGCGGTTGTCCCCAGTGCGCCGTCAACGCCGCGGCGGTCATCAGAGCATGTTCGCTATCGTCCGATATCATGGCCCGCCCCAACAGCAGACGCGGGTGCAATCCTTTGGTCAGAAACCGCTCAATACGCCTTGGCCCGATCCCTTCCAGTGGTAAGCCTATCGCATCCCCGACCATCAAGCCCAACAAGGAACCCTCAATCGCCTGTCGCATATCAGGCTTTTCTCGTGACGCCTTGGCATGCGCCATAACGGTATTATTCATAAGCAAACTCTTTGACACCCAAGTTCGACCACACTAATATAGTGGCACTATCACACTAACATAGTTCGCCTCAGGCCCATCGTCAAATGACTCCACGCATTCTTCTGCCAGAGCATTTGATACGGACCTCCCTTATTCGTGGAATCACAGTGGATACCCCTATGACAAATCCGGTTTCAGAGCAAGCCTTCCTGGCCCAATACAATATCCACGATTTTGATGTTCCATTAACCACCGTAGATATGGCCATTTTTACCCTGAGAGAAAAGCGGCTGGAGGTGTTGCTGGTCAAACGTGCACAACACCCGGCACAGGGAAAATGGGCATTACCCGGCGGCTTTATCCAACTGGGCCAAGACCACAGTCTGGAAGATGCCGCACACCGAAAACTCCTTGAAAAAACCGGTGTAGCCTCTCCCTATCTGGAACAGGTCATGACGGTGGGCAATGCAAAACGGGACCCCAGAGGCTGGTCGGTCACCGTCGTTTACTTTGCATTGATTGCCAGCGACAGCCTCAGGATTCAACCGGATGAAAGCAGTGAGCAAGTGGCCTGGGTGCCGGTAAAGGAGGCATTGGAAAACTACGGTCTGGCTTTTGATCATCAAACCTTGCTGGCTACCTGCCATGCACGTCTAAAAAGTAAAGTTCTCTATACCGCCCTGCCGGTTCACCTGTTGCCCGACGCGTTTACACTCACCGACCTGCAACAGGTGTTCGAGATATTGCTGGATCAACCGGTAGAGAAAAAAGCGTTCAGGCGCAGAATTCTCGATGCAGGCATTCTGGAAGAAACCGGCGGCATGCGCACGGGGCAAAGCCGCCCGGCCAAACTCTACCGCGTATCCGACAAACAGCAGGCGCATTGCTTTCCACGCAATATTGAAGGACCGCGCTAGCGGCCAAAAGGCCTCATGCTTTGTCTGTACACATCACCGGTTTGGCTAGCTGTTCAACCGCCAATTGCCCGGATACGGGTGTCCCGACATTGAGATGAACGGGAAAAGCCGTACGCTGCCCTGTACGGCGATAACCTCGTCGTTCTTGACATCCTCCCCTCGCTAAAGCAAGGGGATTCCTACTGGTTCACGCCATTGCTGGCGTGATACCTTCGGCGGGTTCGTGCTTCATCGAGCGGTCTTGTTGCACCCTCTCTCCACACGCTAATACGGCATGTCCTGCCGCTAAGATATTCATTGCGCCCACTAAATCAGCGTTATTGGCATAGCCACATTCCACACATTCAAACTTGGCTTGCGTGGTGCGGTTTTCTTTGGCGATACGCCCACAGCATGGGCAAGTACGGCTGGTATGGCGTGGGTTGACCGCGATCACGCCCCCGCCTAGCCATGCTTGTTTGTATTCAAGCTGTCGCCTGAACTCAAACCAGCCTTGGTCCAGGATGGAGCGGTTTAAGCCTGATTTGGCTTTGACGTTACGTCCTTTTGCTTCGATTGTTCCCTTGGCACTTTTGCTCATATTCTTTACCTGCAAATCTTCTATCACGATCATGGCGTGGTTTTGGCTGATGGTGGCAGTCGTTTTGTGCAGGTAGTCGCGTCGGACATTGCCGATACGGGCATGGATTTTCTGGATGCGGGCTTTTGCCTTTTTCCAGTTGTGGCTGAACTTCTGTTTGCGGCTCATGGCTCGCTGAGCCTTCGCCAAGGCGATTTCCTGGCGTTTGAAACTGTTGAGCGGAGCGAAATAACTGCCGTCGCTCAGCGTGGCAAAACGGGCAATCCCCATATCGATGCCCACAATGGCGGTCGAGGGATGTACCGGCGCATCGATTTCGCGCTCGGTCTGGATCGAGATGTACCACTTGCCTTGTTTGCCGGACACGGTGACGTTTTTCACCGCGCCCATCAATTCCCGGCTGTTGCGGTAGCGCATCCAGCCTAGCTTCGGCAGGAATATCCGACTATTGGCCTGATCGAGCTTGCAGCCTTGCGGATAGCGGAAACTATCCGACTGGCCTTTCTTCTTGAAGCGCGGGAAGTCTGCGCGTTTCTCGAAGAAGTTTTTGTAGGCTCGTTCCAGGTCTTTAAGCGTTTGTTGCAAGGGTTGGGAATGGGTTTCAGATAGCCATTGCGTTTCGCTGTTCTTCCGCCACTCGGTCAGATGTTTGCACAAATCGGCATAAGACAGCTTCTTTTTGCCTTCTGCATAATGTGCTTGCTGCAACGCCAACGCCTTGTTGAATACAAAGCGGCACGACCCGGCAAAACGGCGCATAGTGCGCTGTTGTTCGCCGTCCGGCATTAATTCGTATTTGAAGGCTTGAAGTCGTTTCATGATTCAATCATACTTTGGTCTATGAGCAATGACAACGATATTAGGCACGGCAGACACTGCGTTTTTAAGATGCATGTTCATCTGGTCTTTGTGACGAAATACCGCCGCGGCGTATTCACAAAAGCCATTCTGGAAGACCTTCAAGAAATCTTCGCCAGTGTATGCTCAGACTTTGAAGCGGAGTTGGTGGAATTCGACGGCGAGGATGATTATGTGCATCTTTTAGTGGAATATCCGCCCAAGGTGGCGGTGTCGAAACTGGTTAACAGCCTGAAAGGTGTGTCCAGTCTTCTTATCCGAAAAAAGAACTATCCAAGCATTAAGAAGAAGCTATGGGGTGGCGCGCTATGGTCGCCCAGCTATTTTGCGGGGAGTTGCGGAGGAGCGCCGATTGAGATCATTCGGCAGTATATCGAGCAGCAACAAACGCCCCACTAACAATCAGGACACTATCGTGTCCGCGCTATTCATCCCCGCCCTGAACGACGGGGCTTTTCGCGAATTCCGGTAAAATGTTATCGGGCAGAAAAAGGGCAAAGCGTTCTCTATCCTTGGATTTCGCCACAAAGGAGACGGCATCCAGCGCATCGTGTTGCAGTGCCAGCATGGCACGCTTCCACGGCAAACGCTCATAGGTCACCTGCCAGCCCAGTGCCTTGGCGACTGAATTGATGACATCAATATGAAAACCGGTTAACTGGACATATTCGTCGACATATTCAAAAGGCATATTATTCGCCTCTTCAATTCCGATCGCGAGGGATTCGGCATTGGCTGTCGACATGCCCGTCAGACACAGTAGTAGTGGCACCCAAAAACGCCTGCTTGAAAAAAGCTCCATTTACTCACTCCATTCACCCGCCACGCAGACCTGATTACGGCCACGAGTCTTGGCCATATACAAGGCTTCGTCCGCCTTTTCAAAAAAGTATTCCTTACCCGCCGGGCTTTTCGGTGTCACAACATTCACGCCCACGCTCACGGAGATATTAATCGTCTCCGTCGCAATCTGAAACGGCATTTGTTCAATATTACGCCTTATTTTCTCTGCCACCTGCCTTGCCCCTTCGACAGGCGTGTCAGGCAGCAGGACTACAAATTCTTCCCCGCCGAAGCGGGCGACCAGATCCTGCGGGCGGGCAACCAGATCCAATAAGTGGGAGGCAACCATTTTAAGGCATTCGTCACCGATCAAGTGACCGTATCGATCATTAATAACTTTGAAAAAGTCGATATCAAGAATAAGCAGCGCCATCGGTTGCTGATATCGATAGGCTGATAACCAGGCGTGCTGAAATGCTTCATCAAAATAGCCCCGGTTTTTCAAACCGGTTAAGGCATCGGTGCTGCTAAGTTCCAGTAGTTTCAGATTCAGTTTCTCCAGCTCTTGTGTGCGTTCATGCACACGTTGTTCGAGTAGCTGGTTGGCATTGCGCTGCGCCTCGAGATATTCCGACTGCACCGCCCGTGCCTCTCTTTCCAGATCCAGTGCCTGCTGTTGCGCTGCAAAGGCTTTGCGTTTTTCATGGTTCAGCCGATCAGCCAGCGCGATAGACAGCAGAATGATCTCTACCGCCGAACCAATTTGCGTGGCATTTTCGGTAAAGATATTCTGCGGAAGAATTGTGAATTTATTCAATGCCAACACAATTCCACCAGACAGCAGCGCAAACCACGCCACAGTAAAATACCGGGCTGAAACCTGCCCTTTATGCCAGCGCCAGGCACCAATCAATATCAGACTGACGCAAGCCAGCATAGCCAGAATAATTGTGTAGGAAATCATTATGCGGTATGACAGTATCAGGCTGGAAACCATAAAGACTGCGCCCATTCCGCCCATGCCGGCCAGATACTGATTCAACCAATAGTCAGTCTTGGGCTTAATGGTGAGAAAGCGCAGCGAAAACAGGTTTCCGAAAAGTACGACCGCATTAAGAAAAAAGACAATCGACTGATCATTCCACCAGGTCGCTTCCGGCCAAAGATACTGAAAGGTCAGGCCGTTGAGGGCGGCGAGAAACATCGCCATGGAAAAGATGCAGCAAACATAATGCAAATAGGTTCGTTCGCTGATGGCCAGATAAACAAACAGGTTATAGATGATCATTACCAGCACAATACCAAAATAGATGCCGTGAAAAATCATCCTCGCCTGATCTACCTGATAGAAACGATATTCGTCCCAGAGCATGATGGGCAACTGAACCGAACTTGATGTTTCTACCCGCAGATAAATCTCCTGCGTCTCATTGTGTGCAATTTGCAAGGGTATCAGGAAGTGCCGGTTCTGTATGGGGCGCTCGAAAAAAGGCAGTTTGTCTCCCATCACAAAGGCGTTCGAAACCTCCCCTTGCTTCACCACATAGACATCCAGGTGATCCAGCACGCCGTAGCCAATTTCGAGAATCTGTGGTTGTGGTTCATTACGGTCATTTCGCAGTGAGAGCTTGAACCAATAAGCTGAACCGGTATAACCAAAGTTAACTAACTGCCCCCGGTTTCTTTGCCATCGACTGTCATCCAATCGCTCTACATCGTCAATACCTAACTGCCTGGAGGTATCTTCGAGATAAAGAATCCAGCGACCCAGGTCTTTCTGGTTAACCACACTGGAAATACCCGCTGCCTCTTCGGCGAAGGCCGTGCTCACAAAACACCAAAAAAACGCTGTCACCAAAAAGCATAAACGCATGAGCGAACAATTCATCATCAGGTCAATGTCAGTGTTTCAAATGCTCTACAAAGTAGTTTAAGCGTTAACTATAGTTCACCAGGCCCCGACAAAACGTAAAATATTTGTGTTCCAGTCTCGGTTTTATTACGGATTCTGCTCACTTTCCGGTTTTATTGTTCTTCCATCGCACGCTTGTTCGCTGCAGTTTGCTATAACTAGTGTTTGCTATTGAAAATCAAAGCCATTTCGAACCATCACACTTAAGACACACAGGAGAGACGGGTATGTCGGCAACATGGGTTTCAGTTCTTGGCATCACCGGACTGCTGGCGTTTGCCGTACTGATGCTGCCTGCCGCTCGCAAGCTCGCCTTTCCCTATACCGTTTTGCTGGCCGGCGTTGGCATGTTGCTGGGTCTGATAGAGCCCTGGCTGGCGAGCAGCCAGCTATTAAACCCATTGGGTGACTTTCTGTCGGCTCTCAAGAATCTCGAAATTACGTCCGAAGCGGTATTCTTTGTTTTTCTGCCCGCATTGGTGTTTGAAGCGGCCCTGAGTATTGACGTCAGACGATTGCTCTCTGATATCAGCCCCATTCTGATGCTGGCTATTCTTGGCTTGCTGGTTTCAACGGTGATGGTGGGTTACGCCGTTCATTGGGCAACACCTCTCCCTTTACTGGTTTGCCTGCTGATTGGCGCCATTTGCTCGGCAACCGATCCGGTGGCTGTCGTGGCCATTTTTAAAGAAGTGGGCGCCCCAAAACGGCTTTCGATTCTGGTCGAAGGAGAAAGCCTGTTTAACGATGCGACTGCTATTGTTCTCTTTACGCTGCTGGCCGCCATGATCGCGGGCGGCGCGGAACCTACCCTGACGGGCGCTGCGGGTGCCTTTATCTGGGTGTTCGCAGGCGGCACTCTGGCCGGCTATTTTTTCGGTCGGGTTTTGTGCTGGTTGATGGCACAATTTTCCCGGCTGATTCTGGTCAACATTACCCTTTCACTTTGCACAGCCTATCTGGCCTTTATTATTTCGGAGCACTACCTGCATGTTTCCGGCGTCATGGCGGTAGTCACCACCGCCCTCGTTGCAGGCTCCATCGGTCGCTCATTACTGACACCGCGCCACTGGTTTGATATGGAACACCTGTGGGAACAAGTCGGTTTCTGGGCCAACTCTATCATCTTTATTCTGGTCGGCATGGCCATTCCCAGACTCATGCAACAAATCAGCGCCCAGGAACTTGCGGGACTGTTTGCCATTATTCTAAGTGCGCTGGTCGCGCGGGCATTTATCACTTTCGGATTGTTATCCGGCCTGGCCAGGATTGGCCTGAGCAAACCGGTCAGTCGAGCCTACAAAGCGGTTATGTGCTGGGGCGGGCTGCGAGGCGCGGTTTCCTTGGCGCTGGCGCTGGCCGTTGCAGAAAACCCGGACTACAGCGAAGAAACCCGCCATTTTGTGGTGGTGCTTGTTTCCGGCTTTGTGATGTTCACACTGGCCGTCAATGCCACCACGACCCGCTTGATCATTCAGTGGCTCGGGCTGGGTAATCTGACACCGGTCCAGCAAGTCGTGCACAACCGCGCTATCGAACTCGCGCTGGACAAAATCGCAGACGAAATAGATGCCATCGGATTACGGCAGGGCGTCAATACGGACGTGCTTGCGGAAGTCGTCAGCACATACCGGACACAAAGCCGATCCTTCGAGCGTAATCAATCTCAGGAAAATAACGTCGCGACACATGACTGGCAGGTGGCGGGTCTGGGCATGCTGGCGGCAATGGAACGTAATCATTATTTCCGACAGTTCAGTGCGGGATTACTCCAACCTCAAATCTTCCGAAACCTGACCCATCAGATTGATGAGCTTAGCGATGCCTTGAAGAGTCGGGGCGTGGAAGGGTACCGGATGCAATCTGAGCTGAATCTCGGCTTCGACTGGATGCTACGAATGGCAGTTCACCTGCAGCTTAAATTCGGTGTGACTCGCCCGCTGGCCACGCGACTTTCCGAGCGGTTTGCCCAGTTACATGCACAACATTATGCGCTACAGGAAATACGCCAAAGTAACCTCGACAAACTGCGTGCGATGCTCAGCAACGATATCTGTAATCAACTAGAACCTTATCTGGAACAAAGGCACACGCTGGCCAGCAATGCATTGCAGGCTCTGTCACGCCAATATCCGGACTACGCACTGAATCTGACACGAACCCAACTAACCCAAAGCGCAATGTGGCGGGAAGAAAAGGCCTACCACAGTCTGTATGAGGACGGCGTGATTAACCATGACCTCTATCATCGGCTGTCCAGCGAAATCGAGCAGCGCAGCACCCGCACTGCGTCAGTCCCCCCGCTGGATCTGGAAATGGCGCCGGAGCTTCTGGTACGAAACCTGCCGTTGTTAAGCATGTGCAGCGATGCCCATATCAAAGAATTGAGTACACTGCTTCATCCCAGACTGGCACTGCCAAATGAACAGTTGATTACCGAAGGTTCAGTCGGCGATGCCATGTTTTTTATCGCCAGTGGCAGTGTGGAAGTTTTTCACGCCGATCAGCATTACCATTTGGGTACCGGCGACTTTTTTGGAGAAATCGCCTTGCTCAAACAAGTGCACCGCGTTGCCGACGTTGTGACGTCTGGCTATTGCAAATTACTCGTGCTCTATCGCTCTGACTTTCAGACCTTTCTCAAACAAAATCCTGAACTTCGAGCAGCGCTTGAACAAACCGCGAATGAACGACTGGATATGTTTGATCTCCCCACGGCGTCCTAAGGCGTGTATATGTTCTAATCCCTCATAGAAGGCAGCCAGTCCTCGGGGCGCTTTCGGTTACGATGTCTCAGCCATCGGGGCGAGGACGCCCCTCGCTACAGGGCAATCACGGCAAACGGCTCGACATATGCAATTATGAGTTGACACTGTCAACATCAGAATTTATCGTGATCATCCTGTTCCGGCAAAAGCATACATCTGGTCAGGAACAGTTGCCCAACCACCGACACACGGTAACCCAACGAGTATCGAATCCATGAGCTATAAAACTCTCGCTGTTTCCACCCAAAACCATATTGCCCACGTTATTCTGAATCGTCCTGAAGCGATGAATTCGATGAACATCGATTTCTGGAAAGAGTTTCCTGCCGCGATCGACGAAATTAACCGAGCGGCAGAAGCGCGAGTCATTGTTATTTCCTCAACCGGCAAGCACTTTTCAGCCGGTATGGATCTGGCGGTATTTACCAACTCAGACACCCTGCCCTCCAAAGGAGAGCCGGCTCGCATGGCAGAGAACCTGCGTAGACTGGTCCTTCAGTTACAGGAAACCTTTAACGTTCTGGAAAGCGCCCGCATTCCGGTATTAACGGCCATCCACGGCGGCTGCATCGGCGGTGCAGTTGACCTGATCTGCGCGAGTGACAGCCGGTACTGTACCGAAGACGCCTATTTCACGATCAAGGAAACACAGCTGGGCATGACTGCGGATCTGGGCACACTGCAACGCATGCCGCACCTGATTCCCCAGGGACTGGTGCGCGAACTGGCCTATACCGGGCGGAATATGGATGCCGCAGAAGCCAAAGCCTGCGGATTTGTAAATAAGATATATCCTTCGCAGGAAGCCATGCTGGATGGCGTCATGGAAGTCGCTACCCTGATCGCTAAACAATCCCCCATGGCCGTTGCGGGCTGCAAGGAAATGATCAACTATAGCCGTGACCATAGCGTATCTGATAGCTTGCGTTATATGGCAACCTGGCAGTCAGGTATGTTTCGTCCACAAGATATGATGAAATGCTTTCAGGCAAAGGCGACCAAAACAGATCCGGATTTTGATCCCTTGCACCCGATTAAACCCGCGTTCGACAAATAGTTTTCGTTAGGGAGTCTCAACAGGATGAGTAAGCAAAAAATATTTATTACCCAAACATTTAATGCTCCCGTTAGCAAAGTGTTTGCACAGTTAACCGATCATGAAAGCTTTGGTCGATTACTCAAGGCCAATATCAAACGCGTGACGGACAGCCGTGGTGAAAACAAAAATGGCGTTGGTTCGGTACGCCGTATCAGCGCGTTTCCTGCACCGGCATTCGAAGAAACGGTCACCGCGTTCGACCCCGACCGCTTTATGGAATATAAAATCAGCAAAGGCAGTCCGCTCAAGAATCATCTGGGCCAAATGCGCTTCAGTGATGCGGGAGGCCGAACCACGCTGGACTACAGTATTGAATTTGAACCCAGACTGCCCATTCCCTTGTTAGGTGCGCTGTTAAAATTCGCGGTAGAAAAGCCCATCAGCGCCGGCCTGAAACGACTGGCAAAAAGTTACCTGAATTAGCCCTTCGGTATCATCGACCAATAAAAAGCCCGACAAACAGGATCTTTGTCGGGCTTTATATTGACCGGCTGAGTGCGCCCGGGAGGGAGCATTCAGCCTTAAGCGGTTACTTTACGCCGTCAATCAGTGCGTTGAAGGTCGCACTGGGACGCATTGCACGGGTCACTTTTTCAAGATCGGGGTGATAATAGCCGCCCAAATCCATTTGATGACCTTGCTGAGAGTTTAGCTCTTCAATAATCTTCGCTTCATTGGCGCTGAGCGCTTCTGCCAGTGGTTTGAACTCGGCCTGCAATTCGAGATTATCAGTTTGCTTTGCCAATGCCTGCGCCCAGTACAAGGCCAGATAGAAGTGGCTTCCACGGTTGTCCAGCTCACCCGCCATACGTGAAGGCGATTTGTCATTTTCCAATAACAATCCCGTCGCTTCGTCCAGCGTTTTCGCTAATATGGCCGCCTTTTCATTGTTTGTTTTGGCCGCCAGATCTTCGAAGGACACGGCAATGGCAAGAAACTCACCTAGCGAATCCCAACGCAGATGGTTTTCTTCCATAAACTGCTGAACATGCTTGGGTGCAGAACCGCCGGCACCTGTTTCGAACAATCCGCCCCCTGCCATGAGTGGCACGATAGACAGCATTTTCGCACTGGTTCCCAGTTCCAGAATCGGGAACAGGTCAGTCAGGTAGTCACGCAATACGTTACCTGTGACTGAGATCGTGTCCTTACCGCGGCGTAAACGCTCCATGGTGTAACGAATGGCAGAGTCAGGCGTACGGATTTTGATGACCAAACCTTCGGTATCGTGATCCTGAAGATATCGAGTGACCTTCTTGATCATTTGGGCATCATGGCCACGCTCTTCGTCCAACCAGAAAATAGCGGGCATGCCGGTGGCACGGGCGCGGTTCACGGCCAACTTAACCCAGTCGCGAATAGGCTCGTCTTTCGTCTGACACATACGCCAGATATCGCCCTGCTCCAGATTGTCGTGTTGCAGCAAAACGTTGCCGTTCGCATCGACCACACGTACAGCGCCATCGCAAGGTAACTCGAAGGTTTTATCGTGTGAACCGTATTCTTCGGCTTTTTGCGCCATCAGTCCTACGTTTTGAACCGTTCCCATCGTGCGCGGGTCAAAAGCGTCGTGATGTTTACAGAAGTTGATCACTTCCTGATACAGCGTGGCATAACAGCTATCAGGAATGACGGCTTTGGTATCTTTCAGCTTGCCATCGGTACCCCACATTTTGCCGCCCGCACGGATCATGGCAGGCATAGACGCGTCGACTATAACGTCACTGGGTACATGCAGGTTGGTGATGCCGCGATCTGAGTCGACCATGGCAATCTCCGGGCGACGCTCATAACAGGCACGCAAATCTTTCTCGATTTCGTTGCGCAATGAGAACGGCAGGCTTTCGATTTTCTGGTAAACATTACCCAGACCGTCATTCGGATTTACGCCGATTTCTTTAAAGGTTTCGGCATGCTTTTCGAACGCATCTTTAAAATAGACCGTCACAGCATGGCCGAATACGATAGGATGGGACACCTTCATCATGGTGGCCTTTACATGCAGCGAGAACAGCAGTTTGGCACGGCGCGCGCCTTCCATTTCTTCTTCAAAGAAGTTGCGCAGCGCTTTCACGCTCATGAACATACTGTCGATGACTTCGCCATCCAGTACCGGTACTTTTTCTTTCAGAACACGAACATTACCATTTGGCTCTACCAGCTCAATTCTGAGATTGCCGGCTTTTTCCACTACGGTTGAGATATCACTGTGGTAGAAATCGCCGCTGCGCATATGGGCAACGTGAGTGCGCGATGCCTGACTCCATTTACCCATCGAATGCGGATGCTTGCGTGCATACTGTTTAACAGCCAAAGGTGCACGACGATCGGAGTTGCCTTCCCGGATCACAGGATTGACGGCACTGCCCAGAATTTTTGAATAACGTGCTTTAATCGCTTTTTCTTCGTCACTTTTCGGATCTTCAGGATAAGAAGGAATATCGTAACCTTGTGCCTGAAGTTCTGTAATCGCGGTGGTTAACTGAGGAATAGAAGCACTGACGTTGGGAAGCTTGATAATGTTGGCGTCAGGAGACTGGGTCAAATCACCCAACTCAGTCAATGCGTCGGGCACTTTCTGAGTGTCGGTCAGTTTTTCAGGGAAGCTCGCGAGAATCCGTGCGGCCAGCGAAATATCACTGGTCTCCATTGCAATGCCGGCAGAAGCGGCAAACCGGCTGATCACAGGTAACAACGAATAGGTTGCCAGCGCTGGCGCTTCATCGGTTTGGGTATAAATAATTGTTGATTTTTTTACTGTCATAACTTCCCCAAATTTTATCGGTTGGTACACCAAAAAATTAATAAAAGGCGACTTTTGATCCCCTTTTTTAAAAGAGCGATGATATTTTGCGTGCAATATAATAGCGGCAACGAGGCTTTTACGCCATGAGCTTGTAGTATTACTACAAAAAAGCACACCCTGCGGGCAGAAATACGCCATTTTTGTTGTGTAAAATAACGCCAGCTACCGAGACGTTCCCACCGGATCAGTGTATGATCGCCGCACTTTTATCATGTTCATTTTGTTGTCGCCTTTGTTACGGTGTAATTATGTCCAAGTACCCCTTTAAAACCCGTATAGCACGTGTTCCTCCCGAACCTTTCCGCGAATTTACGCATAAGCGTCAAAAACGTCTGGGAACCGAGTTTAATCCTGCCATTATTAACGTTCACAGCGATGCACGCCGCGACGAAATCGCTGCCTTGTGCGAAGAAAACCAATGGTATTGCGAGATTAGTGTCAATACGGCGGAGCCAGAAAACGAACTGGCGCTGGAAACCCTGAAAAACCTGCCCACCCCCACGCGTTTTGAGGAAAAGCCCGACAGAAACGCGCCCTGTTCTTGCGGCAGCGGTAAAAAATTCAAGAAGTGTTGCGGTTAGGCGAAGGCTTAAAACACCCGACATGACCTCTTTTCCGCGTGTTGGCTCCTGCTGGCATGACACGCGGAATACCCTCAGCCCCCCTTCAATACAGCTCCCCCATGGCCTCGCGATAGGTGAGGTACATTCTCATATCGAATTCCAGCTGATGGTAGTCAGGCTGCATGTATTCACACAACTTATAAAAAGCGCGGTTATGTTCTTTTTCTTTCAGGTGGGCCAGCTCGTGCACCAGAATCATATTGAGAAAATCCAGCGGAACCCGTCGAAACATGGCTGAGATGCGAATTTCATTTTTTGCCTTGAGCTTGTTCCCCTGTACGCGAGAAACATACGAGTGAAGTCCCAGCGCATGATTAATCACGTGGATTTTATCATCATAAATGACTTTGCTTAGTGGCGGCGACTGTCGCAAATAGCGCGCCTTGAACGACATGGCCAAATCATAGAGTGCGGCTGACGAGCGTATATCATGGGCCTGCGGGTATTTACGCAATAACACCTCGCCCAACTTACCGGAAACAAGCAACCCCTCGACTTGCGATACAAGCGAAGGGGCATACCCCCCCAGATACGTTTTGATCGTTTGAGAATAATCACCCGGCATTAAATGACTGCGCTCCGCTATCCAATTAGGCGACACTGAGTCAGCCACAAAGTACGGCAGCCAACGCTTCGTCGATATCTTTATCGACAGGTCAATATTTTCGTCGACAGGCCGATATTTTCGTCGACAGTAAGGCGGCAGATTCTAGCAAATAAGTTCGCTCCCCTGCACGTTTGCCACCTCGCAAGTTCCAACGGCTTCGGCAATTACGCATCGCGCCTGCGAAAACAATCCGCTAGGCTACGCAGTCTTCTTTGAGTCCCGGCATGGGTTAATACGTGAATACCGCAGAAAAGCGACCTCCGTTTGTTGAATTTGTTGCATTGATGGCACTGATGATCTCGCTCATCGCTTTATCCATTGATGCCATGCTCCCTGCACTCTCGCAAATGAGTATCGATTTAAACATTGATTCGCCCAATCACCGCCAGTGGATTGTCACTGCGCTCTTTCTGGGACTGTCCATCGGGCAACTGTTTTACGGGCCACTATCCGACAGCTTCGGACGCAAACGGCCTGTCTATCTGGGACTGGGCATTTTTATCGTCGGAACCCTTGTGAGCATGTTGTCCACCGGATTTGAGTGGATGCTGGCCGGACGTTTTTTACAAGGGATCGGTGCCGCCAGTCCTCGTATCGTCACGCTGGCACTGGTCAGAGATCAATATGCCGGACGCCAGATGGCCCGAGTGATGTCGTTGGTAATGGCGGTATTTATCCTGGTTCCTGCGCTGGCTCCCGCCTTGGGTCAGGGCATTTTGTGGATCGCCGACTGGCGAGCCATCTTTGGTATGCTGCTATTTCAAGGTGTGCTCATGCTCACCTGGTTTGGTCTGCGCCAACCTGAAACGTTAGCGCTGAGCAAGCGTAAACCCTTTACATTAAGCTTTATTCTGCAGTCCGCCTCGGAAGTGATTCGGCATCGGGCATCATTAGGCTATACGCTGGCGTCGGCAGCCGTGTTTGGGGCCTTTTTGGGATACCTGACTTCGGCACAACAAATTTTTCAGGGTATCTACCTGCAGGGAGACAAGTTTCCGCTGTACTTTGCCCTACTGGCGCTGTTTGTCGGCGGCGCCTCCTTCGTTAACTCCAGACTGGTTATGCACTTTGGCCTGCATTCCCTGGCCAGACTAGCGCTCTGGATACTGGCCTTGATCAGCACTGGTTTCATTCTCGTGGTATGGCTATGCCAGCCCTCACTGCCATTATGGCTTTTTATGAGCTATATGAGTGGCGCCTTTTTTTGTGTTGGCATTCTGTTTGGGAATCTCAACACCCTGGCACTGGAACCCATGGGGCACATTGCCGGTACTGCCTCGGCGGTCGTCAGTGCGCTAAGCAGCCTATTGTCACTCCCTGTAGGCGCTTTTATAGGCAGCCAGTTCAATGATACGGTTGCGCCCCTAATTGCCGGTTTTACCGTGCTGGCCTGGTTGGCATTGGGTTTTGTGTACATGGCCGAAAAGCCCTTCCCGACCATTAGCCGACAAGACGCTCCGCCGTCCGTGCCGGCGAAACCTGACTGAGAAACCGCTGGTAACTCGTCGCCAGCTCGCGCGGCTTTTCCAGATAGGGCATGTGAGCACATTCCTCCAACCGCACGACGGTGAGCGACTGAAGATGCGCTTCCAATATCGCCTGGGTTTCCGGCGAAACAAAGACATCCTGCGCGCCGTTGATGGTGATGCAAGGACAGGTAATCCGGGTCAGACTATCCCTGACATGGTGAGCGCTTTTATCAGCTTCAGACAGCAAACGGACATGCGCCTGACGGAACCTTATCACCTGATTCATGCTATAGCTCATTAAAAAGTCCGGTGCCTTGGGCGGTCGGTAAAACATCAACTGCCCTAGTGCGGCGAACTCTTCCAACGTATTAAACAGCATCATTTGTTTAAATTGGGCAAAACGCGATAGCTCACCCGAATAACGTTCATTATCAATGGCAACAACGGAAGTCAGTGCCAATGACAACACCCTGTCGGGACGTTGGCCACTGTAAACCGCACAGACATTGGCCGCCAGCGAGTGTCCCAACAAGTGAAAGCGCTTCAACCCCAACCCCTCGATAAATGCCGCCAGCTCCTCTGCCAAGGCAGGGAAATGGCATTCACCGGAATGCGTAGGCAGCCCATTATGCAGCGCAGGCATATCCAGCGCCACGACATGGTAACGGTCGGCAAGAATATGCATCAGACTGCGCCATTGTGCTTTGGTTCCCGCTAAGCCGTGCACCAGAACGATAGTTTCGGCACCTTCGCGACATCCACCCTCAAGATACCGCCATTCCCCGCACTCTGTTACCAGCGTGTGACGTTTGAGCGATCCCAGATAACTCAGCATCTGGTGTGACATTCGGTGCAGATTATCTTTACCCAGCAGCTTCATACAGCGAGCCCTTTATAAATACTTGCACATTGTATTCATTTTTTGACGCAGACCCCAGCACTCAATCATTACGGCGTGCGTCGCGCCAGTATAGTTAGGCCGCATTTTGGTGCCCATAGCCATCAAAAATGTGAACACCTTCTCACAATTCAAGCCGGTCACTCATCCCCTGTACGAGGCGCTCATCCTTTGGGCTGTTTAGTATGCAATGCCGGAATCAATTGCGATGACGGAACCCATGTATAACTAAAACAATGGAGTCATAAACGATGAAAGGCCTGAAAAAAAGCACGTTAGTCATTGCACTCTCTGCTACCAGCAGTCTGGTAATGGCAGAAATGAAAGCACTGGATGACACCGTATTGAGTACCCTGACCGGTCAAGCCGGTATCACCATCGAGCTGGAAACCCAAATTGATCTGGGTGCGTTAGTCGTTACCGACGAAGGTAACCTGACCATGAACGATATCCATATCGGGGGCAGTGCCGGCACCGTGCTAGATAATATGAAAATAGACATCGACGTGGCAGCTGATGGTGATGGCATTATCAATCTGACCTCGCTGGATGGCTCTAATATGATCGACTTTGAAGTCACCGTAGGCAGCGTCGAATTAAATGGTCTGGCTGGAGAAAACACACGACTGGCCTCCAATATTTCCATGCAAGGCTTTCTTACAGGCGCCAATCTCACGGTAGACACAGCCACAGACACACTCTATGCCACCGCAGGCTACAATCTCACAGATGTCGACCTTGACGTCGACTTTCTTGGCTTGGGCATTCGGGATGTTACGATCAGCAGTGACAACTCCACGGGGCTGATTACGGATGCCTATTACCAAGGCATCAACGCCAGTACGCAGGCAGTGATAGTCAGTGCCAGCGCTCATAGCGCGGCCAACCCGAGGACCGCGTCCGGCAATGCGCTAATGGTCGAGATTGGTGCATTCGAGCAGGATATCCAGGTAGGTGCGGTCATTATCGGGGGAACCTCCATTGGCTCATTTGCTATTCAGGATCAGGTCATCAGCAACACCACACTGCAGATATACGGTCACTAAAAAACGATCGTATTCACCTCCCTTTAGGTCCGGCCAGCCCCGGGCCTTATAATATTCCCAGTGCCCTCGCGCTGACTAAAGCATCTTTGCGATTCGAGGCACCCAACTTGTTGTAAATATTTTGCAAATGCGTTTTAACGGTGGCCAGAGAAATACCCAAATCGCGGGCGATATCCGCATTTTTCTGCCCCGTAGCCAACCACACTAAAATCTCCCGTTCCCGTTGGCTCAGCGCATCGGGTGTAGGCGACACAGTTGCGACCTGCCCTGTCAAACTGGTGCCCGACAACGCCAGTGTCAACAAATGTTGTGCGCGCATCATTAGTTCAGGTTGATGCAGCGCGGCACGTAGCAGCGGTTCAATGTGCGGCATTTCATCGATGTACAACTGCGGCATTTGCGATGGATCAACATGTCGGAAGGCATCTTCCAGACAAACAAATCCAGCGACTTTATTACCTTGCAACAAGCATCCCAACGCCTCCATGAGCAGACACTGACAAACAAGCGCCATCAGCCCCAACGCCCGGGCCTCCGACTGCAGATGTGCCAGAACCTCCGAACAGGATTGCCCTGCTATCAAATTTGCCCTTAGCCAGATCAGGGTCTCAGCTAAATGCCTCACGCAGGCGCCTTGACGATTAGTCGGGTTAAACGACTTTGCCCATTGAATCATTTGCAAAGGGGGCTGACCTTTGAGCACTTCATTGATTGCCAACAACAGGCGTGGTTCCGGCACAGCAAAGGGCCACGCGCCTTCATACTGCAACGAAATTTTTTCGAGCGTCGTTGCCGCTCTTTCTGCTTCTGGAAATTCCTTTTGCCCAATAGCGATTCGCCAGCGCAGAAAATTGAAATACACGCGGTGAAACGGGTTCAACAACGTACCGGCCTGCGCAAAAGCCTCGCGCAATTTGTCACACGCTGCCTCTAACTGTCCTTGTTCGCGCAATATCTGGGATTCCAGATAGGGCAATACAGAGGTCAGCGGCAGATAGGGTATGTCATCCTGCCATTGCTCACGAGTCTCCGTAAGATAGCTCGAAGCCATGCTGATATTGCCTTGTCCCAAGAGACAGGGGATCAGCCACGAGAGTACCGCTGCCTGACAGACTCGGTCTTGCAATGTGTTGGCCAATGCCATCGCCTGTACCAATGGCTGTTGTGCAGAACGAAAATCGCCAGCCATAAAATAGGCCGCCCCCTGCGCTTGCCATCCCCACGCCTGCAAATAAGGCGCCTGAGACATATCAAGCAGATTCAAGTGTGGCATTAATGCCTGACTGGCCTGCACATCCCCCCGTAAACGAGCCAAATCTACCCGAAACAACAGACAAGCCAGGTGGAGTAGTCTGAGCTTCATTAATTGCTCAGGCGCTTCACCGGATCGTCGTTCCAGGTCAGCCTCTAACAGGCTTTGTGCTCGCACCAAACAGACATCACAGGCCATCGACTGTCCTTGAGAGAACAATACAAAGGCTTGCCCATATAAGGCCCAAGGACTGCTATTGAGGTACGCCTCCGGCAAACGATGAAGCAGAGGTAACACTTTCGCAAAGCCGCCCTGACGCAATACGGGAAGCATAATGGCGGGCAAGCAATCGACCAGCGGTTGCCATAGCGCCTTTTGTTGTAGTAGCTGTAAACCTTCCATCATCAGGCCATTATCGAGATACCAGTGTGCAGCGCGAATGATTTGCGACTCGTCCGGCACCCGGCACTCGCTATTCGCCTCTAACCAATCTCTGAATAGTTCATGCAGTCGGTAAAGTCTCTGCCCCTGCTGCTGAAAGCGGGTAATAAGCAGATTTTTCCGAACCAGA
Organism: Hahellaceae bacterium; assembly: GCA_024234505.1. GTDB lineage: Bacteria > Pseudomonadota > Gammaproteobacteria > Pseudomonadales > Oleiphilaceae > JACKOD01. Next base: position 327,723 of record JACKOD010000002.1, on the reverse strand, counting down.
AGCTCCAGCATCGCACCGGCATGACGCTGCTCCAGCACTTGTTCACAAAACGTTGCAGACAAGTATCCGTAAGGGGCGACCGTCAGTAGAAAGTTACACACGGACTCCCCTTGGGCACGGAAAATTTCATTAGATAAATAGTCACCCAGAAAAGGATCACGCGTTGCGCTCCACTCTTGCACCGTGGCAACAGATGCGTTGTCGAGACACCAGGCGGCCAACTGTATTGCCGCCGGCCAACCTTCTGTTTTTTGGTAGAACATGGCCAAAGTTTCGGCACCCAGCACGCTACCGGTACGTTGATGCCATAACTGCGCCGCCTCCTCTGCATTAAATCGCAGCTGTGCCACCGACACCAACAGCAGACGATTTTTTACCTGAAGTGTGGACAGCGCCAGATCTGGCTGGGTACGCGACGTCAGAACAAGATGAAAGAAACCTGGCGCATAATCCACTAGCCGTCGAATTCCGGCGAGAATGATCCGGTCATCTATACAATGAAAATCATCCAGTACCAGCACAAAATGTTCGGGACACGACCAACTACGAGCATATTCATTCAGTGCCCGTAACAAGGCATCAGGGAAGGACTCGGCATTAAATGCGTCCAATCCCAGAAAAAGTGGCATGATCGCGTCACTTACCCGAGCCAACTGGCGAGTAAACGCATCACATACAGCCTGCCAGAAAACGAAGGGATCGTTGTCTCTGGTATCCAGTGATAGCCAGCCATGCGTCACGCGGCGCGATTCCAGCCATTGATTAATCGTAGTTGTCTTGCCGTAACCCGCCGGAGCCGAAATCAGCGTTAACGGTAATCCCGTAAGACCATCCAAACGCTGCAACAAAGGTGATCGAACGATATCCACCTCTGGCAACTGAGGTCGGGTGATCTTGGTTTCTATCACGCGCAACTCCCTTTATTCACCCTGAAGCGTTAACACCAGACGGCGGCTACCGCCATGATTACGATGTTCACACAGATAGATACCCTGCCAGATGCCTACATTCAACCGCCCTTCCGTGACCGGCAGCGTCACACTGGCGCCCAGTAAACTGGCTTTAATATGAGCAGGAAGGTCATCCGCCCCCTCATCGCAGTGCCGATAGTACGGCTCGTTTTCCGGTACGGCGCGATTGAAATACTGCTCGAAATCATGTCGCACCGTAGGATCAGCATTTTCATTGATCGTGAGTGAAGCCGAGGTGTGTTTAATCAGTACGTGCAGCAATCCAACCTGTAACTGTGCCATCTCGGGCAAGGCGCGCATGACCTCGTCGGTAATCAGGTGAAATCCTCGGGTTCTGGGTGATAGCTGTAGTTCTTTTTGAAGCCACATACCTGATAACCTCTTTATTCAATTCTTCTGGTTATTCAATTCTTCTGGTCTCAGGGCAAATACAAGGACTCAACGATTGCGAATCCTGTCCCGACGGTAGGAGGCTATCGCGGCGGAGAATGTCAATCAAGCAGCACAGTAGTTTTGCAACAAAAAGTAGCTTTGCGAAAAAAGTACAGGCAAGGTGGATTGACTGAGCAAAAGAACCCTGCATCGAGCAGCCCTGTGCAAGCAATCGCTATAGGTAACAAAGGAGACAAAAAAAGAAATGAATAAGGGAGCGGGCTCCCTTATTCATGGTCTATGCATACGACTCATGGACGGTTCATACATTGCATGGGCAAAGCATGCAACCTGAAAAATAAAACCCGCCTATTCACAGGCATAGGTTTTACGGCTTTCAAGTTTATTTCCGCCGCCAGAAAACACGTATTCTTTACACTCTGCCAATAGCTTGTCGTTAGACTTGGCACGGTATTTCCAGATGACCTGATCGCCAAGATCTTCAACATCGGAAGGATGTCTTCCGTTGTTGGCTTTCACGACCTTTTCCATTTCCTTGTGCCCTTTCACATGCTTGTCATACCAGGCCTGGTGCTTTTCATCCCGCGCTTTATCTTTGCTGTCCTGTTCTGTCTTGCGAGAACACATTCGCTCCATTTTCTTTTGAAGCTTGGGATCCATCTGGGAAATCGCTTCGGGATCACAGTTCATTGTGCCCGAAGCCGCGGTTGCAAACGAAACCGGAAGAAAAGTCAAAGCCGAAGAAATTAAACCCGCTATCAGTAACGGTCTGGTGTTCATGGTCTACGCTCCAGTAAGGCAATCCAGAAGATTTTAGGTATAGGTGTACTCCTTACTTTCGTCAAATGGGTGGTGTTAGCGCTTACCATTGCGATAGGGGTGCGTGATTTGTGGTAGCGATGCAGTGAACATTTTTTCAATATTATGCTTCGGTATTTTAACCAATGCCCTTGTTGCCGGGGGGGCTATTCTCATCACACTGATGTATGAATGGTCCTGGGCGGCGGCACTGATCATGCCTCTGACAGGAGCCATCCTGATCACGGCCGGTGGATTGATTTTTATCGCTCATCAACCCCTGCGTCTCCCCGAGTCCTACACCGGGCTGGTCGCCTGTGCTGGCGCGTTGATGCTGTTGTTTGGCAGCGATTTTCCCGGAGAAAGCGCTTTGTATTTGTGGCAGCCACAAACCGCAGTGATTACTCCATTGGAGGTCAGCAGACTCACCAATGCACGCACCGTCACCCTTGAGAACGAGCGCTATCTGTATGACAACATCGGAGAGAAGACCACCTATTCAAAGCTGGGAGACGCGACCGTTGCTGTCACGAACTATGTGTTGCCTGTAGTCGATTCCCGTTGGCAGCCCCCCCTTCCTGTACCGGTATTCGTGGTCTCCAACCACCTCCCCATCACTATCACGCCGGGGCAGCTTTTTACCAAGGCCCGCAAAAGCGACAACGTTGAAAGTGCGATTGAAAATGCCCGCCAGCGACATGGCCTTCAGGCTGCAAGCGATGCACTCGTCATCGCCGTTGCCGACAACAGCAGCGCGGATAAGGTACAGTCGGCTATTCACCGGCAGGCGTTATTCTTCTTCGCTGTATTAAACGGCTTGTGGCTGCTCATGACCTATGCATCGCGAAGGGACATCCGACGGATGAACCAGATTCAAGCGCCGGTTTAATACCAGGGCTTGCTGAACTTTGCCCCGATCACACTACAACAGCCATCGTGCATCTTCGTGGGCGAGCGTACGCAGCCCGGAAAAGGCCAACTGCAGCACGTCTGAAGACTTGCCCTTGCGATACACCAGATACACCGGATGAGTAAATTCGGGGGTTTCCGGCACCCGCTCAAGAATCCCGCGTTCAATGTACTGCTTGACCACGCGAGTACGGAAATAGCCGTTACCTCCCCCCTGTAACATAACCTGCAGAGCCATCGGTCCGAGGCTGAAAGAATAGGTGGATTGACGAGGCTGCGGTAAGGCCGCGTCGTATTGTGCCCGAAATTCCGGCCCCCAATCTACAAACAGATTGGGCTTTGGCTGGCTTACATTCTGCACATGGATCAGTTTTTCCTCCATCACCTGCTCCACCACATAGCCGGAGTAGTAATTGGGTCGATGCACAATAATGGCGTCAAGGGCACCGGCACCCAATCGTTCAATCAGGTTATCGACATCCCCCACCTCGGAATGAAGTGCCACGGTCGGAATATGGTTTTGCACCCACATGACCCAATTCACTGCAACCGGATTCCACAAGCTGGTTTCGCAGCCCATACAAATTCTGGTATCCAATCCGGACGGCAATTTCATCTCGGTACGGGCGCGATCCCAGGTTTGCACCAGCAACGTAGCGTAGTCGACAAATCGCTCACCTTCCGCAGTTAACCGTGCGCCCGACCGGTTCCTTACGAACAACCGATGGCCCAGTTTGTCTTCCAGGCTGTTTATCCGGGCGGTTACGGTGGTTTGAGTCACGTGTAAACGCTCCGAGGCTTCCAGAAAACTTCCGGCGCTCATGATTTCAAGGAAAGTTCGCGCTAACTCAATATCCATAGGTTGACTACCTAAAAGGGAAAAGACTTATTTAATATCATTTTTATTCATTTATACGTGCATTTAATTTCATTATACACAAATTATATCCTTCATTAGACTGAGTTAAAGCCTCCCGGCAGGCCACCCGGAGTAATTTCAGGTTCAGTTAATAGAGCTTCAGCAGGTTCAGTTAATAAGGTTTCAGATTGAGAGTAATGATTCGCTACGGTCTTAAAGAATTGGCTCTTGTCCTTGGCATTGCGCCAAATACAACGTCACATCGAGAAAAGTGGCTGGCCGCCCTGGGAGGCGGTCTGGGTATTGCGTTGGTGTATGCCATCGCCGGTACGGTGGGCGATTTTCACACCAGTCTCCTTATTGTGGCCTCCATGGGCGCCTCTGCCGTATTGGTATTTGCCGTCCCTCATGGTGCGCTTTCCCAGCCCTGGCCGGTGCTGGGCGGGCATACGTTGTCGGCACTGGTAGGCGTGACCTGTGCCCTCGAATTCAACGCGACCCTCTTCGCGGGGGCGCTGGCCGTTTGCCTCTCCATTTCGGTTATGTTCTACCTGCGCTGTCTGCACCCGCCAGGTGGGGCCACCGCTTTGCTTGCCGTGGTAGGGGGCCCTGCCGTGCACAAGCTTGGCTATGGTTTTGTGGTATTTCCCATTCTGGTGAATAGCTTTACTTTGCTGGTGGCCGTCATCCTGTTTAACCAATGCTTCAACGGACGCACCTACCCGGCACACGGGTTTAGTCGCCAGCAACGCCTGCATTCGCATCACCGCGCTCGCCGTGCTAATTCACTCACTCAGGAAGATGTGGTCGCTGCCATGCAGCAAATGGATTCGTTCATCGATATCTCTGCCGAAGACCTTGGCGAGCTGTTTACGCTGGCCCAGTCGCACGCCAAAGTGACGACCTTGCTGCCCTTGCTGGAAGCCGGGCGCTGTTACAGCAACGGCGAGTTGGGGCAATCCTGGGCCGTACGCCAGATCACCGCACTGGAAGGAAAGCACGTTCAATATTGCATCGTGGCGGGTCAAGATCAGGGCCAGGTGGCCCGCTGTCCCCGTAGCCAGTTTGAAATCTGGGCTCACCATGCCGTCGCCTTCAATCAGGGTCATTGGCAGAAGGATACCCGACCGTCCGAGGTCGCAAAAGTGATTTAGAGATCGACAACGTTTCTACCATTACGGAGTCCCCATGAATATACATTGTCTGGCAAACCCGTTTGATATTGGCCTCCCGGTACGCATTCACCGTCAGGGCAAAATCAACAACCCCAATGTGATCGAATGGCCCGCCAATTTTTCAGAAAAGTTGCGCGGCCAACTGGCGCAACTCGGCACCATCAAAGTGATCCGCAAAGGACAACAGGTACAAGACAGCAGCAGCGATCCGGGGGCATTTTGTATCGTGATCAGCGGTGCGTTAAAGTCCCAGCTCTGCGACGCCGAAGGCAGCAATGTCATTCTGGACTTCTATCTGACCGGAGATATTCTCAGTTTAACCCCGACCCCTCAGGCGCAACTACTCTATGAAACCGTCGCCTTAACCACCAGCCAACTGTATATTCTGCCGCTGAGTGCCTTCCAGCTTCTCACCAGAACCTTCCCCGAATTTCTTCATTTTCACAGCCGGATTGCGCACTTGGCCCTGCTAGACGCCCATAAGCGCATCATCATGATTGGGCACCTGGACGCCGATCAGAAAATTGCCTACTTTCTGGTTAACCTGTCTGCACGAATGAAACATCAACATTGCGCCAGTACACGCTTTCTTTTACCCATGTCACGCGTAGAGCTGAGCCAGCACCTGTTTTTAAGCCCGGAAACCGTGAGTCGCTCATTCTCAAAATTTCAGATGAAAGGCTATCTGGAAGCACATCGCAGTGATATTTGCATTCAGGATTTTTCGGGATTGCTTGAGGTACTGTGTCGCGAACCCGCTTGTACAGCACAAATCGCCAAACCCGCCTAAGCCGCCGGAAAATCGCCCAGATTAAGTTGGGCTACCCGTTCACGCAGTACCGGAATCACCTCTTGAGCAAACCAGGCATTTTTCTTCAGCCATAAGGTGTTTCGGGGAGACGGGTGTGGCAATGGGAAAAAGCCATTTTCGAGATACTGACGGAAATGGCTGACGGTAGCGGTCAGTGTGGATTTGCGCTCTCGACCCAGGTAATAAGCCTGAGCATAACTGCCGATTAACAGGGTTAATTCTATATGGGGCAGTCGGGCCTGTAGTTTCTGGTGCCAAAGGTCGGCACATTCCGGACGCGGAGGTAAATCTCCCTGCTTGCCTTTGCCCGGGTAACAAAATCCCATGGGAATAATCGCCACCCCGGACTCATCGTAAAAACGGGATTTGTCCATTTGCAGCCAGTCGCGCAGTCTTTCCCCGCTGGCATCATTCCAGGGAATGCCTGTCGCATGTACCCGCGCACCGGGCGCCTGCCCAACAATGAGTAACCGCGCCGTTGCACTGGCCCGCAATACCGGACGGGGTTCCAGAACGGCCTCACATGCACGACACTGGCGAATATCAGCGAGCAACCGGTCCAAGTCAAGGAGTGTAATTCGATTATCCAACACGTACTCCTTTTAATTCAGTACGTTACCTTTCAGCGCAATTTTGTTTCCGTTGGTATTTCTACCGACTGGTTCAAATAAACATTAAACACTAGCGCACATAATTAATCTATCAATGAGCCGTCGTCTTTAACGATAGGTGGTGCTGTATGACAACCCGGTATAAAGTCACCTTAATCAAACTGTCGTTTCTGACCGTGAACGACAGCGAATGGAAAACCTCCATTCACTTCAGTGAATTCAGCGGGCACGAAAAACACTACCAATTTTTGTTGGCGAATATTTCGTATCGTGTGATCTGGAGACACGGTATCGACCTGATCTATCACGCCCAACTGGACAAACCACCTCTTCTGGAAGCCGCAGAGAAGGTTAGCCTGATCAAAGTGTACTGCAATGAACGACTGATTGAATTTGGTACACCCAATCGCGCATGGCAGAGCTTCTGCGAGCAACTGGATCACCTGCCCCCTCAAACCGAGACGGAAATTGCCGTAACCAGGCAAGGTAGAAGCACTTCTGCACCTGACTCGGGTTAAAGCGCAACGCTAGGGGCCGTTAAGGTTTGCCCGATAGAGATCCGAAAGGAATACCCCGCCAGCACTAACAGGCTGCGACAGACCATTACTAAGCTGTCGGACAAAGTAGTGAACACTGCTTAGTACAGACTGACAACAGAGTCGCTGCCACCTGCGACAAGCCCATACTGCTTTTTCGCTTCCCCCTGATGATTGTTTCCATCTTGACCCAAGAGGATAACCAGGTCGCATATTAGTGACACTGTAATTGACACCATTTTATTTTAACGTCAATACTAGTGACACCAAATAAAAACAGAGAAACACTTACCCAGTGTGCGACTAAGGTGAATACGATGGATCACGCAAAACAATATGCTCATGGAAAAATGAAATGCCGAATTTCGGCGATCGGATTAGTCATCGGGCTATGTATAACATGCTCCGTAGAAGCAGAGCTCAAACCTATCAATGAAACCTCGCTGGCTAATATTACTGGCCAAGCCGGATTGACTCTTGAAATTGATATGAGGCTAGACATAGGCGAGATTTCATATCGAGATGAAGGCTATTTTGCGCTAGAAGATTTTGCGTGGGGTGGCGCTGACCGAACCGGTAACACAGGTGTCACCGGTAACTTTGAGAACTGGAAAATGGTGATTGACATAGCGGGCGATTCGGAGTCGCTGGCCTACGGCTTTTCAGAGCTGGATCAATACCATCGTGAAGTTAACTCTCCTGATAGTGCATGGGACACCGCCATATTAGTCAATGATGATGAACAGACTTACAGTGAAGGAGATCTGGTTATTCACAATACTTCCACGCAACTGTTTGACGGAACACGTTATGATCGAGATAGCGACTCGGATGTCGCTCTACCTGGCGGACCAACGACTTTACCTGGCGACTCGTTCAGCGAGACGATGGACGATTGGAGAAACTCAGCACCTTTTGCCATAAAAATAGGTGCCGTCAAGTTGCACGATTCCAGCTATACCATCGGCTCTAAAACAACTGACGGCACCACGTTAATGTCTAACTTTAATGCCGAAGTGTTAACCGGCCCCTTAGATATCATTATTCAAAATAGAGGTAATGGAAGCACTAACGGAATACCTGACAGCAAAATTATCATAAGCGACTACTTTGAAATCAGCGACCTGAGCGCTACTTTTGATTTTCTGGCACTATCAATCTCAGGCTTCAAGCTGCATAACCGACGTGGTGATACGACGGGCCTGAACATGAATCGCGGCCTGGATGGAATTGCAGGCACAGCTGATGATGTGGCAACTGAATCGTTTGGATTTGCTCATGCAAAGTGGTATATGGCGGCTGCCCCTTCATTTTCCAAAGGTATTCAGATCGCTGGTGCCCTCAAAGGAGATATTGATATGCCTGAAATTTATGTAGGGGGCACGTCTATTGGTTCGGTGTTTATTACTGATATGTTGATTGAGTCGAAAATGAACATCAGAGGACACTAAGGACTTGCCAATCAATCCGTCATGCTTGCCAAGGCGAGCACCCTACACTTAAATTTGAAAGGATTCCCGCCTATGCGGGAATGACCAATGTTTTTTTCTCACTATTTGTCAGCGCTTTCGAGCGGCGGCTGAGGTGATATTTTCCAGCTCCCACACAGCCTGATTATCATTCACATCAGAAAGAATCGCATCCCTCAAACGTCGAGCATTTCGGGCAAAGCCCGGATCATTCAGCACTTGCTGTATGGCGTCAGCAATTTGCTGAGGTTTAGCCTTAGCACTCAGTTTTAATCCAGCACCGTGATACACAATGCGCGCAGCGTTGTCGGTTTGATCTCGCCCCATAGGAAGACATACCAATGGCAAACCATGTGCCAATGCACTCATGATTGTGCCATGCCCGGCGTGTGTGACTACTGCGCTCGCATTGGGAAGAATTTTGCTATGAGGAAGTGCAGAAGCAATAGTGACATTATCTGCTCCCTGAAAGCGCTCTTTGGCCATGGAAGGCCCCAAAGTCACCAAACCATGAATGGGCAAATCGGCCATCGCGGCAATGGCATTTTCAAGAGTTTGGCGCTGATTCTGAAAAGTTGAGGACAAACTCAACAGCACAAGAGGCTTTGTCTCATCCACAGGGAAGCTTTGGGAATCCCATTCAGACCAATCCGGGTCGTCGAGAATGGGGCCAACATAACGAACATTCGCAGGCAGAGGCAAGATAGGCAGGTCAAATGCCTGACTGGTTTGTATCAACCTTAAATCAGCCTGGTGATATACATCCATAAAAGAAGACATCGACACCAGATTAAACTGCTCACGCACGGCATTTAACCGAGGAAGAAATCTATTGGTAACATGTTGAAAGAGCGAAGATAAAAACCGGTCTCGTAAACGCCCCGTTAATCCTGCTTTTGGGTTCAACCCAAAACCGCCAGGCGGCCGGTTCGGGCCGGGCAAATATTCCGGCATATGGAAAAGTGCCACTCTGGGGATACCTAGTGCTTCAGCGGCGATCATACTACCAATCATCATCAGATCGGCCACGAGGACATCGGTGGGAGTTGCCTTGAGGGCTGCCTGTGTTTCCATAGCAACATCCAATGCCGGGCGAACGATGATGTTGTCAAAAGTGGCAAGATTCATTGGACCCGCATTCCAGTCCTGTATAATGTCCACCGTTCGGTCAGTGCGCACAAAATGCTTATTAAAGGCCAGAAACTCAGCGCCCATCGACTGAATAGTCTCTTGCAGGCAAGGCTCAGACAAAATACGAACACGGTGTCCTCGATCAAGCAGGCGCTTAGCCAAACCGAGTACAGGAGGGACATTACCTCCGCCTTCCCAGGTAACAAATAAATATGACTTTGGGGTATCCATCCCAGACCTCTATTATTTTTGTTCAGATGTATTTTTGTTCAGAATGTATTTTTGTTCGGTATGCGTTCTTGTTCAGAATGTGTTTTTGTTAGAAATGTGTTTTGTCAGGAGTGTGATTGGTCGTGATCAGCATTACTCTGGCTTGCCGTTAATAATACCGTTAACAAGTCTTACAAAGGTCCTCTGTGTCGTGTGTAAGTCTTGATGAAGGTCGCGTCGAAGCAACTTCCATAAATAGAGTTCGGTCGCAGCGACAAACGCCATCAACTCCTGCGTATAGAGTTCACTTTCTTTATCAGGAAGGTAAGGTGAAAACATATGTTCACACCATTGCTGGTGATATATCCTGCCGGCGACCAATACCCGACGAGCAATATCAAGTTGGTCTTCAACAGCCAGCGTTCGAATCATGGCATCGCCGTGCGCTTCGTAGTCAGTCAGTAAGCACCGAATCGCCCCTTCAACATCACCTACGGAGGCTTTATCCCGATTGGCTTCCACGCCAACCGCACTGTTTTGAATGCAGGCTTCAAACAAGCCTTCTTTAGAACCGTAGCGTCGAATGATCGTTCTAACAGAAACATTTACCCGTTCAGCAATCGCCTCCAAGGTAATCTCAGCAATAGGCCGCTCGTGCCACAACTGTTTGGTTGCCTCAAAAATATCCAATGCCGTTTGAGCAGATGATTCCGCTCTTTTAGACATGTGGTAACGTCGTTTAGTTTTTTGACTTATCATGTCACTCATAATGTCACTAATTTATACGACAGAGCAACCGGTTTACTCTGCGACTTGTGGCTAAGGTGAAGTAGCGCACATATTGGTGTCACTACAACTAACACCAATTTATGACATCATGAAAGATCTTGTGAAAGCACCTCGCTCGGTATAACAATACAAAGCTTATTCGTCTGCCCTAACAGCAATGAAGGCTTGATACCCAGCATGTCGCGAAATGTGTGCGTGCAATGAGAGGAATCTGCAAAACCAGCCCCTATTGCCGCATCGGTCAGACTCTCCCCTTGCCCCATCCGCAGCGCAGTTACGTACAAACGGTGCCACAAACGGTAACGCCGGATAGGCACCCCGGTTTGCTGCTTGAATAACTGTACGAGTCGCGATCGCGACAATCCCACGGCCTCGGCAAGCGCATCCACCGAAGGTACTGCATTGACCTGCGATTTGATGAGTCGAATAACGGTTTCGATACGAACATCCGTATGACACGGCAAAAACGCTGTTACCACGGCGGATAACAACTGATCCAGTTGAAGAAATAATTCATCCGATGACAATGGGGAGTGGTACCAGGACAAACAGGTCTGGCTTAGCAGGTTTTCATTCGCACTATGGAGATAGACACCGCCTTCGTAACGTTGCATTTGCGATTTAAGTCTCGCGTAATCGCAACCCATGACATCCAGATAGCAACAGGCAATAATCGCGCTCCCCGTATCAATCTTAATGGATTGCCCTGCCGGTACTAACAGGCTGCGACAGGACATCACCGTGCTGTCTGACAGGGTGATGAACACCGCTTCATCCAGGCTGACCAAAAGAGTCGCTGCGGCTTGCGACAGACGCAACGGTTCAAACATGGGGCCAATATAGAGGGTGCGTTTATCCCACAAATACAGCAATGAGGGATAGACAGGCTTGCCTATCAACGTAGTCATATCTCTGTTTAACTTGCACTAAAGTTTATTATTGTTTTAAGTCGTTGTTATTTTTAATAATCCTGGAAGATCGTCGCGGCAGGCCGTACAAACCGCCAGAAATAAAGCGTACAACTGTGAGCCAAACACTAACACCACTACAGCCTGACCGTAAATTGCACGACCATACCATTTTTAAAATTACTTTGTTTTATGCTCAGGAATGTGACACACCTCTCCAATCCCCACCAAAGCCACGATCATCAGCTAAACATACAAGTGTTCGCCATTATTAATCTCTTAGGCTTGAATCCGTTGAAGCACTTCAGCAAATAAAAATAATACTTTTGAAGGATACAGAGATGAAAAAAAGCCTAATCAGCGTCGCTGCCGCCGCTGCCATCACCACCGCCTCCACCCTGTCACTGCCTGCCAATGCCGGCTTCCTGAGTGACTACTTCAGCTATACCGAAACCAAAAACCCTATCGTACTGGTGCCGGGTATATTTGCATTCGATACCATTGCCTCGGTCGATTACTGGTATCAAATTCCTGCGGCATTGGAAGCCCGGGGTGCCGAAGTTCATGTTGCGAAAATCAACGCCTTTGACAGTTCTGCCATGCGTGGAGAGTCCCTGATCTCGCAACTCGAAACCATCAAGGCGGCTTCGGGCGGCAAAATCCAGAAATTTAACCTGATGGGTCACAGTCAGGGAGGGATGACCGCCCGTTACGTGATGAACGTACGGCCCGATCTGGTGGCGTCAGTGACCACCATGTCTACCCCACACAGTGGTTCTCCACTCGCGGACCTCGTCACCGACACAGCGCCACCGGATACCGTGCAGGGCGTTATGTTCGAAACCTTTTCCAATGCCGTGGGTGATCTGGTCAACCTGCTATCTGACAACAAGAAAGACAAGTCGGATATCTATGCCATGCTGGGTGAGTTTAACGAGGCGGGTGCCGCCCAGTTCAATAGTGCGTTTCCTGCAGGGTTGCCCAGTGAGCCTTGTGGTACAGGCCCTGCGCAAGTATCCATTAACGGCCAGAATATCAAATTATGGTCGTGGGGCGGCGCGGGTCATCTGACCAGCGCGGTGGATATTTCGGACGCGCTTTTCACTATCACCGGTCTGGCATTCGAGGGCGCACCTAACGACGGTGTTACCGGCGTTTGTGCTAATCACTTTGGCACAGTGCTGCGCGACAATTACAACATGAACCATATTGATATCAACAACCATGTGCTGGGGCTGGTCTCACTCTTCGAAACCAATCCTAAAACCGTGTTCACCAATCATGCCCACCGCATGAAGAATGCCGGTTTGTAAAGCCTTTTCCGGCATTGTCTGTGCCACAGCGTGCAGTGCCTTCGGGTAATGCACGCTCAAAACCAAGGAGGCGACGTACCGCCTCCCCAAAAAGTCATTCCGTCGAAATACAGCAACTCACAGAACAACGACTCATAAAAAAACCATTCAAAAAACTCAAAAAAACAACAACAAGCAGAGATCACCATGAAACACTCACGATTATTGATTCCAGCCTTGCTAGGCATTGCAGTGACACTGACTGGCTATTTTTCTGAGCGCGCCTCTCAGTCCGCCCTACCCGCTCAGGCGGAGTCGATGACACCTTCGACACAAGTTTCACCTGCCACCCAGGCCAAAATGATTAACGATCTGAGCTATGAACATTTCCGTCAGGGCGAGTCACTTGTCATAAGTGCGCCACTCCCCGCGTCACTGCAAGGTATTGCCTCAGGCGTTACGCTGGGCACAGATGACAACGGCAACCTGATCATCAACGAAAGTATCAAGGAGCTGTTTGAATTTTACCTGTCCGCCCTCGGTGAAGAATCGCTCGAATTGCTGCTCCAGCGCATTCGGGCCGATATCGCAGAGCAGCTCCAGCCACCGGCACTGGATCAGGCATCGCAATTATTGAAAAACTATGTCGATTACAAAATTGAGCTGGCGTCTCTCCCCGGTACAACGCCATCGGCATCGAACACCCCGGCACAAACACTGGCTTTGGTTAAAGCACGCAAACAACAGGTAAACCAAATGCGCCAGCACTATTTTTCTCCGGGACAGTACGAAGCATTTTTTGCAGAAGAAGATCAGTATGACACCTACATGGTGAATCACCTGAGTATCAGTGGGAATCCTGACCTCAGTCAGGATGCAAAGGCTGAACAATTATTGCAATTGGAGCAATCACTCCCCGAATCCATTCGAAAAGTACGCCAACAAACCTCACGTTATGGCGACCTTTACCAGACCACCCAGCAGATGCGGGCCAACGGCGCAAGCGATGCCGAAATATACGCACTAAGAGCAAATACGCTGGATGACAACGCCGCGATGGCTCTGGCCACTCTCGACCAGCAGCAAGCCCAATGGCAACAACGCCTTAAAACCTACGCCAGTGAACGCAATCAGATTCGCGACTCAGGCTTGAGCCAAACCGACCAGACGCTTGCCATTAACACCCTGATCGAGCAGATGTTCAGCGGCACAGAACGCCTTCGGGTGCGCGCACTGGATCAGGATATTTAACGTCTCCATTGGTGAGTAGCCCTTTACTCACTACCTCGCCTCCGTGTGGTAGTGAGTCTTTTTCATTTCAAAACCGGCCTTACTGCCAGAACTCTATTTCACCCACACCCACCGCCGTAAACGGGTTGGCAGCTGAACCAGCGAACTCAAATTTGTAGTATTTGTATAAGCCCGGTGAAGCAACCTCATAGTAGTCCGAGAAGTGGTTACAATCAGCGAATTGCTCGCCCTGATCCACGTTCACCTCATCGATCAGGGCAAAATTACCCCCATCATTACTGCCATAAAGCTTCCAGGTTCCCACCTGATAATACTTCTTGGTGGCCGTCTCGGCAGCGCATTCCGCTCTTGATAAACGGTAGAAGTTGACTGCCTGAGCCTCAGCCAGCTTGATACTCAACCAGGGATGTTCATCATACCACTGAGCTACCCAGGTATGAACACCCGAATCTGACAGGATGCCGTCAATAGCCCCGACGGACGGATTGATACCGGGATAATCACTACTTGCAACGACACTGGTGGTTCCAGAATTCAAGGCGATAATTGCCGTTGGCGTTGCGCCGCCAGGTTTAACCACAGTACCCGGATTGGGGTTCTGCACTTCGTTCGAGTGAACGATCAGGAAGAACTGGGCAAACAAACCGGACGCTGCCCCGGTAACGATATTTCCTGCCTGATTGCCATGTGAAAAGCGAATTTCGTTTTCGCTGATTTGATTAATCGTAATCTGATCCGTTGTGATACCGGCCGACTTTTGCAGGTTGGTCACAAAGGAAACCGCCGTAGTATTCAAGTTATGTGTCAGCGTGAATTGACCATCTGCCGGCTCGGAAAGGCTCCACCCTGCAGGCAAGGAGGAAGTGCTGGCGTTATCGAGATCAATAAAACCGGCATACAAATTAGCGGCCTCTCCCGCAGGGCCTTGAGGACCCATGTCACCTTTAGGACCGACAGGCCCCAACTGCCCCGGCAAGCCTTGTGGCCCTTGTAAACCTTGTGGTCCCTGTAAGCCTTGTGGACCTTGTAATCCTTGCGGACCTTCCGGGCCGATTGCTCCCGTGTCGCCTTTCTCACCTTGTGGCCCAGCCGGGCCAGCCACACCGGGCAACCCTTGAGGGCCTGCTTCACCTGTATCGCCCTTGGCACCTTTAGGCCCGATAGCGCCTTGCGGTCCGACAGGGCCAGTCGCTCCCACGTCACCTTTGGCTCCTCTGGGACCAATGGCACCTTGTGGCCCCACCGGGCCAGTCAAACCTTGCAGGCCTTGCGGGCCGGTATCACCTTTATCCCCTTTCGGCCCCTGCTCTCCCTGAGGTCCGGTAATGTTCGACACAAATGACCAGACTCCCGCTGTTTTCTGATAGATATCACCCGCACGGGCATCCAGATACATATCGCCATTTTTACCTTCGGTTCCCGGCGCACCGTTCCCCGTTAACCAACGAGACGAAATACCCGAACCAGCATTGGTCGAATTGATATATAAAAAATCATGCCGGGCACTGCCAACATGACCATAAAAATCCGACACCTGAACCGTCAACTGATGAACACCTTCAGTCAAGGCATCATTAAAACAGCGGGTATAACCAAAACTGACTTCGCATGTCTGGGTGACATCTTCTCCATCAAGTTCGACGAATACTGAACTGGGGTCTACTCCCTGATCATCGCTGTAAGTGAACGAAATATCGGTTGGTTTAGGCGCCAAAATGAGACCGCTCTGCGGTGCGGTAATTTCAACGAGAGGAGTCGCCACATCAAGCGTGGTATTGAGTTTCAGAATGAGTCGGGGCGGATTTCTGCTCTCTCGTGAACCCAGTACGAGTGCTCCGTCACGATCTTCTTTGGATTTCTTCAACAACCAGCCGAAATTCTGCCCGGTTTGCATCATCGATGCCAGGTCGGACGTCACATCAAACAGCAATACACCGCCATTAGTTTCCGTCAGACTGGTGTTGGCGGTTTCATGCTTGCTGAAGCTGCCTCCATCCCAACCGGAGCAACTGGCGGTAGCGCAACGCCAGTTGGCTTCGCCTTCATTCCAGTCCTCTCTTAAACGGTGTAAATCGAGTCGGCCATTGTTTCCGTTACCCCAGACACCTTCTTTGTGATCGATGGTCAGTTCCAGTACCGCAGATTCAAGTTCGCGCGGATTCAGGGTCAGTACATCGCCCAGATCAAATTTGACCAGCGTGCGAGCGGCATTGGGCTGTACCCCAACGGATGACTGGTAGCCCAAATTCAACATCGGCTGCTGTGCGTTTAATGTCGTATCTTCGGTTGCTGTCAGGAGCAAAGTTCCCGCCTGCAATGAAAGCGATGTGATTACCAGTGGCAAGCACAGACCCGCGATACTCCAATTTAATTTCCCCATAACGACCCCACCTCAATATAACCTGTTACACAACAGCTTGAGGCTCCGCCTCACCTTGCTTGCGTTTTATCCCTCGAATCCGGCAAGGCGCTTTATTTGCCCTTTCGATGACTTCTTTTACCTCGTTGAGCGGGTAAATCGAAAAGGCACGATTAAACACATTCATCACAATTTCATTGGCTCGTCGAAGAAACTGACGATACATTACCCGCCATACTTAGATTAACAACAAACTGAGAGATAGATCACAGCGGCTTGGTATAGCAATTGTTCGCAAACGAAGCATTGAATTGCGTTATGTAAACGCTAATAGTGGTTATTACCTATATGTGTAACTACGTAGTCGTAATATTTCTTTTTAGCCGGGGTCTGTAGGCGTTTGCCGCCCCTGATGGAATTTTTAGGCATGTCCGAACCGCACAGTTATAGTCATTCCTCGTGGGCGATTTTCCTTATTTTCCTCCGCCTGGGGCTCACCTCTTTCGGAGGCCCGGTAGCGCACATAGGATATTTTCGCGAAGAATTTGTCTCACGCCGACGCTGGATAACCGAACACAGCTATGCCGATCTGGTCGCGCTGTGTCAGTTTTTACCCGGACCGGCCAGCAGCCAGGTTGGTTTGGCCATCGGTCTGACACAAGGGGGCTATCGTGGTGCCCTGGCCGCCTGGGCGGGCTTCACGCTCCCTTCGGCACTGGCACTGATGCTCTTTGCATGGGGGATGACCCACATTGTCGAAGATTCCGTCTCCGGCGCATTGCACGGGCTGAAAGTGGTCGCGGTCGCCGTGGTGACGCAAGCCGTTTGGGGTATGGCACGCACACTCTGCACGGACACCTTGCGAGTCACCATCATGGCCTTTGCAGCTTGCTTTGCGCTCCTGTTCCCGACCACATTGGGCCAAATTTCAGTCATTCTCTTTGCCGGAGTCACGGGGGCCAGGCTATGTAAACCAGCGATCGCGGCAACACATGAAACGCTCCGCCTGCCCGTCAGCAAGCGAGCCGCGTGTTATTGGCTGCTCATATTTCTGGTATTACTTACCAGCCTTCCACTGCTAACCCAAATCTACCCGCAGCAGGCGCTGGCCGAAATTGATGCCTTCTTCCGCACAGGCAGTCTGGTGTTTGGCGGTGGACACGTTGTTCTCCCTTTGCTGCAAGCCGAAGTGGTACCCAACGGCTGGATTGACAATGATCGTTTTCTGGCAGGCTATGGCGCCGCACAGGCCGTACCCGGCCCATTGTTTACTTTTGCTGCATTTCTCGGTACCAGCATGCAAGCCTCGCCCTCTGGCTGGGCTGGCGGTTTGCTCTGCTTGATCGCTATTTTTGCCCCCTCATTTTTACTGGTCGCGGCCGCACTACCCTTTTGGGAAGCATTGCGGCGACAGATTCACATGCGGGCGGCATTGGCCGGGATTAATGCAGCCGTCGTCGGGCTGCTGCTGGCCGCGCTGTATCAACCGGTATGGACCAGTGCGATTCTCAGCCCGCCGGATTTCGCATTGGCTTTACTGGCACTAGTGGCGCTGATGTTTTGGAAAGTCCCGCCCTGGCTGGTGGTGATAAGTTCGGGGTTAACTGGCTGGGCGCTAAATCTGGCAGGCTGACAGAACTCCGATATCGCCAGCACGCCTCACACCTATACATATCAACTCTGACCGATATATATCAACTCTTACAGATATATCAACACTGACCGACAGACATTAACTCTGACCGATAGGCATAAACCGTGCCGCGACCGTGCAGGCAATAAACATAACGACAGCTCAGTGCCTCTCACGTTATACTAGCGGGCCAATATGACGTTATAATCATCGTTTTCGAACTTTAAGTGTAATTCGTTTTTTTCATCTATGTCCCAGTTAAGCCGTTTAATTCAACAAGCCAAGAACAGTCGTCGTATCAATGACATGTTCAAAACAGACGAGCTGACGTTTAGCCCGCAAGTTCATCCTGCAGTGGATGGCGCAGACACTCTGGAAAGCCGGCTATCTGCGTTAGGCTCGCTGCTATTCGACAATATCGAAGTTACCGTTGCCGAGGCGGATGACATTATTCTGGAGCTGGAACAGGTCGCTCAGGCCCTGTAACAGCACGCACTTCTCACTCGTTCTAAGTACCTGAATCAAATCCTGCACCACACCCCCAAGCGCCCCGAGGACGGGCCGCCTACAGGCGTGGGGTATCATACTTAGCGTGTTACCGGAACAATATTGTCGAGGTACCTAACTCACTCCGGGTGCAGCAAAGCGCCACAGTATTTACAGTAAACCGCGTCAGGATCATGTCCTTCTTCACCACAATTACGACACGCGGTATTGGTGACCTCTCGATTATATTCTCGCGCCAGCTCAGCACTGTAGATTCCCGTAGGCACCGCAATAATTGCATACCCCATGATCATCACCGCCGAGGCAATCATCTGCCCCAGATCGGTATGCGGCGCCATGTCGCCGTATCCTACTGTCGTCAGAGTGACTATGGCCCAATAGACCGATTTAGGGATGCTGGTAAAGCCATTCTCTGCCCCCTCAATTAAATACATCGCCGAACCGAAGATCACCACAAAGATAAACACGGTATATAAAAACACGGCAATCTTGGCACGACTCGCTCGCATCGCCCGAATTAACGAATGCGCCTCGCCCAGATATTCACCCAGCTTGAAGATCCGGAAAATACGCAGCACTCTTAAACCGCGAATAACCATCATGCTTTGTGCGCCAGTAAAAAACAGAGCAACATAGCTGGGCAAAATCGAAAGCAAATCAACCAACCCGAAAAAACTTTTCGCGTACAGCCAGGGTTTACGTACGCACATGAGGCGTAAGATATACTCCACCGTAAACAGTATCGTAAAAAACCATTCAATGTAGAAAAACCATTGTCGATAAACGCGGCCAATCGTTTCCACGCTATCCAGCATCACAGCAATTACACTGCCGATAATGGCAATCATCAACCCCACATCAAAACATTTACCCGCAAAGGTATCCGCCTCGAAAATCACCTCATAAACCAGCTCACGCCAAGGAGACAAAGGCTCACCTTGCATGTAGGTTTTAGGTGTTTTCAATTTTCTTTTCGTTGTTTGCGTCGTTGTTTGCGTCATCGTGTTAATTACTTTCCAAGTTGATTACTTATTCTACGCCCCGATCGCCGATCTACGGTCGCCAAACGCGCTGTTCAAATAACGCCTGCATTAACCCGCAAATATCCAATTGTGCCCCAGCGTAAAACGCCGTTCATCGCCTGACCTTATCCACTCAACAAAACGTAGACTTTTACCAATTTACTGCTAATTTGAATGTACTGACTGCTTTAAATAGTACATTTATTGCTCAAACAAACATAAGGATATAACCGAAGCAGCTAAAAAACACCTTTTCTGGTAACGCGCTTATGACGGATTATTCTTCCCTTGTTCAACTCGACAACCCGCTCACCATTCTTTATGTGGAAGATAATCCTGACGATATCGTGCTCATGGAGATTTCGCTAAAAAAGATCTTCGGCGATCAGTTTAGCGTAGTCGCAGTTAGCAGCATCTCCGACGCAAAGCGTGCGCTTTATCAGACTCCGTTTCAGCTCGTACTGTTAGATGTCTCCCTGCCCGATGCGTTCGAACTTCATGGATTACAGTCGCTGCTGGTTAGTTTTCCCTATCAGGCCATCGTCGTCATCACCGGCATGGATGACCCCAGCCTCGGTCTGCGAGCGATTCAGTCGGGCGCACAGGATTATCTCACCAAAGGCCACTACACCCGCGAGACGGTTCAAAGAGTCATCCGATACGCCGTGGAGCGCAACCGCATTTCGACCAAACTGATGAAAATGGCGCAGTACGATCCGCTCACCGGGCTGGCGAATCGATCCGGATTTCATAACTACCTGAATATTGCCCTTTCCCAGGCCATTCGCAAGCATACCAATATTGCATTGCTGTTTATTGATCTGGACGATTTCAAGATTATCAACGATACGCTGGGTCACGAAGTCGGTGATCAATATCTACGTGGCTTTACCCGGATTTTTCAACAATCGCTGCGCACCACCGACTTTCTGTCTCGTTTGGGAGGCGATGAATTTACCGCCATTATCAGCTATGACAAGCCGGGAGCCAATTAGCCCGTAGCCGTCGCAGAAAAGATTATTCAGGCACTTCAACAGCCCATACCGATTCCCGATGGACAGGCGATCAAAGGTGCCTGCAGCATTGGTATCGCGACCTGGGAAAGTGATCGCTACAACCAAGGTTTTTTTGATATTAAAGCCGAGAGTGCATCACTCGCCAACAAAGCAGACAGCGCCATGTATGAAGCCAAAAAGGTGCAAGGGTCTCACTATCGCTTTTATGATCACGTACTCGAATCACTGGCACAAGAAAAGGTAAAACTGGTCTCCGCGCTTCAGCAGGCGTGGAATAACAGAGAATTCATCCTGTACTACTCACCTATTTATAATACCAAAGCCGGTCAACTGACCGCCGCCGAGGCCGTGCTACGCTGGCAATCACCTGAGCGGGGGCTGATCGACCCCTCAACCATGCTGCACCATATCGAAGAAACGCCACTCATCTCACAAATAGGCTATTGGATTATGGATGAAAGCTGCCAGCAATTTTATCAGTGGCGGGAGCAAGGTATTTTACCCGAACATGGCTGGATCAGCATTGATATCTCCCCAACCCACTTTTTAAGCTGTCATTTGGTGGACGATATCTCATCCATTCTGTCGAAATACCAAATGCCGGCCAAATACCTCAGACTGGAATTGAGAGAGAGCATGCTCATGCGGGAAGTCGCCATTGCCCAGCTCGTCAAACTGAAACAACTGGGCATCAGTATTGCCATCGATCATTTCGGTACTGGCTACTCCTCCATGAGCTATCTTAAAACCGAATCGGTCGACGCACTGATTATTGACCGGTCGTACGTCATTAACTTTTTTCACTGTCACGAAAGTCAATCCAGCACACGCGCCATGATTGGCATGGGCAAAACCCTGGGAAAAACCGTCATTGCCGAAGGGATTGATAACGAAGCCCTCGCGGCGGCCATGCGCAGCCTCTCGTGCGACTATATTCAGGGAACTCACCTCGCCCTGCCCATGTTGCCCGGTGAACTGGCCCATCATACGCACTGTAACTGGCACTAACCCACCCGCGCTTAATCGCGCTCTTTAGCATACTTTTGATAAATCTCCTGATAGAAACGCTGGTTAATGGAAACGATCGTATCCCATAACTTCAGCACCAAAGCCGAATGCTGGTCATAAAACGGATGACTTACCAATAAATAGGAACCCTTAACACGCAGCGGAACAGGGTTGGCTTTAATATCCTGATACTCCGGATGCGAGGCAAGAATCTGATTACCCGACTCGCACAATGTGGCGGTTGCCGCGACCCGATCATGACTCAGCAGAAAAAAGCCCTGATCGCCTGAGTTGACCCCAGTCATCCCGATGTGATTGTTTTGAAACAGATCGCCAATTGAATACCCCAGCGGCACCGCCACTGGCAGCTCCGGCAAATGCTCAAAGCGTTGCCCGTTCCAACGGAAACCGGAGTCTACCTTCGTATACAGACAATAACGAGTGATCTCAAACGCCCGGTTCGAATCAGGCTCATCGCCTTGCATAGGGTAAACCCCTATTTTGTGCCGTGACTGCTTGTAGCTGGCGATGACGCCCGATACCTCCCCAACTTCCAGCATGGCAAGACAGCGTTTCCAAGGCTCACGCCGGAAAGACAAGGCAATTTCGGGGCGTTCCTGTGCCATCAAACGTAAAACCTCTATCGCCACTCCCGGATGAGTATCGGGCACGGCCTTACCCTCACCCACAAAATACGGCAAGAGCTGTTTGTCTTCGTAGCACATAGCAAACGGCAGGGGAGGTTCCGCCATTACTGGAAATGAGCACACCAACCCAAACAACAACGTAGCCCGGCGAATCTGTATCATCATTATTCGTGATTATGAAGGGAGTGCAATAAAGTTAGTTCAAGGTACAGGAAAGTAAAGTCGCCCTTACCTCACATAACCCCGCCCTGATCCGGAGGATAACGATAGTGGCCGGTAATGCTGTAAGCAAACAGTCCATCCTCAACCTCCGGTCCTCTGCCAATATTGTGAACGATCAACGGAATTCCGCTGCTGCCTGACTTTTGTCCGATAACGATACCAATATGCGGAAGATTGCGAGGCAACTTCCAGGTCACGATGTCACCCGTCTGGTAATCGTCAGGATTCGACGTTACCGCCAACACCGTACCGTGACGCTCAAAAAAACGCTGCAAATTCGGGACACGCCGATGATCAATATTGGTATCAGGCTTTCTCAACCCCCACAAACGTCGGGACGGATACAGATCAAAGTGCGCCAGCATGTCCTCGTGCACCCGCTGTTGAAGATCAATCCCCACACCACGGTACGCCCGAATCACAACATCGGTACACACCCCCAGGTTCGCAGGCACATCCCCGCCAGGATAAGGAATCACCCGATAGCTACCGTCATACACAACACTAAACTCCGTGCGCTTAAGCGCACTGCGCGCAAGCTCCTCACCGACAGACTCGGCAAAGCCGGGAACGCTGGTGAATAGCAGTAGTGGCAGGAGCCAGTGTTTGGGGTGGGTTAGCATGTTGCGGCCATACTATTAGTTTCTGTCGCAGACCATTGATTTTATATCCTGTACACGAAGTACGGGGCTTTATATAACACTAATACAAAAAAGGCTGGGACAATTTATACCAGCCTTTTTTCAACACATGGAGTGATTTGGATACTACACCACCTCAGCCAGATCCCCCTTCTCCTCCAGCCAGCTTTTGCGGTCACCGGCGCGTTTTTTGCCCAGTAGCATATCCATAATCTCGTCGGTGCCGTCTTCATCTTCGATGGTGAGCTGCACCAGTCGGCGGGTGTCGGGGGCCATGGTGGTTTCGCGTAGTTGTAGCGGGTTCATTTCACCCAGCCCTTTGAAGCGGGTGACCTGCACTTTGCCTTTTTTCTTTTCGGCGGCGATACGGTCGAGGATGCCTTTGCGCTCGGATTCGTCCAGTGCGTAATACACGTCTTTACCGATGTCGATGCGGTACAAGGGTGGCATGGCGACAAATACGTGGCCGGCTTGTACCAGCGGTCGGAAGTGTTTTACGAACAAGGCGCACAGTAGCGTTGCGATGTGTGCGCCGTCGGAGTCAGCATCGGCAAGGATGCAGATTTTGCCGTAGCGCAGGCTGTCGAGGTTGTCGGAGGCGGGGTCCACCCCTAAGGCGACGGCGATATCGTGTACTTCCTGTGAGCCGAGAATTTCATTTGAGTCGACTTCCCAGGTATTCAGGATTTTACCCCGTAGCGGCATGATGGCCTGAAATTCACGATCACGGGCCTGTTTGGCCGAGCCCCCTGCCGAGTCCCCTTCCACCAGGAAAAGTTCGGAACGGGAAATGTCGCTGCCGGAGCAGTCGGCCAGCTTTCCTGGCAAGGCGGGACCTTGGGTGATCTTTTTGCGTTCGACTTTTTTATTGGCGCGCAGGCGGCGCTGTGCGTTGGAAATACAGAGTTCGGCCAGTTGTTCGGCTTGCCCGGTGTGTTGATTCAGCCACAGGCTGAAGGCATCTTTTACGACACCAGAAACAAAGGCGGCGGCTTCCCGGGATGACAGGCGCTCTTTGGTTTGGCCCGAAAACTGGGGGTCAGCCAGTTTGGCCGAGAGCACATAACAGCAACGATCCCAAATATCTTCCGGGGCCAATTTTACCCCGCGCGGTAGAAGGTTGCGGAATTCGCAAAACTCGCGCAAGGCTTCCAGCAATCCGGTGCGAAATCCGTTGACGTGCGTCCCCCCTTGCGCGGTAGGGATCAGGTTAACATAGCTTTCCTGTAACAGCTCACCACTTTCCGTAAACCATTGCACGGCCCAGTCAACCGCTTCTGCGTTACCTTTCATGCTGCCGGTAAAGGGCTCGTCGGGACAGGTTTCGAATTGACTGGTGGCGTTGTGCAGGTAGTCCCGCAAGCCGTCTTCGTAATACCATTCGTCGCGGCTGTTGTCGTTTTTGTTTTCAAATACAATGCGTAAACCCGGGCAGAGCACGGCTTTGGCCCGCAATACATGACGCAGGCGGCTGACGGAAAACTTTGCCGTATCAAAATATTTTGGGTCAGGCATGAAGGTGACCGTGGTGCCGGTATTGCGTTTGCCTACCGTACCGATAATTTCGAGATCGGTCGCTTTGTCACCGTTGGCGAAGGTGATACGATGCAGATTGCCGTCACGCTTAATAAGTACTTCAAGATGTAGCGACAGCGCGTTTACCACGCTCACCCCTACCCCGTGCAAACCACCTGAAAACTGATAGTTGTCGTTAGAAAATTTACCCCCGGCATGCAGTCGGGTCAGTATCAGTTCGACCCCCGGTATCCCCTGTTCGGAGTGAATATCGACCGGCATGCCTCGACCGTCGTCACTCACGGTAAGCGAGCCATTTTCATTCAGTACGACTTCGATCTGGGAAGCATGCCCGGCCAAGGCTTCATCGACGCTGTTGTCGATAACTTCTTGTGCCAGATGATTGGGGCGGGTGGTTTCGGTGTACATTCCCGGACGTTTACGTACGGGGTCGAGGCCACTGAGTACTTCGATCGAATCGGCGGTGTAATTCTTGTTGGTCATTGCTTCTGTCTTGCTCTGTATTAAATTGGCGTCTAGCTTAATGTAAACCCGCGAAAGTGCAAGAATGATTGAACCTGACGATTAAACGCCCGGCAACGAATGGAGGCATTTACAATGGCATTTACAATGGCATTTACCGGCTTTACCCCGGAACTGTTCCGGTTTCTGGAAGACCTGTCCCAACACAATGACAAAGCCTGGTTTACCGAGAACAAGGCGCGCTACAAAGATCATCTGGTGCAACCTATGCTCGGTTTTATCGAAGCGATGGAGCCCCGCTTACGGGGTATCTCGCCCCACTTCGAGGCTATTCCCAAAAAAGTGGGTGGCTCATTATTCCGTATTTATAAGGATGTGCGCTTCAGTAAAGATAAGCGACCTTATAAAGAACACGCGGCCTGTCAATTCCGGCACGAAGCGGGTAAAGATGCCCATGCGCCCGGCTTTTATCTGCACATCGCCCCCCATGAGGTATTTTATGGTGGCGGTGTCTGGTTGCCGCCATCCGACAAACTGGCCAAAATCCGCGACCGCATTCGTGACAAGCCGGAGCAATGGGCGAAAGCAATAGCCGACATTCAGGCAACCGGTCACTTTCCGGGTATTGAGGGAGAATCCCTGTCACGTCCCCCCAAGGGCTACGATAAAACCTTGCCTCACATTGAAGATATAAAGCGTAAAAGTTTTTTTGTGATGCGGGCAAGCACGCCGGAGGAGGTACTTAAAAGCGATTTTATCTCTGACGTGGCAGAAACTTTCGCGGCCGCCCGGCCTTTGATGGCGTTTCTATGTGCGGCGGTAGAAGTGTCTTACTGAACCGTGAAGTGTCTTACTGATCAGTAGAAGGCTGAGGCGCTAAAACCAGCGGCAATCCTGGCAGAGCGCCACGAATTTCGATTGGCAGCTGTCGGGCACCGCGGATCTGTAACAGCAAACAAGGGCTGGTGATGACTTGTGCGACCATGGCCCCTTGTCGAGGACGTTGCTCTTTTATCTGAATCACTAATCCTTCCGGTTCTACAGAAACCTGATCCAGCAGGAGCTGATAGCCCGCCGTGGGACGCCTGCCTGCGGCAATCCAGAGCACTTCCCCTTGTTTAAAGTCGGCCTGTTGGTCAAGCGGAATATGGGGCTGTAACACGGCGTCGTAATGTTCGAGCCAGGCATCGCGGGAGACGATTCGCCGGGCATCGGGTTGGGGCTCATGTGTACCGCAGTAGGCATTCGCGGCCAGCGTTTCTGCGCTAACCAATCTTTCGGGGGGCGCTGTCGGCCCCGCCGTAACACACCCGCTCAGGGCAACAATCAGCACAACGCCCGGCATGAGCCGGGCGTAAGGTGATCGTTGCTTAGATGCGTCAATCCGTTCAGGCATACTGTGCCGTAAAGGTGTGCCAGCGTTCACGCTGCTCGGCCAACTGCGCTTTCAGGTCTTTATAGCGCTGCATGGCTTCGGATTTTTCATAGCTGGCAATGACTTCGTCACGCTTCACTTCGAACCATTGCTTTTTGGCTTCGTAATACTCATTCAGCTGGGTGACAAAGTTTTCGTATTCCAACTGAAGCTTGTGCAGCATTTCTTCAGCATTCGGCAACAGTTGTACCCGCCCCTGAGCTCGTTTCAGGGTCATTTCTGCGCGTGCACGCTCAATGCGGTCTTCACGTACGCGACGCAGGTTGGTGGCCATACCTACTTTACTCATGCCGTAGATAAACCACTTGGTAGGATCAAAATGCCACCAGCGGATGCCATTGCGATAATCAAACTGGAAGCAGTGGTGATAATTATGATAGCCCTCACCAAAGGTGAAGTAAGCCAGCAACGCATTATCTTTCGCGGTGTTCTGGTCGCTATAAGGCTGTGCACCCCACATGTGTGCCCAGGAGTTGATAAAGAAAGTGACGTGATGCGAGATCACCAGACGCAAAAAGCCGGCGGTGAGACACATACCAATCACGTCGCCATGAATAATACCAATCAGCAGCGGAATTCCGAAGTTGGTGATGATGGTCAGCGCCAGATAGTGCTTGTGTTGCCACATAACCACAGGGTCGCGCTGTAAATCGGGAACGTTGGAGTAGTCGGTGTAGCGGCTGGCCTGATATTCGCGGAGCATCCAGCCCATGTGGGAATACCAGAAGCCTTTTTTAGCTGAATAGGGATCTTTATCGTTGTCGTCGACATGCTTGTGATGCACACGATGGTCTGACGACCAGTGCAATGCACTGTTCTGCAGCGCGAATGCGCCGCCCAATGCCAGCACAATACGCACAAATTTGTTGGTTTCGTAAGCATGGTGTGCCCACAAACGGTGATAGCCCGCCGTAATGGACATACCGCAGTAACCGATACACAGCACGGTAGCCACAACATGCCAGATATCATAGCCAAAAACCACGCCGTACCATGGCACCCCGATGAGTGCAAACAACGAGGTCAGGCTGAATACCGTGACGTTTAGCCAGATAATGGGTGGTTTTTTCATTGTGAATTCCTATATATCATTTTTTCGGCGCATAGCTTAACCGAGTTTTATAAAAGAAACAGGTGTTATCTTACATTTTTGCAGATGCTCTGTTTCAGTTCTTGCGTCG
Source organism: Hahellaceae bacterium (assembly GCA_024234505.1). Classification (GTDB taxonomy): domain Bacteria; phylum Pseudomonadota; class Gammaproteobacteria; order Pseudomonadales; family Oleiphilaceae; genus JACKOD01. The sequence continues at coordinate 299,941 of JACKOD010000002.1, read as the reverse complement.
CCACCCTGCGGCTCTTTTTGATTCGTGATTTATTGCATTAATTGTAGCATTCTTTGGAGCACTCTCTCTCGCTGTCGCTGACGGGTTGCCGATGGTTTGAGCGAACATGTATACCGTAGACATTGAAAGCCCTGAGGTCGCTCCGCTGACGTTAATCGGGGAAACACCGCCCACCACCGGGTACTCTGCACAGAACTCTCCGTCGTGACAGATAAAGCCGTCATTATCTATATCTGTGCCCGCTACCAGATAGTATTCACCCGCTTTGACTTCTGCCAACGACCATTGATAGGTTCCGTTGACAGGATCGGCAAAGGTTTCGTTAGCCGTTTCGAACGTTCCGTCGCTGTGTTTACTGACCAGCAAGATGTAGTGCCTGCCCGCATTGCTGAGCGAACTGGTGTCGACCACCTGCAGGCTGACTTTAATGATTCCGGCTTCTGGTAATGAACTGTTCACAGTTAAGGTGGCCGAATAGAGCCCGGGGCTAAGCATGCTTCTGTCCACCCGGACACGATAGGTTCCCAGTCCATTGGTATCCACACTCGTAGCTACCGCCTCCAGCCAGGGTTCGCTGGAAACAACAGAGGTGATGCTGAACGCCTCTGTTCCCCCGTTACTGAGTTCCAGATTTTTCTGACTGTCGTCCGCATCAAAGCTCAGAGCCGAGGTTGACGTGATCAGCGTTGCCGGAATACTTCTGCTGGCGGCACTGCGTACTGACTTGAAGGCATCCAGCAGGCCATTGCCATAGAAGCGATCCACGCCCGCGTCTCCCAAATCCTGTGTCAGACTGCCGTCACTTAACATACCGTCAATCTGGGCAGGTGTTAGTGTAGGGTTCACGCCCAGCATCAACGCCATCACCCCTGATACGTGAGGAGCTGCCATAGACGTGCCTTCGAGTCGTAAATAGCCATTCGTCTCACGGCCGAGACTGAGAATGCCATCGGCAAAACCGTCCGCGTCAACATCCTGCTGTGAGTTTCCTCCGGGGGCCGCAACGTCGATCCAGTTGTCGCTGAGCGAAGCGGCAAAATTTGAATAGGGAGCACGTAATTTAGTCTGGCCAACGGCACTCACAGAGATGACACCCGGACAGGCCGCCGGAAAATTCTTGATGGAGCTATTTTCGTTTCCTGCCGCAGCCACCACCACCGCGCCCTGTGCCCGGGCAAACTCAATGGCTGATTCCAGCGAACCACAGGCCCCGGTGCCCCCCAGACTCAGATTGATGACCCTGGCTTTGCCGGACAAGGTGATCGCCTGACCAGTATCCGGATCGGTGCCACTACCGCTGCTGGCCAATCGAATAGCGGCTCCAATATCGAAATCCGTTCCGCCACCCTCGGCGTCGAGTACCCGCAGCGGAATCACCTTGAGCCAACGCCGCCCGTCTTTATCCGGGAGCCCTGCTACACTGGCCACGCCAATCTGGTTGTCTGCCAAGGCACCGATGGTTCCGGCCACATGGGTGCCGTGAAAAACTTTACTTCCTGTGCCTTCGCCGGGATCGGTCGGATTGGTGTCGTTGTCGATAAAATCGTACCCGCCCAGTAATGCGCTGGCGATATCTTCATGGCTGACACGAATCCCCGTGTCGATGACGGCAACGTTAACCGGGGTCATGGACAGCCCGCGAATATCGTCCCACGCATTTTCCAGTGACATCAACGGCAAATGCCACTGTCGCGCATATTGCGGATCATTGGGAACATACATCGTATGGCGCAGGTAATTGGGATGCGCCTGAGCCACCGCAGGCTGCATATTTAACCATTCCAGCGCCAGCAGGGTACGCATTTTCCGGGTCTGGCGTTGTTGTTCGGCGTCACCGGTAGTGCGACGAACCGCGCGCCATTGCTTCAACGCGGGTTCAGCATCCGGAAGTTGAAAAGAGGTGGTATCCATTAACCATTGCGAGTGATTCTGACGTTTGGGTAACATCCCCTGAGCACGAAACCCTGACATCGCCAGCGCGGTGCGGGCGGCATGTTGTGAGCTGGTGCGCTGACCGGGCTCATCATCAACCAGCTGGACAATGACTTCATCCGGCACGAATTCCGCTTCCAGCATCGCTGCCTGAGATTCTGCAAATCCAACCACGAGCTGATACAGGGCTTTCGAGCCTCCGGCAGAGACTTTAACAACATAGGTGCCGGTGGCAGGTGCGGTAACCGACTTGATGCGATCACTGCTCGTCACCGGGCTGCCAATCTGTACGCCCTGGCTGTCAAAGAGTGAGAGTGACGCGGTAAAAAAGGTATTGGCGGAATCCTCCAGCGCCTCAATGTGATACAGACGAATCGCTTGTCCCTGCGTCAGGCTGACCCGATAGAAATCGTCGGTATCGCGTTTAAATTCATAGTTGAACTGTTCATCTATTCTTAAAATGCCAGCTGAACGGCTGATATAGCCTGCAACAAACGCCGGGTTAGGCAAAGGCTGTGCTTCCAGAATCGAGTTATTCGATAGAGAATTAGCCTCATCCGAGGTATCGCTATCCATCACTGAGCCTGCCGGAATACTGATGGTTCCGGACACGGTAAATGTGGGCACCACAGCGGCCTCACCACCGCTCGACCCGCCGCCTCCACATGCCGACAACAACATCAGAATGCCTGCGATGCCTAAGGTGTTCCGGCCCAGGTTTGTCTTTCTATTCACGCACGATCTCCTATCACGCTATTTTTACACCGATTCCCGAAAAGGCGGTTGTTGCTATCTTTCATAGTGACACCAAAATAAATGATCAACTGGTCATTTTGATCAATGCTCATTTCACAAGCAGCACATATACTTCTATGCTCTTTGTTACACACGCTCTTGTTACCAATACGCATGTTAGCTATACGCGCTTTGTGTTACCTATGCGCGTTTGTTACAGGAGGATACAACCTTCGGGTTTGCCTTATCCGTTCGCCTGTGAGTGATCGCTGAATCATTGGCAGCAAGTTTCCGTACCTATACGTCATTGGAACAAATTAGACAGGTCGTCGTCCATGCAGAATTTGTAACGACCTGCACAGGTTTTCACAGAGTAACGAACTTTCCCTGGCGTTTCTTTTTTGTCCGGTTGGTTGTGTAGGGTCAGGCGCGAACGAGCACTGGCTGAATCCTCCGGATAGAGGCGACAGGAAAAGTAATTTTTTCGAGCATCGTGCCGAACGAGATTAAAACAGCGAGTCAGAACGCTTATGTCCTATGATTTAAAAAGCCTCCGGGTGCCCCGGTTGGCGGGAATGACACTCAGATCCATGGTGAGCCTGTTGGAGAACAACTACGCGCGCCGGTTCTTGCAGCATCCGCTCAATAAAGAAGCGGGCTTGCCGTTACTCCAACAGGCCGTACTGACCACCGCACCGACACCTTTTCCAAAATTCGGCACCGAATGCATCGCAGACGCGGACTGGTCGGTACCGGATCTTAGCCTTTTCCAGCCTTCCCCCTCGGCACGCAGTCCGTTTACCAGCGTGTCTGATTTGGCGCGGGCTTATCGGGAAGGAACGGCCACCCCTAATGCCATCGCAGAGAAACTTATTTTTGCCATTCAGCGCGCTAACGAAGGCCAAAAACCGCTGCGAGCGATCATCAATTTCAATGAACAGGATATTCGTCAGCAGGCGAGTCGTGCAACCGAACGCCTCTGGGAAGGCAAATCCCTGAGCTGGCTGGACGGAATTCCGGTCGCCATCAAAGACGAACTGGACTGCGTTCCCTACGCCACGTCGGTGGGCACTCAGGTCTACGGTCAGAACCAGTCAGCTGAAGAGGATGCAACGGTGGTCGCCCGCCTGAAAGAAGCCGGGGCCATTATTATCGGCAAGGCGAATATGCACGAAATCGGAATGGGGGTGAGCGGAGCGAACCCTCACTTTGGCGTATGCCGCAACCCATATCATATAGACCATCATAGTGGCGGTTCGTCCAGTGGCTCGGCGGCAGCGGTGGCGGCAGGCTTGTGTCCGGTCGCCATCGGTGCCGATGGCGGGGGCTCGATTCGGATACCCGCCGCCCTCTGCGGACTGGTCGGTCTCAAACCCACCTGGAGTCGGGTCAGCGAGTTTGGCGCAGCTCCACTCTGCTGGAGTGTGGCACATGTCGGCCCCATCGGCAGTTGTGTTGATGATGTTGCCATGGTGTATCAACTAACCGCCGGCCCCGATCCGCGTGATCCGAACTCGCTGATCCAGCCCCCGGTACATCTCAACAACTATCAGAAATCTGACCTGAAAGGCCTGACCATCGGTATCTATACCCCTTGGTTTGAACATGCCGATGCCGAAGTGGTCGCCCGTTGCTATGAGGCCATTGCGCATCTGGAAGCCGCCGGCGCAACACGCAAGGAAATTGTGATCGAGCACCTGAACCTGCAGCGGATTGCCCATGCTGTGACGATTGCCAGTGAAATGCTCACCGCGGTAGACGCCGAATACGAAGCCGATAAATCCCGCTTTGGCAATGATGTGCGTTTAACACTGGCGCTAGCCGGTACGTTTTCTGCGCGCGACTATGTCAAGGCGCAGCAAGTCCGCACCCTCGCCATTGAAAGCTTTATTCAAGCCTTTGAAGAAGTGGATGTTATTGTGACGCCCACCACGGCCGTCACGGCACCTAAAATCAATCAGGCGGCGCAGCCCCAGGGCGAATCCAACCTGACCATTCTGAGCGAACTAATGCGATTTGTGACGTCGGGGAATTTAACCGGTCTGCCGGCCCTTTCGGTACCTGCGGGTTACGATGCGGCAGGGTTGCCCATCGGGGTGCAACTCATTGGCCGTCCATGGGATGAGTCATTACTGCTGCGGATGGGTAAGGTGATTGAAAACAGCACCGAGCGACAGGCCCCCACACACTATACTGCACTGCTTTAAACTGCAGGTTATCAAGCCCCGGACTCCCCCTGGAAGGAACCGGGTGCCTGCCCGCTGATAGCTATTGTGCCAGGGTACTCAACACGGCCTGACCGGCGCGCTGATGCGCTGCGGCGGTAGGATGAATCTCATCCCAGAACAGGAAGCCGGTTGCGACCGGAAAATCACTACATTCCGGATTCACCGTGCCCCCCTGCGAGAACACATAGATACAGGCATCGTCGGTATTGGTATAGCCGAAGTCTTCAGCATCATCGATTTGTGACGTCAGGAACCCAAACAAGTCGAACTCGATAATATCCACACCGGTACGATGTTCCGTGCGGGCCAGTTTACGCGCCAGTTGGCGGTTATATTTGGCAGAAAGTTTGGTTGCGATCGCCGGAAGGCGCTCGGCTTTGCGTGCCTGTGCACGAGTTTCGGCGGTCTGCCCTGCCTGTAATGCAATCAGGTCTGATTCAGGAATGGCTCCAATATCAGGCGCGTTTAACACCATGACATGGCGCGCTCCCGCACCGATTAATTTCTCGATTTGCGCCTGCTCGGCATCCACGGCTTGGGCAATCAGATCGTTTGCGGCTTTTCTGATGGCTTCGCGCTCGACAGGGCTGTCGGCATGGGCCGCACTGGCTCGCACATCACGTGCACCACGAATATCATTTCCGCCGATCAAAACCACATACAAGGCATCTTCCGGTGCCATGCCGCCATGTATTTGCAAGAACGCATTGACCTGAGTCGGCAGGTTAATATCGGGGGTGGCTTCGTTTCCATCTTCATCAATGGCTTTGGCACCGGCAATTGCATAGTTGTTGCCGTACACTCCGCCCGTCAGTGCAGGAGGAAGCAAATGGTAAGACGCCGTGAGGGAATGGCCTAATCCGGCCGCGAGGACTTCGACCGCAACAGGGCCATTGGTAAAGCGCTCAGGAATGGCCGGATCTTGCGTGACGGCTTTCAGGTTACCGATATCGGAAAGACTGTCACCAAATACATAAATTTCACTAAAATCGGCTTGTGCAAATGATGCACAAGCCGAAAAGGCCAATGTGGCAAAGAGTTTTGTTGTTTTCATTGCGCGTTTCCTTTGTCTGCCTAGCGTTTGTTTTAGTTATTCAGGCAACAAAAAAACCAAAAATAATTGTTATTTTTCTGAGGTGGATATCATCCCGTCCATGACGTTATTCTTTTTCCCTTATCCCACAGCCATTGCAAATTTTTATTATTTTTTGGTTTTTGTTGTTGTCTATTTTTATTGTCTTGAATGCGGGGCGATTACCTGAATCGCCCCTCCTTGCTTTCATCATCAGCGCCCTAGTCCAGAACGCTCCGCGCCCTTCCCTGATTTCGTCGCGTTGGAGTTGCCTTCCCTGGCTTATGAAATGCCGTTAACGCATAGGTAAGTGCACTGAATCATCTGCACCGCCTCGCCAACCGCAGACACAGTTTGCCCGCTGCGGCACATAAAGGCAGTGCAAAAAGGGGTCGTTTTCGGGTCAAAACAGGTCAAAACAGGCTTTTTTTGAGATAAACATCACACTTCCTGTTTTCCCGATTCCACAGGATTCGGGTCATCCTGTGGTGGGCTGTTGCGGGAAATCAGTTCATCGCCTGCTCAATGTCTGCCATCATACGTTGAATATGGCCGCGTTCTGCTTCAGGCAATTCGCATTGCGCCATTACGAAATTGGCAGTGCGTGTCACCAGACGCCAGCGAGGATTTTCCGGTAGTGTTTTCAGACTGAGGTATTTGTCCAGGGTGCGGGTTTTCACCGTGCTGCCATCCACGTAGACACGCCAACAACGGCTTTCTTCGGCAAGCTGGATTTTACCTTTGCCGCTATAACGCTCCCACAGATTGAGCGAGGTACGCATCAGTTCAACCATGGCTTCGCGGATTTCTGTCGCGGACGTCATCTGGTTCGCCAGAAGCGTCTCTGGTGGCGTCGGATCGAGAACGAAATCGACGCCTTTTTCAGGCAAGTCAGATGCCGTCGACCATTGCTCAGCAAGGAGGAGTAAAGCCGACTCCAATGCGGTAATTTTCTGTCGACTTTCTCCCAACTCATTGGCCAGATTTTTGATCACCCCCAGCGGGCTGTTGGGGTCGGAGGTGTCCTCGTCCAGCACCAGTATCAGAAAATGCCGGTCTCCCCCCTGTAATCGATGTACCAAGGCGTTACGGGGGGGCTTATTGCCGGAAAATTCCAGCCGGATCCGTGCGCTATCGGCTTGTTCATCCCGAAGACAGGTCTGTAGCACCAACACACAGGCGTCCGTGAAGTCCGGCTGCACTGAAGTCGTCTCCCGTCGACCGGCATCATCAACTCCCAGGCCTCCGGCCAGCGCGGCGGCTTTGGCATTGGCGTAGCAGAGAGTTAAGGCGTCATCTAACAGCATCAGCCCGGTATCCGATAAATCCAGCAACTGTCGCAGGCGTTGCTGATTTTGCTGAAGCTCCTTTTCTGTCTGTTTGCGCTTGTCGATTTCACGCTGGAGTTGCCGGTTTTCTTCGCGTTGACGCCAGCTATCCCGAACCCGCAACTGGCTGTTCACTCGCGCCACCAGTTCGCTGACTTGATAGGGCTTGGTAAGGTAGTCGTTGGCACCACAGTTCAGGGCCGTGACAATATCCTCTTTTTGATGGCGCGCGGTGAGCATCAGAACGGGGAGTTCGGCGTCACTGTATCGCTCACGGATGCGGGTGCAGACTTCAAAGCCGTTCATGCCCGGCATCATTAAATCCAGCAACACCACGTCAGGTTGATCTTCGTTCAACCGCTCCAGCAAGCTGGCACCACCGGCAAACACATCAGTTTGATAACCTGCCTGCTGCAATTGGGTTCTCAGGAGCTGGCGATTGATCTCTTCGTCATCCACCACAAACACCCGGTAGTGAGAAGTGTTTGCCCATGCCGCATCATCCACTTGCACTCTGGCATTATAAAAGGTGGATTCGACGCCCACCGGCTCACAACTCCCTGCGGCCTCGAGTTCGGCAGGCCTCGCATCGCCACTATCCTCCGACGCCGCCGGGGGTAAGCGAAACCGCACCTGTGTTCCCAGATTTTCCTTACTTTCAATCCACAACGGACTGCCGTGTTGTTCAACCAGTTGACGAGTGATCATCAACCCCAGCCCGCCCGTTCCCTTGTTTGCGGATTGGCTGAACTGTTTAAAGGGTTGCAGTAACAAATGCTGTTCTGACTCAGGGATGCCTATTCCGGTATCAATAACTTCAACCAGTACCGTTTCATTAGGGTGGGATATTTTTAAGAGAACAAAACCTTCTTCCGTAAATTTCACCGCATTACCAATGAGGTTAAACAGAATTTGCTGCAGACGATTGGCATCCGCCATGACCCATTGCACATTTGCCGCTATTTCTGCCGATAACACCACATCCTTTCCGGTCAGCAAAGGCTCCAGACTCGCGAGCACATGCTGAGCCAATACCCGAATATCCACCGGTGAACGCTGCAGGGTTAACTCGCCGTGTTTTATTGCCGAGTAGTCAAGAATGTCATTAACGAGATTACCCAGGCGCTGACTGCTGGCCGCAATCAGATCAATATTTTGAACCAGCGCCGGACTCAGTTCGGTACGTTCCTGCGACAGGATAGACTGCGCCAAGCCACTGATCGCATGAAGCGGCGTGCGTAACTCATGGGACGTCACCGCAAGAAACTCGTCTTTATAGGCATCCAGCGATTCCAGTTCGCTATTGCGTTGTCGTAATTCTTCAGACATGGCTTCGACCAGATTCAGGCTGTGTACATAGCGCTTGTTCAAAGCGAAGGCCAGTGTCACCACAAAACCAATAATGCCCCAGTGAATGGAAGGTCGGCTTTGCAGTACAAAATGCGTGGCCAGCAAATCAATCAGGGTCGCGCCAATCAGGAGCAGCAAACTTAATCCGAACAGGGTACTCCCCGCTTCGCGCTTGACGGCAATACGGAGAAAGGTCACCAGCACGTAGGCCAGCACCAAAAGTATCAATCCCTGAAAAACCAGACTGAACTGAGAAAACAGCGCCACAGGCAAAATAAGGGTGAGCAGCGAGGCAATCAGCGCACCGCCCCAGCACAGCTGTTCTGGCCAACGATGGGTATAAGCGGGATACAGTGCGCGATAAAAGCTGGCAAAGAGCGGCACACAGATAAAAAACAGCACATGCTCCAATCGTTGCAAATTCGCCCAGGACAGTGCATCAAACTGGTAGAGAATACGCTCGCCCACCAACAGTGCCCGCGCCGCGACAGCCAGACAAAACAGCCCGAAAAAGAGCGCCGCACGCTCCTGCCGTCGCAGCCAGAATACTGAAAGCAGGTACATGCCAATCGTGCTCAGCACGCCCACCATATAGAGATCCAGCAACAGCGGACGTTCGCGCAATGCTGTCTGTCCATCTTCTCCGGCCAGACGAAAGCTATGCCAGACCCCCCCTTCTTTGTAGTGGTAATTGGAAACCTGCAGGTGCAGGTCGAGCTGTCCGCCCGTCACGGCCAAAACCACCACTTTGGGGCCAAAGGCCGGTTCCTCTTGTTGCTCGGATTGGCCCACGCGCCCGTTGTGCGCCACCTCTTTACCATTCACCCACAGGCGATAAGCACTGGGCATGTCCGGCACCGCAAGATAGACACGAGACAAACGCTCGGGCACTTTCACCCTAAGCGCAAAGGTTGCAAATCCATTGACGGGTAATTGATACGGGGAGGCATTCCATAACCCAGGCACTTGCATAAAACCAGGCTGAGCGGAAGAACTCTCGTCTCCAGCTTTGGCAGGAGTGGTCAGTACTCCGGGGTAAAAACGCCATAGCCCGTCGAGCCGATAAACCTCACCGCGCTGCCAGTTCGATTGAGACAAGTCTATCTGGCCTGGACTTGCGATGACACTGCCGACGGCGTGGCCGGAAGAAACCACCGCCATGGCATATAAACAAAAACGCAGCCACCCCCACATTTTCTCCCAACTTACGCGTTGCATAAATCTCATTCTATTTTCTTCTTATCTTCTTGGCTTTTATGCTTATTTGACGGGAGTCCTGACCCTTGGGCCAGCCGTATTCTCGATATTAGAAACACTGATTAAAGACGAACTGTGAACAGCGCGTCAACAAACGAACACAGGAAGATAATCTAAATCAGGCAAGAAGATAATCGAGGTAAGGCAATAAGATAATCGAGGTAAGGCAATAAGATAATCGAAGTAAGGTAATAAAAGAGGCTGAATCCTACAGACAGAAAGGAACGCGCACCGCATTACCGGCACGCGCTTGATGACGCTAAGGGTTCATTTCGTATTGATCTTTTTGTGCGAAAGCGTAGCGTTCCCAAATAAGCTGATGGCGTTGTGGATCGACTGCGGGACGCTGAATCATGCGTTTGGTGATTTCCTGCTGGACTCGCGTAGCGCTTGGCTTCTGGTGTAGCTGCAACGCAAACCGTGAGAAATCACGCACCATGAAGTCGAAAATCTGATCTATGAGCAAGTCCTCAAGGTTAGCCAATTTGGCCTTTTCCAGAATCAACTGACCGTACACCACCAGCGTAAACAATTCACCCAGGTTAAGCAGCAAATCGAAATCCTTGCTCTGCTCGGCGCTGGGCTTTCCTGCGATCAAAAGCAACTTGAGCAACCGTATCTGACGTTTGAAAATATTCACGTTAGGCAGATCGAAAGCACGATAGATCTTGCGATAATCATGGAAGCGGGTTTTACCCAGCCCTTTGGTCGGCCCCTGCTGAAACAGGAAGCTATCATTTACCGGCTGATCCATCACCGGTACCTCAGGGTACTTCGCCGGTTTGAAGAAGTAGTTACCCATAAACTTGAGAATCAAGGCCATATTCACATGCACCGTGCCTTCAAGCTTGGGAAGCGCGCGAATATCCTTCACCGCCATTTCAAAATACATGTTCTTCTCGAAACCTTTAGCGGCCATCACATCCCAGAGTAAATTGATGACTTCTTCTCCCTGAGTCGTCACCTTCATTTTGACCATGGGAGTAAATAGCAGATAACGACGATCATCCGGGTTAGCCACCCGCATGTAATCAATGGCTCGCTGAGCGAACAGTTTCATCGCCGTCAAACGGGTATAAGCGTCCGAGAACAACTGTTTGATGTGCACAAAGTCTGTAACGTAATGATCGAACAACCGACGATGCGACGCGTGGTTGATGGCTTCATAGTAGGCATGCGAACAAATACCGATGGACGCCCAGCCCAGATTGAATTTGCCGACATTCACCGTATTGAGCGCCATATCCCAGGCATCCTGCCCTTTGGCCAGAATATCCTGCTCGCGAATGGGGTAATCGTTCAATCTGAACTCGGCCACGTAGTTCTGTGAGTTCACCACATTCTGCACCAGCTCATAGTTCGCGTGCTGTGATTCCACTACAAAAAATACGTACTCGTCGGTGTCGGTCAGCTTGCCAAAAACCGAGACCAGTGCAGCCTTGTTGCCGTTCCCGATATAGTACTTGCTGCCGTTTGCCCGATAACTGCCGTCATCCTGACGGGTTACCAACATATCACTGGCATATATATCAGCCCCATGTTCTTTTTCCGACAAGCCAAACGCAAAGATGCCTCCTTCCTTCAATAACTTGGCGGCACGTTTCTTTACCTGCTCATTCTGGCTAATCCAAATCGGTCCCAGACCCAATATCGACACCTGCCAGGTGTACCAGTGTGCCAAACCGTAAAAGCCGAAAATTTCGTTCAGCGCACAATTACGAAACGTATCCCAGCGCATATCCTGGTTGCCGTAACCTTCGGGAGTCAGAAAGGTGGCGAAAAGCTTTTCTTTGGCCTGAAACGCAAGAAAATCCGCATACCAGGTGCGTTCGTGATCATCCTCCTTGAGTTTGGCTTTCCCCCTGTTTTCAAAAAACTCGATAGTCTTTTTTACCAGCGCCTGTGAGTGAGCATCCAGATGATCGTAGTTGGCTTGTTTGGGATTAAGAATAAGATGAGTCGGCAAGTGCGGGCTGGCTTTCTGCGCCAAGTGGCGCGCCTGCCGCGGCTTGGGAATCAAGCTATCCGGTAAAAGATCGCTCGCGATGTCGAGCATGTTCTGCGGTATATCAAGTAGCTTCATTTCTCTTTCTCCCTGCGGTTGGGCCTGTTGTTTTACGAGAAACGTTAACGTCACTGCATGTTAACGGGTGTTAACTGTGCTCTTAAAAAATTTATTTCAGACGGCCAATCCGTGAATCAGGCGCTGATAGCTGCGTTCGTATAAGGCTTTCATCGTGTCGGTCGAGCCTTCAAATTTTCCCGATACATATAACCCGAAAAATCCGTTGCACACCGAAAGCAACAGCATGGCAATTTCTTCGGCGTTGTCCTGCCTGAACACACCGGCATCCATGCACTCCTGCACGCGCTCAATCATAAACTTGTAGGTTTGCCGGGCCTCACGCTTGAGCACCGCCTGCACTTTCGCTTCATCCAGACAATCCATAGAGAGAAAGAGTAGTTCGTAATAGCGTGATTGCTCTGTCGCAAACCGGAAAAACCCTTCGGCCGCCAGATGTAAACGTGTCAACGGATCCGGCCCGGCCAGTGCGGGGTAAAGGTAGGTACCAAAAGTGCGAAAACCATCCACCAATACTTGTCGATGAAGCGCGTCTTTACTCTCGAAGTGGCGGTAGATCGCGGTGGCGGAAATGCCGGCCTTTTCCGCAACCTTGCGCATGCTCAATCCTTTACTGCCGGCATGAAGATAGATTTCGCAGGCCACGGAAAGAATCTTTTCTTTGGTATCTGGCAGCATGACGACACTCTCTGGTTAACACCTGTTAACTTGCTGGATAACAAAAACCTTCACCACACTGGGAGGCACCTTGTGGTGAAGGTCATCAAGGCGTCACTGTGAAAGTCAACAAACCTTGCATTTCAGTGTAGCCACAAATTGGTCTTACCAATTGCTGCAAGTCAATTCCGACAAAATCTTTACCTCGGGGCGCTGGTGTGCGGTATTCAAGTACCGTGGCAAACACGCTTACTGGCGTATTATTACGGGTGCTGATTTTTAATCGCCAATAACAGCGCCTGTTCCGCCAGTGCCTGAATGCTCAGTTCTCTTCCCGGCTTATACCAGGTGGTCGTCCAGCTGAGTGCGCCTGTCAGGAAACGCCTGAGTACAAAGGTATCCGCATCAATCAGCCCATCGGCTTTGGCGGATTCCAGTGCGGTCAGCCAGATGGCTTCGTATTTGTCACGCAGGTTAAGAATATAGGCCTGACTTTCATCGCTCAGACTGCGCCACTCATAAACCAATACCGACATCGCTTCGCCGGTCAGCCCCAGGACGGATTCCAGCTCGCAACGAATCAAAGCCAGCACTTTTTCCCTCGCATTAGGTGCAGCATTGACCTGCTGCTCCATTCGCTCAGTGTTATAGAGAATGGCTTCTTCCATCACCGCCCGAAGAATTTCTTCTTTGGTACGGAAGTGATGAAAAATACTACCGGACTGAATGCCTATTTCGCGCGCCAGATCTCTTACGGTGGTTCGCTCAAAGCCCTTGACCCGAAACAGATGCGCTGCTTTGCTCAGTAACCGGCCACGCGCACTGTCGGGATCGGTGAGATAACTTACCTTGGCGTTTGCAGGTGATGTCATTAGGTGCGCTTTCCTGTGGGGTTCGCTAGAGAGAGGTCGCATCGCAGAAACAATGGCACAAGGGCGCGATCTCAGTGGATTCTGGTGTCGGTCATTTTCGGACTATTCTAGCGTTTTTTCAGGGAGATACCACCGTCAAACGCAAGGCTCGCCATGAAACCCGCATCAAAATTGACCGAACGGATCAGATCTGGCGGCGAAAGTCAGTTGAGCAGTTTAAATTTAATCGAGACACTTTACAAACCAAGCGCTTGCTTGGTAATGTTGCCAGCATCCAATATTGAGCCACACTGGATACACCTCTTTACGTTTTCGCTGACTTGCGAACTCGCGGAGGTGATATGTCAGCAAAGGAGCACGGCACTATGGCAAGCACATTCACATCGTCCTCTTCATCATCTACTGTTCGCATCGGATGCGCCGCCGCCTTCTGGGGCGATACCGAAACCGCCGCCGCCCAACTTGTTCAGGGCGGGAATCTGAATTATCTGGTGTTCGATTATCTGGCCGAAATCACCATGTCGATTATGGCGGGCCAGAAACTGAAAAACCCCGAGGCGGGCTATGCGACCGATTTTGTCACTACCGTCATGACCCCCCTGCTCGCCGACATCAAAGCCAAGGGTATTCGCGTGCTCAGTAATGCCGGTGGCGTGAATCCACTCGCGTGTCGGGATGCCTTGCTGGCGGCCGCGGAGCAGGCCGGCGTCGATCTGAAAGTGGCCGTCGTTCAGGGTGACGATATTCTGCCAAAACTGAAAGACTGGCGTAACGCCGGCATCACCGAACTGGATAGCGGCGCCCCCCTGCCCGGCATGCTGGTCAGTATGAATGCCTATCTCGGTGCCCCGGCGCTCGTCGCCGCACTGCGAACCGATGCCGATGTCATTATTACCGGCCGGATCGCCGACAGCGCGCTGGTTCTGGCGCCCTTGGTGCATGAATTCGACTGGCAATGGAACGACTACGACAAACTGGCCCAAGGCAGTCTGGCAGGACATATTATCGAATGCGGTGCACAGTGTACCGGCGGCAATTTTACCGACTGGGAAACACTGGCCGACGGGTTCTCGAACATGGGCTTCCCCATCGTGGAAGCGAGCGCCGATGGCAGTTTTATCGTCACCAAACCAGAGCACACCGGCGGTCTGGTCAGCCGGGCGACAGTGGCAGAGCAACTGGTATATGAAATTGGCGACCCTCGCGCCTATCTGCTCCCCGACGTGGTTTGTGATTTTACGCAAGTCCAACTTCAGGAGGTGGACGCTAACCGGGTGCTGGTCCGTGGAGCCAAAGGGCACCCTCCCACCGAGTCTTACAAAGTGAGTGCCACCTGGCCCGATGGTTTTAAATGTACGGCGACGTTTCTGATGGCAGGATTACAGGCCAAAGCCAAAGCACAGGCCGTTGCCAATGCGATCATTGAAAAAACGTCGCGAATGTTCAGCGAGCGCGGCATGAAGCCTTATCAGGACATTAATATCGAACTTTTGGGCACAGAAGCGACTTACGGCCCAAACAGTCGGATAGCTGACTGCCGCGAAGTGGTGGTGAAAATTTCGGTAGCCCATTCCGATAAAAAATCACTGGTGTTGTTTGCCCGGGAGATTGCACAGGCGGCGACGGCCATGGCACCCGGTTTAACCGGCATTGTCGGGGGGCGTCCGGATGTCTGGCCGAAAATCCGGTTGTTTTCCTGTCTGGTCAGTAAAGCCGAGGTTCCGGTCAAGCTGCTCTATAACAACGAAGTCATTCCAGTTGAGATCCCCACCGTTGGAGGCTTCGAGTCTGGGATGATTTTACCGCAGCCGGCCCACGTTGCCCCTGATGCCATCCAGGATGTCACGGTTCCACTGTTCAAACTGGCATGGGCCCGAAGCGGCGATAAAGGCAATCACAGCAATATCGGCGTGATTGCGCGTCATCCCAAATATCTGCCCTTTATCCGTGAAGCCCTGTCCACCCGCGCAGTTGCAGAGTTTATGCAACATGTGCTGGCACCGGAAACCGGTCGTGTCGAACGCTGGGAACTGCCGGGGTTGCAGGCGTTGAACTTTTTACTGCACAACAGCCTGGGGGGTGGCGGCGTGGCCAGTTTGCGCATTGATCCTCAGGGCAAAGCCTTTGCACAACAGTTACTGGAGTTTCCGATTCCTGTTCCGGCGGAGTTGTTGATGGACACTTCGAACTGATTTTCGTGCGGAGCCTTGCCCCCTCTCCCTAACCCTCTCCCCGAGGGGAGAGGGGACTGCTCCGGGCGTTAGTATTTTTAGAGGTAACTTGAAGACTAGGAAAATCATCAGTACCGAGAGTCGGCAAATGATAGGGACGGGAACGCTACCTCCGGCCCCAAAATAAAGAACGCCTCAGGCTAAATTAAGATTGCCACCTCTCCGCTCAACGAGATGGCATCTCGGACTAAATTAAGATCGTCACCTCTCCGCTCAGCGAGATGGCATCTCGGACTAAATTAAGATCGTCACCTCTCCGCTCAGCGAGATGGCATCTCGGACTAAATTAAGATCGTCACCTCTCCGCTCAGCGAGATGGCATCTCGGACTAAATTAAGATCGTCACCTCTCCGCTCAGCGAGATGGCATCTCGGACTAAATTAAGATCGTCACCTCTCCGCTCAGCGAGATGGCATC
The DNA here is from genome assembly GCA_024234505.1 of Hahellaceae bacterium. Classification (GTDB taxonomy): domain Bacteria; phylum Pseudomonadota; class Gammaproteobacteria; order Pseudomonadales; family Oleiphilaceae; genus JACKOD01. The sequence continues at coordinate 283,779 of JACKOD010000002.1, read as the reverse complement.
TCGGACTAAATTTAGATCGTCCCCTCTCCCCTCGGGGAGAGGGCCAGGGAGAGGGGGCAAAGGTTAAAGAACACAATCGAAAGTAAACGAATACCAAAAAGGACGAACACCCCATGAACTCCTACAACAGTGTTTTTAAAGACCAGCTGTTTCAAGGCAAAACCATCATCGTCACAGGCGGCGGCAGTGGTATTGGCCGTTGCACGGCCCATGAGCTGGCCAGCCTTGGCGCCCATGTGGTACTGATCGGCCGCAAGCAGGAAAAACTCGAAAAGGTTCAGGGCGAACTGCGTGAAGACGGCTTCGAAGCCGACATTTACGCCTGCGACATTCGTGACGAAGACGGCGTAAAAGAGCTGGTGAAAGACATTGTTGCCAAACGCGGTATCATCCACGGTCTGGTCAACAATGCAGGCGGCCAGTTTCCCGGCCCGCTCTCTTCAATCAGCAAAAAAGGCTGGGAAGCGGTGGTGAATACCAACCTGTCCGGCGGCTTTCTGATGGCCCGCGAGGTGTATCTGCAGAGCATGAGCAAGCATGGCGGCAGCATTGTGAACATTGTGGCCGATATGTGGGGTGGCATGCCGGGGATGGGCCACTCGGGAGCGGCCAGAGCCGGCATGGTGAACTTTACGCAAACCGCCGCCATTGAATGGGGAGCCAGCGGTGTGCGGGTAAATGCGGTCGCCCCTGGCTGGATAGCATCCAGCGGGATGGATCAGTATCCCCCCTCAATGAAGCCCATGATTCGCTCCATGAAAGATGCCGTCCCCCTCAAACGTATGGGAACCGAATCCGAAACCAGCGCAGCGATCTGCTTTTTACTTAGCGAGGGGGCCAATTTTGTCAGTGGTGCCACCTTGCGGGTGGACGGTGCCGCCTCACTGGGGGGGCGTGTCTGGCCGTTGCCCAAGGCAAAAAATTCGCAACCCTGGCACGGATTTCATCGGGCCACCACCCCGAAAGTGCTGGATGATGAGGCTTAATCATGGCGAAACTTGAATCACAACTCCATCCGGACTCAGACAGCTTTAAGGCCAATGCCGCCCATATGCAGGGCTTTATTGAGGCCTTTCGCGACATCGAAGCCAAAGTCATCACCAAAGCCAACGAGGCCAAAGAGAAGTTTCATAAACGAGGTAAATTACTGCCTCGCGAACGCTTACACCTCTTGCTGGATCGTGGTCGTCCCTATTTGGAGCTTTGCTCGCTGGCGGGCTACAAAATGCACGACGACAAAGACGGCTCCATGGCTGGCGGCGGCGTAATCGCCGGGATTGGTTATATCGCAGGAATTCGCTGTCTGGTCGTTGCCAGCAACAGTGCCATCAAAGGAGGCACTATCTCTCCGGCCGGTCTGGATAAAACCCTGCGTTTGCAGGAAATCGCGAAGGAAAACAAATTACCCATCGTAACGCTAGCCGAAAGTGGCGGCGCCAACCTCAATTACGCCACCGATATTTTTGTACAAGGTGCCCGAGCCTTCGCCATGCAAGCCAGACTGTCGGCCATGGGCTTACCCCAGATTACCGTGGTGCACGGTAATGCAACGGCTGGAGGGGCATATCAGCCCGGATTGTCCGACTATGTGGTCGTGGTCCGCGAGAAAAGCAAAATGTTCCTCGCTGGCCCTCCGTTACTAAAAGCCGCAACGGGAGAAATCGCGACCGATGAAGACTTGGGTGGTGCAGCCATGCACGCCGAAATAGCCGGCACCGCCGAGTTCTTTGCCGAAGATGACGCCGATGGTATTCGTCTGGCGCGGGAAGTCATGCAAACCTTGCCCTGGCAACAGCAATTGCCGGTAGCGGCCCCGCGTCAATGGCAGGAGCCGCTCTACTCCCCGGACGAACTGATCGGCGTTGTGCCCGCTAATGCCAAGGAACCCTACGACGTACGCGAGATCATTGCACGTATCGCCGATGGCTCCGAGTTTCTGGATTTTAAACCCGCCTTCGACAGCCAGACGGTTTGTGGCTTTATTCATATTGAAGGACATGCCTGCGGCATCATCGGTAACAATGGCCCCATTACACCGAAGGGCGCAGCGAAAGCCTCCCAGTTCATTCAGCTTTGCGAACAGTCCAATACGGCCTTACTGTTTTTCCACAACACGACCGGCTTTATGGTGGGGACCGACGCAGAACAAAACGGCATCATTAAGCACGGATCAAAAATGATTCAGGCCGTTGCCAATGCCACCGTGCCCAAGCTGACCATCGTTGTGGGCGGTTCTTACGGCGCGGGCAATTACGCCATGTGCGGACGCGGTCTGGACCCACGTTTTATCTTCGCCTGGCCCAACAGCCGTACGGCCGTCATGGGCGGTGCCCAGGCCGGCAAGGTCTTGCGTATCGTCACCGAAGAACAACATGCGCGCCAGGGCAAAACCGCCGATCCGAAACTGCTCGATATGATCGAAAAAGCCACTGCCGACAAATTGGACGCAGGCTCTACTGCCCTATTCGGTACGGCACGCCTGTGGGATGACGGACTGATCGACCCGCGCGACACCCGTACCATTCTGGCGTTTTTACTGGATGTCTGCGAAGAAGCAGCACGACGTCCATTGCGGCGAATCAGTTTCGGCGCTGCCAGATTTTAAAACGATACAACACAACGACCGTAGGGGCAGACCTGTGTGTCTGCCCTGACCTACGTGTCTGCCCTGATACCGGCACAGGCATCGGGGCATGGCGAACAGGGCGCACGCAGGTGCAAGTGCAAGGGCGCACACGCAGGTGCAAGTGCAAGGGCGCACACGCAGGTGCGCCCCTACGGGACACCGGGAACCCAGGAATTCGATAAAACTTTGCGGAATTATCAGATAAAAAATACGAGGCAAATCCATGATCTTTACCCAGGAACACAACGAAATCCGCCGTACCGTCAAAAACTTCGTTCAAAACGAAATTAATCCATTTGTCGACGAATGGGAAAAAGCCGGAGCTTTTCCCATCAAGGCACTCTTTAAGAAGCTGGGCAATCTGGGCTTACTGGGCATCAGTAAACCGGAAAAATTCGGCGGTATGGGCTTGGATTACAGCTATAGCCTGGTGGCCGCCGAAGAGTTTGGTGCGGCTGGCTGTGGCGGTGTGCCGCTGGCCATTGGCGTACAAACCGATATGTGCACCCCGGCGCTGGCTCGCTTCGGATCGGACGAATTGCGCGAAACCTTCCTTCGCCCTGCTATCGCGGGCGACAGGGTGGGCTGTATCGGGGTAAGTGAACCCGGCGCTGGTTCCGATGTCGCCGGCCTTAAAACCTCGGCACGTAAAGACGGCGACGACTACGTCATCAACGGTACCAAAATGTGGATTACCAACGCCCCCAACGCCGACTTCATCTGCCTGCTGGCGAACACTTCCGACGATAAAGTACACATTAACAAATCACTGATTGTGGTTCCCATGAACACGCCGGGGATCAGCCTCGCTACCAAACTCGACAAATTGGGGATGCGTTCATCGGAAACCGCACAGGTGTTTTTCGACAACGTACGCGTACCCCAACGCTATCGTATCGGCGCCGAAGGCATGGGTTTTATGATGCAAATGATGCAGTTTCAGGAAGAGAGACTGTTCGGCGCAGCGAATACCCTGAAAGCACTGGAGGGTTGCGTACAGAAAACCATTGCCTACTGCCGTGAGCGGGAAACTTTTGGCCAGCCACTGATTAATAATCAGGTGATTCATTTTCGAATGGCCGAACTGCAAACCGAAATTGAAGCATTACGCGCCCTCACCTATCAGGCTTGCGAGCATTATGTCGCCGGTAAAGACGTGACCAATCTGGCATCCATGGCCAAGCTGAAGGCCGGACGTTTGGGGCGCGAGGTCACGGATAGCTGTCTGCAATATTGGGGCGGTATGGGCTACATGTGGGAAAACCCGGTGGCGCGAGCTTATCGCGACGTGCGACTGGTTTCTATTGGTGGCGGCGCAGATGAAATCATGCTGGGTATTATCTGCAAATTAATGGGTACATTGCCCGGTAAGAAGAAATCCTGAGCTTTAGCCAATCGACATTGAACTGGCCGGACGGCCCGGAAATAAGGAATTCACTATGACACTGCCTGCGACCGACACCCTTTTACTGGAACCCGCCGGTTTCGTATTGCATATCACACTGAATCGGCCTCAGGTTAAAAATGCCATGAGCCTGCATATGGTTCAGGAATTGATGGCTGTTTTCGATGCTATTAAGGACGAGCCGGAGGTCCGTGCCGTTGTCCTGCGCGGCGCCGAGCACACATTCTGTGCCGGAGGCGATATCAAGGATATGGCCAATGCCCGCGCCCATGCCACGCAAGGCGATGTCGGCGAAGATCCGTTCTTTGAACTCAACCGGGCTTTCGGGCGCCTCATCACACAAGTGAACTCGGCCCCGCAGGTGGTCATCGCGGTGCTGGAAGGCGCGGTACTGGGAGGCGGCTTTGGTTTGGCCTGCGTATCGGATGTTGCGCTCACGCTGGCCAGCGCCAAGTTCGGACTGCCGGAAACCGGATTAGGCATTACACCTGCGCAAATTGCACCTTTTGTTGTCCAACGCATCGGCCTCACCCAGGCCCGGCGTCTGGCACTGCTGGGCGCCCGGTTCGATGGTACGGAAGCCGTGCGGCTGGGCATCGCCCATACGCTCTGCGAAGACAGTCATGTGCTCAATAGCCAGCTGGACGAGGTATTGCAACAAATCAAACGCTGTGCCCCCAGGGCGAATCGTACCACCAAGCAATTGCTGCTCAATGTTGGCCAACAACCACTGGAAAGTCTGCTGGACGATGCGGCAAAAAACTTCAGCGCGGCCATTCGCAGTGCCGAAGGCCAGGAGGGCGCGATGGCCTTTATACAAAAACGACTTCCCGGCTGGGCCCAGGATTAGCAGCCTCCAAAAGCGCGGTAGTACCGGGTACACCATGACCCAAACAAAAAGATCAACTCAGGAAAACGCTTATGTTTAGCAAAATTCTTGTCGCCAATCGGGGCGAAATCGCTGTTCGGGTCATCAAGACAGCACAAGCACTCGGCTATCGCACCGTAGCGGTCTTCAGCGACGCCGATGCCAGTGCCCCCCATGTACTTTTGGCCGATGAGGCCGTGCATCTGGGCCCCTCCCCGGTCGGTCAATCCTACTTGTGTATGGACAAGCTGCTGCAGGCCGCACAGCAAAGTGGGGCTGATGCGATTCACCCCGGCTATGGTTTTCTTTCGGAAAATGCCGCGTTCGCACAAGCCTGTGCCGAACAGGGCCTTACCTTTATCGGCCCCCCGGTAGAGGCCATTCGGCTGATGGGAAGCAAGCGTCTATCCAAAATTGCCATGCTGGAAGCCGATGTTCCTTGCATTCCGGGCTACGAAGGCGCGGATCAAAGTGACGACACCCTGTGTTCGGAAGCCATGAAGATTGGTTTGCCCGTTATGATTAAAGCCTCCGCAGGGGGCGGTGGCCGCGGCATGCGACTGGTGCAGGATGAAAACAGCCTGCTCGCCAGTATCCGCACCGCACGCTCGGAAGCCACCCATGCGTTCGGCAGTGGTGAACTGATTCTGGAAAAAGCCATCATTAACCCGCGCCATATCGAAATTCAGGTCTTTGCAGATCAACAGGGGAATTGTGTTTATCTGGGTGAGCGCGATTGTTCCATTCAACGTCGCCATCAAAAAGTGGTAGAAGAAGCTCCCTCACCTTTTGTCGATGACGCATTACGTCAGCGCATGGGAGAGGCCGCCGTACAGGCTGCAAAATCCTGCCACTATGTGGGAGCCGGTACCGTGGAATTTCTGGTAGATGAGAACCGGCATTTCTATTTTCTGGAAATGAACACCCGTTTACAGGTTGAACATCCGGTCACCGAACTGATCACGGGCACCGATCTGGTTGCGTGGCAGCTCCGTGTCGCTTCAGGACAACCATTGCCGCTGACTCAGGCTCAGGTCACGCTAACGGGTCATGCCATCGAGGTGCGTTTTTACGCTGAAGACCCCGCGCAAAACTTTCTCCCTCAAACCGGCGAGATTCTGCACTGGCAACCCGCCGAGGGCGTCGGTATCCGAATCGACAGCGGCATTCGCAGTGGTCAGCAGATTTCGCCTCATTACGATCCGATGCTGGCTAAAATCATTGCCTACGGCCAAGACCGGGAAGAAGCCCGTCGCCGGCTGGTACGAACACTGGAAGACAGCCAGTTATTTGGCTTGACCGTCAACAGTCGTTTTCTGCGTAATCTGGTCTGTCATCCCGAATTCATTGCAGGCAAGGCCACCACCGCCTTTATCCAAGGCCCCTTTGCCAAGGATGATTCACTACTGCCCCATGTTCCCACGACACGACAGTGGGCACTGGCGGCACTGGCTCGTCATCTTTGCCAAAACGCACGCCATGGTTCAGGCTGGCGGGTAGCCCACCCGACCCCCTGGCCCTACGAATTGCGTTGTGGCGAATCACTGATGGAACTCGCGCTGACAGCATCCGAAGGACAATTCATCGTTAGTTTTGCAGAGGAGACGATTCTTTTCGAGCAGGTATCAGTACAGCCGGACAATTTGGAAGCCTCGCAGGGAATCCAGCGAGGTACACTGCTTATTCGCCGGAATGGCGTGCTACAGCGCGCTCAATATCTCGTCCGACACGAACAGGTATTTCTGCATGACCAGGGACAGTGTCTGCAATTCAACGATCTGACTCTCGAGGCCGCCAAGCGTACCGATGCGGGGGGCTCAGGCCAGCTCAATGCCAGTATGGACGGTGCCATTGTTGACGTGTTGGTGAATCCCGGCGATACGGTCAAAAAGGGCCAGACGCTGATCATACTGGAAGCCATGAAAATGGAGCACCAACTGAAGGCCGACTGCGACGGCACGGTAGCCGAAGTACATATTAGTAAAGGCCAGCAAGTGAAGATTCGCCAGCCTTTGGTAGTGGTAAGTTAGCCCCCTCTCCCTGACCCTCTCCCCGAGGGGAGAGGGAATGTACTCAACTAATCCCCGCCCCCATGACCTAGGTACAGCAACGGGGTAGCCCCTCTCCCACTTGTGGGAGAGGGGTTGGGGAGAGGGTAAACGCAAATAGACGGAATTCGTTATGACAAACACCAATCTCAGCAACAGAACCATCATCATCACCGGCGCCAGCCGTGGCATTGGCCGCGAAATCGCACTGCGCTGTGCAAGGGAAGGCGCCAATATTGTCATCGCCGCGAAATCAGCCGAACCTCATCCCAAACTTCCGGGAACGATTTATTCGGTCGCAGAAGAGGTCGAAGCGGCGGGAGGCAAAGCACTTCCGGTCCAATTTGATGTTCGTGATGACTCCCAGGTCGAAGCACTCATGGCCAAAGCCGCCGATACATTTGGCGGAATCGACATCGTTATTAATAATGCAGGCGCAATCAAGCTCATGGGCGCGGAGCATCTGGCGCTCAAACGCTTTGATCTGATGCACCAGATCAACACCCGTGCGGTGCTGGCCACCGCCAAGGCCGCACTCCCCTGGCTTAAGAAATCTGATCACGCACACATTCTGAGTTTGGCACCACCGGTCAACATGGATCCCAAATGGTTTGCCCAGTATGCGCCCTATACCATCACAAAATACGGTATGTCTATGCTCACGTTGGGTATGGCGCAGGAGTTTCGTCGCTACAAAATTGCCGTGAATACACTCTGGCCCAAGACGATCATCTCAACGGCCGCGATTGAGCATGAAGGCGGCGGTGCTGCCGTAATGGCCAAAGGCCGAACCCCCGCCATCATGGCCGATGCGGCCTATACGTTACTCAGTAAATCGCCTACTGAAATTACCGGCCAGTGGTTGATCGACGAAGCGTTGCTGGCACAGGCAGGCATCACTGATTTTGAACCCTATCGCTATCTTGCCGGGTCGACAGACAAATTGATGACGGATTTGTTTCTGGACGGATAACGCCGGAACAGCGTCAGAGTGATATCTGAATCATACGTTTAAAATAGTGCGTCAAAGGATCCTGCAAACGCTCGCCCAACGCAACGATTCGCTCATGGAGCTGAGTCGCGTTCGCATTGGGCGACTGCTTTCCGGCAAATAAAATAGTATTTCCTGTACTTGTGGTACACACGCGGATATCGGAGAATCCAGCACACAACCAGCGAAAAAAACGACTGTCAAAATCAGGCATGCGATGAAAGTTGATAACTAGCCAGCCGCGATCCGTCAGCATCCGCTGACAGGCCGAAACAAACAGCTTCTGGGTCTGTAACGTATTCATACCCGAAGCGTGATACATGTCGGCCATAATCAGGTCGGTACATTGCGGCGTCGATGCTTTCAAATAATGCCGGGCATCATTATGGGATATGACAATCCGCTCCGATTCGGGCAGCGAAAAATAGTTTTTAGCGACTTCAATCACCTTTTCTCGCAGCTCAATGGCATGCACGTTAACCTCGGGTAACAGCCAGAAAAAACTGCGAAGCAAACTTCCGCCACCTAAACCCAGTAACGTGATATGCCCCGGCTCACAAAAGGCCAACACCATGGCCATCACTCGAGTATATTCGTGGGTCAGGCGAAAAGGTTCGCTCAAACTCATAGAGCTCTGTTCGTACACACTATCAAACGTCATCACGCGTTTGTCGCGAGAATCCATAACCAGGATGGGGCCATGACTGTCGACCGTGCGATGAATCACACTGTAGCGATCACGCTGGTTAATAAACAGGTTTCTGAGTGACGAACCCAGCGCCGATTTCATACTGCCCCAGCCACCGTGACGTTCCAACCGGTCATCGAACTCATCCATGTTAAAGGTGCACCACCGTTTGTTTAAAACCCATGGATTTGAGCATCGCAAGCAATCTTTTCAAATCGGCATCCACAATGGTTTCATTGTTTTCATCCACTAAAATGAAACTCTTTTTGGAGTTCTTATGCAGCATGACAAACCACTCATTCAGGTTCATCGGATTGCGCATCAATTCGGCACGCACCAGCTTGCCTTCCTGATATAACTGTTGGGCTTCTGCCATTTTCATACGTAATTCCTGTGGCTCAGGGTCGCTTGACACACGTTTGCCATGCTCATGGTCAACCTCCGTGCAGCTCGGATACATCGTGCATTTGATATTTGGGCGCCGCTTCCAAGGCTTCGCGTAGTGTCGGATAAAACGATAAAACGCCGGCAATCGGTTTGATATTGGCACGCGCCAGAGTCTTCAGAGGCTGAAACTGGAGATCGGCAACATACATCTGCGTCGCCGACTTCTGGCATTTGTCGATCAGCTTAGTGAGCGCAGCCAATCCACCCGCATCCAGGATGGGCACCCCATCGAGATACAAAACAATGCCCTGCTTCTGGTGACAGAGTGTCGACAGCTCACCGAATATTCTATCCGCCGCCGCAAAGAACAGCGGGCCACTGATTTTGAATACAACCCAACCCTCTGCCAGTTTCTCCGGCACCTGCTTTTGCACATGAGAGATATCCGACACCTTGGTCATCTCGGCAATTTCTTTCATAAACAGCAGCGAGGCCATAACGATACCGGCAGAAATGGCGATGACCATGTCAAACAACACAGTGAGCGAGAAACAAGTCAAAAATACCAGCACATCACCTCTGGGAGCCGACTTGATCAAGTGCACCGCCTTGGGAGCTTCGCTCATATTCCAGGCAACCACCAGCAATAAAGCCGCCATGGCAGGCATCGGTAACCACGCCAGTACCGGTGCCAATAACACCAGCCCTAACAACACCACCCCTGCGTGAATTACGGACGCAAATGGCGATTGTGCACCGGCGCGATAATTGGCTGCCGATCTCGCCAAAGCCGCGGTAGCCGTAATACCTCCGAAAAAAGGCGTGATAATGTTACCCAGCCCCTGTCCAAGCAACTCGCTGTTGGCACTGTGTCGCTTGCCACTCATCCCGTCCAGCACAACCGCACACAGTAATGACTCTATCGCCCCCAACATGGCAATGGCAAATGCCGAAGGTAACAGGTCACGCATCGTTTGCCAGCTCAATTCAAACGGGAGCCCTCCGGCACCGGCTTGTTTCCAGGGCCATTCAAACTGTGGCAATACCGGAGGTATTCCCTGCCCTGAAGTACCGTCTGGCAAAAGGTAACTAAAACGGGAACCAATGGTTTCCACCTCTGCACCCGCCGAAGCCAGGGCCATAGCCAGCACACTGCCAATCAAAACCGCCGGCAGATGCGGAGGCACCGGCCATTTTAATCTCGGCCACAGCAACATGACCGAAAGCGTCGCGCCCGCAACGAGCAAACTGGCCCAATGCGTCTGCCCTAACGACGACAATAACAGCCACACTTTTTCCACATAGTGTTCCGGCAGACTCGCCAGATTCAACCCGAAAAAATCCTTAACCTGTAAGGTCGCGATAACCACGGCAATGCCCGCAGTGAACCCCAGTGTGACCGGCTCCGGAATATATTCAATCAGACGCCCCAGACGTAAAAAGGCCAGTGCGATCAAAATGACCCCGGAGAGCACAGACGCTGTAAGCAGGCCGCCCAGTCCATATTTCATCGCTACCGGATAAAGTACCACCACAAAGGCCGCTGTCGGCCCGGAAATGCTGAATCGGGAGCCCCCCGTTAAGGCAATAATCGCACCCGCAATGATCGCGGTATACAACCCGTACTGGGGCGCCACGCCACTGGCAATGGCCAATGCCATGGCCAGCGGAATCGCAATAATTCCCACGGTGACACCGGCCAGCAGATCTTTCAGTAGGCGTGCACTGCTGTATGGTTCTTTAACGCAACTTTCTCTGACGGCATGCCCCAAGCGCAGAGAAAAGAGATGTGATCGGTCTGACATGAAATATCCCACTGCACCATTGAATAAACTTTGCGCACATATTAAATTAACATCATAGAATCATTCAATGTTAATATGATTCACATTTTTATAAGAAATAACTTATCCAACATGCATCATTATATTTTATATAACTCCTGCGGAGCGTCCGATGGAACAACGTACAACGCGGCTGACGCTGCTAATTGACCCAAAAAAGAAAGCCCTGTTTGAAGAATTGTGCGCGCTGGAAGATGTGACACCTTCGCAGAAAGTACGGCAATTTATCCGCGACTACATCGAGCAGCATAAAGGTACGGGCTGGCAGGAAAAATATCTTGCGGATTCCGATAGCGATCGCCATTAAACCCGCCTATCAGAAAGCCAGCAGATGTCGCTTAAACTGACTTTACCGATGAACGGCGAATATTCCGCACGCTCCATTCGCTGTCCATCAACCAGGTTTTAAGCGCGGGCAAGGGCATTGGCCGAGCCATAAAATAGCCTTGGGCATAGTCGCACTTCATTCGCTCAAGCAATCGGTAAACATCATCATTCTCTATGCCTTCTGCCACCATGCGATACCCCAGGTTATGGCACATGCTCAATGTCGTTTCTACGATGACCGCATCGTCGTTGACCTTGTCCATCTCCATGACGAAGGAGCGATCTATCTTGATTTCCTGCGCCGGCAATTTGCGAATATAACTGAGGGATGAGTGGCCGGTACCGAAATCATCAATCGCAATCTGGACGCCGTGTTCATGCAAGTCTTTTAAAACGCGCAGCGCCAAATCGGGGTCGGACATAATGGCTGATTCAGTAATTTCCAAAATCAGTTGATTTTCAGGGAGCCGATAACGCGTAAGAATGTCACATACATTCGATACAAAATTAGCTTCGCGTAAATTGATCGCCGAAATATTCACGGAGATGGTTAAGGGAAAACCTGCCTCCAGCAGCTGAACCGCCGCCGATACCGCCCGCTCCAACACCCAAACGGTCAGCGGTTTAATTAAACCGGTGGCCTCTGCCATGGGAATGAACTCATCCGGAGGAATAAATCCGTGCTGAGGATGTTGCCAACGCACTAAAGCCTCGAGCCCGGTCACAAACCCCAAGGTCATATTCACCTGCGGCTGAAAACTCAACGTCAGCTCATCTTCCTGAATAGCCTTGCGTAAATCCCCCATCAAACCCAGACGTTTTGCGCTGTAAGAGTCCAGATCCGGGGAATAGATGGCAAAACCATTATCTCTGCTGTTGGCGACATCCAAGCCAATTTGTGCATGACGCATGAGGGTAGCCGCATCGTTTCCGTGTTCCGGCGCAAGCGCGACACCAATCATGACACCCAGATCAATTCTCAATCCGTCGAATTCGATGGGTTCTACCAGCGATTCCATTAACTCCGGAACATAGCTCCCTACAAGACTCTGACTGGCAGGCAAAATCAGAAATCCGAAGGTGACGCCATCCAGATGAGCCACCCAGTGCAATTCGTCTCCACAAGACTCAATCAGGGTCACATGCGGGCTGTCACAGACACCCACAGCCAGTCGCCTGGCAATCAGTTTCAATACCTGATCCGCATTGTCATGACCTAGCGTTTTATTGATTTCATGAAATCTACGCAAATGTACAAGAACAAGCGCAAAGGGTTCCACTTCGTTAGCCCCTAAGAGTTCCTCCACTCGTTTTTTCAACAAGGTTGCGTTGGGAAAACCTATGAGGCCATGGTGCGTGGCCTGATAGATCAAACGTTCCTCGGCTACCTCGCGCAAAGATGCCTGCTCGATAATGGCTTTCTGTGCCAGAATGCGCGCCTCCCGTTCACGATTCAGACGATCCGCCAACGCAAAACTCAGCAACAGTGCTTCAATCGCCGACCCCCACTGCAATCCATATTCAGTGAGCGTGGTACGAGGAATGAGTCCAAACTTGTTCAACGCCGCCAAGGTTGTTCCCATCAACAATAAGATCCATGCCAAAACAAAGTAGCGCGCCGCCTTATTGCCTTTCTTCCAGGCCAGCGGGCCGGAAATCAGTATGAGAATGCTGATCGGCGCCACCAGCGCAACAGAAAAACGCGTGGAATAACTGTAAGGCAAAATGAATGCCCCCAGTATCGCCAGACAGGCAAGCACCGCCGCGCCTTGTAATATTCGGGTCAGACGCGGAGACAACGTTTTAAGATTGAGAAAATTCAGCGTGAACAGACAGGAAAACAGTGTCGTCAACGGAACCGCCAATAAAATACTCAGCTGATGAATTTGTGGCCAATCTGGATAAGCATACTGAAACAACACCCCGTTCATTCCTGTCTGCATAATCAGGAACAGCGATACGAAGCCAACATAGTACAAATAGGCTTTCTCTCGAATAGAGAAATACAAAAACAGGTTGTAAAACACCATGACCAGCAACATGCCATAATAGATACTGTGCCCGCCGATAAGCTCGGCATCTTCAATATGAAATGCATCCGGTTCCCACAGTGAAATCGGCAATTGCACCGCGCCCTGCGAACGCGCCCGAAGATAAATAACCACATCCTCCCCGGGCGGTAACAACAAAGGAAATACGAAATCCCGACTTTGTACCGGGCGGCTCGCAAAAGGCAGAATATCCCCGGTCACCACATAATCAATATGACTTGATGCCACTCGATACAGCGTTAACTGGTCCAGTAAAGGATAAGAAACCACCAGCAGCCTTTCCAAAGGCCGCTCAGACGTATTGCGAAAGCGGGTTTTAAACCAGAAAGTTGAATCGGTGTAACCATAGTTGGGGGTTTCCTGCAGTGACGGGAGCCACTTCAGTGAGGCATCATTAACGATCTGATCAAACCCTGCCGTCCCCTCCCGATCTTCATAAACGGCCAACTGCCGCCCCAGGATAATTTGAGGAACATTCGGTGCCACCGTTACCCGTGGCATGCTTTCATCTACGAATGACACCGGCGCGTCGACGGATTGCGCGGCGATCAAAGCCTCGCTGAGAACCAGCAGCCCGCTCATTAGTAGCGCCAGAAATAATTTACTCATGGAATTTAAAATATTTTCACACTCATGCAATATTATTGTTATACATGATTCGCCCTTAGGCGTTACAGGGTAATCAACCTTGCTTATTTATTAGTTGTAACACCCAAACAAGTATAGACAGCATCTTGTTTATTTACTGACAAGTGTCTCAATTTAACCTGTATCTTTGTGTCAGCATTTGTAAACTAAAGGTCGCTCTATTCAGGTTAAATACAAAAAACAATGCAGGAAAGGAAAACAACATGTCATCCGTTACTCAAGATAAAGGAAAAACGGCGCTGATTACCGGCGCGTCTGCGGGTATAGGCAAAGCACTGGCAGAAGCCTTTGCTCAAAAAGGCTTTAACCTTATTCTGGTTGCGCGCAGAAAAGAAAAGCTTCAGGAAGTGGCCGACCTTCTCGGAACCAAATACAAAGTAAAAACGCACGTCATAGCAGCCGATTTGAGCAAAAGTACTTCACCCAAAAAAATTTATGATGAAGTACAGGCTGCCGGCCTTCGCGTCGACGCACTGGTTAATAACGCCGGCTATGCACTCAACAAGGCATTCTCGAAAGCCAGCTGGAAAGAGCACCAGGAATTTCTCAATGTGATGCTGGTATCCGTAACTCAGCTTAGCCATCTTTTTATTCCCGCCATGAAAGAAAACCGTTATGGACGAATCATCAATGTATCGTCGGTCGCGGCCTTCACTCCCGAGTGGGGCGGTAGCCTCTACGGTGCCGTTAAATCCTACGTGGCTCATATGTCAGAAGCCCTGGATCTGGAATTGAAACCCTTTGGCATTCACGTTACCTCACTGCATCCCGGCTTTACCTATTCGGAATTCCACGACGTGATGGGCGCAGCAAAACTGCGTGATACCTTGCCTAAATGGCTCTGGATGGATGCAGAAACCGTCGCACAACAAGGCGTTGATGCCGTAATGAAAGGCGAGCCCGCCTGCATCAACGGCTGGGTCAACCGCTCCATGGTAACGGCCTTCACACTCATGCCGGCAAAAATGAAATACATGATCGCGCAGAAACAGAAGGTGCTTTAACTCTCATCGCCAGGGAGTAACGCCATCAAAGGCAACGCAACATTCACCGTACAATAGTCTGCACCCCGTAAATAGAAAAGGGCCTTTAAGGCCCTTTTCTATTTCTGTCTGTTCAATCCAACTTTCTAAAACGTTCCAGATAAGGCAACAGAATATTTCGGCCATTGAATTCAGCATCCAGTACCGAAACAAAGGTATAAACCCCCACCAGTTTACGGTTCAGAAATACAAACTCTTTGGGAGGTATTCTGAAATAACGATTAATAGCGGACAAGGCGGCGCGTTTTGCGATACGTGTAGGCAGATCACTGTGTTTCCAGCGATAGGCCCCCTGTGCATTCAAGGCGAAGTCCGGAATAGTCACCTCTTCACTGGCCATCGGCTCAAGTACCGCCATACAAACGGCACCAAACTCGTTCAGTACTTTTTCCGGCCAATGCGCCTGCATAAAACCCAAACGAATGCCTCCCGCGACCACGCGAGGCAGATCCCGGATATAAGACGCGTAAATCATGTCGCACACAGGATCCAGGAAGGCATCGGGATAGCGCTGTACCGCACCGAAGTCGAGCAACACAATTCGATCCTGCTCGTCCTCACTTTCAGCCAGACGAATTCGGTAGTTACCAAAATTGGGATCGGTCTGAATTTCCTTCCAGATAAACAGCTCTTTCAGAAATAGCTCCAGCGCCCCCTGAGCAAGGTGATTACGCCTGGACGCAGACAATTCGGCGACGATATCACTAGAAACTGACACCCCCGGCTCAAAACTGGTCGCCATCACATGCGCGGTTGAATACTCAATCAGGACTTCAGGCACAATGTAACGATCATCATCCTGCAACATCGTCCGAAAACGTCGGGTCGTTTCCGCTTCCAGCCGGTAGTCCACTTCGCGATGCATCATCTGACGCACTTCTTCCAGCCATTCATCAAAGTCTTTGCCCATTGAGACAAGACGCGCCAACCGAAGAATCTGTGCCACCGAATCCAGATCGGAATCCACGGCATCCGCTACACCCGGATACTGTATCTTCAGACAAATTTCCTTACCGTCGCTGATCCTGCGGGCACGGTGCACCTGCCCGAGTGAAGCCGCCCCCAAGGGTTCAGGATCAATAACCAACTCCTTCAGGCGTGCCTCACCCAGTTCAAACTCCAGCACCGATTTGATCGCATCCCACTCAAGCGCAGTGGTCTGGTCTTCCAGAGTATGCAGGGCTTCTGTGACTTCTACGGGCAGGAAGTGCTCGCCATACAAGGCCATCACCTGGCCGATTTTCACCACACTGCCCTTCAGCTTGCCCAGCTCTTCTACGAGAAAGCGGGCTTGTGCCGATAACATCTTGCTATGTTTCTCCGCACGTTTTTCCCGGCTCGAAAACAAGGTGGTCGCATAATGCGTAGCAAACCGGGTACCGGCAAACAAACCGGCCTTGGTCAGACTCAAACGTCGTTCAAAACTACCGGTTTTTATTCGTGATACAGTTCGTCGGGCGTCTTTAGATTCCATTCAGTTTGTCTCAATCAGGATAATTTTTTGCACCGTACAATCAAATGAACGGCCCCCGCTGTCATGCTCTGAACTTGCTTAAGTTCCCTGGTGTAAAGGCGTCGCTGTTGTTGTTTAAATTATTTTCACTGACCCGAACTATGTGTCGTCCGGACCCTTTAGCATTTCAATGACATGCATTAATCATGATTCGTCCAAGAGGCTCCCTACAGAAAGCCTCCGTCACATGATCGGCAAGCACCGGAATTCATCAAACATTCCGTTTCTAACGAACGGTTCCGCCGTGCGCCTGTTTGTCAGCGTGATAAGAAGATCTCACCAGCGGGCCGCTCGCCACATGCTTGAATCCGAGCTTGTAACCCAGCTCAGCCAACCGTTCAAACTCGGCAGGTTCAACGAAACGCTCAACGGCCAAATGACTTTTACTTGGTGCCAGATATTGACCCAAAGTCAGCATATCCACGTCATGACGACGTAAATCAGCCATGACCTGTTCTACTTCCTCAATGGTTTCGCCGATACCAAGCATCAAACCCGATTTGGTCAACACCTGCGGCACACGCTTTTTATATTCCTGCAACAATTTGAGTGACCACGCATAATCTGATCCGGGGCGCACTTTCAAATACAGGCTGGGCACGGTTTCCAGATTATGGTTGAAAATGTCAGGGGGTGTCTGGGAGAGAATATCCAGCGCAACATCCATCCGGCCTCTGAAATCAGGCACCAGCACTTCGATCTCGATGTTGGGGCTTTGTGCGCGGGTTTCACTGATACAATCCGCAAAATGCTGTGCACCACCATCACGTAAATCATCTCGATCCACCGAGGTAACAACAACATACTTCAATTGCATATCCGCAATTGCCGCTGCGAGATGCTTAGGTTCATTTTCATCCAGAGGATTCGGTCTTCCGTGGGCAACATCACAAAAAGGACAGCGCCGTGTACAGATATCCCCCATGATCATAAAGGTCGCCGTACCACCACTAAAGCACTCCCCGAGGTTGGGGCATGACGCTTCTTCACAAACCGTGTGCAATTTGTGACTGCGCAGTTTTTTCTTTATTTCGTCAATTTTGGGTGATGCAGGAACCCGGACACGAATCCAATCCGGTTTGCGTGGCAGAGAATCGGTGGCAATCACCTTCACGGGAATGCGGGAAACCTTGTCATGGCCACGGTGTTTTACACCCTGCTCCGCTCTCTGAGGGGATTTCTTTTCTTCGGTATCAGAACAACTCATGCACTCACCTCTGCCGGTAATCCCAGACAGCTTTCAATTGAAGTAAATAAAAATTCGGATTGGATAAATCGCAGCAAGACCGCCGTAACGTCGTCCATTGGACTTTCACAATACTGACTCATCTGCGTCATCACCATCCCCGCGTAACCACAGGGATTAATTCGATTAAAAGGCGACAAATCCATGGATACATTTAAACTCAGGCCATGGAATGAGCAGCCTTTACGAATACGCAGTCCCAAAGAGGCAATCTTGGCGTCCGCGACATAAACCCCCGGTGCATCCTGACGGGCCTGTGCAGAAATACCATACTCACCCAATGCGTTCACCAAGGCATGTTCTATTCGCGAAACCAGCTCTCGACTCCCTATGCCCATCCGTTTGATATCAAACAGCAAATACCCCACCAACTGGCCCGGGCCGTGATAGGTCACCTGACCACCACGATCCACCGGTACAATAGGAATATCACCCGGTGCAAGCAAATGCTCCGGTTTGCCCGCCTGACCCAGCGTAAAAACAGGGTCATGCTCTAAAAACCAGATTTCATCCGCTGTCTGCTCGTGACGGGAAGAAGTAAAAGTCTGCATCCGTTTCCAGACCGGCTCATAAGGCTGGCGGCCTAAATAGCGAACAATGAGAGGGCGAGGAGTACTAGTCATTAACCGCTACATCACCATTTGTACACGGCCGCTGGCCTTCAGATCCTGAAAAATGGCCATGAGCTGCTGTTCGCTCTGTGCCATGATCGAAATTCTGACCGACAAAAATCGTGCATTACGGCTCGCATTGATTTCTATCAGGTCCACATCCAGATCCGGCGCGTGCACGCTCACTGAACGAATCACAAAATCCTTGAAATCCGGTGCAGCGTGACCAATCACTTTGATAGGATATTGGCAGGGAAACTCTATTTTCGGGGCTTCGGGCTGACTCATAGGACGACTTCCGGGCAATAAATAAAACACGTCTAGCAATATTTGCATAGGATACCATGTGCCTGCAGCCCTGAGTACATATCACGATTAATGTCCACCCATCTGCTTCGTTCGTATCGGGTTTTATCAAGCACAAAAAACCCTGCCGGAGCAGGGTTTCACATAGCGCAGCACACTATAAGCAATGCTTCAGGAAAACAGATTGATAAAAAACAGTTTTATCAAATCCCACAGGCGTTTAAAGAAGCCGCCTTCTTCTACATCCTGAAGTGCCACCAGAGGACGATCCACGACAGTCTGATCGGCCAGTGTGACTTTTAACCGGCCAAATTCCTGACCTGCACTGAAAGGTGCTTTAATCACACTTTCCACATCCAGCGTCGCCTGCAGTTTTTCCTTCTGCCCACGCGGGATCGTGACTATCACATCCCGAGCCGCCCCCAACGCCACCTGATCCTGTGTTCCCAACCAGACAGGGGCATCCATTAACGACTGGCCGGCATCATAGAGTTTATGGGTTTCATAATATCTGAAACCGTAGTTTAAAAGCTTTTGAGTCTCTTTCGCCCGGGCTTCTTCACTGCGGGTTCCCAGTACGACGCTGATTAATCGCATATCGTCGCGCTTCGCTGAAGAAACGAGACAATAACCGGCCTCGTCGGTATGCCCGGTCTTTAAACCATCAACCGATTTGTCTCTCCACAGCAAAAGATTCCGATTGGGTTGTCTGATATTGTTGTAGGTAAAGTATTTTTCAGAATAGATCGCATATTGTTCCGGAAAATCCCGAATGATGGCGCGAGCCAGTATGGCCAGATCAAAAGCTGTGGTTTTATGATCATCAGCCGGTAAGCCGGTTGCATTTCTGAAATGGGTATTTTTCATACCGAGCAAAGTCGCGTGCTGATTCATAATATCAGCGAACGCACCTTCTCCACCGGCTATATGTTCAGCCAGCGCGATGCTCGCATCGTTCCCCGACTGGATAATGACGCCTTTTAACAATTCGGCCAAGGGTACCCGAGTACCTTCTTTGATAAACATTTTTGACCCACCGGTGCGCCAGGCATTGACACTCACCAGCACGTCATCTGTCGCTTTAATATTGCCCCGGGCAATCTCATATTCCACGATATACGCCGTCATCATTTTAGTCAGACTGGCGGGAGGCAGGACTTCATGTGCATTATTTTCGATAATGATGTCACCGCTCGTGGCATCCATCAAAACATAGGATTTAGCGGCAATTTGGGGAGGCGAAGGGATTAAAGCAACGTCCGGTTGCGCTTGGGCTACTGAAAAAAAGCACGAGAGAAGCACAAACCAGAAAAAGTTTTTCACTTTCCGGGATAACATAATTTCAACCTTGATGACTGTTGTTTTTTAGCGAGATTCTCATCCTGAGAAATTGAGAAGGAAACTTATCCTACCTTATCCAGTGCAAGGATTCACCCCGCAATTCCTTCCGGGCGACTTGCTGAAGGAATCGCCTGGCTTTTATCCAAAGATGCGGGAACACTCTCGGCAATGGGTCGGGTCAGCACAATCGTCGATGAATAACCCAGTTGCTGTAAACGAGACCGCTGTTGCGCTATGTCATCCGGTGTATAAAATGGACCGAGCCGGACGCGCTGCGCCGACTTTCCATTCTCAGGACGATCATGCACAAATACCTTTTCCAGCCCGTTGACCAATAACGCGGCAACCATTCGGTCTGCCGAATCACGTACAGCGAAAGCCCCGACTTGAATAAAGTAGCCATAACCGGCAAGCAACGTGGGCAGCTTTTCTCCCGACAGTTTTTCAGGCCGCTGCGGTTGAGCATTGCTCAACACGGGACTCACCGGAGTGGACTCCAACGCGGACGCTGGCAAAGTAGCTTCCGTCGCCAGTGCTACCTGTGGCGGGGGAACGACGATGGCTTCAAGCGCAACGCGGGCCGTGCCTTTATTCGAATAGCCTAGTTTTGTCGCGGCCGCATAAGACAAATCAATAATTCTACCTTCGTGAAATGGCCCTCTATCATTCACTTTTACAACCGTAGAGAGACCATTTTCCAAATTGGTGACACGTACATAACTCGGCAACGGCAGTGATTTATGCGCCGCCGTCAACGCATACATATTGTAGGGTTCACCACTTGCGGTCGCATGACCATGAAATTTCACACCATACCAGGACGCCACGCCCTCTTCCCGGTAACCGGTAATATCAGGCAGAATTTCGTAAGTTTTCCCCCAAACCACGTAAGGTGATTTGTTACCTGAACGACTGGGCAATTCATAACGAGGCACGGCATCCGGAAGCGTGGACGCATCAAACTCCCCTTCCGGCCCGACATCCTGGGAGAGGCTGTACCGCGAGGCAGGAATAAAACTGACTGAACTACAACCTGCCAGCCACAGACTGATCAACAACGGCCCTAAAAGGAAACGAACCAAACGTACAGACATCAAATAGTTACTTCACTCAACGACTTCAGCCAGACACCGTCGTCTACAACGGCAATCATATATTTATGATAGCGCCCTTCTCCATTACTCCTTCACTTCCTTAACAGGAGTATCGACGCTTTTAACAACCTCAGCCGGCGTACTTTCCGTACTACCCGACCTGAGCGCTTCCGACAACTGATACACCGCCATGGCATACAGCGGGCTATGATTGTAACGGGTAATGACATAAAAGTTATTGAGGGTAATCCAGTATTCCACACCCGCCTCACCTTCGAGTGACAGCAAACGGGCTTTATCAGTCGAGCCTACATTGTCCAGCCCTTCATCACTCAAAAAATGTATACCTTGTTCTGCCAGTTCCGCCACCGTGTTCTTTGGCTTGAGATCTCCATACAAAAATGCCGAGATATCAAGATCCCCCATCCCGGCCAAGCCTGTTACTGCGCCTCCGCGCTCCCAACGGTGCTGCTTAAAGTAATTGGCAACGCTTCCGATCGCATCAACGGGATTTTTTAGCAGGTCAGCCACGCCATCGCCGGTAAAATCTACGGCAAAGTTGCGGTAGCTACTTGGAATAAATTGCCCATATCCCATGGCGCCGGCATAGGATCCTTTCAACTCAAGGCCATCAAAATGCTGTTCGCGTAACATCAATAGAAACTGTTCCAGCTCGCCTCTAAAAAATTTGCTTCTGGGAGGATAATCAAAGGCCAGTGTGGCCAGTGCATCAATTACCCGATAGTTACCCTTATTTTTACCATAACGGGTTTCCACACCAATGATGGCAGCCACGATGTAGCGGTTAACGCCAAATTCATTTTCTGCACGCAGCAGTTCTTTCTCGTATTTTTTGATGAACTCGACACCTTTAGAAATACGATCTTCGTTGACGAACAGCTTGCGATAATCTTTCCATTCGAGGCGTTTTTCTGCCGGACGGGCAATCGCTTTAAGAATGCTATCCTGCCGTTCCGCAGAGCCTATAAAAACTTTTAACACATCGGCATCATACTGATACTTGTCCTGCATCTCCTGCATAAACAATTTGGCATCTTCATTTTCCAGATAACTAGCCGCAACGTTATGGGAAGTCATGCCAAAAACGCCGGCTAATAGCAACATCAGGTACGAAATGGATGCCGTTTTATTGCCCGGACGACGGGCTGTTTCAACGCGGAGCTTCATGCTAATTATTTTCCTTTCAGAGTACCGGGTTGATGGGAACGGAATACGATAACCATGAAGATAATCTACTGATGGCGGCGAAATCCGTCAGACAGGACACAATAAAATAATACGCGGGAAACACAGGCAGAAACTACCGCTCCAGCATTTTGCGATGCGTATGAATGGACATCAGTACACCAAATGCCGCGAGCAAGGTTACGATAGAGGTTCCACCGTAGCTTACGAGAGGCAACGGTACCCCAACTATGGGCAAAATGCCACTGACCATCCCTATATTTACAAAAATGTAAACAAAGAAAGTCATTACCAGGCTCCCCGCTAAAAGCCGACTAAATGAATCCGGCGCATTCACTGCGATATATAATCCCCGGGCAATGATCATCAAATACAAAGTTAATAGCAGCATCACTCCGACAAATCCGAACTCTTCGGCAAGCACGGCAATGATGAAGTCTGTGTGACTTTCCGGCAAAAAATCCAACTGGGACTGGGTACCCAGCAACCATCCTTTACCCGACATACCACCCGAGCCAATCGCTGTTTTGGATTGAATGATATTCCAGCCCGTCCCCAAAGGGTCTGCCTCTGGATTCAGCATCGTCATCACGCGCTGCTTTTGATAATCCCGCATGACAAAGAACCACATGACCGGCGTGAAACTCGCCACTATGGCGAAAAAGGAGCCTACCAGCTTCCAGCTGATACCGGAAAAGAACAGCACAAAGATACCGGACGCGGCAATCAGCAACGAGGTTCCCAGATCCGGCTGTTTTAATATCAACACGGTAGGCACAAAAATAATGACCATCGTACCTATGATGTGTTTAAAGCTCGGCGGCAAATAGCGCTCGGACAAATACCATGACACCATCATTGGCACGGCAAGTTTCATAAACTCGGAAGGCTGAAATCGGGGTAAACCGGGAATTTGTAACCAACGCTGGGCCCCTTTCGCCCCCGTGCCCATCACCAACACCCCGACCAGTGCCACCGTACCAATGAGAAATAACCAGGGCGACCAACGGCGGTAAACCGACGGATCAAGCTGTGCAAATACCAGCATGACCCCGAATGCCAGACACAAACGAATCGCCTGACGTGTCACATCGGCTTCGCTCTCTCCGCTGCCACTGTACAAAACAAACAATCCGGCGCAGGCGAGAATAAGCAGTAATACCATCAATACCGGGTCGATGTGCAAGCGATACATCAATCCCCGCCGTTTCTGAAAATGTCGCGAAGCATCGGGTAATTGACGTAAAAAATCACTCCCGCTCATTTAATGCCCTCCTGACGGCATATTTTCGGGCGTCGTGGACTCTGCCTCAGATTCCGCATCCGGTGCAAATTCCAGCAACCAGGCATCGAACATCGCGCGAGCGGCGGGCGCAGCCGCAGAACTACCACCTCCGCCATTCTCTACCAGAACGGCCACAGCAATCCTGGGGTTTTCCACGGGCGCAAATCCCACAAACAAGGCATGATCGCGATGTCGTTCATCCAATGCGCTTGCGTCGTACTTCTCTCCCTGTTTAATAGCAACCACTTGAGCTGTACCGGTTTTTCCCGCCATGTGATAGGACGATTTTCTCCCGCTCGCACGGGCGGTTCCGGTTCTGCCATGCATCACCGCCTCCATTCCGTCTATCGCATGCTGCCAGTTTTCCGGATTTTTGAGATGAATGTCAGCCAAAACACTCTCATCACGTGCCGGAATTTCTCCTTCGCCCGGCCCGGCTTCTTTGAGTAACGAAGGTTGAACCCAGTGTCCACGGTTGGCCAGCATGGCGGTCGCTGTCGCGAGTTGCAAAGGCGTAGTCAGCGTAAAGCCCTGACCAATCCCCATGTTCAGAGAATCACCCGGAAACCAGGCCTGTCGCCTGGACGCGCGCTTCCACTCTCGAGATGGCAAAATGCCTACCCGGTCTTCGTCAATATCTCTTGCCGTTGACTGACCAAATCCAAATTGCGCCATGAAGGGTGCCAATTTATCGACCCCCATCCGGTAAGCCAGATCATAAAAGTAGGTATCGCAGGATTGTGCGATGGCTTCGTGAAAATCAACCTTGCCATGTCCGGTGCGTTTCCAGTCGCGATAAAAGCGGGTATCACCTTTTAACTGATACCAGCCCGGATCCCAGATATAGCTTTGCGGCGTAACCGCACCAGCCTCTAACCCGGCCAGACCAACAATAGGTTTCACCGTTGATCCCGGTGGGTATTGTCCACGCAGGGCACGATTGAACAATGGTGTATCCAAAGAATCCCTGAGGGCAGAATAGCTTTTATGATCAATTCCGGTCACAAACAGGTTCGGATCAAAGCCGGGCGTACTCACCAGCGCCAGAATGCCACCGGTCGAAGGTTCGATTGCGACTATCGCGCCCCGCCTGCCCGCCATCACATCAATAGCCCGCTGCTGCATGCGCACATCCAGATTAAGCGTCAGGGTTCTACCCGGTACCGGATTCGTGCGATCCAGCACCCTCAGTACCCGTCCCCGTGCATTGGTTTCTACCGTCTGATACCCTACTTTGCCATGCAGTGTTTCTTCATAAAACTTTTCTGCCCCCAGCTTGCCAATGTAATTCGTGCCGGCATAATCGACGGGATCCAACACTTTAAGCTCTTTTTCGTTTATGCGTCCCACGTAACCCAGTACGTGCGACATGGTTTCTCCGGCGGGATAATAACGGACCAACTCGGCATCCACTTCCACCCCGGGCAGCTCATGGCGGTTAACCGCCAATCGGGCAATTTCCTCTTCCGTCAGGCGTGACTTCAGACTTTGCGGCTCATAAGGGCGTCGAGGGCCTCTGATTCTCTTTTTAAAACGGTCAATATCATCTTCATCAATGGAAACAAGCTGCTGCAAACGAGTTAACGTTGTATCCATATCCCTGACGCGTTCTTTAACCAGGTTCAAGCTAAATACGGGGCGATTGTCGGCAAGCAATACGCCATTACGGTCGTATATCAGCCCTCGGGTCGGCGGAACCGACTGAAGCTGCATACGATTCTTGTCCGACAATGTCTGGAAGTGTTCGTAATTGAGGATCTGCAAATAGTACAAACGGGAGATCAGCGCTCCCGTTAGCAGAATGACAATAAAGGATGCCACCAACACCCTAGCGAAAAATATCCGCTTTTCACGCGCAGGATCCTTGATGGTTCTTGCTCTAACCACAAACTGTTCCCTTGAGGCGGGCGCCGATTAACGATGGTAAGGATGGTTCCGGGTAATACTCCATGCCCGGTAAATCTGCTCTGCAAGAATGACTCTGACCAGTGGATGAGGTAACGTCAGCGCCGACAGCGACCACTGCTGATCCGCTCTGGCCCTGCACGCATCAGACAGGCCGTCTGGCCCGCCGATCAGCAAAGCGACGTTACGTCCATCCATTTGCCACTGTGCGAATTCAACCGCCAACTGCTCTGTGGTCCAGTTTTTACCTTTCACTTCCAGAGCAATGACGCGATCACCCGGCGAAACAGCATTGAGCATTTGCTCTCCTTCCTGTTTGATCGCCCGAGCAATGTCCGTATTTTTACCGCGCGTCGCCAACGGAATTTCAACCAATTCCAGTGCGGCATCGGCAGGCATTCGCTTAACGTACTCCTGAAATCCTTCAGTGACCCAGCCGGGCATTTTGGTGCCTACCGCGATCATTCGAATCCGCATAATACTCTCATTTCCGGCATTTCCGGCATTCCTGGCATTCCCGACCCTGATCTTTCCCTAACAAGGAAAGACAGCAGACTTATTCCGCTGACGCTTCCGGACGGGGAATTTCTCGCCAGAACCGCTCCAGATCATAAAACTCACGGGTCGCAGGCATCATTACGTGCACGACAATATCCCCGAGATCGACCAGAACCCAATCACTTGTTCCGCCGCCTTCGACTCCCAACGGACGATGCCCGTTGGTTTTGGCTTCATCGACAACATTATCCGCCAAAGACTTGATGTGTCTGTTGGATGTTCCACAGGCAATCACCATGTAATCGGTCACACTGGTTTTTTCTCTAACATCCAGCACGCTGATATCTTTAGCTTTCATATCCTCCAGCGCTTTTACTACCAACTCTTTCAATGCTTCTATTTGCATATTCTTCACTTTAAAAAATCACTTCGCTTTACTTAAAACAGACAGTGCGACCTGATGCTATTCTGCACTCGGCACACCTCTGTACGATTCGCCTTAGCACGCTAATAAATCCGGTTCACGTGTCTGCCGCTATGCTTCTTTGGCATCCGTCAGGTTCGGATGCGTCGAGTCGCTGTCTGTTCTGATTCAAGCGATCACTCAACAGTACAAACGATTCTTTTGAATATAATTCCATACTTCGCAAGGCACCAGAAATCGGGCAGATTTACCCCGCTGAACCAGGCTTCGGATTTCCGTACTGGAAACATCCATTGGTCTTAACGGCAAAAGGTAAATACTACCACACGACGCCTGAGATAGATCCTCTACAGCGTTGCAGCGGTGTCTGCTCAGGCATTCCGCGACCGGCCCTTCAGCAGGGAGAGCCCAGCCTGGCCGGTGCATTACCACAATATGAGACAATGCCAGCAGATGTTGCCACCGATGCCAGCCCGACAAGCCGGCAAAGGCGTCCACCCCCATGGCCAGTACCAGCGGCGCAGAACCCAGCTCTGCGCGCAATTCCTGCAGGGTATCCACCATAAACGAAGGACCTTCCCGACGAATCTCCCGCGCATCCACCGACAACCCCGGTTCATGGCTTGTCGCCAGCTTAAGCATATCCAGGCGCTGCTGCGCGCTTGCACCGGGGCGATCGCGATGTACCGGTTGATAGCAGGGCAATAATGCCACACTCTCGGTGTTCAGCGACTCCCTCAGCTCAACTGCCATCCGTAGATGTCCGTTGTGTACCGGATCAAAGGTTCCCCCCAGAATAACTTTCATGCAAAGCTGCCTGAAAAGTTACTGACGAATATGGCCATCGCCGAAAACAACGTATTTCTGCGAAGTTAAACCGTCCAATCCTACCGGGCCACGTGCATGAATCTTGTCTGTGGATATCCCGATCTCGGCTCCCAGTCCATATTCGAACCCATCCGCAAAGCGGGTAGAAGCATTGATCATGACAGAGCTGGAATCTACCTCTGCGATAAAACGACGCCCTTTACTATAGTTTTCTGTCACGATAGCGTCAGTATGATGCGAGCCATAGTAATTAATATGCGCCATGGCTTCGTCCAGTCCGGACACAATTTTTATTGCCAGTATGGGCGCGAGATATTCAGTCGACCAATCCTCTTCTGTGGCCGCCACGCCCTGACCTATTAAGGAAAGCGTTTTCCCACAACCTCGCAGTTCAACACCTTTGTTTGTCAATTGTTGCGCCAGTTCAGGCAGTACCTGTGGTGCAATCTGTTCATCAACCAACAAGGTCTCCATGGTGTTGCAGGTACCATAGCGATGTGTTTTGGCATTCATGGCGACTCTTATCGCTTTTTCCATATCCGCATCGGCGTCAATAAATACATGACAAATGCCATCCAGATGCTTGATCACCGGAACCTTGGCATCACGACTGATTCGCTCGATCAGCCCCTTGCCACCACGTGGCACAATCACATCGACAAATTCGGGCATGGTAATGAGCTGGCCCACGGCCTCGCGATCCGTGGTTTTCACCACCTGCACCGCAGAACCGGGTAAACCTGCGAGCTGCAATCCTTGCTGGATACAATCCGCAATCGCCTGATTAGAATGAATGGCTTCCGAGCCTCCACGTAAAATCGTGGCATTACCGGATTTCAGACATAAACTGGCAGCCTCTACGGTGACGTTGGGACGGGACTCATAAATAATTCCGATGACTCCCAAGGGAACACGCATACGCCCCACTTGAATGCCTGACGGCATAAATTTCATGTCATCAATAATGCCCACGGGATCCGGCAAGGTGGCTACCTGTCGCAATCCCTCAATCATGCTGTCAATGCGGGCGGGCGTCAGCGCAAGACGATCCAACATGGCATCATCCAGTCCGTTTTCTTTACCCTGGGCAAGATCTTTCGCATTGGCCGCCGCAAGTGCCGGGCGCGCTTGATTCAGTGCATCTGCCATCGCGAGCAGTGCCTTGTTTTTGGTTGCCGTGTCTGCACGGGCTATAAGGGAAGCCGCCTGACGCGCTTGCATCCCCACTTCAGTCATGTAGGCTTTAACATCCATCGTTATCACTACCCGCCCTATCAGGTCTTCACTTTAAATTTCATTTAACAGTGTTACCCTCTATCAAACCACTGTTGGGCCATCTTGCGAGACTTGCCCATAGAAAAGAGGAATGCTCTGCTTCAAAACCGGCTATTATAACCTGTAAATGTCCGAAAGGATGCATTCTCCGTTCGCTCTGTTCGCACTAAAATACGTATTCTTCAGGAATATCTATACAAAACACCCTTGGTGAACGATCAAAGGTTGAAAAGCAACATGTCACAAACCGAATTAAGCTTATTTTTACGTACACGAATCTACTTTTGGGCGGCGGGCATGGCAGGCTTTCTGAGCCTGGTCAGTTTCGTGGCAGGCCAAACGGCAACAGGGGCTATCACCCTCGTTTTTACCGTGTTACTGGCGTTAAACAGCATTTACCAGCCCCAACCTGATGTGCAGAAGCACAGTTTTCTTTCACACCTTATCGTGATTTTTCTTTGTATCGTCACGCTCGGCAGTCTCATCTGGAACGAGCGCATGGCGGAGTCATGGAGCTTTGTCGTCCCGCTGTTACTGTTTCTGTTTTACCCGGTCAGGCTGGCCACCCGGCTGGTACTGTCTTACAGTCTGCTTTTTGTTGTATGCGCGCTGGTGTTTTACGATACGCTGGAGCGGATGCAGATCATTTTTAACTTTTTGCTATGCATGGGTCTTACCTGCATGTTTGTCTATTTACGTGAAACACGGGAAAGTGCGCTGAAGCCGTTGCGCCGCACAGACAACCTGACGCTGGCATCCACCCAGGAGCACCTCTACTACGATCTGGAAAAGGAAATTCAGCGCTCCGAGCGAGAAGGCACCAGCCTGGCCGTTTTGGCACTGGGTCTGGACGGCGGCGCACTCACCCTGCGGGAGCAACGCGACCCGCTCTTGACGCAACTCGGGCAGTGTTTGCACGAACAACTCAGGCCATTTGATACCTATTACCGATGGCATAATGATGAATTCCTGCTGATTCTACCTAACACCGGTGCCAAGGCGGCGCTCAAAAAGGCCGATAAATTGCGTATCCATCTGCGAAAAATTCTGAGCTCCGATGAACACAAAGTTTCAGCCAGTGTGGGCGTGACTGCCGTCAACGTCGGCGAAGATGCCCAAACGCTGGTGGATCATGCACTCCAGGCACTGCACGAGTCCCAGGCCGAAAAAAGCAATCATTGCCGCCTATGGCAAAGCAAGGACGAGGAATAGTTGGAAATGAACAGTGCAACCATGAACTTTATTTCCGCCAAACAACTCAAGCCCTATACTCGCATCGCTATTTACAGCATGGCGGCGCTGACTTCGATAATTCTGGCGCGGGAAAGCTACCTGTACGGCTTGTACGATCTGGTTTATACCGCTCTGATTCTGTTTGCGTTATACCTGGCGGGGATTGCGTTGAGCTGGGCTCAGCAGAGCCTTCCCCTGCGGGATAATCTTCATCAATATCTGTTAATCGTTGCGGCCCTGCTCGTCCTGAGCGACTTATCGATGACATCCGATGCGGCCCGATATGGTCTTTATCCGCTATGTCTTCTGAGCTTTCTCATTTTACCGCTGCGTCAATCCGCTCGTTTTAATGCCATTTTGCTGGGTGCGGCATTTATTCTTACCTGGTATTCCAATGGATTTTTTACCGCTGTCGCCTTTGCCACCAGCTATTTGCTACTGGCAGGTATCGCCAGCCTTTACGCCTGGCTGCACCACAACAGAAGTCGTTCACTGGTCGAGCTGAGCATTCATGATCCGGTGACAGAAGCCTATAACATGCGCCATTTTGAGGAGACGCTCGATAAAGAAATTCATCGTGCCGATGACACCAGCCTGCCTCTTTCGATCATTGCACTGGAAGTCGATTATCTGAATCAATTTACCAGCCTGCACGGACAACAGGCCGGAAGCGATTTGGCCCGGCAACTGTCTGAGATGCTGGGAGGAATGATTCGGGCCGGCGACAGCCATTATTACGATAACGCCTGTCGTTTTTATCTGCTACTTCCCAACACTCCCCAAGAAGGCGTACTTGTGATCGCCGAACGGATACGGCGACGTGCCACCGAGCACGCATGGCACAATACCGATCATTTAACCTTGAGTCTGGGCTGCTCCAGCCTCACCCCCGATACACAAGATGTACAATCTTTAATTTCCGAATCTCAATCCGCGCTGTCTGAAGCACAAAAGAATGGGCATAATCGGGTCTGTCATTTTCTTCGGTGAATGAACACACTGATAACAGGCATCAACAAACACTCTTGAGTGTGATGCAGCCTGTTTTCCTATTTTGTTAAACCGACGACGATTTATACGCAATGCCCGATTTGCATACCCTGACCCTCTGGTTGCAGGCTAATCCCGGCTGGATCAGCTGTGCCATTTTTTTGATTGCCTTTGTTGAGTCACTCGCATTAGCGGGTGTCATTGTCCCCGGCGTTATCATGCTGTTTATGGTATCCATCATTGCCGGCGGCGGTGCACTCTCACTTGCGGAATCACTATTATGGGCCTTTCTCGGCGCGGTAGGTGGCGACGGCCTCAGCTTTCTGATAGGCCATTATTTTAAATCCAGTATTCCCCGTGTATGGCCCATGAGCCGCTACCCCGCCCTGCTTCATAGCGGTGAGGAATTTTTCCGCAGACATGGCGGAAAAAGCATATTGATTGGACGCTTTGTCGGTCCTTTACGGCCGGTATTACCCCTCGTGGCAGGCATGCTTCATATGCCCGCCCGACGTTTTCTCACCTTCAACATTTTGTCTGCCGTAGGCTGGGCACCGCTCTATGTCATTCCCGGTTTTCTGGTCGGAGCCTCGATTAACATCGACATCCCGCTTCCGGAACATTTTATGCCGATCATGATCGTCAGTCTGGCTATTGCTTCCGGCCTGTTTGCGCTGATCGTCCGCCTGCATTGGGAGATTAATCCGGGAGGACAACTGTATCTAATGACGCATCAGTGGCTAATGCGCTACCACTTCGGTCGTCGCCTGTGGCGAGCCCTGGCAACGCCTGACAAACAGGAAACCGAGGGGCACACTAATGACAAGTCAACGGCTGGGGGAGAATTTCCCCTTTCATCGTTTTTGTTGGTTCTCTTTTCTTTATTGAGCTTTATTATTCTCTCCCTCATTGTTTTACACACGCCCTGGCTTAAAGGGCTGGATACCGGAATCACGAATTTCTTTCAGCTGTTACGTTCTCCCGTACTGGACTACCCGCTGCTGGGCATAACCCTGCTGGGTGACGACAGATATTTATATTGGGTCATGCCTTTGTTTATCGGGCTTCTGGCGTTCAGAGGGTTTTACGCGGCCGCCATCCACGTTGCACTGGCAGGCATTGCCACTGCATTGATAACCCATGGACTGAAAGACGCTTTTGCGCTGGTGCGCCCGGATCTGGCGTTATTCCCGCCTAAATCCTTTTCGTTTCCCAGCGGGCATAGTAGTGGCAGCATGGTCTTTTGGGGACTGATGGGGGCATTTGTTGCGCGAGAGGTTAGCATCAGACAACGTTGGGTCGCTTATCTTGCCTGCGCCCTCCCAGTGGCATTGATTGGCGTCAGCCGTATCTATCTTGGCGTACACTGGTTCACGGATGTGATCGGTGGCGTACTGCTAGGTCTTATTATTTGCGGCGTAACCCGTCTGTCTTATAGCCGCTTCGACAAACAACACTTCAGTGTGGATATCAGTACATTGATCGCGCTGTCGATATGGATTTTATTATCTGTCGTTTACGTAAACCGTTATTTCGATGCCGCGCAACGGGCTTATCAACCCAAAACAAATATCACCGCCACCATGGCCTGCCATCAACTCCGCGATCAGAGCACGCTGGCGACAGCCCCTGCCGAGCAGGTTGCATCGAAGACTACGACTATTCCTGCAATATCGAAAGCAATCCTCTGATCTGCTCCAGACGGTAGACGGGATCTTCGAGCTCAAATAGATACTGCTTTTCCTTACGCGCCAACGGCAGGAGTTCAGTCAGTCGCCAGCCGACATCCCGGCTATCCTGATAGTCGATTTCCAGCGCAAGATCACTCACCGCAGGATGCCGGCTGAGTGCTTGCAGCAGATCCACTAACTCACAAAAGCGCTCCTGAACCGGCATAAAGCTCTCCTGATCAACCCCGCTTAAGGCGCCCACATACAAACCGTCGGATTGACGCGTAAACTGGGTGACGGTGACTTTTTGAGTGCCTTCGACTGTGATCCCCAGTAACCCGTCTTCACGGGCCGAGAAATCAATAATCTTCACCAATGTGCCCGTTGAATAGAATTCGCAGGGTTGTCCGACCTCATTACCCTCTTTAATGAGCACGATGACAAAGCCGGTTTGCTGTCGAAGAGCATTGGCAACCATATCCAGATAGCGGGGTTCGAAAAGGCGCAAAGGCAGGCGGCCACCGGGAAAAATGATGGAATTCAACGGAAACAGGGGAACTTCATTTAGCATAGAGGCACCTTACCTTTTCGGCGACCGGGCAGTTAAGACTCGCTCGTCGCGGAATTCAGCTTTTCACGAAATGCTGAAGGAATATCAACAGCCTTATGATCAGCATAGTCGAAAAACACCAGCGCAGTTTTCGCTTGTGCCACAGGCAATTGATCAATGGCGCGATGAACCTTGTAAAACAGTGCAAATCCTTTTCGGCTGACATCCCCCGGAATCATTTCAATCACCAGCTCGTTGCCGACAAATGCCTCGCCCAAATAGCGTATGCCGAGATCTGCGATCACTGTACCGACACCCTCAACATTCAATTCCTCATATCCCCAATGCTGAAAAAACTGCATCCGCGCCTCATGCAACATGGAAATCAGGCGATCATGTCCTAGATGCCCGCCATAGTTGATATCGCTTATTCGCACCACCAACCGTACAGAAAAACCTGTTCCGGCCGGAATTTCAATCTTAATCCGAGACACTGAAATACCTCCGTTCCCGTATTGAACAAAGACAAAGGCAAGTTCGCCTCTGCCAGGATCTGCTAAACTAAGGAAGATATTGATTCTTAAAGGTTTGCCGAAGCATATCATGATCAGTCGAGAGTTTCCCAAAGTCATAGGCGTCGCCGGCGTTTCGCCCAATGAAACCGAAAAGGCCCTGCGCATTTACCATCTGGTGGAATGGCCCATGATGATTCTGGCCCTTTGGATCATTGTAGAATGGTATTTGCAGGCGGCAGAAAAGCTGACTCCAGAATTTGTAGAATTTACGGACTGGCTGATATGGGCCATGTTTTTGTTTGAAACCGTACTCATTACCTGCGTCGTTCGGGATCGCTCTCGCTACCTGAAAGACAACTGGATTAACCTGGTCATTGTTGTTTTCGGCTGCCCCATCTGGTGGTACGCCCTACCCTCCATCGGGCTTCTTCGGGGCCTTAGACTGCTGGTGTTGTTGAGCTTGCTCGTTCAGGTATCCAAAACCGCACGAGAGGTACTTGCCAGAAACCATCTGGGAACCACACTCATGATTGGCTTTATGCTGATGTTGGGGGCCGGATTTCTGATTGCAGGCATCGACCCGTCCATTGGCACGCCCTGGGATGGTGTCTGGTGGGCCTGGGTGACCATGACAACCGTGGGCTATGGAGATATCGTTCCCTCCACCACCGCCGGGAGGTTGTTCGGCTCATTTGTAATTCTCATAGGGATGGGCATTTTCTCAATGCTCACCGCCAGCTTCTCCGCTTTTTTGATGTCAAAAGAAGAGCAGTCTGTACTGCATCGGGAGCAACTGATTCTGACCAAACTCGAAGCACTGGAAATCAAGCTGGGGCGCATTGAGCGCGCAATCAGCATGCAAATGGAAGCCGCTCAGGAAAACGAATCCATGCCCGAGACCAGCACCCCCGAGTCGTCAAACCGGTAAATCTGCTCCCAGAAAATCCTGAACTTCCTGTATCTTCTGACGTGCCTCAACCAATACTTTCAGGCTTTTCTCCGGCGTGAGTCCGCCTCGCGCCAGCTTTCCGAACGCCGGAATTTGTGTAAAGGGCGGCAAGTCTTTTGCTGATGGCTGGCCTAATAACGCGTGCCGCTGGGCCACCAACACCACATCAACGTAATCTGCATTTTCCTGACCCGAATCACGCGACCAATTGTCCGCATGCTCCGTAACCTCAGCAAATACCGCTGGCATTCCCCAATGTTGCATCATCGTCGCCCCTAACTCGCCTCGAAGTTCAGCTATGACTGCCTGCAGGGCTTTCGGGTCGGCATATAAATCGGGAATATTTTCGGCATAACAAATCACGGGAACTGCCCCCACATCGTGAATCAGTCCTGCCATCATCGCGAAATCCTTGTCTAGTCCCGGAGTTAGCTCGGCCAGAACATAGGCAATGGATGCCACCTCTCGCGAATGATCCCAGAGTGCTGACATGGCTTTCTGCAACTCGGGCTTCTTACTCCGAAACAGTTCCCGCATTGCGAAAACCATCACTAGCTGCTGGGTCACTTTCATCCCCAAACGTGTCACGGCATCACGACTTGAGGTGATATCCGAAAACCCACGATACAAGGGGCTATTACAGGCTTTGATTAGTTTTAGCGTAATGGCGGGATCGCTGTTCACCAGTTTGGCGATGTCATCCATACTGGAGTTTTCACGACTGGCGACCTGCCGTATGCGCATGGCAACATCTGGCAAGCTGGGCAAGGTAAAGTTGTTTGATTTTAAATCACTCTGGAACGTCATCAATACTTTATAGGCGGTTTGATCCGCTGCACTGATGCCGGCGTCCGACTCCAGCTGCTCTATGGGAGCCTCCTTCAACAAACGATTGAGCACATCGGTTTCAAGCACCAGAAATTCGCAGTCCGACAAGGCTTTAACGGTGAACTGTCGAGGCTGTAAATGAGCTATCGCCGACCAGGAAGCGGTAGAGCCTGCCTCCACTTCACGCACTTTCTTGTCGGCGGCCACCAGCTCGATTTTTCCGGATAACAGAAAGTAATCGAAATGATCAGAAGAGCCGCATTCAAACAAAACCTTACGCTTGGGCAAGGCCATAATACGCGCTTTGTCTGCCAGCAGGATACGCTGGTTTTCTGCTAGCTTATTGAGTGGACGAAACTGTTTAAGATGTTCGGATGTCAAAAGTGATCGGTTACTGCTCATGCAGCCTCTTCCTTCCATGTCTGTTTGTCAATCTGGGTCTGTTTATCAATCTGGGTCAGCATAACTATTTAGGTCGGTAGAACAATTTCGGTCGGCATAACAATCCTGGACTGCAAATTACCCCAAGCTGAAACAGCCCGGGGCCGACACGATTCAAGGCCAGAGACACGAATAAATACATCAATTCACGTAAACGATACCCACTGACAGTTTTTCTGGCCGCCCTCGCCCCCCCTGGAGGACAATAAACTACCGACGATACGTCGCTATAAACATAGCCTCATACGAGGCATTTGACCACTCACAGCGGATGCCAAGTCGACAATAACTCTGTTATGCTTGTGCCTATTTTGTGATGAACACATTGCCACTGCGCGACAATCCGAACTTTTAATACTGACTATCTGCAACGAGAAGACTATGCCTACTTATCGATCCAAAACTTCGACCCAAGGACGCAACATGGCGGGCGCGCGCGCGCTGTGGCGCGCTACCGGCATGAAAAATGAAGACTTCAGCAAACCCATTATTGCTGTGGCCAACTCATTTACACAGTTCGTACCCGGTCATGTTCACCTCAAAGACCTGGGACAACTGGTCTGTCGGGAAATCGAAAAGGCTGGTGCCGTTGCTAAAGAATTTAACACTATTGCCATCGATGACGGTATTGCCATGGGGCATGACGGCATGCTTTACAGCCTGCCCTCACGCGAGTTGATTGCAGACTCGGTGGAATACATGGTGAATGCGCATTGCGCCGATGCGCTGGTTTGTATTTCCAATTGCGACAAAATCACACCCGGTATGCTGATGGCCGCGTTGCGGTTAAACATACCCACTATTTTTGTGTCGGGTGGCCCCATGGAAGCGGGTAAAACCAAACTGGCGACACACAAACTCGACCTGGTTGATGCGATGGTCATTGCGGCAGACTCGGCCGCAGATGACAAACTTGTTGAGGAATATGAGCGAAGCGCCTGCCCCACCTGCGGTTCATGCTCCGGTATGTTTACTGCCAACTCCATGAACTGCCTTGCCGAAGCCATTGGTCTGGCGCTCCCCGGCAATGGAACTACGCTGGCCACACATGCTGATCGTGAGCAGTTATTCATTAAGGCAGCGCAGCAAATTGTTATTAACACGCGCAAGTACTATGAACAAGACGATGAGTCAGTACTCCCTCGCTCGATTGCCTGCCACGACGCATTTGAAAACGCGGTAACACTGGATATCGCCATGGGCGGCTCCACCAACACGATTCTTCACTTGCTCGCAGCAGCACAGGAAGCAGGCGTTGATTACAACCTGCATAAAATAGACGCTCGCAGCCGTGTCGTCCCTCAGCTGTGCAAAGTCGCGCCTAATGTCCAGAAATATCATATCGAAGATGTTCATCGCGCGGGTGGCATTATGGGCATTCTGGGAGAGCTGGATCGCGCCGGTTTGTTGCACACTAACCTACCAACCGTACACTCCGACACAATGAGTGCCGCTCTGGATCAATGGGATATCATGCGTAATACCGATGACCAGGCATTGCAAACCTTCTTTAAAGCGGGCCCTGCAGGTATTCCCAGCCAAACCGCCTTCAGTCAGAACTGTCGCTGGGATGAGCTGGACAATGACCGTGCTGAAGGCTGTATTCGCTCACTTGAACACGCCTATTCAAAAGAAGGCGGCCTCGCCGTGCTGCATGGCAACATCGCACTCAACGGCTGCGTCGTAAAAACAGCGGGGGTAGACGATTCCATTTTGCTATTTGAAGGGCGCGCACGCATTTTTGAAAGCCAGGATGCCGCAGTTCATAGCATACTGAATGACCAGGTGGTGGCGGGTGATGTTGTCGTCATTCGGTACGAAGGCCCCAAAGGTGGCCCGGGCATGCAGGAAATGCTTTATCCCACCAGTTATCTCAAGTCCAAAGGTTTGGGCAAAGTTTGTGCGCTGCTCACCGACGGACGTTTTTCAGGCGGAACCTCAGGCTTATCTATCGGCCACGTTTCTCCCGAAGCCGCGTCAGGTGGCGCCATTGGGTTAATTGAAGAAGGCGACAAAATTCGTATCGATATACCTAACCGCACCATTGACGTACTCGTCGGCGACGAGGAGCTGAACGCTCGCCGGGCAGCCATGGAATCGAAAGGAAAAGCAGCCTGGAAACCGGCTCAGCCTCGTCAGCGCAAGGTATCTGCCGCACTGAAGGCCTACGCCATGCTGGCGACCAGTGCCGACAAGGGCGGCGTAAGAGACCTGTCACTGCTTGATTAAATAGCACTTGCCTGCCTTTCTTTTCGAGAGAAAGGCAGGCAAAAGACAGGATGTCGTTTTAAGGTTTCACTGCACGTCTATACGGTCATATACGACAAAACTGTAGTCGTACGGATTGGGTGCCTGAGCAGCAAAATCTTCTCGGGCGACTTCCTTCCATTGCGATAAGGTGACTTCAGGAAAAAAAGCATCTCCCTCTACTCTGGCGTGCACTTCCGACAGATACAAGCGCTGCACTCTCGGCAATGCTGCACGATATATCTGCTCACCCCCGATAATCATCACCTCCGTCGCTCCATCCAATAGAGCTTGTGCCTCGCCACGCGCTATTGCTGCATCCAGACTGGTGGCCACCGCCACCCCCGGATGCTGCCAATCGGTTTGCCGCGTAACCACGATATTCAACCTTCCCGGCAAAGGACGACCGATGGATTCAAACGTTTTCCGCCCCATAATAATCGGTTTGCCCAAGGTTACCTTCTTAAAGTATTTCAGGTCTTCGGGAAGATACCAGGGAAGCTTGTTATCGCGCCCAATCACTCGGTTTTCAGACAGCGCCACAATAAGACTTGTAATCATTCGCTACTCCAAACAGTCAGCCAGGCTGGGCATTATATATAACCCCTGCAATATTGCCCTCACAAATCCCCTGTCTTTTCTCAATCCCGGTCTAAACTCTTTAAAACGTCTAAACTCTTAAAAACGTCTAAAAACATACTGCGCTCGGCGTTCAACACTCTTGAGACTTTGCACAATGACGTGCACTGGGAGATATATATGAAAATAAATATGCCGGTGACCGACACCGAAGTTCATTTCACAGAAAATCAGACACTGGTATCGAAAACCGATCTCAAAGGCTCCTTGACCTATGTAAATAAAGACTTTATTGATATTAGTGGTTTTACCGAAGCCGAGCTGATTGGTAAGAACCATAACGTGGTACGGCATCCCGACATGCCTCCCGCGGCCTTTGAAGATCTTTGGAACACCATCAAAGCAGAGCGTCCGTGGGTCGGACTCGTGAAGAATCGTTGCAAGAATGGCGATTTCTATTGGGTAAAAGCGAATGTCACTCCCGTACGTGAAGGCGGCAAAGTCGTTGAGTATATGTCTGTCAGGGAAAAGCCCACCCGAGACGAAATCGCTGCCGCCGAAGCCGCGTACAGGCAACTGCAAAACCAGAAACTCGTTCTGTCAGAGGGCCAGCTTTATAAGCCAGGATTGGCCGTCTTGCTCAGCAAGCTAGGCAATATTACGCTAAAACAGCAATTCATCACGCTCGGCCTGATCTTTCTGATATTGGCATCACTTGTCGGCGTGGCCATCAAGGATCAATTCGAACAAGTCTCGTTCTCCGCCAAAGAGCTCCTGGGCGTACAGTACGTTAAACCTTTACGCGAGTTGCTTCAGGTGGTACCCGAACACCGGGGCATGATGGCTGCCTACCTTAACGGAGACACCTCTTTCGAACCCAGAATACAAGCCAAGCGCACTCAAATTAAAGAAAAACTGGACGCTATGAGAGTGGTGGACGCCCACTTGAACGGCGAATTATCCACAACAGAAATGTTCAATAGTATCGCCGCCGACTGGAATTATCTGGAACAAAATTCATTCCAGTTAAGCCCTAAAGACTGCTTCGCACGCCATGCCGACCTGATCACCAAAATCATTGAGCTGATCGCCCACACGGGGGATAAATCCAACCTGATCCTGGATCCCGAATTAGACAGTTTTTATGCCATGGATCTGATCATCAACAAAATCCCGCTCCTTACTGAAAGCCTTGGTCAGGCTCGAGGTATTGGGGCGAGTGTTATTACCAAAGGGGTGGCAACACCAGCACAAACCACGGCTTTAATCGAGCTGCATGTTTCAACCAAACTGGCCATCGACGGAGTATTGGCTTCTTATCAAAGCGGAACCAGTGCCAATGAGCATTTTAAAGACAGCTTACAAACGGCTTATGATGCCGTTGCCAGCGAAGCAAAAACCTTTTCTGGTCAGCTAGACACACTTCTGTCAGATCAAATGCATAGCCTCAACACCCAAACTTATTTCCAGACCGGCACCCGCACCATTGACAACGCCTATCTGCTATTCGATCAATCAGCCGCACTGCTGGAGAGATTGCTGAATAAGCGAGTCAGCAGCTTGAACAGCAGTGCGTATAGCCTTGCGGCCGGTGTAGTTGTCGCGCTGTTGTTTGTGTTGATTATCGGATTCCGCGTAAGTCGATTGATTTTCAGCAGCCTCGATGCAACACAAAAGCACTTTGGCGAAATAGCAGAGGGCAATTATCGTGGAAAAATCAATATCTCCGGCAACAATGAACTCACTGCCGTACTTCGTTCACTGAAGTCCATGCAAATAAAATCCGGCTTCGAAATGGAAAACTCCCAAAGCATTGCTAACGAAGCCTTGCGAATCAAGGAAGCACTGGATAACGTCAGTGCCAACGTCATGGTCGCAGATGCCCGCAGAAATATTATTTATATGAACGGCGCCGTAGTGGAAACACTACGCAACGCAGAAAAAGATATTCAGAAGGATCTGCCTCATTTTAATGTGAACAACCTGTTGGGCAGCTCTATTGACGTATTCCACAAACGGCCCGAACACCAGGCATCACTCCTGGAAAAATTGACGACTACCTATAACGCCTCGCTTTTGATCGGCGGACGAACCATGGACTTAGCGGTCAACCCTATTCGCAATAAAGAAGGGGTTCGCCTGGGCACCGTGGTGGAATGGAAAGACCGCACTGCCGAAGTTTTGATTGAGAAGGAAATTGATGCGCTCGTGGTCAGCGCCAGCAATGGCGATCTCTCCCGCCGCCTGAACCTGGAAGGCAAGAGCGGCTTCTTCCGGAAATTAAGCGAAGGGTTAAATGCGCTGGTAGGTAGTGCTGCCAACTTTGTGGATGACATTGGTGTAATCTTTGCGGCGATGGCCGATGGCGATCTGACACAATCCATTAGCAAGGAATACCACGGTGATTTCGCACGCATCACACAAGATGCAAACACAACCATCGCCAAGCTCACAGACATCATTAACCGGATACGTGACGCTGCCAATACCGTCAATACGGCTGCCAACGAAATTGCACAGGGCAATACCGATCTCAGTCAGCGCACAGAAGAACAAGCCAGCTCGCTGGAAGAAACGGCCTCCAGTATGGAAGAAATCACAGCCACAGTGAAGCAAAGTTCTGATAACGCCAGCGAAGCCAACAGGATGTCTGGCGAAGCCCGCAAGCA
Organism: Hahellaceae bacterium; assembly: GCA_024234505.1. Lineage (GTDB taxonomy): Bacteria > Pseudomonadota > Gammaproteobacteria > Pseudomonadales > Oleiphilaceae > JACKOD01. The sequence continues at coordinate 242,650 of JACKOD010000002.1, read as the reverse complement.
AGCACAACAAGGGGGTAGCGTGGTTCAGGAAGCGGTCGCTGCGATGAAGGAAATACTGACCTCCAGTAACAAGATTAACGATATTATTGGTGTGATCGATGAAATCGCCTTCCAGACCAACCTGCTTGCCCTGAACGCGGCAGTAGAGGCCGCGCGCGCAGGAGAACAAGGGCGTGGCTTTGCCGTTGTCGCCGGCGAGGTGCGTAACCTTTCACAGCGCTCAGCTGCAGCGGCCAAAGAAATAAAAGACTTGATCCGTGACAGTGTCGGGAAAGTTGAAACGGGATCATCACTGGTTAATGATTCTGGAGCAACACTCGCTTCCATCGTGCAAGCAGTTGAAAAAGTGGCTGCAATGATCAGCGAAGTCAATAATGCCGCAGCAGAACAAACCTCAGGGATAGAGCAGATCAATCAGGCGATTGCCCAAATGGACGAAATGACACAACAAAACGCGGCCTTGGTTGAGGAAGCTTCAGCCGCCAGCGAGTCGATGTCTGAACAAGCGACGACCATGAAACGGCTCATCGGATTTTTCCGCACCGAAGACAGCGCGCCAGAAGAAGATGAGGATTTTATGCCCGCCCCATCCCATAAAAAAGCCCCCATCAAAAGCTGGACGCCCTCGGCAAATAGTCGTAAGGAGCGCGCCTCCAAGTCGCCTTCACCCGAAAGTCGCTCTTCAGCGGCAAAATTTTCCAACGATGATGAATGGGAAGATTTCTAAACTTTTTCAATCAGTCTACCGGTAACTGTTCATTAAAAATGGGCCTTTAGGGCCCATTTTTATTTGCCCCCTCTTGGCAGCCATTGATCTTTACCGCTGTCACGCGTTAGCGAGAGGTGTCATCTGCCCGATTGCCGAGCCAAGGTAGACAGAGCCCCCCCCAGGACGGACGGCCTACCGCCAGTTACATAGTAAAACATCAACATGCCCTAGCGGACGGCCCGAATATAGCTATGCTTACTGCAGCCGTGATCAATTTTTGTCCCATCGTGAATAACAATAACTTCAGGGAGCCTTGAATGAAAATAAACATGCCCGTTACCGATCAGGAAATTCACTACGAAGAGCATGAAATACTGGTATCTAAAACAGACCTCAAAGGCGCAATTTCCTATGTAAACAGGGATTTTATTCGCATCAGTGGCTTTACCGAAGCCGAACTGCTGGGTAAAAACCACAATATCGTGCGACACCCGGACATGCCGCCCGAAGCCTTTGAAGACCTTTGGAGCACGGTAAAGGAAGGCAAGCCCTGGGTTGGATTGGTAAAGAATCGCTGCAAAAACGGCGATTACTACTGGGTTCAGGCAAATGTTACCCCGGTGATGCAAAATGACCAGGTGGTAGAGTACATGTCGGTCAGATCAAAACCGACCAGAGAACAAGTCGCGCAGGCCGAAAAACTTTACAGGGACATTCGCGACAAGAAAGCCAGTCTCGAAGGTAATTCGAGCGCAAAACTTAAAGCCGCCTATCAAAATCTATCGATAAAAAAGCAATTAATCCTGATGTTCTCCATCATAATTGCGGCATTAGGCATATCAGCTTATGAAGCACAACAGCCCGTTACTTTTGTGCTCTGCCTCATTTCGATCCTGGCATCCATAATAACGCTGGGCATCACACTAAAAACCATTTTTGGTCGCCTGGATTCTTTGCATCATCATATGCTGGCGCTGACGCAGGGTAATTTCAACACCCAGGTTCCCATTCATGGACGCAATGAAATTGCGACCATTTTCCAGGCCGTGAAATCAATCCAGATTAAAGTCGGTTTTGACGTGGTAGATGCGAACGCCCGTGCCGCCGATGGCGCCCGAATCAAGCAGGCATTAGATAGCGTATCTGCCAACGTGATGGTCGCGGATGCCGATCGCAATATCATCTATATGAACGATGCCGTGATTGGAACTTTGCGAAATGCACAAAGTGATTTGCGAAAAGACCTTCCCAACTTCGATGTGGATAAGCTGCTAGGGGAAAGTATTGATCACTTCCACAAGAACCCTTCACACCAAAAAGGTTTACTGGAACGTCTGACCACAACCTATGATGCCAGTATTGTGATTGGTGGTCGCCATATGGATTTGTCGGTCAATCCGGTTCGCAACGACCAGGGTGTACGCCTGGGTACGGTAGTGGAATGGACAGACCGAACCGCGGAGATCGCCATTGAGAAAGAAATCGATTCACTGGTCGCCGCCGCCGCGAATGGCGATATGTCCAAACGGATCAGCGTAGAAGATAAAACCGGATTCTTTGCCAGCCTGAGTAAAGGGCTTAATGAGCTCGTCAGCGCATCAGCAAGCTTTGTCGATGATATCGGCCAAGTATTTGCTTCACTTGCCGAAGGCGACCTTTCGCGCACTGTAGACAAGGATTACAAAGGCGATTTCGAACGCATTAAACAGGATGCCAATACTACTATCAGCAAATTAACCAGCATTATCAGCAGAATTCGCGAATCAGCCAACACCGTACATACGGCAGCCAACGAAATCGCGCAAGGTAACCTGGATTTAAGTCAGCGCACAGAGGAACAAGCCAGCTCACTGGAAGAAACCGCTTCCAGCATGGAGCAAATTACCGCGACCGTGAAGCAAAGCGCTGATAACGCCAGTGAAGCCAATCGCATGGCGGTTGAAGCCAAAAACAAAGCTCAGCAAGGCGGTGTAGTCGTTAAAGACGCGGTGAAGGCGATGGGCGAAATTCTGGATTCCAGCAACAAAATTAATGACATTATTGGCGTGATTGATGAAATTGCTTTCCAGACCAACCTGCTCGCACTCAATGCCGCAGTAGAAGCCGCCCGTGCAGGAGAACAGGGACGCGGCTTTGCGGTCGTCGCGGGTGAAGTACGAAACTTATCGCAACGCTCTGCAGCCGCAGCGAAAGAAATTAAAGATCTGATCCGGGATAGCGTCAGCAAAGTAGAAACCGGCTCTTCGCTGGTTAACCACTCAGGCGAAACACTCAGCTCGATCGTTCACGCCATCGAGCGTGTGGCGCAAGTCATCGACGAAGTGAATGGTGCGGCGCGCGAACAAACATCCGGTATAGAGCAGATTAATCAGGCCGTCGCACAAATGGACGAAATGACGCAGCAAAATGCCGCCTTGGTAGAAGAAGCCTCTGCAGCCAGTGAAGCGATGTCAGAACAGGCCTCGACCATGAATCGGTTAATTTCGTTCTTCCAGATAGGCGAAGATACGAATGACGACGAATTACTCACGTCTCGCCCGCAGAAAACACGCATGAACACCTCATCAAACAAGCAACGTGCCGGGAAAGATGCGTCTCTCAGCAAGAAACAAGCAGCGCAGTTCTCTAACGACGATGAGTGGGAGGATTTTTAACTTCGATATCACTCGGTAAAAAAATTAAAGCGGACAGAAGTCCGCTTTTTTTTTGACGCTTTAAATGGCAATCGGAGCCTTGATAAGAGGATCTGGCGTATAGTCTTCGAATTCAAAATCGTCAAATTCATACTCAAAAATCGACGCGGGCTTGCGCTTAATCACCAGTTTTGGCAAGGCATGCGGCTTTCTGCGAAGCTGCTCGAATACGATCTCGTCGGTCAGGTGATTACTGTAAAGGTGACAATCCCCGAACGTATGTACAAACTCCCCTACGTCCAAATCGCACTGCTGGGCGATCATGTGGGTCAGTAACGCATAGCTGGCAATATTGAATGGGACCCCCAAAAACAGATCCGCACTGCGCTGGTATAGCTGACAGGACAAACGCCCGTTTGCCACATAAAACTGGAAGAGGCAATGGCAGGGAGCAAGCGCCATCCGTCCGCTTTCCACATTCGCCTGCGGCCCGATAGATTCGTCAGGCAACTCGGCTGGATTCCATGCCGACACAATCAATCGTCGCGAGTCGGGCTTCTGTTTAATTTGCGTGATAAGCTCAGCAATCTGGTCAATGACCTCGCCACTTGGCGCTGCCCAGCTTCGCCACTGCTTGCCATAGATAGGGCCCAGATCTCCAGATGCTGTTGCCCATTCATTCCAGATGGAAACGCCACGTTCTTTAAGCCAGGTGTTGTCGGTTGAGCCGTTGAGAAACCAGATCAACTCATAGATGACGCTTTTCAGGTGAATTTTTTTCGTCGTTAAAAGCGGAAATCCATCCTGCAAATTGAATCGGATTTGTCGACCGAAAACAGATCGCGTTCCGACGCCCGTGCGATCACCTTTATCCGTGCCGTTGTCCACCACATCCTGCATTAAATCCAGATACGCTTTCATACCCTACCCCTTGTTCGACGCATATTGAGCCTGTTGATGACGGAACGCCCATACCATCATACCCAGCCCGGCGAGCACCATCGGCAAAGACAATAACTGCCCCATGGTCAACCACCCCCAAGCCAGGTAACCGAGCTGCACATCAGGCTCTCTCACAAACTCCACCAGAATTCTGAAAATGCCGTAACAGATCAGGAACAAGCCTGATACCGCCATCCGTGGTCGAGGCTTGGACGAAAACCACCAGAGAATAAGAAAGAACGCGACCCCCTCCAGGGCAAATTGATAGAGCTGCGAAGGATGCCGTGGCAATTGCTGTAGATCTCTGGGAAAAACCATAGCCCAAGGTACGTCAGTGACCCGCCCCCACAACTCACCACCAATAAAATTACCTAATCGGCCGGCGCCCAATCCAAAAGGAACCAGTGGAGCAATGAAATCCGAAATTTCAAAAAAGGTTTTTCGGAGTTTTGCCGCGTACCACAACATGGCGGTTATCACCCCGATCAGTCCACCGTGGAAGGACATGCCGCCTTCCCAAACTTTGAACAGCCACAGGGGCTCAGACAAGAAGCGATCGAAGTTGTAAAAGAAAACATAGCCCAACCGCCCGCCCAGAATTACCCCAAGCGCACAATAAAAAATCAGATCGCCCAACTGCTCTTCATTGACCGGTGAATCCTGCCTGGCACAGCGTTTTTTACCCAAAAACCATGCAGCCGCAAAACCCGCCAAATACATCAGGCCATACCAATGAATCTTGAGCGGCCCCAGCTGGAGCGCTACCGGGTCAATATTAGGATATGTCAGCATATAGCTTTTCCTGAGACAAAATAGTCAATAACAAAGAGTGAATAATTACCTGTTAATCTGGAACAAAAGCAAACCACTACTTCAGAATAAATTGAAGGCCAACCACCAGCAGAAGCAACGCAAACAACTTTTTTAACTTTTCCGGAGGTAGTCTATGCGCCAGTCTGGCCCCGAGTCGGGCAAAAATGACGCTGGTCAGAATGATGCCCAACAGCGCAGGAATGTAAACGAACCCCACACTCCAGTCTGGCAAGGAGTCATGCGACCAACCCGCAACCATATAAGAGGCAGCACCCGCTAGCGCAATGGGCAAACCACAGGCAGAGGAAGTCCCTACTGCTTGCTGCATTTTCACATTACACCAACTTAAAAAAGGAACCGTCAACGACCCCCCGCCAATACCGAAAATAGCCGACGCCCAACCGACGACGCCCCCCGCCGCCGCCAGACCTGTATGACCAGGAACATTTCGGGCCGCTTTGGGCTTAAGCCCCAGACCCATTTGTAATGCCACCAATAGCGCAAAACAACCGATGATGGTTTGCAGCAACGGACCGGAAATCAGCGCAGCCGTATGTCCTCCCAGAAAGGCACCAAGCACAATCCCGATCGACATGGGCCAGACAATATTCCACTGCACCGCCTGCTTGCTATGATGAGTACGCACAGAACTCAGCGAGGTAAAAATGATGGTGGCCAATGAGGTTCCCACGGCCATATGAGTCAACACATCAACCGAAAAGCCTTGTTTGGTAAAGCCGAAAACCAGTGCCGGGACAATAATCAACCCGCCTCCGACACCAAACAGGCCTGCCAGGATGCCAGCAAAAGCTCCCAGCCCAAGATACAATCCAATTTCAATCAATAACGACAACAACACGTCCACGGATCACCTGCATGCGCTTGAAAAGCCGGTTATCATACACGATATCGACCGAAATTTTATTAACGTGGACATCGCCAAATGTGCCTGATTGCCTTTGCCTGGAAACCTAATGCCCAAAACACCCTGGTTTTGGTATCCAATCGGGATGAGTTTTATCAACGCCCGAGTCGGCCCGCCAACTTCTGGCCGGAAAACAAGCAAATCCTCGCAGGAAAAGACCTTTTGCACCAAGGCACCTGGCTGGGTATTACGCGTCAGGGAAAATTTGCCGCTATTACAAACTTTCGCGGAAAAGATCCCCGTCTTAACCTGAAGTCCCGCGGGCATTTGCCCCTGAGCTTTCTCAATTCAACAATCGCTCCGGAGGAATTTGCCGAACAGTTACAGAAAGAGGCTTCTCATTATGGCGGGTTTAATATTCTTCTCGGTGACAGGGAGCAACTGGTTTATTACTCGAATAAAAGCGGTCAGCCTCCTGCGGCGCTCGCGCCCGGCATCTATGGCTTGAGCAATCATTTTCTGGACACGCCCTGGCCAAAAGTTAACGCATCGAAACAAGCGTTGGAGGCGCTACTGCAGCGCAGGCCAGATCCAAACACGGAGGAGTTACTGCAGCTATTACAAGATAAACAGCAAGCGCCAGACGAGCTGTTGCCCGATACCGGCGTGGGTGTCGTCGTAGAGCGGATGCTTTCTGCGCAATTTATCCACAGTCCTGCCTATGGCACTCGTGCCACCACCAGCCTCATCCTGGACAAACAAGGGCGTGCATTTTTTGCAGAACAAAATCATGCGGGATCGGGCTCAGCCACATCACCGACTTTTTATGAATTCAATATCGAAACCGAGTAGTCTACTGACCTCGCTCGCGCGCTTCCCTACGACGCTTCAACTCCTGACTCTGGCTTTTCATCACATGCTGAACCAGTAGTTCCTGCTGGCCGTCATCCAAGGCGACAAAATCCCCTCGAATGAGCCAAACAGGTGCTTCATGCGACTCAGAAACGCTATCACAACCGACTACCTGAGTCGCCAGACGAAGACGTAGATTCGACGAAAGAATAAGTAAGTCCAACTGCAACAAGGTTCCCGGAGCACTCGGCGCACTGGCGCGAAACGCAATGCCACAGGCACTCAGGCTGACCTGGCAAAAACGCAAAGGCAAATCAGTCTGTTCACCTGAAAAATTCTTTCCCAGACTCAGGACGAGATTGATCTTTTTATTAAACAGATCCAGCGCTTCATGTATCAGGGGCTGCGAACTACGCAAGGGTTCCAGAATACTCGCCAGGCGACTTTCCAATTGCAAAAAAGCAGACTCTGCAAACCGGTCATTAATCTCACGAGAGCCCTCTACGGGAGCCCCAGGCATAACACAGTGAGCGAGCCCGACCTCGTCTGTGACACGAAAATAACGTCGTCTTTCGTCCATCCTCACCTCACATGTTGAAAAGCTCCAGACCTGAACCCGCGCCTGGCATGGTGCCGATCTAGAATATTTCGTCCCGGGTCAAGCCTTCAAACCCGTCTGCGGCGGGAGTATCTCTGATATCACGAGACTCTTTTCTGGCGCGTTCTTTGTCTGACTTGATTTTCGGATCATTGGCCTGTTGTAAAACAATCTCAACGCGTCGATTCCGGGACCTATTTTCAGGACTATCGTTAGGCACGAGCGGCTGGGTATCGGCGTAACCAGAAATAGTAAACCGACTCTGCTCCAACAGCCCCTCATCGAACAAACCATGCGCTACTTCCAGCGCTCTTGCTACCGATAAATCCCAGTTGGAAGGGAATCGGGCCGTTTTTATCGGCACATCATCCGAATGCCCTTCCACCGAGATGGTGCCATCAATATCTTTTAAAATCTCAACCAGCTTGTCCAGCACAGGATAAAACTCGGTCTGCAGTTCTGCCGACCCCGAAGAAAAAGAGCCTTTTTCCTGAACACGAATAATAATTTTGCGTCCTTTGGTTTCAATCTCGACCATATTGCTGCGAATTTCCTTTTCGAGATTCGCCGCCATTTCCATGGCGTTATTTTCAGTTTGTTCAGCCAGCTCACGAATTTTCTGTATAACGATTTCGTTCTGCGCGCTATCGGCCACGGTAGAATCCTGAGAGCACTGTTCCTGAATCGCCTGCTCAATGGGTGCCTGACACATCACCTTCAAGGTTTGTTCATCAGCGTCCGACGTATGCTGCATCACCACCTTGATTGGCGAAGGATCGGGTTTACCGGGTGAAAATTCCTGCGCAATAATGCTCGTCCCTTTCGGGATGTCGGTAACATTCACCTGATTCTGAACACCAAAAGCATCACGCATTGAACCGGCCAATCGTTTGAACTTCAGCACATCCATTTCAGAAAAGGACAGTAACAATACGAAAAAGCACATCAGCAATGACATGAGGTCTGCAAAGGTCGCCATCCACAAAGGCAGGGACGGCGGGCATTCGCAGGGCGCTTCGTCATCTTCGTCACTCATGCAACACTAACCTATAACCATAAAGAATTGAGTTTCAACCGATAGAGGGACTTTGGGTATCACGCCAGTCAAAGCAGCGACCGGGTTCCCTCCGAATTAGGCGGATCATTAAACAGCCAGGTACTATTCTGCAAACAGCCAGGTACTATTCTGCTTTCGCACGCTTACCTTCAGGTAAATAGGTTCTCAGCACACCTTCGATCACTCGTGGATTTTGCCCCGCCTGAATGCCAAGAAGTGCGTCAATTATCATCGATTTAATTAACTCCTCCTCACCCATACGCAATTTACATTTATCGGCAATGGGCAAAGCAATCATGTTCGCCAACATGGCACCATACAACGTGGTTAACAAGGCAACCGCCATCGCAGGCCCAATGGACTTAGGATCATCCATATTCGACAGCATGGCCACCAACCCCACCAAGGTACCAATCATACCCATCGCCGGCCCGATATCGCCCATCGCGGAAAACACTGCACTCCCTCGCTTGTGCCGCTCCACCGCCAGACTTTTATCCTTGCTGAGCATTGATTTCACAACATCGCCATCATGTCCATCCACCAGCAACTGAATGCCTTTGGCCAAAAACTGATTTTTAATTTCCTTTCCTTCAAGTGAGAGCAAACCGCCTTTTCTCGCCGCATCTGCCAGCTCAACAATTTGTTCAATCAACTCTTCCGGGCTATCAATCTTAAACATGAAAGCCTTGCCGGCGACCTTGCCCGCACTAAGAAAGCCTCCCAGAGTAAATTTCATCATGGCAACGAAAATCGTGCCGACAAAGACAATCAGTACAGATGGCACATCGACAAACATCGAAAGAGAGCCACCGAGCACCATCGCCATGATGACCATCGCCATGCCACCGACTAGTCCGATGAGGGTCGCCAGATCCACACTACTCTCCTATCAATCAAACAGTTATAAATAAATCACTCGATCAAACATTCAGGCTTGCGTTTTATATATCTGGCACCGGCCAACAGCCGGTTGCCATCCATACACCCAAGCCCAAGTCACAGGTTACTTTTTCCTCCTCCTGGTGAAGACAGGTCACAAGAAGGAAATTAAAGGAGATCACTTTATGAGTTTGGTATACTTTCACACCGGCACAGTAACCCCCAAAAAGTGTTTTGGGTGGCCATGATACGATTCCTGATCTACAAGCATAGAAACGATTACCTTGTCATTGTAGTAAGAAATCTGTTTTTTTCATGATTTTTTTTAAAATCATTACGTTACTGGCTAAAATGAGTTCAATTCAACCCGCTGGGAAAACAACCTTTACCCGGACAACTTTCAGGTTCAAAAAATGAGCAACCAAGCCCCCCTTAATTTTGAGCAATCACTTGAAGCGCTTGAATCACTCATACAACAAATGGAAAAAGGAGAGCTGAGCCTGGAAGACTCCCTGGCCGCATTCGAGCGCGGCATCAAACTTACTCGCGAATGCCAAACCGCATTGACCCAGGCCAAACAGCGTGTAGATCAATTATTGCAAAATAGCGACGGCAGCATTTCAACCGAACCATTTAACCGCCCTGACACGTCAAACTGACACCCGGCCCCCGGACGCAGACTCTACCTTAATCTCAGGTTTCTACTCTACATGCACGAATACTTCCTCCAATGTCAGTCTCAAATCAATTTGCATCTGTCCATGTGTTTACCTGGCGCAGACCAGACGCCATCAAGACTTCACGAAGCCATGCGCTATTGCGTTATTGATGGTGGCAAACGCATTCGACCATTGCTGACGCTGGCGACGGCTGAGGTTTGCGGGGCAGAGACAACTCGAGCGTTACCTGCGGCCTGTGCATTGGAATTGATCCATGCCTACAGTCTGATTCACGACGATCTTCCTGCAATGGATGACGACGACCTGCGGCGAGGCAAACCCACCTGCCACAAAGCCTATGACGAAGCCACGGCCATTCTTGCCGGCGATGCACTACAGGCACTGGCGTTTGAACAACTGGCAAGCGGCGGCGACTACGACGACGCGGCCCGTATACAGATGATTCGCGAACTCAGTAAAGCCAGCGGCAGTCTGGGCATGGTTGGCGGTCAAGCCATTGATCTGGCTGCCGTAGGAAAATCACTCACGTTGAGTGAACTGGAACAAATGCACAATGGCAAAACCGGCGCCCTCATAGAAGCCAGCGTTGTCATCGGTGCGCTGGCAGGGGGAGAAACCCGCCAGGACGTGCTCGCCACCCTACGACACTTTGCAAAAACCATCGGACTCGCCTTTCAGGTGCAGGATGATATTCTCGATATCACCAGTGATACACAAACGCTGGGAAAACCACAAGGTTCGGATATTGAACGCAACAAACCCACCTATCCGGCCTTGCTTGGACTGGAGGGGGCGCAATCCAAAGCCGATCAGCTGTATCAGGAAAGCATGAAAGCCTTGTCACAGCTGCCTTTTAATACCGATAAACTGAACGCGATTGCTGCCTATATCGTAAAACGTCAACACTAAACACAGCGCAAACACGCCCTTACCGACTTTCGCTCACACAAATCTGCAACAGTTTTTGCAGATTTGGTACGAGAGGTCGATTTCACCTCGATAAGCGTTATAATGGCGCCTTGTCGAAATTTGCCAGTTCTGTGAGTCAGGATGCCGTATTCGCACGTTTTTCAGGAAATTCCTCTTCATCGCCCCAATACACCGCTGTTAGATAAAATCGACAGTCCGGCCCAGTTGAGGTTGCTAACCGAAGACCAACTCCCTCAACTCGCCTACGAACTGCGAGCCTTTCTGCTATACAGCGTAGGACAATCCGGCGGACATTTCGGTGCCGGACTTGGTGTTGTAGAGTTGACCATCGCGCTGCACTACGTTTTCAATACGCCTGAAGACCGACTGGTATGGGATGTAGGGCATCAGGCTTACCCTCACAAAATACTCACCGGCAGACGTGAGCAAATGCCCCAAATAAGGCATCAGGACGGGCCCGCGGCCTTTCCGAGACGCGCTGAAAGCATTTATGACACCTTCGGCGTCGGGCACTCAAGCACTTCGATCAGTGCGGCATTGGGCATGGCGCTGGCGGCCAGATTACAGGGCAATCTGCGAAAATCGGTAGCCATTATCGGTGACGGCGCGCTGACCGCCGGCATGGCATTTGAAGCTCTGAGTCACGCTGGAGATGTTCGACCCGATTTATTGGTCATTCTGAATGACAATGACATGTCCATCTCGAACAATGTCGGCGGACTGAAAAATCATCTGGCTCGAATCTTGTCAGGAAAAACCTACAACAGCGTTAGAGACAGCGGAAAGAGCTTTCTCAGCAACGCCCCCCATTTACGTGAGCTGGTCAGAAAAACCGAAGAGCATGTCAAAGGCATGGTTTCACCGGGGACCTTGTTCGAAGAATTGGGATTCAACTATATTGGCCCGATTGACGGTCATGATATCGGTACGCTGGTCGAAACACTGGAGAATATGCAGTCACTGACCGGCCCTCAGTTTTTACATGTAGTGACCAAAAAGGGTAAAGGCTTTGCACCCGCCGAGCGCGATCCCATTGGCTATCACGCTATCAATAAAATTGAACCCAAACCGGCTCAGACACCGGCTCCCAAAGCCGCCCTGCCGAAGTTTTCCAACGTATTTGGCCAGTGGTTATGTGACATGGCTGCCGTTGATGACAAAGTCGTGGGCATTACCCCGGCAATGAAAGAAGGTTCCGACCTGATCGCGTTTGCGCGGCAATTCCCCGATCGCTATTTTGATGTCGCCATCGCCGAACAGCACGCCGTAACGCTGGCAGCCGGTATGGCCTGTGAAGGCGCCAAGCCGGTAGTGGCTATCTACTCGACCTTTTTACAACGCGCCTACGATCAACTGATACACGACGTTGCGGTTCAGGATCTCGACGTGCTCTTTGCGATCGATCGTGCCGGACTGGTGGGTGAAGACGGCCCCACGCATGCGGGAAGCTATGACCTTTCGTTCCTTCGCTGTATTCCAAAGATGCTGATTATGGCGCCTTCTGACGAAAACGAATTGCGACAGATGCTCTATACCGGCTACCAGTTCAATGGCCCTGCCGCTGTTCGTTACCCACGAGGCACAGGCATCGGAGCAAGCATTCAGCAAGAGATGAGCCTGCTTCCCATCGGCAAAGCCAATGTCGTAAGAAAAGGCCAAAAAGTAGCAATTCTGGCCTTTGGCACCTTGCTGCATGCCGCCAGACACGCTACAGAAGAACTCAACGCAACGCTGGTGGACATGCGGTTCGTGAAACCGCTGGATGAGGAACTGATTGCTCAACTTGCCAGATCGCACGAACTCCTGGTGACCATTGAGGAAAACGCCATCGCTGGCGGTGCAGGTAGCGGCGTGAACGAATTTCTACAGGCGGCCGGACTCGATATCCCGGTACTCAATCTGGGTCTACCAGACATCTATGTTGAGCATGGTAAGCATCAGGATTTATTAAAAGAGTGTGGCCTCGATAGCCATTCTATTCTTGACGCCATACTGCAACGACTACAACAAAATACCGCAGCGCTACGTCTCGCCACCTCCCCATAAACAAACATTTTCCAATCATTACAATAAGATACAAAACATTAATCTCGTTGTAATATTGGCTTCCTAAGATGCGTGCTTCCGAAAACCTGATTTATCTGGAGTACGCATTCATGGTTGATAAATCCTCCATTCCCTCTCTGTTCCGCACACCGTATCGAATCAAGCGAGTCACCGCGCTATTACTTGCCGGTTCAATTTTCAGCACCCCGATTCTGGCCAGCACGACGAGCGAAACCGCAGAGACTGCAATATTCATTAAGGGGTCAAATACCATAGGTGCCGTACTGGCCCCTCTCCTCATCAAGTCATTTTTACACCAGGCCCCAACCACAAACATCAAAGAAACCCGGGACAGCCATTCCGGAGAATCTCTTTTTCGCGCCAAAACCTCCAATGGAACTCTTACTTTTTCCCTGGAGGCACATGGCTCCTCCACGGGGTTCGCAGGACTTGAAAATGCAACAGCGACCATTGCCGCCTCATCGCGAGCAATAAAACCGTCGGAAAAGGAAAAGCTTCAACACTTAGGTGATCTAAGCAGCAAGAATGGAGAGCATATAATTGCCATTGACGGCATTGCCGTGCTGGTACACCCTGCTAACCCCATCAACCGGCTGTCTACCGACCAGCTCACGCAAATATTTTCAGGAAAAATAACGAACTGGCAGGAAGTGGGAGGCCTCAATGCCCCCATTCATCTTTATGCCCGAGATGAAAACTCTGGCACCTGGGATACATTTAAGCACCTGATACTCGGCAAATTACCCTTGGCCAGCCAGACTAAAAGGTACGAATCTAACGACCAGCTTTCTGATGATGTAAGTCAGGACTCGTTAGGCATAGGATTCACCGGCATTGCTTCCGTACGTCACGCCAAGGCTTTAGCCATTCAGGAAGGCAAGGCAACCCCCCTGCTGCCGACTCGGGAAAATATCGCCACCGAAGATTACCCATTGGCTCGTCGCCTCTATTTCTATACGGCTACCCATGGAATCCCCCAGCCTGCCACTGACTTTATTGCCTTCTGCGAAAGCGCTGAAGGCCAAAAAATCGTTGAAGCCGCCGGGTTTGTTTCTCAAAACATTCAATCTTTTCCTGCCTTGCACAGCGAGCAAACCCCGCTCAGCTTTCGATCGATGACCGAGGGATATGAAAGACTTTCGGTAAATTTCCGTTTCAGAAAAGGTAGAACAACACTCGACAACAAAGCCCTGGCAGACATCCCCAGACTGAAGGATTTCATCACATCAAACGAGATTGCCAGCAAGGATTTAATGTTGATTGGCTATGCAGACAAAAGTACGCACGAACTTAGAGCACAAATGATATCGGAACTACGGGCCAACACGGTCAAAACAACACTAAAGTCAGACGGTATAGAAATTAAGGCGGTGACAGGATACGGTGAATATATGCCTGTCACCACAAAGGCCGCTCACACAGAACAAAGCAGAAATGGGCGCGTGGAAGTATGGCTCAAACGAAAAGAAAACGATCCGCTACTAGCTATGCCAGCGCTCGCCGCGCAATAGATTAAAATAGTGATGAACCTGTGCTTTACGCAGGTTCATCATCCTGATGAGTACTTAACCAGTGACCTAGTTTATCCGCTTTCGTGTCCAGATAACCCTGATTGTGCGGATTGCGACCCACCTGAATCGATACCCGTTCGACGATATCAATTCCATACCCCTTCAGTGCATTCACTTTTCGAGGATTGTTGGTCATCAGCTTTAACTTGCTGATATTGAGATGCTGCAGCATGTCCTTCGCCATACTGTAATCCCTGAGATCCGCAGCGAAGCCTAATTGCTCATTCGCCTGAACCGTATCCGCCCCCTGATCCTGCAGATGGTACGCACGGATTTTGTTCAGCAACCCTATTCCTCTGCCTTCTTGTCGCAAATACAGCAACACGCCTTTACCTGCGTCGGCAATGCTCTGAAGTGCACTTTCCAACTGGTATCCACAATCACAGCGCATGCTGTAAAGAGCATCGCCTGTCAGGCACTCGGAATGAGTTCGCGCCAATATCGCCGACCCGTCAGAAACATCCCCCAACGTAAGAGCGACATGCTCCTGTCCGGTAGCTTCGTCTTCGAAGCCATGCATATCAAAAATGCCAAATGGCGTAGGTAAGCGACAACTTTGAATGAATTTGACAGACACCCTTTAACCTCAACCCTATCAAATAAGGCAGAAATTGTATCACAGCCGATTACTCATCCCTACGGAAAAAAATGACTGTTCGCGAGAGGTTACGAGAAAGTAAAGAACTCGAAGTCTGCTTGCCAGCAAGCGGTTAAAGTTTATCCACCGGTCATATTCATAAAACGCAAAATCTGAGGTGGCTCGGCATTATTAAAGTAATGGCGCTCCGGCTTGATATTCATGGCTCGTACAATTTCCGCCTGCAGATCGGTGTCTGTAATCCCGCCTCGTAACAAGGCTTTAAGATCTACGGAATGCTCATTTCCGAGGCAAAGCAGCAGTCGGCCCTCCACAGTTAAACGAACACGATTGCAATCGCCACAAAAGTTGTGACTGTGGGGCGAAATAAAGCCAATGCGAATTTCCGAATCCTGCATCCGGTAATACCTGGAAGGGCCACCGGTATTGTCACTCAGCGGCAACAAGGCATAGCGTTCCTCAATCATCTCGCGAAGCTCATCACTGGAACAATAAGCTTCGGCTCGATTATGCTCACTGATCACACCTAAAGGCATTTCTTCGATAAAGCTTAAATCCAGGTGCTGTGCGCGCGCAAAGTCGACAAGATCCAGTACCTCGTCATCATTACGCCCTTTTAAAATTACCGCATTGATTTTTGTGCGTTTAAACCCTGCTTTTTGTGCAGCTTCAATCCCGCGCAATACCTGATTCAACTTACCTGTCCGAGTCAGCTGAGTAAATCGGTCAGCCTGTAAGGTATCCAAACTAATGTTCAGACGACTGACATTGGCTCGTCGCAGTTCGCCAGCCATCTCTCCCAATTGGGAACCATTTGTTGTCAACGCCAGCTCTTGCAAGCCCTTTAATGCCCCCAACCGCTGAACCAACGACAAGACATCTCTGCGAATCAGAGGCTCACCTCCGGTCAGGCGAATTTTCTTTACACCCAACTGGGTAAAAGCATTCGCCACACGGTAAATCTCTTCAAGAGACAGAATTTCCGCCCGGGGCAGAAACGTCATTTCTTCATCCATGCAATAGACACAACGAAAATCGCAGCGATCTGTCACAGAAATCCGCACGTAATCTATTACGCGCCCAAATCGATCAACTAACTGTGTCGCGGCCATAAAACCAAACCTCCCGCTGCGATGACTTTTCTCTTTCCATCCTGAATACAGTGTCTAACGTGTGGCTATCCAATGTCCAGAGCGACCGCCCTGCTTTTCCAGCAAACGCACCTGCTCAATGACCATTCCCTTATCAACCGCCTTGCACATATCATATAAGGTCAGTGCCGCAATGCTCGCCGCCGTCAGCGCCTCCATTTCCACTCCGGTTTTCGCATCGAGTTTACAAATACTCTGAATTCTCACGCCTGAATTTTCAGGCTCAGGCAAAAGCGTTACCTTGACGGAGGTCAGTAATAATGCGTGACACAACGGAATCAATTCATGGCATTTCTTGGCGGCCATAATTCCTGCAATTCTGGCCGTGGCAAAAACATCCCCCTTCTTGTGCTTACCCGTCACAATCATTTCCAGTGTTTCTGGCTGCATCCGAATAAATGCCTCAGCTTGTGCAACTCGAGTCGTGACCTCTTTATCCGTCACATCCACCATGTGCGCAGCACCCGTTTCATCCAAATGCGTCAATGTTGTCATCGCGATCCACCTGTTTTCTAACATCCAATTTTCAAAAGTGCAGTCAGTCTGCGAATTCATCCCGCTACGATGCTCTGAAATCGCCCGCGCTATATCTGATTACCGCTAACCGCATGCTATAAGCGCCACCAGCTTCCAATAGCGGCAATGCCAACGGCACCGGATTCACGTGCGCGAGAAAGATGAGCCTCCGACAAGCCGCCTAGTGCATACACCGGACATTCTGCATGATCTACCATCTCTCGAAAACGCTGCCACCCTAAAGTCTGCGCCCCCGGATGGCTTAATGTATCCAATACCGGCGACAAGGTCACGCAATCGGCCCGGAGGCGTGCTGCTACAGCCAACTCCGCGATATTGTGACAAGCCACACTTAATATTGCGTCTTCATTTACCGGACGAACAGAAAGCGACGCAGCCATGATTGCAGGCAAATGAACACCATCTGCCCAGCTCAAACACTGCTCTGGCGTTTGAGAAAAACACCCCGCATTCACGATAAACAAGACCCCGTGCGCTTTGCAAAGTGCGTACAAATGCTCCGCATGCATCTGTGCAGCATCAAAGTCCAGATTCTGTGGACGGAAATGCACCATCCCAACCCCGAATTCAGAGATGGCGCCTTCCGAACACCGCAAAGCCTCGTTCAGCGAGCCGTATGACCCCGTAATCAGTAAACGTGACGGCAGTGACAATGCTCGGACTATCGGCTCATTTGCCAAGGGAAAAGCATAGTTATGGAGTTCATTACGGGCGATCCAGCGCACTGGCTGCCCCTCCATTCCATGCGGTTCACCTGAAAAACGGGTGACTCGCCACACATCAAGCAAGACTTTCTTGTCGCCGTAGTCGTGGCGGACTTTCCTCAGCGGTATCAAACCTTCTGCATCAACCTCTAGCCCAAGCTCCTCACGAATCTCGCGACATAAACCTTCATGCAGGGTCTCTCCCGGTTCAAGCTTCCCGCCAGGAAACTCCCATAAGCCTCCCTGATGAACATGTTCCGGACGCCGGGCAATCAGAACATGATCATTGCGTTCAATGACTGCGACAGCCACATGGACATATTCTGCCGACATATCAGGTACGATATTCCGCATTAATCGTTACGTAATCATGCGAAAGGTCGGTGGTCCACACGGTTTCCGCCACATCCCCACGCCCCAACAAAATGCGAATCAGTATTTCCTGCTGATTCATCACGGCTTGTCCTTGCTCCTCGGTATAGTCCGGGCTACGCCCCCCATTGGCCACAATACAAACCTCATTCAGATAGATATCAATACCCTCGACATTGAGATCATTGAGACCTGCACGCCCCACCGCAGCCAGAATTCGCCCCCAATTGGGATCACTCGCAAAGAGCGCTGTTTTGACCAGAGGCGAGTGTGCCACGGTATAGGCAACATCCAGTGCTTCGCTCACCGACGCAGCTTGCTCTACCTGTATCGAGATGAACTTGGTTGCACCTTCTCCATCCCTCACAATCAAATGAGCCAGTTGCAACATCAAGTCATTCAACGCCGAAACAAAAACAGCATAGTCTTCGAGATCTTCGCTAATTTCAGGAGCGCTTGATTGGCCTGACGCAATGAGGATACAGGAATCATTTGTGGAGGTATCTCCATCAATCGTAATCCGGTTGAACGATTTTTCTGCGGCTACGCTATGTAGCTTCTGCAATAGTTCTGCAGATATTTTCGCATCCGTTGCCACAAAACCAAGCATTGTGGCCATATTGGGCTTGATCATACCCGCCCCTTTACTGATGCCCGTCAGTGTCACCAGTTCTCCGCCGATGCGAACCTGAACACTGGCCCCCTTTGGGCGGGTATCGGTTGTCATAATACCCTGTGCAGACTCGGCCCAGTTATTTTCCCCGAGATGAGCAATCGCGTCTGGCAATGCGGACACTATTTTTTGTACCGGCAACGGCTCGCCTATCACTCCTGTCGAGAATGGCAACACACGAAATGTCTGCGTATTCGTTAATTCAGCCAGCGCATCGCAACACGCGAGAGCATCACTCATACCCTGAGCCCCGGTACCCGCATTCGCATTGCCGGTATTGATCAATAAATATCGGGGCGCTTTTTGAGCCAGATGCTGCTTGCATAAAACAACCGGCGCCGCGCAAAATGCGTTTTTGGTAAACACTCCGGCAACGGTCGCCCCTTCAGCGATTTCAAATACAACCACATCTCGACGCCCCGGCTTTTTTATGCCCGCTTTCGCAACGCCGATCTTCACTCCCGATACGGGAAACATTTCAGGTAAATCACCCCGACCTACGGCCATAGCAGCTCTCACACTCCTGATGTAAATACTCAAATTACTCTTACCTTTAATGTACCGGCAAACCACACATTAAGGTCAGAAACAGAAAAGCCATACATAAAGCTGGCTTTAAAAGCACAGATTATGTATGGCAATAGATTTTGTAAACAGATAAAGCAACTCAAAGCATCACCCTCACCGCTAACGAGAGGGCTCGGTCTCTGGCAGATCGCTAAAAGCAGATCACGCCATTTTCCCGTGACACTGCTTATACTTTCTTCCTGAGCCACATGGGCAAGGCTCATTACGCCCCACTTTGCGTTCGTCGCGAACAAATGGCTCCTGTCCGTCAGCCACTGCTTCTGAATCACTTTCACCGTCAGCAGCCGACAGGTCATCATGATGGGCATTTGCGGTACTCAACTGACGATCCAGTGCCTCATGACGCTTGCGCTCGATTTCTTCGAGCTCCTCCTGACGCTGTATCTGCACATGAGAAATCACGCGCACAACATCATGTTTAAGCGATTCCAGCATGGACTGAAAGAGATTGAAAGCTTCTCGTTTGTATTCCTGCTTTGGATTCTTCTGCGCATAACCGCGCAGGTGAATACCACGTCGCAAGTGATCCATTGACGATAAATGCTCTTTCCAAAGCGTATCCAATACTTGCAGAAAAATCTGCTTTTCGAAGTTTCGTAATACCGCCGCGCCGACAACCGCCTCTTTCTCGCTGTAAACGTTGGCAAGTTCCTCGAGTATCCGCTGACGCAAATTCTCTTCGTGCAGCTTGTCATCCTGATCCAGCCATTGCTGAACCGGCAGATTGAGCGCGAACTCGGATTCGAGATGCTTCTCCAATCCAGCAATATCCCACTGCTCTTCAAGGCTGTTCGGCGGGATAAATGTATTAACCGCATCGTTCAGCACATCGGAGCGAATCGCCATAATCATCTCAGAGATATCTTCCCTGTGCATGACATCATTACGTTGCTCATAAACCACGCGACGCTGATCGTTGGCGACATCGTCATATTCCAACAGCGTCTTACGGATATCAAAGTTGCGCCCTTCTACTTTACGCTGCGCCTTCTCTATCGCATTGCTCACCATCCGGTGCTCGATGGCTTCGCCCTTCTGCATTCCCAGCGCCTGCATGATATTTTTCACACGATCAGAAGCAAAGATTCGCATCAGGTTATCTTCCAGCGAAAGGAAGAAACGGGTACTTCCAGGATCACCCTGACGTCCGGAGCGACCTCTGAGCTGATTATCTATCCGACGGGATTCGTGCCGCTCGGTACCAATAATATGCAAGCCACCCGACTGCAATACTTGTTCATGTCGCTGTTTCCAATCCACCTTGATCGCATCAATTTGAGGCTGATCCGGTGTTTCCAGCTGTGCAATCTCCGCTTCCCAATTGCCGCCCAGCATGATATCGGTACCGCGACCCGCCATGTTGGTCGCGATCGTAATGGAACCCGGTCGCCCTGCCTGTGCGATAATCTGGGCTTCCTGAGCATGCTGTTTTGCGTTGAGAACATTGTGCGGAATGCCTGCTTTTTTAAGCAGGGCAGAAAGAAATTCTGATGCCTCGATAGATGCGGTACCCACGAGGACAGGTCGTTTGTCTGCAACTACATCCTTGATTTCGTCAATAATCGCCTGAAACTTTTCTTCCTGGGTCAGGTAAACCAAGTCATTGTGATCAATACGCTGCACCGGCTTGTTGGTGGGTATAACAACAACGTCCAACCCGTAAATTTGATGGAATTCAAAGGCTTCTGTATCTGCAGTTCCGGTCATTCCTGCCAGCTTGTTGTAGATACGGAAATAATTCTGGAAAGTGGTCGAGGCCAGCGTCTGGCTTTCCGCCTGGATGGCTACCCCTTCTTTTGCTTCTATGGCCTGGTGCAGTCCTTCTCCCCAACGACGCCCCGGCATGGTCCGACCGGTATGTTCGTCTACGATAACAATCTGTCCGCCCTGAACAATGTAATCGACGTCACGGGTGAACAATTTATGTGCACGCAGGGCCGCATATACATGATGCAATAATCCAAGGTTGGCGGCGGAATATAAACTGTCACCCTCTTCGAGCAACTCCAGTTCGACCAGTATATTCTCGATAATAGAATGACCGGATTCAGTCAATTCAACATTGCGGCTTTTTTCATCCAGCAAGTAATGCCCGTCATCTGCAGGCGTACCGTCTTCTGCCACTTCGGCCTTTTTCAGACGAGGTACCACCTGATTAATAAGCTTGTAAAGCCGCGAACTGTCTTCAGCCGCACCAGATATAATCAATGGTGTACGTGCTTCGTCGATCAGGATGGAGTCAACCTCGTCCACAATCGCGAAATTCAATTCGCGCTGCACCTTGTCCGAAGCACTAAAGGCCATATTGTCGCGCAAATAATCAAAACCGTATTCGTTATTTGTGCCATAGGTAATGTCACTCGCGTAGGCATCACGCTTCTCTTGCGGCGACTGCCCGGAGGCGATCACGCCCACCGTGAGACCAAGAAAATTGTAGAGCGGTGCCATCCATTGAGCATCTCGACGAGCCAGGTAATCGTTCACTGTGACAACGTGCACCCCTTTTCCCGAAAGCGCATTCAGGTAAACAGGCAGCGTAGCCACCAGGGTTTTACCCTCACCGGTTCGCATTTCAGCTATGCGCCCTTCATGCAGCGTAATGCCACCGATCATTTGCACATCGAAATGACGCATGCCCATTACGCGCTTACCAGCTTCACGCACTACGGCAAAAGCTTCTGGTAACACATCATCCAGCATCTCACCTTTAGACAGCCGAGCTTTGAACTCTTCGGTTTTCTGTTTTAATGCATTATCGTCCAGTGAGGATAGCGATTCCTCAAATCCGTTGATACGCACTACCACCTTACCCATACGTTTGAGTTCGCGGCCGTTCTTACTGCCGAAGACCTTTTTTACCAGAGATGAAAACATAGCACCTGTCTTGCCGAGTCAAATATTATTGTTTCAGTCAAACAAAGCGTAAGCGTGCAACACAACTTAAGCCCATCTGCTCCCTGTTATTAACGTACTCAAGGACTTTGTTCAACCAGCGAGTTAAATCTTCCCTGCACACATAAAAATTAATGGGGGACATTCTAACGCGATTTTCAATCAGCGCAAAAGTTAACGCCTTGGAAAAAATCAAGAATATGCGATTCTGCGAAAGAATCACCTTCTTTCCAAGGATTCTTTCGCACACAATACGGCAGGAGGATATTAGCGACTTGCCCGATTGATATATTTCTCGGGGTTGAGTGACTTACCTTCTTTGAGTACTTCATAGTGAACATGAGGTCCTGTTGAGCGACCCGTGCTTCCCATGCGCGCGATGATCTGCCCCTTCTGAACAATTTCCCCTGTTTTCACAAGTATCTCTTTGCAATGTCCGTATCGCGTTGTAATTCCATCACCATGATTCAGTTCGACCAGATTACCATAGCCATTGCGCTCTGCAGACCAGGTAACCACGCCGGAGGCGACCGCCAGAATATCACTACCATCCTTTCCTGCGAAGTCGACACCGGCATGCCAGGCGCGACGACCGCTAAAAGGATCCGATCTGTAACCATAACGCGAAGACAGCCACCCTCCCGTTATAGGACTACCCGCGACCACCATTTGCTCACGGATATTACGCGTTACCAGAAACTCATTCAGCAATTCGAGCTGTTGCTCTCTATCATTAATCTGACTCTCTACCTGAGCCAGCAAGTCATTGAGATCAGGCAATGAATAAGATTCACTCAGGCTGGCATCTTCCGGGCCACCTTGTGCCGGACGCGCAGTAAAATCAAACTCGCTTTTTTCCAGCCGGGCTTCCGACGTGAGCCGCTGCCCTAACGCATCCAAACGCAACAATCGCGCCTGCATCTCACCCAATCTCAAAGTAAGGGCATCAATTTGTTGCTGCGCACGTTCTTTCACAACTAATACTTCTGCCTTTTGTTCTGCAAGCTGCTGCTGCCAATCATCTACAGCTTCCTTTTGCAGCACCGAAACACCGCTTACCAGCGTA
Organism: Hahellaceae bacterium; assembly: GCA_024234505.1. Lineage (GTDB taxonomy): Bacteria > Pseudomonadota > Gammaproteobacteria > Pseudomonadales > Oleiphilaceae > JACKOD01. The sequence goes on along the minus strand of JACKOD010000002.1, from coordinate 219,470 downwards.
GGCGATCCGGAATCGCCCAGAAAATAACCAGAAACAAACACCAGTAAGAAAGTAGCCAGTACAGACAAACCTGCCGTTACAAGTTTGTTAGAATCTAACGAAATCTGTTTTGATTGCCCGTGACGGCGACCAACAAAAATTATATTCATGAGTAGTGCAACCCAATGTAATGTGATGCCTGAATTATTTGCAGCTCATCTCAAACTACTTGTACAGACTCGTTTTACAGAAAAAATGAACCCGATCGTAAGTCTAACGTTTTTTAACACCAGAAACGTTGATTATTGTTACATTGCGTATCATTTTACCCAATTGTCGGCGCTATATCCTCCTAGAGGAGCCGTATTTGTGAACCAAAGTTCGTCACACTGTTATACCATTTCATTAAAGATTTGCAATTTGTTACTCTTGTAAATAGTACACCCTATTGGATACATAAAAAGCCATGAAGAACGCCCGACTTACTGATGTAACTGGCTTGAATGAACTGACGCAGAGCAGCAACGACTTAAATCGCCTATTCCGACAGGCTCAAGCCGTAATCAGACTAGAAAGCAATCTCAATGAATTGCTACCTGATACTCTGAAATTTAAATTCAAAATCGCAAACATTCAATCAGGAACACTTGTACTAATCACAAGTAGTGCAGTTCTTGCGACACGCTTCAAATTTATTCAGTCGGAAATCTTAGCATCCCTTGCACACACTCCATCGCTTCAGCGAATCACAAAAATAAATGTAAAGATCCGCCCAAATAGATATAAAACAGTAAGAGAAAGAAAAGAACTGCATTTAAGCGAAGAAAATGCCCGACTACTCGTCGAAGAAGCCGGGCATACTGAAGATGTGCATTTGCGGGCTGTTCTGCTCAAACTGGCTGAAAGGGCAAACAAGCCAGTCTGAATCAGGGAGCCACAGCCGCGGGCTTCATATAGGAAATGGGCACGCGCGATTCATCTTCAAATGTTTCTACTTCCCATGCATCGGTTTGTGCAATCAGTGCTCTCAACAGCTTATTGTTCAGATCATGACCCGACTTGTAACCACGAAACTCACCAATAAGGCTGTTTCCAAGCAAATACAGATCACCAATAGCATCAAGAATTTTATGCTTTACAAATTCATCTTCGTACCGTAAACCATCTTCATTGAGTACTTTGTAATCATCGACAACAATGGCGTTATCAACACTTCCACCCAATGCCAGGTTCATAGAGCGAAGTTTTTCTATATCACGCATAAAGCCAAAGGTTCTAGCGCGACTCACTTCCTTGACAAAAGACGTGCTGGAAAAATCGACGGCCGTTTCCTTTGTTCTCCCCTGAAATACCGGGTGATCAAAATCAATCTCAAAGCCGACTTTGAAGCCATCAAACGGGATAAATGTCGCCCGCTTGTCTCCATCCTGTACCGTAATCTCCTTTTTGATCCGGATGAATTTCTTTGCCGCATCCTGCTCTTTAATGCCTGCCGATTGAATTAAAAACACAAACGGGCCGGCACTGCCATCCATAATGGGCACCTCTTCGGCACTCACCTCGACAAAGCAGTTATCGATCCCCAAACCGGCCATCGCAGACAACAGATGCTCTACCGTAGATACCTTCACGCTGCCTTTTACCAGCGTGGTAGATAACATGGTTTCGCCTACATTTTCTGCACGTGCAGTAATACTCACCGTTGGCTCAAGATCGGTACGAATGAAGACGATCCCCGTATCAACAGGCGCAGGTTTTAACGTTAGGTAAACTTTCTTACCAGAATGCAAACCTACACCCGTTGCACGAATAATATTCTTCAGGGTTCGCTGCCTAATCATATGTATTTTATCGCCTTGTACTTGATTCACTGATGTTGATTTCCGCTTAACATTCGGCATAACTGACTAAAATTTGGTCGAATCATACCAGAAAGCCCACAAACACTCCATCTGAAATCGGTACAATAACCTATGATTAATCTGCCTGACGTCTCAAAAATGCAGGAATGTCCAGATAGTCTGCATTGCTATTGACGTTGCTTACCGTGCGAGTTTCAAGCGCAGCCGCCGTATTTCCACCCGTTGCTGCCGCATGCTTACGCGTAATGGCAGGACGATCCAGCTGCTTGTAATCGGTTTTTCCATCCAGCACTTTTGTGTTATCCACCACTTTAACCGGCTTCTCAACCACTTGTCCCAGGCCGGTTGCTACCACCGTCACTTTCAGCTCTTCAGTCATTTCGGGATCTATCGCCGTTCCGACCACCACTGTGGCAGCATCAGCTGCAATTTCTTCAACAATGGCACCAATTTCGGCGAATTCACCCAAATTCAAATTGGGGCCGGCGGTAATATTCACCAAAATACCTCTTGCGCCCTGCAAATTGATATCTTCCAGCAGCGGGCTGCGAATAGCCATTTCAGCAGCTTCTCTAGCGCGGTTTTCGCCACGGGAAATACCACTTCCCATCATCGCCATACCCATTTCAGACATCACCGTCTTAACGTCTGCAAAGTCGACGTTGATCATACCCGGGCGAATGATCAGATCCGCAATCCCCTGAACCGCGCCCAGCAGTACATCATTTGCCGAACTAAAGGCGTCCAGAAGCGTGGTATTCTTGCCCAGTACCGACAACAATTTTTCGTTGGGTATAGTGATCAATGAGTCAACGTTGCGTGCCAGCTCGGCCAATCCGGCTTCAGCAACCTTCATACGTTTCCCGCCTTCAAACGGGAAGGGTTTGGTGACAACGGCTACGGTGAGTATTCCCAGATCACGGGCTACTTCTGCAACCACCGGTGCACCACCGGTACCGGTTCCGCCACCCATACCCGCCGTAATAAAGACCATATCGGCGCCTTTAATCGCTTCTGCAATACGCTCCCGGTCTTCGAGTGCGGCCTGGCGTCCCACTTCCGGATTTGCCCCCGCTCCCAGACCTTTCGTCATATTGCCACCCAGTTGAATGACTGTTTTGCCATCCAGTTCCTTGAGTGCCTGCGCGTCGGTGTTGGCACATATAAATTCAACACCTTCAATATGATTTGCAAGCATATGGCGCACAGCGTTGCCGCCGCCACCGCCTACACCAACAACTTTAATCACTGCATTTTGTGGTAAGTTTTCTACAAGCTCAAACATCGCCCATTTCTCCTTCTTGTAGTTCTTCTGTCAATTGTTTTAAAAATTTCCGGTAAACCAGTTTTTCAGCCGGTCAAATAAACCCTGATCAGGCTCTTGTTTTACCGCTGGAGCACGACCATGCTCCTGTCTCTGAATCCCATACATAAGCAAACCGACACCGGTTGCATACATGGGGTTGTTTACTACATCCACCAGACCAGAAACACCATTGGGTGAAGCCAGTCTGACGGGCATGTGAAAAATCTCTTCCGCCAGTTCAACGGCACCTTCCATTCGAGAAGTTCCGCCAGTCAGCACAATGCCTGCTGCAACCAGATCTTCGTAACCACTGCGTCGCAGCTCTGACTGAATCAACGTGAATAGCTCTTCGTATCTCGGTTCAACCACTTCAGCCAGCGTCTGTCTCGATAAATCCCTGGGAAGACGTTCGCCTACACTGGGAACTTTTATGGTTTCGTCTGCACCCGCCAGCTGTGTTAACGCGCAGGCGTAGCGTATTTTTATCTCTTCTGCATTTTGTGTGGGTGTACGCAACGCCATGGCTATGTCGTTGGTCACCTGATCCCCTGCGATGGGAATAACAGCGGTATGTCGAATCGAACCGCCGGTCCAAATCGCAATATCGGTGGTGCCGCCACCAATATCTACCACACAAACCCCCAACTCCTTTTCATCGTCGGTTAACACGGCGTAACTGGAAGCCAACTGCTCAAGAATGATGTCATCCACCTCAAGATTGCAGCGCTTGACGCACTTTTCGATATTTTGAGACGCATTCACGGCACAAGTTACCAAATGCACTTTGGCTTCGAGCCGCACCCCCGACATCCCCAGAGGCTCTTTGATACCCTCTTGATTATCAATGACATATTCTTGCGGCAAGATGTGCAGTATTTTCTGATCTGCCGGGATGGCAACCGCCTGGGCTGCATCAATAACCCGCTCTATATCTGCCTGAGTGACCTCTCTGTCGCGAACAGCCACAATGCCATGTGAATTGAGGCTACGTACATGGCTACCCGCAATCCCGGCGTATACAGAGTGAATTTCACAACCAGCCATTAATTCGGCTTCTTCAACAGCCCGCTGAATTGCCTGCACTGTTGTCTCTATATTAACAACCACACCTCGCTTCAGGCCGCGCGAAGGATGAGAGCCAACGCCCACCACATCGACCATGCCATCCTCGCCTCGCTTTCCGACAATCGCGACGATTTTGGATGTCCCTATATCCAATCCAACTATCAATTTGTCGTTTGTTAACCCTGACATTCCCGCTCTACCTTTTGTGCGTTCCGGTAAACTCCGGTACGAAATATTCCTTTTGAAGGCCGCCTGGCATTAGCCGCGCTTCGCCTCTGGATGTTCTGCGTGCTCCTTCCAGCGGACCGCGATCCCGTTCGTATAGCGAACATCAATCTGCGCGACATCCGAAACGTTGGGTTTCAAAACACGGGTGTAAACTTTTGCAAAACGTGCAAGTCGATGATCTAACTCGCCTCGCCCCAACAACACCCAAACCTCATCTTCCAGTTTCAGATTCCAGGCACCCCGTGCTTCCAGCCGAACACCGTTGATATTAATCGAATGCTTCATCAACGCTTGCTGCCAATGTGCAAACTGACTTAAAACCTTTATTGCCTCTGAATCCGGACCACTTAAATCTGCCAAATGATCGAATCCCGCCAATGAATCAGGGGTAAAAATCTGCCCCCAAACATTAAGCAACGCATCTCCATTCCAACGTGCGGCAGGTTGTTGCTCCGTGACCTGTACCACTAATTTACTTGGCCATACGCGCTGGACGGATGCGCTATATACCCAAGGTAATGCCTCAGCAGACTGCTTCACTTTGTCCAAGTCAATTGCCAGAAAGCTTTCGCCCAGAAAGCCCTGCAAATGCGTCTCCAGCTGAGCCATCGGCAAATATTGAAATTCACCCTGAACTTCAACCAGTGCAATCGGACGATCCAGTTTGGCAATCAAGGGCTCACTACCGATCACCAATGCGATGGAGAACATCACGACCACCAGACTCCCCACCAATTTTCGCCACGGCAAGCGAATATCCGGTATCGAAAACGCAGCCGCCTTTTTTACCCGGAGTTCCCGAGGCGAGACTTCCAAAGGAGTCGCGCCCCTGCGAACCGCAGCGGATTCTCCGGAAGCGGTGTCTTTCCGAGCCATTTTTTTCATATCACCCTTTTGCCCGAGGGATGCTTTCCTCAATAATACGCACCACCAATTCTTCAAAGCTCAAGCCACTCGCCTTGGCGGCCATAGGAACCAGGCTATGATCGGTCATTCCCGGAACGGTATTGGCCTCCAGCAACCAGAAACATCCTTCCTGATCCTGCATGACATCAATTCGTCCCCACCCTTTACATCCCAGCACTTTAAATGCACGCAGTGCCAATGCCTGAATTTCGGCCTCCTTCTGCGGAGTCAGTCCGCTGGGTAGCAAATATTCCGTGGAATTTGATAAGTATTTTGCGTCGTAATCATAAAACCCGTGATCCGTGCGTAATCCGATGACCGGCAACGCTTCGTCTCCCAATATAGCGACCGTAAACTCTGGGCCGCTGATCCATTGTTCAATCAATAACAGGCTGTCATGAGTCAGCGCTTTTTCTGCAGCCGCAAGCAAGTCATCCAGACTATTGACTTTGTATACGCCGATACTGGAACCCTCATGCGCTGCTTTAACCATCAGCGGTAATCCGAGTTCATCTGCGATGGCTCGTAAACGCTCGGGCAGCGACTCACCTTTCTCAACAAAACAAAACTCTGGGGTAGGTAAATCACAACTGCGCCAAAGCTGTTTTGTTCTTAATTTGTCCATGGCAAGTGCCGAGGCCAATACCCCGCTGCCAGTGTATGGCAGACGCAGACTTTCCAGCATGCCCTGGAGCGTACCATCCTCACCACCACGCCCGTGCAGTGCAATAAATACGCTATCCCACTGCGCGGGCGACGTTAGCAACCATGCCCAATCTACACCATCAACTTCCATGCCTTGCGCATCGATACCTGCACTAATCAATGCTTCTGTCACGGCGCGCCCGCTTTTAAGGGAAACGTCTCTTTCTGCAGAGGCACCGCCAAAAAGCACGATGGTTTTCCCGATACGCGCGACTTGTTCCGGCATTGCTGTCCAACACTCACCCATCGCCTAGTTACCCGATTCCTTGTTTACCAACACCAGCTTTTGATCCGCCAGACGCATCGCTATGCTATTAATATCGCCAGCCCCCTGCGTAAGCAGCATGTCGCCATTTTGTATGATATTGGCCAGCACGGTTTCCACTTCACTGCCATCATCAATGAATACCGGATCAATTTGTCCGCGCTGGCGAATGCTACGACACAGACTCCGACTATCCGCACCCGGAATTGGCGCCTCTCCTGCCGAATACACATTCATGAGCAGCAGTACATCCACCTCGGAAAGAACTTTCACGAAATCTTCGTATAAGTCACAGGTCCGACTATATCTGTGAGGTTGATAGATCATGACTAAACGCTTTTCCGGCCAGCCCGCACGCACCGCCTTGATTACCGCTTCGACTTCTCTAGGGTGATGTCCATAATCGTCCACCAGCATGACCTGACCACACCCGGTATCATATTCGCCATAGACTTGGAACCGACGCCCGACTCCGCCGAAATTCGCCAGGCCCGACACGATTGACGCATCCTCCAGTCCTTCGTCTGTTGCCACTGCAATAGTCGCCAGCGCATTCAACACGTTGTGTACGCCCGGCATGCGAATCATCACTTCCAGATCGGGCAGTCCACCTGGGCGCTTCGCTGTAAAAGACGTATGCATTCCCGTAATGCTTATATTTTCAGCTCTATAGTCGGCATCTGCGCTAAGTCCGTAGGTAATAACCGAGCGTGCTACCTGCGGAATCAGCTTTCGCACGACCGGATCATCAATACACATCACTGCCACACCGTAAAACGGGAGGTTATGAAGAAAATCGATGAAGGTCTGTTCCAGCCTTGAAAAATCGCCACCGTAGGTGTGCATATGATCCGCATCGATGTTCGTCACAATGGCAACCATGGGAGTCAGGTGCAAAAACGACGCGTCACTTTCATCAGCTTCTGCCACGATGAACCTTGAAGCGCCTAACTGCGCATTGGTTCCAGCACTGTTCAGTCGTCCGCCGATCACAAATGTCGGATCCAGACCCGCCTCACCCAGCACCGAAGCAATCAAACTGGTCGTCGTAGTTTTTCCATGTGTGCCCGCAACAGCTATCCCATGTCTGTAGCGCATAATCTCTGCCAGCATTTCCGCACGGGGAACGACCGGAATTCGATCGTTGCGAGCCTGTTTCACTTCAGGATTCTGCTCGTTGACCGCACTGGATACGACGACAACATCAACATCCGCAACGTTGTCTTCCTGGTGGCCAATGAAGATAGTGACTCCCAAAGACTTAAGGCGATCCGTCACTCCGGACGCCTTAATATCAGAACCGCTAATTAAATATCCCTGGTTCAACAGCACCTCCGCGATGCCGCACATTCCGGAACCACCAATCCCTACAAAGTGAATCCGACGAATCCGGCGCATTTCCGGGATCTCGCCCATCATTCCATTCTTTTGATCAACCACCACACACCTCCAAACATATTCTGGCCACATGCTTCGTCGCATCAGGACGAGCCAGTCCCTGTGCTTTTTTCGCCATTGCGATGAGCGACTCGCGGTCCTTCATCATATTTTCAACTACTTGCGCCAGCGCACTTGCATTCAACTCGGTTTGAGGCAATAACACTGCCGCCCCGGCTTTTGTCATATACCGCGCATTGGCTGTCTGATGATCGTCCACTGCGTGGGGAAACGGTACTAATATTGCGCCACGACCGGCAGCACAAAGCTCCGATATGGTGAGTGCACCCGCTCGACATACCACAACATCCGCCCATTGATACGCGGCCCCCATATCTTCAATAAAAGGCACCACTTGCGCCTCTACTCCCGTTTGTCGGTACGCGGCTAGCGTATCTTCGAGTAACTTTTCTCCCGACTGGTGACGAATTTCTGGTCTGACATCATTACTGATGAGTGCCATGGCTTCCGGTACCACCCGATTGATGGCCTGCGCCCCCAGACTTCCACCCACAACCAACATTCGTAAGCGCCTTGCCTGTGTTATTGAATCATTCACATGGATCATTGAACTGATCTCTGCACGAACCGGATTTCCAACCGCTATGGCCTTAACATGACCGGAAAAGGCACCAGAAAAGGCCTCAACAACGCGAGTTGCCAATCGAGCCAATATTCTATTGGTGGTTCCCGCAATTGCATTCTGTTCATGGATGACCAGAGGTATACCTAACATCCTGGCCGCCACGCCACCCGGGCCCGTTACATAGCCGCCCATCCCCAGTACACAATCGGGCTTTACGCGTCTAATCACACGAATTGACTCAATGATCGCGCGAAGCACCTTAAAAGGTGCTTTAAGCAAAGCCAATCCACCTTTGCCTCTTAGTCCGGATATGTGAATCAGCGACAACTCAAACCCCTGCGGTGGAACCAAGCGACATTCCATACCATGCTCAGCCCCCAACCAGTGAACGCTGTGGCCAGCGGAGACTAACCAATGAGCCGTCGCCAAAGCGGGAAAAATATGCCCCCCCGTACCGCCAGCCATAATTAGAAAACGTTTACCGCTCATGCCGAGATATCCTGTTGCCCACCATTTTCCACCATCGCAACCTCAGCATTTAGACGTGTCAAAATACCTATCGCGATACAACTCACGATCAGACTTGACCCACCATAACTCACCAAAGGCAGAGTCAACCCCTTGGTAGGCAGCAATCCACAACTTACGCCCAGATTGATAAGCGACTGAGCAGCGAGTAACAGACCAATACCGTAAGCAAAGTAAGCAGAATAATTCAGCCCTTGAATTGAAGCTCGATAGCCAAGCCACAATGCTCGCCAAACAATGATTACGAACAGACTGATAACGACCAATGATCCCAACAATCCGAACTCTTCGGCAAAAATGGCAAAAACAAAATCCGTATGCGCTTCTGGTAAATAGAACAGCTTCTGTACGCTGTTCCCCAAGCCAACGCCAAACCACTCACCACGCCCAAACGCAATCAATGCCTGAGTCAATTGATACCCGGAACCAAATTGATCTGCCCAAGGATCGATATAGCCCGTCAATCTTTCGTAGCGATAATCACTACTTAGTACCGCCAAAACACCCAGTGCACCGGTCACACCAATTACCGCGCAAAAGCGAACTAACGAGACACCGGCCAAAAACAACATTCCTAACACCGCCGTCATAATTACCACTGTGGCGCCAAAATCTGGCTCTTTCATCAATAGCCCTGCCGCAATACCAATAACCAGTAGCGGTTTGGCAAACCCCCACCAGGTATCGGCGATTTCGCCCTGGCGTCTCGCAAGATATCCGGCCACATACGCCACTAAAAACAGCTTTGCAAATTCTGAAACCTGTAAATTAAGGCTTCCAAAACCGATCCAGCGCGTACTCCCGTTGACCGTTTTACCTATTCCCGGAAGTAGTACAACCACCAGCCCGACCAGCGCTAAACTCAACAACAACCAACCTCGCTTGTGCCACCATTCGATGGGCAATCCATAGGCAACCAACCCTGACACCAGCGCGAGAATGAGAAAACTGCCATGCCGGATCACATAGTAAAATGGTTGCCCCATTTTCAGATCAGCGATGTCCATCGAGGCTGATCCAATCATGATCAGCCCGACCACCATCAAGCCCAATGCAGAGAGCAACAACCAGGCATCGAAATGTAGCGAGGCGTGTTCGCTCATTTCCATCCGGGAGTTGCTAACGGAGGCAACAGTCACTGGATGGTCTCCCTGCCTAACTGGTTAACTGCATCAATAAATACCTGACCCCGATGCTCGTAGTTGGAAAACATGTCAAAACTCGCACACCCAGGTGAGAGCAATACGACATCACCAGCCAAGGCAAGCTTCGAGGCAACGTTAACAGCCGAAGAGAGATCAGAAACCTTTATCACCTCGCCTCCCACAGCAGCGCTAATCAAATCAGCATCTCTACCAAACAAAATCGTTACTCGGGCATACTTTTTGATGGGTTCAGCCAAAGGCGAAAAGTCCTGCCCTTTTCCGTCCCCACCCGCAAGCAAAATTACTTTGCCAGTTACCAAGGAGCCGAACCCGCGAATGGCCGTCACCGAAGCGCCAACGTTGGTACCTTTGGAGTCATTGATATACTGAACCCCGTCAAAATCTGCTACAAACTGGCAACGATGAGGTAGTCCGGCAAAATCTTTCAGCGCGGCGATCATCGGTGGCAACGCCAATCCGGCAGCACGACCTATTGTTAATGCAGCAAGCGCATTACTGATATTGTGCATGCCTTTAATCTTCAGCTCGGACGCTTTCAGAACTACTTCAAATCCGTCTACTATTTCCAGCTCACCTTGTGTGACCTGAGTACTGAAGCGACCAAACTCCGGACGACTGAGGCCGAAAAATGACGTTGCCATACCTTCGCGAATCAGAGGCTGGCTCAACAAATCATCTTCATTAATCACAGCATGTTTACAGTCGCGAAAAATACGCTGCTTAGCGTTGTAGTAATCCTGATAACGAGCATACCGATCCATATGATCCTCACTCAGATTGAGTAACGTCACCACATCGGCACCAAGACGTTCCGTCGTTTCAAGCTGAAAACTGGATAATTCCAGCACATAGAGTTCGACATCATCGGCTAGCAAATCAAGTGCTGGCGTACCCAAATTACCGCCGACGGCCACCTTGACACCAGCTCGCGATGCCATTTCCCCGACGAGCGTCGTCACCGTGCTCTTTCCGTTCGATCCGGTGATCGCAACGATCGGTGCCTGGGCATAGCGGGCAAACAAGTCAATGTCACCCGTAATCAGCACACCCGCTTTCGCGGCAGATTCGATGGATGGCTCCTTCAGAGACACCCCCGGGCTAACAACTAATTGGTCAACGCTTTTAAATAACTCCACATCAAAACTCCCGCAATGAATGGCTACGTGAGGGAAGCGCGTCTGGCATTCAACGAGGCCTGGCGGATTCTGGCGAGTGTCCGCAACAATCACGGTATGCCCTCTGCCTACCAAAAATTCGACACAGGAAAGTCCAGTCTTGCCTAGACCGACAACCAGACTTTTCTTATCTGCAGCCAAAACACTCATTTGAATCCAACCTGTTTCCCGACCTGATCGGGTTAGTTAACTACACAGAATCGATGTCGCGATTCCTAGCGAATTTTCAGTGTTGCAAGTCCGATAAGTACCAGAACCACGGTAATCACCCAAAAACGTACAATCACTCGAGGCTCAGGCCATCCCTTTAGTTCGAAATGATGATGCAATGGCGCCATACGAAAAATTCGCCGCCCCGTTAACTTGAATGACCCTACCTGTAAAATCACAGAGACTGTCTCCATCACGAAAACACCTCCCATGATGAACAGCACAATTTCCTGCCGGACAATCACGGCAACAACGCCCAACGCGGCACCCAAAGCCAGTGCGCCCACATCGCCCATAAAGACTTGTGCGGGATAGGTATTGAACCAGAGAAAACCAAGGCCGGCGCCAACCAGCGCACAACAGAAAACCACTAGTTCGCCTGTACCAGGCAAATAGGGTATATGCAGATACTCCGCAAATTTGACGTTTCCAGACAGGTACGCAAAGATCGCCAACGCGCCTGCCACCATGACGGTGGGCATGATCGCCAATCCATCCAGACCATCCGTCAGGTTGACCGCGTTACTGCTCCCCACAATCACGAAATAGGTCAGAAGAATATAAACAGGCCCCAATTGGAACATGACATCCTTGAACACGGGAACAATCAGTGCCGTTTCCTGAGGCAAAACCGCCGTTTGATATAAAACAAACGCCGCAAACAATCCAAATACTGATTGCCAGAAATACTTCCAACGAGCGGGTAGCCCTTTTGAATTCTTTTGCACTACTTTGCGATAATCATCTACCCAACCAACGGCACCAAACAGCAGCGTAACCAGCAAGGTAATCCAGACGTAACGGTTACTCAGGTCAGCCCACAGCAACGTACTGATAGCGACAGCAACCAAAATTAATGCCCCGCCCATCGTTGGCGTGCCTGCTTTACTGAAATGGGATTTGGGTCCGTCGTCGCGCACCGACTGACCTATCTGGTATTCGCTCAACTTGCGAATCATGATTGGCCCGACTACCAGCGAAAAAACCAGTGCCGTGAGAACTCCCAGAATTCCCCTCAGTGTCAGGTATTTAAATACACCTAACACGCTGATGTACTGGGATAAAAAATCGGCCACCCAGGCTAGCATGATTGAACCACCTTATTCGTTTGTGTTAATTCATTTACAACATCTTCCATCGCAGCGCTTCTGGACCCTTTTACAAGCAGAGTCAAATTGGCTTGCGACACCTTTTTTATCGCTGAAATCAATGACGCCTTATCCGGAAAACACTGAGCCCCCGCACCGAAGCCTTGCGCCACATCATTTGCGTAGTTTCCTGTAAGATATAACTCATCCAATCGTAAAGCCTTTGCATAGGCTCCTACCTCCCGATGTAAAGCGACAGCATCGGCACCTAGCTCGGCCATATCGCCCAGTACGGCAATTCTATGACCCGGCAATGGCGCAATCACATCCATTGCTGCTTTAACGGAAGCAGGATTTGCGTTGTAGCTATCATTGATCAGACGCATTCCCGAGGAAAACATCACCGACTCCAGACGGCCCTTAACCCTCGGTGCCGTAGCGAGTCGCCGCGCAATGACCGATAACGACATGCCGCACTCCAACGCGACCGCCGAGGCCGCTAGCGCATTCGCGACATTTTGTTTACCTTGCAGAGGCAACTGCACCAAATAGTTTTCATCCCCGCTGCACAAAAGAAACTCCGCACCATCGCCTAATCGAATATCTTTTGCATAAACATCGGCCGAAATCACGCCACTGGCCGAGAACGAAACCACTTTGCGAGCCTTCGCGCGTGTCTTCCATAGCGGAAAAGCCAAATCGTCAGCATTTAAAACTGCAACGCCATCCGCTGCCAGCGAATCGATAATTTCGCCTTTGGCTCGAACGATATTCTCTAAACTGCCAAAACCACCCAAGTGGGCATTGCCTGCATTTGTAATTACGGCAATATCTGGTTGCGTCCAAGCCGCTGTTTGAGCAATTTCTCCTAGCGCACTGGCTCCCAACTCAATCACCGCAAAGCGGTGCGATGCATCTATCCGCGTAAGTGTCATAGGCACGCCGATCAGATTGTTCAGGTTTCCTTTTGTCGCCAGCGTTTCTCCCTGTCCGGCAAGCAGATGAGCAACCAACTCTTTGACCGTGGTTTTGCCACTGCTTCCGGTAATCGCGACAACCGTCCCCTCAAATGCGCGGCGGTTCATTTGGGCAACCTGTACCAGAGCCAGTTGGGTATCTTCAACCTGCACCTGAGAAAGTGCGACTTCTTGCAACCGGCGAACAACCGCAGCTATCGCTCCCGAAGCATGCGCGCCCGCAACAAAGCGATCGCCTTCATACGAAGGGCCACTCAAGGCGATAAATAATTCACCGGGTTGTATCGTACGAGAATCCGTACTCACTGAATCAAATACCACATCGGAACCGACAAGCTTTCCGCCAGTCACCCGGGCAATGGTTGTGAGGCTGACAGATCCAATCACGATTGCTCCCCCAACCCGAAAATAGTTTGAACAACTTTTATATCGCTATAGGGCAAACGCACACCGTCTACCTCCTGATAGTCTTCATGGCCTTTGCCCGCTAGCAGAATCAAATCCTGATGCGCTGCTCGTTCCACTACATAGCGGATAGCTTTTTCTCGATCTGGCTCTACAATCGCATTTTCAGGAACGTCTAACCCAGACAAAATATGATCAATAATCTGCTGAGAAGGCTCTGAACGAGGGTTATCATTGGTAATAATCACCACATCGGCTTTCTGCTCTGCGATGGCTCCCATCAACGCCCGTTTACCAGTGTCTCGATCGCCACCACACCCGAAGACACACCATATTTTTCCTTTGGTATGTGGACGCAACGCCGTCAGAGCTGAATCGAGCGCATCAGGAGTATGTGCATAATCGATGACGACTGCCGCTTGTCCCGGTCTGGCAATACGCTGCATTCTGCCCAAAACCGGATGTAGCTTGGTCAACGCTTTTTCCAGAGGCTTGATTTCCACCCCCATTGCAATGGCCGCAGCCACCACTGCCAGTAAATTGCTGAGATTAAAAGCCCCGATCAGTCCGCTTTCCAGTCTTAAGCGCCCCAGGGGAGTAGCAATCTCGGCATGAATACCTTCGGCTAGATACTCAACATGGATGACTGAAATCATCGCCGGGCTACTGATACCGTAGGTAAACAAAGCCACGCCCGGAGCCATCCGGCTTTGCAGCACCCGACCAAAGGCATCGTCAACATTGACAACAGCGAAACGCAGCTCTGGCCGCTCAAATAAGCGGCGCTTAGCATCGCCATAGGCTTCCATTGTCTCGTGATAATCGAGATGATCTCTCGTCAGGTTAGTAAAAATAGCGCCCTCTATGTTGACGCTGTCTACCCGCCCCTGATCCAGACCATGAGACGACACCTCCATTACAACGGCATCCGCCTGCTGAGCACACAAACTGGCAAGCAACGACTGCGTACGCAAAACATCAGGAGTGGTATGGCTCGCCGGAATCAACCGGTCGACAAATCCATACCCAAGCGTACCAATCACCCCGGTATTAAAACCGGCTTCACACAAAACCTGGGCCAGAAAATGCGATACGGATGACTTCCCGTTAGTGCCGGTCACCCCAATCACCTGAAGCATTTCAGAAGGATCACCATAAAAGCGTGAAGACAACACCCCCAAATGGCCGGCCAGATCCGGCAAATGCACCTCAATAACCGTGCCTTGCTCTATGACCTGACCTGCCGACTGTCCGGGCGCGCATTCTCTAAAAATAACGACTGCACCTCGTGCAATCGCATCACTAATATATTGCGTCCCGTCTACAGAACGCCCTCGCAAAGCAACGAATGCATCGCCACGCTTAACTTGCCGGCTATCCAGTGTCAGCCCATGTACGCGGCAATCGAGAACCGAAGGCAGCTCACAAAGCCCTTTTAATAATTTACTGAGATTAAGGCTTCTTAATTCCATTATCCACGCTCTCCAGACGACAACCCGTGCGCTGCAATCCGCCCTTGATTCCCAACACTATCCGGCGTCACATTCAATATGCGCATGGTATTTTCCATGACCCTAGAAAACACAGGAGCAGCCACTTCACCACCGTAATATTCGTCACCCTGTGGTGCATCCACAACAACAACCATCACGACTTTGGGCGAATCTATGGGCGCCATCCCTGCAAATAAAGCCTTATACTCGCTTTCTTCGTAGCCGCTATTACCCACCGCGTGAACCGTTCCTGTCTTACCTCCAACACGATAGGACGCTACCTGCGCACGTGTTCCTGTACCGCCCTTTTCTACGACTTTGTTCAACATCAAACGCACTTTGTGGGCAACATCTGCTGAAATAATTTGCTCACCCTGCGGCTGATTCTCTTGCTTCAAGAGACTTAAAGGTCGCTTAACACCATCCGCAGCAAGAACGAGATAGCTCTGAGCGAGCTGCAAGGCCGTCACATTCAGACCATACCCATAAGACAGCGTTGCAACCTGAATATTCTTCCACTTATAGGGCTGAGGCAAAACTCCTCCGCCTTCTCCGGGAAAACCAAGGCCGGTTAATTGGCCCAAGCCCATCCGATAAAACATATCCCATACGACCGGCCCGGTTAAGCCGATTGCAATCTTGCTTGTACCCACATTGCTTGATTTCGCAACAATATCTTCCAACCGCAAGACACCATAATTATGTGTGTCTCTGATCGTGCTGCGCCCAAATCGAAGGTACCCAGGAGATGTATCAATCTCTGAATCCGGATTAAATTTCCCCGACTCAAGTGCGGCAGCCATCGTCAAAGGCTTCATCGAGGATCCGGGTTCGAACACATCGGTCATTGCCCGATTACGCAGGGAGGATACCCGCAGACGTTTGCGGTTATTGGGGTTGTAGGATGGCTGATTCACCATCGCCAATACTTCACCAGTATCCACATCCAGCATGACCAGCGAAGCTGATTTCGCCTTGTGCGCCTTGACCGCCGATTTCAATTCCCGGTACGCCAGATACTGTAACCTCAAGTCAATACTGAGCTGCAAAGGGTTACCCGGCTGGGCATCTTCCACAAGACCCAGTTCCTTTATCACTTCACCCCGACGATCTTTAAGCACCGTAGCCTTGCCCGCCTTACCTGCCAGCCAGTCGTTGTAAGCCAATTCCAGGCCTTCCTGCCCATTTTCGTCAATATTTACAAATCCGAGCAAATGAGTAGCCACTTCGCCGGCAGGATAAAAACGTTTATATTCCCTACGACTGTGGACACCAGCCACACCTAACGCCAATACCTGCTGTGCGACTTCTGGTGCTACCTTGCGATCAAGGTAAACAAACTCCTTGTTGGCCCCGGATTGCAAGCGCGCGCGAATGCTTTGCGCATCCATTTTCAAAAGGCCCGCCACCCGATTCCAGCACTCGCAATTAAGCCATTCCTGAAATTTCTTTTCGTCTTTTTTTGAATCCGTCGGATCACGCGCCACACTGGGATTCACCCAAAGTGTTTCCACTGGCGTACTAACTGCCAGAGGCTCACCATTACGATCGGTAATCATCCCTCGATGAGCATCCAGCACCTCATAGCGCACAGTTCTCGCATCGCCCTGCTTCTGCAAAAACGCATTATCAAGCACCTGTAAATCAACAATTCTGAAAATCAGCGCAGACAAGGCAATAGCAAGACAAGAGACAATAAACGCAAAACGCCCGAGAGAAGTTTTCCCCTCAGGCTGAGATATTTCGCGCACATTGTTCGCTTCCTGTTTCACATTCGCCTTCCAAAGTCGTCAGCAGTCATTACGATTATCTGTTTTTGTAGTTAACTTACCGGTCAATCAACGCTTAACGTACTACTTCGACTTTATCCATGTCGGGCATCACCATATTGAGCTGCTCCATGGCGATTCGCTCAATTCGGTTATGTGTACTCCAGGCACTTTGCTCCAGTAACAATTGAGACCACTCTCGTTCCAATTGATCCCGGTGTAACTGCAATCCCTTTAACTCACTGAATAATTGGCGGCTCCAGTGAGTTGAATAAACTACCGCGAGTGCCGATAAAACAACGATTACCAATCCGCACCCCAGACCAATAAACCGAACCCGGAAAATTGATCGCAACAACGGCAAGGAAAACACGCGTATATTTTCCGCAACCAAACTCCACCAACTTTGCTTTGTAATCGTTGGTACCTCAGGCACTTCAGCGGCAACAAAGCTTGCCCCACTATCTAAAGGCTCCGCTAACTCATCAGAGAGTTTGCGCCTTTTACGGCCTGGCAGGGTCATAGCTGAACTTTTTCCAGCACTCTCATTACGGCACTTCGTGCCCGGACATTCTGTTCGACCTCGGCCTCATTTGGCTTTACGGCCTTACCGACCAGCGCATACTCCCTTACGAGATCGCGCTCCTGAACTGGAATACCCCGAGGTAACTCAGGCCCTTTGACCTTCCCACGCATAAATCTTTTTACTATGCGATCTTCCAATGAATGAAAGCTAATCACCACTAAACGACCACCAGGCAAAAGAGAGTCGACGGCAGCTTCCAATCCCAATTCAAGATCTTCCAGCTCGTTGTTAATTTTTATTCGTATCGCCTGAAAAGCTCTTGTTGCAGGATGCTTTCCTTTTTCCCAAGCTGGATTCGCCTCAGCGACAATCGTGGCAAGCTGTCGAGTCGTTAAAATGGCCTGTTTCTTTCTCGCTTCGACCACTGCCCTGGCCATTCGCCGAAAAAACTTCTCTTCACCATAAACTTTAAGCGTATCTGCTATCTCCGCCTCGCTGGCTGAAGCAACCCAATCTGCGGCACTCATTCCGCGACTGACATCCATTCGCATATCCAATGGGCCGTCATTCATAAAGCTGAATCCGCGGGTCGCATCATCCAGTTGTGGAGATGACACCCCCAAATCAAGCAGCACACCATTCACACCAGAGATTTGACGCGTTTTCAGTATGCTGACCAAATCAGCAAAACTGCCTTGTGCGTAAGAAAAACACTTATTTTCACTCGAGAGCGATTCTGCAAAAGCAATGGCTTCAGCGTCTTTGTCCAGCCCAAGCAAATGACCCGTATCGGACAACAAGCTCAAAATCTGTCGTGAATGCCCACCCCGCCCGAAAGTACCATCAATATAGATACCAGAAGGAGCGGTAATCAAAGCTTCGACAGCGGCGTCCAACAACACCGTTTTATGTAATTCCTGGCTCATGTTATTAGCCTTCTCAGAGCGACAAACTCATCATTTCTTCGGGCATGTCGCCGTCATCAGCTTCATCAAGCCAAGACTGCCAGTGCTCTAGCCCCCATATTTCCAACTTTTTTCCCTGACCGATAATCATCAGGTTCTTATCCAAACGACCGTGATCACGCAGCGTGGGCGGTACCAGCAAGCGCCCGCTACCATCCATCTCCATCGGTGCTGCATGCCCCAGTAACAGTCTCTGCGTCCTGCGAGCTTTTTTGTTGAAACTAGGGAGCGCCTCAATTTTTGGCAGAATTTCCAACCACTGAGGTTCGGGATAAATAAGTAAGCAATTCTCATCTGGGTGCGCAGTCATCACCAATTTACCGCCGCAAACGTCCATCAGCGCCTCACGAATTTTCGTTGGCACAGAAATACGCCCTTTAGCGTCCATTGTGATGGCATGACTTCCAAGAAACACTTACGCAACCATTTTGTGTGTTTTGACTTTTACGAGCGACCCTGCCCCACAATTCTCCACTTTTTTGCACTTTTCTCCACTGACCGACAATATAGAAACAGCGGCCCGACAATGCAAGAGCCCAAGCATCCGAGCGGGAAATAAAATCAGCTTTAAACACAACGAGTTAGCAGAGCCAATTTAAGGAGAGGAAAAAAAACAAGGAACAATTACTTTAATAAACAGATGGATACCAGAACTTCTTAAGATTTAAAACAAACACTAAGAATATTTTGGCATAAATGACAATTGCGCCATAAAACTACATCACAACAAAATTCTGAGCAGTTCGGAAACACATATACCTGAAGGGAAAAACCGAGAGTAAAAAAGAAAAAGCTCGCCGATAAGCCGGGTTCTGTCTTGAGCAGTCATTCATCTAGAGCTTGCGTCACCGCAAGCTTCAAGCAACCTACCCGAATCCAGCGCGGGTCACGCCTAAGGATTCCTATTTGGTCTTGCTCCGAGTGGGGTTTTCCATCGCCATGAACTGTTACCAGTCATGCGGTGCGCTCTTACCGCACCATTTCACCCTTACCTGCAATCATTGCTGATTACATAGGCGGTATACTTTCTGTTGCACTTTCCGTAGGCTCACGCCTCCCAGGCGTTACCTGGCACTCTACCCTGTGGAGCCCGGACTTTCCTCCCCCCCAAACCAAATTGGCCTGAGGCAGCGACTGCCTGGCGAGCTTTGGGCAGAAGATACAGATATAACCGCCCTCAGGCAAGCGATAATAGATTATGCTGATCAAATTCTGTCATTACGCTTTCCCTGCAATATCAAAGCGCGTTCGTACAACTCATTTTTGCTGAGCCCTGTCACCTCTGCCGCAATCCTGCTTGCTGTTTTAACCGGCACCTCTTTGAGCAAAGCCCTTAACAAAACATCTTTGTTCAGACCCACTTCTTCGCCGCCCTCCTGCGACTTTGCCTCTGCCCCTTGAACCAATATTACGAACTCTCCTTTTTGCTGATTAGCATCTTCTGCAACGCACTGCAATACGAACTCAATTGACCCGGTAAGCACCGTTTCAAAGGTCTTGGTCAACTCTCTACCTATCACCATGGTGCGATCACCGCCAAACACCTGATAAAAATCATTCAGTGTATCCAGAATCCGATGAGGAGACTCGTAAAAAATCAAGGTGCGCGCTTCATTTAATAGCTGCATCAGAACGGCTTTTCGACCGACAGACTTCGCCGGCAAGAACCCCTCAAAAGCAAACCGGTCATTAGGCAACCCGGAAGCACTCAACGCGGCAATCAAGGCACACGGTCCAGGAATTGGAGAAACCAGACATCCTGACTCTCTCAGAGATTTAACCAAAAAATATCCTGGATCTGATATCAGTGGCGTTCCTGCATCAGACACCAGCGCAATACTTTGCCCTTCACTTATTCTGTTCACCAACATCGCACTTTTTTCTCTCTCATTGTGATCATGTAGAGAAACCAGAGGTTTTGAAATACCAAAGTGCTGCAATAATCTGCGCGTATGACGCGTATCCTCAGCCGCAATACAATCAACCGAAGCCAGCGTTTCCACCGCTCTGGTGGTCATATCTTTCATATTTCCAATGGGCGTTGCGACAACATACAGGCCGGGCGGTAAAGTCATGATTACCTCTTAAATTCCAATAATCCGAATGAGCCAAACAAATAGATTTAAAAAAGTCAAAACCCACCCAAGAGAAGACTGAAGCAACAAACTATGTCTGTTACACTAACCACTCCGGACACTGACCCATCATCTTTGCCCGATTGGCTGTGACAATGACGACTGCCAGGCCTCAAAACAACATCACGGATATTCTGACGATTATTATGCAAATAAGATACCTTATCCACGCAGGTTTACTCATTGCCGCCCTGACGCTGACTGGTTGCGCTACTCCACCTACACCCTCGGAACAGCCTGACAACAAGATAAATACACCTGCAGATCCGTTGGTCACGCTACTGAATCACGCGGAAAAGGAAAAAAACCCGAAACATCAGGCAGAATTGCTCTTGCAAGCGGCAGATCTATATTTGCAAAGAAACCAGAACGAAAACGCCTTTACACTACTGCACTCGATAAACTACGAACCACTACCTCAGCGGCTGAAAGAGCAGTACTTACTATTGGCATTAGATGCTTCATTGAAAATACCCGAACAACCAGAATTACGCTTGCTCCTGGAAAATGTAAAGCCCGGATATTTTGACCAGGTCCCCGTGGACGCCCAGCGAAAAGCTGGTGAACTATTGGCAAGTGCATTCGAGCATCTCGGACAACCCCTCCAGGCTGCATTCGCTCGCATCAAGACAGTCGGCCTTTACGATACTGCAGATCAGTCGGCAATTCACGAGAAAATCTGGAGCCAACTCACAAGCACGCCACTAATTGAACTAACCCAAGCCTACGAACATCAAAGTCATTACGATATTCAGGGCTGGCTGCAATTAGCCATCACAATAAAGCAGCACGAAATCAGCCTGGATGATCAATTACTCGCACTCAATCAATGGCTCGCTACATGGCCAGCACACCCTGCAGCATTAAATCTGCCAAAAGCCCTGGCATTACTGGCTAAGTTACCGGAAAGTCGCCCCAAAAAAATTGCTATCCTACTCCCGTCAACGGGCAACCTGGCCAACGCAGCCAATGCGATCAGAGAGGGCTTTTTAAGCGCGTATTATCGAGATCAGACTCCTGCCCGCAAATCATTGGCATTAGTATTTATCAATAGTGATGATGAAACGACATCAATACATAGCCAACTACTGCAGGAAATGCCAGACCTGGTCATTGGCCCCCTAGAGAAAAGTAAGGCTACCGAGCTTTCGGCTATCCCGAACGCCCCCTATTCTGTATTGGCTCTCAATTATCTTGAAAATTTAACGCCCGCCTCCGATCAATTCTTTCAGTTTGGTCTTTCCAGCGAACACGAAGCAGAACAAATTGTTGATCGATTAACTGCCAACCACCTGCATCGTGTCATTACCATTGCACCGCAGTCCGACTGGGGAAAACGTGTAGAACAAGCTTTCAGCCGCCAATGGGCTTCGTTTGATGGTGAAATCGCTGAACGTATTTTTTACACCCCAACATCAAACCTGTCACAGGAAATTGAGCAAGCCTTACTTGTGAAGGACAGCCGGGATAGGGCTCGCACACTTAAGTCGCTGCTGGGAACAAGCATTGAACTCGCCCCCAGACGAAGAAAAGACATTGACGCCTTTATTGTCATAGCAACACCAGAAATCGCAAGGCAATTGAAGCCACTATTTGCTTTCCATTTTGCGGCCGATATTCCGGTTTACGCAACGTCGCAAATTTTTACCGGCCAAATCAACCCCCAAAAAGATAATGATCTTAACGGCATTTATTTTACAGAAACCCCGTGGGTTCTCGCAGCCAGCAACCCCCTCAGAAACGAACTTGCGGATCTGTACCCGAATGCCATGCTTCGATACGACCGACTTTTTGCCATGGGCGTAGATAGCTACCAACTAAGCCCAAGACTCGTACTACTACAAAACATTGAAAACAGTGCCATGCACGGAGAAACCGGCATACTCACCATGAACAAACAGCACCAGATTATTCGAAAACTAGAGTGGGCCAGGTTTTCTGAAGGCACTCCTAGACCAGTAAATTAATTTGCCAGAGAGCAGTCATGGCTGACGGATCAAGGTACGAAGCTCTGGCCAGGATATTTCTTGAACGGCAGGGACTGAAACATTTAAGCAATAATTTTCGCTCACGAGGCGGAGAAATCGATCTGATAATGAAAGACAAAAGCACCTTGGTTTTTATCGAAGTCAGGTATCGAAAGTCTGTAAAATACGGGAGCGCAGCAGAAAGCATTACCGCACACAAAATGAAACGTATTGTTAATTGTGCGAAATACTACTTGACCATTAACAACGCCTGGGCGAAACCCTGTCGTTTTGACGTAGTCAGCATTCAACCCGGCGCAACGCCTGAAAACGAATTCAGTATAAACTGGATCAAATCAGCCTTTGATGCCGAATAAACTTAACTCGTCACACATTTAGAGCATTCATGGATCTACAAGAATCTGTTTACAAGTCACTGTGCAACACCATCGACAACCTTACACATCAACTAGAACACCTCCCCCCCAAACTAGCCAAAGCAAGTGAGCTTATGGCACAGACACTTCTCAGTGATCACAAAATTCTTGTATGTGGCAATGCCATGACGCTCCCACTATGCGGCATGCTCAGCTCATTTCTGATGAATCGGCACGATCATGAAAGGCCCAGCTTACCCGCAATCAATCTTTGTGGAGACAATCATTTGATTTCGGCAATTGCCAGAGACACACATTACAATGATGTTTTCTCAAAACAAATCAGAGCACTAGGGCAGCAAGGAGACCTTTTAATTGCGCTCTCCATTGACGGAAATTGTGCAAGTATAATTCAGGCAGTACAGGCAGCACATGATCAGGAAATGAGCATCATTGCAATTTATGGCGGGGAAGATGGAAATATCGGCTCGTTACTCGCATCAAGCGATATCGAATTAAAAACAGGAAGTAAAAGCGCAGCACGAGTACTGGAAGGGCAACTGGTCATATTAAATACGCTAACAGCACTTATCGATCAGCAAATCTTTGGCTTCGCCATTTAGGTCCTCTATGCCCACAAGCACTAGAGCCAGTGGGCACAAATACTTAAGCGCTACTTAACCAGCTTCAACGACGGCTTGTCAGACTTCCCTTTTTCTGAGCCTGCTTTGCTTTTTTGCTCAGATTTAGGCTCAGGCCCATTGGGTGGCTCAGGTGCCCCCGGCTCAGCACCAAAAACCATTCCCTGCCCATTCTCTTTGGCATAGATAGCCATAATGGCAGGCATAGGCACATAAACCTGCATAGGCACTCCACCAAAGCGGGCATTAAACTCCAGCGCTTCATTTTCTATCATAAGTCCGCGAACCGCTGAGGGACTCACATTGAGCACTATTTGGCCATTCGTTACAAAGTCATGTGGAACCTGAACTCCTTGAATCCCCACATCAACCACAATATAGGGTGTCATTCCATTATCTAATATCCAGTCATTCAAGGCCCTAACCAGATAAGGACGACTAGGCTTCATTCCAATACTCCTTTAAAACGACAAGAATAAATTTATACCATCCTATGACAGCATCTTTTAGCCTGTCATGACTATCGTAAAATGACGACTATAAAGAACAAAAAGCCTGAACAAGAAAAAGGGGGATCAAGCGCCCCCCTTTATTTCTTAGCGAGATAAATTATCCACGCATATCAGACTCTTGCTCCGACAAGCTTGCTTTAAATGATTCTCGAGCAAAGATACGATCCATATATTTAAGGATCGGTTTTGCCTGCTTATCATTCAATTCAATTCCCATCTTCGGCAAACGCCATAATAAAGGCGCAACAACACAGTCTACAATGGTAAATTCATCGCTCATGAAGAATGGCTTCTCGGCAAATATAGCCGCCGTAGCCAGCAAACTTTCCCGCAACTCTTTTCTAGCTGCGTCGGCAGCAGCCGAACCACTATCACGCAAGATAGTATCCGCCAATGCACACCAATCCCTTTCAATCCTGAAAATCATTAAGCGGCTTTGTGCACGAGCCACCGGATAAACAGGCAACAAAGGAGGATGTGGAAACCTCTCATCAAGATATTCCATCATGATGTTTGGTTCAAAAAGCACCAATTCCCGATCAACCAGCGTAGGCAGGTTATTGTACGGATTCAACTCTGTTATTTCTTCAGGAATATTGTCCGGATCAGTATCTACGACATCGACGGTTACTCCCTTCTCCGCCAAAACAATCCTGACTCTGTGGCTATAATGGCTCGCACCATCGGAGAAAAAAGTCATTAAAGACCGTTTGGTCACAACACCCATCGTATTACTCCAAGCAAATCAAAATCGAAAAGTTCCGCAATTGAGCTAAAACAACCTCGAATACAACAAAAAATCCAGCGCAGAGACGCCCCCTACGCTGGACTATTTCGGAAAGAAATTATACACCAAATATCAGTGTACGTCTTTCCAGTACTCGCGGTTCAGGAAATAAACAAACACGAAGAGAAATGCCAAAAACAGCAGCACATACACGCCGAGTCGCTCACTTTGCAGACGGGAAGGTTCACCCATATAAACAAGGAAATTCACCAAGTCGTAAACCGTCTCATCATACTCCTTCTTGGACAAAGACCCCTCTTTCAGGTATTCCTCACATCCACCTTCAGAGACAATGCGCCCACTCAAAGAGTCTACTTTTTTCTCTGCACCGGTTTCAGGCTTATGCGCACAAACGCCCTGCAGACCAGCCAGTACGTGCGGCATACCTACGTCTTTAAACACGGCATTATTGACGCCATAAGGACGTGAAGGATCCACGTAAAACGCTCGCAGATAGGTATAGAGCCAATCCGCACCACGCAGACGCCCTTCGAGAGTTAAGTCTGGCGGAGGATTACCGAACCAGGTTTTCGCATTGCTCGCAGGCATCGCAATGTTTATCAGTTCGCCAATTTTGGCATCACCAAACATCAGATTCTGCTCATACAACTCATTTGAAATTCCAAGGTCATTGGCAATACGCTCATAACGAGCATATTTCAACGAATGGCAACCCATACAATAGTTCGTAAACAGTGCCGCACCTTTTTGCAATGAAGCCTTATCATGAAGATCCGGTTTCATATGATCAAGATGAACACCAGCGCCTGACGCCAGGCTAATGGCAGGCAAGACTGCCAGCACTAGAGATGCAATTAACTTTTTCATTAGCCTGTCACCCTCTCTGGAACCGGTTTGGTTTTATCAATTTTGCTGAACCAAGGCATCAGAATGAAATAGGCGAAATAAATCGCAGTCGTTGCCTGAGCCAATGCCGTGCGACCAGGAGTAGATGGAAGCGCGCCGAGATATCCCAGAATAACAAATGACACAGCGAACAGTAGCAGCGCCAATTTGCTAATCCATCCTTTATAGCGAATTGACTTCACAGGACTACGATCAAGCCAAGGCAGCACGAACAAAATTGCAATAGCCGCGCCCATGACCACAACACCCCAGAATTTTGCAGGTAAACCAAGCAAATTCACCGTGACAGCCCGCAACATCGCGTAAAACGGTGTGAAGTACCAGACCGGAGCAATATGTTCAGGGGTTTTTAGCGGGTTAGCCGGCTCAAAATTCGGCTTCTCCAGGAAAAAGCCTCCCATCTCCGGCATAAAGAAAACCACACCACAGAAAACAAACAGGAATACCACCACGGCAACCAAGTCATGCACGGTGTAATAGGGATGGAACGGAATGCCATCCAAAGGAATACCTTGTGCATTCTTGTTCTTTTTGATTTCTACGCCATCAGGATTGTTAGAACCCACTTCATGGAGAGCAAGCAAATGTAAAACAACCAAAGCCAATAGCACAATTGGCAGAGCAACAACATGAAGCGCAAAGAAGCGATTCAACGTTATACCGGAAATCAGGTAATCACCACGAATCCACAGAGCCAAATCTTCACCGATACCAGGGATAGCTCCAAACAGGTTCACAATTACCTGTGCCCCCCAATAAGACATCTGACCCCAAGGCAGCAAATAACCCATGAAGGCTTCAGCCATGAGGCAGAGGTAAATAGTCATACCGAAAATCCACACAAGTTCACGAGGCTTGCGATAAGACCCGTACATCAACCCTCTGAACATATGCAGATAAACGCACACAAAAAACGCAGAAGCGCCTGTAGAGTGCAGATAGCGCAACAACCAACCATACTCAACATCACGCATGATATATTCCACAGAGGCAAATGCACCTTCTGCAGACGGGTTATAGCTCATCGTCAACCAGATACCGGTTACCAGCTGATTTACCAATACCAGCAACGACAATGAACCAAAGAAATACCACATATTGAAATTCTTCGGAGCATAGTACTTACTCATATGCTTCTCGAAGGCGGTAACGACAGGCAGACGCGCGTCGATCCATTCAACCAGTTTTTGCATTACGCAGCCCCCTCATCGACACCAATGATAATGTTCATATCATCCACATATTTGTGTGGAGGTACTTGCAAGTTCAATGGAGCGGGAACGCTTTTGAAAACCCGTCCGGACAAATCAAACTTTGATCCGTGACATGGACAGAAAAATCCGCCCAACCATTCCGCACCCAAATCTTCAGGCGCAACTTCTGGTCTGAACTTGGGTGAACACCCCAAATGCGTACAGATCCCCACAAGAATTGCATACTCCGGGCGAGAAGCACGATATACACCTTTAATGTAATCAGGCTGCTGAGGCTTCTCGGACTGAGGATCCTGAACTCTATCGTTCATTTTTTCGATATTAGCGAGCATTTCTGGCGTACGACGAATAATCCACACGGGCTTGCCTCGCCACTCTACCGTCATCTGCTGACCGGGTTCTACCTTACTAATATTAACTTTGACCGGCGCGCCTGCAGCTTTTGCTTTTGCGCTTGGATTCCAAGACGCAACAAAAGGTACTGCAGCGCCGACAACACCGACACCCCCTACAACGGAGGTTGCTCCGACTAAAAATCGGCGCCGGCTCGCGTTAACGTCGCCATTGCTCATAACTGACTTCTCCCATCAAGCAGCTCACAATCTCTTTTTTAAATCGATTGCTGTGTATTGTTAAAAGGATTTCAGACCCAAAAATTAAACGGCACAAATAGTAATGAAATTACCCTATTCCTTCAAGAAATTTACTTTTTAGAATGAAAATAATGCTCCGAAAAGTAACATTTCGTATAAAAAAAAACGCCCGAGGAACTTCCCCGGGCGTTTTGCATCCACTCGTAACCAGCGTAAATTAACGCTTGGAGTACTGTGGACGACGACGTGCTTTACGCAGACCGACTTTCTTACGCTCAACTTCGCGAGAGTCACGAGTAACCCAGCCAGCCTTACGCAGCGCAGGACGCAGAGTTTCATCATACTCCATCAAAGCGCGTGTAATACCGTGACGGATAGCTCCCGCCTGACCAGTAGTACCACCACCCACGACAGTGACTTTAACATCCAGCTTTTCAGCTAGCTCAACCAACTGCAATGGCTGACGCACTACCATGCGCGCAGTTTCGCGACCAAAAAATTGATCTAGTGAACGGCCATTTACTTCGATCTGACCAGTACCTGACTTGATAAAGACGCGCGCAGTTGATGTTTTGCGACGACCTGTACCATAGTTATATGTTGCCGACATAATCGCCTTCCCTTAGATATCCAGTTGCTGAGGCTGCTGTGCAGTATGCGGATGTTCTGTGCCCGCATAAATCTTGAGCTTCTTGAGCATTGCGCGACCCAGTGGGCCTTTGGGCATCATACCCTTTACCGCAGTCTCAAGTACACGCTCAGGTGCACGCTCAATCAACTTCTCGAAAGAGAAGGTTTTCAAACCACCAATATAGCCCGTGTGGTGGTGATAAAGCTTTTCTTTAGCCTTGTTACCAGTCACACGAATCTTCTCAGCATTTACAACAACGATGTAATCGCCGGTATCAACGTGAGGAGTAAATTCAGGTTTATGCTTGCCCCTCAGGCGACGGGCAATCTCAGTCGACAAACGACCAAGGGTCTTGCCTTCAGCATTTACGATATACCAGTCGCGTTTTACTTCGGCTGGTTTTGCACTCAAAGTTTTCATTTCATCCCGCCTTTAAAAGCAAAAGGTCTTCCGCACCAAAATTGTCGGAAGCAACTCAAGATTACTGCCAATACATTTGCTTACACACTCGAGGAACGGGGCAGTCCTTTAAGAGCTAGTAAACAGGGGCGCAGATTATAAAACAAACATTTGCACTATTACCAGCAATAATTAAAGCAAAATCGCTTAGACTGCGAATTTGAACACCTTTGCAGTGTTTAGCAGTAACTTTTCCGCAATATGGGCAGGAGATTCCGGTCGGGCAGCCGCCAAAGCATCAAATATCATCGGAATGCTTAGCGGTGTATTCTGCCCTTTCGCCATCCCCGGGAGTGGCATATCTGGACTGTCCGTTTCGATCATTAGAGCTTCCAGTGGTACACGCGAAAGCGTGTCCCGTGTTTTACTCGCTCTGGGCCATGTCAAAACACCCCCAACCCCCAAACAAAACTGAATTGATACAAAATTCATTGCTTGCTTATATGAGCCAGAAAAACCGTGCAGCAAACCGCCACATGAAAAACGTTTCTTTTTCAGCAGTGAAAAAATTTCATCGTGACAACGATAAGAGTGCACCACGATAGGTAACTTCCAATAGGCTGCGATTTCGACCTGTCGAACAAAAATCTCCCGCTGTACTGCGTCATTACCTAAGCCAGCATGCAGCCCGATTTCTCCCACCGCAACGATGCCGGACATACCCGGCAGCGCATCAAAGATACTCAATGCCTGAGAGTAGTCTTCCCTTAAAAAACAAGGATGCACTCCGAGACAACCGTGAATACCGGGAAACCTGGCAGCCAATTTGGAAATCGTTCTCCAGCTTTCGCCACCGACTGCAGGCACAACAAACTGCCTGACGCCAGCAAGCTGCCATTGTCTAAAAGACGTTTCAAATGCCTGATCCCCAACCTGATCAAAAATCAGATCAAGATGACAGTGCGCATCAATCCAGTGCATCAACCCCTCATCATGCAGCCTTTACTCTTCAGGATGTCATTGCATGCTCGCGAGTTTTACGGAAAACCATTTCGGGGTGCCGCTCTTGGGTTAACTGTAAATTAACCATGGTAGGCGCAATATAGGTCAGATTATCCCCACCATCCAAGGCAAGATTTTCAAACGCTTTATTCCTGAACTGCTCCAGTTTGATTACGTCTTTACAATCTACCCATCGAGCCGTTGCCACGCTAATTGGCTCATAAACCGCCTCAACTTTATATTCCGTTCTCAACCGGTGAACAACAACATCAAATTGTAGTACGCCCACAGCCCCCACGATCAAATCATTATTTTTTAGTGGTCGAAAGACCTGTACAGCACCTTCTTCAGATAACTGAATTAGCCCTTTTTGCAACTGTTTTGCCTTTAACGGATCTTTGAGGCGTATTCTTCGGAATAGCTCAGGTGCAAAATTCGGAATCCCTGTAAATCTAATTTCCTCACCTTCGGTAAAAGTGTCACCGATTTGAATCGTGCCATGATTATGAAGCCCGATAATATCTCCCGCAAAAGCTTCTTCAGCACGTTCCCGGTCACCTGCCATAAAGGTAAGCGCATCCGCAATTCTCACCTCTTTTCCTAACCTGACGTGGCGCAACTTCATACCTTGCTGATAACGACCGGAACAAACACGCAAAAATGCAATTCGATCCCGATGCAAAGGATCCATATTGGCCTGAATTTTAAAAACAAACCCTGAAAACTTATCTTCGCTTGCAGGGACTTCCCGCTTATCCGTTTTCCTGGGCAAAGGAGCAGGAGCCCACTCGACCAGCCCATCCAATACGTGATCTACGCCAAAATTTCCCAAGGCGGTTCCAAAAAACACAGGAGTCAGCTCACCACTCAGAAATAGCTCCAGGTCAAATGGATGTGAGGCCCCCTGCAACAATTCCACTTCTTCCCGAAGTTGTTCAGCATAACTACCCAAGCGGGCGTCAACCTCCGGATTATCAATTCCCTTCACAATCTGAACGTTCTGAATTGTATGGCCCTGGCCACCCTGATACAGAATCACCTCATCTCTTAATATGTGGTAAACCCCTTTAAACTGCTTACCCATACCAATTGGCCAAGTGATTGGCGCACAAGCAATTTTTAAAACATTCTCGACTTCATCTAGCAACTCAACAGGATCGCGAATATCCCGGTCCATCTTATTCATAAATGTGATAATGGGGGTATCGCGTAAACGAGTCACTTCCATCAGCTTTATTGTGCGAGCTTCAACACCCTTCGCACAATCAATGACCATGAGACAAGAATCAACCGCCGTAAGCGTACGATAGGTATCTTCGGAAAAGTCTTCGTGCCCCGGCGTATCCAAAAGATTTACCAGACAATCGCCATAAGGGAATTGCATAACCGAAGTGGTTACTGAAATCCCCCTTTCCTTCTCCATCTCCATCCAGTCAGACTTGGCATGCTGGCCGGACTTCTTACCTTTAACCGTTCCCGCCGTCTGAATTGCATTTCCATACAGAAGCACCTTTTCAGTAATCGTCGTTTTACCCGCATCAGGGTGCGAGATGATCGCAAAAGTGCGACGCGCCTGAATTTCATCAGCAAAAAGTGACATAACTTGATTCAACCTGCTCTGTATTTGCCGCCCATCAAGGGCGTTCCAAGTAAAAGGCGAGATTATAGCTTTTTTATAAGGGGCGTTGAATGATTATCCTGTGCGCTTTTGTCGCATCGATTCCAAGCAAAGTCGCGATTAGAATATCAATTTAATATTTTACTACTGGCATGAACAACCCAATCAATATTTCACTGCATACCAATCTTCGGCTGAGTAATTTCATTCGTTGCGTAGTCATCGTTGTCGCGTCAATCATCGTTCTGTTCACGCATACCACTAACGACGTCAAGCAAATACTCATTACTACACTTGCGCTGATGACCCTAGCCGCCGCAGGCACGTTCTTCCGCCTTCACACACGAAGCATAATTCATGAAAATGAGTTTCTGATTCAGCTTGTGCTTGATACCGTTCTTCTCACATTGCTTTTTGGGTTTAGTGGAGGAGCGTCTAACCCTTTTGTATCGTTTTATCTTTTTCCTGTAATTATTAGTGCATCAACACTCAGCAGTCGATCTACAACGATTGTTCTTCTGGTGACGCTAGCGGCCTATAGTGGCTTGTTTTTTTGGGAAGATGCGGTGTCTTTGTTTATCAACGCTCCCGCTCATAGTCACCACAACCATACCGACCTAATGCCAGACCCACTCCCTCATGAGGCCTCTATCTTTGCCCAACACCTTCTCGGAATGTGGATAAACTTCGCTATCAGCGCTTTGCTGATATCTACCGTCATCGTAAAAATGCGCAAACGTATACTGGAACAACGAGAGAAAATTAACGAACAAAGGGAAGCCACTCTTCGGGATGAACAAATTCTGGCAATCGCAACGCAGGCAGCAAATACAGCACATCATTTGGGCACCCCATTGTCGACAATGGCTGTGATCCTTAACGATTTGAAGCAAGAGCATACTGCCACTCATCTCAGCGAAGATTTGGAACTACTTTACAAACAAATAGAGCTATGCAAACAAACTCTTAGAAAACTACGTAGCTATTCAGACAAACTAGCCCAAGAGTCTCATCAGCCAACGACGGTTAATGAGTTTATGAACAGCATTCTGGATGAGATGCACCTACTTCATCCAACTGCGGAAATTGTACTTAATTACGATAATTACGCCGACAAGGCATTCCTGAACAGCAATTACAACCTGAAACTGGCCATGCTAAATATCTTCAACAATGCATGTGAGGCAAGCAAGGAACCGTTAGAGGTAGACATTAACTGCGAAAATTCGCGCATAGTCATTAATATAAAGGACTTAGGACCAGGCTTACCTATAGATATAGAAGGCACCCCTGATACGCCCTACACATCCGAAAAGAAAAGCGGATTAGGACTGGGATTGTTTCTTTCACACGCTACATTAAACCGCTTTGAGGGAACAATAAAGCTAAGAAACAATCAAAATGGGATCGGAACCCATACAGAAGTCACACTCCCTCTAACGACCTTAATCCCAGACCAATCATCATGAAAAAAACAGTGATCGTACTCGATGACGACGAAGTATTTGCCTCCACGCTCTCTCGCTCCCTTGCCCGAAGAGGTTACGATGCTTATGCGTATTTCTCTTTGTACTCGGCAGAACCTCACTTTGCGTCAATGCCTGATTTCGCCGTCATTGATTTAAAGATTGACAAAGAAAATGGTTTAACTGCGCTGAATAAATTACTGAAAGTATCTCCAGAAACCAAGGCAGTTATACTGACAGGCTATTCAAGCATATCCACTGCAGTTGAGGCCATAAAATCAGGGGCCACAAACTATCTTTGCAAGCCTGCAAATACGGATGAAGTACTTTCCGCTCTAAACAACGAAAGCACCGAGGATGAGAACCTTGCTGCAGCACAGCCCATTTCAGTTGAACGATTGGAATGGGAACATATCAATAGAGTACTGAACGAGCACCATGGCAATATATCTGCAACCGCAAGAGCCCTTAATATGCACCGACGCACTCTGCAGCGCAAGCTACTAAAGCGCCCCGTCAATCGCTAGCCATTCGCGAAATATTTAGAGGTAGCGCGTCTGATCTAGAGTTGTCAGCCTTTCCGGGCAAAAAGCCACAAGTCCAGAAACCACAATGCCATTCAAAAATGCCTCAGGCAACATAATTAAAGGCAAATACTGAATATACTCCTCGAGTAAACGGTCAAAAGTATAAACATGAAAAAGCCAGTAAAACAACATCATGGTCATACCTGCAACACCTACCGCCAAAGCAGTACCAAAAAAACCACAGGCAAAAATATAAACAAAAAAATTCCTGTTTCCGGATTGTCGCTCCCAGAGCACTATCAGGTACACAGTCAAAATCTGTAAGCCAATAACCAGACTCCCTGTCAACCCGAACGCCCCTGCCTCTTCAACACCCAACACAACAAGGCATATCATGACGCACGTTGCAATGACTACGCCTAAAGCCCAACCAAAAACAAGCGTAAGCGCCGACAATCCCCAAACATGAATTCCTATCCCGACAGATACACCAGCACGCATGGCCCATAAAATAGTTAAAATCAGAATCGAGCCAAAAAACAGATGCTGTAATCCTGAATCAAGAAAAACGGTCGTCCAGTCAACAGATATGATCGCGTAAATAATCGTAGCAACCCACACGATATAAAAAAGAACGGTTATCCATATAGGAAATAATTCAGCATTAATCCCCATTCAAAAAGAACTCCAGACTAACGGCCTAAATATTACCTAGCCAAACAAATCTAATTTTAGCTCCAAGGCCATCACTACTGCATGCTCAGAACCACCACTAGCCGGATAGTAATCTTTCCGCAAACCAACTTCGCAAAAGCCAAACGACTGGTAAAGATTAATGGCTGCCTGGTTACTTATTCGAACTTCGAGAAAAACAGCACGACAATCCTTCTCTGCAGCTCTATCTGCCAAAAACGTAAGCATTTCCCGCCCAAAACCTTGACCTTGATACGCCTTGGCCACACATAAATTCAAAATATGTGCTTCATCAGCAATTACCGACAAAACAGCGTGCCCTGCAATTTTACCTTCCAGGCAAATTAGCCATATCTCATCCCGACCATTGAAACTGGTTCGAAAGTTACCCTCTGACCATGGATGCGAATACGCATGACGCTCGTTTGACAAAACGCTCTCGAAGTCATTTTCATCCATCAAACGAAAAACAATATTATTCGCTGTCACCTATCGACAACTCCTTTATCAAAGACTTCTTTCAGCTGGCGCCAGAGTTCCAATTTTTGCCGAGGATTTTCCAGCACACGACTAAGGGGTAAAGTGCAATACACATCACATGAGAAATCCACGCCGACATATCGATCCTTATATTTCCCATAGGCACAAGATGTCTCGTTCATCAACATAGCCGCCACTGGCTCCCCCAT
Source organism: Hahellaceae bacterium (assembly GCA_024234505.1). Lineage (GTDB taxonomy): Bacteria > Pseudomonadota > Gammaproteobacteria > Pseudomonadales > Oleiphilaceae > JACKOD01. The sequence goes on along the minus strand of JACKOD010000002.1, from coordinate 184,711 downwards.
GGCAACCACTGTCGTAATCCGGGCCAAATCCACCGTATTTCCAAGTGTTCGCAAAAAAAGCAATGACATCTCTGTCAAAGTCAATTTTGGTAAATTACGATTGGCAAAAATTGGCCAAACAAATTCAGCCACCTTGAGCTCGACATCAGATATTACCCCAAAGAACTCACCTATCTGTCTCAATAATTGCGTCTCTACCATCGAAGAATACCCCCCCGAGTATTGAGAGACGAACAATTTGTCATTTAGAACCCACCACAGCCAGTGCAAACTTGAACTGGCATATACAGAAGGGGAGAAATCCGAGTCAGCAGACTGTTTCAGCTTTTCTTCAGGCTGAACGATTTTAATTTCTGTGGAACTATTTTTGAGTAGCGCTGCAGAAATTGAACGAGCTTCATTGTTAGTCGTTTTTGCGGGAGCTATCTCGACCTTTCGGGCTTCAGTCGATGCTGGTGCAGCAAAGTTTCTAACGCACTCTGAACCCCGGGCTTGAGACAACGTGGAAGCAGATAGCAACCTATCTGGCGAAGCCCCAGGCAAGGCTTGAGTGGCGTACCAGACAGGTACGCCCAATTGCTTAAGATAATAACTTCGAAGAGACTCAGCAATCACAACTAGACATTGCTCTGAGGGTGCTGCTTTTCACTACCAGTTAAAATTAGATTGAGTGCATGCAAATAAGCCTTCGCGGAAGCAATCACAATATCCGTATCTGCGCCCAATCCATTCACGATACGCCCACCACGCTCAACCCGAACCGTAACTTCACCCTGAGCATCCGTTCCACTCGTGATATTATTCACCGAGTACAACTGCAGATTGACACCTGATTTTACCAGCTCCTCAATCGCCTTAAAGGTAGCATCAACCGGGCCACTCCCTTCTGCAGTTGCTGACAACTCCTGGCCATCGCTCAGTAACGTAACTTTGGCGACAGGTCGAACGCCTGTTTCAGAACACACGGACATGCACACTAATTTATAGCGCTCTTCGGTATTTGCACTTAGAGAATCGCTGACAAGAGCCTGCAAATCCTCATCAAATATCTCGTGCTTCTTATCTGCAAGTTCCTTAAAACGCGCAAAAGTATCATTCAACGCCGTTTCAGTTTCCATCTGAATCCCGAGTTCCTCAAGACGCGTCCTAAATGCATTACGACCCGAGTGCTTTCCTAAAACAATGCTATTGGCATGCCATCCAACATCTTGGGCACGCATAATTTCATACGTTTCCCGATGCTTCAAGACGCCGTCCTGATGAATGCCCGACTCATGGGCAAACGCATTTGCACCAACGATAGCTTTGTTTGGCTGTACCGGAAACCCTGTAATTGTAGAGACTAAGCGTGAAGCAGGAACAATATGAGTTGCATCAATCCCTGTCTCCACATTAAACAGATCTTTGCGGGTTCTAACCGCCATAACAACTTCTTCCAAAGACGCGTTACCTGCTCGCTCTCCAAGTCCATTTATCGTACATTCAACCTGCCTGGCACCATTCATTACCGCTGACAAGCTATTTGCGACCGCTAATCCAAGATCATTATGGCAATGCACTGAAAATATCGCTTTGTCTGCGTTAGGTATGCGATTTAACAAGGTATGTATCGTCTCGCCAAACTGCTGAGGAATTGCATAACCTACGGTATCAGGAATATTAATAGTCGTAGCTCCCGCATTTATTGCGGCTTCTATGATGCGACACAGAAAGTCAATTTCTGATCGGCCAGCATCTTCGCACGAAAATTCAACATCATTGGTATAGTTACGAGCTTTTTTAACTGCACGTACAGCCTGCTCTATTACCAACTCAGGCTCCATCTGCAATTTATATTTCATATGGATAGGAGATGTTGCTATGAACGTATGAATACGAGACGAATTTGCATTCTGAAGTGCTTCCGCCGCACGTTCAATATCCTTATCAAGGGCTCTGGACAAGCTACAGACTGTCGAATCTTTTATCGTTTCAGCAATAGCCTTAACCGCCTCAAAATCCCCTTGACTTGCTATCGCAAACCCCGCTTCGATTACATCTACTCTCATTTTTTCCAGAATTTTCGCGATTCGAAGTTTTTCAGCCTTAGTCATGGTCGCACCAGGGCTCTGTTCTCCATCACGTAGTGTGGTATCAAAAATGATTAGCTTATTAGCAGACGACATCGCGATCTCCGCGGAAAGTTTAAAATGTAAGAGTTATCCGAAATGAATGGATTCGTTTTCAAATTTTAGCACGGGACTATATCTTGTCCCGCAGGCTTTGCCAACCTGAACCAAAATCTCCCCACCACAAAATTAATTGTCCTATAAAAAATACGGTGAGGAGCAACGAAACTAAAAAACCCCGGCATCTTGCGATACCGGGGTTTGGGATAGATGCCTGACGATGACCTACTCTCACATGGGGAGACCCCACACTACCATCGGCGCTGGACCGTTTCACGACTGAGTTCGGGAAGGGATCAGGTGGTTCCAGTCCGCTATTGTCATCAGGCAAAACTGTGTGACCTTACGGTCAATTCGTTCTGGCTGCCTAGCAGTAATTGCTCTGCGCTCTTTAATTCAGCAAGTGATCGTTCGTAATGGATCCTGCGTGATCATTCAATCAACGCTACCCAGACTGTTTGGGCGTTATATAGTCAAGCCTCACGAGCAATTAGTACAGGTTAGCTCAATGCCTCACGGCACTTACACACCCTGCCTATCAACCTCATAGTCTTTAAGGGCTCTTCAGGAGGCTCAAGGCCTCAGGGAAACCTTATCTTGAAGGAGGCTTCCCGCTTAGATGCTTTCAGCGGTTATCCCGTCCGTACATAGCTACCGGGCAATGCCATTGGCATGACAACCCGAACACCAGAGGTACGTCCACTCCGGTCCTCTCGTACTAGGAGCAGCTCTTCTCAAGTTTCCAACGTCCACGGCAGATAGGGACCGAACTGTCTCACGACGTTCTAAACCCAGCTCGCGTACCACTTTAAATGGCGAACAGCCATACCCTTGGGACCGGCTTCAGCCCCAGGATGTGATGAGCCGACATCGAGGTGCCAAACACCGCCGTCGATGTGAACTCTTGGGCGGTATCAGCCTGTTATCCCCGGAGTACCTTTTATCCGTTGAGCGATGGCCCTTCCATACAGAACCACCGGATCACTAAGACCTACTTTCGTACCTGCTCGACCTGTCCGTCTCGCAGTTAAGCGCGCTTTTGCCTTTACACTAACCGCATGATGTCCGACCATCCTTAGCGCACCTTCGTGCTCCTCCGTTACTCTTTGGGAGGAGACCGCCCCAGTCAAACTACCCACCACACAATGTCCCCGACCCGGATTACGGGTCTGGGTTAGAACCTCAACAATACCAGGGTGGTATTTCAAGGTCGGCTCCACGAACTGGCGTCACCGCTTCAAAGCCTCCCAGCTATCCTACACAAGTAGTATCAAAGTTCACTGTGAAGCTATAGTAAAGGTTCACGGGGTCTTTCCGTCTAGCCGCGGATACACAGCATCTTCACTGCGATTTCAATTTCACTGAGTCTCGGGTGGAGACAGCGTGGCCATCGTTACGCCATTCGTGCAGGTCGGAACTTACCCGACAAGGAATTTCGCTACCTTAGGACCGTTATAGTTACGGCCGCCGTTTACCGGGGCTTCGATCAAGAGCTTCGCCTTGCGGCTGACCCCATCAATTAACCTTCCGGCACCGGGCAGGCGTCACACCCTATACGTCCACTTTCGTGTTTGCAGAGTGCTGTGTTTTTAATAAACAGTCGCAGGGGCCTGGTATCTTCGACCGGCCGGGGCTTACGGAGCAAGTCCTTCACCTTGGCCGGCGTGCCTTCTCCCGAAGTTACGGCACCATTTTGCCTAGTTCCTTCACCCGAGTTCTCTCAAGCGCCTTGGTATTCTCTACCTGACCACCTGTGTCGGTTTGGGGTACGGTCCCAACTAACCTGAAGCTTAGAAGCTTTTCCTGGAAGCATGGCATCAACCACTTCAGTTCCAAAAGGAACCTCGTCATCAGTTCTCGGCCTTGAGATCCCGGATTTGCCTGAGATCTCAGCCTACCACCTTAAACACGGACAACCATCGCCGTGCTGGCCTAGCCTTCTCCGTCCCTCCATCGCAGTTAGTTGAGGTACAGAAATATTAATCTGTTTCCCATCGATTACACCTTTCGGTCTCACCTTAGGGGCCGACTCACCCTGCGCCGATTAGCGTTGCGCAGGAACCCTTGGTCTTCCGGCGAGGGGGTTTTTCACCCCCTTTGTCGTTACTCATGTCAGCATTCGCACTTCTGATACCTCCACGGACCTTTACAAGTCCGCTTCGACGGCTTACAGAACGCTCCTCTACCACCCATACTGAGTATGGATCCGCAGCTTCGGTGCCATGTTTGAGCCCCGTTGAATCTTACGCGCAGGCCGACTCGACTAGTGAGCTATTACGCTTTCTTTAAAGGATGGCTGCTTCTAAGCCAACCTCCTAGCTGTCTATGCCTTCCCACATCGTTTCCCACTTAACATGGACTTGGGGACCTTAGCTGGCGGTCTGGGTTGTTTCCCTTTTCACGACGGACGTTAGCACCCGCCGTGTGTCTCCCGGATAGTACTCACTGGTATTCGGAGTTTGCATGGGGTTGGTAAGTCGAGATGACCCCCTAGCCCAAACAGTGCTCTACCCCCAGTGGTATTCGTCCGAGGCGCTACCTAAATAGCTTTCGAGGAGAACCAGCTATCTCCGAGTTTGATTAGCCTTTCACTCCTATCCACAAGTCATCCCCTACCTTTTCAACGGGAGTGGGTTCGGTCCTCCAGTGCGTGTTACCGCACCTTCAACCTGCTCATGGATAGATCACTCGGTTTCGGGTCTATTCCCAGCGACTAAAACGCCCTATTCAGGCTCGCTTTCACTACGGCTCCCCTATTCGGTTAACCTCGCCACTGAAAATAAGTCGCTGACCCATTATACAAAAGGTACGCAGTCACAGGACAAGCCTGCTCCCACTGCTTGTACGCACACGGTTTCAGGGTCTATTTCACTCCCCTCACAGGGGTTCTTTTCGCCTTTCCCTCACGGTACTGGTTCACTATCGGTCAGTTAGTAGTATTTAGCCTTGGAGGATGGTCCCCCCATATTCAGTCAAGATTTCTCGTGTCCCGACCTACTCGATTTCACTTGGATAGAATTTCGGATACGGGGCTATCACCCACTATGGCGGCACTTTCCAGGGCCTTCTCCTATTCGTCACCAAGCTTAAGGGCTGGTCCCCGTTCGCTCGCCGCTACTGAGGGAATCTCGGTTGATTTCTTTTCCTCGGGGTACTTAGATGTTTCAGTTCTCCCGGTTCGCTTCCTGTACCTATGTATTCAGTACAGGATACCTGCCTTATGACAGGTGGGTTTCCCCATTCGGACATCGCCGGATCGAAGCTTGTTTGCCAGCTCCCCGACGCTTTTCGCAGGCTACTACGTCCTTCATCGCCTCTAACTGCCTAGGCATCCACCATGTGCGCTTGGTCGCTTGACTATATAACCCCAAACAGTCTGCTTTTCTGCTTCAGGTTGCCCTGACCAGATTGGCATTCTATCCAAGATTGTCGGACCGGTTTGTAACGCTTATTTGCCGGATAACGCTTGATCGAATGAATCTTTGTATGCAGTAATCCTGTTAACTTCATTGCTGACGACCCGAAGGTCACCTCAACGAGGTTAACTTTACTTACTTTCACTTGCCAAATTGTTAAAGAGCATTCTGGTGATAACCAGAACTAAACGGACTCTTGCCTCACCTTCAGGTGAGCAATCAGTTTAGTTGTGATCATCGGCGAGATGTTGGTGGAGCCAAGGAGGATCGAACTCCTGACCTCCTGCGTGCAAGGCAGGCGCTCTCCCAGCTGAGCTATGGCCCCAAGCGTACTGGTGGGTCTGGGTGGACTCGAACCACCGACCTCACCCTTATCAGGGGTGCGCTCTAACCACCTGAGCTACAGACCCAGTCTTTGATCTTGCGATCAATCGGGCCTGTCGACCCGTGCTCTCTTTAAATCTTTCACCAAGCAATTCGTGTGGACGCATAACTGAGACGCTATGAATCGTTTAAGGAGGTGATCCAGCCGCAGGTTCCCCTACGGCTACCTTGTTACGACTTCACCCCAGTCATGAACCCCACCGTGGTAAGCGCCCTCCCGAGGGTTAAGCTACCTACTTCTGGTGAAATCCACTCCCATGGTGTGACGGGCGGTGTGTACAAGGCCCGGGAACGTATTCACCGCGACATTCTGATTCGCGATTACTAGCGATTCCGACTTCATGGAGTCGAGTTGCAGACTCCAATCCGGACTACGAAACGTTTTACGGGATTGGCTCCACCTCGCGGCTTCGCGACCCTCTGTTCGTTCCATTGTAGCACGTGTGTAGCCCTGGCCGTAAGGGCCATGATGACTTGACGTCGTCCCCACCTTCCTCCGGTTTGTCACCGGCAGTCTCCTTAGAGTTCCCACCCGAAGTGCTGGCAAATAAGGACAAGGGTTGCGCTCGTTACGGGACTTAACCCAACATTTCACAACACGAGCTGACGACAGCCATGCAGCACCTGTCTCTGCGTTCCCGAAGGCACCAATCCATCTCTGGAAAGTTCTCAGGATGTCAAGACCAGGTAAGGTTCTTCGCGTTGCATCGAATTAAACCACATGCTCCACCGCTTGTGCGGGCCCCCGTCAATTCATTTGAGTTTTAACCTTGCGGCCGTACTCCCCAGGCGGTCAACTTATCGCGTTAGCTGCGCCACTAAAAGATCAAGTCTCCCAACGGCTAGTAGACATCGTTTACGGCGTGGACTACCAGGGTATCTAATCCTGTTTGCTCCCCACGCTTTCGCACCTCAGCGTCAGTATCAGTCCAGGGGGCCGCCTTCGCCACTGATGTTCCTTCCAATCTCTACGCATTTCACCGCTACACCGGAAATTCCACCACCCTCTACCGTACTCTAGCCTGCCAGTTCGAAGTGCAGTTCCCAGGTTGAGCCCGGGGCTTTCACATCCGCTTAACAAACCGCCTACGCGCGCTTTACGCCCAGTAATTCCGATTAACGCTCGCACCCTCCGTATTACCGCGGCTGCTGGCACGGAGTTAGCCGGTGCTTCTTCTGTAGGTAACGTCAATCCAAGCTGATATTAGCAACCTGGCCTTCCTCCCCACTGAAAGTGCTTTACAACCCGAAGGCCTTCTTCGCACACGCGGCATGGCTGGATCAGGGTTTCCCCCATTGTCCAATATTCCCCACTGCTGCCTCCCGTAGGAGTCTGGGCCGTGTCTCAGTCCCAGTGTGGCTGATCATCCTCTCAGACCAGCTATAGATCGTCGCCTTGGTAGGCCTTTACCCTACCAACTAGCTAATCCAACGCAGGCTCATCTGATAGCGCAAGGTCCTAAGAGCCCCTGCTTTCCTCCGTAGAGCTTATGCGGTATTAATCCGGGTTTCCCCGGGCTATCCCCCGCTACCAGGTAGATTCCTACGCGTTACGCACCCGTCCGCCGCTCGCCAACGCCCGAAGGCTTGCTGCCGCTCGACTTGCATGTGTTAGGCCTGCCGCCAGCGTTCAATCTGAGCCATGATCAAACTCTTCAGTTTAATCTTTTTGAATCCCGAAGGACTCCAATCTTGCTCAAGCATTACAAACTACTGAATTGTCAGGTGTTTGCTAACTTGATAATCTATCTCATAGATCATCCCAGTCAGCGCCCACACGAATTGCTTGGTTACTTTTTTTAAAGAGCCGGTCGAGCTTCTCTCTCAACCGAGGCGCGTATTCTACAGCACCTCTTCTTTCTGTCAACTCTTTTCTTCAGCGTTTTTTCGTTGAAGCGATTGAGCTGACCAGTTCACTGTGCCGCCTTTATGAATTCATACAAAATCAAAAAGGCCTTTAAAAACAATGAACTGCAAATCTTTTCGCTTGAAGCGGGTTACCCCTGTCTCAAGGAGAGGCGCATTATAAGGATGCCCCGCGCCAAGTCAACCTGTTTTGTGAAATAGTTCTATTTAAAGTCGCTCACTCAGGAATGACAGGGAGTCTTCGATGTTTTTTCATCAGTCGCTATTTACAGGTCGCGTTTATAACCTTGATTACCATTGCACTTTAACAAAGTTTCGAACTTCTTAATTTGGCAATAAACTCGGGGGGATCAAAGCTTTTACCATCAACCACTCCCCAATACTTATCAAAGACCGAATGGCCGACATTTCCCTTGAGCAGGTCTCCGGGAGCAAGAAACGGAAACATCTCAAGATAAGAGTGCACTTCATTTTTAGAAACTCGGCGAACAATATGCTCCGGCCCCAACTCGGATGGTGAATTTAATCCTGCCGCACCGATCAGGTCCGCCAACGCATCAACCGTGTTTTTGTGAAAATGATAAACTCGTTTACTTTTGTCCTCTACATCCAACTTACGACTGCGTGAAGGATCCTGAGTTGCAATACCGGTAGGACATTTTCCTGTATGGCAACTTAGTGACTGTACACAGCCAAGCGCAAACATGTAGCCACGCGCGGCATTACACCAGTCAGCGCCAAGCGCGAGTGTTCTCGCGATATTAAATGCGGTAGTTATTTTTCCTGCGGCACCTATCGAGATTTTGTCGCGCAAGTTGACACCGATCAATGTGTTGTGCACCAAAAGCAATGCTTCGGTCAACGGCGTGCCCAAACGATTGATAAATTCCAGTGGCGCAGCTCCCGTCCCCCCTTCTCCTCCGTCAACGACGATAAAATCCGGGTACTTTTCCGTGTTCAACATGGCCTTAACAATGGCAAACCACTCCCAAGGATGACCGATCGCCAATTTGAATCCTACCGGCTTCCCACCAGATAATTCTCTTAGTCTTTCAACAAACGCCAGTAATTCCTCCGGAGTACTGAATGCGGAGTGCGACGCGGGTGACTCGACATCAATGCCAACCGGGACACCTCGAGCCTCTGCGATTTCTGGTGTAACCTTGGCTCCGGGCAATATGCCCCCATGCCCAGGCTTCGCGCCCTGCGAAAGCTTAATTTCGATCATTTTAACCTGATCCAGCGCAGCCGCCTGAGCAAACTTTTCCGGACTAAAAGTTCCATCAGGATTGCGGCATCCGAAATACCCCGACCCGATCTCCCATACCAGATCCCCCCCAAACTGCCGGTGATAGCGTGATATAGAGCCTTCGCCTGTATCGTGATAGAAGCCTCCCATTTGGGCACCTTTATTCAAGGACAAGATGGCGTTAGCTGACAACGAACCAAAACTCATGGCGGAGATATTGAATATGCTCACGTTGTAGGGCTTTTTGCAGCAGGCTCCTACAACAACCCGAAAGTCTTTATCTTTTATATGTACGGGCTTAAGTGAGTGATTCATCCACTCGTAGCCTTCGTTGTACATTTGTAATTGTGATCCGAAGGGGCGCTTATCGAGTGTGTTTTTCGCACGTTGATAGACGATCGCTCGCTGCTCACGAGAAAAAGGTCTTTCTTCCGTATCCGACTGAATAAAATACTGGCGAATTTCCGGCCCGATAGATTCCAGAAAATATCTGATATTTGCCAGCACCGGGTAATTACGGCTCAGTGTGCGGCGACGCTGAAGAAGGTCGTACGATCCCATGATCACAAACAGGGCAAACAGGGCGGGAATACCAAAATTCAGATGACCATTTACCGCAAGGATTAATGAAATCATCAAACCGGCCACACATATGCCATACGCTAAGAAGCGGGAAAACACGCGCGTTATCATGGGAACCTCGAAAGTCTGCGAACAAAAGAAGGGTAACAAAGTATTTGGTAGACGCCAGTCAGGTAGGAAAAAATTCTCGGGTATTAAACTATTGCGATATGGATAACAGCACATTCTCTTATCAGAAGAGACTATGCTTGATAGCTATAGTTATCCTCTCATAGAAGACGAAGAAGGGATGGGCCAATATGAAGGACGCGCAATGCATTACGGTGGATGGCAATGAGGCGGTAGCACGCATCGCCCATAAAACCAACGAAGTCATCGCAATTTACCCTATTACGCCGGCATCCCCTATGGGGGAGTTGTGTGATAGTTGGTCGGCAAACCAGCAGAAGAATATTTGGGGCGATGTTCCTTGCATTATTGAAATGCAAAGTGAAGCCGGTGCTGCAGGCGCAATTCACGGAGCATTGCAGACTGGGGCCTTAACGACCACCTTCACTGCGTCGCAGGGGTTGTTGTTAATGATTCCGAATATGTACAAAATTGCCGGTGAACTGACTGCAACGGTCTTTCATGTCGCAGCACGCGCCGTGGCAGCCCAGGCGCTGTCTATTTTTGCCGATCACAGCGATGTTATGGCAACCCGAGCCACCGGTTTTGCCCTGCTCGCATCCAACTCGGTGCAGGAGGCTCACGATCTGGCATTGATTGCGCAAGCAGCCACCCTCGAGGGGCGTATTCCCGTGCTTCATTTCTTCGACGGCTTTCGCACCTCTCATGAAATTTCAAAAATTGCGATGATCGAGGATGCCACAATTTGCTCGATGTTTTCCCCTTCTGCACTCGCTGCACACCGGGCGAGAGGCATGTCGCCGGAACACCCGAATGTTCGAGGCACATCGCAAAATCCTGACGTATTTTTTCAGGCCAGAGAAACGGTCAATCCTTATTACCGTGATTTTCCTGCCATCGTTGATGGCTGTATGGCGCGCTTCTCAGCGTTGACCGGCAGGCACTACGAATTATTTCAATACGAAGGTCACCCCGACGCACAGCAGGTGATTGTTATCATTGGGTCTGGTGCGGAAACGGTTGAAGAAACCGTTATTCACCTAAACCGTCAGGGCGGAAGAACCGGCGTACTAAAAGTTAGGTTATACCGCCCTTTTGCACATGATCGGTTTATCGCCGCCCTGCCTTCATCGGCAAAGGCTATCGCGGTTCTCGATCGAACCAAAGAGCCCGGTTCCGAAGGGGAGCCACTATATAAAGATGTCAGCACGGCTTTCTTACGCCATTTTCAACAAACCGGCGCCAGCATTCCTCGGATCAGTGGTGGGCGCTTTGGACTGGGATCCAAAGAGTTCACCCCGGCAATGGTTAAAGCAATTTTCGACGGACTTCAACAGGGCGAACTGCCCTTCGAATTTACCATAGGCATCCACGATGATGTGACACAAACCAGCCTCCCTTGGGATGAGCGCTATACGACTGATGCTCACCAACGATCCGTTCAATGTGTGTTTTTCGGGCTGGGAGCCGATGGGACGGTGAGTGCGAATAAAAGCAGCATAAAGATTATCGGTGAGCACACACCGCTTTACGCTCAGGGCTATTTTGTATATGACTCTAAAAAGTCTGGTGCGGTTACGATCTCCCATCTTCGCTTTGGGCCAGATCAGATTAAATCCAGTTACCTGATTGGGAAGAACTGTGCGCAATATGTTGGATGTCATCAAAGTCAATTTCTGAACCAATATGAGGTTCTGGACTACGCGGCAGAAGGGGCAATTTTTCTACTCAATACGTCCACTCCCGAGGAACTGATCTGGGAGCAACTCCCCCCCGCGGCAAAGAAACAAATCATCGATAAACAATTGCAATGTTACGCTATAGATGGATACAAGATCGCACAGGACAGCGGGCTGGGGCGGCGCATTAACACCATAATGCAAACCTGCTTTTTTGCTATTTCCGATATTTTACCGAAAGACAGGGCCATTGAAGCCATCAAGCAATCGGTCGAAAAGACTTATGGAAAAAAAGGCCGCCATATAACCCGAATCAACTTTCAGGCAATCGAAAATACCCTGGCGGCATTACACAAACTGAAAGTCCCCGACGTTGTAGCCTCCAGCAGCGAGGCACCAGCAAATACGCAGACAAACGGGGCAAAGAGTGATTTTGTGATACGGGTGACAGAACCGTTAATTGCCAGAAAGGGCAACCTGATCCCCGTGAGTTTACTTCCCGCTGACGGCGGTTATCCCAGTGGTACGGCCAAGTATGAAAAACGCAATCTGGCACTGGAATTACCGCAGTGGGATGAATCGCTCTGTACGCATTGCGGCAAGTGCGTCTTTGTTTGCCCCCATAGCGTCATTCGCAGCAAGGCGTTCCCATCATCGACAGTAAAAGACGCGCCAGAGACGTTTAAACATGTTCCGATCAAGGGCAAAGACTACCCGGAAGACTTTCATATCAGCTATCAAATCTCGCCCGAAGATTGTACCGGTTGTGCACTCTGTGTCGATATTTGTCCGATTCGCGACAAGTCCCGTACCAACCGAAAAGCGCTGAACATGGTTCCACAGGCAGAGATCAAAGCACAGGAGAAATCCAACTGGACATACTTTTTGTCTCTGCCGGATGGCGATTTTCAGAGTACCAAACTCAGCACCATGAAAGGCGCTATGCTCAATCCGCCACTTTTCGAATTTTCCGGCGCTTGCGCGGGTTGCGGAGAAACACCTTACATCAGGTTGGCTACGCAATTGTTTGGCGATCGTATGCTGGTTGCAAACGCCACCGGGTGCTCCTCGATTTACGGCGGTAACTTACCCACAACACCGTGGACAATTAACGCCGAAGGTCGCGGGCCGGCCTGGAATAACTCCCTGTTTGAAGACAATGCCGAATTTGGGCTGGGAATGCGTATTGCCTGCGATCAGCAGAAACAGCAAGCGTTACATTTATTGGACAGGCTGCGTGAAGCATTGCCAGGCGATTTAGTCTCAGATCTCTTGCAAGCGGATGAGACAAATGAAGCCGGGATTTACGAACAACGCCAACGCGTGGCTCAACTTAAACAAATTCTCAAGGTACTTGCTCACACCGATGCAACACGACTTCTGCAAGTAGCCGATGCGCTTTGTCGACGCAGCGTGTGGATTATCGGCGGCGATGGCTGGGCTTATGACATTGGTTTTGGCGGGCTCGATCATGTGCTTGCATCCGGAAAAGACGTCAACATATTGGTGCTGGATACCGAAGTGTATTCCAATACCGGAGGTCAAACCTCCAAGGCAACACCACGGGGTGCGGTGGCAAAGTTTTCAGCCGCAGGCAAACCTACCGCCAAAAAGGATCTGGCCCGCATTGCCATGAGTTACGAAAACGTTTATGTCGCGCACGTTGCTTATGGTGCCAAGGATGTACAAACGCTACACGCATTTTTAGAGGCCGAGTCTTATCCGGGGCCCTCCCTGATTATTGCTTACGCACCGTGCATCGCTCACGGAGTAGACTTGGTAAATAATCATCGCCAACAGCAAATGGCGGTTGATTCTGGCCACTGGCCCCTGTTGCGTTTCGATCCACGCAAGGCGGCCACCGGGCAAAACCCGTTGCACATGGATTCCAAAAAGCCCAGCTTGCCGTACAGCGAATTTATGAAAAGTGAAACTCGCTTCAGCATGCTATGGCGCTCTCACCCGGAACATGCCGAAGCGTTGCTTCAGCAGGCTCAAACGGATGTTAATGAGCGTTTCAGCCAATATGACCAGCTCGCCTCACTGCCCGGCACGAACGAAACGGCGAAATCACCCACTCCAAGCCAGGAGACAGACCATGACTGACCTATCCACAACCTATTTAGGTTTGTCGCTGAAAAACCCGCTGGTTCCATCGTCCGGCCCACTCACATCCAGCTTCGATACCCTCCGGCGGCTGGAAGACGCTGGTGCGGCGGCAGTGGTATTGCCCTCGGTCTTTGAAGAGGCGCTTATACATGAACAGGAAATGATGTACCGATTTCTCGACCATCAGGATATCGGTCACCATGAAGCCGATACCTTCCTACCCGAACCCGCAAACTATAGCTCCCACCTGGACAAAATGCTGGCGCTTATCTGTCAGTGCAAACAGTCACTGGAGATCCCGGTGATTGGCAGCCTTAACGGTATTTCGCCCAGTGGCTGGATTGACTGTGCACAGGATATGGCCGAGGCGGGTTGTGATGCGCTTGAGTTAAATCTGTACTCGATTGCCGCCGATGCCAGTAAAAGTGCTGCTGATGTTGAAAATGAGCTTCTGGATGTGGTGAGCCAACTCCGGACGGAAGTCACTTTACCGCTCACGGTTAAAATTTCTTCTCAGTTTTCGTCGCCGGCACATTTTGCGAAACAATTGGAACAACGCGGGACACAAGGACTGGTATGTTTTAATCGCTTTTATCAACCAGACATTGACCTGGAGACGCTCAACCTAAATCCGACACTTCACCTTTCAAGTCCGATTGAATCCCTGTTAAGAATTCGCTGGATCGCGCTGTTACGCGGTCAATTAAGTACTTCGCTAGCAGCTACGGGAGGCTTTCATGACTATCAAGAAGTCTTGAAAGCGCTGCTCGCCGGGGCCGATGTGGTTTACTTGTGCAGCACTTTAATCAAACAAGGTCCGCAGGCACTACCCCACCTGCTCAATGCCATGACGACTTGGATGACCGAAAAGGAGTACGTCTCGGTGGCACAACTCAAAGGCAGCTTGAGTTTTCAACATGCAATATCCCCTTCCATTTATGAGCGAGCAAATTATCTGGACGTCATGGATTCATATACGCCATCGAAAGGCGTTCAGGTTTAAAGCGCTCAGCCAGAATGGGTTAGGAGTTGATTTAATGCCTCTTGAATAGAGGGATAGGAAAACTGAAACCCCGCCTGCAGCAGCTTGTCTGGATAGACCCGCTGGCTACCTAATAGCAGCTGGGATGACTCCCCCATAAGCAACGATAATATAGCTCCTGGGACAGGCAGTATGGCAAAGCGATGCAGCGCCGAGGCCAAAGCGCGGGTAAATTGCTGATTGGTGACAGGTTGTGGTGACGTCAGGTTAAAGGCACCGTGACAATGCTCATTCATTAGAAGAAACAAGATAGCGGCAACCATGTCGTCTATATGTATCCAGGACATAAACTGCCGGCCCGATCCGAGATGGCCGCCCAGACAGAGACTGAAAGGCAGACGCATTTTGGCTAACGCGCCGCCCTGAGCATCCAATACAATGCCCGTGCGTAAATGGACAACCCGGGTATAAGATGCGGCCTGGGCTGCAATGGTTTCCCAGCGTTCACACAGCTGGTGTGCGAAATCATCACACGGGATAAGGCTAGCCTCATTTAACATGACCTCACCCGCATCCCCATAAATACCTACGGCCGAACCGCTGATAAAAACGCGCGGGGGATGGGAAGACGCTGCAATTTTATCCACTATTTGCTGCGTAATATGCCAGCGACTGTCGCAAATTATCCGCTTCTGCTGAACGCTCCAGCGTTTATCAATAATGGGCTCTCCGGCTAAATTGATCACGGCATCGAAACCATCCAGCGAGGCGAGTTCACTCAAATCACCAATATACCTTGTGGCGTCTGACGGTGGCGTTGAAAGCAGATGCGTTGATCGTGTCAACACAGTGTAATGATGGCCGGGGTGTCGATGGATAAATCTCGTCCCGATTAACCCGGTTCCACCGGTGATCAATAGGTTCATATCAGCGCTCCTGTTCAGCTAAAGCTTTTCGCAACAGCTCGTCGAATGCCGTCTCGTCATACAACGCCAGCTGCTGTGCGGCCTGCCCCAACGATAGATTAAGTGCATGAGCATGATGCACAATCCTGGCCGCAACGTCGTAACCAAGTGACGGTGCCAATAAGGTAATTACGGACAGGTTACGTGCCATATTCGCCCGAATCTGAATCTCATTCAGGGCCAAACCACGAACACAGAAATCGGCAAAAGAAGTCATGCTATCGGTTAACAACTCAATACTTTCCATTAAATTGTGAATAATCACCGGCCGATAAACATTGAGTTGCAATTGGCCTTGCGCAGCCGCGAGCGATACAGTGAGATCGTTACCCATCACCTGCAGAGACACCATGCTTAATGCTTCACACTGAGTGGGATTAACCTTGCCCGGCATGATTGAGCTACCAGGTTCATTTGCCGGCAGTCGCCATTCATTAAATCCACACCGAGGGCCACTCCCCAGCAATCGAAAGTCATTCGCGATTTTAAAGAGAACACTGGCAAGTTGCTTTGTCGCTGCACTAAATCGTAAAAGCGCATCTTCACCAGACACTGCCGCATACAAGTTCGGATTGGCGTAAAATGGCAGCCCATACTGTTCGGCCAGCCGCGCTGCGACCTTGTTACCAAAGCCCGCAGGCGCATTACATCCACTCCCTACGGCAGTCCCTCCCACCGCCAGAGCGTAAACATGAGACAAGCTCTCTGTGAGCGCATTCTTCGCCTGATCAAGTTGTGCTCGAAACGCGGAAAATAACGAACTCACGGGCAATGGCAGAGCGTCCATTAAATGGGTCCGGCCGACCATAAAAATATGTTCAAACTCCTTCTGTTTTTTCCCCAATGCCTCGTTAAGTGCAACAATTGCAGGAATCAATTGATGGTGTGTGGCTTGTGCAACAGCCACATGCATCGCACTTGGAAAAATATCATTACTGGACTGAGACATGTTGACGTGATCATTGGGATGAACCCGATAATGCGTCTCAGATTGACCCTCTGCTTTTTGGCGTTGCTCCAGCCAATCATTGGCAAGGGAACTGATGACTTCATTCACGTTCATGTTCGTTTGGGTACCCGACCCTGTTTGCCACACATGCAACGGAAACTGGTCATCATACTGCCCCTGCATGATTCGATCGCAACCGGCCAGAATGGCATCACAACGAACAGAATCCAAACGACCCTCGACCAGATTAGTATCCGCGCAGGCCCGCTTAATTGTCACCAATGCCTGAATAAATTTAATACCAAACGTATGATGACCGATCCGGAAATGCTCAAGAGAGCGCTGCGTTTGCGCTCCCCACCACACTCCCTGGGGTAGCTCAATGGCTCCAAAACTGTCCGTTGCTTCATGTGCAGCTGCTCTGAATGCAGGATCAGGGGTCGACGGATAGCTCATGATGCACACTCCCGGCAAGTTGCAACCTATTGACGACTCTTTCCATTCTACGGCTAATCCACTCGAATTGATCACTAAATGCACACTCATGCCGCTTTTTTATCTATCCCCTAACTTTGGTTAGGTTTAACCCCTCCCACAAATTGTCATACTGTCGGACAATCAATCAACAATTAAAGAAGATTGATAGCAATCCACAGGAATCCATCCTGGCACAGGACACCATCGACCATTTCAGGAGCACGTTATGAGCTATTCAGAAAGTATCCCACCCTCGTCAGGGCAGACATTGAGCGCCAAAGACCGGCGCTGGTCAGAAATTAAAAAGTACTGGTATCTGGTGACATTGATTGTGCCTGCCGTATTGATCGCGTCGGTCTATATGGCGATGTCGACCGGATCAGGTCAGTGGCTGTGGACATTAGCCGTGATTTTCTGGGTCGTTATTCCCGTGGTGGATTACATTTTCGAAGAAGATCCTTTTAATCCTACGCCTGAACAGGAAGCCGAGCTTCAACAGCACACAGGTTATTACAAGGGTATTCTTTACATAGCTACCGCACTACAGTGGGTGGCGCTGGCAAGCATGACCTATGTCGTGGTTGCGGGTGAGTGGTCCTGGTTCAATTTGATTGGTGCACTGCTCAGTACGGGCGCATTGCACGCCATTGGTCTGACCATGAGCCACGAACTGGGCCACAAACTGAATGACAAAGGCCAGGTACTGGCGGCACAGATTTGCTCTGCCTGTTCGGGCTACGCCCACTTCAACATAGAGCACAATAAAGGTCACCACAAAGATGTTGCCACACCCGAGGATCCGGCTTCCTCACGAATGGGAGAAAGTCTGTATCAGTTCGCACTCAGAGAACTCCCAGGGGCAGCGAAGCGCGGCTGGACTCTCGAAGCCGAGCGGCTCAAGCGACAGCACAGAAGTGTATTTTCACCACGCAATGAGCTACTGCAAACGAGCCTGATCACGCTGATTGCTTATGCGGCCATGACCTACCTGATCGGTTGGGCGGCCCTCCCTTTCCTGCTAATCAGTGCAGCCTATGGCTGGTTCCAGCTCACCATGGCTAATTACATTGAGCATTACGGCTTGCTGCGCCAAACCCTGCCTAATGGTCGCTTTGAGCGCTGTCAGCCGCACCATAGCTGGAACAACAACTTTAAAGCTTCAAACTTGCTTACACTACACCTGCAACGTCACTCTGACCATCACGCACACCCCACCCGTGCCTATCAGTTGCTGCGTGACTACGCCGATGCGCCCCAGTTACCTCAGGGCTACCCCGCCATGATGGGCCTCGCCATGATTCCGTCCGCATGGCGCCGCATTATGGATCATCGGGTTGTGGCATGGGCCGGTGGTGACATGAACAAGGTCAACATAGACCCGACACAACGCGATGCCGTCTTTGCGCGCTATCACCAACCAGCCACAACGACCCCTACCGCCGTTGCCGCCTGATCACAGTTTGAGGGGAGCACTCCACGCCATATCGCCTGATGGCGAGCGCCCAGACACTTACCGGAGTGCGCCCCTGCTACTGGCACTAACCAAAAGCAACATGTAACGAACAACACTTTAACGACGACTTTTTAAAGGTTAACAGGAGACCTGTATGGCTGAGTATCAATGCCCTGATTGCGGCTACATCTACGATGAATCTGTTGGTTGTGAACGCGAAGGCTATCCTGCGGGCACGCGCTGGGAAGACATCCCGGAAGATTTTCCCTGTCCCGACTGTTTTGTGCGGGAAAAGCCCGACTTTGAAACTATTAACGCAAGCTAATACTTTCCGCCACTGAACTCAGGAACCATTTATGCCTTTTAGAAAATACTGCTGTATTACTTGCGACACTGTTTACGACGAAGCCCTCGGCTGGCCGGACGAAGGTTTTGGTCCGGGCACGCGCTGGGAAGACATCCCGGATGACTGGACCTGCCCCGAATGTTCTGCATCCAAAGCCGATTTCTATTTGCTTGATGCATAGCGCCCATTACTTACCACATGTTCTTATCTCATGTTCTTATCACACCAGGGAGGCCTCGTGGAAACCATCGCAATTATAGGTGCCGGCCATGCCGGCCTAACACTGGCAAGAGAAATTCGCCAGCAAGATAAATCGGTCAATCTGGTGATTCTGAGCCAAGAAGAGATTTGTGCGTACTACAAACCCAACCTGTCCAAAGCGCTCAGCACGGGAAAATCTCCCGATCAGTTGATCACAAAAGAGGCCAGCCAGTTAGAAGCCGAACTCCAATGCACACTGCTTCACCGCGTCTGCGTGACCCGAATTGAACCGGAAATAAAGGTACTAACCTATGAGATGCCGGACGAAACCCAACGTACGCTGAAGTATGACCGGCTAGTTCTGGCGACGGGTGCCACGCCAATGCCACTCCCCTCTCACGTTGCTGACTCGGCGCAGTTGTTAGCGATAAATCACCTTGAAGACTATCGCAAATTCCGCAACGTTTTGAATACGAAAAAACAGGTCGCCATCATCGGCGCAGGGTTCGTCGGGTGTGAACTGGCCAGTGATCTATCCTCGCAGGGCTATCAGGTGAGTGTGATTGATCGTGCGGAATGGCCTTTAAATCGCGCCGTGCCTGAGGTAATGGGCTCGGCTATTCGTACCGCACTCTCCTCGCATATGGATGTACGCTGGTTTTTGGGCAAAACCATTGAAGCCGTGGATCGTCTCAATGAACAGACTATTGTTCGCTTTTCAGACGGTTTTCTGCTGGCAGCCGATGTGGTGGTTTCTGCCATCGGGCTACGACCCAATACCGAGTTGGCTCGACAAATTAACGCACAGGTAGATCTGGGCATTGTTGTGGACGCTTTTTCCCAAACCAGTATTCCCCATATCTACGCCTTGGGCGATTGTGTGGAATACCACGGAAGCCCGCTCCCTTTTATATCCCCGGCAACGCACGCAGCGAAGGCGCTGGCCAAGACACTGACCGGTCAACCTACGGAGCTTTTACTTCCATCACTAGCGGTACCGGTAAAAATCGGCCCTTGCCCTACCCTCATTTGCCCCAGTTTAGGCAAGCGCGGCGTGTGGGAAGTACAGGGTAGCGGAATTGATCTGGAGGCACATTATCTCAACGAATTCGGTCAACTGACCGGCTTTGCGCTGACCGGCAAATGTGTGTCGCGTAAAATGGAATTGGCCCGACAGTGCCAATCCGTGGCCTCAGACGCACCACTGTCTCTTGCATCATGATTTTTGGGGGCGCACGCCATGCCCCCTCTTCACGCCATGCCCCCTCTTTTTGCTGGTCACCCGAGTAATCGCCAACTACGCTGTAGTTTTGTATTCATCACTATGCGCTCTCAATTCTTTGCCTAGACTATGACCTCAGTGCTCGCCGCCTACAATCCAGACACCTCGCCACCGTCATTCAAAAATCATCTGATACGAACTCATCTCCTGCGTCAGTTACAAACACATCCCAAAAAACTCACGCTGGTACAGGCTCCGCCCGGCTATGGCAAAACCAGCTTTTTAAAACAGGTTTTTGACTATTTGAAAACACCGGGCGTGTGGATGAATATTCGCAGCAGCGATAATGATCCGGTGAGCTTCCTGCATAAACTCTCTGATGCGCTGGCAAGCTTACAATCTGATCCCTCCTGTGACGGCTACAACCAGACATCGGGATTCACTCCGCCATCACTAGCACTCTGGTTGCGTTCGTTGATGGATAAAATGAACACGCTCCCCCAACTGAATATTTTTCTTAATGACGCCGATTTTGTAACGGACCCCCACGCTCAGGAACTTATCAGCTCATTGCTACAGATGAGCCATACGGGCATACGTGTGTTTGTCAGTGCCACAACCACGGTAAACTTTGCCTACGCCAGCCTGCTGATGGAAAATCAGGTCGCCAGCATTACACAGGAAGCACTGCGTTTTACCAAAGAAGACATTCAACGGGTTTTCGAGTTGAACCAGCAACCTCGACCCAGTGATATTCTTGCCCAACAGCTGGCGGAAGTCAGTGAAGGCTGGCCCGCCGCGGGGAACTTTGCCGCCAGCATCTTGCGTACCGAAGCCGATATTATTCGTTTTGTTGATGATGTCGGCATCAAGCAACAAGCCTTCGACCGATACTTTATTGAACGGGTTTTCGAGCATCAGCCCGATGACGTCCAGCAGCTTTTGCTGCGTCTTAGTTTACTGGATCGTTTTAATCTGGAGTTGTGTCAAACGTTGAGCGATACCGCCGAACAATGCGCAATATTCTGGCGCTATGTCGAGCAGCACACGTTTATTACACCGATTGATGCGCGAGGCCAGTGGTTTCGCTTTCACCAGCTGTTCTCACTATTTCTGCGCCATCGCTGCCAGCGCTTCTATGACGAGAATCAACGTCGTCGCTGGCAGCTTGCCGCTGGTGAGTGGCTGGTACATCATCGTCTGGCGGAAGATGCCATTCCCCTCGCGCTGCAAGCGGAAGCGTTTGAACAAGGTGCGCAGTGGATGGAAAGTGCCTTCCCCTCGGTTGTCGTGCGCTTTGGCAAACATATCACTTATCTGCGATGGTACGACGCATTGCCCGAAAGTGTGATCGCGCATTATCCGCGGGTACGCCTGGGATGCATCTGGGCGAAACTGGCCAGTCGCCAGTTTTTAAGCGTCGCCGAACATGTTATGTGGCTGCAACAACATAAACAGGATTACCCTCTCCCTATTCAAAATGAAATCAACCGTACCACGGCATTAATTCAATGCTGTGTCGAAGGACTTAAAGACAATGCCCCTGCAGCGGCCAAACTCGCCTCCGATTGGCTGACACAATGGGATCATCCGGAGGGTTATAGCACCAGTGATGACCATCATTACGAGGCCGGGCTGGCACTGCTTGTAAAAGGGTATGCAGCAAAATGTCTTTCAGACTTTCCACAATCACGGGAAGCCTTTAATCGATCCATGCATCATTTTGAAGCCTATGGAACTTACTACGGCAAGACCTGGGCCAAGTCATTAATGGCGGTCACCTATGCCAAGCAAGGATTCCACTACGAGGCACAACGGGAAGCGCTGGAAGGCTATCAACTGGCTCGTCAAAAGCTGGGCGATAAATCCCATAGCGGTTTTGGCCTGGCCGCGCTACTGGCTGCGATAAGCTACGAACATGACGAACTGGCGCAAGCGCGAGAGTATCTCAACGACATCCTTCCTTACCTGAAAGAACAGAGCCCCGCAGACTTACTCATTGCCGCCTGCGAAACCCAGGCCCGACTGCTGATGGCCGACCATGCCTATGAAGAAGCCATCGGCCATCTCAAAGACAATATCAAATGGGCAGAAAGCCAATCCCTCCCCAGATTAAAATACAAGCTGGTTGATGAACTCATTGTCTGGCTGACCCGTCTGGGGCGCAATGCCGAAGCTGAACTTTATGCCAGTGAATACGATCTCATTTTAAAAAATGCGGCGAGCTTCAAGGTAGACCAGTCGCTGCATAACATTTGCGCCCGGAGCATTATTTCCATGTTTTGGCAACGCAAGGCTTATACCGAAGCGCAACAAGTCCTCGCGATGCTATTGCATCGCGGTACTCAAAAAGGCCACTTGCGACGTTGTGCTGAATGGCTGAAGCTGAAAGCCGTCACCTGCTCATTGCAGGGCGATGAAGCGGCGGCTGAACAAACACTAGTTGAAACCCTGCGGATTGCCAGCACGCAAAACTATCTGAAAATGCTGAGCGAAGAACCTCGTTTGCATCCGTTGCTGCATCAGTTTCCGATCAAAAAATGCCCAGCCGATGCGAAGGATTTTTTCAATCTTTTACTGAAAAAAATCGATGCGTCCCCTACGAGCCAACAACCACTGATTGAACCGCTCACGGCCAAAGAAATCGATATCATTCAGCTATTGTCCGAAGGGCACCCAAACAAATCAATCGCCGATCAACTATTAGTCTCACTGGGTACGTTAAAATGGCACCTGCACAACATCTACGCCAAACTTCAGGTTAAAAACCGTACACAAGCGCTGGTTGTGGCAAAACAACAAGGCTATCTGCACGCCTGAACAAAACGACTGATCATCGCCATAGAGATCTGTTTGGGGTCTAACGTGCAAAGGATAGCGATAAACCATCACAGACGTTAAAATGCCCGCCCGACCAGCTTGTGACCCTATTTCAATGATGCATGCGAACTCCATAGCAGACCTGCGCGTGCAGGAGCTGGCAAAATCCCAGCGCGTTTTTTCCGCACGTGGAAGCCGGGCCATTCGTTGCGAGACTTGCTTGTTAACCCGGCATAACTGCATTTGCGATGCCCGCCCTCAAACAACGAGCCAGTGCGCCTTCTGCTTTATTATGTACAAAGGCGAAGTTTACAAGCCCAGTAACACCGGAAGGCTTATTGCCGATGTCGTCAAAGACAACCACGCGTTTCAATGGGAGCGTACCCGGTTTGATCCTGCGCTGCTGGCTTTAATCAACGACCCTCACTACGCGCCGATTATTGTGTTTCCTCATCAGTATGCAGAAGCCGATCGTTGCATCTGCCACCCGAAAGACATACCGCAAGTACAGGCAGGTCGTACCCCCTTGTTTATCATGCTGGATGGCACCTGGCGCGAAGCGAAAAAAATGTTTCGCAGCCCCTATCTAGCCAAATTACCTGTATTGGGCATTCAACCGGTGCGAGGATCAGAATATCAGTTAAGAGAAGCCGCGCACCTGCACCAGCTCTGTACGGCAGAAGTCGGAATCGAAGTGCTTAAACTGGCAGGAGAAAGCCGCGTCGCAGAGGCCTTGCAGGCCTACTTTTGTGTATTCCGCGAACGCTACCTCGCAGGAAAAGCCAACGTTCATACTCACACACGAAACTTCACCCAAGGCGACTGACGGCATACGTCAGCGCCCGCACAGCATCACGCGACAAACTATCACAAAATTTTACAAAATTTACATTTTGGCGCTACACTGAGGACGAGCATGTTTTTTAATGCTTCTACACCATCTCACCTTTCAGGGAAGATGATCATCAATTCTCAGGGGAATACTACAATGACAAAATCCACACCCGTGAATGCCCAAGCGCTTGCAATGCTCGTAGGAGCCTCCATCACCACCGCCATGTTGATCATTTCGTTGTTCTGAATTGACTTCGCCACGTTCAAACTCAAATAGGGCCAGTCCCGTAAAGACGGCCCTCAGCTATAGAAAACGGCCAGCCAAACCGTCACTTGCTCAGGATCAGTCCATTTAACTCTATGCCGGACATGCGCCGGAATATTCAGGTAGTCACCCTGACGCAGCGCCACCTCTTTGCCGTCGTCAAAAAGCAGTATGCCCGCCCCCTGCAATACCATCACCCATTCATGTTCGTCCTGATCGTACCAGTCTGATGCTGGTGATGAATGGCCCTGAGATACAATGCGCTCTATGCGGATATGTCCGGCCTGCACCACCGTTTCAAACCATTCCTCCGGCAGGCATTCGGGTAGCCCCTGAAAAATATTATTCGGCCCGCCTGCGGTCTCGCGCTCATTCGTCATGGGGGCCGACCCAGAAGAACGGATTGTGTGCGACCTCCCAAAGATAGCCGTCAGGATCTTTAAAGTAGCCAGAATAGCCTCCCCAGAAGACTTTCTGACCCGGTTTCACCAATGTGGCTCCAGCAGCAACCGCGTGAGCCAATACGTCATCAACATCCTGATCGGAGTGAACATTATGTGCGATCGCAAAGCCCGAAAAACCGCTCCCGTCGGCAGACACTCCGGCATCTTCCGCCAAAGCTTCTCGCCCATACAAGCCGAGCCAGGTGCCATTGAGTGTAAAAAAGGCGACTGACGGCGGGGAGTCCATTTTGGGAAATCCTAACCCCTCGCTATAAAAGCGAATGGATCGTTCCAGATCCTTGACGCCTAATGTAATCATGCTCATTCTTGGTTGCATGCACTTGCCCTCCCTTATTCCATATATAAAGATCAAACGTTGCCCTGCACTCTACGAGCGCCACCAATCAAGTCTAGCGTCTAGTTCACCCAAACACCCACGGTATAATTAAACGCCAGGAGCGTCGGGTAGTTCACTCATCAGTGCCGCTAATCTGACAATCTTTTCATTGTTCAGTTGTCGATAATCAAAATACGGTGAAACCAGCACGCGGGCGTCGGGGGCGATTGCAAAAGCTTCATCCAACCAATGTAATTGGCAGGCCAACCCTTCGGCGAGACAGCGTCTGGCCCAGGTACGTCCTGCCACGAGATGAATCGTGTCCTCACCTGCGATCAATCTCGGCGGGCTGAACAACAGTGCGGTTTCGTCCAGGCCCTGTAATAAATGTGCATCGCGATAATGCTGCCAGTCCGGAGCTTGCAGGCTAAAAGCGAATTTCACCGGGTTGAGTGCATACAATAGCTTGGCGTAAACATTGAAAAGCTTGCGCCAACCATTACCGCATTGTCGATTGATCTGTTCAATATCCCCGGGCTGAAGTGCCTGAATTCCCTCAAGACAGGCATACTCAGGCATAGGGGGACGTTTTTCTACATACACGGCCACCCGGGGGTGGGCGCTACCAAATCCTATCGGTTCATTTACCATGTTGATACACCTATGGAATCTCTTCTTTTTCGCAGCACTTTCCCTGGGGAGTGGCGAGATGATTCACACTATTTACGGGCCCGCTGCGTAATGTCAAACAGTGACACAGAACGGGATTTACCCGACAATAGCCCACAGTCAATGTAATCCCGGGATACGCACATGAAATGGAATCCTCTCAACACCAAAGTTGGCCTGGCGCTCGGTGGCGGTGCAGCCAAAGGTCTGGCTCATGTGGGAGTACTAAAAGCCTTTGAAGAGGAAGGTGTCGCTATTTCCTATCTCTCCGGTACCAGTATTGGTGCGCTGGTAGCGGCCTATTATGCCTTTGGCAAACCCATTGAAGATATAATGGCCATTGGCGAAGATCTGCATGTCACCAAGGTAATCAACTTTACGCTCAAAAAGCGCGGTTTTTTCAGTACCGACAGTCTCCGGGCGATGATCTTGCGAGATTTAGGCGACGTTCAAATTGAAAACGCCCGAATTCCACTGGCCATTTGCACTACCGATATTGTAACCGGCGAGCGGGTGACATTTGAGAAAGGCAGTCTGGCTGACGCTATATGTGCTTCTGCCGCCGTACCGGGTTTGTTTGTCCCTGTCGAAATAGAGGGGCGAATGCTGGTTGATGGAGGCATTGTCGAGAACGTTCCCGTATCGGTGCTCGAAGATATGGGCGCGGGAATTATCGTGGCCGTAGATCTGAATGGCGTCAAAAAATACGGAACGCCCAATGATGTCATGGATGTAATTACCAACGCCATCGATATTGGCATGGATCTCCGTACCCGGGATCAACTAAAAAGTGCCGACATTGTGCTTTCGCTGGATTTAAGCAAGTACAGCCGGGCAGGTAATGCCGATAATGCCTGGCCACTCTTTATGGAAGGTTACTGGCCGATGAAAGCCAAGATCAAGCGCCTTCTGTGGTACAAGCGCACCAACTACCTGCTGTATCTCCTCAAAGCCTTGCGCGAGCTGGTGCCCTTAAAAATTCCGGACATCATAAAGAACCTCTATAAGCAAAAATGGCCCAGCATTAAAATCAAATAGCCGGAAACTCTTACCTGAATCCAAGTGACTGGAAATAACCCCCAGGTAAGGATCCGCAACTGGAGCGATTGAAAACAGACTAGCTGCAAAACTTGCATTCACACCGTAAAATAAGCCGACTTTAACATTCTGAATGTGTCCACGGCGCGGTGGCTAACCTACACTTAGTCCTGCACGACCCTTGGCGCTCACAGCGATTTTAAGGCTTGTGAGATCACCCTGAGCAAAAGACGCAAGTACTTCACAAGAAATATTTTTACTTTTTTTGAATATCTGCATCTCTCCGATTGGATATTTAAGTGTTAGAATGCCGCTTTTGCCCCTAACAATTCGAGTAACGCAATGACAGATCTATCCAAATACAGAAATATTGGTATATTCGCTCACGTTGACGCGGGTAAAACCACCACGACAGAACGTATTCTGAAGCTGACCGGACGTATCCATAAGCTGGGTGAAGTTCACGAAGGTGAATCCACCACTGACTTCATGGAGCAGGAAGCAGAGCGTGGTATTACTATTCAGTCGGCGGCGGTTAGTTGTTTCTGGAATAACCACCGTTTCAACGTTATCGACACACCGGGACACGTTGACTTTACCGTAGAAGTGTATCGTTCACTGAAAGTACTCGACGGTGGTATTGGCGTTTTCTGTGGTTCCGGCGGTGTTGAGCCTCAGTCTGAAACTAACTGGCGCTATGCTAACGACTCCGAAGTATCTCGTATTATCTTCGTTAACAAGCTGGACCGTATCGGTGCAGACTTCCTGCGTGTAACCGAGCAGGTTAAAAACGTACTGGGCGCAAATCCGTTGATCATGGTTCTGCCTATTGGTCGCGAAGACCAGTTTGTGGGCGTGGTTGACCTGTTGACCCGTAAAGCCTATGTATGGGATGAAACCGGACAACCAGAAAACTACAACATCAAAGACATTCCAGCCGACATGCTGGATGATGTTGAAACCTACCGCGAAAAACTGATCGAAATGGCGGTAGAAATGGATGACGACCTGATGATGGCTTATATGGATGGCGAAGAGCCTTCTATTGAAGACCTCAAGCGTTGTATCCGTATTGGTACCCGCGACCTGAAATTCTTCCCGACTTACTGTGGTTCTGCGTTCAA
This sequence comes from Hahellaceae bacterium, assembly GCA_024234505.1. GTDB lineage: Bacteria > Pseudomonadota > Gammaproteobacteria > Pseudomonadales > Oleiphilaceae > JACKOD01. Next base: position 157,004 of record JACKOD010000002.1, on the reverse strand, counting down.
GAACAAAGGGATGCAGCTGCTTCTGGATGCCGTCGTTGACTACCTGCCTGACCCGACAGAAGTTGAGCCACAGGATCTGACCGACGAAGAAGGTAATCCTACCGGCAAGAAAGCCATCGTTTCTGCCGACGAGCCTTTGCGCGCACTGGCATTCAAGATTATGGACGACCGTTTTGGCGCCCTGACCTTTATCCGTATTTACTCTGGTAAATTGCGTAAAGGTGACACCGTACTTAACAGCTTCACCGGTAAGACCGAGCGTATCGGCCGGATGGTAGAAATGCAGGCAAACGAGCGTAATGAAATCGATTACGCACAAGCCGGTGACATCATTGCTGTTGTAGGCATGAAAAACGTTCAGACCGGTCACACCCTGTGTGATCCCAAGCATGAATGTACACTGGAAGCCATGGTGTTCCCAGAGCCTGTAATCTCGATTGCAGTTGCACCTAAAGACAAAGGTGGCTCCGAGAAAATGGGCGTGGCCATTGGTAAGATGGTGGCAGAAGATCCAACCTTCCGTGTTGAGACTGATCCCGATTCAGGCGAAACCATTCTGAAAGGGATGGGTGAACTTCACCTGGACATCAAAGTAGACATTCTGAAGCGTACTTACGGCGTTGAACTGGAAGTGGGCAAGCCTCAGGTGGCTTACCGCGAAACCATCACCAAAGCGGTTGAAGACTCGTACACGCACAAGAAGCAGTCTGGTGGTTCTGGTCAGTACGGTAAGATCGACTACCGTATCCGTCCCGGCGAAACCGGTTCAGGCTTCAAGTTTGTTTCTACGGTTGTGGGCGGTAACGTTCCCAAGGAATACATTCCTGCCATTGAAAAAGGCTTCAAGGAAATGATGGCGCATGGTCCTTTGGCCAAGTTCCCCGTTCTGGACGTTGAAGTAGAGCTGTTTGACGGTGGTTTCCACGCGGTTGACTCATCAGCACTGGCGTTCGAAATTGCAGCGAAAGGTGCATTTCGTCAAACCATGCCTAAAGCCGGCCCTCAGCTGATTGAGCCGATCATGAACGTAGACGTATTCACGCCAGAAGATCACGTTGGTGATGTTATTGGTGACTTGAACCGTCGTCGCGGCATGATCAAGGACCAGCAAGCCGGCGTAACAGGTGTACGTATCAAAGCCGACGTTCCGCTTTCTGAAATGTTTGGTTATATCGGTACCCTGCGTACTATGACTTCGGGTCGTGGCCAGTTCTCAATGGAATTCTCCCATTACATGCCTTGCCCGACTTCAGTAGCAGACGGCGTTATTGCTGCCGAGAAAGAAAGACAAGCGAAGAAGTAATTCTGCGTTAATCTGCTTGTAAGAAAGCCCCGACAATGAAAGTTGTCGGGGCTTTTTCATTGGTGACGCAGGGAGATATCAGGCCAGGTCGTGCAAAACACCGTCAATGTGCAACACAGCTTTCAAGGCGTCATTAATCTGTTAGAATTTCGACCTCTTTATTTGTACCTTGCCATGTGGAATCTACCTGATGAACCTTGCCAACCAAGTTCTTGCTGTCAACAATGATTTACCTATACGCACCCACAAGCCGGTTCACAGTGGCAAGGTACGCTCGGTGTATTGGCTCACAGAAGCCGACAGTGCTCGCCTGATTAAAGAAAAAGGCTACGATGTCGCCCCTGATGCCCCGCTCGCCATTATGGTTATCAGCGACCGGATATCGGCGTTCGATTGCATCTGGCAAGGCGAAGGTGGAATGCAAGGCGTACCGGGCAAAGGTGCAGCGTTAAATGCCGTATCGAATCACTGGTTCAAGCGGTTCAAAGAACAAGGACTGGCCAACAGCCACATTCTGGATATCCCCCACCCCTTTGTGTGGATTGTTCAAAAAGCCAAACCCGTTCTCATAGAAGCCATTTGCCGCCAATATATTACCGGCTCTATGTGGAGAGCTTATAGCAAGGGTGAAAGGGATTTCTGTGGCATTCGACTGCCCGAAGGCTTGAAAAAGGATCAGAAATTACCCGAACTACTGATGACGCCCTCAACCAAAGGGATTCTCCGTGGCATCCCCGGCGTTCCTGAAGCCGACGACGTGAATATTACCCGTAGCGACATAGCCCAACATTTTGCGGCATTCAACTTCCGAAGTGCCGATGACATCGCACAGTATGAGAGACTGTTGAGGGATGGCTTTGGGGTGATCAGTGCCGATCTTGAAAAGCTTGACCAGATTTTTGTCGATACCAAATTCGAGTTTGGCTATGTCACCGATGCTTCAGGCACCGAAAAACTCATCTATATGGATGAAGTGGGCACACCGGATTCATCACGCATATGGGATGGCCCCAGTTATCGCGAAGGGAAAATCATAGAGAACTCCAAAGAAGATTTTCGTCAACGACTGCTGAATCTCTTTCCCGACCCTGATATTCTGCTTAACAAAGACCGCATGCCCGAACGCATCGCGCTCGCTCGGGACAATCTGTTGCCCACCGAAGTCATGATGCAGGTATCCAAAACCTATATTGATATTGCCGAAAAAATTACCGGCACCCCCATTCACCTTTCGGACAACCCGAAAGCAGAGATCATCGCCATACTGGACGAACAGTACGGCCTGATTACAAACTAATCGAGCCTACCCTCTATTAAGACGCCCGCTTTATGCGGGCGTTTTTTTTTGCGGGCGAACCGCCTACTACCACAGCCTTATCCGCCAGCGTGTTAATGTGATGCGGATCGCCCCACGATGTCAGGCGCACGCGGCCATTTTGTCATTCGTTACCTGTGTAAACATGACGGAATCATAGAGCTCCTCCAGCGCCTGATCCATGGCGCGAATCAAATCCGGCATGGCTTTCGCTGTCGTTTCCGTGCTGGTAACCGCGATATTCAGAGTATCCATGTAACTCGTTACCACCAGCGTCAACCCCATTCCATCAACGATAGGAGCCATGCCCTCCATGCCGACCAAAGGCGCGCCATCAAAATATAAAGGGGTGCGACTACCGGGAACATTAGTAATAATCAGGTTGAAAACCGGCTTCAGAATACGTGCCAATCGCAGCCGGGTATACGCCTTGATGACCCAGGAGGAAGACCATGACGGCAGCCCGGCAATCACTTTCTCCATCGCAATTTCGCGATTATATTCTTTGGCTTTTAACGCATTCTGCTGTACAGCATGAAAGCGCTCCAACGGCGTATCCACCTGTGTTGCCAACGACACCAACATGGCGGAAATCATATTTCCCTGATGAGACTCAGTTCCGTTGCGCTTGGAAACCGGCACCATTGCTACCAGCGGAGTCGAGGGCAACTGCCCCAGCTGCATCAAATGTTGACGCAGCGCGCCGGAGCAGACGGTGAGCACCACATCATTCAACGTACTACCGGGGCATGCTTTCTTTATGGCCACCAGCTTTGCCATCGGCAAACGGGCGCTGCGGATTTGCCGTGTAGGTTCGACCAGCCCATTAAAAGGCGTCGAGGGCGAATTGAAAAAACTCGGTGGCTGCTGTTGCTGATCACGCTGACGCAACGAGTACGAGCGCTTAAATGACTCGGTAATGCGCAACGCAAATCCGGCCAGGGCCTTGGGTGAATTTGATAGCGACCGGAGCCGGTTGGATAGCATCAGCGTAACGGAAGGATATTCCGCCTGCCAATTATCTTGCAGCGGATGCGTTGATTCTGCTGACGGACTTAATAAGCCCGACAGTATCTTTTCTCCTGAAACACCATCAACCGCCGCATGATGGAATTTCAGCAGCGCCGTAAAGCGGCTGGAATCCGCGTGCTCCACAAACATGATTTGCCACAACGGCAACGAAGCGTCCAGTGGTTGACTGAAAAAGTGATTCACCAATGTCTCAAGATGCCCTGCCGTATTTTTGGATGGCAATTGTACATAACGCAAATGGTTGGCTAATTTAAAGTGCTTATCTTCAACCCAGTAGGGTAAATCCAGATCCAGCGGAATGCGTGACAATCGCCGACGGAATATAGGGGAGCTGGGTAAACGCGACTCGATATGGCGAGAGAATCGTTCAAACGTCATCTCCCCTGTCGCGGGTGCCTCAAACGTCAGAATACACCCGATGTGCATGGGCGACCGGGATGATTCCAGTGACAAAAATGACGCGTCCAGATTTGAGAGCTGTTGCATACTGACCTCCTATCAATGAGCAAATACCCTGTCGTAACCAAACGGATTTCACAGGTGTTGAGAAGATCATCACACAAAAGATTACACTTGTACACTGAATATTTTACTAATAGACTTTTAGTAAGTTTATATTTATATATCTATATGTTTTTAAAGCGCTTTTAAACAACCAGCTTAAACTTACATGCGTACTCTTCACTCTTGATTCAAATCAATTCAGATGTAGCTCCTCACCACCATTTAGGTGTCTACTAGTGACGCAATCTCCCATCATGCGATACGCACCTCTCAGGCGCGCATCGCATTAAAGTAGCTGAAAGGAAAGGACTTCCCTATACTCGGGGTCAGCCACATTTGCCATGAGATACTTAAATAGCGGTTAAAACCTGGCTATCAAGCCACCACTCACTGCGACGATCATTGATTCAATAAGGACGAATTATGTACTACACGTTGGGATACAGCAGTGCAATGCACCCTTGTCGCCTGCTTGACACGGGGAGTATTAACAAGCGCGGCCTCTGGTGGGATGATGGAGAACCCTTTGCTCATCCGCCAACCGAGCCAGTCATTGCAGCGCTCACTCCCTTTGAGGCCAATCACCCGTGCATGAGCCCCCGGCTCCCTCCGTTCTACACCGTAAAAGCGCCCCTTTTCCGGGAAGATTTCATTGCAGCCTTAATCGCTGCAGGCGCATCGAATATGCATCTCTATCCTGCAGAGATCACCGATCCGGACAACGGCGAAATCTATACACACTATAAAGCCGTGAACATCATCGGATTGGTCAATGCAGCCGATATGAAACGCTCCATTGCCACAATTCACGATGGAATAGCGCAGATAGATGTGAACTTCGATCATCTGGAAATCGCGCCCGATAGAACAGAGAACCTGTTAATGTTTCGACTGGCGGAAAATAATGGCCCTATCATTATTCATGAAACGGTGCGAGACCACTTGGTCGCTCACGGGTTTAACGATATCAATTTTTATCATACGTCCGAAGTGGCCATATAACGCTTAAGCAAGGCTGCTTATCGGCATGCCCCCCTCCTTGCATATGGCCTGATCAGTGATATCTTCCAAGGTAGGCGTCCCTGCAAGGGCCATCGTGACTTCCAGCTCCTCTCTGAGCAGACGCAACATATGGGCAACGCCTAACGCGCCGGCGACGGCCAGCGCATAGAGTTGTGGCCGACCGACCAACACGGCGTTTGCGCCGAGGGCCAGCGCTTTAAAAACATCGGTGCCCCTTTGAATACCGCCATCCAGCAAGAGTGGATAGTCATTACCGACACTTCGACGAATGGCAGGGAGCATCTGCAATGCACTGGGAACACTATCCAGGACACGTCCGCCATGATTGGACACAATGATCCCGGCAATGCCCATCGACTGTGCCAGACGGGCATCCTCTGCATGTAAAACGCCTTTCAAAATAATGGGAAGTGCGGTCTGGGTTTGTAACCAGGCGATATCGCCCCAGGTCGGCGCTTCGCTCATCATCCCCTGCAATACAATGCTTTGATCCGTTGTAAACTCGCGGTACGGCAAGGGCGGTCGATCGCTAAGATTGATCGCAGATACATGTTCAGGAAGCGTAAACCCGGCGCGTTGCGCCCGATTACGAATTCCCTGCAAGGGCGCATCCACAGTCACCACCAGTCTGGTATAACCGGCCGCTTCGGCACGACGCACGAGGCTCACGGTAAAGTCGCGATTTTCCTGAAAGTACAGTTGAAACCAGCGCGGCGCCTGCGTTGCTGCGGCAATATTTTCTAGCGTTTCGCTCGCCAGTGTACTCACCACCATTCCCGCCTCTAACAGGCTGGCAGCCCGGGCCGACGCCAGTTCACCCTGTGGATGAGCCAATTTTTGAAACGCTACCGGTGCCAGCAGAATAGGATGACGGAATGCCTCACCCAGCAAGTGGGTCTGCGTGCCACCCTGAGTACAGTCACGTAACACCCGAGGAACAATTGAAATCTGGTCAAAGGTTGCGCGATTACGCCGCAACGAAATCTCGTCGGCTCCCCCGCCACAGATGTATTCAAACACAGGATGCGGCAGGTGTTGTCTGGCATAACGCTCATAGTCCGCTACGCAGACCAGATCTGCTGGAATGTGCTGTAATGCAGGCTGTATAGACATATCAGGTATCCGCCCATTGTCGAATAAGGTTTTGGTACAAACCAGACAGCCGAATAACATCGGCGTGCTGATATCCGTGTTGCTGCGTGAGTGACTGCACGCTTTGATCCAGATCGAACAACATTTCGCGCTGATCGTTGTTTCGCACCATACTTTGTATCCAGAAAAACGAACAGATTCTCGCCCCCGAAGTCACCGGCATCACCTGGTGTCGACTGGTCGAGGGATACAAAATCATGTCTCCAGCATCCAGCCGGATCGAATGCGTACCATAGTGATCTTCAATGCAAAGCTCCCCTCCTTCGTAGGACGCCGGTTCAGACAAAAACAAAGTCGCTGACAAGTCCGTGCGTACCCGCGTGAGCGTACCCGGAACAACGCGCATGGCATTATCGACATGCAAACCATAGGTTTCGCCCTGACGATAGCGATTAAACATGGGGGGGTAGATTTTTAATGGTAAGGCCGCCGAAATAAACACCGGATGCTGCGACAACGCCTGAAAAATACGCTCGCCCAGCTGTCGTGATAGGGGACTGTTTTCAGCCAGTTGCTGGTTTTGCTTTACCCCCGTCGCCTGCGCCCCCGCAGTAACCTTGCCGTCGACCCACTCGGCTTCCTCCATGAGCGCCAGAATCTGCGCGACTTCGGATTGGGTAAATACTTCCTGAATGGAAATAATCATACTCGTCTCGTGTGTGCTGTTAAATTGCCCCGGCGCGGTTCAATACGCCGGGGCAACGCGGTTGGTTAGATGAGGTTGTTTAGAAGCGGTAGGTCAGGGTAACGTCTGCAGCGCGGGTATCCCCGATATAGACAATACTGCCGCCGCGGTAGACTGCGGTGTAGTAGGTCTCATCGGCGACGTTTTTAACGTTGCCTCGCACACTGAGCTGGTCACTAAAGCGGTAGCTCGCAAATAAATCAAACACGGTGTAATCCGGCAACTCAATGCTCGTTCGTGCCGCCGCATCGGGTTGTCCTCCAAAGATTTCGCTGGAGTATGTTGCCACACCGCCAAAGGCAAACTGTGGTGTGAGCTGATAGCGCAACTGCACATTGGCACTCTTTTCAGCAAAGTTGGCTTTGGGCTTTCCTACGTTATCCGGGTTAAAGGATGCCAACGTTTCCGAATCCATCCAGGCCATACCAATCTGGGCGCTCAACTGCTCTGTGATATTGCCGGTTAACCCCAGCTCGATGCCCTCTACGCGATTTTTACCGGTATTGAAATTGCCTCCCGTCTGATAGGAATCCACACCACTTTCGATAACATCATCTTTTGTGATCTGGAAAATAGCGGCGGTCGCCAAAAGCTTCTCATTCATCAGGTTCCATTTGGTTCCGATTTCGAGATTGGTCGATTGTTCCGGATCTGCAGCGAAATTACCCGCCGAATCCGAACACAGCCCACCGTAACCACAACTGGTTCCCGCATCGGCCTCACCGCCATTAATATTCGAGGACGTACTCCAGCTTGCATACAGATTACCGTTCTCCCAAGGTGAGTAGACGATACCCACATGGCCATTCACAAAGCCGTCGTCATATTTTTTTACCGCCTCGGGGCTAATCGAGCCGTCACGATTGGTGGTCCGGGCGACCCAGAGTTCGTAATCAAAGGTGTCGTAGCGAACGCCAGCAAAAAGCTCCCAGTCCTGCGACAGCGTCACCGTATCCATGAGGTAAGCCGACAGGGTGGTCAATTTCAGAGAATTTCGCTTCGGATTGCGCGTTACCGAGCCTTGCCATGCGTTGAGATCCGGCGAGTAGGGGTCTAGCGCTCCCACACTGATGGTATTAAGCGTATAGGTTCCCGTGGAAACCTGCTCCCGGGCATACTCCATCCCTACAACCAGCGTATGGCGCATCCCCCCTAACTGGCGATCCAAAATCAGGTTGGTCTGGTTGCCCAGATAATCATTTTCCTGCCATCCGGAAAACGAACGCAACGCGGCCCGGCGAGCACTATAGGCCGAGATAATATAGTCGTTACTGGTGGCGCCTACGCGCGTTTTATTTTCAAGGCGCAAGTCGTCAGTCAATTCGGCCTCGGCTTTAAACGTAAAAATGTCCGCTCCGGTTTCCTGAAAATCCAGATGATTCTGGCCGACGTACTGCACTTTTTCATCGGGGCGGCCATCCACCAGATACGTTCCGGCATCCGTACGATCATCACTGCGGAAATAATAATAATCGGCACTTAATCGGAGCGCGTCCGTTGCATCAAATACGGCCGAGAGCAATCCACCATATCGCTGCTCTCCGGCAGGCGCACGATCCGGAATATCGCTATCGGTAAACAGGGCGTTAAACCGGACTCCCAGCTGATCGTTAACAGCGGCATTCGTATCAAGGGTATAACGCTGATAGCGATCGGTACCCAAACCGCCTTCCAGCGTGGTAAAGTCATCTTCAGTACTGGCTTTTTTGGTCACGCTGTTAACCGCGCCCCCGGTGGACCCTCTCCCCGCGAATGTGGAACTGGGCCCTTTGGTGATTTCTACCTGTTCCAGGGCAAAAGTTTCTCGCGTGATCAATCCGGGATCACGCAGCCCATCGGTATAGATATCACTGCGCGCCTCGTAACCACGGATAATGTAGCGATCACCAAACGAGTTCCCTCCTTCGCCTGTCCCCAGCGTAATACCCGGCTGGGCACTCAACAGATCTTTCAGTTCGGTTCGACCCGATTCAGCTATTTGATCTTTGGTCAGTACTGTCGTGGTTTGCGGGGTATCAGCAATGTCACGGGCACGCCTTTGATCCGATAGTCGCTTGGCCTTATAGGGCGCATCCGGCTCGGCATAGGGGTTACTGTCGGCGGCCATACCGCTATCTTCAACAACCAGCGTATCCATTGTGACTTCTTCTGCGTGAACCTGCCCCAGCATAGCCGCGGACAGGGTCATGGCCAGGGTACCCGCTAAGGCGGATGGATGACGCGGCATTCCCTCTTTGCGCGCAGAAACCCGGCTAGGAGGACAGTTTATTATTCCGCTGTCTATGCAACGGTTAGGTGCTTGATGAGACATAGTCGTTTTTCCTTAGTGAGTAATCAGAACCTTTTGAACAATGCATGGCCTGGCCACAGCAATCACACTGCAACAAAAAGGTTCTTGTGGTGAAACGAGGGGCGGCTGACGTTTGTCACTATCACGCTGTTGTCAGGGATAGAACGATCCGATGGCCGAGCCACGATAACCGAAAGCGCCCCGAGGACGGGCTGCCTACAACCCAATCACTGTCAGCAAATTAATTAGATAGCAAACCCTCAACGCGCCCTGATTGCTTACAGATTCCAATCTGGGGGGGGTAATGTTCTAATCCGTGAATATCGAGATCATTCGTTCAATTTGAAAGCCACCGGCAACGTCAGCGTAAGCGACATCTCCCTCATGTCATCGGGAAATGCAGGCAATGGAGCCGCACTTTTCAGCATTTTCAGAACCGCCGCATCCAGTCGATTGAACCCCGAGCTTTCAGCCAACGAATACGCCAAGATGCGGCCGGAGCGATCCAGACGGAAAGACAGCCGGGCCACGCCTTCTTCTTTATTTCGCCGCGATTCCAGAGGATAGCGTTTATACTTCGCCAATCGAGCGGCAAGTTTAGCGATATAGCTTTGCTGCGCCCCCACCGTCCCGCCGCTGTGCTGAGATGCACCGCTACCCGTACTGACTTTTCTGGCAGCAGTTACCGAGGGCAACACAGCCCCCGTAGCACTGGTTTCGCCTGATTGATCGCTCACTGCGGCGTTTTCCGTAGCTTCTGGTGGTGTAACAGCAGGCGACTTAAGCTTGATATCTGATTTCGGCAAAGGATCTGGCGGCCGTTGCCCGGAAACCTCAGATTTACTTTCTAACGGATTAGCAGACACCAAAGGTTTGTCTGGCTCTGGCTCTGGCTCTGGCTCTGGCTCTGGCTCTGGCTCTGGCTCTGAAGCAGGTTCCGGCGTAAGTCGTGCGATTTCATCTTCTTGCACAGGCATCGGATGCTCTTCTGAGGGCATACTGGATTCCCCCAGCATACTGGCTTCCGACGCACCTAAATCCCCTGCCATCCCCAAATCAAACTCTATCCCTTGTACTCCCGCCGCCCATGCGCCATCGGTTTTGGACGGTACGATTGCCCACAGCATTCCCAAGTGAAGGAGGATTGCCAAACCAGACATACCCAGCCAGTGGCGAACTGAAATCATTATCCTTCTCCACTGAACTCAGTGACCAGCCATATCCGGTTTAAGCCCGCCCTCCTGATGGCGTCAAATACAGAAGACAGCTCACTCACCAAAAGATCCGCATCAATCTGAACCCGCACAGTAACAGGTTGAGGTAAGGGCGCGGTCAAAAGCTTCAACCTGGCACTCAACTCCGACACTGAAAGTGCTTCCTGATTAAGATAAATCCGTGCGTCGCTTAAAACGTTTATCCTGACAGGCGAATCCTCCGCTTGAATTTCGATGTTAGCTTTGGGTAATTGAACATTCAACGAATCTGATTTTCGAATCTGCCCCGCAACCATAAAAAATATTAACATCAGAAAGACCACATTGATCAACGGAATAAGATTGTCATCGTCGCTCTGGCGACGCGATTTGGTCGCGTTCAATCGCATCAGCGCCCCCGAGGTGCGGGAGGCACCAGAGAGACCCGCTGAACCCCTGCCCGCCGGAGTCGATCTGCCAGCGTTACCAATGCCTGCGTTTTCACCTCGGGAGCCGCCATAACGATGTATCTTCGCGACGGCGTCTCTGCCAGCTGGCGCAGAGGTGTTGCTGCACTCCAATGCCAGTGTGCCCCCGCAACCTCAAGATTGCCTTCGTTGTCCAGGAGATGAATGATTTGCGATTCCGTTTCGCCAGCCACGCCCGGCGACGGCAAAGCCACTTCGAACTGCCGCTCACGGGAAAAGCTGGAAGACAACATAAAGAACAGCAACAGAATAAATACCACATCAATCAGAGGCGTTAAGCTAATCGCGCGCCGCTTTGCGGTTGTTCCCGACTCAAGCAGCATGCGGCCTCACTGTGCGTTCGGGCGCTTTACTTTTCTCCGGTGCAGATACACCCTGCGTAAATACCCGCGTGACGGCATCATTCATTTGATCTGCAACCCGCTCGGCTTTACGCTCCAGCCAACTATGCGTGGCCACCACCGGAATAGCGACCGCCAGACCCACGGCGGTCGTTAGCAATGCCTGCCAGATACCTCCCGATAACACCGATGGATCCACTTGGCTCCCCGCACGCTCCATTTGCTGGAACGCACCAATCATTCCCAGTACCGTGCCCAGCAAACCCAGCAAAGGGCTCAAGGTGGCGATGACTTCCAGCGGTCGCAAGTACGCTCGCATTGCTCTCAGTTTTTCCTGAGCCAAACGCTCGAGCTCTTCCTTCAAAACCCGGTCAGCCAGACTCACCGTCGCCCAAGGGGGGTGTGCCAATACCCCCTGCATTGCGCCGTGAACCACAGAGGAAACCGGTCGCGCAAGGCACAACACAGTCAACGCACGCTCCGCTTCACCGGTTTTCCACAACCTCAAACTCAGCCTGACATCACTGAGACTTTCTGGCCGCAGTCGCATAAACTGCCACAGTTTGAGCAGTATCAGTGTCAGTGCAACAACAGAAAAACCCAGCAGTATCCATACCACCGGCCCGCCCACGCGCAAAAACTCGCCCATCGGCCCCCGAACCCAGGATGTCAGATCAACCAAGAAAAAACCCGAAAACAGGGAGTCCTGCACAAAACCTCCAAAGACAAATTGATTATTATTACAATTTAATAATAATCATTATCATTTAGATTTGCAACATTCATTCTACAATTTAGCATGGCCAGTTAAATCCTCGCCTAGGTGAACAAATTCACTTTGCTTTTAGCCTGTTTCACCTAAACTGAGATCATTCAAAATAAATACAAAACCGAATGGATGCAGATACGATATGAGCCCGAAGCTCACCTTCCCCGGAATGATTACCCGGCCCGCCCGGCAACTCTTCACCCTGATAACCATCGCACTGGTATTGCTTTTCCCGCTGGGAGTGTCTGAGGTTCTGGCCCACGAGGCCACCCAGAATGAGCCTCCGACAACACTTCCCAAAAAGCCTCGCATACTATTGGTTTATTCTTATCACCCTACCTTCCCCACCAGCCCTCGGGTTCTGGTGGGAATTCACTCGGTCATTCCGCCGGAGCAAATGGATCTTGATATCGAATACATGGATACCAAACGTCTTTTGGATCCCACCATCCTCAAGCATTTCTACGAATCACTAAGCTACAAACTATCTAAAAGACTCCCCTACGATCTTGTGCTGGTTTGTGATGACAATGCGCTTAATTTTCTGTCAGAAAACAAACCCAGTCTTTTTCCCGATACTCCGCTCATATTTCTAGGCATCAACAATATTAGCCATGCCATGGCGATGAATAACGTTGCAGACATTACGGGCATCGTAGAAGAGGCGTCATTTTCGGAAACCCTGTCTGTCGCACAACGCCTGTTTCCTGACCGGAAAAATGTCTGGATTTTGACGGATGGCACCCCTTCGGGTCAGGCAGATCTCCAATCGTTCAGTCAGCTTGGGCCGCACTTTCCCCAATTGAGCTTTCATACGCTGAGCCTTCAAACGCTCTCGTGGGAAGAATGGCAGCAACGCATCACGCTGATGGGTACCACTGATATGATCATGCTGTTATCGGCCTATCGCGACAAATATCAATCGGCGAAAGACTTCGCACAAAGCCTGCCGCTGGTGCTCTCAAACCCTCAGGTACCGGTTTTCCATTTTTGGGAACACGGGCTGGGCGATGGCGTGATCGGAGGACACATCGTCAGCCATTTTGAGCAAGGTCGGGAAGCGGCCATGCTTGCACTAAAAGTACTCACAGGGACGCCCATTGCCAGCTTGCCGGTGAGTAACGAAAGCCCGAATATTCTAAAGTTGGACGCTCATGTATTAGATCATTTCCATATCGATGAAGATCTTATTCCCAACACGGCCACATTGATCAACCTTCCTGAAAGGGCAGACATCTATCGCCGCTATCTACTGATTAGCAGTGCAATTATTACGTTAATGATCTTCATCTGGCTCATTACATTACGCGCTCAACGCAAGGTCACTAATGAAAAGGCCTTGCTGCGCCAGCTCATCGATTCCACCCCGGATCTTATTGTCATTATGGACAAAGAGGGTCAGATTCTAACTGGCAATGAGGCATTCAAACGATTTACCGGTAGCGAAACCCTTGAATCCTGTAGCACCTCTCACCTGCTGTTGGTGGGGATTCCCGATGGCCGAACCGCGCAATGGAAAGAGCAAAGCAATCAGCAAAACGTGCTTTTGGATATTTTTAAGACGCCACTGCATGACGCACGAAATCAACCTCTTGGCTCGCTCGTCATCGCCCGTGACATCACCTCCAGGTATCTTTCTGAACTGCAGATTCGCCGTAGTGAACAACTCCTGTCCGCCTCGCAGGATCTGGCCTCGGTGGGCTCGTGGGAGTATGACTTTAAAACGCGTCACTTTCGTTTCACCAAAACACTGTGCGATATTTTTTGTATCCAGAGTGCCCCTTCCGAAATTGATGAAACCACCTTTTTACAATGTATTCCTGCTAACGAATTTAACGCCCTTACCCAGCGTTTCCAGGCGATGACGTCATCAGATGATCGTGCCACTTACACACACCATATAGTGACCCCTACGGGTTTAGCCCGCATTATCTCCAGTCAGTTTCGTATCGAACTCGGTGATGATGGACATCCCTCCAGACTTTTCGGGGCCGCCCAGGACGTTACACAGCAACACCAACTGGAAGCGCGCTTGCGTCACATTGCGGTGGTATTCGAGCAAGCTTCGGAATCAATCATACTGCTGGATCGTGAACGTCATATCACTAATGTAAATCACGCTTTTGAGAAACTGACGGGCTATCAGGCAGAAGATGCACTGGGTAATACACCGGCGCTGATTCAATCTCAGCGCTACGACACTGCTTTTTATCAGGACATATGGAATCAGGTCACCTCACAGGGGCAATGGCAGGGGGAGATCTGGCGAAAACGCAAAAATGGTAACGAATATCCCGAGTGGCTCACAATTAGCACCATTCGCTCCGAAACCAACGATATCGAGGGATATGTCTTACTTTCCAGTGATATTTCGAGGTTAAAGCAGTCCGAAGAAAAGCTCGATTATTTGGCTCATCACGACCCGCTCACAGGCCTCCCCAATCGATTACTGTTACAAGTGCGTCTTCTGCATTCGCTGGAACGGGCTAGACGGGATCATACCCAGGTAGCGCTTCTGTTTCTCGATTTGGACGGGTTCAAGCACATCAATGATAGCCTGGGACATTTTGTAGGAGATGATCTGCTACGTAAAATATCACTCCAACTCAGTAAGCGTATCCGCGAAGAGGATACCATCGCACGCATCGGCGGAGACGAATTTGTCATCGTAATGGAGCACATCCAAAGCCAGACACAAATTACCCGACTTATAAAAGATATTCTGGAGAGTTTTAATCAGTACTATACGTTACACGGTCATGACCTTCGGGTAACGGCCAGCATTGGCATCAGCATTTATCCTACCGACGCAGATGACACACAATCATTGCTTCGAAACGCCGACTCTGCCATGTACAAAGCGAAATCGTCAGGACGTAATACCTATCATTTTTATACCCCCAAGTTAACCAGTGATGCCAAAGAACGGGTTGAACTGGAATCAGAATTGCGCAAAGCCCTCGCAAACGAGCAATTTGTCGTTTATTACCAGCCTCAAATCGAGCTCAGCAGCAGCAAAACCGTCGGTGTGGAAGCATTGGTACGTTGGCTGCACCCCTCGCGAGGCCAGATATCACCGGATCAGTTCATTCCTGTCGCAGAAATGAGCGGTCAGATTGTCGAACTGGGGGAATTTGTGCTTAAAAAAGCGTGTCAGCAATGGGTGTCCTGGCACAATGACGGTATTGCCATTCCCTTGGTAGCGGTTAACTTTTCGGCACGCCAGTTTTCAGATCGCCTCCTGACCGCCCGTGTAAAACGCATCTTGGAAGAAACCGGTTGCCCACCGCACCGACTGGAAGTTGAAGTGACCGAGGGCTACCTGATGAAAGATGTGGAACAATCCATTATTACACTCGGTGAGCTTCGTGCCCTGGGTTGCTCAATTTCTATAGACGACTTTGGTACTGGCTACTCGTCTCTCAGTTACCTTAAAAAAATGCCGGTCAACCGCCTCAAAATCGACCGTTCATTTATTAAAGATCTTGAGCATGATGAAAACGATCAAGGCATTACCCGGGCAATCGTAGTACTGGCAAGAAGCCTGGACATGGAAGTGGTCGCCGAAGGCATTGAAACACCGGCTCAACTGGCGTTTCTGCGAGACGAAATCTGTCAACTTGGGCAAGGCTACCTGTTCAGTCCTCCGTTGCCACCTCATTCGCTGGAGGCGTTTTGGCTGGAGCACAACACCGAGGCAGAAAAGACATAGGCCCGGAAATTGTCATGTTTTTCGGTTTGTTGACAACCCTATAGCAGATAATGAACTACCCTTTAATTACCCGTTGCCAATGCACAAACAAGAGGCCAGCACACCATGCCTACCTTGCCCTTATGCTCGATGATCGGGTGTAGCGATTCCAACTCACATCCAGCCTAAAAGACCCATTGGCATGACTACCCAATCTCGTAAACCGGTCACAGCACGCACCCCCTATCGCTTACTACACGGTGGTATGCTGGGGCTGACGGCAGTGTTGTTATTCGCCATCGGGCTTTATCTCGACCGGCAAAATCACGCAAGCGAAAGAGAGCACTTACGCGGCGATATTTTGCAACAACTCTCAATATTACGTGCCAATCTGGAAGGCAATATCAACAGCAACATTCAAATTATTAAAGGACTGGGTGCCATCATCAGTGTGATACCTGATATTGACAGCGCACAGTTTGAATCTTTTGCCGCCCCCTTGCTTGATTCGCAGCCGCAACTCAAAAATATTGCCGCGGCACCCGATATGATCATCCGGTACATTTACCCGCTGGAAAACAATCGTGCAGCACTCGGGCTGGATTATAGAAAAAACATCCATCAACGCGCGGCCGCCGAGTTCGCCAGACAAACCGGCAGTCTCGTTATTGCCGGCCCTGTCGATCTCGTACAGGGAGGGCAGGGTTTTATTGGTCGTTATCCCGTTTTTGTGATCGATCCGGTCACTCAATCCAGAAGATTCTGGGGACTGATTTCCGCGGTAATCGATGTTCCATCGCTATTCAGCTCAAGCGGCCTGCTTGACCCCGGCTCTACGCTGAAACTTGCCATTCGAGGCAAAGACGGCAAAGGGGCCAAGGGGGACACTATCTTTGGTGACCCGAAAATTTTCGACGATGATCCGGTACTGGCCTCGGTTCTACTCCCTGTCGGCAGCTGGCAAATAGCCGCTACCCCCAAACAAGGATGGGAAACAATCAACAACCCCATGCTTTTCTATCGCGTCCTATTGATCAGCATTGCCTCCATCATTTTGCTGATAGTGGCCTTTATAAGCCACCTGCTTAAACGCATGCACGAAAATGAAACCCGGCTAAGAGGTTTATTTGAACTCGCGCCCATCGGGATTGCATTGAACAAATTCGACGATGGATCGTTCGTAGAACTCAACGACGCCCTGATTGCGCCCACCGGCTATAGCCGTGAAGAGTTTGTCAAACTCAGCTACTGGGACATTACCCCTAAAGACTATGAGGCAAACGAGGCAGAACAGCTTCAGCAACTGAATAGCACAGGACTCTATGGCCCTTACGAAAAGGAATATATCCGCAAGGATGGTTCCCGCTACCCGGTACTACTCAACGGTATGCTGTTTCTGGACTCTCGCGGAAACAAGTTCATCTGGTCCATTATTGAAGACATCTCTGCCCGAAAACAAGCGGAACAAGACCTGGTCAAACTGTCCCGTATTGCCAGCCAAACCGACAACTCTGTCATCGTGACAGATATCTTTGGTCATATTGAATGGGTGAATGATGCCTTTACCCGCATCACTGGCTATACCCTGGAGGAAGTCAAAGGACTGGCCCCCGGGATCGTCCTTCAGGGGGCTGAGACGAGCCGCACGACCATTGAAGCAATGCACAAGGCACGAATAAAACAAAAGCCTTTCCACGTTGAAGTACTCAATTACACAAAAACAGGGATCGCCTTCTGGACTGAAATCCGTTGCAATCCCATTTACGATGATGCGGGCAATTTACAGGGCTTTCTGGCGATAGGCATGGATATCACCGCGAAAAAGCGGGTAGAAAAAACCCTGCTTGAACAACGCCAGCAGTTGGAAATGGTGATATCCAGTACTTCCGTAGGTATCTGGGATTGGGATATCCCCAGTGGTAGCACCAAGTTCAATGAGCGCTGGGCAGAAATTATTGGCTACACATTAAACGAATTACAACCGGTCAATATTGATACCTGGTTGCGCTTTGTACATCCGGATGATGTTGAGAAATCCAATTGGTTGCTACAAACACACTGGCGTCGAGAGACATCCCGCTACGTCTGCGAAGCGCGAATGCGACACAAAGACGGACACTGGATCTGGGTGCTCGACGCCGGTAAAGTCGTCGAATGGACACCGGATGGCCAGCCAAAGCGCATGGTGGGTACGCATCTGGATATCACCGACCGCAAACTGGTCGAAGAAAAAATGCAGACAGCCAACACGGCGCTGATACGAGCCAAAGAAGCGGCCGAAGCCGCCGCGCTCGCAAAGAGTGAATTTCTCGCTACCATGAGCCACGAAATTCGAACGCCAATGAATGGCGTATTGGGTATGCTCAACCTGTTGCAACGATCACATATGGATCAGGATCAACAGCGAAAAGTCACCATCGCACGTAATAGTGCAGAATCGTTACTCATATTAATCAATGACATTCTCGACTTCTCTAAGGTTGAAGCAGGGAAACTTGAGCTGGAGCTACTCGATTTTGACCTCCGAAGCCATCTGGGGGACATTGCCGAAACCATGGCATTGCGTGCGCATGAAAAAGGCCTGGAACTGATATTGGATTTAGTCGGAATCGAACAATCCATGGTCAAAGGCGACCCTGCGAGATTGCGCCAGATATTGATTAATCTGCTAGGCAATGCCATCAAGTTTACCCGCGAAGGCGAAATTGTTATTCGCTGCCGGTTGGATTCCTCCTCCGCACAGCCTCGACTGAACATATCCATTTCCGATACCGGCATTGGTATTCCTCCCGCCAAAGTAGACTCGCTGTTCGAAGCCTTTACTCAGGTCGATGCAAGCACCACGCGCCAATTCGGCGGAACCGGACTGGGACTCGCCATATGTAAAAAACTGTGTGATTTAATGCATGGCGATATCACTGTATACAGTACCGAGGGAGTAGGTAGCTGCTTCGAGTTCAATGTTCAACTGCAGGCAAGTGATGCCACCCTGAACACGCTACCGAAGGTCGACATTTCCTCGCTGACACTGCTGATTGTCGATGACAATGAGACCAATAGAGAGGTTTTGAAAAATCAGCTGGAACGCTGGGGCGCCTCTGTCGTTGAAGCAGGCTCAGGCGAGGAAGCCTTTGATTTGTGTATTCAAAGAAGCGAAACACATCCGGATCACAGATTTGATATCGCCTTACTGGACATGCAAATGCCACGGATGGATGGCGCAACGCTGGGCAAAAAACTGAAATCCGATGCGCGCTTTAAGGATATTCCGCTGGTGATGATGACCAGTATGAGTATGCGCGGCGATGCCAACTTTTTTGCCGATCTCGGCTTTAGTGGCTATTTTCCCAAGCCAGTCACTACCGCAGACCTCTATGCAGCACTCTCTGTAGTCGCCGATGGCGGCATGGCGCTGCAACAAGCCTATCCGCTGGTGACACGCCACTACGTCAAATCGTTGCAACAGGATTCATCAAACGGTACCGCATTTGATTCACTCATTTGGCCGGAAACCGTACGCCTTCTTCTGGTTGAAGATAATGCGGTTAATCAGGAAGTAGCACAGCTCATTCTGCAGGAAATCGATTTGCAAGCCGATCTCACCTGCAATGGCTATGAAGCATTGAATGCTCTAAAAAGCGCGCCGCAGGAAAACCCATATACGCTGATTATGATGGACTGCCAAATGCCGGAGATGGACGGCTATGAGGCTACCCGACAAATCCGCCTTGGTACCGCAGGAGATCGCTACAAAAACATACCGATTCTCGCAATGACGGCCAATGCGATGAAAGGTGATCGTGACAAGTGCCTCAATGCGGGCATGAGTGATTACCTGAGCAAGCCTGTAAATAGTAATGAGCTTATTGAAATGTTGGTCAAATGGCTCTGCGGGTCGGGGGCATTGCGCGAATCGTCGATACCGGGTGTGCAAACTGGCGAGGAATCTTTGAGCGCGAACATTAGCCTGCCGGAAGAAGATCGACCTGATCCCGAGTCCACACTGACGCAGCGCTGGGACGAAGAAGCGTTACTGAAGCTTGTCAGAGGTAAAAAGGATCGAGTGAAACGTCTGCTGGAAACTTTTTGCAAACAAACCCCCGCCTACCTGAGTGATCTTAATATTGCTATCAATAGCCAGGATTTTGAAAAAATCACATTTATCGCTCACTCGCTCAAGGGCAGTGCCGCCCAAATGAAAGGAGATCGTCTGCGTCAGTGCGCGGCCTCCGTTGAAACATTAGCGAAAGAAAGCAATTTTGAGGAAATCGAACGCCTGTATCCCACATTAATTGATGAATGCCAAAAGCTCAGCGACATCTTCGAACAGTATCAGGCGACCGATTAGTTTAGTTGGGTACACTCAGACCATTCAGGGGAGAAGCCCTCCCCTGAATACTGGCCAGGCACGATTTAAGTTGGAGAACCACTCAATTTCGAGAACTACTCAAATTCGAGAACATAGCTCCCAAAATGGAAAATATGGTTGATCTGGCTGTTATCAAAGACTGCCACACCAAACGGATAGCGCCCTTTAGGATCGCTAAACTGCACGTCTTGTAACGCCGCGTCCTGCCCTTCCGTCACTTTGGCGCGTTTGATTTCTAACGTCCATACTCCATCACGCCAAACACCGTACCCTTCGATATCTCCGCGCGAACCTTCGAAGGGCGCAGTCACAATCCCGGGAATCCGTGTTGATCCATTATAATAAGGCGTAAACGGCCGCTTTGCTGCATCCGGAATAGCGACCGAAGTCTCGTTAAGATTCGCAGAAACATAGGCGGGTTTGCCGCGCTCTACATTGTCTTTGTAGCCTCCGCCGGTTTTATGGTCGCCTTTCCTGCCCCACTCCTTATTTTGTTTTGGATCATGTGTGCTATCTACAAACTGATCATCCAACTGATGATTAGGATTGGTACGAACACTTTTCCAGTGCCACATATCAATCGTTTCGCCTTCGCGGGTGAATTTTCGACCCACCGACGAATCGTCAATACCGTTAACTTTTCCGCCACTGGCGCGATGACACGCGACCGCACATCCTTTGTTCTCGAACTTGTCTGCGCTGATATTCCAGAAAATGGCCACCTTATCTTCGTAATAGTAATTATCGTGCCCGGTGCTATCTTTATTCATTTTTTGCTGCCAGGAACCATCACTTTGCTTAATCCACGGAAACCGGTCAAAGCTGTGGGTCGGATCGGTATACTGCAGTAAGAAATAGATATTCTTGTCATCATAAAGCGACTTCATTTCTACCGTGGTCGACGCCATCCCCGGATAGCCATTACTCGGCTCATACAGGGTTTGATCCAATTCGATGTGCACGGCCTTTGCAGATGTCCAAACGTGATCGACAACACCATCCACTACCACAGGTCCACCTGCCCGCACGCTCGTGAGAACGTCATCGTCAGCATGAACCGTTGCAGCAAAAAGTCCAGAGAGACCAACACAACACAAGTTGGCGATTAAACTTGTTTTCTTCTTATTCATAGCAAATCACCCGAGTAATTAAACCAGAGAACACGGTCGTTCCCACGACAAAGTCTACGCCGGCATACCCAGTAACTACTGATCCAGGTCAGCAATTCACTGAAATATTGCGTAGCACTTAATGACAACAAGCAAGGATAACAACAGGCAGGTTAGTCCAGACATTCATTCTGATCAGCCACGGTCGCAATAATTTTACGCAACCATTGATGCCCCGCGTTATGATGCAGTAACGGACTCCAGGCCATTTTCAGCTCGATCGGTTCAATAGGAAAAGGAGGGGCTTTCAGCACCAATTGTGCACTCTCGCTTTTTAAGCGCGCCACACGACTAGGTAGTGTGGCAATGAGATCATGCTGTTTGGCTAATAGCATGGCAACCTGATAATGACGGGTAAAGACACTGATATTACGCTTGGCACCTATTTTGACCAGCGCCTCATCCACCCACCCCAGACGCTGTACATCCTCAGGGTTCACCCCGACCCCCACGCCAAAACCGGTTTTACTCACCCAGATATGGCTGGCACACAAATAGTTATCCAGTGAAAAGTTACTTACCAGCGGATTGTCGACACTCATCAGGCAAGAAAACGTATCTTTCCATAAGGTTTTCTGGTGAAAGGATTGAGGCATCGTGTCAAAGCGATTGATCGCCATATCCACGCGGCCCTGCTCGACGTCTTCAAAGGTGACATCGCTCGGTGTCAGCACATCCAGTGTAATATTGGGAGCCTGTTTGCGAACGGCACTCAATACATCCGGTATTAACGTAGATTCTGCATAGTCGCTGGCCATAATGCGGAAGACCCGACTGCTATTCAGGTCAAAATCACGATCGGGTTTGATGACTTTTTCTATGTTGAAAAGAATTTCCCGAATAGCCGGTTGAATATCAAGCGCTAATTCAGTCGGAGCCATGCCTTCGCTCGTCCGGACCAATAAGGGATCATCAAACAGAGAGCGCAATCGCTTTAGGCTATTGCTCATCGCGGGCTGGGTAATTCCCAAATGGTTGGCTGCTTTGGTTACATTCAGCTCGCGCAGTAACACATCCAGATGTACCAACTGGTTTAGATCAACTCGTCCTAAATCCATAAAGCCACCCATTTTAAACCAGGGGTTGTAGAGACTTTCTGCTTCACGCCTTAACTATCACAGTGGCAGATTCGCGATTGCCGAGCAGTCTAACATTCACAACAAAAATATTGAAACAAACACCATAAACTTTTATGAATAATATACGCGCCAACAAAAAAGGCCGCATGCTGCGACCTTTGATAAATCCTGCTTCGCTCCGACTATTCAGACTTCACGACTTGCAAATAGCGTGCATCGACATCCTGATCAAGGTACGCCATTCCCAACAAGCGAAGAAAGTCATCACGGTTTGCGCGCAGGGGGTCTGGCTCTTCCAGTGTTAAACCGTTCGCCGTATACACCTCTGCTAAAAATTCAAGGTAATCGTTACCCTGCACCATCAATAACGCGGCGGCGCCGACATCGGGCTGCACCTTGGCTAGCAGATCGTCTGGCAAAGTCATCGCAATCACCACAGGCTCCTCTTTACCCTCAAAACGGACACTGCGATTGTGCGCCGTTTGTGCCGCCCAGTAATAGGCCAACTCTTTGGAAGGTGTCAGAAAAACCGGTTCAGTGGTCTCTGCATAGCTGTTATCGCCAATGGTGGCCATGGTTTTCTTGATGGCCTGACGGAGAGCTTTGTCCCCGGATCGAATCAATCCATGCGTTTGTATCGAATCCAGCAACGCTGAAGATGTGCCGTGATACCAGATATTTCCGGTCACAAAACCGTCTTGCTTCAGCAACACGCTGGCATCCTGTAAATAGGCGGGAACATTCGTCATGGAAGAATCTCTCTCTTGCTTCGTTCTCTTACCAGATAGGGACGTATTAACCTTCCCATCTACCATAAAAAAAGGCAACCCCTCTTTCAAGAGGTCGCCTTTTCCGAAACACTCATCCCTAATCGGGATCAGCGCAACAACTCAACAGTTGATAGACAACTTAGATGTTGTTGAACTGGTTAGAAGTGTTCTTGGCACCGCCCGCTTTCAGAGCGTTCTCACCAGCAAAGTATTCTTTGTGGTCGTCACCGATGTCTGAACCAGACATGTTCTGGTGCTTAACGCAAGCGATACCCTGACGGATTTCCTTACGCTGTACGCCAGCAACATAACCCAGCATACCGGCTTCACCGAAGTACTCTTTAGCCAGGTTATCAACAGACAGCGCTGTAGTGTGATAAGTAGGCAGAGTGATCAGGTGGTGGAAGATGTTCGCTTCACGTGAAGAATCCGCCTGGAAGGTACGGATACGTGCATCAGCAGCCGCTGACAGCTCGGATTCGTCGTATTCAGCAGACATCAGCTTAGAACGGTCGTAAGCAGAAACGTCTTTGCCTTCAGCAGCCCATGCATCGTAAGTTTGCTGACGGAAGCTCAGAGTCCAGTTGAAAGAAGGTGAGTTGTTGTAAACCAGCTTCGCATCTGGGTGAACTTTACGAACGTCATTCATCATGTCACGGATTTCGTGAACAGTAGGAACTGCAGTTTCGATCCACAACAGGTCAGCACCGGCGTTGATCGCTTCGATACAGTCGAATACACAACGCTGATGACCAGTACCTGCGCGGAACTGGAACAGACCAGAAGGCAGACGCTTAGGACGAACCAGTTTGCCGTTACGGCTGATCAGTACGTCACCTTCTTTGGTGTCTTCTGGAGCAACTTCTTCAACGTCCAGGTAAGAGTTGTAAACGTCACCCTGGTCGCCTGGCTCGTTCACCACAGCGATCTGCTTGGTCAGGCCTGCGCCTTCAGAGTCAGTACGTGCAACGATGATACCGTCATCTACGCCCATTTCCATGAAAGCGTAACGCAGAGCGCGGATTTTCGCGTGGAAGTCAGCATGAGGAACAGTTACTTTACCGTCCTGGTGACCACACTGCTTCTCGTCAGCAACCTGGTTTTCGATCTGCAGTGCACAAGCACCCGCTTCGATCATTTTCTTAGCCAGCAGATAAGTGGCTTCTTCGTTACCGAAACCAGCGTCAATGTCGGCAATGATAGGCACAACGTGAGTTTCGTAGTTGTCGATTTTGTCTTGAACAGCAGCTACTTTAGCCGCGTCGCCAGCAGCGCGTGCAGCGTCCAGTTCACGGAACAGACCACCCAGTTCACGTGCATCAGCCTGACGCAGGAACTTGTACAGTTCTTCGATCAGATCAGCAACAACAGTCTTCTCGTGCATAGACTGGTCAGGCAGTGGACCGAAGTCAGAACGCAGCGCAGCAACCATCCAGCCAGACAGGTACAGGTATTTACGTTCGGTCGTACCGAAATGCTTCTTGATAGAGATCAGCTTCTGCTGACCTACGAAACCGTGCCAGCAACCCAGAGACTGAGTGTACTTGGTCTTGTCAGCATCGAACGCTGCCATGTCACGACGCATAACGCCGGCAGTGTACTTGGCGATATCCAGGCCAGTCTTGAAACGGTTCTGAGCGCGCATGCGTGCAACAGATTCTGGATTGATTGCACCCCAGGAAGCGCCTGCAGCTTCGATAACTGCGGAAGCGGCTTTAACGTCGTTCTGATATTGTGACATGTGCTAATTCCTTTATAGAAAAGCAGTTTGGGTTTCACCCATCGACTGATAAGCAGCCGATGGCGCGTTAGTTTTAAATCTCAGGGCGCATTCTATGCAATGACGCACAATAAATAAAATATATAAGGAACATACTCAATATCACTGCCGTGAATACCAAACCAATTAAGCTACAAAAGATGCGTAAAAAAACTGTAAAGCAATGAAATGTAAGTAGTAATTTTTATCCGCAAAGTCTCCGACATGGGAATTTATGTAACGTAATTTTTTGTAATTGATCTATTCTGGCAATCTTTCGCTCCCTAAGGCCTACGAAACTACACAAAGACAATAAAAGCAGGCAATGCTAAAGCTACGTGCATCCCCGCTTAAACGACACAAACAACCTCCTCTGACCTGCTCTGGGTCAATTCCGTTTAGCGCTAGCTATCGTAAAATTATCAATAAGTATTCTCATTACCATTTACGTTTTATAGCTAGAGTACACACCGATGACTATTCCCTTCTCCACGCTCCAAGTAGGTGACCGTGCCATCATTGAGGATGCGGAAATTTCTGAACACGGCCGCTGGCGGAAGCTGATGACACTGGGGTTGACTCCCGGCACTTCCGTTACCGTAACGCGCGTAGCACCGCTGGGAGACCCGATAGAAATTCGGATCCGGGGTTTTAACCTGAGTTTACGCAGAGATGAAACTGTTGGAATTCGGGTAACAAAACTATGACTACAGCACGCACCATTGGCTTGATAGGCAACCCTAATTGCGGCAAAACCACACTTTTTAACGCACTCACCGGCACCCGTCAACGAGTGGGAAACTGGCCCGGCGTTACCGTAGAACGAAAAACAGGGGAATACCTCCATGCCGGAGAGCGCTTCAATATTATTGATTTACCGGGAACCTACTCACTGATTTCCAGTCCGGAAGGTGATTCCATTGACGAAAAAATTGCCCAGAATTTTGTGCTTTCGCAAGAAGCCGATTTACTGGTTAACGTCATCGACGCCTCTAGTCTGGAACGCGGACTCTATCTGACCGCACAATTATTCGAATGCGGCATTCCCTTTATTGTGGCGCTGAATATGGTAGACGTCGCACGGGACAAGGGCCTTCATGTCGACCCGCAGGCGTTGGCCGACATACTTGGCTGCCCGGTCGTCCCTCTGGTGGCGAGCCGTGGAGATGGCGTAAGTTCCCTGATGGATGTCGTGGAAAACCGCCTCATTAAAGGCACCTGTGTGAAACGGCCATATCGCTACACTGCCGAGGTGGAATCCCTCCTTGAAGCCACTCGGGTTACAGATAAAAACGATGCCCCACTACTAGACGTGATCCGCATTGAGCACAGCCGCGCGGATCTGGCATCGGCAATTATCCAGGCACGTTACCAGTGGGTAGATCAACTTATCGCCGATGTACAAACCCGCCACGAGTTTCGCAAAAAGTCGTTGCAGGAGCATGTTGATAACCTCGTACTGAATCGCGTTCTGGCATTGCCTATTTTTCTGGGCGTGATGTATCTGCTATTTATGTTTGCCATCAACATGGGCAGTGCGTTTGTTGATTTCTTCGATCAGAGCGCCGCAGCGCTTTTTGTCGAAGGCCCCCGACTATTACTGGCACAAATACATAGCCCGGAATGGCTTACCGCCTTTTTAGCCGATGGTATTGGCGGAGGTATGCAGTTGGTAGCCAGTTTTATACCGGTCATTGCCTGCCTGTTTCTGGCACTCTCTTTTCTTGAGGATGTCGGTTATATGGCTCGTGCGGCTTTCATTGTCGATCGAATGATGCGCGCACTGGGCCTTCCGGGCAAAGCCTTCGTACCTTTGATTGTCGGTTTTGGATGCAACGTTCCCTCGGTCATGGCGGCACGTACACTGAATCGCGAAGGTGACCGACTCGTTACGTCGATGATGGCCCCTTTCATGTCCTGTGGTGCACGTCTGACGGTATACGCGTTGTTTGCAGCGGCATTTTTCCCCGAGAACGGTCAAAATATTGTTTTTGCTCTCTATCTGATCGGCATAGCCGTTGCTGTATTGACTGCTTTTCTATTGAGAAAGTTCATGCTGCCTGCAGAAGACACAAGCTTTATCATGGAATTGCCACCCTACCTGATGCCAACGGCACGCAATCTGTTAATGCATACCTGGCACCGGCTGAAAGGATTTGTGATCAGGGCAGGCAAAGCCATTATCGCCGTCGTCATGGTATTGAACCTGTTAAGCTCGATAGGCACCGACGGCAGCTTCGGGCACCAGAATGAAGAACATTCGGTGCTCTCCAGTATCGGAAAAGGTATCACGCCGCTATTTACCCCCATGGGCATCGACGAAGACAACTGGCCGGCAACGGTAGGCATTTTTACCGGCCTGTTTGCCAAAGAAGTCGTGGTAGGCACACTGGATGCGCTTTACTCAGCAGCCCCCAGCGACAATAGCGATTTTAATCTGGGTGACGCATTACAAGCCGCACTGCTCACTATTCCCGCTAATATTGCTGATGTTTTCGCCAATGCCGGAAATCCTTTAGGATTGTCGTTAGGTGATTTAACCGATACCTCCGTGGTCGCTGAACAACAATCTGTCACGCTCACTACTATCGGCGCAATGCAGCAGAAGTTCCACGGCGTTTGGGGTGCCTTTTCCTACCTGTTATTTGTGTTGCTCTACATGCCATGTGTGGCGACGGTCGGAGCCATCATCAAGGAACATGGAAAATACTGGGCCGGCTTCAGCATGCTTTGGTCATTCAGTCTGGCCTATACGCTCTCGGTATCGGTTTACCAACTGGCCAACCTTTCCACGTCAGGGCCCGCCGCGCTCGCCTGGCCACTAGGACTCACGCTACTGCAAGTTATGGTCACTCGTTTCATGCTCCGCAGTGGTAGCCGACAGGCAGAAAAAGAAAACCTGATTCCTCTGCTGAACCTGAGTTAACTCCCGTCAAATAGCGCCCTACCAACACTGCAGATGCATCAGCACTATGCATCTGCAGCCATTCGCCCTAACCACGGCATTCCACATTTGTTAACTGCTACATGGAGCATCTGCGCTTCCAATGCTAAGGTTAAAGCGCATTGATCAATATAAAAACAATACGTTAGGAAATAATAATGATAATAAAGTCATTCAACCCACCTCGTCGCATTCTCATGGGCCCCGGCCCCACGGATATTTCCCCTCAAGTGTTGAGTGCACTTTCTCGCCCAACCCTCGGCCATCTGGATCCCCTCTTTGTGGGCATGATGGATGAGGTCAAGTGGATGCTCCAGCAAACTTTTATTACCAAAAATGAGGCAACACTGGCTATTTCTGCGCCGGGTTCTGCCGGAATGGAAGCCTGCTTCGTTAACCTTTTGTCACCTGGTGATACCGTCATCGTCTGCCGCAATGGCGTATTTGGCGGGCGGATGGTGGAAAATGTAGAGCGTTGTGGCGCTCATGCCATTGTCGTAGACGACCCTTGGGGAAGAGCGGTCTCGGCAGAAAAGCTGGAGGCGGCCCTAAAGCAGCATCCGGAAGCCGGATATGTTGCCTTTGTTCATGCGGAAACCTCCACGGGAGCACTTTCCGATGCAAAAGCCTTGTGCCAACTTGCACAACAACACCATTGCCTCAGTATCGTAGACATGGTGACCTCGTTGGGCGGCGTACCTGTTTATGTTGATGAGTGGGGAGTCGATGCTGCCTATAGTGGCAGCCAGAAATGTTTGTCCTGCGTCCCCGGCCTGGCCCCTGTATCTTTTAGTCCCAGAGCCGTCGAACATATTTTACGTCGTCCCCATAAGTCGCAAAGCTGGTTTTTAGATCAGAGTTTGGTGATGCATTATTGGTCGGGTAGCGGCAAACGTACCTATCACCATACGGCACCGGTGAACTCGCTGTATGGTCTGCACGAAGCACTGTTGAGGCTTCAGGATGAAGGCATCGAAAACGCCTGGGCACGACACGAAGCCATGCACCAAAGACTAGTGTCGGGGTTGAATACACTGGGGTTAAAACTCGTCGTCCCCGAAGGCGAGCGTTTACCCCAACTCAATACGGTTTGGATACCAGAAGGCAAAGATGATCAGCGCATCCGCAGCTATCTTCTCAATCAGTACAACCTTGAAATAGGTGCCGGCCTGGGCGAGTTTGCCGGTAAAGCCTGGCGTATCGGCGTGATGGGTTATGGTGCTCGTAATGAGAATATTGCGCTTTGTTTGAGTGCACTGGAAGATGCGTTGGAGAATGCATAGCGTCTTAAAAGCCCCCTCTCCCTAACCCTCTCCCCGAGGGGAGAGGGTATATTTGGTGGATCCATGCCGAGGACAATCGGATATTCTGATTTAATCCCTCTTCCTGCCTGGAAGAGCGAATATTTTGATTTAACCCCTCTCCCTGCCTGGAAGAGCGAATATTTTGATTTAGCCCCTCTCCCTGCCTGGAAGAGCGAATATTTTGATTTAGCCCCTCTCCCTGCCAGGGAGAGGGGTTGGGGAGAGGGTCAGAACAGCAAAAACTCCTTGAACTGCCCTCGCATACAGTGATTAGACGCCATCGAAGACGAATAAGCACCCGCGTTGATCAGTACAAGATGATCATGCGCTGTCAGATCCGGCAGTATGGCATTTTCATACCAGACATCCAGCGCTTCATTAATATGGCCAACGACATGCGTTGCCTGACAAGGTTCACCACTGTAATTCAAGGGAACGGGCTGAAAAGGCAAGGCGTAGTAAGCAGGCTCCGGCGCAATATTAAACCCCGCATCCACCCCTACAAACAGTTTGTCGCGCTTTTGTTCTACAAAGGTTTTGCCAAGCAGCAATAACCCTGCATCCTTCGCAACATAGTCACCGGGTTCAACTTCAACATGCAAGCCTCGGGTGCCGAAATGCTTGTATAGAATTCCGGCCCACTGATCGAGATCCAAAGGGGTATCCGTCTCCAGATGGGGAACACCTAAGCCCCCCCCCACATTAACACGAGTCACCGAACCCGCAGTTTCAATAAACCACAGGCAGGTTTCGAGCACTGATTCCCAATGAGCCAATTGAGGTGTGAGGTAACCACACCCCGTATGGAAATGTATTTTGCTCACCGTCAAGCCGTAAGAGTGCGCAACCGCCAGCGCCTCCTCGAATTGTTCCTGATAGATACCAAATTTGGTGGTTACACTTCCTGCGTACTGAAGTTTGTCATTACTTGCTCGCCCAACACCGACTGCAGGATTCACGCGAATACCGATCGATGTGCCAGGCTTACGTTTTCCCCAACTATGAATTGCGTGAATCGAATCGCAATCCATAAACACCCCGTCATAACGTGCCAGCAAATCAAAGTCGGCATTAGACAGACTGGTGGCAGTGAACGAAATGTCCGTAGGCGCAAATCCGCAACTCACCGCATGTTCTACTTCGGCAGGCGAACAGGCATCAATACCACATAAACCCGTTTGTTTAAGAAACGTGAGCAAGGGAGCAAAGCGATTTGCTTTCATCGCATAATAGAGCGAACTGGTGCTCTCCAACCCGGCACTGACGAGTGCTTGCTGGATTCTCTCCAAATTGGCTTTTACACGCTGCGCAGAGTACACAAATGACGGCGTACCCAACTGCTTTGCAAGCGCGGCAACCTTGCGTCCGGCAAAATGCAGTTCGTTTTCACGATACCCCAGGTCTTCACGTTGCCACCACTGATACGTTCGAGACTCGGCCATATCATGCACTCGCAACGCGACGGAAAGGTTCGATAGCGCGCACATCTTTGCGCCCCATCACCCAGCCACGACAATTTTCTGCGCCACAAGAGCAAGGGAACTGCTTGAACAGAAAATCTTCTGTTTCTGCATAGTCCATATATAAGTAACTGTTGGCTGGAATGTCCTCAAGCGCAGTTACCGTCATCACCTCCATGTTCAGCGAAATATTCGGTGCACATGAATGAAGAAAGTAGCCGGAGAAATAAGGGTCAAACAAATGCTTTTCAGAATCAATTTGCAGGGTGTGCTGGCGAATATCGCTCACCACATGGCCTGCCATTTTGGCAATTACTTCGCCACGCTTGAATGCGCGGTAAGCAATGACGCCTTTACCAGTTAATTCATCTTTATAAACAACAGCAAAGTCAGTTGATTTCGGGAACAAGGCATCGTTCCCAAATTCGCGTGGGTAAAGCATTCAGATATACTCCACTACACAGAGAGGAAAAAAGGGATTTATGGAGGCAATGCTGCAGATCAACATTGGCGGCACCAACAAGTGATTTATATACCGTAAATGGCAAGTTCGCAATGAGATTATTTTTTAAACAGAAACTTTTTTTTCACCTGAGTATTCAGCAGGTTATAACTTATTATTTATTAAGGATTTCGTATTTTATGGCATTATGCGATTTAACGATTAAACTCACCGTTTTACGTTAACTTGCTTATACCTCGACGTCATAAAATCACCTGAAGGAAATGCCTCCATGTCAGATTCATCTCGACCACTGTTTGTGATAGATGCCTGGTCTTTTACGGAGGAACCACCCAGGCCGCAGCAAGATTACTCCCGGCTGCTACCAGGCACCTGGTATCACTGCCAACGAGATCAGGCCGGATTATATGAGTGGCTCCAGACGTCAGGAATTCAAACCGATATTATTGATGCCCTGCTTACAGAGGATACGCGCTGCCGATTTCAAAAGTTGGGTAAGGAAAGCTTTTTGCTGATTTTGCGAGGCGTCAATAAAAACCATGGCGCCGAACCCGATGACATGCTCAGTTTACGGATGCTTTATCACAATGGCAGTCTGATTAGCATGCGTCGACACTCTTTTGCGGGAGTCTCCTTGCTCCGCGAAGCCCTCACCCGAGGCGAAGGGCCACTGGATATACCGGATGTTGTCGCCACCATTATTGAAGAAATGCATGTGCGGGTCGAAGACGTGCTCGACGGCATCGAAGCCTTTGTCGATGATATAGAGAGCAAAGCCGACAGCATGAGCAAGCAGGATCAGGCCGGGATGATGCTGAAACATCGCCACCTGCTCAAGCTTAATCGCTATTTACGTCCACAGACCGCCGCACTGGATGCCTTTGCCCAAGCCCACCTGGAGTCCTTTGCCCCCGTGTCACAAAGGTTACACAACCAAAAAGATACTGCCCAACGTATCACCGAAACCATTGAAGCCTATCTTGAACAGATATGGATGCTAAGAGAGCACTCGCAACAAACCTTGGGTGAAAAAATGAATCGCAACACCTATTGGCTGTCGGTGATTGCCGGAATATTTCTGCCACTAGGATTTCTCACGGGACTGCTGGGGGTCAATATTGGCGGGATGCCCGGCACGGAGAATCCTGAAGCGTTTATCTGGTTTTGTTATGGGCTGATCGGCCTCAGCGCGGTCGAATTTCTGATTTTGCGCCGGCTGCGATTTTGGTAACCAGCCCCCCCTTGTATAAACATACCGGCAAACGGGAATTTGAGGAAATAATGCCCTCTCCCTCGGAAGGGAGAGGGCGTGTTGTACTTATTCAATTTCGATCAGTACTTCGCCCGGGGTGACACGATCGCCCTTGGTCACATAGACGCTCTTCACCTCGCCAGCAATGGTAGCCTGAATTTCGGTTTCCATCTTCATCGCTTCGGTGATCAGTACCGCCTGACCGGCGTTCACCTTGTCGCCAACCTTCACCAGCACATCCACGATATTACCAGGCATGGTCGTAGTTACATGGCCCGGTGCGCTGACATGTCCGCGTCCTTTCGAGCCTTCCGACTTGTATAGGTTACGAGGCTCAAACACCACTTCCTCGGGTACACCGTCCAGTGTCAGATAGAAGCGTCGTTTGCCACTTTCCTTTCCGCCCACACCGGTAATGGCAACTTCGTAAGTTTCACCATGAACATCAATCAAGAACTCAGTCGCGACCCCTTCATCTACCGGGCGTCCGGCTTTGGCTTCCGGCAACAGTTTTTCCGGCACCAACGTCCCTGCCGCGCGCTCTTCCAGAAACTGCTTGCCGATATCCTGGAACATAGCATAGGTCAATACGTCTTCATCCGAGGTTGCCAACGAACCGATGGCTTCTCGCAATTGATCCATTTCCGGTGTCAGCAAATCAGCGGGACGCCCTTCGATGAGCGGCAAGTCCCCTACTGCTTGCTTGCGAAGCGAAGCATTCACATCCGCCGGTGGTAGTCCGTAAGCGCCTTGCAAATAGCGGCGTACTTCGTTGGTAATGGTCTTGTACCTCTCCCCCGTCAGCACGTTCAATACGGCCTGTGTGCCCACAATCTGGGACGAAGGCGTTACCAGCGGCGGAAAGCCCAAATCTTCACGAACACGAGGTATCTCGGCAAAGACTTCACGCATACGATCAAGTGCATTCTGCTCTTTCAGCTGATTGGCGAGATTAGACATCATACCGCCGGGTACCTGATTGATCTGAACAGAAACATCCTCTTTCGTAAATTCACTTTCAAACTGATGGTATTTTTTGCGCACTTCACGAAAATAGGCGGCGATTTCTGACAGCAACTCCAAGTCCAAACCGGTATCCCATTCCGTACCTTTCAGAGCAGCGACTTGAGATTCGGTTGCCGGATGACTGGTTCCCCAGGCAAAGGCAGAGATCGCGGTATCGATATGCTCTGCACCCGCTTCAATTGCCTTGAGCTGGCACTGGGCCGCCAATCCGGCCGTGGCGTGACTGTGAATAAAGAGCGGCAGGTCAACGGCGGCTTTGATGGCTTTCACCAGATCATAAGTCACATAAGGCGTAAGCAAACCCGCCATATCCTTAATGGCGATTGAATCCGCTCCCATGTCCTTCAGTGCTTTAGCCTGCTTTACATAGAGCTCGAGCGTATGCACCGGGCTGGTGGTGTAACAAATACATCCCTGTGCATGTTTACCTGCCTTTTTAACCGCTTTCATGGCGGTTTCCAGATTTCGCAGATCATTCAGGGCATCAAATACCCGGAAGACATCAATTCCATTATCTGCCGCTTTTTGTACAAACGCACTGACCACATCATCAGCATAGTGGCGATAGCCCAGCAAATTCTGACCTCTCAACAGCATTTGCAAGCGAGTGTTCGGCAATGCGGCTTTGAGCTGCCTCAATCTGGCCCATGGATCTTCCTTTAAAAACCGCACGCAAGCATCAAAGGTTGCCCCACCCCATACTTCGAGCGACCAAAAACCCACCCGATCCAGTTTTTCACAGATAGGCAGCATATCTTCGGTACGCATACGTGTCGCAATCAATGACTGGTGCGCATCCCGCAAAATAACATCGGTAACCTTAACTTTACTCATAATCAGCTCCTTCAAATACTTTTACAGGGAATGCGTTTACAGACCCGCATGCGCGGCTAGCGCCGTAGCAATCGCCAAGGCGATTTCGCTGGGGTGACGCTTCTCGGAATAATTTAATAACTCCGGATGATTGGGCACAAAACTGGTGGTAAACGAGCCCGCCCTGAATTCCGGATGCTTGAGAATTTCCTCGTAGTAACTCGCGGTTGTTTTTACCCCTTGCAGCTTCATATCTTCCAGCGCACGGGCGCCCCGATCGAGTACGTCTTCCCAGTTCAATGCCCAAACGATGAGTTTGAGGCACATCGAATCAAAATAGGGCGGAATAGTGTAACCGGTATAAATCGCTGTATCGGTACGAACACCCGGTCCGCCCGGTGCGTAGTAGCGTGTAATTTTGCCAAAACTGGGCATAAAATTATTTTTAGGGTCTTCCGCATTGATACGAAACTGCAACGCATACCCTCGGAACTGTATATCTTGCTGACGGTAACTCAGGGGCAATCCGGAAGCGATGCGGATCTGCTCCCGGACAATATCAACCCCGGTAATTTGTTCAGTGATGGTATGCTCCACCTGCACCCGGGTATTCATTTCCATGAAATAGACTTCATTGCCTGAGAGCAAAAATTCTACTGTGCCGGCATTTTCATAACCCACAGCCTTGGCCGCCCGAACCGCAAGATCGCCTACATATGCACGTAATTCCGGCGTGAGCTGTGGGCTGGGCGCAATTTCGATAAGCTTCTGATTGCGGCGTTGAATCGAGCAATCCCGCTCATAGAGGTGAATCGCGTTACCCTGTTTGTCAGCGAGAATCTGAACCTCGATATGGCGCGGATCCACAATGCACTTTTCCATAAAAACTTCGGCAGAACCAAAGGCTTTGGTGGCCTCCGAAATCACACGCGGATACTGCTGACGTAACTCCTCGGCGCTGTCACAACGCCGAATACCGCGTCCCCCACCGCCGGAAGTCGCCTTGAGCATGACCGGATAACCAATCTCATCGGCAACTGTCAGGGCCTCGTCCAGACCACTCAGATTCCCTTCGGTGCCGGGGGTCACAGGCACCCCGGCCGCGATCATACTGGCCCGGGCTGCTGTTTTATCACCCATACGGGAAATAACGTCCCCCGACGG
Organism: Hahellaceae bacterium; assembly: GCA_024234505.1. Classification (GTDB taxonomy): domain Bacteria; phylum Pseudomonadota; class Gammaproteobacteria; order Pseudomonadales; family Oleiphilaceae; genus JACKOD01. The sequence continues at coordinate 121,646 of JACKOD010000002.1, read as the reverse complement.
GCCAATAAATGCCACGCCACGCTCACTACAAATTCTTGAAAATTCAGCATTTTCAGACAAAAAGCCATAGCCGGGATGAATGGCATCACAGCCGGTTTCGACCGCGATATTTACAATTCGACGCGCATCCAGATAGCCGCTCAGTGGTTCATCGCCAATAAAGTAGGCCTCATCAGCACGTTTGACATGCAATGCATAACGATCGGGTTCGGTATAAATAGCTGCTGAACGAATGCCCATTTCCGCACATGCGCGCACAATGCGAACGGCAATTTCGCCACGATTGGCAATGAGTACTTTCTTAAACATACGGCTTCTCCGAGTTAACGCCGGTCAGGTACCCCCTAAAGTTAGCTGATGATTACCTGATTGAGAAATTGATATTTGTTAGTTTATCTATAACCTATACATTATAGATAAGGAGCACTGCATGCCAAAAAGCCTGGTAAAACTACTCAACCGCCTATCTTTCAGACAGTTACAGGTTTTTGATACGGTTTCCTCATTGGGAAGCTACAGCAAAGCCGCCGCCCACTTAGGTCTCACACAGCCCGCCGTAAGCGCACAAATTCGTCAGCTGGAATCGGCACTGGGACAACCCTTGTTTGAATACGTCTCCAGACGTCTTTATCGAACGCCGGCCGGAGATCAGTTGGCGAACAGTACCCGCCAGATTTTTTCCGAACTCAAACGACTGCAAATGGAGATATCCGATCAGGAGGGTCATTTACGTGGCGAACTGAACCTCGCGGCCGTTAGCACGGCCCAATATCTGATTCCTTTATTGCTGAAAGGCTTCTTGAGCCAACACCCGAAAATCTCGGTTAAAGTGCGCGTTGTCAACCGTGCACAAGCGTTAGAGCGGCTGAGTAATAACGAAGATGATCTGGTGATCATGGGCATGGTGCCAGAAAACCGCGCATTGAGTTTCATGCCGTTTCTCGACAATGAAATGGTCGCTGTCGTGCCGGCGGGACACCCACTACTGGGTCTTGCTGCGCCGACGATTCAGAGCTTCCTTTCTGCCGGTCTCATTTTGCGAGAACCCGGTTCAGGCACAAGGCTCGCGTTAGAAAGTTATTGCAATAGCCATCGACTCCCCTGTGAAGGCATCATGGAGCTGGGCTCGAATACGGCCGTTAAACATGCGGTTACCGAAGGGCTTGGAGTCGCCGTATTACCGGTCTTGGGGATGCAGGCAGAACTCGCATTGGGATGGCTGAAAGTCTTGCCATTACCCGGCTTTCCTCTGCGCAGATCCTGGTGTACGGTCTACCCCGAAGGCAAGCACCCCACGCCAGTGGTGAATGCATTTTTAAGTTACCTTAAAGCGCATATAGGGGATCTCGAAAAAAGAATCGAAAGTCTGCGGCCCCTATAATTGGGTAGACCTCATTCAAACATCGACACTGCACACGTCGAAGCGAAACATTCATGAATATTTGATTTTTCATATATGCGATATTTCATATATATTGAGTTACTCCTATAATGCGCCAACTATTTTCCAGGATACCTTCATGGATGCGTTGGCTCTTTTTAAATCGCTGGCCGATGAAACTCGCCTAAAAACACTGCTCCTGATTACGGCAAAAGGTGAGCTTTGTGTCTGCGAGCTGATGGCCGCTCTGCAAGACACCCAACCTAAAGTTTCCCGTCATCTGGCCCAATTACGTAAAGCGGGCCTGCTTTCCGATCGACGTCAGGGGCAATGGGTTTATTACAACCTTCATCCCGAATTGCCAGAATGGTGCCTTCGGGTGCTCCAACAAACACACTTAAATAATCAGGCATGTATTCGGGATGGCTTACAGCTGCTCGAAAAAATGCCCAACCGCCCCGGGAGTGAATGCTGTTAACCCGATCGGACGTATTAAGCGCGAGGGGGCAAACCCGCTTCAGCCCCTCTCCTCTTTGATACCTGGCACCTAACGCATCAGAAAAAGACATAAACCACATTTAGTTTTCAAACGCTGTCATTATTTCAGGCTCTTAGCATGTTAAAACTCCTGTTTATCTGCACTCATAACCGTTGCCGCAGTATTCTCGCGGAAGCGATAACCAACCATTTTGGCCAGGGACACCTGCTGGCCGCCAGCGCAGGCAGTCAGCCTGCAGGCCAGGTACACCCGTCAAGCCTTCGCTATCTCGAAGAACGGGGGATTGCAACCCGCAATCTGAAAAGCCAAAGCTGGGATGAGCTGGAAGCCTTCGAACCCGATGTCGTAATTACTGTATGTGACAGCGCCGCCAACGAGGTCTGCCCGGTGTGGTTCGGCCAATGCCTGAAAGTTCATTGGGGATTGCCCGATCCCTCGCGCTTGTCAGGTAACGAAAATGATATCCGTGATGCTTTTTACAATGTCATGGCCACGCTGGAAGCACGCATTCAGCGCCTGCTTTCCGACCTGCCGGCGTCCTCCGATTCCGCTGCGCTAGCTGATGTATTCCATTCACTGGCTAATCACTGGCCAACCCCCACCCCGTCCGGAGCTTAAGATCATGGGAATATTTGAACGTTATTTATCGTTATGGGTCGCGCTTTGCATTGCCGCCGGGGTATCACTAGGTGCCTTTGTTCCTTCCGTGTTCGCTACGATAGCCGCACTGGAAGTCGCCCATGTGAACCTGCCCGTTGCCGTGCTGATCTGGATAATGATTTATCCCATGATGATTCAGGTGGATTTTTCATCGCTAAAAGACGCGGGCAAAAAGCCGAAAGGCCTGGCATTGACGCTGGTGGTCAACTGGTTAATTAAACCGTTCACCATGGCAGCCTTAGGCTGGTTGTTTTTCAAGGGCTTCTTTGCCGACTGGGTAGATCCACAGTCTGCCAGTGAATATATTGCCGGTATGATCCTGCTCGGCGTAGCCCCTTGTACCGCCATGGTATTTGTATGGAGCCAGCTCACGAAAGGTGACCCTAACTATACATTGGTACAGGTCTCGGTAAACGACATTATCATGATATTTGCCTTTGCACCGCTGGCAGGCTTTCTGTTGGGTGTCAGCGATATTCAGGTGCCCTGGCAAACCCTGTTACTCTCGGTTGTGTTGTACGTACTGCTGCCGCTCATTGCCGGAGTCATCACGCGCGCAGCACTCGACCAAAGGAACGACCACCATCGCCTGCACAGTTTTGTTCATCTTCTGAAACCCTGGTCCATCATTGGCCTGCTTAGCACGGTGGTGCTGCTCTTTGGTTTTCAGGCCGAAACCATCCTTGCCCAGCCACAAACCATCGCCTTGATCGCCATTCCTCTCCTGCTGCAAACCTATGGCATTTTTGCCATCGGTTACGGCATTGCCAAGTGGCTGAAGTTACCCCACAACATCGCGGCCCCGGCCTGCATGATTGGCACCAGCAATTTTTTCGAACTGGCTGTGGCTGTCGCCATTTCACTGTTCGGCCTTCATTCCGGCGCCGCGCTGGCTACCGTTGTGGGCGTACTGGTGGAGGTGCCCGTTATGTTGTCACTCGTGGCGTTTGCCAATCGCACCCGGCATTGGTTTGCGTAATTGACATCACCAGCCTGACCTGACAACAGGCTCTATACCCTGTTGTCAGGCTGGATACCAAATATTTGTCTCCCTCCTCACCCATGACTCACACCTCCCTAAGTAGCGCGAAATTTGCGGCGACGCATTCCAAAACCCCACCCAATTGATTCACACAGACTATACTCAAGGGCACTAATCACTGACAAAAAACGAAACATAATGAATAACATAAGGAAACCGACATGAACCGCTTTGTTCACTTTGCACTGATTGCCGCTTTAGGATTCGGTGTCACTGGTTGCGGCACCCAGGCTGTCATGACACAGGACGCGATCTTCGAAAAATATCCCACGGTACAATTACTGCAAAAAAAGCTTCTGGCAGGTCGGAGTAATGACGTTGCTCTGCTCTCCCCCGGACAGTTCTCGGAAGCACAGAAGCACTATGACGAGGCCTTGAAGTGGGCGAAAGCGGATCATGCCAAAGGCAACCAGTTCGCCCAGTTGGGGCTGAATCGATTTGAAGCCGCCAGCGCCCAGGCAATGAAAGCCCGAGACACGTTTGAAGATCTTCTGGCGGCCCGCAGACGTGCCATTTTAGCCGGTGCCGATGTCAACGCCGACTCGGCCTTTAAAGAGGCCGAAGAAGACCTTCTGAGTCTGAGCAAGCTACTGGAAGCCGGCAAGGATGAAAAAGCGAAGTCCGGCCGAAATGACCTGAAACGCCGTTACGATGATATCGAGCTGGCCAACCTTAAACGCGACACCGTAGACCGTGCCAAACGGGCACTGGCATCCGCGCAAAAGGATGATATCGACGATTTCGCCCCCCGCACGTTAAAGCGGGCACAGGAAGAGCTTGATCTGGCCCTGTCTACGCTGGATGTCGACCGCAACAATCGCGGCAAGGCCGAAACTCATGCCATGCGGAGTTTATGGCACACACAGCAGGCGATACAAATTGCAGAAATCATTAAACACTATGACGCCTCTGATTTTGATGAAGAGGAACAAGTGCTCTGGTATCAGGATCAACTCAGTGCCGTTCTTCAACCGCTGGGAACCACACCCGAGTTTAATGAAGCCAACAAGATCATGATCAAAAAATCCCAGTCCCGCATTGCAACGCTGGTGCAGGACAACATTGCATTGAAGTCGGAGCTGGAACAAGCCCAGACCGCCGCCATTCAGATGGAAAAGCAAAAGGAAGCTGAAATAGCCGCCACCCGAATGATGTCGGAAGAAGCCAAGCGCCGGCAGGCCGAAAACGATGCACGATTTGCCTACGTTCAATCCCTGTTTTCTGACAATGAAGCCGAGGTTTATCGACAAGGAGACAACGTCATCATTCGAGCGCAAGGCTTTTACTTTCCCAGTGGTCAGAGCGAAATCCAGTCTTCCAATTTTGCCTTGCTCAATAAAATTGTTTCCTCCATTGCGCGCTTCCCTGAGGCCAATATTATTGTGTCCGGGCACACCGACAATCGCGGCGACGACCTTCAAAACCAGCGCTTGTCAGAAGACCGTGCCGTAAAAGTCGTGCGCTTTCTGACGGATGTCGGCCAGATTAATGCCCAGCGCCTGTCGGCCGTCGGTTATGGTAAACAACGTCCGGTCGCTTCCAACGACAGCGAAGTGGGCAGAACGCTTAACCGTCGGGTTGAATTTCTGATCGTCAACCAGAAAACACGCTAAGATCCCTCCATCGGCGGGTACAAGTTGCCCGCCTTTCACACCTAAAATTATTTTCTGGTCTATCGTTAGAAGATCCACCCTTGTGCCTGGGTTTCATCATGACCACACCTCATATCTATGTCCCCAAAGATCTGGACGACCAGATTATCAGAGACTTTCTAGACAGCCTCAGAGATGAGCAGGAAGTCATCGAACGTGATTTGCAGGTCATGGAAAAAGACCCCGCCAATGCCGAAGCCATCAATTCGCTTTTTCGCGCTATTCACTCGGTCAAAGGCAATGCCCGGATGTGCCTGTTTACACCGCTGTCGGACTTTGTTCACCATATCGAAGCGGCCATTTCGGAAATTCGCTCGGGCCACCTGCCCTTTTCCAGTGTACTGGGCGAAGCCATTCTGGTGGCACTGGATCAATTGCTGGTTAAATCTGAAGAGCTGGAAAAGCACGGGCAAGTCGATATCACAATATTTGACGAGGTGGGCGAGCTGTTTCAACAGATTCAAACGGCCCCCGAAAAAGGCGCCGAGCGTTTTGCCGTAGACATCATTCAGCGGCTGGGTGGCAATATCGTACCCGATTTACCTGTCAAAGCGCCGGCCAAACGAACGTTGACTGATCCCACGGACTTTACCGGTGAAAACAGCATAAACCTGTCTTTTTTTCAGGAATTAGCCAGTAATGTAGACGCCAAAAGTCCATTCTGGGAAAAGCGGTCAGAACAACAACTCAAGTTTGCGCTCAGTTTGAACCGGAATCTGGCCAACCCCGTCGATGAAACGCAGTTAACCGCCGCGGTCCTGTTGCACGATTTGGGTATGGCCTTTCTACCCGAAGCGCTCATCAACAAAATCCAGAAATTCAACTTGCTGGAAGAAAAGCGGGTACGGCAACATATCCACTGGAGCTATGAATGGCTGGTTCGAATTCCGGGGTTTGAAGAGGCCGCCCGAATGGTTCACCAACATCACGAGCGCCCCGATGGTGACGGTTATCCGCAGCGTCTCATGGCTGATCAGATTCACGATGGCGCACAGATTATCGCCATTGCCGATGCATTTTATGCCATCACTAACCAGCGCTCGGACCGTACCTATAAGAAATCACTGATGAGGGCGATTACAGAAATCAACTCGTACAAAGACAGCCAGTTTAACGACCACATTGTCGATGCATTTAACCAGTTAATGCGTACATTGTATGCAAAGGCCTGAAAACTTCAGGAAAATCCACACGCAGGATAGCCACCGAGGCCTGACTTCATGTACCGGAGAAATCTGCTATTTAACCGGATACCCTGGATTGTGCTTTGTGTATCACTGAGCCTGAGTCTGTTCGCAACCTACATGACCCAGCGTCAGGTAAACGTTACGACACAGCTTCGTTTTGACCGGGAAGCAGAGAAACTACGCAATACGATTCTCTATCAAATGGACAGCTATATTTCCCTACTTCGCGGAGGCGTTGGACTGTTTGATGCGTCAGATTCCGTTACCCGCAAAGAATGGAAACGCTACGTTCAATCACTGGATCTGAAAAATCTCTATCCTGGCGTCCAGGGCTTCGGGTTTTCACTCCACCTGCCTGCGCGCTCGCTTGAAAAGCATGAGCGTGAGATTCATGAGGAAGGCTTTCTGGACTACCGGGTACACCCCCGTACGCTCAGGGAAGAATATACCTCAATTATTTATCTGGAACCGTTCGATTGGCGAAATCAACGTGCGTTCGGCTATGACATGTTTTCCGAACCACGACGACAGCAAGCGATGAAACGCGCGCGCGATACCGGCCAGCCCAGTGCAAGTACCAAGGTTGTGCTCTTGCAGGAAACAGAGCGGGACCCTCAACCGGGATTTCTGGTCTATCTTCCGGTGTATAACAAAGATCTCCCCCTGAACACGCCGGAAGAGCGTCAGGCGGCTCTTTTTGGCTATGTTTATAGTCCTTTTCGAATGAATGATTTGATGACCGGCATTAATCTCTCGGTCTTTTCCGGCGTGCGATACCAGATTTACGATGGCACATTTGTGAGTGAATCTTCCCGGTTGTTCAGCTCATCAATCGACACAGCACCGTCACCGCCCCAATGGAGCAAGCAATTTACATTAAATATCGCCGGCATCCCCTGGACACTGCTGACTGAAAGTTCCGCAGATTTCGAACAGGAGTCAGACAGCTGGTCTGCGCTGATCGTGTTTTTATCCGGCCTCACCGAAAGTGTGTTGCTTTTCCTGATTTCGCTGACCCTGATCGCCAAACACAAAAGTGCACTGCTGCACACGCAACAACTCTCCGAGCGACTTGAACTGCAACAAAAGCTGGGAGATATGACCAATGTTGCGCCTATTGCCCTTCTATCTGTTGACGCGCACGGGAACATCGATATGTTCAATCGAGAAGCCTGCCAACTATTCGGCTATGACAGCGAATCACTCAGAGGGGTACCACTGGCGAAGGTGATACCTTGCGAAGCCAGCGCTGACCCAACACCCAGTCATCCATCCGCGCACAAAGATGCCGATCAAGTACAGTCTGCGCCCTACTGCCTGACACAGCAGGGCAACAAAATTGCGGTGGATATTGCCATCGCAGATACCGTGACGATTTCTGGCCACTATCGTCTTTTGGCGGTAAAAGACATCACCTCCCGCAAGCAGCAGGAAGAAATACTGCGAAAAAAATCCAAAGAACTGGAGCAATTTGTTTACGCGGTTTCCCATGATCTCAAGTCGCCGTTAGTCTCCCTGCGAGGATTTACAGCACAACTCGAAAAGAGGGAGTCCCTCCAGAATGACGAAAAAGCGTCACACTATGTAAAACGCATTAACGCTAACCTGCAAATGATGGACGTTCTGATCAAAGATCTCCTGGATCTGTCCCGTGTAACCAACAAAGCGCTGGAATATGAAAGAATTGACCTGAACCTGTTATTGATCACCATAAGCGACCAGCTCCATGGCCTGATTCAACAGGCCAATGCGACGATAAACATCCAGCCAGAACTTCCCTTTGTTCATGGTCAGACCAGCATGATTTCGCAATTATTTACCAACCTGCTTAGCAATGCGATTAAATACCGGGCCCCCGGGCGCCCCCCTTGCATTGAAGTGGGATTGAAAGTGGCCAATCATCGTGTCGGCGTATTCTACGTCAAAGACAATGGCATCGGGATCAAGGAACAGTATCACAGCCGGGTTTTTGATATTTTTGAGCGTATCGAAGTAGAAAACAATGAAGGAACCGGTGTAGGGCTGAGTATTTGCAAAACCGTGGTCGAACGCCATGGGGGACACATCTGGCTGCAAAGCACCTATAATGAAGGAACGGCTTTTTATTTTGAGTTGCCGTTACAGCATTCGCTCTCAGGATCAACAACATAATGGAACCAACGCTCACCCCTCCCTCCGTTCAGGTTTTACTGGTCGAAGACAATCCCGATCATAAAGAGCTGATTTGCGAGCTACTGACCGAATCGGTCGGACTTTATCAGGTGGAGTGGCTCAACCGGCTGGAAACCACTGAGCAACGACTGCAAAACGCGACCGGACAAGCGCAGACTATCGACGTGGTACTGCTTGACTATCAGCTACAGCACACGAACAGTACGGGGTTGCTGTCAGCCTATCCTGACATCCCTTTTGTCGTGCTCACCTCGTATGCGAAAGATGAATTGGACAAGCAGTTAATGGAATTAGGTGCCGCAGACTTTCTGGCCAAGGACGAACTGACACCAGCACTGCTGCACCGCACGATTCGCCACGCAATAGAACGCCATACACGAATGCAAAGTCTGCTCTCACAGAGTTTTCGCGACCCATTGACGGGACTCTACAACCGACGTTTTTTTATGGATGAACTGGAGCGTCACGTAGCCGCCGCGCAACGACACCATAGCTCTCTGAGTTTATGCTTCGCCGACCTGGATCATTTAAAAGACATCAATGACCGGTTCGGGCATGTCAAAGGTGACGAGGCCCTCGCCTGTTTCGCCAATGTACTCGCTGATAGCTCGCGCAAAGATGACATTTGTGTACGCTACGCTGGCGACGAGTTTTGTATATTGCTGCCCCACACCGCATTAGTCGAAGCCAAACAGCAAATCGAACGCCTCCTCAGAGCGCTGTCTAAACAGGTCATTGACGAAAGTATCACGCTCAGCGCCAGCTTCGGGCTGGCAGAACTTAAACGCGGGATGTCTGTCCCCGAGTTTATTAATAAGGCCGATGCAGCGCTTTATCAGGCAAAATCCGACGGCCGCAATTGTGTCAGGATATCCGAATGAATTCTGTTCGCATGCCGCTTCATCACTTGTCCATTTTACTGGTTGAGGATAATCCAGACCACGCGGATCTGATTTCCGAGATGCTGGAAGAAGCGGGGGTCAGCACCATTACACATGTCACGAGTGGCCAGAAAGCACTCGATTTTCTGATCGATAATCACGGCAGTTCCCGGCCAGTCAACCTGGTACTGATGGATATTAAAATGCCCCGCATGACTGGTCTGGAAACGCTGGATAAAATCAAATCCCACCGCCTGTTGCGAACCATGCCGGTACTCATGCTCTCAACTTCGGACAACCAGAAAGACATTAGGGACAGTTTCGATCGTGGTGCCGCCGGCTATATTACCAAACCGCTTACCCTGCCGGATCTGGAAGCCGTACTTTTACGTCTGATCTAAATTTACACTCGACAAGCGGCGGTCAATCCCCTACCTTGCAACGCTTGTTTAGAGAAGGGATTCTGCTAATGGCCAACTTCAACACACATTTACTCGGCGCTGCCGCAGCCTCGGGTGTCATGTCCTCCACACTGTTACTCACCGGCCTGTTTTCGCCATTACAAGGCATGTTGCTTTGGGCGACGGGTACATTGGGCGGTCTGTTACCCGACCTCGACGCCGATACCTCTCCCACACTCAAGGGGCTTTTTACCGCACTGGGAATACTCGCCGCCTTTATCTGCCTGTTTTCTCTGATTCAATTTGCCCTGCTTGCTGTCTGGGGCATGATGGCGGGCATATTTATCGTGATTCGCTTTGGCGCGCTCAAACTCTTTGCAGAGCTCACCGAACACCGCGGCGCCTTTCATTCGCTTCTGGCCACCGCGACCTTTGGACTCGGAACGGCCTTTCTCTGCTGGCGATTTCTGCACTTATCCATTGATCTGTCATGGGCGATGGGATTGATGATGAGCTTTGGTTACCTGACGCATCTGATTCTTGACGAATGCTTTGCTGTGAATCTTTCCAATCTTGAATTCAAGCAATCATTTGGTACGGCACTCAAGCCCGTCAGCCTGTCAAACTGGTGGGCCAGTTTATTGTTTCTTGCCTGTGGCCTCTATTTCGCCTGGGCAACCCCGCAGCCTCAACGGCTGGATACCGCACTGCAAACATTACTAAGTCATCCTGAACGCTGGATCAGCCAGCCTCTGGCTCGTCGGGTGTAGAGCACGCCGTCTGGATGACCTTGCTCTATATTGACCAAACATTACGTTCATCGCATGGATAGGTGGCACTATGAAGCAAAAATCAGCCCTCCCCCTTCTACTCATCATCACCGCCCTTGGAATGAGTGCTTGTAGCACGGTGCGAACGCCATCGCCGCCGATGACGCACCACACCACACCGCAGATTGTCATGCCCATGAAAGGCGGCTGGTTTGAAGGGCGCCGAGTCTATTACCTCACCACCGATGTCTCAGAACCGGCGCTGGCTCGCAAAATGCACGCGAACTATGTCCCTCGTCTGCGGGATGCGCTTCCGCCTTATCCTCGCCCCCCCACGCATAAAACGGTGCTGGAACGCATTTATGTGTTTCCAGACAGCCCGTTTGACAGTGTCCTGCCCTCAATTCCCAAGCCTTTCGGGCCGAACAGCGAAGATATCCATTACAGCCCGTTGTGGTTGCTTTATGAAGTCCATTGGCTGGATCCGACGAAACAACAGCAGTTCAAATTTGAAGAGGATGTTTTAGCCGCACAAGATAAAGGCTGGGTAGACATCAAACGTACCGACATTGTTGTTAATTGCCCGGTCGTGCATGCCGACGACGGAGAAACCATCGGCTCGGGTGCTCAAATCGACGCCCCCCAGTCAAAAGACTGGAAATAAAAGTAAAGTCCGGCCGCTGCGCGCGCCCCCATCGCGGGCGGTGCAGCCGGCCGGTGAGTCTCCCCATCCCCGACAAAGCCGGTAGTCACTGCGTAAGCATGAGTTACCACGTAATAATTAGTTACCGTGTAATAATTAGTTACCGGCCAAGAATTAGTTACCGGACAAGAATCAACCATACCCCCCGAAAAGCAACCTCAGTGAGAAAGTATGATTTTAGCCGTGTCGTCAGAAATTTGTCGAACCATGTGGCCCACCTGACAAGCAGCTATACCTTTATCGCGTAGTGCCTTCACACACGATTCAGCCTGTTCCAAAGGTACCGTGGCTAACAGGCCGCCACTGGTCTGGGGGTCAAAAAGTATGCTGTATCGAGGCTCATCCGCCATATCCCGGGGGCATTGAATCGCATGACGCAAACGGCGATTCGCCGGAGCAAGGGTACTTTGATAGCCTTGCTGTAACAACGGCTCTACACCCGGCAACAGGGGTAACGCTGCCAACGAGAGATGGGCAGCCAAGGGCTGCCCCGCCAACATTTCCAACAAATGACCCACCAGTCCAAAACCGGTGACATCGGTCATGGCGGTCGCGCCCCATTCGGCAAGCCTATCTGCAGCCGAGAAGTTATTCTGCAGCATACAGGCTAAAGCCGCTTCAATTGCGTCGGCTCTTGCCGCCCCGCGCATCGACGCAGCAAACAATGCCCCCGTGCCCAACGCTTTAGTAAGAATAAGTACATCCCCGACCTGTGCACCCTGCTTGTTCAGTAGCCGGGAGCGATCGGCAAAACCATTCACCGTCAGGCCGATACTCAACCCGTCTCCTTCCGTCGTGTGCCCCCCGAGCAGGCTGGCAGACACCTCTGACAATGCTTGGGTGACGCCTGACAGGAGCTGTTGCAGGTCACGTAGCTGCAAGCGCTCCGCCATAATGGGAATTTGCAACTGTAATTGCGCACTGTGCGGTGTGGTATGCATGGCTGCCAGATCCGACAAGGCATGACAGGTGGTGATTCGGGCGAATAACCAGGGATCGTCGATCATCGGTTTGAGCGCATCAATGCTTTGTACCCATACCCTCGACGAACTTTCGTTTACTTCTATCACCGCCGCATCTTCCGCCCGACTCAGTGAGCAGGTAGCCTGTTCTTCATCCAGACGTTGCAATGCCTGCTGTAAAAGATTCGCTCCCACTTTTGATCCGCATCCACCACAGCGCATGCCGGGCGGCTCCAGTGTCGCCTCGTCACGTTGCGCTGGCGGTGGCATCACGGGTAACTGCTGTAACATTGCCATGAAACGGCGGTCAATTCGATCTTTCCAACGCCACACCCAGCGCCCGGCGAGGCTAAGCGAACCCCGCGCGCCCACCGCATCACGATCGCCCGTCGCCAACAGACTCAGAAAATGTTTTTGTGGTCGATAGCGGCTCAAGCGCGCCTCGCCGGGCGTGGGGTGTTGAAGTTGTGTACGAAGGTTCTTAAACAGCGTGGGGGCTTGACGCACAGCATAGACCCCGGCTCGCGGGATGAATTCCCCCTCAATCCATGCACAATCGCCGGCGGCAAATATGGCCGGATCATCCAGCGATTGCAGTGCCGGAGTCACCCGGATAAAACCTTGCGTTGTGCAGGCCAATCCCGAAGCGGCCAGCCAGGGGGCACCGATGGCCTGAGTACACCAGAAAACCTCATTAGCGGTTATTTTCAAGCCATCGGCGGTGTGTAAGCCATGCTCACTTACCTTGATCACGGCGGCATCGCAGTGCACGCTGATGCCCGACTGAATCAGGCGTTTGGCCAACCATCGATGCATCCGGGCAGGATATCCCGGTAACAAGGCTTCGCCACGCGTCACCAAGTGAATCCGGTGATGCACCCGGGCTTGTTTTAAACGGTAAGCCATCGCCAGAGCCAGCTCCACGCTGCCGGCCCCGCCGCCCACTACGGCAATATCCTGTACATGATTGGTGCTCAGGAGCTGATCCCGTAACGCCTGCCAGCGCGGCCAGAAAGTCGCGATGGGCTTGACCGGCACGACGAATTGTTGCGCTCCAGGCACGGTTAAATCGGGTGTCGCTCCGCTGTTAATCGACAGTACGTCGTAGCTCAGCACCGGCCGGCCTTCGAGCAAAACGTCCTTGGTTTCCGGTCGCAGACCCGTGACCCGGGCCTGAATAAATCGCACACCGGCAAATTGGCAAAGACGCCGTAAATCAATATGCACCTCTTCATGTGTATAGTGCCCGGCCACTAGCCCGGGCAACATACCGGAATAAGGACTGATGCTATATTCGGATACCAACGTGACCCGGACATCCGGCAACGGATTCTGGGCCCACTGCAATAGTACCAGCGCATGACTGTGGCCTCCGCCCAGAAGCACCAAATCCTGCTGTGCGGCAACCGCACTGTTATTAACGCTATTTATCACGGGCTTTGCTTTCACAGACTCTCCGGCTGACTGGATAGATGCAGGCGTTGCCGTAGTGATCTTGCCATCCCGTCCACCAACATATTCAGCATGGCAGTCAGGAGCAACAGCAGCAGGGCTCGATCAAAACGAAACTCGCTAAAGGCTGAATCAATATAAAATCCGAGTGTAGGAATCCCCAGAATGCCGAGCATTGCGGTTTCTCGCATGATTATTTCGAAACGATACAGCGTGAACGCCATAAAGGGTCTGAAAATACGAGGTAACACTTCGTAGAAATGGCGATTGATACCGGTTGCCGCATCTTCCCGCAGACGGATACCTTCACTATAACGCCCGACCAGATGGGCAATAATGGCGCCATTGTGCAGGGCCAATGCCACGATGGCCGGTAACATACTCGGCCCCCAAAGCAGTAATCCCACAAAGGCCAGGAGGTACTCAGGTGCCGAACGCATCCAGACCAGAAACACATGCCCGCCGGCTTGGCGCCAACGTCCGCCAAATAAGGGTGAAATCAACGGAAACCACAGCAGAGTAATCACGCTGGTACACACCAGAGCCAGCAGCGCCAGAATCATCGTATGGGTCAACCCTGCCCACATTTGTTGCTGCCAGAGTTGATTCAGCCAGGGCCAGAAACGTTCCAGCGCCGGTAGCACATCACTCCAACCCTGAATGGATCGCAACGGCGAGGGAACAATATCTTCGGTAAAAAACCGAACCACCAGTGCCGTATCCAGCGAGACCTTGGGCGGTAGCCACACCAGAGCAGCAATCAGGTAAAAAAGCACCAAGCGACGCTGTAACCACCAGCGCATGGTAACGATCACCAAAACCAGCGCATAAAAAAGGGCGGCGGCCTCGCTGTACAATCCTTGTTTCAGGGCGGTTTCAAGAAAGAAACCTATCGTAGGCAAACCGATAAAACCCAGCACGGCCGAAGAACGAATCCCGCACTCCAACCGATAACTGGTATAAATCATCATCGGGCGCAGTGCTTGCGGTAGTAAGGTATAAAAAAAGCCGGAGAGATAACCGGTACCCGAAGGCAATGCCTGCCATGCAGAGGGGTCTACTTCCTCAAACAGCTCCCCATATATTTTTGCAAAAGTTCCGGCGTAGGGAATGGCAATTGCTAACACACCCGCAAGCGGTGACAACCCCATTAACTGAATAAATAACAAGGCCCAAAAGAGTTCGTGTATGGCCCGGATAAATGCCGAAAATCGCCGAATCAATGCAAAACGGTAACCCAATGCCAGCAGGAAGCCGCCCACCACCCCCAAAGCCACTCCTTGCAACGCAAACGCCAGCGTATTGGCCAGTGCCAGAATCAACTCACCGGGACGCCCAAAATCAGGCGTGAGCAACCCCCAACCCAACCGGCTGAGTTCTAGCCAGGGGTCTCGCGTAGTCACGCTAATGTCGGCCCACGGCAAGCAAAGCAATGCCAGTACGACGAAAAGCAAACAGGTACGCAACATGCCCTGAGCGGAACGCTGGACACGGAAGCCTGAACGCAGAAACGGATAAAGCGGTGGCAGGTTCATCGCTTGGGTTCCGGTCCCTGATTACTGAGGGTAAAAGGCGAGCAACGCCTGCTCGGATGTTTCAGATACCGGACAGTCGAGCTGAATACGGCCATGCTCCAAGCCGACAATGCGAGTGCAATGGCGCATCGCCAGCGCCACATCATGCAAGGCCACCACGGCGGTCTCGTGCTGCTGCATCATCAGACCCAGGAGTTGATCTGCCTGTCGCTCATCCAGAGCCGACACGGGCTCATCCCCCATAAACACCGGACGCCGCTGATAAAGTGCGCGCCCCAGACTGACCCGGCTTTGCTGGCCTCCCGACAATCGATCCGCAGAAGTAAAGAGTTGATCGCCAATGCCCAATTGCGACGCAATAGCGGCGATAGCCGTTCGTGCCACCGGGTTGGGGTACACCAGATTCGCCAGATTCTTCCACCAGGGAATCACATCCAGACGACCCATATAAATATTGTGATAGACCGACAACATAGGAACCAGTCCCGGCTGTTGCGGACACCAGGCCACCTGGGTGGCCTGCTGCAGACGTAGCTGCCGAAGCAGTGTGGACTTACCAGCGCCAGAAGCACCCAATAAGGCCACCTTCTCGCCCGGCGACACGCGCAGACGGATATCTCGCAGCACTTCCCGCCCCTGATAGGCCAGAGAAGTTCCTTCCATCTGAAACAATACCGCCGGGGAGTTCATCAGGGAGCGTCCATCAAGCCGATAGATACCGCCGTACTTTCGATAGGGGCATAGTCACTGTTGCTGGCAGGTACAAACGCAGAACGCGGAAAGGCTTGTAACAGCTCCGGCGCACTCATTTCCAGCAATGCCTTACGCACCTTCGCCTTAAATCCCTGTCCGTAGGTGGCATCCACATCCCCCCGGATGCTCCACTGATAATCAGGATACTCCGGCGTGGTCCAAAGCACGCGAACTTTCGCGGGATCGACCAGCCCCTGCTTGAGCTCATCGTCCCACACGCTGTAATTCACTACGCCAACTTCATAAGTCCCCGCCTGAACCAGCGCGATAGTGCGGGAATGATCACCTGAAAAGCCGACCCGAGAGAAAATCTGTTCGGGTGATTTATTAAAATGCGAACGAATATAATACTCGGGCATCAAACGTCCGGACGTTGATCCCTTCGAGCCAAAGGTAAAACTCTTCCCGGCAATACCCTCGGGAAATCCGCCTGATGCCGACAGACCCGTGCTTACATGGGCGATGACATAACTCTTGAAGGCAGTATCTTCAGCCCCTTGTGCAATTGCCTCACTGCCAGGCACCAACTTGCGTGCCTGTACGCCGGACAAGCCGCCGAACCACGCCAACTGAACCTGATTATTGCGAAATGCGGTGACAGCCGCAGGGTAACTTTTTACCGGGATATAGGTCACTTCGACACCCAGTTGTTCACTGAGATAACCGGCGACTTTGCCGAAGCGTTCAGTCAGACGGCTTTCATCCTGATCAGGAATCGCCGTGAAGGTAAAACTGGCGGCATGCACCAAACCAGCAAACAGGGAAACAAACGCGGCGACCGCCAAGCGACAAGCGGTCGCCTTTGGTTTTCGGATAAACATCATATTGAGGTCTCTTGATAAGTTTTTGAATAATGAAACAGGATCAACGCAACCACGCCCTATCGGGGCAACTGCTGTCGAACCCAGGCCATTATAGTCGCCGCATCGCCACGACACAGTATTTCACCCTGCTTTTTAGATAACTGGTAGTCGTACATAGGATCATAATACTCCACCAGCAAACGGCGAATGCCGGAGCGGAACCCTTCTACACAGCCTTCTGACTCGAATGCGACCAGTGCGTCACTCCACTCTTGCTGCAATTGCTGGTGGCGTTCCCCGCCCAGCCGATTGCGGATTCGATACAGGTTATGTAGTACGAATTCGGCAAACTTTCCGGCGGCCTCCGCGCCGAATACCGTTTCATAGTCCTGACGCTGGCGCACAATATAGTCACGGATCACCCGGTTTTCACGTTCGGCCAGCGAGGCCTCCAGCACAAGTAGCGGAGCTGGCTTCATTTTTTCCTGCAGACTCGGCGGCAACGACAGACGACCAATCAGACGGCTTTCATCTTCCAACACCAAAGGCATCGCGGGATAGCGATGATGGTGTTTTAGAAAACCAATCGAAATCTCATTCTCGAAGCTGATCTGGGCCGGCTGCGGCGTCACCGTATAGCCAAACGTCGAGCCACGATGATGCGCCAGTCCTTCCAGATCAAGAAAATAAGGTAACTGCTGAAGTACATCTGTTTTTCCGGTGCCCGTACGACCGGAAAGCAACCAGACAGGCTGCGTCTGCAAATGGTCTTCGAGCGAGTCGATAAGAAACCGGCGCAGGGCTTTATAACCGCCCACTACGAGTGGGTAATCCATCCCTTGATCACGTAACCACTGCTGCGTGGTTCGTGAGCGCAATCCACCACGAAAACAATAAAGCACGCCCTGGGGATACGTCTCAATAAAGTTACGCCACGCAGTCAGTCGTTGTGCGCGAATTTCGGGAGTGGCCAACCTGAGCCCCAGCGCAATGGCCGCTTCCTGACCTTTCTGCTTGTATTCGGTACCAATCAGTTCACGCTGCAAATCATCCAGCAACGGAACATTGATCGCACCGGGAAACGCACCCTGTGCAAATTCTATGGGGGCGCGCACATCCATCATAGGCACATCATTAAGAAACAAATGGGCGTAATCAGCGATATTCGCGGCAGCATCAGTCATAGCAGGCACCGTTCCAGACAAGCCAAAAAAGAGGCGAATTATACCTCAATACGGCTCGGGACGGCATACCTGATGATTAAGAGGTGTCAGGAGACTAATGAAGTGGCAGGAAGTGATACGAACCAGAGAGACATTAGGATCGCCCTCAAACAAGCTTAGTTGGAAAAAATCCAAAAACAAACTTTACTTGTAAGTTGTCAACAACTACTTCTAACGGGCTATTCAATAACCGTTTTTTAGCCCAACGCCCGATTTTTCTGGTGCCCGATAAATGTATTACCTGCGCATCTTGCTCATTTTGTTAGGGTGTTCGTCATTGCACGCGGAGTTACTTCTGGGCGTGGAAAACAGCTGGCCTCCATTTGCTGACACCAACGGCTTGGGGTATTCCACCAGTTTGGTCAATCATGCTTATGCGGCCGTGGGCATCCAGCCTCGTATTCAGGTCTTCCCCTATGCACGGGTATTGAAGCTCGTTGAATACGGCAACCTCAACGGTGGCTACAATGTAACCCGGCAACCGAATACCGAGAGTCAGTTCCTGTTTGGCAGTCGCCCGTTGCTCATGGCCAGTGCGCGCTTTTACTTCAGAAATGGCAAGGAGCAACCCTATTCGAGCCTTGAAGAAGTCCCGGATCACACACATATTGCGACCATCATAGATTACGAATACGGGCCGGATTTTGAAGCGAACAAGCACCGATTCCAGCTAACCGAGGTATCCAGTCAGGAACAGATCATCCAGATGATATTAACGGGGCGGGTGGATACAGGCTTAATGTTCGAAGAGGTTGCACACTATACAGTAGAGAAAATGAAAGCGGTGCCAGGCAAGATCCATAGTGACACCCAGGCGCTTGCGGAAGGACGTATTTTCTACACCAGTAAAATTTACGTCGCTTTCGACAAACACAACCCGGAAAATTTGAAATATGCCCAATTGCTGGACGAAGGTCTCAGGCTGATTACCCTCAATGGTGTCTATCAGCAGATTCTGGACGGAAAACTGAAGTAATTTACCGGCACGTTCAGACTTCTGTTTCCGGCGCCGTCACAGAAAGTTCCATTCGGGTTGTTTCCGGCATCAGTGCACGCCACCACGCGGTGGTCTGTTGCGGCCGATCAAGACACACAGGCTCTCCCATACGGGGTGTCAGCAGTTCTACGCCAGACGCCATGGCCAGCGCATGAATACGCTCGAAGGGTTCGTACCATGGATGAAAGGACAAATCGAAGGTTCCGTTGTGGGCCGGTAACAGTCGCCTTCCCTTCAGGTCAATAAAGGCCTGAAAACTTTCTTCCGGACGCATGTGCACAGATGGCCAAAACCGATCGTAAGCTCCGGTTTCCATGATGACTAAATCAAATGGTCCCAATGCGTCACCAATGTGTTTGAAACCACTAAAATAGCCGGAATCGCCGCTGAAGAAAATGCGTGTCGCAGGTAACGCAATCACCCACGAGCACCAGAGCGAGGCATTCCCGTCTTTTAGGCCCCGCCCCGAAAAATGTTGTGTGGGTGTGGCGGTGAGGCGAACATCATCGACCGCCAGGGTTTGCCACCAGTCGAACTCGGTTAATTTACCTTCAGGAATCCCCCATCGGGCCATAATGGCCGCCACGCCTAAAGGCATATAAAAATGCGCCGTTTTCGCTTGTAGCGAAAGTACCGTCTGTTTATCCAGATGGTCATAATGATTGTGCGAAAGAATGATGCCTTTCAGTGGCGGCAACTCCTGCGCAGAAATAGGCACCTGATGAAATCGCTTGGGCCCCAGATGTTGTGAAGGAGAGGCGCGCTTGGAAAATACCGGATCAATCAACCAATATTCACCTTGCAGCTTAAGTAATATGGAGGAATGCCCGAGACGAAACACATGATTTTCGTTTACCGGCAACGCATCCAGTTGCGCCCGGGTGATTTTCTGAACGGGAATATTTCCTTTTGGGAAGGAATGAGGCTTACCCTCAACAAAAAAACGCTTCAATAGTTTACCGGCACTCAGGCCTTTCAATCGTTTGACGCCACCGGGGTTACTAAAACGCCCGTTAACAAAGGATGCCAGCGTTTTGTTCGCGACTTCCTGGTCTGAAAGATAATGTGGTTTATTATTCATTTCCGATACTCCACGGGATTTCCGTTATCAATATCGAGTACTATTTGTGCAGATTATCAGATTACAACGTCAGACTGCGTATGAATTTCATTACCAAACTGCAATTCTGGGTGCTGCTAAGCCTAGCCACCTGGTTATCTCTTACGCCTCAGCCCGGTGAGGTATTCGAGCATTTCTGGGACAAAGGGCTGCATTTGTTCTGCTGGATGACGTTATTCCTGTCTGCCCAGCTCGGCTACGGAAAGCTGTCTGCGCCTCGTCATGACTGGCGTTGGATGACTGGTTTGTTTGTGTATGCCTCACAGGTGGAAATACTGCAATATTTTGTCCCCGGTCGATTCGTCTCTTTCGCTGACGCCGTTGCCAACAGCCTGGGGCTGGCGGCCGGGTTACTGCTTTGGCGACTCTGGCGCATGACCAGTGCACGCTGGAGCGCAGCGCAAACACTTAATCGCTGGCTTTGGGTGAACTAGCTCATGAAGTGCAGGCTGTCCGGGCTGTTACTCTGTACGCTACTCAGTAACACTGTCTATGGTGAGATTTACCGTTGGACAGACGAGCACGGAAAAGTACATTTCAGCGACACCCCGCAGGCCCGATTTGAGCAAACAACGGTGGCACTCAAGCTACCCGCCATTGACTGGAAGCCCCTGGATATTCAAGTCACGGCAAAAGATGCCGGGATCAATGCAAAAGACATTCAGCGCATTCAGCACGACGTGAATCTGGTGTATCGTTTTTATACTCAGCAAATCTACTTCAACGTGTACAAAACCATCCCGGTCCATATTACGGTTTTAAGCGATCAGGAGTCCTACAACCAATATTTGCTCAACATTATTGGCCAGCAAACAGCGCCTTCCTGGGGCATGTTTATCGGCCAGCGCAATGAAATTGTCGTTTTTCTCAGGGACAACGCGGATCTCACGTTTGCCACACTAAAACATGAGGTCAGCCATGCGATTGTTCATTCAATCGCACCGAATACGCCCGCCTGGCTAAACGAAGGCATTGCAGAACAAATGGAGAATCTGCTCGACCAGAACGGCCGTTTGGTTTTGTTGCGTCACAACGAAAATCATCGGGTCGTACGCTATCTTCACCAGCGCAATCAGTTGAAACCTTTGCAACAACTGTTAGATTTACAAAGCACACAGTGGAGACATCAAACCACCCAAAGTAACGGCGCCTTGCAAGCGGTGGCGGGAGAACTGGTATATTTTTTACTTGCGAACGTACCGGGTCGCTCCTTTGTGAAGCAGCTTTTGCATGAATACAAGCGAGGCAGCGCACTGAAATCCCTCTATCTCATCGACAAACATTATGTCATGGGGGTCGACGGTTTACAGGTGAAATGGCAACAATACCTGAACGAGAACAACACGCCATCTGTACATTTTTAAAATCTGTACACTTTTGAAAAAAGCCCGCTGGAGATCACCGCCCCATGGACAAATTCAACAAGATACTGGAACGAGCCCTACACAGAAAAGGCGGAGAAGCCGCGCTCAACCAATGGCTGATTGATCCGTCAAGCGATAGCGATCTGGCATCCACTGAGGATCACCGGTGGCTGTCGATGATGACTCGCTGTATCTTTCAGGCAGGTTTTGTCTGGAGAGTGGTCGATCAAAAATGGCCGGATTTCGAAACGGTATTTTTTGGTTTTGTTCCTGAAAAAATGGTGCTGATCAGCCCGGATCAATGGGAGAACATCGGTCAGGACACCCGGATTATTCGCAATATGCAGAAAATTCTCAGCGTCCCCAAAAATGCTCAATTCGTGCTGGATATTTCACAAGCCCATGGTCGCTTTGGTCAATGGGTTGCCGATTGGCCAAAGCATGATTTGACCGGCTTGTTTGAACAACTGAAAAAGAAGGGCGACCGACTGGGAGGGGTCACAGGCATGAGATTGCTAAGAAACATGGGGAAAGACACCTTTGTACTGAGCAATGATGTGCTGCTGTGTCTCAAAGAGGCCGGTCTGGATATTCAACGTGCGACGTCCAAGCGGGAAATGCAACTGATTCAACAGGCGTTTAACCAATGGCATGAAGAAAGTGGCCTGCCTTATAGTCATTTAAGTCGAATCTGCGCCTGCTCGGTGGGGGATAATCTTCCCCCACATTAAACCCCCGATTCATCTGAGATTATTGCCAGACCGGCCGTGCTTATTTTTCGGCCCCCAACTGCCCGGCATAATTCACAGGGAGGGTGAGGTTTTTCAACAAGGGCAAAGAGGTATCCAGATTCAACGACCCGGTTAATTGATAACCCAGCGCATCACTCGATTGGAGCACGTTGAGAATGCTGGCCCCCATACTCGCAAAACTCAGATTCACCGGCACACTGACGCTTTGTTTTGATTTGGCGGGTAAATGAAGGGGGGTTACCGTTGCACCTTTAGCCCAGGGCGCACGGTTTACGTCCAGCGCATAGGTAAAGCGTTGGATATCAATATCGAAACTATTGATATTTTCCACTTCCAGTTCCACGCTCACATCGGCATCAAAAAAGCCTAGTCGCACGATTTTAAAATCTTTCGCTCGCACATGAGGAACCTTGGGCACAGGAAAACGCCCCTCACGAGACGCGCTGAACGTGCGAACTCCCAAGAGAGGGATATCGACGCGCACGCGGGCTTCAGCAAGGTAGGTAATTTCGTCTTGGGACATGAGATCTTGTCCGATGGCGGCCAGATCCTTGAATTGCAACGACACAGGGAGTGTTACCGGGCTGACCGCCGAAGCCTCAATCGCCAAGGCATCATTCTTTTGTCCGCTGACCAGCGTTTTGTCACTAACCTTCAGCAGATAGTCGATACCTGCCAGATTTAAGGGTAACGGATTGGGGTTGTTCACATCCAGCACTAAACCTAATGATATTGACTCCATTGAAATCGCCGTCAGCTGAATATCTGCAACCTCCACTTTGGGGTCATGATAAACCCCGGCATCCTGGATCTTTTTTAACAATGCACAACCCTGCAGCGCACTGAGCGTAAAACTCAATAGTAGTAATTGCCTGATAATCCGGTTTCTGCTCATAGGTGATCTCATCCTGTTCAATTGAATAATCCATTACCACACGATTTAGCCATGGTCGGCGCAGCATAAATCGCTATCGATATTAAGTCTAATCCCGAAACACCCACTCGACCTAAGGTGGTCTACACTTTTGTCTGAGTCACGTCAGCAACAAATACAAAAAGAGACCTCCCGACATGCGTATTCTGTTTATTTGCACGCACAACCGCTGCCGTAGCATTCTTGCTGAGGCCATTGCCAACAAAATGGGGCACGGTTTATTAATCGCCGCCAGCGCAGGGGCCCATCCGGCCGGCGAAGTACATCCCCTGACCCTAAAATACCTTGCCGAAGCGGGATACGCGACGGACGGGTTACACAGTCAGGGCTGGGATGAACTCAAGGCGTTTAATCCGCACATTGTTATTACCGTTTGCGACCAGGCGGCGGGAGAAACTTGCCCGGTTTGGCTGGAGAAAGGCGTGCGCGTGCACTGGGGTCTTCCCGATCCCTCTCGCGAACTCAGCAGTGAAGAAGAAACGGCCGACGCCTTTCGAGAGGTGATACGGACGCTGGAAAAGCGGATGGAGCAGCTTACCAAAGTCAATATCAATCAACTTTCACCTGCAGAAGTCAGGTTTGCACTGGAAGCACTCGCTCTGGTCTAGGTTCGGTTTACCTCCCGCAAGCCTCCGGATTTCACCCACGCACCCTCTAATAGTGTGACCCAGGCCAAAGTTTCCATGGACGGATTGGACAGGATTTACACAGCTCGGGACAATGCGTCTACCTCCCTTCCCATACCACACAACGATAACTAAAAACGACTATAAAGCCGGCAATTCCTACGACGAATTTGCTGCAGCAAGGAGCCAGAGATGAAACCAGTAAACAAGCAACAGCCACCCGCCCGATTTCCCCGCCGACGCACGAACAGCATACTCATGCTCTCACTGTGTATCACCGGATTATGGGGAAGCAGCCTCGTGTCGGCGGATCCCATCGAGCGCAAAATCTGCGTCTGGGATCCGGTAGGCAACAATGGCCCGGTCACACGATTGATAAAAGATTTGACGCCAAAAGCCATGAGCTGGGGCGTACGCTTTAAAATTGATGCCTACACGGACGAAAAAGTGGCCGCCAATGATTTTAAGGCCGGCGTGTGTGACGCGGTAGTAACAACAGACCTGTCGGTTCGCGAGTTCAACCAATTTACCTCTACCTTCAGCGCGGTGGGAGGCATTCGCAACGATGAAGAATTGAAGACCCTCATGACGGCCGCCGCCAGCCCTAAGCTATCCTCGCTCATGCGGGATAAGCAATATGAAATAGCCGGCATTTTGCCGTTAGGCTCCGTGTTTATGTACGTGCGGGATAAATCAATTGACCGGGTCGAACGACTCCAGGGCCGAAAAATGGCGGTCATGAACAGCGACCCGGTGATTGCAACCATGGTTCGTCGTATTGGTGGATCAGCCGTACCCTCCAGTCTGGCCAGCATGGCGGGTCAATTCAACAACGGCAGCGTGGACATTATCTTCGCGCCGGCGGTGGCCTACAACGTCATGGAACTCTACAAAGGCATTGAAACTGGCGGAGGCATCGTCGATTACCCATTGCTACACTCCTCGCTGCAACTAACGATTCGTCATGAGTCCTTTCCCGACGGGTTTGGCCAGCACATGAGAGAATATGCCTTAACTCGCTTCGATAGCATGATGGATGTGGTTAAAGCGGCAGAAAGCGAGATACCCAAGAACTACTGGATCAGCATCGAAGAAGATCGACGTTCAGGCTATAACGATTACATGAAAGCCTCGCGCATTGCCCTGCGCGATGAAGGCTATTATGCCCCCAAGGCGCTCACAGTGATGCGAAAAGTGCGCTGTAAATTTGAACCCACCCACAGCGAATGCGCGACACAGGACGAGTAAGTTCCGTCGCAGGCAGATCGTGCCATCGCAGGAAATAACAGAAAGTCGCCCCTCCGCCCGTGTTGCGGGTGGAGGGGTCAAACCCCCGCCCTGCGTTAGCGTGGCGGGCAGCAACTGATCCTAGTTCCTGACGCACTCCAACTTGAACTGATCCAGCAACTTTAAAACCTGTTGGCTAGCAGACTCCATTTCTTTCACCTGTTGCAGCACCTGTGCATGCTCACCAGCCTCAAAACTTCGCAATGCCTGCTTACCAGCTAAATGTACCCGCTGATGGGGCGTATCCAGCTTGCGATAGGTACTGGTTCCGGAAAATTTTTCCGCACCTTCACCATGCAGGTACCATTGCCCCAACCGGCACTGGGTATGATCGCCCAAATGTGCTTTAGCCTTGCTGCTAGCCGATTTATCCAGTAGTGCGCGATAAACATCATTTTTAAATACGATATGATCCAGCTTAACGGTATCAATAAAGGTAAGATCCGCACTTTGAGCGATGGTGCGATACATGTCCTGAGAAATGCTCAAAACCTGCTGGATACGTTCGCGCACGGTCGTGACCGCCGAGGACTCTGTGCGGGCTTTCTCTGCGACTTCGTCAATTCGCTCACGCACATTGGACGAAATAGAAACAATTTTGGAAACCAGCTCGTCGATCTGACGACTAGCCTCCGCTGCACGCTGCGCCAGCGAACGCACTTCATCTGCCACCACCGCAAATCCACGCCCCGCTTCACCTGCCCGTGCAGCTTCAATCGCCGCATTCAACGCCAATAAATTGGTTTGCTCTGAAATCCCACTGATAACACTCACAAAGGTACCTCCGGCTTGTGAGGTTAACTCGCCTGCCAGAGACAAAGCCGAGGTGGCTTCTTCGTCTATCAATTTCATCTTGGCCACCGAGTTGCCAATAATCGAAGCCGATTCAAGATACAAATTCTCGGAAGCTTTCAGCGATTCCTTTTTTTCATTCAACAGTGCCGCCGACTCCGCAATCGCCACTCTCGTATCCTCCACCGACTGACTCCCTCCCAGATATTGCTCTGTGAGCTGCACGGTCTGCTGGTGCTGGACTGACTGCCCGCACGCTTCCTGCCGGCAGCGATCAACCTCTTGCTGCAAAGTCTCATTTTTTCGAGTCAGTAATTCTATTTGACGATTGAGTTGGTCGATTTGTAATTCATGTTCTTTATTGTTTTTGAAAAACATACTGACAATTCCAAAGCCCGGCGAGAGAAGAGTTCATCGGGAAAGCCCCCGAACGCGGATGCCAGAATAACGAATTACTCATTAAAGCGATAGACAGGGAAATACCTATTAATTGGCAAATGAGCCCGCGAAGCAGAGGCCGCTGCCGACAATGCATGTACAGGCTATCTGGCGAACAATCGAAGCAGCTCTTCATCTATCCAACCATGCAAACGCAGATTTTTTACAAAACCACAGTGACCGCCATGTGCCAGCACCCGCAACCGCACCGGACCCACATTCCTGACGATTGAGAAATCCCGGGCGGGAATTACCGGATCATCCTGTGCGGTAATAATGTCGGTAGCACAGCGAATACTGGCCAGTATTTCCGGCGTAATTTCATAACTGGCCAGATAAGCGTCTGCATTTTCAAACTCTGTGTGACTGCTAACCAGATAATCTGTCATTTCTCCCAGGGAGCGCATTTTCCTAACCCGCTCGATATCCAGTAACCCGGGAAAGGCATCACTTTTTTTATTCAATGAATTCTGCCATTTGCTCACGAAATAACGGTGGTAAACTGCCGGACCAAACTCCATCATCGCCATCGCATTCCGGGGTACCACCGCAGGGCTTACCGCAACAACATGTGTTAAAGGCAAGCCATCGACTGCCGCCCGGGCCGCCAGCCTGATCGCAAAATTTCCCCCGAGTGAAAAACCGGCCAGAAAGGTGTCACCTTCGACATATCGCGCGCAGATCTCCCTGACAGCAGACACTACTTCATCCAGTCGCGCCGCGTGGAAGAGGCCTTCGTTAAGATGATGCGTCGGCCCATGATCTCGCAAATGCAACCGGAATATATCGTATCCGGCATTAAAGAGAACCGCTGCCGCAGACATCAGATATACCGACTCGGCGCTTCCTTCCCAGCCGTGTATCAGGATGACGGTTGCCCGTTTGGCTTGTGGACTGGTACGAGGATACACCGAATGCAACCCATGCAGGCGAACGCCCGCGCCGGCATCCAGAATGACCGGCTGAGCCCGGGCAAGCATGTCAGCCCCCCGGCGACGAACCAGCGGACGTCTTAATCCTGAACTCGCCAAAAAGGACTGCACATGGCGATTGCGAATCAACGGGTGCGGCAAGAAATCCGTCATGCGTCCTTTCTCCTGAAATGTAATAGCACTAACGATGACACCTCAACTCAGCGTTTTCAAGGCATCTTTAGTATATGGCAACACCTGATCCCACGCGCCGGTACGAATCTTTTGCACCCATTGAGGGTCCACCAGTAAGGCGCGTCCGATAGCCACCAGTTCGAATTCCCCTTGATTCATTCGCTCCGTCAATTGGTCGATTCCCGTCGGGTTGGCACTCGTTTTCATATCAAAATTGCCATCGCCGATAAAATCGCCATCCAATCCGACACTTCCCACCGTAATGGCAGGCTTACCGGTTAACTCTTGTGTCCAACCTGCAAGGTTCAGATTTGAACCTTCAAATTCCGGTTCCCAGAATCGACGCGTACTGGCATGGAAAATATCAACACCGGCCTCGCTCAACAAGTTCAAAAAGGTACCCAAGGCCTCGGGTGTTTCAGCCAGACGAGCACTGTAGTCCTGTTGCTTCCATTGGGAAAACCGGAAAATAATCGGAAACGCCTCTCCCACGGCGGCGCGTACGGCGCGTACCACTTCTACGCCGATTCGAGTGCGATTTTCCAGTGAACCGCCATACTCGTCCTCACGCTGGTTTGTGCCTTCCCAGAAAAACTGATCCAGCAGATAACCATGTGCCCCATGAATTTCAACCGCATCGAAGCCAATTTCCTTCGCGCTTCTGGCTGCCTCGGCGAAAGCCTTGACCACATCGCTAATATCCTCTTTGGTCATCGCCACGCCATTCGCTTTGCCAGGCTTAAACAAACCGGAAGGGCTATAGCCCGGCGCCTGGGTATCCGGCCCGACACCCTCCTTACGCACCGCGCCTACATGCCACAACTGGGGTGCAATTTTTCCTCCGGCCGCGTGCACCGCATCGACGACGGCCTTCCAGCCAGCCAGAGCCTGCTCACCATGCATGGCGGGCACCCGCTCGTAACCATTAGCTCCCGCATGGGGAACCGTGGTTCCTTCGGTAATAATCAAGCCGACCCCGGCCTCGGCGCGGCGACCGTAATAAGCTGCCACCTCTGGCGTAGGAACATAACCGGGCGAGAAGGTACGAGTCATGGGGGCCATTACCGTACGGTTCGCCAAACTTAGGGACTTGACCGTAAAAGGTTCAAATAATTTTCCCAGATTCATTTCCTTCATATTCACCTCTGTTCAATTGCCGGACGGCTGAAGACTCATACTCTCATTTGTACCCGAGAGACAACATTGGCATAATTGACATAATTTAAGCCTAAAACGCCATCCAAATTCACGCCGTATTTACCGCGATTCAGATGAACGGAAAGCGATCGGCCGACGAACACAACGAGGACCCCGGATGATTCAAGTGACCATTGTAGGTTTTGACTATGCCTTGGGTACCGCCGTCATGGGACTCAACGATCTGCTGAGTCTTTGTGGCGTCACCTGGAATCGCGTCCAGAATCTCCCACCCACACCCCACTTCAAAGTCACGATCGCCTCAGAAGGCGCACGCCCTATTTGCTGCCTTAATCAACTTCATTTGCTACCACACGCCGCACTGGAAGACACTCCGCCCGCAGATATTCTCATTGTGCCCACGATCGCCGGGAATATCGAAAAAACGCTGGTGCAGAATCCCGCCATCATCCGGCTATTACAAAGCACGCAGGCCGAACGCACCTTTGTTGCAAGTAATTGTACCGGCGCTTTTTTTCTGGCTGAGGCCGGTCTGCTTAACGGCAAAGATGCCACCACCCACTGGGGCTTTGTGGACAAGTTTCGCAAACGCTACCCGAATGTGAACCTGAAGCCCGAGCAATTGATCACCGAGAGCGACAACCTCCTGTGTGCCGGAGGCGGGCACGCTTGGTTTGATTTGGGGCTGTATCTCATCGAACGATTCTGTGGCCGCGAAGTCGCACTGGAAACCGCCAAAGCCTTCGTCATTGATATGGGGCGGCAAAACCAGATGAGCTATTCACCTCTGGATGCCAAAAAGCAACACAGCGATCTGACCATAAAAAATATTCAATACTGGATTGATCAGCATTTCACCACGCCGTTTGTACTGGATGAAATCGCCCGAGAGTACGGTCTGTCCGTACGCACGCTGATACGTCGATTCAAGCAGGCGACTGGAGAAACCCCTATCGCTTATGCTCAGGCGGTTCGCATGGAACAGGCTCGCAAATTGCTGGAAACCCGGTCGCTGAGTATTGCCCATATCGCCCATCAAGTTGGCTACGAAGATATCAGTTCGTTTTCTCGCCTGTTCAAGCAAATGACCGGACTCACCCCGGGTCACTATCGGGCACGTTATAAGTCACGCATGGCCGGGCACATGAATCACCCCACATAACCGATGGAAAAGCGCGCAATAGCCAATATTTGACTACACTTTGAACAAACATGGCTAAGGAATTCTTCATGATTGTTAAGTCAGACCCTGGTGGCGTATTTTTGTCGGTCGACAACCGCTGTAAACAGCTATTGCAAGCCGTACTCGAAGATCTGGTGTTTCCGCTTCCGGCCATTCGTGAGGACTATATTGAAGATCTTTACGAGGAAGATTTCGCCGACGGCTGTGTCTTTCTTGTGAAAGAAGGCGTCATCGGACACGAACAGGACGGCACCTTTTTGTTCGAATTTGATGTGGGCGACCTCGTTGGATTGCAGCGATCACAAGGCGGGCCAAAACATCGATATTTTGCCGAATTGCCCGTCGTATTGATTCCAATCAGTCGCTCGGAATTGTTTGACGGCATTTTCAGCGACCCGGACAAAGCCTGCCAGTGGAGTGAGTTTCTGCTCGCAGACAATCAACGGCTCACCTCGGCACTGGCACTCAGTGCACCTGAAGTGGATCGATCGACCCTTGGGATGCAATCCTTTAGCGCAGGAGAAACCATCATTCGCGAAGGCGATAACGCTGACAGTGTCTTCACCATTATTGAAGGACACGCCGAGGTCTTTGCTCACGGTGTTAAAGTGGGCGAAATTCAGGAAAACGAGATATTCGGTGCGCTGTCTCTTTTAACAAATCAAAAACGCACCGCGACAGTCGTTGCTGACAAACGCTGCATGGTGATGGTTGTGCCAAAAGACCAATTTGAGGTCATGATCCGCTCACACTCGCACATTTGCCTGAGTCTGATGGAAAATATGGCGCGCCAGATTGTCGCCATGAATGAACGGATCACGTCCGAGTAACCACACCGCTAATCCGGCCGTCGCGCTTCGGCACCAAAGAGTGAACCGAGCGTTTCGGCGACCATCCGGAAATCCCCCATTAGACTGTACAGAGGATAACCAAAGGTGGCGGGTTTGTTTTTTTCGAATACAAAATGTCCCGTCCATGAACAGGCGTAGCCGATGAGGGGCGCACAACCGGCATACAGAAACTGCCCTGTCCAACCGGCTGCAACCAACAAGCTGATCGCCGATAACAAACCCACGACATGCAGCCAGCGACAGACCCTGTTGCTGTGCTGTTGAAGATAATAAGGGTAAAACTCGGCAAACGATTGAAATATATGTGGATTAGCTGGCTTCATAGCTCGACACTCGCTCGTAAAAAAACAGACACCGATCAGGCCTGAAAGGCCTTAACAACATCCGCAAAGGTTCGGGCAAAAACATGGACATCGCCCGGCCATCGCGCGGTCACCAGGTTGCCATCTTTCACAACCCAGGCGGGCCGCTCGTTGGAGGAGGAATCACGATGCATCCCTGAGGTTTTCTGCCAGACATCCGGTGTATGCTTTTCGGGCAGCCGGAACTGATTCGGCGACTTCAGGGCACGTTTAACTTCGGCCTCCACACTCATATATCCGCATGCCTCTCCCGGCTGTTCCTGATAGGTACGGTAGTAATGCGGATCCCAAAACCGGAAGATTCGACTCACCCACCACGCCTTGCGTTCGAAGTCCCAGGGTAGCGCCGTTACGGAACGATCCTTGAGCAACGAATGACCACGACTATCCAGCGTTCGGGCAACGACCAGCACGCCATGACAGACGGCCGCAACGGGCAGCTGTTTGTGGATATCGGCATCGGCCATGGCCTCACGCAGTTTTTCGCGCAGCACGTCATTCTCAAGCAATGGACGGATGCGTTTGTCATGCCCGCCCGGAAAAATCATCCCCCCCAGGCTTTCAACGCGGATATCCTCGTAGCGTATCGGATGTTGAAACGCCGGAGCCCGCAGCATGGCCTGAAGTGCGCGACGCGCCTCTGCATTAGCACGCATAAGGCGACCGACCAGAACAATCCGCTTTAACCCGGGCACGCCGGCCCACCAGTCCAACCCCTGACCGGTCACCATAATTTCGTCTGCCTGTGCGGGGGCGCCCTCGGGCGTTGCGAAGACCACCGAGATCCCCTGAGCCATCAGTACCTTCCAGGCAATGGCCGCCTCTGAAGGATCAAACCCATAAGCAGGTAAAACCATAACAACCGGCTTGTTGGTACGATCCATGTCTATAGGCTGTTCAGGATTCATAGCGGCTGTTCTCTCCAAAGTGATTGACTAAGTACAGTATAAAAAACCGGATCGAAAAGAGATTGTCAGTTAAGGACTAAAACCGGTTTAATCAAGACAGGCCACCTCTTTGGCGCGCCCCATCCTCGCAATGGTAAGCGGCAATCAATTCGCTGACAGATAGGCTGATCGCCAGGCCTTGGGCGTTTTGCCCGCCCAGCGACGGAAGGCTTTGGTGAAGGCGCTGTAGTCAGCATAACCGCATCGCAAGGACACATCGGTAAGATCAAGATGAGCCTGACGCAAAAAGCGGCAGGCAAGATCAAAGCTGAAGGCTTCGCTAATCGACGTAAAGGTCGCATTTTCAGCTTGTAAGCGCCGCTGCAAGGTTTTGGTCGAGCAATTCATACGCCGGGCCACTTGCTCCATACTCGCTTCGCCCACCGGCAGCAGCGTAGCCAACAATGTACGAACCGTTTCAGAGGTGGGCTGCAGGCTCTGGCGGGCATGTTCATCAACAAACGCCAGATGATGCTGGCGCATCACCGGATCATAACCCGGCAACGGCTTCGCCAGTATGTCGGCAGGGAATATCAGTGCCGTGACAGGAGCATTCACTTCAACACGTCCGCCAAAACAGGATTCATACCTGTCTAACGGTACGGTCGGCACATGTGCAATGGAAACGCTCGGAGCGACGGCTGAAAAGGGCGAGACCCAGCGGCTGAAATGGTAGATTGCAGACAATGTCGCTTCGACACTCTGTACCCGGGCCACCACCTGATCACCTTCATTCTCAATGCACAATTGAACCTGCTCGCCTCGGGTACACAAAGACACGCGGGTCGCTTCAGACAGCCACTGTTGGTAGCGCATCGCCTGCTCTAGCGCCTCCCGCAAGGTGGCACTGCTTTGCATCGCGTACCCGATCGCGTTAAAGGTCGCGGCACTGACATGCGGACCAAATTCCAGCCCGAGGCCCGGATTTCCGGTAGCCTCCACCAACATCCCCCACAATAGGGTGATGTTATCCTGAGGGTAGCGATACACCGGATTATTTAGCTGGGTCGCATCCAGACCGGCCCGATCAAATAGCCCCGAGGCATCCAGCCCAAGATGATTCGCCAGTTGCCAGATGGTTCTCACCCAACCCGATGCTGAGGTGCGCATAGTTGCGTCCTAACGTTGCCAAACCTGCTGATCACTTCTTCAACCCACTCGACTCGTGATAACAATTTAGCCTGCCGGGTAGGAATCAGTAAGACTACACTCTAAACCAAAGAGATCAAATTGCTTTCAAAAAGCTTACACTTTTCGGAGGACCGCCCCCATGCCACATCTACTGATACTATTCGTATTGAGCTGTTTCGCCCTATTTGCCGAAGCACAAGGCAAACCGGTTCCCTATGTGGTGGATGGCATAAACTACGAGGGCTATTACACAAGCGCGGGGCCGAACGCGCCCCTGATTCTGCTGGTACACGATTGGGATGGCCTCACAGGCTATGAAAAAAAACGTGCGGAAATGCTTGCAGACATGGGTTACAGCGTATTTGCCGCCGACTTGTTTGGCGCAGGCATACGCCCGGAAAAAACCGAAGATAAAAAACAACATACCGGCGAACTCTATAAAGACCGCGCCAAAATGCGTGCGCTGCTTATGGGGGCCATGAAAACAGCTCAGGCACAGGGAGGCAACCTGAATAACAGCGTCGCGATGGGGTATTGTTTTGGCGGGGCGGCGGTATTGGAACTCGCCCGGTCCGGCACAGCGATGAAGGGATTTGTTACATTTCACGGTGGGCTGCAAACACCGGAAGGCCAGGACTATCACAATACCAAAGGCAAGTTACTGATACTGCATGGCAGCGCGGATACCGCCATTACACTGGATCAGTTCGCCTCGTTGGCCGCCCAGCTTGAACAACAACATGTCCCCCACGAAATGATTACCTACAGTGGCGCCCCTCACGCCTTTACTGTCCTGGGGGGTGACCGTTATCACGAAGAAGCCGATCGTAAATCGTGGCAACGCTTCGGTGAGTTTCTGGCCGAAGTCACTGGCCACTAAAAGGATGCCCTGCGCGTCAGGGCAAGAGACCCAGATCGCGGCAATTCTCGCGGATATTCAACAGGTCGTCCTCTTCGAGGTTAGCCTCTGCCATCACCTTTTCGCCAATACGCTCCCATTCATAATCGACCGGACACTCCCCGAGTATCTGATGCAAACCACACAGGTGCTCGGAAATCTTCAGAATGGTTAGCAAATCCCGCTTGGCCGTATTGATATTCTTTTGTTCATCGAATGCTTTTTCAGCACAGTGATGCACCAAGATGGCTTCACAAATGACATCGGATATATTCCAGGAACGTGCAGTGTAATAACCAATGACCGCATGGTCGGTTTTATAGTGAAGGTTTTCCACATCGATCACCCGCCTGTCTTTCGCCTGATAGGCTTTTGCCATCAACTCCGGATAGTCAGCAAACCGCATCATCATCAGCGGCACGCCGCAATTGTGAAATAGCCCCAGCGCGTAGGCTTCATCCGGAGTGCGTAACTTCAAATATTTCGACACTACCGTGGCGACATTGGCAACGTCTGATTCCGAATCCCAGAAACGATTCAACTGCATCACCGACTCATCGGATAATGCGCTTTTCAATGCGATTGCCGTGACCAAATTCACTACCAGCGAAATGCCCAACAAGTTCACCGCGTGGCTCACCGATTTAACCTTGCTGGCCAATCCGAAAAAGGGTGAATTGACAATTTTCAGCACACTCCCCGACAGGCCGGCATCCTGACTGATGAGTTGAGCAATCGCATTGATACTGGGGGTAGGCGAGGCAAGCTCAAACTGGATATCGACCACAATTTGCGGTCTGGGAGGAATAACGAAACCTTTCAGTGCCTGCTGTAACTGATTTTCATCCATATTTCCCCCCAATGAAATTAAACGCAGGGTGAGCCGACACAGCTCACCTCATTAAGTGTAATCTCATTTGCTAAATTCGCAGGAGAGAAATCAGGCTTTTTCTTGTTGCTGTTTTTTCCTTTCGATTTTAAGCGCCTTACGTTTAACAATCACTCCCACGGCGGCATCCCCGATGTGAGCCTCACCCCGTTGTCTGGCTAACTGAATCTGCTTTTCGCGCTCTGCAAAGCGCATCTTCTGATCCGCTGTGAGCTTCGAATAACAATGAGGGCAACTTACGCCTTTCATATAGAGGGGGCTTGATTTGTCAGCTTCGGTAATCGGCAAGCGACAGCCATGACACTGGTCGTAGTGCCCTTTATTCAAATCATGATCGACGGTAATCCGGTCATCAAATACAAAGCACTCACCCTGCCACCGGGTGGCCTCTTTTGGCACATCTTCCAGATACTTAAGTATCCCGCCCTCAAGGTGATACACCTCATCAAACCCCTGCTCTTTGAGGTACGCCGTCGATTTTTCACAGCGAATTCCACCTGTGCAAAACATGGCAACCTTTTTATGCTTTGCCGGATCCAGATGGTTCTTCACATAGTCGGGAAATTCACGAAAAGATTCGGTTTTCGGGTTAATCGCCCCCTCAAAGGTTCCCACCTGATATTCATAATCATTACGGGTGTCTACCAAGACCACCTCGGGATCAGCGATCAGTGTATTCCAGTCAGCAGGCTTAACATAAGTACCCACCACCCGACGGGGATCAATCCCTTCTACGCCCATGGTAACAATTTCTTTTTTTAGCTTCACTTTGGTGCGATTAAAAGGATGCGTGTCGGTATAGGACTCTTTGGTATTGATATCGGCCAATCTGGCATCCGTTCGTAGCCAATTCAGTAAAGCGTCAATGCCTGTGCGTGGGCCGGCAACGGTGCCATTAATCCCCTCATTCGCCAGCAATAGTGTGCCCTTTACCTGATTTTGCGTCATGGTATCCAATAAAGGCTGACGTATGGCTTCGAAATTATCCAGGCGCACAAATTTATAAAGTGCGGCGACCACAATATGAGACATGTTAATTATCCTCTGCGAACCGAAACGTAAATCCGGAGCATGATTATTTAAAACGGCTGGTGAATAGTTCATCCAGCTAACTTGGGGCGCGTATTCTGAAATAGATCCGCCAGCATTTCCAGTCTATTTTTTGTTCAACTTTATCCAGTAGAATGGCTTGGGACCTATCGGGCGCCTTCCCCCCAAAAAAAAGCGCCTCTATCGAGAGGCGCTTTTTCGCTATCGCTGATCGGTAAACACTTACTGGCCTTTCTTCTTCCAGCCACCATTAATCTTGATCATATCCTCTGGCCCGGCCTTTTCCACCAACTTTTCTCCCGCCATTTTGGCTACTTTATCCAGATCCAGATTATTTTTTACTGCTATCCCACGATAGTAATCCATTCGCTTGCGGTTGATGTCCTGCACCAGCTCAAACACTTCATTCGACGGTTTAACCGCCCCCAGATAACCGTCTGCCTGCTCGCCCACCAGCCCTGCGGCTTTGGCTTCATCCAGCGTCAGCGCATAGGATGGCAGCGCAAAAAATAACGTGAATACCAACAGGCATCTTGTGATTGCTCGAAAACACTTTTCCATTACTCACTCCTCATCAACAGATCCGCAGCACACCAGAGGTTAAAAAATACCCTCTTGTTCCTTGAACAGATTTTCCAAGTCTTTTTCTACCTTCACCCGCACCTCGTGCTCAATCTTTACGTTCAGATTAATGGTGATCGGTTTATCCGGTACGGCCACCTCAACTCGCGGCGTACAGGCAGATAACAACAAGAGGCAGGCAATCCCCCCCAGTCCTTTAATATTCATAACAGGCTCCTTTAATCGACGCTTTCATCATAGTGCATCCAGACTTACTAAGACGGACTCATCGGAAATTTTTTTGCAAACGGCGGCTAATATCGTCGGCCATTTCCATACTTTTTAACAGCGACAAAATGTTCGACTCCACATTCAGGTTATAAATAATCTGCTGTCCATGATTCACATTCGGATTGGAACCCTGCATGGATATCGCTAACTGCAACAACCCCTCCGGTGTAAAGTCGACCCGACTGGTCAGCGCGTTGTAGTTGAAATTTTCCAAAGCGCTGACTGCAAACATCATTTGCTCATTGCTTCCTGCCAGGGTTTTCCATTCTCTGGCATCCCTTAAGCGAATCCATCCTGCATCCTCAGCACCCACCTGCCCTCCCGCCACATAAACCCGGGCGTGATCATAGGTTAGCGGTAGCAGTCCGGTAATTTTTCCCGATGCGTTGATGTGCTCATGTTCGATAGATACCAATTGGGCGAGATCCAGCCCCAGCACTTCTACCCAAAAATGCCCCTGCGTCAATGGACAATCGATCACACTCGGATGGGCCAATCGTACCTGACCGGAGAACACTTCGACGCTGGCTGCCGTCAGTGTCAGGTCACAGCGTAATTCGGGTGCCAGAGAAACATCGCCGGTCAGTGCGATTGAGGCTTGTTGCGCCGGTACTACGCTGGCAACCTCAGCCACTTTCAACGTTAGCGGCGCATTCAGGTGTACCTGTCGGGGATCAAGCGCAACATCAAAATCCGCCGACAGACGGTTCAATGAGTGTGGCTCCTGACTCAGATACCAATCACTCAGGTGACCTTGTGCCGTCATCCGGAAATCCATTTTTGCTTTTGCCGTCGGCTTACGCCATGCAAGGTTTCCTTGAATATTGACTGGCCCCGGAATAACCCGTACAGGTACGTCGGCGGGGGGAATAAAATGAGTTAAGACGTCACTTCGATTCAGCACACCCGCCAGCTGATAATCCAGCGATCCCGCATCCCCCCGAAGGTTAGTCTGCAGACTAAAGGGCAACTCAAGCCCCATTGCCGCGAGACGCCCCTTTTTGACCTTCACGGATTGGTCACTGGCATAGAGTTGGGCGTTCACGCTCAAATCGGTTTCCAGCCCCTGAGCTTGCAATTGAAGCTGGCTCACCGACGACAACTGCAGTTGCCAATGCTCAGCCTGTGAGAGATCAGGCAACGCGAATTTGAGATTACTCAGGGATAATTCCCCTTTGGGACTGGACACCTCCGGCAAATTAAGTCCGGTCCAGCTAAACAAGGATTTCCCTGTCGATTGCACCTCCAGACCTTTCGCCCAACTCATCGACACCGCTGTATTCGCACCCAAAGTGCGCGGCAGTGACGGATCCGCCAGGGTAAAGTCGCCTTTAAGCTGCAGGCTGGCGGTCGTCTTTTCAATCACCCACTCCAATTGCGCCTCTAACGATCCCTGTTGTAATCGCCGCGATTTGTTTTTAGCCCGGGTGGTGATATGCACCGAGGCCTGATGCGAACACTCGGGCTTACCGGCTACTAAAGAGCATTCCATCGGACTTTGCAGCGCCAAATCCACCTTTTCAGGCAATATATCCGCCAACGGAGCCGGCCAGCTATGCGACAAAACTGACATTTCGAAGGGTTCCACTTTAACAACCTCGGGTAAAAGCATTCCACCTACGACGATCCGGGGCGAAGTTTTCAAGTCCAATGCGGGCGCTTCGGTCAAGACGTCCAGTTGTGGTATCAATGACAGTTCCCAGGGGGCCGCTCCCGGAACATCCGGCACGTTTAGCTGGCCCTGTCCTTCAATATGTAATCGCTTGATTGCAGGGATTCCATCGGGCAGCCGCAGAGGAACCTCCAGCGTATTCAATAACTCAGGCACCTCCGCCGTATAATTCAGCGAAGCAAGCCAGCGGTCTGCCTGGGCGCGGGCAATTAATCCGAGCTTGTGCTCCTCCTGCTGCAATGCAATATCCAATTGATGTTCCGGTGTCCAGGAGAGCTCAGCAGTGAAGGGTACCGTTCCCCATCGGGCGCGGGTCGATACGCGCAGCCCGAGAGGATCATGAATCACAGACAAATCGCCGGCCAGCGTATGTTGAGGGTGATGATATTCAAAGGCATCCAGTTGCAGCGCCAAGGGCGGCAACGCCGCGTGCAGGTGCTCCAATTGCTCTTTGACAGAAACTGCCGCCACGGCAGCGGTAACCCCATCGGAAGACGCCGGCGAAGAGACCGGAGCAGGCGTGACCACCAACGCCCCTACCTGTATTTTCATGGATTGCATCAACACTGGAAACCACTGCTCTGGCACCAGCGCAACATGGCCGAGCGCGTCACAGCAATCCCAACGCATCACCACTTGATCTGCCTGTATCACGGTGCCGTCAGCCAAGCGCAACCCGGCCTGCTCAATCTGCCATCCCCCAAGAACTGGCCGCCCCACCGTCAACGAACGAATTTCCACCTGCCAGTTCTGTGCAAGCGCCAATGCGATCGAAGGTAGCCACTGCGGGATAAACCACCAACCACCGACCAAAAGCAAAACCACGAGCAGACATAAAGCCATTACGCCGCCCAAAATCCATTTCAACACTCACCTGACTCCCGATCAAACTGATTCAAAAGTATAGCCCAATCGCACTTCAATCCAACGCCCTCCCCCTTATACGAAGTCAACGCACATCAAATTCTACCTAAGGCGCATTAAAGTAGAATACAATGTCGCGTTTACAATGCGGTGACCACCCCGAAAGGAAGCAGACCCCGCCCAAAACATGGATGTCCGCTGTGATTTATCTTCTCGCCTTACTGCTGCTTGTTCTGTTGATCTATGCACCACAGTTGTGGATCAAATACGTGCTGGCAAAACATGCCACGCCGCTGGCCCACCTACCGGGCACTGGGGGCGAGTTGGCCTCGCACCTGATTGAACGCTTTCAACTGAGTGGTGTCGGCGTGGAAACGACGGCCCCCAACACCGATCATTATGATGACAGAGACAAAATGGTTCGTCTGTCACCCGATATATTTCATGGCAAGTCCCTGACTGCCATTGCAGTTGCTGCCCACGAGGTCGGCCATGCCATTCAATATCATCGCCAGGAAAAAATCACTCGCCTGCGCCAAAGATATACCCCCCTTGCCCTGCGTCTGGAACGTATCGCCATTGGCATTCTTTTCGCGATGCCCCTGATTACCGCGCTGCTCCGCGTGCCTCAAGCGGCGCTGCTGGCGGCGCTTGTCGGGGTGATAGGTATGCTCGCATCGGTACTGGTTCAATTCATCATTCTCCCCCTGGAATGGGACGCGAGCTTCAACAAAGCACTCCCCATACTGGTGAACGGCGGCTACATTGACAAC
This sequence comes from Hahellaceae bacterium, assembly GCA_024234505.1. Classification (GTDB taxonomy): domain Bacteria; phylum Pseudomonadota; class Gammaproteobacteria; order Pseudomonadales; family Oleiphilaceae; genus JACKOD01. Next base: position 81,524 of record JACKOD010000002.1, on the reverse strand, counting down.
ACGCAGGAAAAAGCGGTCAGACAGGTACTGCGTGCTGCCGCTTTCACCTATGTGGCCGGGGCGCTGGCAAATATACTGCGCTTATGGCGTTGGCTGGCCATCCTGCGTGGCGCCATTCGCTGACGGTTGCCCGTCTCACTTAGTCTAAACCTGCTGGCAGGAATACCCCTCACTTAAGGACATCGCCATGAACAAAACATTACTCGCCTTTTCACTCTGCACGGCGTTAACCATCACGCCCTCTTTTGCCAGCATTTCAGGCACCGAGCAGCCGGCCAGCCCATCGACAGAGACGACTGATCAACTGAACGCAGAACAACAGGCTTACCTCGCGTGGGCGGAAAATTTCGAAAAAAACCTCCACCCACAAACGGGAAAAATTGCACTGGCGAACGGTGTTGCGACACTCGATGTCCCCGACAATTTTTACTATCTGTCACCGGAAGAATCCGAAAAAGTACTCGCTGAAGCCTGGGGTAATCCGCCGGGGCAAACCACATTGGGAATGCTGTTTCCCGCAGGCGCATCACCCCTCGACGGCCAAACCTGGGGTGTAACCATTCAGTATGAAGAAGACGGATATGTCTCCGACGAAAATGCGGGAGACATCAATTACGATGAGCTCTTAACCCAAATGCAGAGCGACGTGCGCGAAAGCAACAAACAGCGTCAACAGGCGGGATATGAAGCGATCGATCTCGTTGGCTGGGCTACCTCCCCACGCTACAACCCGGACACCCACAAAATGTACTGGTCCAAAGAACTGAAATTTGGCGATGATGAGGAGCACACGCTCAACTACAATATTCGCTTGCTGGGACGCCAGGGCGTGCTGGTACTCAACTTTATCGCCAGCATGCCCCAATTGCCCGATATTGAGCGCAGTCTGAACGAAGTACTGGATATTGCCGAATTTGATCAGGGCAACCGCTACGAAGATTTTAACCCCGAACTGGATAAAGTAGCGGCTTACGGCATTGGAGCCCTGGTCGCAGGTAAAGTATTAGCCAAAACCGGCCTGATAGCTGCCGCGCTTATCTTCCTGAAAAAGTTTGGGGTGATTATTGTCGTGGCCGCTGGCGGTTTGTTATCCAGAGTATTCAAAGGCAAGAAATCCTCTTGATCATGGCATCGGTCGCTACCTTTCCGGGCAATTACTTTTGTGTAATTTTGTACCACTAAGCCTTATGGACGATGTGGCTACGCCCCCTAACCCTTTAATATGAACCCATCGAGTAAACGAATTCAAACACAGGCCGTTTGTTTTTTCCTACTCTCCTTTTGATGACTCCTTGTCTTCACACAGTATTGCAAGCCGCCCGGATTTCCTGGCGGTTTTTTTTTGCCTGAATACCCTCTTTTTCAAGACCTCCTCTTTTCCAACACTGCCTCTTTTTCAATACCGCATCTGAAACAAGACACCGGCTGTCCGGTCATTAAAATGAATCAGGCAAGTCTCAAGTTCGACATTTTTTCATGTAATTTTGTACTACTACGCCCTATGGACGATGTGGCTACGCCCCCTAACCCCTTAATATGAGCCCATCGAGTAAACGAATTCAAACACAGGCCGTTTGTTTTTTTCTACTCTCCTTTTTGATGACTCCTTGTCCTCACACAGCATTACAAGCCACCCGGAATTCCAGGTGGCTTTTTTTTTGCCATTTTCACTCGCAAATTTAATTTTCCCGCTTCGTTCACTGGTGCATTCGTATTCGCACTCTATAATAATGGCCATCCATGCACCCGCCTTTCAGACGCCCGCATTTTTGTGACTAGACAACACCCGACGTCTTCATCCGTTGAGCCTGAGTATTCCAACGTAAACCTGTCCGCCACGGCAATCGAGCCGGACGATGCGGCATTTTTGTCAGTTGAACATGACAGGGAACAACTGCAATTTCGGCTCACTGCGAAAAAGCGACGTCGCTATAAAAAAATACGCGCAATATTCCTGATTACACTGCTACTCGCCGCAATCATTACGCTGGTGATTTACGAAGTTCGAACCTCGCGTTTACAGGCCGCGCTGCTGCCAAACATTGCGCAGTCTTTGTCCTGGACATTGAATCAAGGCAGTAATCCCCATGTCAGGTATCCAGTCAGTGGCCCGTTCGACCGACGAATGGGCTACGTAGATTTACCGGTATTCCTGCAGCGGTTGCAACAGCGGAATTTCATTATCGACCAACAGACCCGCTTTTCTCCAGAACTGGAATCCTATACTGCACAGGGATTGTTCCCCCCATATCAGGAAAAGTCACAGGCCGGACTGACTATTCAGGACTGTCACGGAGAAGAAGTCTACAGTTATCGCTACCCGAGACGAGGTTACGCAGATTTTTCGTCCATTCCCCCGCTCGTTGTCAATGCCCTGCTCTTCATCGAAAATCGCGAGCTATTGTCCGAAACCTATCCACAGATCAACCCTGCAGTAGACTGGACTCGGTTTACGCGGGCGGCCGTCATGCAACTCTCCAAAGCAATCGGCCTCGACTACACCTCTATGGGAGGCAGTACCCTCGCCACCCAAATTGAAAAGTACCGACACTCTGAAGACGGTATCACCTCGTCAATCGAGGACAAACTCAAGCAAATGGCTTCCGCCAGTATCAGGGTATACCGACAGGGAGAGCAGACACTCGCAGCGCGCCAACAACTGGTGGTCAGCTATTTAAATACCGTGCCGCTGGCGGCGGCGCCCGGTCAGGGCGAGGTCAATGGTCTGGGAGATGGTCTTTGGGCCTGGATGGGTGCCGACTTCGACGAAACGAACCAGGCATTAAATGGCCCCGAAGGTGATCCCACGCTACTGCAGAAAAAAGCGACCGCACTGCGTCAGGTGATCGCGCTGATGATCGCTCATCGCCGCCCTACCTATTACCTTATTCAGGGCAGAGAAGAATTAAACCGTCTAACGAGCAGTTACCTGAGACTTATGTATAAATCGGGCTATATCAGTCAGTCGCTGATGCTCGCCGCCGTCAGCCAGCCGAATCAATGGCGCAAAGGCCGGATCGTGACTGCCCGCCAGCTTCAGGAAACCGGAAAGGCGGCCGTAATCAGCCGCAACCGTTTGTCGGAGTTACTTCAGCGCCCGCTGTACGAACTGGATCGCACCGACCTGTCGGTTGCCATGACCTTTCAACTTCCTATGCAGGAAACGGCCACCGAGTATTTGCATGATTTGAACAACAAGGAGTTTGCCCGTCGTCAGAAGCTGCTGGGGTATCATTTGCTTACCGCCGAACAAGCCCCGTACATCAATTATAGCTTTACCTTGTTCGAGCGAACCCAGGCAGGCAACCGCGTACGAATCCAGACTGACAATACCAATCAACCCTTTGATATTAATGAAAGCAGCAAGCTGGAGCTGGGTTCTACCGCCAAGTTGAGAGTGCTTGCCACGTATCTTGAAATCATTCAGGAGCTTCACCAACGCTATGCATCACTCACCACACACGAACTACGCGCCCTCCTTCCTGAAGCTCAGGATGATCTAACCCAATGGGCGCTCAACTATCTGCTGCACAACCGTCACGACCTGTCGCTGTCTGTAATGCTGCAAGCGGCCTTGGAACGGCGCTATTCTGCCAACCCTGAAGAGGTCTTCTTTACGGGCGGAGGTCTCCATAGTTTTAGCAATTTTCAACACAAAGAAGACAGTCTGACTCCCACAGTCAGGGAGTCCTTACAAAACTCGATTAATCTCCCCTTTGTCCGAATCATGCGTGATCTGGTGAATTACAGCCTGTTTAATTCGGTCGATGGAACCCGACAACTACTGCAAAGCAGACAAGACCCCCGGCGCAAGGATTATCTGGCACGCTTTGCCGACCGGGAGGGATTAGTGTATCTGCAACGCTTTTGGCGCAGCTTTCAAAATAAATCCACCGAAGCGCAAGTTGATGATTTTCTTGAAGGGCTGCGACAGAATGCCTCCAGACTCAGTGCCGTACATCGCTATCTCTACCCCCATGCCAGTCGTTATGAATTTGCCGCATTCCTGAGCGATCGTTTGCCGGATGAAGATCTGAGTGACACCCAATTAGATCGTCTGTATCAAAAATACGCACAAGGGAAATTTACGCTGACCGACCAAAGCTATATTGCCGGCGTGCACCCCCTGGAACTTTGGCTGCTCGGCTATCGTGTTCAGCACCCGCAAGCCAGTTATCAGGACGCAGTCTCAGCAAGTGAACAGGCGCGGCAGGAAGTGTATGGCTGGCTTTTTTCATCGCGAACCAAAAATGCCCAGGACAGTCGCATCAGGATCATGCTGGAGGTCGAAGCCTTTTCAGATTTGCATCAGCGCTGGGTCAGACTCGGCTACCCCTTCGATCATCTGGTGCCGTCACTCGGTACGGCATTGGGCAGTTCGGGCGACCGACCGGCCGCACTTGCGGAGCTAATGGGGATTATTTTAAATGACGGCATCCGTGCCCCCACTGTTCGTATAGAGCAACTGCGATTTGCTGAAGCCACACCTTACGAAACAGCACTTTCACGACATACGCTAGAGGGCGCGCGAGTCATGCATGCCGAGGTCGCCAAAGCCTTGCGAGCGGCCCTTTCGGGCGTAGTCCAGGACGGCACGGCCGAGCGTATCAAGGGTGCGTTTGTTTTCGAAGACGGGCGCCCCATGCCCATCGGCGGCAAAACCGGTACCGGCGATAACCGCATTGTCACCTTGAGCCCGTCCGGGCAACGTATCAAATCCCGCGCGGTGAACCGTACGGCAACCTTTGTTTTCTATCTGGGCGAAAACTATTTCGGCACGCTCACGGCCTACGTCACAGGAAACGATTCGGCAACGTTCAAATTTACCTCAGCGCTACCAGTTCAGGCACTGAAAGGATTGGCACCGTTACTCTTGCCTTGGCTAACTCCGCAACGTGAGCCTTACTGTAAAGATACCCGTGCGCCAGGTCTCGATCAACCAGACGAAACCTGACGAGAGAGTCCCTTAGGGATCGGAAGCGCGGCGCCCCGTCCCGATCAAGAGGCTAGAAAATCCGCAACGCAGGTTCATCCAAAGCGGCCAGCTGCTCACGCAGCTCCAGAATATGCTCAGCCCAATAGCGACCGGTATTGAACCAGGGAAAATGATGCGGAAAGGCCGGGTCATTCCAACGCCGGGCGAGCCAGGCGCTGTAATGAATAATCCGCAGGGTACGCATGACTTCCACCAGATGCAGTTCAGCGGGATTAAAATCCATAAAATCGCCATAGCCGTCCAGCAGTTCACTGAGCTGCATTTGCATCTCTTCACGTGTGCCCGACAGAAACAGCCAGAGATCCTGCACGGCGGGTGCCATCATGCAATCGTCGAAGTCCACGAGAAACGGGGTGTCATTGCGCCACAATATGTTACCAACATGGCAATCGCCATGCGTTCGCAACCAGGCAAACTGCCCGGCCATCTCCCAACGATTACGCATTCTGATCAGTAAATCTGCGGTCAGCGTTTCATACGACTGACGCAATTCAGGCGGCAGAAAATCATGACTGAGCAGGAAATCAATACTCTCGCAGGCAAAACGCTCGATACTGAGAGTCTGCCGATACTCAAAAGGCCGTTGCACTCCCGCCAGGTGCAATCGCCCCAGCGTACGGCCAATCATATTCAGATGATCGGGATTATCAAATTCAGGCGCGCCGCCACCGACACGGGGATACAGAGAAAAACGAAATCCTTCAAACAGATGTAAGGTTTTGCCTTCACCATTGACACTGTTGACAGGGTAACTCAGAGGAGAAATTGCGGGAATTTCCAACGCTTGCAATTCGGCACTGAAGGCATGTTCCTCAAGAATCTGAGCATCGCTCCATCGCGCCGGTCGATAGAATTTGGCAATGATCGGCAATTCGCCATCAATACCCACCTGATACACACGGTTTTCATAACTGTTGAGCGCGGTAATTCGCAAATCACAGATCAAACCCAGCGATTCAACGGCAGAGATCACCCGGTCAGGGGTTAAACCATCAAAGGGAGGCGTAGTCTCGGTCATGTATCGTCATCCGCAATGGCAAACAAAGAGTCGAATTATGGCAGGGTTTGGGTGCCGGGGTGATGACAGTTAGTTTAGAAAGCAAAGCGACCATGCCAGCCATAATGAATTGTCCGTCTCAAATCAGAAAATATCTTTCTGCGTTATGATGCTGATTGGCACAATAGGTAGCACAGCCCAGAGTTTATTAATAACATAAACATACGCAAAGCCTTTTCAACATCAAAATGGAGGACGCCCTGCATTTTCATGTGAAACCAGCCCGACCGTTTCGCTAGCCTGACCATTCGAATGACCTTTTTACGCCATGATGCGAGGGTGATTCTTAGCGACTGCAACCAAAGGGCTACCTGCGACGCGCTTAAGGATATGGATTGATACAAGGAGCACGGTATGATGGACAACCTCACCCCCTACAACCCTTACGAATATACCCCCACTCAACTTTGGTGTCTCGGCCTCAGTGCCATAAATACCGAGGTCAACGGCGAACGGCACGATATACTGCAACATGCAGACCCCCACACGTTTCAAAACTCGCTTCGCGCCTGGTGGGACATTCACGACCGGGATTCCTACCTTGAAAGCATTGCCTGGCTGAAACAGGAAGGTCATCGCATGGCATTTAACGAGCATTGGGGCATTACGCTGGTTACGCCAATCACGGAATGGCTGCAACAAGAGGCTGAAATTAAAAAACGTGACGCCCGTGAGCATCACCGTTTAGCCATTGTGCGCCACTATCGCAACCAGCTGGGTTCGCAAGGTATTGCCGCGTGGGACCTGGGACGCATCGTGCTGCTGGCACGTATGGCGTTTACTGCGGGCTACATTAGTGAACAGGAAGCCTGGGATACCCTGCTAGAACAGGGCGCACAAGCCACGCGCCTATTCAACAGCTGGTATCCCTTTGCACATAGTTATCTTATCGGTCGTCAATATGCGATGCGTAATCTCGATGACCGTACGGGCAGGAATAACCTGCAAGCAACCCATCGCTTGCTGACTCAGCCAGAAAGCCCCTGGTTACGCTATCCCGACTTTGAAAATGCCTTTTCGACGTCAGCTATATCAACGCCCGTTCATCACTGACACAAAAGGACTTGTCATGAGAAATCTCCTTGAACGACTCACCCGATTACGTGCCTTGTATTCTCAAAAGGACTGGTTGGCACTTGGTTCATCCATTTCTCTGGATGAAGCGATGGCCGGCGTACACCATGAAATCTGCCATTTCAAAATAATGGCCATGGCCCATCAGGATGAATTGCGGCTAAGTCAGGATTTTATCGATCTGCTCGATGCACGGAAGGTTCATCTGGAGCACCGCACAACCTATCTGCGCCTCAAGACAGACACGCTGATGGACATGGGTCGTTTTCAAGACGCTATTGTCCCATTGCAGCAACTTATCGATCTCTATCCCGATAACCCGCATCTTTATCACCGGCTGTGCATCTGTGCCGAAAAACTGGGACAAACGGAGCGACTAAGACACGCTGAGGCACAATTTAACTTCTGTGCAGGAAAAGACCTGCACCGGCATTTCCGATTCCCCGATGCAGCCAACTATCTCCGCAAAGCCTACGACACAGCCCCCAGTGACAACACCGCCTGGCTGCTGGCTCAATCACTCATGTTCATCAATGAGATTGAAGAGAGCCAGTCACTGACGGCACAAATTGACGAGCACTGTCCGTTTTACCAGGATATTCTCGAGCTCCGGCTGGAACTGGCAATCAAGCGCAGACAACCGGAAGTACTTGATGCCATTGCGATTGAACTGCTGACCATCGAAAGCGAACACTGTGGCGCACTGCACGCGCTGGCCCTCTCCAAAGAGTGGCAGCATGACTTACTGGGCGCAATCGAATTATATCATCGTGTGCTGCAGCACTATCCCTACGATATAGTCGCAACGCTAAAAGCGATCCATATTGCACATCACCTGGTGGATGCCGAATACAACAATCTGAGCCCCTTTTCAGACCACCAGCGCATTACCATTGCAACGGTATTTTTCGATGCAGGGTACGCACAGGCCGGCGAATCCTTGCTCAGCGCGGTACCACGCGCCTCCACCGAATTCAAGCGAGCCCGTCTGCTACAGATAGATCAACACCTGCAAAACGAACGCTATGAGGCGGCACTGGAAATACTGGAGTATGAACTCAAAAGCCACCCGGATGATGATGACTACCTGACGCGAGCGGCAGAATGTCATTGCCATTTCAAACATTACTCAACTGCATTGCGTCTGGCAAGAAAAGCCGAAGATTTAAACTGGGAAAACTGGCGTAATCATTTCTGGATTGCAGAAAGCCAGTTCCTGGATTTTTTCGCCAGCAATGAAATGCGAACCACCGACGAATTACTGGACATTGTGAACGCTTACCGTGCCTACACTCACGGTTACCCGAACGATGGTTTTCCCTACTTGCGAATGGCAGAAATCTACTTCTGCATGAAGCAATATGACGAAATCAAGGATCTGATTACAGAAGCCTGGGATCGCGGGCATACCAGTCCTCGTGCAGCCTACCTGATGGGCTGGTATTTTCGTGACTGCGAACAATTTGATTCGGCCATACAGCAATATACCGATGCGATCCAGCTCCATGCGCCGGATATCTACTATCAGGCCCATCTGGAGCGAGCCACGGTGGCATTGCACTGCGGGCAAATCGAGCTGGCTTCGGAAGATGTGAGTATATTGCTAAACACATGGCCTGACGATGAAGCCGCATTAGCGCTTGCCGAAGAGCTACAGGTCGCTGAAACCGCCGCCCAACTTTAATTAGTGGGCGGTCAGCAGGAATACAAAGACTCACCGGATAGGTTTCAAGCCTTGATCGGGTCAGGCGTTAGTTTGAAAAAATGGCAGCCACCACGGCTACAAGGTCGCTTGCACAAATAGCACACCAATAATCACCAGCACCGTCCCCAACAGGTGATTGATTGAGGTTGGCTCATTCAGTAGCAAAACGGCAAGCGCAATGGTGAACACCGGCCCTACAGACCCCAGAATAGTCGTGCGTGTCGCACCTATTCTGGCAATCGCCTCGGTCACCATAAAGCTGGGAATCACGGTGCTGACAAATGCAAGCAACGAGGCGTACCACCATACCCGGGCGGAGACATCCAGCGCGTCGGGCGTATGAATTATGCTGAAGTGAATCCCTACAAAGAAGGTCGAACCTATCATGGCCAGACTCGTAAAACAGCGGCTGCCCAGCTCATGTATAACGGACTTGGATAAAATTACATAAATTGAAAAGCTCAAGGCCGCCCCCAGGACCAGGCCGACCCCTAACATCACCGACGCCCCCTGCGCCATGTTTTTCTCCTGCCCATACATCACCCATAAACCGGCGTAACAGAGCACCAGAGACAGCGCAATGCGCGGAGTAATTTTTTCCTTGAGAAAAATCCAGGCCAGCACGGCAATCATGGTGGGGTAAGTAAATAATGTGAGCCGCTCCAGCTGGGCAGAAATAAAGGTCAGACCCCATAAATCCAGAAAAGACGCCAGATAATAGCCTAAAAATCCAAGCGCCATCACTTGTACGACTTTTCGACCTGTCAGCAACGCGGGTAGCTTGCCCTGCCGTGAGAGATACATCAGCATCGCCAGATAAAATGGCAGAGAAATCATCATTCTCAGCATCAGGAGCGCTTCCACTTCAACGCCTTCCGCGTAAGCCAATTTGATAAAAATAGATTTCAGTGCAAACAAAAACGTGCCGGCCATGGCCAGCAGCACACCGGTGAATAAAACGTTACGCGACGAACCATCGTCCGTCGTATGGGGCTGTTGGGACATGGGATACAACCAGACATAAAATCGTGAAATGTGTTAATAATGTCAGCGCATTATAACGGCAAAACGTCCGCAGCACGTTGCAGGCAAACATCCTGATCATACCAGGGACCGACTTTGATTTGCCGATACACACTTAATGGCAATACCATCGAGTCGGCCATCAAGCTCATCGGAAGGTCAACTAAACAGAAAAAGCCCGCATTCTCTGCCGGAATACAGGCCAGATCCAATAACGTACCGCTATAGACGTTCGCAATCGTGTGCAGATCGGGACAATTGGCCAGATCTGTGTCGTAAGGATCGGTTAACTGCGTATAGGCTGTCGCGCAGGCTGTCACCATGAATGACAGGCTCAACCCGCACACGCCACGAAAATTCATGCGTTCAGGACTCTCGGATCACGAACACATTCAACCTGTTTTGCGCCAGAATGTGGGCCGCAATATCGTTCCTCTGCCCGCCTTCCTCGGTTAGAAAATAAGTTTTCTGCCGATCCAGCGACGATATGTTGTTACGTAAATCACTTAACGGGATATGCAGGCAGTCCGGTAAGGGGATATGTTCAAACTCGCTGGCAGAACGAATATCAAGTAACTCGGCCTCCACCTCTCGGGCGGCCAGCATTTTTTTGTAGTCGGCATACGAGATAGACTTCACCAGCGAGTCGTGGAGCAAACTCTGGAACGCCTCTTTATCCAGACGAGCCAAACAGCCATCGGTATCCATTACGACCGACGCCGACCGCTCGGTATCAGATACCAGCGCTTCCTCGCCAAAATAGGCCCCGGGGCGTAATGTCGCAACGGCTGCCCGTGATGGCCCGACCAATACTTTTGCGCGGCCGCGAATAAGCAAATAGAAATAATCACCCAGCTCTCCCTCACGGATTATCTCATCGCCCGCTGCTACCTCCACTTTTTCAAAGCGATCAAAGATCGCTTGTATATTAGCGGGAGGCAGGTTCAGAAATAACGGAAACTCCAACAGGCTGGTCATCCAGTTAAAGTACTCCTCGTCAAATTCCTGAGGAGGCTCCGTTGCACTGGCAGGTTTCGCGTCTTCTTTGGAGATCTGCTTGCTGCGCTCCTGGGCTTCGGACTCGCTCAACGCCAAGGCTCTGTCCAACTGGCGAGGATCAACTAACAGCATATGGCCCGAAGTCTGGGCTTTGACACTGACACCGTCAGGAATGCGATCATTTATTGGGTTACGACAATCCTTCTGACTGCTATCAAGCGTAGTGCTCATCAAAATGCCACGTTTTGCGCTGAGCTTGCCCGCCAGTAAATAATAAGATGCCGTTAATTCGTGCTGCTTCTCGAACAGGGTTTCCCCTTCATCAAAAATAATCACACGGCTCTGATTGATAATCTGCTTTCGATACTTTTCTGACAATTGATCCAATGGCGAGTAGTCGGCCATCGTTTTTTCATTAATATTGAGCTGTGCATGCATGGACATAGGGTTACCTTTCCCTTAAACGCTTATAAGCAATGCTAATAAAGTAGCACATTGACCTGTCCCTGACAGCTCCCGATGGATTACACCTGCGTATACCGAAAACAACTCACCAGATGATCATTCACCAGCCCGATCGCCTGCATATGCGCATAGAGGATGGTTGATCCGACAAAAGACATCCCGCGCTTCTTCAGGTCTTTGGACAAGGCATCACTTTGCGGCGTCGTCACGGGAACCTCTGTCATACTTTGCCAGCGGTTAACAATAGGCTGGCCTCCGACAAACTGCCAGATATAGCAATCGAAACTGCCAAATTCCGCCTGAATTTTCAGAAACACCCGTGCATTCTTCCGGGCTGCAAAGACCTTTAGCCGATTACGAATAATACGAGTGTCAGACAGCAATGACTCCAGTTCAGCGTCGGTCATGGCGGCCACTTTTTGCGGATCAAACTGGTGATAAGCGGCACGATAACCCTCTCTGCGCCGCAATATCGTATCCCAGCTCAAACCCGCCTGCGCGCCTTCGAGTATCAGCATTTCAAAATGCTTTCGGTCATCATGCACCGGCACGCCCCATTCGTGATCGTGATAAGCCACATAGTAGTCTTCTTTGCCTAGTGCCCAACCACAGCGGCAGGGCGTACCCGTTTGAGATTGCTCAGTCATCGTTTCTTTTTCCATTGTTACCTTAGAACAGGTTGACGTTTTGCTCTTTTGCTCATTAACCGCACCAAGGCGCGGTTGCCGTTTGCCGTTTGCCGTTTGCCGTTTGCCTCTATCAAGGGTGGGTCGTCTTCGCCCCGCACGAACGAAGCCACCCGGCTCGATGACCGTACCACGCCCATGCGCCCCGGGGACGGGCCGCCTACCGTACGGCCTCTGCTGCTGTTAACCGGTTACGGGACAAAACGACAACCGCTCCTAGTCAAAATCATCCATTTGCATTTCGGTTTGGAGATAATGTTGCAGACTGCAAGTATCGGTCACCTCGAAGGATCGTGCCAACAAAGTAAGTGCATGCACCCGATCCAGACGAAAATTACGATAGGCCTGCCGCATTTCACACCAGGCCAGCAAGCTCCAGCTTTCACGCCACCCCATGATGGCCAGTGGGTAAACGACTCGTGTCGTAGCCGCTTCGCGCTGGTCAAGATAGTCTATCTGTACACAGCGCTGCGATTCACATGCACGCCTCAGATCACGATGTACGATCCGAGCGCGCTCATCGCGTTGCAATACGGGAATACGATAAGGCTGTCTTGCGGCCTTTTGTTGTAAATCCGGCGGCAAGATCGACCGAATCTTCGACTCGGCCCGCAGTGCGGCACGAGCCAGGTCAGGGTCGGTAAATGCCCTGACCATGCGGCTTCCAACCAGCAATGCCAGTACTTCTTCAGCATCAAACATAAGTGGCGGCAACTGATATCCGGGACGCAAACGGTAGCCTATACCAGCTTCACCCTCAACGGGGACTCCCGAAAGCACGAGCGCCTGAATATCCCTATATAGCGTCCGTACCGATATTTCCAGTACGTCTGCCAATTGCTGCGCGGTCATCGCAGTCCGCCGACCTCGCAACAAGGTGATAATCTGAAACAGGCGCTCTGCTTTTCGCATCAATCACACCCCGTTTCTAGCGAAAGGGCATATTTCGGCATGAGTCTAACCACAAGCCCCCGCGAGGTTTAATTTGACATCGCTATGATTCATAAGCACTGAGGCTTCGTCAATCATTTGCATAAAGTCGCTGTGACACAAGTCCTGCATAAATAACTCACTGGCCTGGTGTGCTGTTTCCCGGCTTTCCCAATAAACAATATCGCGCCATTCCCCTGCGGCATCTTTTGACAGGCTGCGATAGCGAAATCCGGGGCGAGACTTAATCCAGACATTGACCACCTCTGACGCGGTAACAAAATCGGCATCGCTCACACCGTCTTTCAGTTTAAATTGTACACATTCAACGACATCACTCATTTTAATCTCACCATAAATTGTTAAGCTGCCTTCCCGTGACTCATTGGCCTCAGGATTTCACAAGTACGGGTACTTGTTGATATGAATCATAAACACCCCCTACTGACAGCATGGTGTCAGGAGACTTTTCTCGTTATAGTTTCTGCATCAATAAAGGAATATGTTTTATGCAGCCACTTCCGATTATTCTTAAAGCTCTGGCATTTGCCGCACACAAACATCGGGATCAGCGACGTAAGGATGCTGGTGCCTCCCCCTATATCAATCACCCGATTGCACTGGCCGATGTACTGGTTAATCGCGGCAAGATTGAAGATCCGCTGGTGATCTGTGCCGCACTGTTACATGACACGGTCGAAGATACCGAAACCACCACCGACGAGTTACAGCACGAGTTCGGCCACGCTATTGCGAGTATTGTGCTGGAGGTGACGGACGACAAACGCCTGCCCAAAGCCGAGCGCAAACGACTCCAGATAGAGCATGCGCCCCACATGTCTGATGCGGCAAAACTAGTCAAACTGGCTGACAAAATCTGCAATCTCGCAGACATCAGCCTGACGCCGCCAAAAGACTGGGATTTGCCCCGAAAGCAGGCCTATTTTGACTGGGCCCGGCAAGTAGTTGACGGCGTGAGAGGAATACACCCCGAACTCGAAGCCATATTTGATGAAATTTATCAGACGCGTCCGGTCAGCGCTAAAGAGCGTAAAGTCTCGCCGCTTTGAAATCTTCTGGCGCCCGCAGCAAATCACTAGTCCGCGCAAGGACCTTTCGGGGGGCAGAAGTCGGCAAAAAACGAGAGTATTTCCTCACGTTTGGCCATCCCGTCTTTATAGCCGAGATCGATAAGGTCGCCACAAAATCCCCCTTCGAACAGCAGATAGCTGGCCATGCTGCTCCCCCCTTGCTTGCCGGCGCCCACCGATCCGAACAGCCGTTTGACGTGGCGAGGAAGATCCGCCACGTGTCGGGACGCCAGCTGATCGATCGGTTCTGAGGGCGCTATTTCGAGCGTTTTGATGGGTTTTAGAGTGCTTAATCCCACATAATCATTCAGTAGATTGTTGACTCGATGCATGTGCTCAATATCGGCATCAAGTGAGTCAAGAAAAATCGCATTAAACAAATGCCCTACGATTTGCGCGATCGTCGGTGGATGTTCGCTTCGCTCACGCTCGGGCATCAGCTCCGCTTTGTTGGTTACCCCGACAATCAGTACCCGATCGGCCCCCAGATGCAGCGCTGAGCTAAGGGGGGCTAACTGACGAATGGCGCCATCACCAAAAAACTCGCGGTGAATTTTAACCGGCGCAAAAATGGTGGGTATAGCCGATGATGCCAGGACATGATTGTGATTCAGCTTGACCGGAACCCCCACCCGATTGGCCCGACGCCATCCCAGCATGGAAGGTGCTCCCTGGAAAAAACTGACACTGTCACCCGAGTTGTAACCACAGGCGGTAATGCTGACCGCATCGATATAACCTTGTGTAATTGCCCGGGTCAGGCGTTCAAAGCTGATCTCTCGTAACAGCAGGTCTCCCAGTGGACGATTATCAAGCAGCGATACCGGATGATCATGGTCGAACCCGCCCTGCATCAAAGCGCGCGCCCAGTGAAACAAGCAACGCACTATCCCCCACAGATCCGCACGAAAGACTTTGTCCACGTGGACATCGCGCCAGATTTCCTCGGTTCGCGCCGTTGACTCCTTAAAATGATCTCCGCTTCCCGCCAAAGCGACCGCATTGATAGCTCCGGCGGAGGTGCCACAGATAATCCTGAAAGGATTCCAGTTGTCAGGGAGAACATCACCAATCGCTTTCAGGACACCCACCTGATAGGCGGCCCTGGCCCCGCCTCCGGTGAGAACCACACCATACTTCGCCATTTTTATTACTCTTGGTAGAGGTGACAAGTCACTGCATTTATATTCATGTCATAAATACAGTGTAGCTCTCTCCTCGACAGGTACTACCTCCTCAGATTCGACTCCGTCACAGATAGCGCGGCTATGTACATTTACTTAAGTGCTTTTTGTTAAGTGCGAGAGCCTTCGGCTAGCTCATGTTAACGTTTTGTCCTGTAACCCGTAAGCAGCCCCACCGACTGAGGCAGGACGGTAGGCGGCCCATCCTCGGGGCGCTTTTGGCTACCGTGGCAGGTGATCAGGGCAAAGACGCCCCTCGCTACCGCGCGATAGAGGCAAAACGTCAACAACGCCTAAGTACTACCCCTCATCGAAAACGGATACAAAGCGAATGTAGAATAGCCTCAGCCACAAAGATTGATCATTTTGCGAACATTTTTTGCAATATATGAATTAATTTACACTATCCCCGATAGCACACTTTAACTTAGTGCCGGATATGTCTAGCTTTACGAATCGATGGATATATTTCATGCACCCTATATTTGAGAGTTTTATCAGGATGCCCGCAGAATGCGCTTTGTAAAACGATGGACATGCATACTGTTCGCCTCAATTAGTTTACTGTCGTCACTGACACTCGCAGATTCTCCTGCGGTAAGATCCGGCGCAGGTCACCGCTATCTTATTATTCACAGCTATTCACAAGACCTGGTATGGGTGAAGGAAATTTCAGCCGCCATTCGCGAAAGTATGGATCCCGGCGCGCAATTCACAGAGTGCTTTATGGATACCAAACGTTTAACCCCTGAGGCGCATCAGCAACAGGCGCGACATGCACTCAAAGTATTTTTTCAGGAAGCCCCCGATCTGGTGTTTCTGGTAGATGACAATGCGCTCCGCCTGCTTGGGCCAACCACGTCGCGTTCAACTCCCACGATTTTTGGCGGCATCAATGGCAGCCTGAAGCAGGATTATCCCTGGGTATTTAATTCGTCGATTACAGCAGGTGTTCTGGAGCGGCCGCTGCTTAAAAGATCGATAATTCAAATACAGTCGGCACTGGGGATGGAGGGTACTCGCACCTTGCTGATCCTGGGAGTCAGTCCCACCGCTCAAGGGTTCTTCCTTGAGGATCTTAACGGTGAAGATCACTTTACGCTTATCAATGGCTCCAAGGCTGATGTGGTGCGAAAAGGAAAGTGGTCTGAGTGGCAAGCACTGCTGATATCAGCCAGGTCAAAGGGATATGGCATGGTGCTCATGGCCGGCAATATGGCACTTATGGATGATGAAGGCAACACCGTTCCACAGGAAACCGTCGTTCGCTGGACACATGATCACACTGACTTGCCCGTATTTACCGTCCATGAGCAACAAACCGGGCCTGGACTCCTCGCGGGAGGGATGAAACTTAGTCCTCGCCTGATGGGCAAGGATATGGCCGAGCTCGCACTCAAAATGATAGATACAAATAGTCAGCACATGACGCTGAAAGATAAATACGTCGAAGAAGCAAACGGGAAACTGATATTCAGCCGGAGCGAACTGGCCAGACTTAAGCTGCAGGTTCGTCCTGAATTTGAAAATAGAATTGACTGGTCAGAATAACGCAGGGAAAACAACGCCCGGTTTAATCTTCAGATTTATAACGCGCCTTCATCCAATCATGACGGCGCGAAAGACAAGCGGATCACCCGGTGGATCAGTGAACCGCTTGTTCGATATTCAAGCCTTCCCCTGACATTAGCCAGCCCATCTGTTCAGCATCCTGCATTACCTGCCGGGTGGCTTCCAGTGTGCCTTCTAGATAAACCTGGAACTGTGCCAGTGATATTCCTGCCTGGGTGTAAAGAAAATCACAGGCCACCAGCCTTGGCAACGCCTCATCGACGACATCCAGAAAGATCTTTAACTGGGGATACGTCATATTGATGCGTGCCACTTCGGCAACCACGGCAAAAATTGCCCCCGGCCGGACTTCCAGCTCGGTCGAGAAGATCATGCCCTGATCTTCTATAAAGATACGGCTCTCAGAGACCCCTTCCAATTGCTGAAGCTCTTCTATATGAATACCGTGACACTGGTCGCAAACGTAATGACCGATACTCAGTTGCGATAACCACCGCATAATCTGATCACTGTCAGGAATAATCATAGCTGCACCTCAAGGCTTTTCGCCCACCGTGAATGATGCGTCAGCAAGGCGCCGACAGCAGTTGGGGCTTCCGGTAAAATCGGGCGCAACCTTAGCTGATTGCACTCTAATTAGCAACGCCGAGCCCTGTATGAAAAAAATACAATTCGAACAAAAAAAACCGCCGCCCATTAAAAAAACCACAGAAAGTTACACTCACACACGGGCAATGCGCCGCGCAATAGGTTTATAATCCTGTTGAACCCCTGGCGGGCCTGTTGTTTGCGCAGGCCAGGATGATCGCCATAGCTAAGCTTATCCAAGGTTGGAGAATGCCCATGTCAAATGCAACCGCAACACCCTCTATGTATGTTCCTCTGGATGCGGAGGAAAAAGAAGTAGCCAACGAAACCTTACTCCCCCTGACGTCAGACCCGCAACAAGCCGAACCTGAACTGGCTTCGGGAGAAACCATCCTTGTTGATCACCCCCGGGAAAGCACCGAAGCGACTGCCGGCACGCTCCCGGCAGAACCAAAGGCATCAGAGGGTGAGGAGTCTGAAGGGGCAACCATGATATCCCTGGCACGCCAGGACGGCATGAAGTTCGCGCGGGATATCAATACCAAGATTGACGACCTTGAAACCCATATTGGCAGTCTGACCCATGCCTTTGCAGATTCTCAGGATTTATTGCGTACCACGCTGCATGAACTAAAAAACCGCACGCATACCATGACTCATGATATTGAGCGTGTTGCGCAACGCCTGGAAGACTCGTCCGATAAGCAAATGGAAATGACCCGCGCACTTGACGAGCGTTTCCGCGAATCCATGATTGATGTCAGTACTCGGCTGGGTCATGCCTGGGACTCCCTGCAAGATCAGCAAGGCCAGCTGGAACAACTGGAACAACGCCACTCCTCATTGGAAGACCTGCATCAAGCCCTGGGTCAGACCACCTCGAAACATGGGTTGACCATTGAAGCCCTCACGCAGGATACACAGCAACGCTTTGAGTCCACCGGCGAGCACATTGCCAATTTGCACGTACAGCAGGACGAGCAGCTGCGCACGCTTAAAGCCCTGACCGAAGAACTGGATTGTCTGGCTGCCAAAGTCGGCCTTGAAGCCGATAAACTGGCTGCCGTCGAAGTGAACGCGGCAGAGCATACTCGCGTCACCCGCCAGAATTTCCAGATTGTGGCAGGCGTCGTAGGCGGACTGACCCTGGCTGTCGCCGGCGCAATGACCTGGCTGCATTTACAACCCGATGCCGCACTGGTACAAGCCCAGACAGACATTGCTGCGCTAAGCTCAACCGTGGGCACACAAATCAGCAGCAATGAAGCACTACAAACCGAATTTACGGTGTTAAAGTCACAGCTTTCCGGTCTGGAAGCGGCTATTAAGCAGCATGCCGGTGACAATGCAACGTTAAAAGGTGATCTGGCCCAATTCAGCCGTGATGTTGCCAGCCTGAAAGCCGCTACCAGCAGCACACAGGCTAACAATCAGGAAATCACCCTACTCCTGAGCGCATTGGAAACCAAAGTAAAAGGCTTACAGGCAAAAGTGGCTCCACCGAGAATTAATGGTACTGTGACGCCAGTGCTGCCAATTCAATCGGCTGAGTGGCTGGCCAGGCAATCACCCGACCACTACAGCATTCAGTTGGTGGGGGTTTATCGCTACCCTTATATTGTATCTTACGTAAATCAGTACAGCACCGACCTGTCAGCCTACCCGTTAGCGACCAACAAAAGTCTCTATCAGGGGCGCGACTGGCACAACCTTTACTATGGAAATTTCGCCACTTTCTCTGAGGCACAAGCGGCCATCGCCAAACTTCCGGTAGAGCTGCAAACGGCGAGTCCCTGGATTCGCAGCATGGCTTCAATTCAAAAATCGGCCATTCAGTAATTTCTGAAACAGGCTATTCCCCGGTAATCGCCCTGTTTTTCATGGGGCGATGCTCCGGTAAAGCAAACAACACCACGTTACCCTAAATAAACAGCAAATAAACCAATAGCGCAATCAGCAGGGTGTAAAACTGCATGATGCCTCGCCAGAACCAGGGCGCTCGCTGCAATCCCATAAAGGTATCCACGATCTGCTGGTTTTTAAGTACCACCATCAACAACGCCAGGATCAAAACTCGTTCGACCGGCCACCCACTGTTGACCAGTGCCGCCGACAACAAGGTGAGCGCCATTAACCAAATCCAGCTCACCGTCAGCTTTATCATCATCCGACACGCTCCTCTCTTAATGAATCATCCGGACTAGTGAATCACCCAAGCTAGTGAATCACATAGACCAATGGAAATAGCACCACCCAGACCATGTCCACCATATGCCAGTAGACCGCACCGGATTCAATACCGGCCAGCTCTCCGGCAAGATACTGCCCTTGCATGCTTTTACGAGCAATGAAGCCGAGAATAATCATGCCCAGTAGAACGTGCATAAAATGAAAAAAGGTGATTAAAAAGTACAGGGTGTAATAAAAGTTAGTACTGAGGTTATAGCCCGCTGCAATCAGCTGTTGATACTCCCATCCTTTGGTTCCAACATAGATCAGCGCAACCCCCATCGCGCCACAGAAGGCGTATCCGCATTGCCGGAATTCACCCTGCTCTGCCTTCCATACCCCAACGGCAACCAGATAACTGCTGGTAATCAGTGCCAGCGTATTAATCAGTCCGGCCACCGGATGTACGGTAGCCTGGCCCGCGATAAAAACTTCTGGCTCATTTATTCGCGCCACGGTAAAGACGATAAACAACAACGCAAATACTGTTAGTTCTGCGAGGATAAAAAACCAGATAGCCAGATCACCCGGCAATTGTCTCTGTGGCGTATGTGAAACAGGAATTGAAGTCATGCTACGTCCGGAAATCAATGCGTCAGATTTACATAGAGGCGCGGTAGTTCAGTAGGCAACTGCTGCGGGTCATGAATCACCACGTACGCATTGTTGCCAAACAGATAAGGTAAATACTCGTCCGCCTCCGTATCGATGGTGACGCAGAAAGGTTGCAAACCCGCCTTTTTGGCTTCGAGAATGGCCATACGCGTATCTTCTATCCCATAGCGGCCTTCATAAACATCCAGGTCGTTAGGTTTACCATCAGTCAATAGCAGTAGCACCCGTTGCTGACTACGTTCATTGGCCAGAATTTTGGTGGCCTGACGGATGGCCGCCCCCATTCGCGTGTAGTAGCCTGGCTTAAGCGCCTGAATTCGACCTCGAACCGCGTCACCGTAGCGTTCATTAAAATTCTTGATCAGATTAAAGCGAACGTGGCTGCGTTTTAGCGAGGAGAAACCGTAGATAGAAAAGCGATCCCCTGTGGCCGACAAAGCTTCTGCCAATAGCTGCAGACTATCCTGTATCACATCAATAACGCGCTGATCATTGTTGATATAAGTGTCCGTCGACAACGACAAATCGGCCAAAACAAGACAGGATAAATCCCGGATCTGCGCCGAAAACGAACGATGCAATCGAGGTTCACCCGACACAGTCCCTATTTGAAGTTGGGTCTGAAACGCCTGCCAGGCATCCAGATCAACCTCGTCGCCATCCAACTGCCGGTTTAGCCAATGCCTTACCGGTTTGAGGTTACTGAACTGGCGTCGCAACTTAACCGCACTGGCGCGTAAGTGTTCGGGCAAGGAGACGTGTTCGGTATTGTCGGCAATCATGGGGAGCAGACAACAATGGTCAGGAATCAAACGTTGTTCGCGATAATTCCATTCAGGAAGATGAATTCCCTCTCCCAGCACAAGATCATCCTGACCGGCAGACGGCAAGTCCAGATCAAACTTGATGGATGATGAGGCGGCTTTTCGATCACGCGACAAACTGATCATGTCCAAATCATCGGCCACGTTTTCTGCTTCTTCTTCGTCGGTATCGTCACCGGCGCGATCTACCGGCACAAACTCCGACCACGAAAACAGGTTTTCAAGTCGGAATACCATCAACCCCTGATCTTTATCATAGGCATCGACCCGCTCGGCCTGTTTACGTTTTTTCTGCTTTTTGCCCGACTTACCCTGTGCATGATCGGGATCTTCCCCGACCATCTGCTGTAGATCGGCGGCCTGCTCTCCTACCGGATACAGCCACAAATAAACCGGTGCCGGCGCGAACCGTGCCGGTGGTAGTTCCGCTTCGCTGCCGGGTGACTCTAACGCGTGTCGTAATATTTTTTCCTGACGCGCTTCGTCTTCGGGCAAACCATCCAGCAAAGGACGCAACGGGATAAAAGCATCCACCAGTTCGAAATAAATCGACCTCAGCCCCTCAAATTGTTCCAGAACGCGTTCGGTGAGTGCCTGATTGTCACGAAACCAGTGTTGATAAGGTGTCTGTTGCTGGGACGCCAACGCGGTCAGCCAGAGATACATTTTCCGGTTCAGGTCGGCAGTTGGAAACAGCGCCAACGACTCGGGCAATCTCAATGTTTCACCATCACGCCACGCCAGCTCTGCTTGCTGATATGAACCCGCCACTTTCTGCAGGAAGTTTCGCCGGGTGTAGTAATCTCGCGGTGAGGCGGGTGCAATGCGCAGGCCCGCATCGCCCCCCAGTGCACGGAACACAATTCCCAGCGCCAGACTATGTTCACGCAGGGTGACCGTGGCCGCACTAAAGTCACGGCTGGCCTTACCGGTGATGTACTCATGCCATTTCAGGCCAACATATTCTTCCATTACCAATCTCGTGTTGTCTGGGTCTAAAGTCTGAGTCTACAGATTCATCGCAATAGTCTAATGCTCACTCAACTCCCGGGCGTTGGGGTAAATCAATTTACAGATCGGGTCAGTCCTTGTTCACCATGGGAATCAGTGAGGTTTGCTTGGTTTTTTCTCCGGCGCGCCAATCAATCAGTGTGCCGTCCGGATTGTTTTTCTGCACGTTCTGACAGGCGCTCACACATTCACCGCATTGCGTACAGGTAAATTTCGCCCGTTTGTAGCCTCGCACACTCAAACGCATGGGGCAGGCCTCTTCACAATCTTTATCACAAGACTGACAGGCTTTTGCCCGATCGGTATCGAAAGCGACGACCAGGGCTTTGGGATTCATCATCCAGAACAAACTCTGGAACACACCAAAGGCACATCCATATTTGCAGAACAAATGCCGCGCAAAAATAAAATCGAGAGTGAATACCGTCGTGGCGACCGCCAGAAAAATAATCTCTCCACCCGAAAGCTGCAGGTGGATCAAATCGCTATACAACGGCAGCGGGGGCAAGAGGTAGGAAAGGAGCCCCAGTGCCCACACAAAGGCAATCGCCACGCTGGTCGATACGATGACCACCCAATTGAGCAATCCACCCTCCGCCGATTGATCCACTTGGGGTTCCCATAAACTGACTCGCCCCAAGCGCTGGCGCATCATACGATTGATCGTTTCCACCACCGAAAAGTGCGGGCAAAGCCAGCCACAGTAAATACGCCCCCAACGCCAGAACACGAACAGGCCGATGGCAATCAGGCTCACCAAGGGCAATAGAAAGCGGGTAAGAATGCGTAATCCGGCATCTAAGGCATCGGTTTGCGCCAGCCATTGTGTGGTCAACTCAAAACTGAGTCTTTCTCCGAATATCACGAACTGCGTGGTGGTGAGATCAAAACGAAACAGATCCAGTACCGGCGCCAGCAAGAACGCGGCGAAAAACAGGGATCGAGTTATAAATCGTTTTTGCTGAAGACTGATCACGGCCAAAACCTACGACATTACTTGGTTATTAGCCAGTTTACTGCTGAAGCCGGGGAAGGGTGTTGGGATAGATCAACTATTCATCGAAAAGGTAGCGTCTCATCTTAATTAGACGCTTTAGCAGGGCGAGACACCCTGTGCTGGTATGTCCCGCCCTGAAGATGAAGTGACTGCGCCCCGCCTTTATGTCAGAACCAATCTGGTTGCATTTCCCGGCAGGTGCCATCCAGACCTTGTAAGCGCTGCGCCAGTAATTCAACCTCCGGCAACTCCCAGCCGATAAAGTAGCGGGCGGCCTGTAGTTTTCCGGCGAGAAAATTCTGGTCATCCGGTGCAGGAGAATCGGCGAAGGTGGTTTGTGCCTTATCTGCCATTTCCAGCCATAGCCACCCCACCACCAACTTGCCCATCATATCGAGGTAGAGTGCAGAGTTTGCCAGCACCGCATCCGCCTGCCCGTTCTGCATGGCCTGCCCCAGAATGAGTGTAGTATTAATCAATGTTTTCAAATGGATTCGGTATTCGGCCACCCAGAGTGCCAACACGGTTTTAGTCTGGGCCGACTTGAGTGTCGCCTCAATCCGGCCGAGCAGCAGTTGCTGCCCTCTGCCCTGATGCTGCCATAATTTTCGACCCAGAAGATCCAGCGACTGTATCCCATGGGTACCTTCGTGAATGGGATTCAGCCGGTTGTCGCGATAACACTGTTCCACCGGATATTCCCTGGTATAACCGGCCCCCCCTAACACCTGTATCGCCAGATCATTGGCTCGCGGTCCGTAAAATGAAGGGTAGGATTTTACCACCGGTGTCAACAGATCCAGCAAGATGCCACTCTCCTGATTCCCACCGGCCTCTTGCTCGTCTACCAGTCGTGCCGCCAGCAGGCACAGCGCCAATGAGCCTTCAGCGTAACACTTTTGTGCTAACAGCATTCGCTTAACATCGGCATGTTCAATGATATTGAGGGGTTTACTGTGCGGATTTTTTTCCGTGGGAGAACGCCCCTGCGGGCGCTGACGCGCATAATCGAGCGATTCCAGATAGCCGCGATACCCGATCATGGCCGCTCCCAACCCTACTCCGATCCTCGCTTCGTTCATCATTTTGAACATGTACATGAGGCCTTTGTTCGGCTCCCCCAGCAGGTAGCCATGGCAATCCCCCTGCTCACCAAAGGTCAGGACGGTGGACGTTGTCCCACGATAGCCCATTTTATGCAGTAGGCCCGCGAGCTGTACATCGTTCCTCTCGCCCAGCACGCCATCTGCCTGCATCCGGAATTTTGGTACGATAAACAGCGATATGCCTTTTACCCCCTCCGGCGCCCCCTGAATCCGGGCCAACACCAAATGCACAATATTCTCGGTGATATCCTGATCTCCCCCGGAAATGTACATTTTCTGCCCTTTAATTCGATAACTTCCATCCTCGGTGAGAATTGCTCGTGTAGTGAGATCGCCTAACGACGAGCCCACATCAGGTTCGGTTAATGCCATGGTTCCGGCAAAGCGACCACTGAATAAATGCGGAAGAAAGGTTTGTTTCTGGCTTTGTGAACCGAACGCGTGAATCACATTCGCGGCCGCACTGGTTAAAAATGGATAGGCCGCTGTAGAAGGATTGGCCGAAACGAACCAGGCGTTACAGGCCATGTGAATCAACGAAGGTAACTGCATCCCGCCTTCATCAATCCCATGTCTGGCAGCCAATAGTCCAGAGGCAGCAAAGTGCTTCCATGCAATTTTCACCTCCGGGAGGGTTTCAACGCGCTGGCCATCAAACACTGGCTCCTGAGCATCGGCCTTTGCATTGTGTGGAAGCAAGTAGTCCGTTGCGATACGCGCTGCCGTACCGAGTATGCCGTCGAAACTGGTGCGATCGTAGTCAGCGTAACGCGGGAACTCGGCCAACTGTGCTGCGTCAAACACATGATAGAGTAGAAATTCGAGGTCTTTGGTATTGATTAGTTTTGACATAACGGCGGCTCCCTGACGTTCGCTGAAGTGGAAGCCAGTATCAGACATTCAGGGTCCGGGGATAAATTGGCATTATCGCCACACTTTTGGCCGATCAGGCCACCCCCATTCAGACTCAACCTCCAACCCGCCTCATCGTTACGCGCTCTGGCAATGCGTTTGATACGGCGGGTCAAATCACCTGCGGCGGATCAATCAGCGACTGACATCAGGCTCGAAGATCGCTGACCACCGTGGATTCTATGGCTGGCAATTCCGTCACCATATTGGCGTAGTCCAGTGAGCGACTACCATCCTCAATATCCGAAACCTTCCAACTGCCTTGTTCGAAGGTAAAGCTCCAGACCGTCTCTACTTCTTTGAATCTTTTACTCCCTTCGACAATCCTGCTCGACGCCCGCTCTTTCAGATAGTCCTGCATTCTTGCGGTAATAGAGACCACCAACATTGAGTTCTCATGTTCCTGCCCCTGATTTCGGTGTACAAACAACAGGGGTTTCAGCCCT
Organism: Hahellaceae bacterium; assembly: GCA_024234505.1. GTDB lineage: Bacteria > Pseudomonadota > Gammaproteobacteria > Pseudomonadales > Oleiphilaceae > JACKOD01. The sequence goes on along the minus strand of JACKOD010000002.1, from coordinate 56,014 downwards.
ACTATTTTTTTGACGTTGCAGATATTGATTAAACCTTCTTTTTTCCACCGATTCAGATGAACGCTCTGCTGGTTTTGCCAATACCAGGACGTCATCCAATCTGAAACCCCGGCCAGATTCTCATCCTCCCAGCCCGAGTGAACCCGAAAAAAGCAGTCTTTAACTCTCTCTTGCACCGCCAGCCAATCAAACTGAGCGTCGTAAGCTGCCATAAAGCGCAAATCTCTGCGGGCTCGCCGTTCGGCAATTTTCTCCTTTACCAGCGTATAAATAATCAAAGGCGCAAAAATGATGACCAACAGACCCAACACCACTTTGCCCCAAAAGCTCTCGAAAACCGCCGAAGCTATTTTGCCGCCAGGCCCGGCAAATGCGGGTTCGACGACCAACAGAGCCGCGACACACGCAACCGACAGGCAGACAAAGGTGAATTTTTTCATGACTCGCCCCCCAAGAAAAACCAATTGATTAAGCATAGCAGTAAGCCATGCGTTACTCATCAATGACGGCCATGAGAAAAAAAGAGAACAATAGGGCAAGAAGTAAAGCGAACGGAAAATATAGAAGAATGAGTAAGGAGATAAAAAGCGCCCAACGCATTTGCTCAGCTTAGCACCACTCCCGGACTGTGCGGAGTCACAGGAGTGGTAGTTTTGCATCGAAAAGCTGAGCGCTTTTCTTGTATTACCTTGTTACTGTTTTAGCGTATGAATTGCTACCTGCCTCAGGCAGCCGCACGATCATCACCCTTGATGAAGAAGCTGGCAAGATAAGCTACCAACCCGGCAAGGAAGATGACACCGGCGATTTCACGCAACCAGTAGAAGAGCATCACTTTATCCTGGGTTTCCATGAAGCCCAGAGCTGCACCACTTTCCGGAATACGTTGAATCCATACTTGCAAGATACCCGCAGCGGTGAGGAACAGAGTGATGAATACCATCGCGATAGTCATCAGCCAGAAGCCCCACATTTCAACCACTTGCGCCTTGTTGCTGTTACCTTCCATACGGCCACGCATAATCGGCATTGCATAAGAGATCATGGTGATAACGATCATTACATAAGCGCCGTAGAATGCCATGTGTCCGTGTGCTGCAGTTACCTGAGTACCGTGAGTGTAGTAGTTCACAGGAGCCAGTGTGTGCAGGAAGCCCCATACACCCGCGCCAAGGAATGCCATTACACCACAACCCAGTGCCCACAAGGTGGCCGCACGATTAGGATGCTCACGACGACGACGGTTAACCATGTTGAAGGCAAACAAGGTCATCATGAAGAACGGAATCGGCTCAAGCGCAGAGAATACAGAACCAATCACTTTCCAGTATTCTGGTGGCCCAATCCAGTAGAAGTGGTGACCTGTACCCAGAATCCCGGTGATCAGTGCCATGGCAATAATCACATACAGCCACTTCTCGATCACTTCGCGGTCTACACCAGTCACTTTGATCAGCACGTAAGCCAGGATAGAGCCCATGATCAATTCCCACACGCCTTCCACCCAAAGGTGAACCACCCACCACCAGAAGTACTTATCCAGCGCCAGATTTTCAGGGTTATAGAAAGAGAACAGGAAGAATACCGCCAGACCCAGCAAACCCGTCATCAGTACAATGTTGATAACGGTCTTGCGACCTTTCAGCACGGTCATACCGATATTGAACAGGAAGCCCAGTGCAACAATAACAATACCTATTTTAGTAATGGTCGGCTGCTCAAGGAACTCACGTCCCATGGTGGGTAGCAGGTCGTTTCCGGTCATTTTCGCCAGACTGGCGTAAGGTACCATTAAATAGCCAAGAATCGTCAGTGTACCTGCGACTGCAAATACCCAGAACAACAGAATCGCCAGTTTAGGGCTGTGCAATTCGGTTTCGGATTCTTCGGGAATCAGGTAGTAAGCTGCGCCCATGAAGCCGAAAAGCAACCAGACAATCAGCAGGTTAGTGTGCACCATACGCGCCACGTTGAACGGGATCGCAGGGAACAGAAAGTCGCCAACAATATATTGCAAGCCCATGACCAGACCAAATAGCACCTGACCGGCAAACAAAGCTAATGCAAATATAAAGTAGGGTTTAGCGACGGCTTGAGACTGAAATTTCATGTCGCGACTCCTTAACCTTCGATGTTGGGTGGCCAGTTATTGTTATTGATCTGAGACGCGTATTCGAGGAACGACGCCAGATCATCCAATTGCTGATCATTAAGATTGAATTGTGGCATCTGACGACGCCCCGGAGCTTTCGTAGGCATCGCTTGCATCCACGCCTTGAAGAAGGCTCTGAATGCGGTTTGATCCCCCGCGCCACGGCGTTGAAAAACGTTACCCAATTCAGGTGCGAAATAAGCGCCTTCTCCTTGCAGAGAGTGGCAACCTATACAGTTGTTTACTTCCCAGAGCATTTTCCCGCGCGCAACGGATTCCGTCAGATTCTGACGGTTGTCGCGCTTGGGCAATTCGCTCATCGTATCCAGAGTCAGTCCAAGGAACAGCAAGAAGAAGAATACAGATCCTCCTATATAGATGTTCCTGGCCATGCTCTTGGTAAAGCGCTCAGCCATGATGTGCTCTCCTCTATTAGTTATGAGTAGTTGAGTGCAGTGTTAAGGTAATCGAGACGCTTTAAAACCCCCTTGATTTCAGTCAACCATCTGAATGAGGCAGATTCTGATTCGCACCAAAACTGCGCCAAATCAATATTTCGCACGCCAGAGCGCACCTGTTTCGTACAACTTCCGAACACTTGACGATGGTCAAGGTGTGCAAAGGCCCATATCACTACTTTTGACCGTGACATAACATCCTCGACGGGAGAGTCACACATGACAACAAAACGACAATTAAGAAAACTGGCTGTAGCAGTGACTTTTGCATCTGCAGCCTTTGGATCAGGCACTGCTGCATGGGCGGCAGATGCCAAATCACCTTCATTGAGCGAAGCAGACTTCGAACACGCCAAGACGCTTTACTTCCAGCGTTGCGCGGGATGTCACGGGGTATTGCGTAAAGGGGCAACCGGTAAAAACCTGGAGCCAAAATCAACATTGAAACTCGGTCAGAAACGTCTGGAAAAAATTATTTCCTACGGTACTGAAGGCGGCATGAACAACTTCGACGACATCTTCGAGAAAAAAGATATCGAGAAGCTGGCGACCTATATTCAGATGGAACCTCCTGTTCCACCTGAAATGTCACTGCAGATGATGAAAGATGCAACCAAACAGTATGTGGCATTGAAGGATTATCCTACCAAACCGCTACACGGCCGCAACTGGCAGAACTTCTTCGTGGTTATCGAGCGTGACGCGGGTAAAGCGGCCATCATTGACGGCGACAAGCACGAAATCGTGGCACACATTGACACCGGCTACGCTGTACACGTTATCAAGGGCTCTGAGCACCACAATAAAGAGCATGCAAAAGACGTGGGCCGTTTCTGGTACACCATCGGACGTGACGGTAAAGTTAACAAGATCGACCTTTGGCAAACCCCCGAAAAAATGCTCGTTGCCGAAACTAAAATGGCCTACGACGCACGTGACATCGCTGTTTCCGGTGATGGCAAATACGTGATTGCCGGCGGCTACTGGCCACCCCATTTCGTCATCATGGACGCAGCAACACTTGAGCCATTGAAAGTGGTTTCTTCTCGCGGTGTGAACATCGATGGTGATTATGTCAACGAAGCTCGCGTTGCCGCCATTTACAACACACCAAACGAACCAACCTGGGTGGTTGCCATTAAGGAACTGGGCCAGATCTGGCAGGTTGACTACAGCGACATTGCCAACCTGCGTATCGACAAGATCGACACCGCGAAGTTCCTCCACGACGGTTTCTTCGATCCAACCGGCCGCTACTTCCAGATTGCCGCCAACGCTTCCAACAAAATGGTTGTAGTTGACACGAAAGAACGCAAACTGGAAAAACTGATTGATGTCGCCGCACTGCCTCACCCAGGCCCTGGCGCAAACTGGACAGATAAAACCTGTGGCCCCGTGGGTGCAACAACTCACTTGGGTAAAGGCGAAGTGTCTGTTTGGGGTAACGATCCGATCAAGCATGCGGATCAAGCCTGGAAACTCTGCTACACCGTACCTACCGATGGTGCCGGGGTGTTTATCCGTACACATCCTAACTCACAGTATGTATGGGCAGATCAGTTGAAAAACCCCGAGCCTGAAGTTCAGCAAAGCGTGAAAGTGTTTGACAAAGATACTCGCAAAGTTGTCAAAACTATCCGCGTAACTGAAGAAGAAGGCAAAGCGGCGTTACACATGGAGTTCAACGAAAAAGGTACTGAGGTCTGGGTATCTGTCTGGAACCGTAAAGACGCCAAGAACGCTACCGGTGAAATCGTGGTTTACGATGCGAAAACTCTGAAAGAGATTACCCGCATTAAAGGCCTGACTACACCCACAGGTAAGTTTAACGTGTACAACCGCGTTAATCACAAGACCTGATCGGGGTTCAATTGGAGGCGGGAATATCCCGCCTCTTTTTACGTTTTGCAGAACCCTTTCATTGCAAACGTATAGGTTAAAAAGTCACCCTGATAATAAATAAACGTGACGCATTGCAACACCAAAAACACAACAAAGTCCTAACGACAAGCCATACATAGCGACCCAACGATTCAGGATTCACGCGATCGATTCTCTGAACAGCGAGATCCGCAAACTCGGATTCTGAATAGAAACGGCCCGGATGGAGAGCAAAAAACATGAACGACAAATCCTGGCTACAGCGTCTACTAGCCAAAAAACTCATCCTAGGTACCTCGCTGGGCACTGCGCTGGTGTTCATGGTGCTAGGTGTCATTTTCTGGGGCGGTTTTAACTGGTCACTGGAAATGACAAACACCGAGAAATTCTGTATTTCCTGTCACGAGATGGAAGAAAACGTCTATCAGGAATACAAAGAAACCGTGCACTACAGTAACCGTTCAGGGGTTCGCGCCACCTGCCCGGACTGCCACGTACCAAAAGACTGGATTCACAAAATCCAGCGTAAAATCCAGGCATCGAACGAAGTACTGCATAAATTGCTGGGGTCTATCGACACGCCCGAAAAATTCAATGCCAAGCGTATCGAACTGGCTAAACACGAGTGGGCCCGCATGAAAGGTTCCGACTCGCGTGAATGCCGGAATTGCCACAACTTCGAATCCATGTATCAAAAAGCCCAGAAGCCTCGCGCACTCAAACAACATACCGCGGCACTTCAGGCGGGCAATACCTGTATAGACTGTCACAAAGGTATTGCACATAAGAGCGTGCGTCACCTTCTGACCGATGAAGAGCTCGAAGCACTCGAAGCACCTAACCCAGAGCTGGCAAAAGCCAACGCAACCCTGCATTTGTTTGCGCGTGATTTGCTGGAAGCTGCTGAGAAAAAAGAGGCCGCCGAACAGAAGGCCGCCGCACCGGCACCTGTCGCGACGCCTGCTGTGGCCCCCGCCACCAGTTCAGCACCGGCCAGTACAGGCAATGCTATCAGCTCGGTTAACTGGGCCGGCATTGAAGCCAGAAAGGTCACCCTGTTTTATCCTGGTCAGGCCTCGATTGAATGGATTCACAGCCGTGAACATGGCGGCAAACGTGCCTTTACCAAAGGTGATCGCTGCATGGAATGTCATGATCAGGAAACCATGGATATGGGCCAGAAAATAGTGACAGGTGAAAAGCTTGAACCTACACCGATTGATGGCAAACGTGGCAGTATTCCGGTAGATATTAAGGCCGCATACGACAGTGAGAACCTGTATCTGCACTTCAGCTGGCCCGACACCGCGCATGTACCCGTCGCTTTTGCTGATGGCGGTAAAATGGATCCTGCAAACCCGGTCAAACTGGCGATGATGATTGGTACCGATGACCCTGAGTTTACCGACCGTGCCGGTTGCTGGGGAAGCTGCCATGACGACGTACGCAATATGCCAGGAACGCCTGACGCCGCAGGCATTGCAGCCTACAGCGAAGCCTCTCGCCTGAATATCGACAAGGGACTCACAAAGTATCTGGGCGAAAGCCGTACCGAAGTCAGTCTCAAAGGCGATACGCTGGGCGGTTGGGATAAGCTGAAATCAGCGGATGAAATTGCTGCCGAATTGGCCGCAGGCAAATTCCTCGACATTATCCGCTATCAGGTGGGTACTGGCGTCGTGGAAGACGGCTACCTGCTCGACGAACGTAAAATGAGCGGTGGCCAGGGTGCAGAGTTCTCCGCACAGTTGGTAGACGGCGTCTGGAATGTTGAAATGAAACGCAAGCTGACCTCCACCGTCGCAGGCGATGTCAGCTTCGACCCCGGCATGGTCTACAACATTGGCTTTGCGATTCATGACGACTTCAGCAATTCGCGTTTCCACCACGTATCCCTTGGATACAAACTGGGCTTCGACAATGCCGAAGCAGAAATTAATGCGGTGAAGCAGTAGTCAACGATTAGAACCCTCCCTGCGTGTTAAGGTGTTCCCTCCGCAACGGACACCAAAACACGCTGCCCTCCCGGCGGCCGTAAGGTCGCCTTTTTTATCTGGGCTTGACACCACCGAAGCTTATTCCTGAACCTCCCCCCTTTATCTCTGTTAACCACCCATAAGGGAAGTCACCTAGTTTAATTTTGCCTATCCTGCTGATTTTCAGGCTATTCTTTGTATTCGGATTTTGGCCGTTAACGCCTTAAATTAATCTACCCTTAAAACATTTAAGCTACTGCGGAAGTACGTAAGATGAAGTCAATCAGCGCAAAAGTAAGGTGCTTTATTGTTCTGTTCGGGTTATTGCTGGTGATTCAGTTTGGTTTGTTAATTAATCACTTGCTACAAGCAAGCCAGCAACTGAACCAGATTAGCAATACCTTGCTGCCTACCACTTACCATGCCTATCAGCTCAAGATTGCCACTATCCAGGTGCAGCAATGGCTTACCGATATCAGTGCAACACGCGCAAGGGATGGTCTCAATGACGGATTTGATCTGGCAGCAAACTACCATAAAAATTTTATCGAATTGAACGCTGAACTCGTCAAACTGCAACCCGAGCGCGCGGCAGAAATCAAATCCTGGCTCCCCGTATTTGAAGCCTATTATCAATCCGGGGTAACGATGGCCAAGTCATATATTGCCGAAGGCCCGGAGGGTGGCAACACCTATATGACCCCTTTCGATGAAACGGCCACCGTCATCAATGACAAAGTTGACACTTTTCTGGAGCAGGTAAAAGAAAATCTGCGTAGTCAGGTAGATAGTGAAGCGCAGACAGCAACGCGCGATTTAGAGATGACACTGTTCTTCGCCGCCCTGTATGCTGCACTGCTGAGCCTTTTGGTTATTGGCAGCAAAATCTGGATACAGCGACCCTTGGCGGCACTGGCTGAAGCTGTTCGAAAACTGGCTAAAACACAGAAAGACAGCGGAACCAGCGAAGTCGACCTCTCCAGCATAGACACCTCACCGGCAACCGAACTTGGCGCGATTGGTCAGGGATTTGCCGAATTGATGAACACCCTGAAAGCGCGCTTTGACGAGGCAATGATCGAAGCCACCAATAATCACCGGATAAAACTGGCGCTCGACAGTGCCAATGTCAACGCGATGATTTGTGATAGTGAGCATCGCATTATTTTTCTCAATCAGGCCATGACTCAAACATTTCAACAGGCAACTCCTGATTTCACCCCTTACATTCCTGGTTTTGACGCGAACAAACTTCTAGGCCAATCAGCCACACAGTTCGGAAAGATTCCCGGCTGGCCACAGACGCTAACCAGCGCTGTAAGAAAACTCATCCCGGTGGGTAATAAAACCTTTGACGTTCACTTTGCCCCTGTCGTTAACACGGAAAAAGCACCGATTGGTTGCATCGTACAATGGCACGACAAAACCAGTGAGTTGCTGATTACCCGCCAACTGGAAAGCCTGATCGAATCGGCCAATCATGGGGAGCTATCCAAACGGATACACTCCAGTGAGATGAGCGGATTTTATGAGACGCTGGCCGTCGGCGTTAACGGACTCATCGAAACCGTAGAAGGCGTGGTTTCCGAATTCTGAGCGGTATTTTCTGCCATGGCCAAAGGGGATCTTACCCTGAAGATCCGGGGCAATTATCAGGGTGAGTTTGACCGGCTAAAATCTGATGCCAACACCACGATTAACCAACTCACTCAGGTGATGAAAACCATTTCTGCTGCGGTACATGAAGTACTGCGCGCCTCGGATGAAATTGCCGCCGGCAATGCCGACCTCAGCCAGCGCTCCGAACATCAGGCCAGTACACTGGAAGAAACCGCCGCCAGCATTGAAGAAATGTCGGCCACACTCAAAAACAACGCAGACAGTGCCACCACCGTTGCCTCCGAAGCCGCCCAGGCAAGAAACCTCGCTGAAGCCGGTGACCAAGTCGTGGTAGATGCGGTTAGGGCCATGGAAGCCATTCTCGACTCCAGCAAACGGATTCACGATATTATTTCGGTAATCGATGAGATCGCTTTTCAAACCAATCTGCTGGCATTAAATGCCGCCGTAGAAGCCGCACGCGCAGGAGAACATGGCCGTGGCTTTGCGGTGGTGGCATCGGAAGTACGCAGTCTCTCTCAACGCTCGGCAAATGCGGCAAAAGAAATAAAAAATCTCATCAAAGAAAGTATGGGCAAGATTGACACTGGCGCTACACTGGTCAACGAGTCAGGACATACGCTGCAAAAAATCGTCGAGTCCATTGTGCAGGTAGATACCCGAATCGCCGATATGACCAACAGCATTCGGGAGCAATCAACCAGCATGGGGCAAATTAATGCAGCCACTTCACAAATGGATGAGATTACCCAGCAAAATGCCGCCTTGGTGGAACAAACCACCGCTGCCAGCCAAGCCTTGCGGGAACAGGCCAGCGAACTCCGAAATCGGGTATCCTTCTTCCGGGTTTAACTCACCTCAATGCTGAAGGGGGCGCCCCCCCTCTTCTAAAGCCCTCTGTTGGCACTATCTGGTCTGGAATCAGGAGACAGTCGCCACAACAGATTCATCTTCCTGCGGCGAAAAATCCAGCTCCAGTTCAGCCTTTTCGGTGAAGTATTCCGGCAGCTGATCCTTTATCGCCGGTGCCAGCTGTCTGAAGTCGTTTACCTGCTTCACCAGATTACCCGGCCCACTGGTTAACTGACCCTCTGCCTTGGCATACGCCTCTTGGGCCTTATCCAGCGCTTTTTTTACCCCTTCCATGCTGCCCAAAAAGGTTTTGAGTTTTTTGAACACCGCTTCGGCTTTGTTCGCCAGTTCGGCGGTGTGTTTGTTCTGCTCTTCAAATCGCCATAACTGGCGAACAATATTCAGACTCGTCAGCAAGGTAGTAGGCGTAGCCACCAGCACATTCAAGCTGATCGCTTTCTGGAATAGACTTTCATCGGCCTTCAGCGCTTCGACAAAAGCCGATTCGATCGGCACAAACATAAACACCATTTCGGGCGAATTTAATCCGGGTAATTTGTAATAGTCACGATCCGCCAGCTCCTTTATCCGGGCAGCCATCGCTGTCACATGGTCATTCAGCGCCAGTTTGCGCTCCGCCTCATCTTCCGCATTCACAAAACGGGTATAGGCATTCAACGACACTTTGGCATCGATAATCAGATGTTTGTTGTGAGGCAGATAGACAACAACATCAGGCCGGCTTCGTCCTTCCGTGGTGGAGATACTCACTTCGCGCTTATAATCTTTACCCAGCTGCAAGCCGGATCTTTCCAGCACGTTTTCTAAGACCAGCTCCCCCCAGTTGCCCTGCATTTTTTTCTGACCTTTCAGTGCCGTTGCCAGACTATGGGCTTCGGCAGTCATGTCCTGATTGAGCTTTTGCAATTGCTGCAATTCGGTACGCAAGGCCGCCTGTTGCTGTGTCTCTTTATGATGGATATCTTCGACCTTGACACGAAACTCATTCATTTGTTGCTTCAAGGGCGCCAACAAGGAATCCAGTGATTGCTTGCTGGTTTCTGTGAAGGTTTTACCCTTGGCTTCGAATATCTGATTGGCAAGGTTTTGAAATTCGATCAGCATGCGCTGTTTGCCGTCTTCCAACAACTTCAACTGCTCGACAAAGTGCTGCTCTTTTTCGTGCTGGCGGGTTTTTAACTCCGCGTGTGCCTGATTCAGTTCGTGGTGACGCACTTCCCACTCGCTTCGAAGCGTTTCCTGTTCGGACAGACGTAAACGCATCTCCTGCAACTGTTGCTCGGCACGCTGGGCACTCACCTCGGCAGCCTTGGCTTGCTCGCGCAAATCTGCCAGATTCTGCAAGCTCTGTTCATAACGATTCTGGGAACCGGCGGCATCCGTTTTATACAGTGATTGCAAGGCTTGGTATTCGGCCGTAATTTCGTCTTTTCGCTTCAGCAAGGTTTGATGCTCACCCAAGAGACGATGATGCGCCAGATCCAGTTGTCGAAATTGCTGATCCTGCTGCACCAGCGCGCTTTCCTTTTCAATCAGCAACTGCGCTTTTTCTTTCAACTGATTTTCCAGCAGTAACCGTTGTGCCTGCTGCTGTTCCAATGCGAGCGCCTGCATAGCCTGCGTCTGTTTCTGGCCGGCCAATCCCTGCCGGCCGATCAGCACGCCAACAACCAGCGCGATCAACCCCACCACCCCGATCAATACAAAATGCATGGGCTCCATGACCAAATGTTCCATTGCGCTTCTCCCGCTCAATCCACTCGTGCAAAATTAGAACGCAACTATACCAGTTTGGCGCACAGAAACAGATTATCCTCTGGAGATTCAAAACCAGAGGCACCTTATAACCTGAAACGGGATACTTGCTCATTCATGGTATGACCCACACTAGCTAATACCTCACTCGAATCGGCCGTTTCTTTGGCGGCAGAAGCGGTGCGAATCGTCGCGTCCGCAATATTTTGAACACTGCGGGAAATATCTTCCGTCACCGACGTCTGCTCCTCAGACGCAGACGCAATTTGTATATTCATATCCGAAATAATGGAGATGGCCTCCGCAATGCGAGCTAGGGAATCCCCCGCCTTATTGGCATGTTCGACCGTAATATTGCTCACGGTATGGCTCGACTTCATCACCTCGACCGACTTGGTCGATGCCTTTTGCAAGCGCTCGATCATACGGTTTATTTCTTCCGTGCTTTCCTGTGTTTTATTGGCCAGCGTGCGCACCTCATCTGCCACCACCGCAAAGCCACGTCCCTGCTCACCGGCGCGAGCGGCTTCTATCGCGGCATTCAGTGCCAGCAAATTGGTTTGTTCTGCAATACCTCGAATCACGCCCACGATGGAACCAATGCTGCGCACATCCGACTCCAGCTCGTTAATCACCTGAACCGTGACATCAATCTCCCCGGCCAACTGGCGAATGGAATCGATGGCTGCACTCACCATCTCACTGGTTTGTTTACCTTCTTTATCGGCATTTAATGCGGCGTCGGCGGCACCACTGGCATTTTTAGCGATTTCATGCGCCGCAGAAGACATCTCGGTAACGGCCGTGGCCACCATATCAGTCTCAAGTCGTTGCCGGTCAGTTTCAACACGGCTCTGCTGGGCAATCCTTTGCATGCGTGTCACCATCTCTGACAAGTCGCCGGATGACGATTTAAATTCCGAAATAACGTGATGAATATTATCTACAAACGTATTAAATGCGATGGCTAATTGCCCGATTTCATCACTAGAGGCAACCCTAAGGCGCTGGGTTAAATCCCCTTCCCCCTGCGCGATATCAAACAAGGCATTACGCAGCGAAAACAAGGGTTGCATCAGACTACTCAGCAACCACTTCAGCAGCAACCCCGAAGCCAGGATACCCACAATCACCGCCAGAATGGCGGTATTGCGAAACTGGGAAAGAGGCGCAAAAGCCGCATCACGATCAACTTCCACGCCTACATACCAGTCCACAACAGACATATCCGCCAGCTTGTAAAAGCCGAACATGCGTGAGCCTTTTGCCGTTTCAACCGTTTGTAATTCAGGGACAATCTTCAGGGCACCTTCAGGCACCAGATCAGCGAGGGTTTTATCAATCATCCCGCTATCGGGGTGTGCCAGAATTTTTCCTTTTCCGCTCACCAGAAAGGCTTGCCCCAAGCCCATAAAGTTGATTTGATTCACAATGGTGTTCAGCGTGCTCAAGTCGATATCCCCCCCGACCACGCCCTTAAAACCGCCCGATTCAACCGGCGCAAACGAAGTAATCAACAAGGTTTTGGTAAAGGCATCCAGATAGGGCTCAGAAAACGACGTTATTCGCACACGCTTCGCTTCCTGATACCAGGGACGGGTTCGCGGATCGTATCCGGTGAGATCATCCTTGTTGGTATCGTCAATGATAAAGGCACCGGCTTCTGTACCGAAAAACAGGTTTCTGAACACCCCGCCCTGATTCAACAGAGAAATCACTCTTTGCTGATCCTCTTTGGAGTTAAATACGGCAATCCGCTGAGCCAACGCAGACGTCATACTTAATTTGCCATTCAACCAGTTCGACATATTTTTTGTTGCAGCCACCGCAATTTCAGAGAGGCTGCTTTGCAAATCAGCCTCGGTTTGCGCCTTCATCCGCCAATAACTCAGGGAGCTAAACAGAATCAAAATGGCTACAGTGAAGGACACCGCCAACACCGTAATTTTCTGGGAAAACCCTAACGCCCTCATCTCACCTCCCCTGACCATTCTCTTGCGGTTCACCCTGGGCGGTTGACGCTTGCCGCTGACACACGACCTAGCCCAAACATGAACACTTTTTAATCAGGCTAGACAATTTATCCAGCGAATTCCAATAAAGATCGGTTTAGAGTGGCTATTGATGAACTAACGAATGAATATGCTAACCTAGCCAAAAAAATTTAACTCACTGTATGGAAGGGAGTCAGAGTGCAGCCAATCATATCTGTTCAAAACGTATCCAAAATCTATAAAGGTGGTTTTCAGGCATTAAAGCATGTCGACCTGGAAATAAAAAAAGGAGAGATTTTCGCACTCCTCGGGCCAAATGGTGCAGGTAAAACCACATTAATCAGTATTATCTGTGGCATCGTGAATCTCAGTGAAGGCACGGTGAATGCGGCAGGATTTGATATCGTAAAAGACTATCGTGCGGCACGCGGTGCCATTGGTCTGGTGCCTCAGGAGTTGTCGACGGATGCCTTCGAGAGTGTTTGGAATACCGTCACTTTTAGTCGCGGATTATTTGGAAAGCCGCGCAATGATGCCTATATCGAGAAAGTACTCCGAGACCTTTCCCTTTGGGAAAAACGCCATACCTCGATCAGAGAACTCTCGGGCGGAATGAAGCGACGGGTACTCATCGCCAAAGCACTCTCCCATGAACCCCAGATATTGTTTCTCGATGAGCCCACCGCAGGCGTCGATGTAGAACTGCGTCGGGACATGTGGGCCATGGTACGTGAGCTGCGCCGAAAGGGCGTCACGATTATCCTGACCACTCACTACATCGAAGAAGCCGAAGAAATGGCCGACCGCATAGGAATCATCAGCAAAGGTGAAATTATTCTGGTGGATGATAAATCCGCATTAATGGAAAAACTGGGGCAAAAACAACTGGCCATCCAACTGCAGCACCCCCTCACTGAAATTCCGGCGAATTTGAGCCAATACGCTCTCACCATCTCGGAAGACAACGTCACACTGGTTTATACCTTCGACACCCAGAACGAAGAAACCGGCGTTGCCGAAATTCTGCGAAAGCTGAATGAAAACGGCATCGAATTTAAAGACCTGCATTCAAGCCAAAGCTCGCTGGAAGACATCTTCGTCAGTCTCGTGCACGGTAACGATTAACCACGGGAAAAGCACCCGCGCCCCGGATTGGACTAAATGCCCTTAAGGAATCTCACATGAACTTTTACGCGGTAAAAGCGATCTACAAATTTGAAATGGCTCGCACCTGGCGAACGCTGATGCAGAGTATTGCCTCCCCCGTACTCTCGACTTCACTCTACTTTATTGTATTTGGTACCGCCATTGGCTCCAGAATGCAGTCTATTAACGGCGTTGATTATGGCGCCTTCATCATTCCCGGCCTGGTCATGTTGACCTTATTGACACAAAGCCTGTCGAATGCCTCGTTTGGCATCTATTTCCCTCGCTTTTCCGGTACGATCTTCGAAGTACTCTCGGCACCGGTCTCTTATGTGGAAATACTCCTGGGGTATGTTGGCGCTGCCGCTTCAAAATCGGTGATGGTTGGTATGCTGATACTGGTCACCGCTCGATGCTTTGTCGACTACGAAATTCAACACCCTGTATGGATGTTCGCCTTTCTCGTTTTTACCTCGGTCACTTTCAGTCTTTTCGGTTTTATTATCGGTATCTGGGCTGATAGCTTTGAAAAATTGCAGTTGATTCCCATGATGGTAATTACCCCCTTGGCGTTTCTCGGAGGCAGTTTCTATTCCATCGACATGCTGCCGCCCTTTTGGCAAACCGTCACGCTATTTAATCCGGTTGTGTATTTGATCAGCGGCTTCCGCTGGAGCTTTTTTGGCGTGGCCGACGTGAATGTCGCCTTAAGCCTCGGAATGACCGTGCTGTTTCTGGTGTTGTGTATTGTCGGGGTCGCTTGGATATTCAAAACCGGCTATCGGCTTAAGGATTAGGGGGGCGCATCCCGGTAAGCAATGAAAATCGGTTTAGAGGGGGTCTATTGAGCACTTACGGTAGATCACCCTGCTTAACTTACATTCAGATCATGTTGAGCCAGAGCGGTACGAACCATTTTTTGTGCCATTACTGGCTCTTGATTATATGTGGATTCAAAGGTATCTGTAACACTGAAACCATACTGTTGATACAAGTATTTAGCGGGTTGATTTGACCTTGCGACATATAGACATGGCTGGCCTTGGATGTGTGCCAATAGAAATTCAATCAGCTTTTTACCCACCCCCTTCCCCCTATAGTCGGGATGAACAAACAGGGCGCGAATTTCGTTTCCACAGCTTGCACCATAGCCTGCGATGCGATTTTGTTCCTGATACACGTATATCGTAGACGCCATTAGTCCATTTAATCTCACGTCATCTTTTTCAAGGGGCAGAAGCGTAAAGACCTTATCTTCGAATAGAAGTTCATCAAGTTTTGAGCGATTATAAATATCAAAAATCGCTGGCAAATCATCTTGTGTACTCGCTCGGATACTCATTTTATGCCCGACAATGTATCAACGAAAAAATGTATCAACGAAACAGTGGCATTAATCCCCGCCAAACCGACTTTCACCTGCTGATTGACTGTTCATTGACAGGGTTTGATCCCACCGAGGTAAAGCAATCAATCAGGCTGGGAGTTGTACATCAATTAGTTTCAGAGACAAAATACTCTCTGACGCTCTCCTGCTCGTTGGCATCATTGCGAGCCACCAACGCAATGGCTTCCTCGGTTTCACTCAAATTCACCGGCATATGTGGCACTCCCGCCGGAATGTAAATGAAATCACCTTGCTTGTTGATACATGATTCTGCCAGATTTTCTCCGTAAAACGTTTGCACATCACCTTTTAACAGATAAATCGCCGTTTCAAATCCTTCGTGATAATGTGGTTTGGCACGCGCGCCCGCCGGTATGATTACAACGTTCATCGAAAGGCCTGTAGCTCCGGCCGTATTTTCAGAAATACCAACGTAATTCGGGAGTTTTTGTACTGTATCAATCGGTACATCAGGCCTGACCGTCACCAATTTTCCCTTAAGATTTATCATGATCTTCCTCCCTACTTGTTATGCATCGCTCGCTGGACAATATCTCCAGCCTGCCAGGCAATTGAATAGAGGTGTCTGAAAGCGCCCCTAATACCTCCGGGCGAGTAGGTAACATACGTATCTAAATGGGTGATTTTGTCTTCGGAGATTCTGATTTTAAGCAACTGTACATAACGATACTGTATTCCTATTTTTAAAGTATGAGTCGTATCCAGTTCTACGTAGGCGGTATTTTCATCGATCTTAAGATCAAGTACATCCAAACGGGTTGATTTAATCGCATTAAACGACCAGGACAGGCCTCGATCCAGCTCACGATGACCTTTCATTGTTTTTAACGGGAAATGAGGATCACTTACCACCGCATTCTCTGCCAGTAATTCCAGTATTTTTTTCTTGTTCTTATTGGCGTAACTATCAACAAACGCTAAAACCATTTCCTTTTTCATTTTTACTCCTAAAACATCGCGAACGTTGATACAAAAAACACGGGCTAGCGATACTCAGGCCGTTATCCGGCCTCGCGACACACCCCAGAATCAGCGGTGGCAGGCCATAAGGTTTGCAGGATATCGAGCCAGGCGCGAATCAGGGGTTCCTGCAAGCGGCGAGACAATACGGCCACGCTTAACGCGATGGGTGGCGTGGGATTGTGCCAGCGGGTTCCCCAACCTTCCGATTCGGCCCGGATGGCATCATCTTCTCGCAACAAGGCGATCCCGGCACCGGCTTTAATAAAGTGCCGGATAGCATCTTCATGATCGACATACACCACCTTGGCAATTTGTTTGGCTGCCGTGCTGAGAATTTTTTCTACAATCGGCACAAACGGGCAGCGCTGGGTAGTATAAATCCAGGGTAGATTTGCCAGTTGTTCAAGCGTGGCATGCTCTACTTTATCTGCCCAGGCGGCGGGAGCCACAATGGCGGTTTTCACTTGTGCCAATGGTTGCACGTGTAAATCGCTCACCTGACAGGGGCCAAAGTAAAAGCCTGAATCCAGTTTGCCCTTGCGAATATCCTGTAAAATATCCGGTGTCATTCCCTGATAAAAAGATAGTTGTATCCCCGCGTGGCAGGCATGCGTGGCTTTAAGAAGATCGGTAATCCGCAAAAACTCATAATCGGAGTTCACTCCGACAGACAAGCTCCCCCAGATTTCACCCTGAATGGCTCTCGCCTTGTTCAACATATTTCCTGCGGCATCCAACGTGATTTTTGCCTGTACCAGTAATGTTTCGCCGGCGGGAGTCAGCCGCATACCTTTCGGGGTTCGATCAAATAACAGCACACCCAGGCTTTCTTCCAACGCTTTTAACTGGGCGCTAATCGCGGGCTGACTGGTAAACAAGCGTTCTGCCGCCCGTGTCAGGTGTGCCTCTTCAGCCACGGTTACAAAGGTTTTTAACTGGCTTAGTTCCATGATCCTCGTCTCTTGATATCCGACCGGCTTTCTGACGGGGACGGTCAGCAACGGGCAGGCTCAACTGGTGGTTTATCCATGTTTTATTGAAACCTAAAGCTCCCTGCAACGCCATCGTTTTTTCTGATGACCGCCATCCAAAATGGCGATTGGTAACCTTTCGCGTCCGGGGTTTCAATAGATTCCAATTCAAGGAGGTAATATTTATGCGAATCGACCCGATCAAATTACTCCCCATCACTTTGCTTAAGCGGGTTTTAAGTGTGTTGAAGCGTTGGCATGCTCGTTATCGGCAGCGTCAGATGCTGGCACAACTCAGCAGTTATGAGCTAAAAGATATGGGTATTACACGTAGCGAAGCCACAGAAGAGGTCAACAAACCCTTTTGGCAGCCTTGATCTAAGGGTTGCAGGCTCCCACAGAACATAAACAATGAATCTTTAATGTGCCTGGGCTAACCGGTTGGGTATAATGGGCTTTGTCTCTTTCTGGCAAGGTTACTGTCCTCGTGCGATTGCAACTTGATAACCGAAAAACCTATGACGTTAATGCCATGTTCCGACCATCGAAAGTAGGCAGGGCTACGGCTTGGGGCATTTTTAGCCAAAACCTGTCTGCCTGGCCCAAAGGGTTAGTGATTCCTTTCGAGTTTCAGGTGACACGCTCAGGGTTGAGAAACTGGTTTATTGTGTTTTCTCTGCATACGTTGTCGCTGCTGTTGCTCCCGCTGCTCTGCCTCTTTGGTTATTCCACCCGTGCCTACGCGTTCTTTACCAAAGAAGACGATATCAAGTTACAACGTTATCGCATTGAATTGCAGCAGGTGTATGCGAAGCTGAGTCATATTGAAGATCAGGACGAATATCAATCCAGGTTGAAAGAAGAAATCGCCAAAATCAAACCCTTTTGAAACATCATCGCACGACCACTGGCAAGATAGCGCAATCATCTCCGGGCAGCTACGCTGTAAGACACCCATCACCGGACGAGGATGCCTCCATGATTGCGATAGGCCAGAAACTCCCTGAACACAGCTTCCAGTTACTTACCAAAGAAGGTATGCGTAACCCCACTACCGATGATCTCTTTGCAGGGAAGAAGGTGGTGTTATTTGCGGTTCCCGGCGCGTTTACACCTACCTGCTCAGAAGCACACCTGCCAGGCTATGTAGTGAACGCGGATCAGTTCAAAGCCAAAGGCGTGGATAGTATTATCTGCCTGGCAGTGAACGATGCCTTTGTAATGAAAGCCTGGGGCGAGGCGCAAAATGCCGAAAACCTCATTATGCTCGCCGACGGCGATGGCAGCTTTAGCAAAAAACTGGGAACGGATGCCGATACCGGTGCGTTTGGCGGTGTGCGCTCTCTGCGGTATTCCATGCTCGTAGAAAACGGGGTGGTAACTCAACTCAATATAGAAGCCCCCAAACAGTTTGAAGTCAGCACGGCAGAGGTCATGCTGGGCCAGCTTTAAGGGGTTCAATGTGGCGAGGCTACCGTGAGGATGCCTCGCCCTGGCATCCTCTCATGCAACCGCCAACCGCCACTATTGGCGCGTCAATCATCGATACATACAATCTCGCTCCGTTTTCCTGTCCGTAAAATGAAGTCTCCGTCTATTCCCCTGCCTTGCCCAAGTTGCTCGTAGCAGCGGACTTCACTATAAACAAAAGGATTTGCATCATGCCTCATCCGCTGAGCCAACTTAACCGACTGAAAGAACGTCTGGAAAACAGTACCTTTAATCTGATTCAGAATTTGGGGCGAATGGCTGCCAGACTGTCTCTCGAATCTATCGAGTTGACTCCCGGCCGTTTTGTCTACTATTTCGATAATCATCAGCATGATCGGGACACGATTGTGATGCTGCATGGTTTCGAGGCGGATAAGAATCACTGGCTACGCATGGCAGCCTATCTATCAGACTACCGGGTGATCATTCCTGATCTGGCTGGGCATGGCCAAACCTGGTTCGATCCCGATGTGAACTACACCATTCCTTATCAGAGCGATTTTCTGTTCGACTTTCTCAAACAAATTCGCGTCACCGAAGCGCACATTATCGGTAATTCCATGGGCGGCTGGGTAGCCGCCAGCTTTGCGGAGCACTTTCCCGAACGCGTTAAAACCTTAACGTTGTTAAATTCCTGTGGTGTCGCTTCACCTACATTAAGCGACTATTTCACTCTGTTGAAGAACAACAAGAACCTGTTTTTCTACCGTAATAAAGCGGAGTTCGAGCATCTGCTCAGCATTTTACTGGCACGCCCTAAGCAGTTATTCTGGCCCCTCAAGCCCGTTATTTATCGTCATGGTTTGGCAAATCGACATCGCTCAAAAAAAATATTTGCCGATATTATCAATAAAGAGCATACCTACTTTGCACCGGAGCAGATGATGGATGCTCGTTTAAGCAAAATCGACAAACCTACGCTCATTGTCTGGGGAGACCGCGATGGCATTATGCATCCTTCGATGGCAGACGAGTTTGCAAAAGGCATCAAAGGAAGCGAAACGCTGATGCTCGCAGGCATTGGTCACGGCCCCATGCTGGAAACGCCAAAAACCATGGCACGTCACTTTCAGGCTTTTTTACGGCGCCATGGCAATGCACCGACTTAGTCTGGTGACATACGTCTGGTGACATAAACAGAAATACGTTCGCCCCATACCTCCTTGGTTGCCGAGACAGGGGCTACGCAAGCTCATGGATGACCACGTCAGAAATCCGACTCGCTGTTTTTAGCCGATTTCACAAATAGCACGGTCATCAAGATCATTCCCACAAAAACGGTCATGGATGAGAGTGCCAGTATCGGATCCAGTACTTCCAGGGAAACAAAGTGGCCATACAACAGAAACAGGCCCGACAACATCACGGCAACACCGATCTGGTGAATGTAAAACTGCACAGTGGCCAATAAGGAGGTGTCATTGTGCAACCAGAGTTTGTGACACAGGCCATAAATAAAAGACACGACAAAACCCGCCAGCATAATGTGGGCGTGAGTCACCAGTTCACCATGATCCTTAGACGCCGCCATATATATACCTAATGACATCCCGATCATGGCATATATCAAACCGCTTAAAACGAATTTTCTGTCCATGGTACCCTCCAGAATCTGATGATTGATGAATCGCGCAATGCTTGGGGTTGTCCATTACAGCCAAGCCCACCCTCTAAATTAAAGCCGATTATCTGTGCTCTGGCGGTAAATTTGGCGGGCCTTGAGATGATAAATACGCGACACGCTCCGGATTATCCCGGCCACCGACTCAATCTCACCAATGTTTTCTCATCCCGGCGTCCTTCACAGTAGCGGTCGATAGCTTTGCCAAAAAGCCGGTTATCCGAAGCTACGGCGTCAAATAAGGTCATGGACGAACAAAATTTAAGGTCATCCGGATAACCGAGAATCTCAGAAAGCGACCGACCGGTAAGGTTTAACAGTATTTCAGTGCATTCCCTGAGGCGTGCACCGAGCAGATGATGATGAAGGTAGGCCTGCGTTTCATCTACACTTTTTACTGCGTAGAAGGTTGCCGTCGGGCTATGCCCCAGCCCTTCTATTTGTGGAAATACAAACCACATCCAGTGGGTACGCTTACGCCCCGCGTTCAACTCTGCCAGTACATCTGGGTAAACATGCGCCTGCGCTTCTACAAAGCGGGATAGTTGGAAGGGGTCGTCGTTTTGAGTCGTCATTATAAATAACCTCGCATTTTTCGCCCGCCCACCGGCCAATGGTTTCGGCATCGTCGGGTGAGGCTTCTCTGAAATACAAATCCATCTGATTTCCTCAAGCAGTCCAAAACGTTATAAATCACAGGCGGCGATGACTTTTTAAATCGGGGGGCTAGGGCTTGATAAATCGGGGCAGTAGCAATAATCCAATACCGATCAAAACCAGCAAGGTATTATTCGAGACAAAATAAGGGTAAACCATGAGGCTAACGCCGGTATATTTCACAACCACCTGCGATTGTCTTTTGCCATAAATGTAATAGCCAATACCAATTGAACCAAATAGCAGACTCCATAGAATGCTGGTCATATCCATACTTAGCGGCCCTTCCTCTTTCAGCGCGCTGATGGCCCCCGGCGGTCTAAATACCAGGCCCGATCAGGCTTTTTGCTCGTAATTTGCGTTTCAGCACATAAGCGACCTGCGTATTGGGCAACTGTTCTACGATGTACAGGTAGGTACCGAGAGCCGCGTCGAGTTCGTTCAATTTTTCATAGCTTTGTGCTTTAACTAATAATAGCTGGGCTTTGCCTTCGTCGTCATAATCATAGCTGGTCAGCGATCGGTCTACGATTTCAATAGCATCCTGATAGTCGCCGTCCATATAGTTGTCTTGTGCACGCATAATGGCACCGCTTCTGACCATGGACGCACATCCACCCAAAGACACCAGCAAAACAAACACACACAATGACCTCATCCTCTATCCCTCTGACTATCGTTTTACGGCAGTTTAACAGGGGCAAACCCTGTGAGCCATTCCGGAAAAAGCTTAAAGCGTTCGTCATTGCGCCCTTCTTTATGAAAAGACACAAAGGCCGTTTCGCAGTCCGCCGTTACTGCCGCATTGGAGGTAATACCGGCCCAATAAGGAGAACTTTCGGCCAGAATACTCAAATCGTTGGCCGCAGCCCACGCATGTGCAAGGGGCTTAGGCACAGTGGCGGCAAAGACATCCTGATGTAACAACAATGCCACGGCACCTTCAAAGGCATGCGTGTGATACAGCTTGGCCGGATTGATCTTTACTTTTGCCTGCTTCAATAATGCCAAAGGCGCCTCCCAACCCAACAGCGAATTTTGATTCAGCAAGGCTAATCGCTCCCCGCTCAATCCACTCAAATCGGTCATTCCAAGCGAGGCCGGCACCAGCCAGGTCACGGTTAATGGCTGATTGCCGCGGGTACGCGCCACAAAACGGGCATCTCCGGGCACAAGTGAACTTACCCTGAATACCCATTGTGCACGGGCCGACCGCGTTGTCATTGACTCAGCACTGTCACTCACCTCCACCTGCAACGGACACCCCTGTTCGGCAAACCATTGTGTCAGTGCCGTGTGATGTTCAACGCTATCACGACCGCCTTCTCCTCCCTGAATCAGCCAGGTGGCCGGAACATTCGGCCCTGCCTGTCCCACATTTGCCAGACCTAATGCAAGCACCGTAATAATCGATTTTATTGACGCTGCGCAAGGCTTTGGCGTTCTCCAAACATGTCGATTACGTCCATTGATCATTGTCAAACCTCCCGAGGTTCAGCTGTGGCACGATGGCCTCACTGTTTAGAATTTAAGACTTTATCGATTTTGCGCGCAAAACGGAGTCGACACCATGCACCACATCAAGTCATTGGGATCATTTTTACTGATTACCGCCATGGCATGGAACCTGCCGGTACAAGCCGGGGAAGTAGAGGTAACCATTGAAAAATATGAGTTTCATCCACCGGAAATCACCATCAAGAAGGGCGAAACCGTTCGCTGGGTGAATAAAGAGAAGCGCCAGTACCACAGCGTCTGGTTTGAAGGGGTGGATACGTTGGCACCTGAATACTTCTTTCCGGATGAATCCTACGAGCGCACCTTTGACCAGCCCGGTGATTACCCCTACCGGTGCGGGCCACATGAAAAAATGCGTGGTGTGGTACACGTAACGGATGAGTAGTCGATGAGTAATGCCGGTAAATGATTAACCGTTGCCCGGAACGACTCCGTTCAGGACAGAAATGACCCAAAGGGTGAGCAGCAAAGCCTCACTGACAAGCCAGCGAATGATCTAAAGGTAATGTTATGAAACTCAATCAAATCTCTGAAGCAACCAAACTGAATGCCGAAATTGCCTGCTTTGTTATTGCTATTTTGAGCATGACTGTGACAACGCTGAGCTTTTTCTGACATGTACTCCCAGCGCCCGCAACCGCTCCAGTTTTCGTGGCTGGCGATACTGTTTTGTGTGCTCTTTGCGATCAACTTGCTGGGAGGCATGGCGCATGCCGAGACCGCAGACGTCGTAAATGAAGCCCGTCAGGAAGAACTGAAGCACCTGCTCCGGCATGACTGCGGCTCCTGCCATGGCATGACGCTCAAAGGCGGACTGGGGCCAGCCCTATCGAAGCAGCGGCTGGCAGACAAACCGGATGACTTTATCACCTATACCATTTTGTATGGTCGTACCGGTACGGCCATGCCTCCGTGGCAAGGCATTCTGAGTGAAGCGGATGCACGCTGGCTGGCAACTTACATCAAAGCCAACGGCCCGGAAAAAGGTGACCAGTAAACTGCCACACCAGGCATTTAACTCTAACAAAGGTTAAACCAACACCATGAATATGCACGATCAATCGGGTTCAGCAAAGCTCCTCCGCACTGCAAGATGCGCCAGCATTGCAAAGCACGCTGGACGTCGGGCGTTCGCGCTGGCCGCTGCACTAAGCCTGTCGGCCTGTAGCGCATTGACTACGCCATCTGCCCCCACGGCATTCATGGCTACCGGTGATCTGGGCACTATCATTGAACGCGCAGATGGTTCGGTGACGCTGATAAACAACACCCGAAATGAAATTATTGGCCGCGTCACCGGGCTGGGCGATCTGTCGCATGCCTCGATTGTGTACTCTCGCGATGAACGCTTTGCTTATGTGTTTGGGCGGGATGGCGGCCTCACCAAAGTAGATATCGTCAATCAGCGTATTGATAAGCGGGTCATGCAGTCGGGCAATAGTATTGGTGGTGCCATTTCACAAGACGGCAAGTTGATTGCCGTTTCCAATTACACGCCAGGGGGTGTCAAGGTATTTGATGCAGACACACTGGCGCTGGTGACCGATATTCCAGCCCGGTATGTCAATGACCTCGGCGAAGAAAAGCAATCCAAAGTAGTAGGGCTCGTTGATGCGCCGGGCCAGCGTTTTGTCTTCAGCCTGTTTGATGGCAACGAAATCTGGGAGGCCGACTTCAATCAGTCTCCCCCTGCCATTACCCGTTTCAAAAACATCGGCAAGCAGCCCTACGATGCGCTGATCTCCCCTGATGGCCGTTACTATATCGCGGGTCTTTTTGGTGAAGATGGCTTGGCCATGCTTGACCTGTGGCACCCGGAAAAAGGCGTGCTGCGAATTCTGCCTGACTACGGCAAAGGTGAGCAGAAACTCCCCGTTTATAAAATGCCTCACCTGGAAGGCTGGGCCGTGGCAGGCAAACATGCCTTTGTTCCTGCGGTTGGTCAGCATGAAGTATTAACCTTCAATATGGAAACCTGGGAAGCTACCGGAAAAATTCCGGTACATGGCCAGCCCGTATTTGTAATGTCGCGACCTGACGGGCGCGAAATCTGGGTGAATTTTGCTTTCCCCAATAACGACACCATTCAGGTACTGGATGCCGAAACGTTGCAAATCAAGAAAACCCTGAAGCCGGGTAAAGCAGTATTGCACATGGAATTTACGCCACGAGGCGAGCATGTGTGGGTGTCAGTGCGCGACGATGACAAAGTCAAGGTGTACGACACTCGAACCTATGAAGTGCTGGCCGAACTACCGGCACAGAAACCCAGCGGGATTTTCTTTACCCACCGGGCTCACCAGACAGGACTGTAGGACGAACTCAATGAGCACCCCCATGCCCGATGCAGCCATGCTGCCGCTGCACAAAGAATTGCTGGATCGCTTCCAGCGGGGCTTCCCGCTCTCGTCCACGCCGTACCTTGATATCGCTCGTGAACTGGGGGTAGAAGAAGCCGACGTACTCGACGCCCTGCGTTTTCTACAAGAGGCTTCGGTGATTTCACGTATTGGCCCCGTGTTTAACCATAAACGCGCCGGCTCGAGCACGCTGGCTGCCATGTCGGTGCCGGAAGACGAGCTGGATTACGTCGCTGAACTAGTCAACGCCTATAAGGAAGTCAACCACAACTATGCCCGCGAACATCACTACAACCTCTGGTTTGTTGTGACCGCCAGCGACGACCTGCATCTTAAACGCACCCTTAACGAAATCAGTGACGTTGCCGGCTACCCCATTCTCAACCTGCCCATGGAAAAAGCCTACCACATTGACCTGAGCTTTAAGCTCGACTGGAGTTAACGATGACAAATATAACAACTTCAAGCGACGAGCTAACCCCTCCGCAGGAGATCGCACTCAAATCGCTGATTGAAGACGGGCTCCCCTTGGTCACACATCCTTATCAACAACTGGCCGAGACCATTGGCAGCAGCGAAAGTGCCGTGATCCAAACCATCCGCAGCTGGCTCGACGACGGTCTCATCAAGCGCTGGGGCATCGTCGTAAAACATCACAGCGTAGGCTACACCCATAATGCCATGGTGGTGTGGGATGTTCCGAATCACCAGGTGGATGAAATTGGAGAACGCATTAAGGCTTCAGGACTGGTATCTCTTTGCTATCGCCGTCCCCGCCGTCTGCCGCACTGGCCTTACAACCTGTTTTGCATGATCCACGGTAAGAACCGCGAAGCCGTCATGGCACAGATTGAAAGACTGATTAATGATATCGGCTTGCAACACCTGTCAAGAGACGTGCTCTTCAGCTATAAACAATACAAGCAATGCGGCGGGCACTTTCTTAGGCGAAGTGTAACGCCATTTTCTACCTCTGGTCACCGGACACAGCATGGATGAAATAGATCGCACGATTATTCGCGAATTGCAGTACGGCTTCCCGATCACTGATTCGCCTTTTGCCGAAGTCGCCTCGCGTCTGGGATTAAGCGAAGCCGAGCTGCTGGATCGCATCACCCGTTTGCGTGAAGACAATACGCTCACCCGCTTTGGCCCCATGTACCAGATTGAGCGACTGGGCGGTGCCTTTAGTCTGGCCGCCATGTCGGTGCCGGCAGAGGCGTTCGATCAGATTGCCGAAATCGTCAATCAACTCCCTGAAATCGCACACAATTATGAGCGTAACCACGAACTCAATATGTGGTTTGTGATTGCGACCGAATCGGTCGAGGGCGTTAGCGAGGTCGTAGATAAGTTAGAGCAACTCACCGGTTATAAAGTGTTTAATATGCCGAAACTGGAGGAATACTATGTCGGCCTGTTCTTCGACCTCTGACATGGAATCACCCAACGAGTCCCCTTCATTCCAGGCCAGTCGTATTGATCGTGAATTGATTCGTCTCACTCAGGAAGGGCTGCCACTCTGCCCGCACCCCTATCACAAACTGGGCGAACAGCTCGGTCTCAGTGCAGATGAGGTCATGTGCCGACTGCAACGGATGCTGGATGCCGGTGTCATTCGCCGTATTGCCGCCGTCCCCAATCATTACCGTCTGGGTTATAAATTTAACGGCATGACCGTATGGAATGTGCCCGACGAACTTATTTCCGAGCTCGGCCCGCGTGTTGGCGAACTCCGCTGTGTCAGCCACTGCTATCACCGACCTCGCCACCTGCCTCACTGGCCCTATAATTTGTTCGCCATGGTCCATGGGCGTAGTCAGGATGAAGTCGACAAGCACATTCAAACAATCAAGGACCTGTTAGGCGAACACAATCGCGGCAACGAAGTGTTGTTTAGTAAACGGATTCTAAAAAAGACCGGTTTACGTCTCGCTGCCGGCGGATAGTCCTGCCCGCCAGAATCAGGAGGCGAAAGCCCTGCTTTTCACTGAGCACCTATTGCAATCTTTTCTTACACTCATATACTGTTTGTATATACAGTATATGAGTGTAATTCATGCCAAATGATTTATTAACACAGCTTACTCACGATGCCCGTCTGTGGCAGGCCGGCCAGTGGCGTGATTATCAATGTGCTGCCATTGCAACAGAGTATCCGGCGCTGGATGCCTTGCTGGCAGGTCAGGGCTGGCCTCTCGGTGGCCTGACCGAACTCTTGTGTGATACTCCGGGCATTGGCGAACTCCGTCTGCTGATGCCGGCATTAGCACGCCTGAGCCAACAACCTCGCTGGCAGTTATGGATTACACCGCCGTTTGTACCTTTTGCCCCCGCCTTGCAGGCACATGGCATTCAGCTTGATCGGGTACTGATCATCCATGCCCGGCAAACCAAAGCCCAACTCTGGACAGCCGAACAGGCATTACGCAGTGGCTGCCTTGTTCTATGCTGGCCCGGACGCCTGAATACCGCCGAACTGCGACGCCTGCAACTCGCCGCCAAAGCCGGAGACAGTTGCGGATTTTTGTTTCGCAGCAGTCGAGCCGCACAAGAACACTCGCCCGCCGTACTACGAATCAAACTGCAACCACACCGCGACGGCTTACATTTACAGCTGCTCAAGCGTCGGGGCGGATGGCCGGTTGACGCCTTGATTCCGCTACACGCCCTTGCCAGTACCGGACACCCATCCACCCTGCCTCAGGCGTCGGTGATTCAAGGTCCCTGGCCCCCGCCCGCTGTCAGCCCCACGCATTAGTCCGGTGATTCAATGCTTTGGTTGTACCTGCACTTTACCCACCTCCCCATTGACCTGCTGGAGCGAGGTACCGAAACCCGACGGCCTCTGGCATTACATTTACCCGGCCAGTCACGTGTGCAGTGGCTCAATCAGCTGGCGGCTGACGCGGGGGTATTACCCGGCCAACGACTGAACACAGCGCATTGCTTATGCCCCGAACTCGCCATACAGAGTTATGCACCAGAGCGCAGTCTGTGTGCGCTGCGTGAACTCGCACAATGGGCCGGACGTTACTCAGGCTTTATTAGTCTTGCCGGCGACAACGGACTGTGGCTGGAAGTGGGCACCATGCGACGTTTATTTGGTGGCTTGCCCGGGCTTTACGATCCGTTAAGTCAGGACTTGCAAAATCAGGGTCTTCGTTTTCATGCGGCGCTCGGCTATACCCCACTGGCCGCACGCTGGCTGGCCCGACACGCCCACCTTGATGCGCCTTCGGAAGATGCGCAACGCATGCTGACACAACTGCGGCAACTCCCTTTAGACGCCAGCGATATTGATCCCCAACTTCAGGAAAAAATGCAGCGCATGGGCTTGCACACGCTCGGGCAATTACTTGATCTGCCGAAGGCCGAACTGGCACCACGTTTTGGCCAACCATTGATACAGATGCTGAATCAATTGATGGGAACCTTACCGCACCCTCTCCCGGCCTATCAGCCCCCCGCCATCTTTGAGCGCCGTCTCGATTTCATCAGCGAGATCAGCACGCTGGCGCAGATCCTGTTCGCCCTCAGGAAACTGCTGGTCGAACTCATGGGCTGGCTGCGCACTCAACTCTGCGGCACCGATCAATTACAACTGACCCTGTATCACCGTGACGGCCCGCCCACACACTGCACCTGCGGCACAGCACAGGCAGAGTATCGGGACAGCGAGTTTCTTGCCTTGGCACGCCTGCAACTGGAACAGCCAGCGCTACGCGAGTCACTGGCAGAAAGACCCATTTGCGGTATTCGTTTGCGCGTAGAGCAACGACAATCGCTGGCCGAAAGCCAGACCGAGCTGTTCCGGCATCCCGGTCAGGAGACACAAAAACACGCCCAACTGATTGCTCGATTACAAGCCAAACTCGGCCCGCAAGCGGTACAGCAATTAGCCATCCGGGATGATTACCGCCCGGAGCATGCCTGGAATTACCAAGCCCCCCGATCGCTGCAGGCAGGCACTTGCCCGCCGCCAGCCGGTCATCACAGCCTCCGGCCGCTGTGGCTACTGGCAACGCCCTTGCCACTGCATCACACCACCCGACAACTATTGCAGGGCCCCGAGCGCCTCTGCTCTGGCTGGTGGGATAATCATCCGGTGATGCGGGATTACTATGTGGCACGCCTTGGCTCGCAACAAGCCTGGATTTTCCGGGACGAGCACAATCGCTGGTTTATCCATGGCTGGTTTGCATGATGCCTGCAGTGAGAACTATCCAATGACAACCACGACAACCTACTGCGAACTGCATTGCCTGAGTAATTTCACGTTCCTGCGAGGGGCCTCTCATCCGGAGGAACTGGTTGAACAAGCACTCGCACTCGGCTATCAGGCCTTAGCCATCACCGATGAGTGCACTCTGGCTGGTGTGGTACGCGCCCATGTTGCCGCACGAGGGCGTCCCCTAAAGTTGTTAATCGGATCTGAAATTCAGCTTAGTGATCGGCCGCTTAAAGTCATTCTGCTGGCCCCCGACCGAAGCGCATACGCGGAACTCTGCGAACTGATTACCCTCGGGCGCAGACGTAGCGAAAAGGGCCATTACTGCCTGTACTGGGATGACCTGATATCGCTGAAACACTGTCTGGTACTGTGGCCATTCTGGTCCAATCTATCACTACCGGCCACCCCTTCAGCGTCTCCGGCCTTTCGACATCAACAACAGCATTGCCTGACTCTCGCCAAGGCATTGCAGGCACATTTCTCCGGGCGACTCTGGCTGTTGGAAGAACAGCTTTTACGTGCCGAAGATGGATTGCAACGTCAACTGCTTCAGGCACTTGTCGCGCATACGCCTATCCCCGCCACTTGCGGTAATGATGTGCATATGCACACCGCCACGCGCCAACCCTTGCAAGACACCCTCACGGCAATCCGTCTGGGGCATCCGCTTTCCGGGTTGGGGAGTGCACTCTATAGCAACCGGGAGCGTTACCTTCGCCCCCTATCCACACTGGCCCGACTCTATTCGCCAACGCAGCGCGACGCGACCTGTCAGATTGCGGCTCGCTGTCGCTTTTCACTTGATGAACTGCGCTACGAGTATCCGCAAGAACTGGTTCCTCCGGGCGTGAGCGCTACATTCCATTTACGCCAGCGAGTCGAGGAAGGAGCCCTGAGACGTTTTCCTGACGGCGTGCCTGACCCCATCCGGGAGCAGATCGAAACCGAGCTGGCATTGATTCGCGAACTGCACTTTGAGCCCTATTTCCTCACGATTGAAGACATTGTGTCCTATGCCCGTCAGCAACAGATTTTATGTCAGGGTCGCGGATCGGCGGCAAACTCGGTGGTGTGTTATTGTCTGGGAATCACCGAAGTCGATCCGACACAAGTCACACTGTTATTCGAGCGTTTTATCTCACGCGAACGCAACGAGCCCCCCGACATCGACGTCGATTTTGAGCACGAACGCCGCGAAGAGGTCATTCAATACATATACCGTCGCTATGGTCGGGATCGTGCCGCACTCGCGGCAACAGTCATCACCTATCGGGGACGTAGTGCAATCAGGGATGTAGGCAAAGCACTGGGGTTGGACAGCCTCTGGCTGGATCAGCTGCTGAGCCAGATTGACTGGCGCAGCAAAACCTCCCCTTGGCGCCAGCAACTCCAAACGAAATTAACAGACGACTCCCACACCACCGCCGTTGCAAGCCATCTCTTGCAACGCGTAGAAGAACTGCTCGGCTTTCCTCGACACCTGTCACAGCATGTGGGTGGTTTTATTATTTCGGCAGGTCCGCTGTCACAGCTCGTGCCGGTCGAAAATGCTGCAATGAACGGCCGCACGGTGATTCAATGGGATAAAGATGATCTGGAAGCACTGGGGCTTCTGAAAGTGGATATTCTTGCTCTCGGAATGTTGAGCGCCATTCGCAAAGCACTGGCCATTATTTCCAGACAAACCGGGCGACCTTTCCGTATGCAGGATATTCCCCGCGAAGATCCGTCGGTCTACCGAATGCTGCAAAACGGCGACAGTGTGGGTGTATTTCAGGTGGAGTCCCGGGCACAAATGAATATGCTGCCCCGCCTTAAGCCCGCAAACTACTATGACCTCGTAATCGAAGTTGCCATTGTCCGTCCCGGCCCGATACAGGGGGACATGGTGCATCCCTACCTGCGTCGCCGCCAGGGGCTGGAATCTGTGGATTATCCTAACGAAGCAATACAACAGGTATTGGAACGTACCCTGGGCGTACCTATTTTTCAGGAACAAGTCATCAAGCTGGCCATGGTGGCTGCCGGGTTCAGCGCCGGCGAAGCCGATCAGTTAAGGCGAGCCATGGCCGCCTGGAAGCGACAGGGGAAATTACAGCCTTTTCAGGACAAACTGATCAGCGGCATGACCTCACGGGGGCACAGTCTGGAGTTTGCCGAACGCATCTGTCGGCAAATCAGCGGTTTTGGCGAATATGGTTTTCCCGAATCCCACGCGGCCAGTTTTGCATTACTGGTGTACATTTCCGCCTGGCTCAAACATCATCAACCGGAAGCTTTCTTCTGTAGCCTGCTCAACAGCCAGCCCATGGGATTTTACTCTCCGTCCCAACTGGTACAACAAGCCCGCAGACAGCACGTCACTGTACTCCCTATCGACATTAACTACAGCCAGTGGGATCACCAAATCGAAGATCGCCCTCTCCCGTCGGCCAACGCACGTCCCGCTATACGTCTGGGGTTACGACTGGTGAAAGGTTTATCCCGACGCGCAGCCCATTTTTTATGTGATGCGCGTCCGGCCAACGGATTCCGACACCTGTCTGCGCTGACGCAGGCAACGACTGGCCTCAAGGCACCGGTGACCCAAGCCGATCTGGAAGCGCTGGCCAGTGCGAATGCCCTGCAATCACTGGCGGGCCATCGCTATCAGGCCCGCTGGGAAATGCTTGCGGTAACCTCAGCCCTTCCGCCGCTCTTTAATGAACCAACGCCAAGACCAGAGCACACAGCGCCCCCGAAGTTCCCCGACAGATCTCAGGTTCACCTGCCCGCCCCGGATGAAAGTGCGGCACTGGCAGAAGATTTTGCCAGCACCGGCCTGACACTGGCACGTCACCCTTTGGAGCTTTTACGCAGCCGGGGCTTACTAACGCGATGCCTCACAGCACAAGAGCTGACGCACTGTACTCATGGACAACTGGTGCGGGTCGCCGGATGGGTCGTCGGGCGCCAACGTCCTGGCTCAGCCACCGGCGTCACCTTCGTCACGCTGGAAGATGAAACCGGTAATATTAACGTCGTGGTATGGCAAGCAACCGCCGATGCCCAGCGAAGCGCCTTATTAAGTGCCCGGCTGCTGCAGGTCACAGGGTTTGTGGAGCGTGAAGCCAAGGTGATTCATGTGATAGCAGGCAAGCTCTGCGATCTCAGTTCCCTCGCAGCCCCCTTCCAGATCCATTCGCGCGATTTTCACTAGAGGAATGGAACTTTCACTAGAGGCACGGGAATTCTATTTTTCCTGCCACAATCGCCTGAGAACCCGCATACTGCACATCCATGGCCAATATCATCTCTCATATCCCTAAAGTATCCGTATTTATGAATGGAAAAAACCACCTTTGGGCGGTGCGCCAATGAGCGGCATTGCGGCAGCCATTTTTTCTTTTGGATAGAGTGCCAGAGAGGCCTTGTGAGATGCCTCGGAATCCCATTTTTCGATCACAACAAACAGGTTCTCGTTATCCGCACTTTGTAATACTTCACATGACTCACAACCTACCGAGTTTGCTATGTAAGGCACGAGCCCTTTCAAAAAAGCAAACAACTCGGTCGTCCGTCCTTCTGCTGCCTGAAACTCATTAATTCTGGTAAGACGCATTTCGATCCCTCCGGGTTAATGTCCTTGCGAGTAATATCATAGGTTGGATTAATTTGATAAGTATTATTCACTGCCTGGTTAAATGGCATGGAAAAACTACCAAGTTTAATCAGAGTGTAAAAATTTCTGAAAGAGGTGACAGTGAACTAACGATATAACGGCAAATAATCAATCAGCCGTCAGAAAAAGATAAAGACAGAGGAGGAAGATTCGACACTTCAGCCAATCCGAAGTGTCGAACATCTGAATCAACGAGAGCGTAAATTCAGGAGGGCTACGAAGGAATTAAGCACGCTTACGACGTGAGAAACCTACACCAGCCAAACCCAGACCCAGCAAAGCCAACAGGCTTGGCTCAGGTACGCCATTGCTGACAGAACCGATATCTACGTTCGCCCACAGGATGGTACCACCTGCTGTCAGGAACTCACCAAAACCGTCACCATAGAAAGTAACCGAGGTGAAAGTGCTGGCATCATCGATAGCACCGATGAAGATAGTGTCATTGCCGTAGCTGCCGCCCGCTGCAACCGTTGGGTTGTCATTGTAGCTGAACGCAGTGCCTACCAGGTTGGTCGAACCACCATCAAAAGCGATGTACAGGCTTGAAGGTGTACAGCAAGTACCCCAGTCACCCACTTCAAAGCCCAAGCCGTTCACTGCGCTGTCGAAGGTAAAAGTAATACCTGACAGAGGTGCAGGGTTCTGCGGGTCAATACCAATCATCTGACCTGTTGAATTGTTCTGCGCAGGACCATAGACAGGAGAGTTTGCACCGTCAGTAGTGGTAATGGCAAAAGGACCCAGGTCCCAAGAATTACCTGAACTCAGGCCAGTCAAAGTCAAATAATTAACAGTCGCGCCAGCGGCAGTCACAGTATTGTTAAACTGAGTTTGACCAGCAGAGATGGTGTCAAAATAGGTAACAGGCGTCGCCATAGCACTAACAGAGGCAGTCAAGGTAGCGGCAGCGATTAAAGCAGATTTAAAATCCATAAGGAAAACCCTTTAAAGTCCATAAAAGTATTACTGATCTTCAGCGAACTCCTATTTAGCAAACTTAAATCCATATTTTAATTTTAATTAACATTTCAATACGTTATAAAAATAAAATGCATTATAAATCAACAGCGCCATATAAAATCGTAAAATATGCTGACACCACTCAATGGCACAAACGAACCAATAACACCTCATTCCAGACCAAAAACTGACCTGTCTCAAAAAACCGGTAATCACCCCGGCAGCCCTCCGTAACCTTGTTCAAGATCAAGGCCTCATTGCCGCAGGCCATTAAGATTTCCATAAACAATAAAGGGAAATTGCCATGTTCCGAATCACCCAATATATGCAAACATTACTTGAGCCGTCCCCGGTCGGGCCCGCTCGCCAGCCTCCCGGCCCTGTGGTGATCTGGAACCTGATTCGGCGTTGCAATCTCACTTGTAAACATTGCTATTCCATTTCGGCCGATACCGACTTTAAAGGCGAATTAACGACTGAAGAAGTTCATCGCGTCATGGATGACCTGAAAGACTTTCGGGTACCGGTGC
Organism: Hahellaceae bacterium; assembly: GCA_024234505.1. Classification (GTDB taxonomy): domain Bacteria; phylum Pseudomonadota; class Gammaproteobacteria; order Pseudomonadales; family Oleiphilaceae; genus JACKOD01. The sequence continues at coordinate 21,782 of JACKOD010000002.1, read as the reverse complement.
TCATACTGTCAGGCGGGGAGCCATTATTGCGCCCCGATATTTACGACATTTCCAAGCGCGCCAAGGCCATGGGCTTTTATGTCGGCCTGTCCACCAATGGCACCCTGATAGACGAAAGCAACATCGGAAAGATAGCCGAGGTCGGCTATGACTATGTCGGGATCAGCCTGGACGGCATCAAACAAACCCACGATACCTTCAGGCAATTACAAGGTGCCTTTGATGCCTCTCTCAACGCGGTCAGATTATGCAAGGAACACGGTATCAAGGTCGGCATCCGGTTCACGCTGACGCAGGACAACTATAGCGAACTGCCTCAGTTGCTTGACCTGATGGATGAGCACGATATCGACAAGTTCTACTTATCACACCTGAACTATGCCGGGCGCGGAAATAAAAACCGCAAAAGCGATGCCTTTCATCAAATGACACGCCATGCTCTGGATATGCTTTTTGAACGTTGCTGGAAAGAACTTCAACAAGGCATCCACCGGGAATACGTTACCGGAAATAATGATGCTGACGGCCCCTATCTTCTGCAATGGGCACAACAGCGGGTACCTGAACAGGTCGAGGCATTGCGTCAGCGCCTGACCAACTGGGGAGGCAACTCCTCCGGTGTCAATATTGCGAACATCGACAACCTCGGCAATGTACACCCGGATACCTTTTGGTGGAATTATCACTTGGGCAATGTACGCGAACGCGCCTTTTCCGACATTTGGCGCAATCCGCATGATGCACTGATGGACGGATTTCGCCAAAAGCCCCGCCCCGTGAAGGGTCGTTGTGCACAGTGCCAGTATTTAACTATTTGTGGCGGAAACACAAGGGTAAGAGCCTACCAGCTGACAGGAGATGCCTGGGCAGAAGATCCGGCCTGCTACCTGACCAATCAGGAGATAGGTCTGCCGGATGAAAACGAAGCACGCCTGGACATGCCTTTTAACGAAACCGTGCAGGCCAAGGCCAACACACAGCGAATCATTTCCAAAAACTAAGAGACTCACCATGAACAATCAAACGACCTCGCCAGGTCTCCTGGCTTTACAGTGCCAGACTTCAGCTTCTTTACAGCCTGGTGAAGTTGCTTTGGTCGGCGCAGGTCCAGGCGATCCGGAGCTCCTTACACTAAAAGCCTTGCGCATGATCAGCGAAGCCGACGTGCTGGTGTATGACCGGCTGGTAAGCGATGAAATCATGGCGATCATTCCGGCGCATATCGAGAAAATTTTCGTGGGCAAGCAAACGCATATGCACACGTTGCCTCAAGAGGAAATCAATCAACTGCTGGTGGATCTGTCTCGCCAACATCGCCGGGTGGTTCGTCTTAAAGGCGGAGACCCCTATATTTTCGGTCGCGGCGGCGAAGAACTCGAAACCCTTCTAGCCTCAGGTGTGTCTTGCCGTGTCATCCCCGGCATTACGGCTGCATCAGGGTGCTCCACCTATGCCGGCATTCCGCTGACTCATCGTGATTATGCACAAAGCGTGACCTTTATTACCGGACACCTCAAGTGCGATACCTTAACGTTGCCATGGCATCGCTTAGCTGAAGGCCAACAAACCGTCGTGTTCTATATGGGGTTGCAAAGTATCGGCGTCATCAGTCGCGAATTACAGGCTCATGGTTTGCCCGGTAACACTCCAGCCGCATTAGTAGAACGAGGCACCACGCCTCAGCAGCGAGTCCATATCGCCACTGTTGAAACGCTCGAAGCCCAAGTGGCCGATAAAGACGTTCAGTCACCCACGCTGATCATTATTGGTGGCGTAGTCAACCTTGCCAAACATCAGCCTTCGACTTCGTTCGCTCCGGCTTCTCAGGAATCAGCGCATGTATAAATCGCTTCTGACATTTCCGCTTTGGGTTGCTTTACTCGGCGCCCCCGTTGCCTCTGCCACCGACGCTGCCAACACTGAGGGATTATTTAAAGAGCACTGTGCCGGCTGTCATGGCACTACCCGTACCGGTGCCATGGGCCCCGCATTGCTGCCAGAAAATCTGTCGCGGTTACGCAAAAAAGAAGCCATCGAAGTAATCGGGCATGGGCGTGCCGCGACCCAAATGCCGGCATTTTCCGAAAAGCTGACAACCGCACAAATTGCCTCGCTCGCCGACCTGATCTATACCGCGCCCCCGGTGTCTCCCGCATGGACAATAGACGATATTCGCACCAGTCAGGTAATTTACCATCCTGAAGGCAGTCTGCCAGACAAGCCAAAATACCAGGCCGACCTGCAAAATCTCTTTATCGTGGTTGAACTGGGCGACCACAGCGCGACCCTTTTAAATGGTGATACCTTCGAGCCGATCCATCGCTTCAAAACCCGGTTTGCACTTCATGGCGGCCCAAAATATTCACCCGATGGCCGCTATGTTTACTTCGCCTCCCGTGATGGCTGGATCAGCAAATACGACATTTACAATATGGAATTTGTCGCCGAAGTCCGGGCCGCCATTAACACCCGTAATCTTGCCGTTTCCTACGATGGTAAATATGCGATTGTAGGAAATTATCTCCCTCACAATCTGGTCATTCTGGACACCCGGGATTTGAGCCCGGTGAAAGTAATCAACGTGGAAGACGAAGCGGGTACGTCCTCAAGAGTCAGCGCGGTTTATACCGCACCACCTCGCCAGAGTTTTATTGCCGCACTGAAAGACCTGAAAGAAGTGTGGGAAATTCCCTATGACAACAATCCGGAATTTAAGGTACGCCGAATTAAAGTAGACGACTACCTGGACGACTTTTTCTTTGATCCCTCCTATAAACATCTCATCGGCGCCAGTCGGGATTCAGATGACGGACAAGTGGTCGATATGGATGCCGGCAAAAAAACCCATACCGTTGATCTGGCGGGAATGCCACATCTGGGCTCGGGCATCACCTGGGAATATCAGGGCAAACCCATTCTGGCAACCCCCAATCTTAAAGAAGGCCAGATATCATTTATCGACATGACTACCTGGAAGGTTATCAAGCGCATCGAAACCAAAGGCCCCGGATTCTTCATGCGCAGCCATGAAAATACACCTTACGCGTGGGTAGATGTTTTCTTCGGTCCCAACAAAGACCTCATGCACATTATCGACAAACGCACGCTGGAAATTGTCAAAACGCTACAACCGGCGCCCGGCAAGACCGCCGCGCATGTGGAGTTTACTCAAGATGGAAAATACGCCCTGATGAGCATTTGGGATATGGACGGTGCGGTGGTGGTTTACGATGCCAATACGTTTGAAGAGATTAAGCGGATACCCATGAAAAAACCCTCCGGCAAATACAATGTGTTCAATAAAACAACCTACTCACGGGGTACCAGTCACTAAAACTGATCGGCCCATGCCCTGATAAACGCGAGCCGAGCCCGCCATTGGCCGGCTCGCTCAGACTCGCCGCCGCTGCGACTGAACAAAAATAACCGGAATTTCGTCTGCAGAAACTGGCTTGGAAAGATAGAACCCCTGCCCGTAATCACACCCCAATGCCTGTAAATATCTAAGCTGCTCAACGGTTTCAATTCCTTCCGCAATCACCTTGAGATCCAGACTATGTGCCAACTGCACAATAGCCTTGATTATTTTCTCATCACTGGGATCAACACCGATATCTTTCACAAAAGACTGATCAACTTTAAGGTAATCCAGCGGCAGTTTCTTTAGATAGTTAAGCGAAGAATACCCTGTACCAAAATCATCCACAGAAATTCGCAAACCATGCTGCTTCAAACGCGTCAGCACCTCGATAGCGGCTTTCGGATCATCCATCACCGCTGACTCGGTGACTTCCAGTTCAATCCAGGTCGGGTTGAGCTTATCCAGATAGATGGCATCCAATACCTGTTTCACAAAGGTGCCACGTTTAAGATCCAGTGGAGAGGTATTCACCGCAATGCGTAGCGGAATATTCAGTCGACTATTTTCATTCCAGACTTTTGCGTCTTTAATTGCACATTTTAAAGCCCACTGAGTAATTTCTGTAATGTAACCGATACTCTCTGCTATAGGAATAAACAAGCCGGGGGCAACCTCCCCCAGCGTGGGACTATGCCAGCGCAACAAGGCTTCTGCGCCCGCCATGGTCAGGGACTTCAGATCAAATTTTGGCTGATAGACCAATGAGAACTCTTTACCATAATTTGCCCTACGCAAATTAATCGCTATTCGAAATTTATCTTTTAATTGTTGCTGAGCTTTTTCATCGAACAAGGCATAGCTATCCTTGCCCGTTTGCTTGGCCAAATACATCGCAGTATCTGCTGCACTCATTAAATGAGTCAGATCAGAAGCGTGTTCAGGATATAAGGCGACCCCTACACTGACACTGCTAAAAATTTCTTTTCCGTGCAAAAAGTAAGGCAGCTTAAGTGCCGATACGATATTGCTTGCCAGGGTTCCCAATTCAGCGGTGGAGGATAAGGGCGCAAATACGGCAAATTCATCGCCCCCCAGACGAGATGCACAAGCACCGTCCGGGAGTATTTCTTTCAATCGGATACCTACATTGACCAAGACACTGTCGCCACATTGATGGCCAAAATTGTCATTAATGGACTTGAAGTTATCGATATCAATCAATAACACTCCAAATCCGGACGATAGATTTTGCGGGTTGCTGATGAGCCCTTCGAGCAATTCATAAAATGCCCGCCTGTTTTTGAGTCCCGTTAATTGATCAACGGAAACCAGACTTTCAAGTCGGTTCTCCAGAATAATTCGCTCCGAAATATCCTGAAAGGAAATCAGTCCCCCTATGGCCTGACCATCGCTGATAACCACCGTCTGCGTGAAGCACACGGGAAAAAAGTCACCATCAGGTCGCCAGAACGTCGCCGAGTCGCTATGCATATTCTGGCCATCGAGAAAATTAGACACGAAATCACTCTGCCACCACGCCTGTTCTGTGACGTTCGGATTCATAATTCTTTTCAGGGGCATTCCCATTAACGCATCGCGACTCCTAGTCAATAATGTACAAGCCGCCACATTAGCGTAATCCAGCAATAAATCATTGTTAAAACCGAGAATCCCCTCTCCCGCGTAATCCAGCAAGTTTTGCTGCGACTCTTGCTTTGAGAGGACATCACTCAAATATTTCTGATCCGCGAGCTGACTTTGATGCAAACGCAAAAACATCCGCACCTTTGATACAAATACTTCAGGCACCACCGGCTTTTGCAGATAGTCAATTGCGCCCAGTTCATAACCCTTAAGCTGCATGACCCTGTCGCCGGCATTTCCTGTGACGAAGATGATGGGAACCGGTTTTTTCAGGGTTTCCTGCAATACTTTTGCGCAACTGAAACCATCCATAACAGGCATAAGGTAATCGAGCACAATCAGGAAATACTCATGCTGCCTGGCCATGTCGATGGCTTCCTGGCCATTACTGGCAAAATCGCACGCCAATGGCAGTTCAATACCAGCAATATAGCCCTGCAAGAGCTCTCTGGCTAAAGGCTCATCATCGACAATAAGCAGACGTGGAGTCATGGCGCAGCACATACCTTTTCTGGAAGAATCCGAACTCAAGTATAGACACTAAACTCAGGGATTGAGGAAAGAGAGACCGCTCCGATTATCACAGAGCATCCCCGCACCATTGCCAGAAATGGCAACAGAAGCGACCAGAAAGGAAAAAGTACCTACCAGGAAGGAAACAGAACCGATTTACCGGCCATAGCCCAGGCCAGAGCCAGCACCCCCCACATGACAAAACTGGAATGAACAATCGTAAAATAGACAATCAAGGTCGCCCACATATCCGGCGAATTGCCCATCAACAGCAAGATGCCGCCCGATCCGAGCAGAACCAGACTCCCTCCCAGAATGGACATCCAGAACGCCTGGCGTACATGATTCACACCCAAACCGGCCGGATTGCCCGAGCCATGGCGTAAATACAAACGAAAAAGAACGAGAAACGCAATACCGGGCAGTAGCAGCAGGTTCACCAGATACCAACTGGCCGCCTTTACGGCCAGGGCTTCCTGTTGCTTTTGTTGTTTTTCAATGATCTCCGAAAACCGCATAAATCACATCCGTTAGCGCACGCACCGTCGCATCATCATCACTCAGGGGCTCCGCCATGGTGGCTTTACATGCCTGTAAGGGAGGCACCCCGCTCTTGATGAGTTTAGCTGCATAAATGATCAGACGCGTAGAAGCCGCTTCTTCAAGATCATGATCCTTCAAATTACGGAGACCGTGTGCCAGTTTTACCAATCGTCGGGCCACCGATTCTTCAACACCTGACTCACTGACCACAATGGCCGCTTCCGCTTCGGCTGTTGGATAATCGAACCGCAAGGCAACAAAACGCTGGCGGGTACTGGGCTTCATGCCTTTTAACAAATTCTGGTAGCCCGGATTGTAGGAAACCACCAGCATAAAACCAGGGGCGGCTTCGAGGTATTCACCGGTACGCTCAATAGGCAAGACCCGGCGATCATCTGCCAATGGATGCAAAACCACGGTGGTATCTTTACGCGCCTCGATCACTTCATCCAGATAACAAATGGCGCCCTCTCGCACCGCACGGGTCAACGGGCCATCCTGCCAGAAAGTACCGTCTTTACCGATCAGGTGGCGCCCTACCAGATCAGAGGCGGTTAAATCGTCATGGCAGGATACGGTGTACAGTTTGCGTCCCAGACGTTTTGCCATATGGGCAATGAAACGGGTTTTACCACACCCGGTCGGCCCCTTGATCAGAACAGGTAATTGATGTTGCGAAGCATGCTCAAACAGGCTGACTTCATTACCCTGGGGAAGGTAGAAAAGAGATTCATCAACTGCAGTTTGCGTAACATTGGCATTCGACTGAAATGCATTCATAGTGTCTTTCTCGATAACGGTGCGCGAATGTACTTATGTTAACGGGTTATGCGCTCAACGCTTTGACCGATATCATTCCCGGGCCAATCCCACGCGTTTCTGTGTTTGCTGCAACTAGCTCCCCTGCACCAGTCGGATGAGACGGGTAATCGCCTCGACCAGCTCTTTGGTTTCTGCTTCGGCACTATCCACCAACAACCAGCGATCGTACTGATGCACCGGGTGATAAACCCAACACATATAACGCTCGTAATCGCATCCGTAACGAACATACGGATCCACGCCATCCAGACGCAGTCTCTGCAACTTGATTTCTGGAGCCCCCTTCGTATGAAAAATTTTCTCCTGTATCAGAAAATCCCGGCCATCAATCGAGAGTTTATATTCGGCCCCGGTGCTGCGCTCTTTGTGGCGGATGCGCGTCCCCTGATAGGCGTGCGCCAATAAAATACCGTTTATTCGTAACAGTAACGCCTGTTTAGGATCGTTGGTCAAAAACAGTTTTTGTAAGGATGCAACATAGTCATCATTCGATTTGAGTGCCTGCGCGTCTGTATGAGGCGATGTAATCTCGGCTACTGCCGGCGTGACCGACACCGCAGCTTCAGCCTTTGAAATCAGTTGAAGTGCCTGTTTATAGTAGGTTCCTTCGACCCCCGCTTGCACGACATAATCTTCCAGTGCGTGTTGAGCTTTTTCTGGCAACCCCTGCTGCAAATACACCTTACCCCGATAAAATTCGTATACCACGGGCAATTTGATCTGAAGTGCGCCCATACGTTCCAGATTTTCCGACGCTTTTTCCCACTGGGCATCACTAATTTGCTGCTCAATAAGCAATAACAAACGGTTAGCTTCGTGTTCAGGCGGCAAGGCAGCCGCCGCAGAACCAGACAGCAATGTGCCACAAACCACCCAGGCTCTAAAAAAATGGCAGGCTTTTCTGACAATGCCTGGTGAAAAGACTAAATGAGACTTCATTAACGCGTTGACCCCGACTACCACTCGGTCAGACGCACAACGCGCTGACAGGTATGACTCACACAGCAAGTAAGGGTGTATGACCACCCGTGTTTATGTCGCGATACCGACTCTTTTCAGAATAGAGGAGCCCTCCCCACTCTGGCAAGCCATGGCTCCGGATTAGATTGAGTGATCGGCCAGCGTCGCCAGTGGCGCCGGTTTATGTATGCCATAGCCCTGGGCATAGTCCACACCGATATCCCTTAGCATCGCGAGTATTTCTTCGTTTTCAACAAACTCGGCAATGGTTTCCAGCCCCATAAAGTGGGCCAGCTCATTAATAGATCGAACCAAGGCCTGATCCTTCTGATTATTAACAATATTTTTTATGAATACGCCATCAATTTTAATGTAATCAATCGGCAGTTTCTGGATATAGGCATAGGAACTCAAGCCCGTACCAAAGTCATCCAATGAGAATTTGCAGCCGGTTTTTTTGATTTGTTTCATAAAGTCACTGGCATCCGACAAGCTCGTAACCGCCGCGGTCTCCGTGATTTCGAAACAGATCTTTTCTTTCTCCACCGAGCAGGAAGCCAATTCGCCCAATACAAAACTCAAAAAACTTTCGTCATTCATGGAGGTGCCTGACAAATTGATTGACACCCCGTGCATCTTGGCAGCGCGCTGTGGATTGTCATCCAACCAGCGCAACACACTATGAACGACATAGCGATCGACTTTAGGCATACGGCCAAAGTGCTCTGCCGCCTCGATAAATGCCACCGGAGAAAGAATATTGCCAGCCTCATCCCTGACGCCGATGAGAATTTCATAGTGAGGCAAACGACCCGACGCTGTATCGACCGCTGCGATCTCTTGCGCCCGGATCAGGATAAAATCTTCCAGAGACCGATCCATCCGTTTGATCCATGAGGCCATTTCGTTGTGCAGCGCCTGATCCCGATCCTGAGGTGTATAGCAGAGCAAGCGATTGCGGCCATGCTGTTTCGCCAGACTACAGGCCGAATTGGCTTTACGCATCAGGGTGTCGTGGGTATCCATCGACACGTCAACCTCGGCCAGACCGATACTGACCGTTACCTGAATATCATTTTCCGCCCAAATGAAGGGTGCAGACGCAATTTGTGTACGCAAGGCTTCCGCAATTTTCGCTGCGCGCTCAATATCGGCCTGGGCAAAAATAACACCGAACTCATTTCCACCCAGACGCCCGCAGGTGACTAAGGAAGGCGCACCCAATCGAATCACCCGAGCCACCTGTTTAAGTAAGGCATCTCCCGCAACATGCCCATAGGTGTTGTTAAGCACCTTAAACTGATCGATGTCGATATAGCACAGCACAAAAGTCTTCTTGTGCGCTACCGCATCGGCGACCGCACGATCCAGACTGCGTTCGAACGCCTGGCGATTGAGCAGACCCGTCAGCGGGTCACAACTTGCCTGATTGGCCAACTCTTCGTAAACCGATTGCACCATTTGATGCAATCCCTGATCCACCAAAGGAACTTCTTGCTTGTCCAGGACCGTGAGATCGCCTTGCTCAATATATTTGGCAATATCATCCAGAGAAATATCGACATCCTTGAGACCATGACTGTCAACAAACACAAAGCGAAAACTGTCACTGCCTGTCCAGGCCAGACGTAAGCGCTGCTTTTGCCCCTCTCGCTGCAACTCAATCCAGTCCCCTATCGTCATCTGGCGCGCCCGACGATGCCAACGGGTGGTCTCTTTAGGCCCGGCATGTTGCTCTGGTTTGATCACACAATAACGCTGGTCTTCAGAGACTTCGTCCGGCCAATCATATTGCGCTACAAATTCCAACGCGGCTTTTTTACCGTCCAGCAGACAGCTTTGTAACTTTTTCAGAATCTCCTTGTGTCCGGTTTGCCCGGAGGCCACCAGCTCTCTATCAATACTCGCCAGTAATGTCGGGGCTTCCAATTCCCGCTCGATACTCTCACTGAGCAACGAAGCGCCGTCTGCCGAATCTGCCAACCAGGCCATTAGCTGGTCGATGGCAGTGAGCGATTCCTGCCAAAGCGAGCTTTTGTCAGACTCACGTAAAAGTGTCACCACCAGAAATTGACGCAGCCCTCCCTGATCCAGCAACGCCAGCAGCAGTTTAGGTACGTTCAATCCAGCCAACCGATCATTCAGGGCTTCCCTGACTTTATTCCGGGCTTCGGTCAGCTTTTGCTGCCCCTCATAAGCGCGCGCGATACGCTCAGCATTACGCTCAAATGCTTTCTCCTGTCGTTCAATCAACACATTCAGTTCATGTAGTATTTCTTCAAAAAGATGTGGATCTCCCTGATATTCGCTGATAATCCGGTCAGCAAAACTTTCCAGCGAGCGATCCAGGCTCGTATTGGTATAGCGACGTACCGCGCCAAGTCGGGCCAGCTGGTTAATAACCTGCCGAGCCGGGTGATTCTGATTGGAGAAAAACGTATCATCGAGCAATACCACTTTCAGAATCGACAGTTTAAGCTTCTTCAGCCACTTTTTAACAACCTCGTTCACCCCCAGCTGTTCAAGAATCGTTTCGAAGAGCCGATCGGTAATATCTATCAGTTCGTTATCACGATCCCTTAAGCGACCATGTTCTCCCTGAGCCAGTTGTAACTGATCAACCACGGACTGTTTCATCGAGACATAACGCGGACTGGCATCACTTTGTTTATCCGTTTTTTGCAACACCTCAATCGCACCAATGAGCTGCTCGCGGCCAAAGGTGACGATATTCCCCAGCGAGACTTTATCTCCCCCTTTGCTTTTTTCCGAGGCCAGCGTTTTACCTCCTGCAACGGCGGATTTTAAACGAATCAACGACTGCAGGGTTTTGTATGTCTGGGCTTCGGTCGTTAACGATTCTGTCAGAAGCGCCTCCGAATCATGCCCCTCGGAAGAAGCCATTAACGGATTCGATGCCAAATCTGCGGATAACGCGTCCACAGCGCCATCCTGATATTGCCCCTCTGTGGCTGACGAGGTTGTCGGCAGGACCGGCTCGCTCGTCGGAGAGGACGTATTTGTCATTCCCGAGGCCGAGGAGTCATTTGTTTTCGTTCGTGCAGGAGACCTTACCACCGGTTGATAAGACAACACGGCCGCTTTGGGCGCCAGATCCGCATGAAACCCCGCCCGTTCAGCCAACGAAAGCATCACCGCGTAAATATCGCGCAATTCGGTATTCAATCGCTTTCCGACGACTTTAAAAACCACTGGGTATCCGGTAGCAGGCAACTGCATCACGCCAAGACAGCGCTGCAATGCCTTTAAAATAACCGCCGGCCCCACAGCCAGCGTATTCGGCTCATAGGTTGTCTTTCTCAACTGGCTAAACACCAGACATAAACGACCCAGATCCAGACCCAAGGCATTTTCGATCAGCCGAATCGCCATTTGCATCGCCAGCCAGTCTTCAAAATCATTTTTTTCAACAATGGACAGTGACTCGACGGATGCCTGGTTCAGCCCTTCGGAAGAAGGCGACCTCGTCGTGACCTCGGGGCTTTCAGACATGGCGTGCACAACCGCTCGACTCACTTGCTCGCTGATCCAGTGATTGCGGCGATCAAGCATCTGCATGCTGAGCGAAAAATCAGCCCTTAACCAATTATCCCGGGCCTCGTTCGCCGAACTCAGCAGCCGGGCATTGACTTCCTTGAGGCAACATTCAATAACTACCGGCATCTTTTCCAGTATCAGTCGTCGATAAGCGTGCAGCAGTTTCTCCGCATTCTCTTTGCGAGCGACCATTTCGTGCGACAACGAGGTATCAACTTCCGGCGTCGGCGCAGCCGATGAAGGCGAACGCGTTGCCGACCGTTGGTACCCTGATTTTGTTTTGAGAATACCCAGCGTTCGTTCGTCAATTTCGAGAAAGCGAATCCCCACGGCCTCAGCAACCCGATGCCGAGCTTCTCCGGTGAACATGACAGGAACTTGCTTCCCTCGCCACTCGCAGGCCATTTTAATGATCACCTGCTCACCCGAAACAAAAGCGGCATCGCCACTCAAGGGGGGAATTTGCGCGCCATGAAATTCAATAAAGACCCCGCCAGGACAAAAATCTCTCACCCGGCAAGACCATTCACGACCCGCAAACACCATGATCGCATCATGAACAAATGCTACCCGCTCAAAATTTCGTCGTTCCAAAAGCAGAATCCTTTTCTATTAACCTACTGACCCGAATCTGTCGCAATCATCTCCCCGACCCAACCCGAAGGCTTGCAGACCCGAAGTTGGCTCAAATTTACAAAGTGGCGCAAATTTATTGAGCGCCAAAATAGCTTCTGAACTCGGCTTCCGTAAGCAAACTTTTTTCAATGAACTCCACGCCGATTTCCCCCTCGCCATAGAAGTTGGGTGTCATCTCGGTACGAATGCGCTGCTGGGTCGCCATCTGTTTCTCTTCATCACCCCGCACTTCCTGATCATAAAAGGTTCCGACCAAATCGGAGTGCTCGCCTTTGCCATACACAAGATTCCCCAGATACTGATTAACAAATAAGCCTGCCCGTCCTGATTCCAGGTTTTCGAGGTAGTAGCTGACCGTTTTGGAATGATCCACCATATACTGCGTTGCGTTGGCCGGAAATTGCGCGTAGGTAAAGCGCCCCAGTGCCAATTCGTTATTTCCGGTAGACCCCAGCTTCGGCTCAAAGTCTTCGACCAGAGGCAGCAAGCTATAGGCCGTGACGCGCTCATCTTTAAAAAATACCGTCAGCAAAAACTTTTCGTTATAAAAGTAATTGGCAACCAAGCCGTCAGCGATCACTCTTGAGACCTGGGGAGTACCTGCCAGATTTTCGATATACGCCTGAGTATTGCCCACATGAACATTGCCAAGCATTTCGTATTCAATGTCATGGGTAAACGAACTACGTACCGCATTGATACCGTCACCAATCAACGCGACAGCCTCAGAATACTGACCCAGTGCCACCGTCAGCGCGAGCACACCGAAAATGACAGTTTTGGTTTTTTCATATCCCAGCGACAAGGGTCTGGCCATCATTCGGGAGGCCATGGAAACATGCTTGGCTTGTTCGTCGATATCCTTGGATATTTCATCCATGTCTTTCGACATATCGTCTACATCAGAAGTGATTTCGTTTACATCCGAGGAAATTTCGTCCACTTTTTTGGAAATAGTTTCGATATGTATCAGTTTTTCTTCAATACGGTTTAATTTGTCATCCAGACTGTTAAGTTTTTCTTCCATCACAGAATCCTATTAGGTAGTGTTAAATCCCATTGGAACAATCATGTTAAGTTCCATTGGAACAATAAAGTTGCGCGCCGATCAGTCTGACACTGCGTTGAATATTACTGACGCTATTATCAATAAAATGCACATGAGACAAAAATGCTTTCTAACTGCAATTTTGTCCAAATTCTGCGTTCAGTTTAGGTTAATTCTGACCTATCGGCCATCTAATCAAATTACGCTCAACTTGAATTTTGACAGGCAGTCATTCAATGCAGTTGCATACATTCGTTACTCAAAAACACGCCGCCGTTATTCGAAAACTCGCCACGCGCCCGACCGCGAAAGCCTTTTACGCTCCCGCATTATTCGTCATGCTGGCAGGATTACCTCCGGCAATCGCCCAGGCAGACACCCCGGACCAGGAGTGGGCAAACTGGCAAGCCCGTCAACAACAGGATTTCCAGCAATTTAAAGACGCTAGGGATCAGGCGTTTATGGGTTACCTGGAACAGCAGTGGAAGGCCTTTGAGCTTTTTAAAGCGAATGTTCGGGATGATACCCCTAAAATGTCCACACCGCCGGTAGCGAAACACAGCCTGGAAAGTCGCCCCAGCGCCCGACAAACTCCCGCACAGACAGACGACGCCTCCCGAGTCACGGCGAAGAATCCTGACCGTCTTTACAATACCGTCACAGAAAAGGGGCTGACTTTTTTCGGCCATGAGATTGAGCGTTTCTGGACCACACTGCCTGATCTGCCCTTATTGAGCTCGCCCGACCAGAAGCAACTGGCCTCGTTTTGGCAAATTCTTAGCCAATCCGAGTACGATTCGCTTATCAAGGGTTTTCGCCTAGCGCAGGATCGTCTGGGTCTGGGAGACTGGAGCAGCTTACTTCTGGCGCAGGAGGTCGCTCGCGCACTTCTGACAAACCCCAATCAGCAAGCCGCTTTTTGCTGGTTTTTACTCACTAAGGCGGGCCTGGATGTTCGCGTAGCGTTTGATTCACAAGCGGTTTACCTGCTTACCGGAACCTCAGACAAGATTTACGGTCACCCTTATCTCACATTGAGCGGTAAAACCTATTACGTGACCTCTCAACTTCCTGTTGGCAAACTTTACAGCTACCCCGAAAATAATGCGTATCACAATAGCCCGCTGCATTTTAACTTTGCCCGGGTCATGCGTGAGAGTTCTGCCATTCAAACCCGTTTACTGGCGTCAGGCGATGAGGATGCCCCTCCGCTTCGGATCAATTACGATGCAGGCATCACCAGCGCGCTCGCCACCTACCCACAGCTTGACTTGCAATCCTATTTTTCGGCAAGCCCGAACCCTGCCACGCAAGCCTCATTGCGCGTTAACCTGACGCAATTTCTCACCGGCATGCCTGCCAGAGACGCCGTCAATTATCTGCTCCACTTTGTACAGCAGCGCTTTCCTTATGCCCGGGACGAAGAACAATTCGGCGAAGAAAACTACCTGACAGTAGAAGAAAGTCTCTACTATCCTTATTCCGACTGCGAAGACCGGTCTGTGCTGCTGGCATGGCTGATACGCGATTTACTTCACCTTAAGGTCGTTGCACTGGACTTTCCGGGACACGTTGCCATTGCCGTAAAACTTCAGCCTCAACCAGGCGATTGGGCGGCAAAGCTCAAAGGCGAGCACTACGTGATTGCTGACCCGACCTATATCGGCGCAGACGCGGGTATGGCCATGCCCTCAATGCAATCAAAACGGCCCAAAGTAATTTACTTTTAGTTTGCTACCCTGCGCACCTGCAGGAAAGCCCGGACTAAACAACACGCCCGCACTGACGCTGGGCACATTTGAACATTAAAAGAATAGAAACTATGCTAGGTTCACAATGCATTTCAACTCATGGTTCTCCCGGGCTCTCAATGGCAAAGAGATCGTTACTGGTCATGATGACTGGCCTGCTTGTCGCCTGTGCATCCAATCAAACCAAACAAACTGTACCCGCAGCCCCTGCGGCACCCACCCAGCCCTGTTGGCTCGAAAATCCGGTGTCAGCAAAGTGGACGGGACAGACCGGTAGCGCATCTGCCCTATGGATCGGGGGTGAAAAGCCCTTGGTCACCAGTAAAAAGCGAGCGCTCTCAGCACTTGGCCAGTACGTTTCGGTGGATACCGCAGAGATTGAAATAAAAGAAGATTCGCAAACGGCTATGCTCGCAGGACAAACCGTTTATTTTTCAGAACCCTACACACAAAATGGGCAAATCATCACTTTCGCGAGTTATCAGAAATTACCCGCAAACACGCCACAGTGTGCCGTCAGCCATTGTGCTATCAGCCAATGTGATCCGGCCTGGCTCTGCGAATCATCCAAAAAGGGTGAGCTAACCCAGCTGGGAATCAGTTACCTGACGGCTAATCCGGGCAAGCAACAGGACAATGCCGTTCGCAATGCACAAAATATTGCCAAGTTTTTGTATGGCGCCAATATTACGGCCAGCAAACAACTGAAAACGGTACATACCAGCACCGGCACCATGATGTTTCTGCATTCGGACAATCAACTCGAAAAGAATCTTGAAAATGACCTGCCCTATCTGGTCACTCACAGTTGTCGAAGCGGCGAAACCCTGTTTACCCGGGTGAAATTCAAAAGTGAAGGCTATCAACCCGTTGCAGAAAACAATCCGCAGTTATGGCTCAGAAACCCCAAGTATCAGGGCATTGATGGCGCGGTAGGCTCTGCAGAGAAAATGGTGGCGTCCGGATTATTCTCCAAACAAATCGACCTCGCCGTACGGCGGGCAATTGTGCAGTTGGCGCTTGAAAAAGAGTCTAATCTTAGCGAAGACCTGATCAACATCGAATATGGCCATGGCGGTACGCTGCTGGTCAGTACAATTGATGAAAAAACCCGGGTAAATCTGAAGGCAATATTGGTTGCACTTCACATTACCGGAGAAAAAGATGATCAACCCAAGGTTTATGCCTGGGTTGCCCGTGTTCAAGATTGAATCCTCTGTCCGTCAGAGAGTTCAGGATTGAAATATTATGAACCACCCATGAACTAACCGACCCCGGTTAATGGCCCTTTCTGATAACCACCGGTTGTCAGATAAACAAAAACAGGAGCAAGGAAAATGAACCTGAAGAAATTCGCTACCGTTGCAATCACTTCTGCACTGATGACGGCCTGTGCCGGCAACCAACCACAGCAAGCCGCGCCAGCACCTGTCGCGCAGCCATCACCCATGAGCAATCTGCCTAGCTGGGTAACCTTGCCCATCGTTGAGAATGGTTTTGCTGACACCCAGTGTGTTCAAACCGTAGCTGATATGAACATCCTGAAGAACAAAGCCGTGGCTCTTGCTCGCGCAGAAATTGCCAAGCAGATTAACATCCAGGTCAAGGCCATGGACAAGACTTATCAGAGCCTGACTGAAACAGCCAACGGTGCGGCTGTAGGCAGCACGTTTGAGTCCGTGTCCAAGCAAGTCACCAGCCAGAAACTGTCCGGCAGCCGCCCGGTCAAAATGGACTACATCAACTTCCCTGATGGCACACAAAAACTTTGCGTCATGGTGGCACTGGATCCTAGCCTGACCAAATCGCTTTACGAAGAGTTGGTTGCCCAATCCGGTCGTAACCTGTCACCACAAAGCAACGAAGTACTCTATCAGGAGTTCAAAGCTTATAAGGCACAGCAGGAAATGGACGCTGAAATTGAGAAAGCTCAATAAGAACCCCGCGAGCTATTCTTAGTTGTCCCTGCGAACTCATCTCCGGGTGAGTTCGCAAGATTCAAAACACAGTGCCCCTAAAAGTAATACAGGAATCAGCCTCATGAACAACACTCGCTGGCGCTACCTGGCATTAAGCCTGGCCATAGGATTCACCTCGCCCGTGTTGGTAACTGCCGATGCATTTGACGACCTTGACATGGAAACCCAAAGTTTTACAACCCCCGCCAAGGGAAGTAAAAAAGAGGTCTCCAAGAAGTCAGAAGCCGATGAGTTTGAGGCATTTCGTCGCAAGGAGTTAGGCGAGTATCAGGAATTCAAACGCAAGCTGATGGAGGAGTTTGAGGAATACAAACGCATTACTCAGGAAGAAACCCAAAAGTACCAGAAGCAAGTGGGCAAAACCTGGGACAAGCCTGAAGTCTCCAGTAAAACCGTCTGGGTTGACTACAGCAAGGACATGAAGAAACGCAACAAAGTAGATTTTGAAAATGGCGCCATTGAAATATCAATGACGGTAGAAAAAGGGCAGAAAACTTCTGAAGCAGAAATGCGCAAAGCCCTGACCGAGCTTATCCAGAAAGACAAGGCACAAGCCTTCAAAGATGACAAGCTCTCCCAGGCAATCGAATCCCGCAGTAAGGAAAAAATATCCAATCTGCAAACCGCCGAGGTCAAGCCCGCCCCCATACTGGTGCCCTATCTGACCGGCAAAGACAAACTGAACCAGAAAGAGCTGGATTCAGTGGTTGACCACATGATGAAGAATCAAAAGGTCGTTAAAGAGAAAAACAAGCAGGGCAAAACGGTAGTGACACTGCGTGTTCCTCTGGAGGCAACCACACCGCCGACGCCAGTTAAAGCGACGCCCGACACCAAAATTGAAAAGACTCCGAAGGGCTCAAGCAATATACCCGTAAAATCAACGCCTGATAAAAAGCCGGTTGAGCAAGTTCAAAGCCATACCAGCACGACAAAGTCGCCATCGGGCCTGAAACAGCCTAAAACCATGCCGGGCAATCGTGCAGGAGAGCTTCCTACACGCGCCAAAGCATTGGAACCACAGGTAAACCAGTATGCGAAAAAAGCAGATTTGGAAACCCCGTTGGTATTCGCCATTATCGAAACGGAATCTGCCTTTAACCCGATGGCCCGCTCAGCCGTGCCCGCTTACGGACTCATGCAGGTAGTACCGAACTCTGCCGGACAGGATGCGACCGAGGCGCTATTCGGAAAGCCTAAAATTCTGTCGCCTTCTTATTTGTATAATGGCGAACAGAATATAGAGATCGGCACAACCTATCTGAACATTCTCTTTTACCGCTACCTGAAAGGGGTGACCAACCCTCAAAGCCGCCTGTACTGTACCATTGCGGCTTACAATACCGGCGCAGGCAATGTGGCAAAAGCCTTTACCGGGGAGCGTAAATTGAAGCCCGCGCTGGCCAAAATTAATGCGTTAACGCCTGATCAGGTATATGAACACCTGAGAGATCACTTACCTTACGATGAAACCAAGACTTATCTTTTGAAGGTCACCCAGCGTATGGATAAGTACACCCTCTAACAACACCCTCGCTGTCCCGACAACCATGACCGGTTGTCGGGCCGTTTCCCGCCTATCCGTTGCCATTGCTCCCTGGTCTCCCCCTGTTTTCTGAATTACCGCCCACTATCTTCTGCCATCGAACCCGATAGAATGTCGCAAAACGAACCTTTAACAGGTTAAATGGTTGTCGCTGTGACTTTTTTCTGGTATCAAAGCCAACATTAAAAGTATTTAACCTCTCAATTAATATTGCTGGCTTATTTGCATGGATGTCCAATGGTCCTCAATCGTATTCAGTGCTGACTTCTTTGACAGACTGGATCATCTTGCCCAAAAGCGCTTTGGCGATTCCGTACTGGCCGAAGAAGGAACCACCTTCGTCATCAGTGAACTCACGGCAAATAACTGGGAACGCTGCAGAAAATATACCGAACAAGCCAAACCAGAAACCTTTTTGTACTCGGTCTCTTCAAATTTGCTGGAAGAGTTTGCCCGCAAACGTTTTGGCCGGGTACGCCCGCCGGAATGGCTGAAACGGGAAGGCGAGCTTTGGGTCAGTCTTTGGAAGCAGATATGTCTGGAACGAAAGTTGACCGAATCAGTTGTTGACCGTCATTGTTCCGATACGTTGAGAGATAAGGTCCAGTTACGTACCATCATTAGTGCCATTAAGGCCCGCATTCCCTGGTGCGGTGTGAAAGATGCACCCATCTCGATGGATCAGGAGTTTTCGGATGACGAAACAACCCTGAAAGACTTTATTTCCGACCCGCAGACGCTCGAAGAACATCTCGACACCCGTCAGCTGCAGCAAGCGCTACATCTGGTGGCGGCGCTGGTGAATGGCGAAGAGGAAGCCCCTCGTCAGGAAGAAAGTTTCTCGGCCTGGCAGCAGGTCAAGGCGGAGCTGGATCTGGACGCTGAAGAACGCTTGTTGCTTAAACTCTACTTTAATGACGCCTTAAATTTTTCCACCATTGCCAAGATGATGAATGTTCCATCCCACCAGCCTGGCCGTCAGATAAAGAAGATTTTAAAACGTATTGAAGAACTCCTGCGCAAATATAATTTGCTCTGGAATGATTTCTTGAGTGATTAAGGTAGGACCTATGGCTGACGAACATTCTCCCTCTGCTCGAAAACATGAACATGCGCTGGCAAAGCTCGCTCTCGCGCTCAGTACACCGGGCTCGGTAACGAGCAACGAGGAGCATCACGAAGCACTGGCGTTATTGGCAGAAGGGAAACTGGATGCCACCCAGCGTAGAAAGCTGCTGGCGCTGATAGACAGCCATCCTTCACTCTACCGGCAATGGATTAACCTCCAGGAAATGGTCAGCGCGGGAGACACTCCCGAGGCCGCGAATGAAACCTTCCGAACGGAGCCCGAAACGGAATCGCTAGGAGCCCGACTGCGACGCTGGTTTGCCGGATATACGCTCGCCCCCTTGGGCACAGCGGCCGCATTTGGTTTAGTACTAGGGCTGGGAATTAACGTCTTGCAACAACCGGCCACACCCGAGGCCGATCTGGTCAGTGTGACCCCCGCAGATCAACCGTCGGCAAAAGCCTCCCTGGAAGAAGTCCAGTTTGGTCAGGTCACCGAAGAGAGCGAAACACACACCCTCCCGGACAAGATGTTTATTTGTTCACCCAGCTCACTCTGGCTCGCAACACTTTGTGTCAGTCGCACACCCGGACGGCAACATTGGCTGACGCTCGATGGTCATGGACAAATCACCGCGCTGTTGCCCCCGTTAAAAGCCGATAATATTGAAGATCTGGCCTTCAATGCGGAAGGTAAGTTCAGTGCCGTGGTTACGCAACAGGAAGGCAAGCATGTGCTGACCCTGATTGAATGGCATTCGGACGCCCAGCTTGATGAGCCACGTCTGTCGATTCTGGAAACGTCAAAAAACCCAATCCGCCTGATCGCCTGGAAAAACGCCGAGTTAAGCTACCGGGTAGAGGGGCCGACAACAACCCAAAAATCGGTTGACGCCAACGATCAGGATTAACCTGCCTTACCCCTGAAAAACGTAAAGAACCCAGACCAGATAAATCAGCACTTCGCTGATTTGCTGGGCTGCGCCAAGACAGTCACCGGTATAGCCTCCCAGTTTGCGCAACAGCAGTTTGCGAAACAGCATTCGAAAGACAAGAAGCGCCCCTGCGGCACTTACCAGCAGCATTCCATCCGCGAGAAACAGCAAGGCCACCCCGATTCCCGAAGCCACCGCAAAATCACGAAGCGAGAGTTGCTGCGCGAGAGGCTTTACTTTGCTGCTGTCGATATCCCTCACATATTCCAGGTCGATCAGATAGCTCACCGAGAGCCAGCGACTGGCGCCGTGGGCAAAGATCAGCGCCAGCATCCCTTCCTGCCACGGCAAGGACATCAGAAGCGCGGCTTTTAAAGCCAGTACCGACACCAATCCCACCGCCCCATAGGTGCCTAACCGGGAGTCTTTCATGATGGTCAGAACCTGCTCTTTGGTCCATCCGCCCCCCATACCGTCACAGGTATCCGCTAAACCATCTTCATGGAAGGCGCCCGTCAGCAGCAACGAGAACACCATAGAAAGCAGTACCGCCACAGGCATCGGCAGGAATTGGGCCGTGGTACCCAGCACTACCGCACAAAGCAGACCAATGAGCAGCCCGACATACGGAAAATAACGGGATGATTGATTGAGCTGGGTTTCGGAATAATTCACCTTGCAGGGAACAGGAATCCGGGTCAGAAACGTCAGTGCAATCAGAAACAAGTTAACTTCTCGCTGAAATACACTGGTTTGTTGCTCGCCAGACGAATCTATCGAGTGTTGTTCCACCCCTCTCTCCCCTATAATATCAATCAGAATTTTTCCATCGCCTTTGACCCTTCCCTACGGAGCCCGCATGACACAGGATCAGCTCAAACAAGCCGTTGCCAAAGCGGCACTGGATTATATCCGTCCCAAGCTGGATCAGGACAGCATAATTGGTATCGGTACCGGATCCACTGCAAACTATTTTATTGACGCGCTAGCAGGTATTAAAACGGCTTTTGACGGTGCCGTCGCAAGTTCCGAAGCATCTGCTGCCCGATTACGTGCACACGGTATTCCCGTGTACGATCTGAACACCGCGTCCAGCATTGAGTTTTACATTGATGGCGCAGACGAAACCAATGACCGTCTGGAGCTCGTCAAAGGCGGTGGTGGCGCCCTGACACGCGAGAAAATTGTGGCTGCCGTGGCCAGAACCTTTATCTGTATTGTGGATGATACCAAGCAGGTACCGATGCTGGGCACCTTTCCGCTGCCGGTAGAGGTGGTTCCCATGGCCCGCAGCTACGTGGCACGGGAATTAGTCAAACTGGGGGGAGATCCCGTCTATCGTGATGGTTTTGTCACCGACAATGGCAACATTATTCTGGATGTGCACAATCTTTGCATTGATGTCCCCAAAGCACTCG
>JACKOD010000001.1 GCA_024234505.1 Hahellaceae bacterium | reverse complement strand
CCATCCAGATTCATCAACCGTGCCTGATGGAAAAACTCGTCCCGTACTGATGCCGAAGGCTCACCGTACCATTTACGTTTCGGAAACGGGATCGCAACCCCCAAACCGGACACCAGATCGCAAACTTCATCGCCCACATTAATACAGTCCGTCAGTTTGCCACCATAAATGCTCAGGTGCTTATCTACCTGATTCAATTCAATCGCGTGCTTGCGGGATAGTTGTAGAAAATCCGTGCTTTTATCAGCATTACCCTGCACCACCAATGGACGCACACCGCAACGCTCTGCCACGATATCGTCTGCTGTTAGGGGCCGATCGAGTTTCAACCGAGCATTAATATTATCCAGAACGAATTTACGGTCTTCCGGTGTGACTTCCACATAGGGAGAATCCATTCGGGTATCTGTGGTGCCAATACAGGTTTTCGGCCCCATTGGAATCACAAAGAACAGTCGACCGTCATCCGCAAAAAACGTCAGAACACGCTTATTCGGGGTTAGCCGGTTTACGATAAGGTGAATCCCTTTTGAAAAGGCATGATGATGTTCCGTTTTTTGGCCCGTCAGCCGATTGTGCTCGTCTGCAAAAGGCCCACACGCATTAATCAGCACCGTTGAGGTAATCGCAAACGACTCACCACTGATAGCGTCTTGCACCTGTGTAACCCACTCGCCCCCGACGCGACGCGCACCTTGCGATTCGACATAATTGGCAGCAATACAGCCATAATTCATAGCCGAGCGAATGAAATTAAATACAAACCGGGCGTCGTTGTCATGCAGGTAAGCATCGGAATATTCGAAACCACCAATGCAATTATCGGTATTTACAATAGATTCTTCTGCTTTTAACTGTTTTGCTGTCAGAAACCGAGGCAAACGTGTGAATCCGTTACCCATGAACCAATATAAAATCGTTCCTAAATACAAAAATATTGGCGAATACCTGAAGCCCTTTTTGATCGTAGTGAAAAAGCGAATTTCCTGCACAGTCGAGGGATAGTTTCGCATCAGCTGATTGCGCGACATGCACAATTTGCGAACCAAACCGAACTCGTAGGTTTCCATGTATTTTATGCCGCCCCAGGCAAGATTGGACGACTGCTGGCTCGTATAACCGGCAAAATCACGCTGGTCAATCAGCGCCACCTTGAGTCCACGGCCGGCTAATGCTGCGGCCGAAACCGCACCGTTAATCCCCCCGCCGATGATCAATACGTCGAACCGCGAGTTTTTCAATTTTTCGATATTGGTATGGCGTAGTTGCATAAGCGAAACAATGACTCCCTATCCCGATTTACTACCATGCTTCTCAGTATAATCGGTAGATTAATTATCGTTGGATTAAAGAACGATGCTGTTTACCGGCAGATACACCATCAGGTTGCGCGACTACCAATTTCTTTAATTTGATTAAAGTAAGGTGTTTTTGCCAATAGTTTCGCAAATTCCGACGCCGGAACCGGGGGGCTAAAAAGATAGCCTTGAATAATCTGAATCCCCTGACGGCGCAGAAAGCGGAACTGATCTTCGTTATCTACACCTTCTGCCACCATCCGAAGATTCAGGCTTTTACCCATGGCGATAATCGCGCTCACTAACTTCGCATTGTTGCTGCTCTTGTCGTAGGCAATCACAAAGCTGCGATCAATTTTTAATTCATCCAGGGGAAATTGGCTTAAATAACTTAAAGACGAGTATCCCGTACCAAAGTCATCAACTGAAAGTGTGCAACCCAGCGCCTTCAGCTCATTCAGTGCCCGAATGGAGGCTTTGGCATTGGTCATAATCACGCCTTCTGTCAGTTCCAGTTCCAGTAAACTCGGATCCAACCGGGTTTCGCGCAATATTTCCTGTACCAGTTTTACAAATGCCGTATTGAACTGAAGACTGGAAACGTTAACCGCCACTTTAGGCAAAAAGAGTCCCTTTTCATGAAAAGCCTGACATTGTCGGCAGGCTTCCAATAACGTCCAGGCACCCAATTCAACAATTAACCCCATTTCTTCCGCTAAAGGAATAAACTCCGCAGGAGAAACCATTCCCCGCTCGGGATGATTCCAGCGAATCAGCGCCTCGGCACCGCAAATTTCACCGGTTTCAATATCCACCTGAGGCTGGTAGTAAAGCATCATTTCTCCTCGCTCGATGGCCTTGCGTAAATCCGCTTCAAGTTGAAGGCGGCCTATGGACGTACTGTCCATCGCGCTTGAGTAGAAACTGTAGTTATTCCTGCCGGTTTTTTTAGCGTGGTACATCGCTGTATCCGCACACTTCAATAAACGTTCAACCGAATCGGCATGTTCAGGCGCTATCGCGATACCCACGCTAGGTGTGATCACAATTTCGTGACCATCGATGAGCATGGGCGTTCGTAGAGATTCGAGCAAACGCTCCGCGACAATTCCTGCGTCCTCCGGCGACTCAAGTTTATTCAGCACCACGGTAAATTCATCGCCACCGAGTCGTGAAACTCCAATCTTGGACTCATCGCTGAAAAACTGTGAGATCAAATCGCTCTCACGAATACAGCTCGACAGTCTGGCGCCGACTTCACGCAGCAAATGATCGCCCGCGTTGTGACCCAATGAATCATTGATACGTTTAAAGTTATCCAAATCCAGAAACAGCAGCGCGACAGTTGTCTTTTCCCGACGAGAAATTTTGAGCAGTAACTCCAATTGCTCGGTAAACAATTGGCGGTTAGGCAATGACGTTAAGCTGTCATAGTAGGCCAGTTGCCGCATTCGATTCTTCGCATGCGTAACCTGATTGACGGCTTCTTGCAACTCTTTATTCCGCTGGGAGAGTTGCTCCGTGCGTTCATTTACCTTTAAAGTGAGCAGATGACTTTCGGCATCCATTTTCATTCGGTGCGAGTTTAAATCAGCCAGCACCAGATTAAGCATGGCCGCAATTTTATGCGCTTCGCCCGCCCCTTTGGCTCGAAAGGTCTGGTTAAGCTTTCCGGCAGAAATATCCTCCGCCAGTTGCGCCAGATTTCCTAACGGGGCAGTAATTCGTCGCGTAATGACGATTCCGAGCAGCATTGCAATCACCGCAATCAGTAACGCGATGAGTCTGACTTTTACTGCATATTCAGCAACATTATTCTGTAGTGCGTCGACATTGATACCCACCGCGTAGTAACCCAGCAAATTGGTCGCTCCGGGTTTATGGGTCTGCATTAATAACTGACCAAATTCACTACGGGAAATGTCGGTTCTGTGGGTATTCACCGACGAAAAAACCGGAATAACGGTTTCAATAACCTGAGCCCCCGAATAGGTACTCGTTTGTGTCATTGTCATTACTTTCAGAATCGGAAGGGTCGCTCCAAGATCTCGTAGATTGTACGCTGCCGTATTAAAGACTTTGCGGACACTCTTATCACTGATCACCTCACCCAACCGGTCATAAATCACTACGTGCTCTACGGCTGGGTCTTCTAAAATCAGTTCTTCAGACTGCCGCAACACCGCCAAATCGCGATAGTAGATGGCGATCTGCTGCTGTACTCCCGTCTCAACCGTTGAACTCAGGTTGTGAATGAGTGAGGATTTAACCGACTCGAACTCCACCTCAATCAGATACGCCGTTACCCCCCAACCCAGTAGAAAAAACAGGGTAAACAGCATCAAACCTATCATCTTGCGCAAGCTAAAATGTTTAACCATTCAAATATCCGCTAACTGACCAAGGCGTTAAACGCCCATACGACATCCCGGTCATTTATCATCATACGTTAACAACCGCTTTCATTTTATGTGTTATAACGTGAAGCTTAGCAGCTGAAGTTTGTACAATGTGCAGTATTTTTAATATTCGGGCGCACAATTTTGCTTATTGAAAAGATTGAGGTTAATGAGTGGTTGCTATCTGCTTATCTGCAGTAGATCTGGCGCTCGGTTTGTGTCGCTAAATCACGTCGACACGCTGCCGCCTTGTGTCACCAGCAAACAAACAAGCGATCAACTTGTGCCGCAAATTGCAGTCTCAACTGGGTGCCTACAATTCGGCAAACCGCACAGATAAGAACACGCCTTTACTGGCCTCAGGCCGGGAGTCGGCTTTGCAACGGGCAACAAAGCCGCGGTATTTAACAAGCAGAGGTGACATGGGTTCTATCAGCTTGAACCTAAAGTACTACAAACCTTTGCTTATTTACCTGCCCCCAATACTGATCGAGGTAAGGACCCTCTTCATAATTTTTGTGGGGAAAACAATTAATACAATATCGCCAAAAATTAATGGCGTGATTAGCCCCTTGAATTTGTTTAACCACCCACTCACCAGGCAACATTTGCCAGATTCCATGGGCAAACTTAACACCTAGCTTATTATTCCTAAAATAAGGAACGACATAAAACTCGTAAACTTCATATTCGGAATCGCCTTTGCACCCTATTGCCGCGATACCTGCGGGAGCATTGCCGACATATAAAATATAACCTCTGGTGGGGGAAACAATTTCAGTATCTAGCATAAACAGGCCATTTTCATCTGGCTTCTTCTTAGTTAATACAGAAAACTCAGCCTCGTAACACTGGGCTAAATTTAGGTACACAGATAAATTATCACTTGATACTTCAGTAATATTCATAACCTGACTTCAGCTAACGAGCCTGTAGAAAAACCCATTACCAAGGCTTGTCCTCCGGCTTTATCAATTTAGTTTTATGTTTTAGGTTTATGTAATTGCCTCTCTACCGCTTTTATCGCAACTTTCTTTTTATAAATGCCCAATTGTAACAGCACTGGCGATCAATATCGTACGCTCGGAGATGGAAGGATTTTATCCAACTAAAGTCTTTGGCGATGGCGGTGACACCTTGGCAGCGGGACAACGACTGAGCGCCGAACCACAATTGGTTAGTAGAAATGGCTGCTAGACATGCTTGTTTTAAGCATGATACGAACAACCTTCAATTAATACTTTGCCATCACGCCCCCTCTGGCAGGATAGTTGTCACTACTTAAAAATTAACCAGTGGGGCGTTAAGGGGCAATTGTGCCGCGCTATAGTGAAGAACGTAAACAACAGATTTTGAGCAAGTTAATGCCACCTTCAAATATGACGGTTGCCGAAGTATCCAGAACTGAAGGGATTGGGCTGCAAACTCTGTATAATTGGCGGGATAGAGCCAAACAACAAGGTCGTCCTGTGCCCGGAAATAAACCAACCCCAGAACAATGGTCAGCCGAAGCCAAGCTTGCCACGGTGATCGAAACTGCCAGTTTGAATGAAGCCGAACTCAGCGAATACTGTCGAGAAAAAGGCCTTTACGTGGAACAAGTGAAAGCCTGGAAAGCCGACTCGCTCAGAGGTTTTATGAGTTCACGTGAACAAGAGCTGGAAGCAAAACGGCAGCGTCAGGCCGATCATAGAGAAATCAAACAGTTAAAACGCGAGCTGCGAGAAAAAGAAAAAGCCTTAGCTGAAACAGCCGCCTTACTGGTGCTTCGAAAAAAGTTAAATGCGCTTTGGGAGAACGACAGCGAGGACGATTAACCTCAGTCCCACAGCGCACACAATACGTGTCGTGGATACAGGAAGCGAATCAGTCGGGAGCCAGACTGCATAAGTCGTGCGAAGAAGTGGGGATCACGTTACGTACCTATCGGCGCTGGTATCGTGATGGTCAGATCAGTGCAGATAAACGACCGGATACGGTTCGTCCTGCGCCTACAAATAAATTGACCGAAGCGGAACAGGCACAAATCATTGCGGTGTGTAACCTGCCAAAATTTGCGAGTTTACCGCCATCACAAATTGTGCCGACACTGTTGGATAATGGTGAATATTACGGCTCTGAATCGACGTTTTACCGGGTATTAAAAGCCCGAGGTCAGTTGCATCATCGTGGACGAAGCATGGCGCCGAAAGGGTTAGCCCTGCCAAAGACTTTTCAGGCGACAGGGCCTGGTCAGGTGTTTTGCTGGGATATCACCTACTTACCCAGCACGGTGCGTGGGCAGTTTTACTACCTGTACATGCTGGAAGATATATTCAGCCGAAAAATCGTCGGTCACGAAGTGAATGAACAAGAATCTGGAGCCTACGCGGCGAAGCTATTGGAACAAACACTGATACGGGAAAAATGTTTGCACAGTGGTGTGGTGCTGCACTCGGATAACGGCGCCCCGATGAAATCTCAAACCATGCGCATGAAAGCGTATGAACTTGGGGTGACCACCTCGTACAGCAGGCCTAGGGTGAGCAACGATAATCCGTTTGCCGAGTCATTGTTCCGAACCTGCAAATACCGGCCGGATTGGCCATCAGCTGGCTTTAAAAGCCTTGATGAAGCAAGAGCCTGGGTCCTGAAGTTTACGCGCTGGTATAACTACGAGCATAAACACAGTCGATTGCGGTTCGTGACGCCACACCAGCGCCATACAGGACAGGATAAAAACATACTGACGCAGCGCAAAGATCGGATTGAAGCCGCGAAGGCAGCCAATCCAGATCGATGGGGAACGCGTGATGTACGAAACTGCACACCGGTGGGACCAACAACGCTGAACCCGGAAAGAGAGCCGATTAGACAGGTAGAAAATCAGGCCGCTTAAATCGGCTGATGGTGACAACTAGCTTGAAAAACGCCGCACGCTCTCTAAAGCCATAAATTAGCAAACCTTGTTCCTTTCGCATTTCCAAGGCTACCTTCCACAGAACAATTACATTATCCGGGTTTCTATGGATAGCCACTAAATCAGCCATCGTATGTTTGCCATATACGTCATAGCTTTCTTCGATCTAGCGATTAAATTCTTCTTCTGAAAAATCATCATCAATAAAATACCGACAAAATTCCCTGTAATTTTTTTCATTCCATGCATTTTCCGTATGCTCAGCTAATGGCCTTACTATATCAATAATTTCCTTATCGCTAAGATTTATAGATTCCATTCATTTTCCTCATTATTTTTAACGACTACGATCTCGACCGAGCAAACGAGCTAATAGAAAACCCGTTTAACATCGCGCTTATAATCGCATTTTATCAATGTCCAATGTATCTCATAACCTCAAAACACTACTGCCACTTTCTGACACCAACTCAGGCTAGCATTAGTTCGTTCAACGATAAAGGAGGTGGATATGCAATCCCTATGGAAATTGATGTTTGTTGCGACTTTTATGCTTATGTCCTTTGTAGCCCAAACCCAGGAGAGTGTTATGCAAGACAAAATGAATATGCCAGACAAAAACGAAGTACTCGCCCTCATTGATGTTATGACCACTGCCTTTGCCAAGGGCGACGTTAATACTGTGATGTCTACATATTCGCCAGAGGCAGTCGTCGTTGGTGAGCCTGGTAAATTGGTGACGGGCAATTCTGCGCTGCGAACCATGTTTGCGTCGTACACCGAGGCGGGTATCAACTTCACTTATGGCGCTCACGAAGTAGTTATCGCTGGCGACACCGCTTTGCACCTGATGAAATGGACTGCACCGCAACCCGACGGAGGAGAATCCAGTGCGCTCTCCATTGCAGTACTTCGCCGTCAACCACATGGCGGCTGAAAAATGGTTATCGACCACCCATTTGGTGATTCCGTTATGGCCCCACAATAGCTAGCAGCACGAAGTCCGACTCAGAGCCCCGGAGTCAGATTTCCTCTAACGAAGTTGGCGGAATTATAACGGTGTCGATATCGGCTTTTTAGATGAGGCTTGCTGATCGCTTACTTATCTTTTGGGATCCTGCCAACTTATGTGTTTTTAACAGGCCGCAGTCTTAGAGATGTTAGGCATTTGTAAACCTCATTAACGAGATGCCATCGCAATGCAGACTTGCGTTAGTAGTGCCGATAGCTCTGTGTCAGTGACACCTAGAGCGTCCGCCTTGGCAAGATCGTGGTCGTGGTCGAATATTTGAATCAGCTTGTGCTAGCTGGCGTTAGCAAGATTCCCTGAATCTCGTTGTCTTCCAGTTTTTTGGCCACCGTTTCGCTGACGATAATATCTATGATTGATTCCTTCAGTCTAAAGACTGATAGCCCTTCAGTTTATTCAGAGTCAATCATGAGATTTTGAAAATAAAAACCTCCCGCTAAGGGTCTCTTGTCAGAATCATCTAATCTGGTGCAGGAAACCAAGCCAATGATATTGAGCGTCCGAAAAAGTCAGCTGTGGCATCCCAGTCAATTCGGTGTGTTAATAACACCAGTTCATGACGCCTATCGATCATGTCTTCAAGATAATGTTTGAAGAGTTCTCGCTGTTTTTCGGGCTTCCTTTCCTTTGGGATCATAAAAAACTGCAACCATTTGATGAAGAATAAGCAAAATGTTGTAGTTAGTTTAGCTGATAACTACTGTATTAGGCTGAATTTGCTGTTTTTTTTGGTTGTGCGAGGGCGACTAAGTAAACAGTTAAATTGTGACTTGAAACTTCCGCAATATTCATAATATTTGACTTCTGTTGACCGAAATAGCGAGAGGCCTCTCAATGCCTATTCCCCTACACGACGGGACAGACGAATCTCTTATCTCCGGGCGATTCAGTCCATAGGTTAACTATCTATTTGTAAACGTTGCTTTGGGTACTCGATGTATTGGACGACTACTTTCGTCAACTACATTTTAATGCTCCATCAACACTTGTGTTAATTGCATACCGTTGGTGGAGCATTATAAGCTTTGAAGATTCTGCAGATATTAATTGTTTTCGCTTTTAGGTGCTGGCAGCGCACAAAGCTGAGTCCAGTCGCCTTCTGCACCTTCACACTGAGCACCAATGAGCTGTTCACCAATCAGTTTTTTACTGTCGCTCAGGCGTACGTTCACATACCGGTTGCCTCTATATCGCAATAAAATTCCTGCTCGCTGAGGAATAAAATTATATTCGTCATCAGCGTGGTCAAACGCTGCCCCCAAAATCATGCCTTCATCTCCCTGCAGTGATGTCAGCGAATTGTCTTCTTCCAGCCTGAACGCCTGGGATGCAAGCGTGTAAAGGCCATTAATATTGACGCCATAAGAAACCCAGAAATTTCTGGTCGAGCGCTTGGTTAAGCCTTCGATTTCCACTCTTGTGTCCCCACTATGGGTCAAGGTTACAGGTGAACCGATACGTTTGTCATTGCCATTCATGACTTGTATGTGGGTTTCGTGTGTTCCTTGCGTCCCGGTCGTCCAGGCGACAATGTAGCGGCTATCTGACAACGCTAACACGCTTGGCTCATGATCAACGGATGCGGAATCTCCGATAACAAATTCCTCACTTCTCTTAGGAAATCCGGAATCATTAAATCGACGTCCATAGAATTTGTCTGCTTCAAACGAAACGAGAAAATCACCATTTTCAAACGCGGCGACCCTGGTATCGCTTCGATAGGTTCCGGGTCTACCAGAGAAAGGAGTGCTGACTTCAATGACATTGCCGATTTTTTGAAGGTGTGGGCTGAAAATCTGGGCATACACACTGCTACCATCTAATTCGCCGTCGTCATCGTAAAGATGTTCTGCCCACGCTACGACAATATTTCCATTAGCCAAAACCGCGCTCCAGACATCTTCCGTTGAATAAACGTTACTGGAGATTTTCTCCGTGAGTTTCACAGTTTGACCCAACATAATGCCGTTGCCGTCATAGACTTGGCCATACCCGCCGTAACTACCGAAACCCACCTTGTTGTAAATTACAAGAAACTGGTCGTCATTTAACGATAGTATTTGACTTGGCTGCAAATTCGATACTGCCGTGTTCGGCTGAAAAGGTTGATAACTTTTGCCTGCGTTATCAACAATCCAGCCTTCTGACTGGTTGCTATGCCACGCAACCGCATATTTTCCCTGATCAGACAACACACCTGCAGCAAAAGTTGGTTTAACTGAATAATTGCTAAAATTGAAAGTTTCAGAAAGTGCAGAGATAGAGGTTGCAAGAACACCAAGACCTACCGAAAAAGCGATTTTTTTGATCACAATATATAATCCTTATATAAAATCCATGTCGAGTTAACGCAAAAAGTCTAACAGGGTAGCGGCTCTAGTCAACGCTAATCATGTGATAAATTAAAGGATAATACTTAACATAAAGGCGTCATTTTTATATACTTTTCAATATGTTATAAAATATATTTCTTCGGTAGGATCGGGATAAGTGAACAAGTAGTAGCTTATTGATCAAGGTAAATGACTAACGTAATTCGACACCGGCTACATTATGGCGATGCTCGCTTTTTAATAGTAGTTTCTTATATAAAATTAATCGAAATATGCTGCTGTCTGTATTTAACGCCATAGGTAGAAGACAACAATAAATGCCACTATGGCCATTAAAACATATATAAATCTACTAGCCGATTTTTGTATTTTTTCTGCCTTGTTTTGTATGCTTTCTGCCCTACTATTTATTTTTTCAGCTCTATCAAATTGCACTTTTTGCATTTCTACTGCTTTTTCTGAAGTTCAAATGATTGCTTTTGAATCTCGAGTGATTGCAGTTGACGTTCAATTTGAAGCTCCTGATTAGAAAGAATTTTTTCTAATAACTCCTGTTTTCTATCTTTATCCATTTTTACATCCTGCCTATTCGACACATAAAATATTCGATTGACCAACTAACACCATTAAGAGATAAAAAAGCCCCGGTTTACACCGAGGCTCTCAAGAAAGAAAACGCAATAATTAAACGGCTTCTTTCCTTTTTCTTGAGAAACCAAGACCCGCCAATCCGAGACCTAAAAGCGCAATAGAACCAGGCACTGGGACTGCAGAAGCGTCGGTATCAAATACAAAGTTATCGAATACTACCCCGTCGCCAGTAACATTTCGCACTTGAGAAAACTCAACACGGCGTATACCTGTAGCAGATAAACTCAGGTTAAAGAATTCTCCAACCCCCACGCTAGACCCAAATACCTGATCCGTTGCTAACAAGTTACCTCCAACAACTGCATCATATGCGCTAAAAACAAAGCCATTCAAACCAACATCAAGCCCCGTTAAGCTCACACTAGAAACAGAAAAGCCGAAAATTGCTTCAATAGGATCATTAGGCTGAGGTTGATAACCGCTGGTGTGGCTAATTGCAATGGGAGATGTACCGCCAGGAAGATAACCATATGTCGTTGTAAATGCATCCACAAACGTGACGCCCAGTCCAGAATAATGTGCACCAACGGTAAAATCAGAAGCTAAATCGTCAAAATCGATGGTTATTGGCGTTGCATTAACTGAGCTGATAAATAAGCAGCTAACAAGGCTTCCTAAGATCTTTTTCATTTCATATCTCCAAATAAATATTTTTCCCAGTCAGCAATATGTGCGCCAACATAAATATCCAATTAATCTAAAAAGATTTTTTTATACAACAAAGAATAAATTTGATAGGAGATGTAAAATTTATGGACATATCAATATCTAACGTTCAAAGCGCGGTGCAGCCTACCCCTTGACTCGGAGAAGACTCATATGTGTTATATAAACCGCGACACTCAACCAAACACTCTTTTATCGCACAGGCGTATAT
Organism: Hahellaceae bacterium; assembly: GCA_024234505.1. Classification (GTDB taxonomy): domain Bacteria; phylum Pseudomonadota; class Gammaproteobacteria; order Pseudomonadales; family Oleiphilaceae; genus JACKOD01. Next base: position 840,915 of record JACKOD010000001.1, on the reverse strand, counting down.
CTTGCAGAAGATCTTCGCTCACTGGACGAACCTTTTCATAGTAACTCTTACCACTAGATGTACATGAAGCTTCTGAAAGCTCATTTATAACCGAAACACCCTCTGTCCTATACCGTTGTATTTCTTCAGGTAGCAGCATAAATGTAGCCGTTGGCTCCACAATTCCATAATTGCATCTTGAATCTAGCACGTATACTTCACCGTCACTGTAAAGTATCCAATTGTTAGTTTGTTGAACCACGTCCATGATGCATCATCTCCTAATAACATTCCTATTTTTCAAAAAAAGAACCAACTAATACCACACATCACATGATGTATTTAATCTGAGCACCCGAAAACGCCGTTCTTTTAACCCACGCACTCATATTACACCTGCAACACTGGGCAATTTGTAGCGCAGCGGAAAATTAATCCGTGTGCTTGGCTTGATTGAGCCTTCTCCCCCCAGCCGAGTGCAAACGCAGTAAGCTGGGTAGGCACCACACCCCAAAGGAGAAAGCTCTATGAAATTCTATACCAATTCTCATCCTTTTTACTGCGGGATTGATTGACCTTTCCCCCAACTCTAAGACCATGACATTGATGAGATTTCCAATAAACTGGAGCAAAAGGAGATATCGAAATGAAAAAACGTTATACCAACAACTTAACCAGCCAGGTAATAAAATCGCCTGCTGTTCGTGCTATGAACGAAGGTCTGCTTTCTGTGATATACGCAAGTAGTTCTTCAGCCTGCACCAGCTCCGGCTCATCGGCATAAGTATCCAGTACATATTTCCAGGCGCGATCTAACGGCGTGAGCGGGGTATCTTGTCGCCGCTGCGTAGGCCGAGACGCATTGATAGATTCAAGAATATACTTTTGCTGACTGATGCTATGAAGCGTACCCAGCCCATAATGAGCGAGTACTTCATGCCTAAGCGTTTTGGTGATGTCCGGCATATCATCATGTGCGTCCCGTATGATGACAACGGTGTCCCGTCCGATGGCTGCCACCCCAGACCTAACCTTTCTGGCGGACAGGATAGTCTCGCTAACTCTTCCTTCTGGGGCTTTGTCTCCCCAGGCATCGTACTTTGTCTCAAACTGTAAGAAATCGAGTTTTTCTGCACTAGGGTAATCTTGCTTGAATTTTTCGATAGCTTGGTTGACTTCATGTTCCGTAACTCCACGTTTATCTCCATTTAGCTTGCTGGTCGTATAGACATTGGCCAGCGCTTCCGAATTCATCATGCCCTGCATTTCCTCGGCCTTGTCGCTGACCTTCTCGTCTGCCAGTTCACTGGTCAAGGCTTCCAGCCCGCGCACTATCAAGGACAGGCACTCATTAAAAGAAAGTCTCAAAGCGCCTGTTTAATGCCAGCCGCAAAAGGCCGCTGAATTAGAATTTCAGGAAAGTCGAGAGGGTGTTCCTCAGGGGGGGGCCACTTTCGCCGCTTCTGGCAAACATCATGCTCGACCCTCTGGACAAAGAACTTGAGAAACGCGGTCACAAATTTGCTCGCTATGCAGATGATTTCACCATTCTGGTGAAGTCGTCGCCCTCGCCGAACCCCGATTTTTAGGCAAGTCGGGGTTTCATACTAATCATCATCGAAAGCTGCATCACTAACGCGACAATCGTTGCACTTACATCGTTCCCGGAATTCGAGCCCAATAAAACCTCTCGCAATTTGCGCAGGATCTTTCTCAGGTTGTAACCAACGGCACACAGTAGGGCGTGCACTTTGTCACCCGCCAATCCCTTCAGATAACAACGATCCATTAAGCCGTAGTTCTTCAGATGGCCTATCACCGGTTCAATGCCGTTTCGCCGATCTTGCTGCTTGTGTACTTTCCCTTTGCCTATCTTGCGCCCCGTAATATGCACTTGGCTGTAAAGGGTGTGTTCACTACCTTTATAACCTCGATCCACCAAGGCGTGATAAGGCATCTTGTGCGTATGCAGATAAACCCGTCGCAAGGCCGACTCTAAGGTATGCCCATCGTAGGGATTGCCGGCGAGAGCCTGACAGTCCAGTACAAAACCTTCCTCGGCGGTGGTCACCACACTCACTTTGCAACCAAACTCGTAGGGGGTTCTCGCCTTGCCCTTGGCAATACAGGCAACCTGCGGTTCATGCAGGCTATACAATCGTGGCCGCATCTCCGGCTGCCAGTGTTGTTGCAGCAATTTGCCTGCCTGATACCAGGCTTGTTGCAGTGCGGGTTCCTGATGTTCTACCGGGACTTGCCGACCTACCTCACGCCAGACCCGCCCCAGGTAGTTGCCGAGTATTTTTAGCAGCTTTCGCATACGCTTAAATTGCCGCGCATGAGCATAGCGGCCTATCCGCAGTTGCAAGGCGGGCAGCTCACGCAGATAGGTTTGTCGGAAGCGTACGCCCGCCTGTTTGGCGGCCCCGACCAGTTTGATCAAGGCCTTGCCCATCAGCTTGCTGTCTGTGGGATGACTGATCGCTTTGGGCATCACTGTGGTGTCGGCGACGACGATCCGGCAGCTCTCAGGGGTAATCACGCCGGTGGCCTCGCCTAATGCGATCGACATTTTTAACAATGCGGCAGCACCTTCTTCTCCAATCCGTTGGCGAAATCGGGCCATCGTGCCGTCATCCATCGGCAGACGATGTTGGAATTCCTCTTCACCACAAAGGTATTGCCAGTAGGGGTTTTCAACCCAACGCCTTACCACGTCTTCATCAGAAAGATTGGAAAGGTGTTTAAGCATCTGCAAGCCAACCTGTAAACGAATGGGAGAACCCGGCTGGCCATTATTTGGGCAGTAGTAGCGTGCGAAAAAGTCAGCGGTGGCGTCCCAGTCAATCCGGTGTGTTAATAACACCAGTTCATGACGCATATCGATCATGTCTTCAAGATAATGTTTGAAGAGTTCGCGCTGTTTTTCGGGCTTCCTTTCCTTTGGGATCATAAAAACTACAACCTTTTGAGCAGGAATGGTAAAAATGTTGTAGTTAGTTTAGCTGATAACTACTGTATTGGGCTGAATTTGCTGGGTTTTTTGGTTGTGCGAGGGCGACCAATTAATACAATATCGCCAAAAATTAATGGCGTGATTAGCCCCTTGAATTTGTTTAACCACCCACTCACCAGGCAACATTTGCCAGATTCCATGGGCAAACTTAACACCTAGCTTATTATTCCTAAAATAAGGAACGACATAAAACTCGTAAACTTCATATTCGGAATCGCCTTTGCACCCTATTGCCGCGATACCTGCGGGAGCATTGCCGACATATAAAATATAACCTCTGGTGGGGGAAACAATTTCAGTATCTAGCATAAACAGGCCATTTTCATCTGGCTTCTTCTTAGTTAATACAGAAAACTCAGCCTCGTAACATTGGGCTAAATTTAGGTACACAGATAAATTATCACTTGATACTTCAGTAATATTCATAACCTGACTTCAGCTAACGAGCCTGTAGAAAAACCCATTACCAAGGCTTGTCCTCCGGCTTTATCAATTTAGTTTTATGTTTTAGGTTTATGTAATTGCCTCTCTACCGCTTTTATCGCAACTTTCTTTTTATAAATGCCCAATTGTAACAGCACTGGCGATCAATATCGTACGCTCGGAGATGGAAGGATTTTATCCAACTAAAGTCTTTGGCGATGGCGGTGACACCTTGGCAGCGGGACAACGACTGAGCGCCGAACCACAATTGGTTAGTAGAAATGGCTGCTAGACATGCTTGTTTTAAGCATGATACGAACAACCTTCAATTAATACTTTGCCATCACGCTCTCTAAAGCCATAAATTAGCAAACCTTGTTCCTTTCGCATTTCCAAGGCTACCTTCCACAGAACAATTACATTATCCGGGTTTCTATGGATAGCCACTAAATCAGCCATCGTATGTTTGCCATATACGTCATAGCTTTCTTCGATCTGGCGATTAAATTCTTCTTCTGAAAAATCATCATCAATAAAATACCGACAAAATTCCCTGTAATTTTTTTCATTCCATGCATTTTCCGTATGCTCAGCTAATGGCCTTACTATATCAATAATTTCCTTATCGCTAAGATTTATAGATTCCATTCATTTTCCTCATTATTTTTAACGCTCTGCATAAGCAGCGCCCAACTAATGCGCCAGTAGTGGCCCGCCCTAGTCTGGCCGAAGCAGACTTAATGCACTGGTTATGTGCTCGGACCTGCGAAATATGCCCGAAGCCCCTCGAACACTTCGTTTGTCGCAGAGAAAAAACCAGTCTTTTGAATATTGACTAATATTTTAGACTTTTTTAATTAAAACATCTTGTTGCCATTTGCTTGGCTTTTTGTCCGTTCGATGAATACACCCTGCCCAACAGCAAGGTCGTTTCTTTCCTTCGAGGAGTGTCTCAACGGCGCGATTGATCCGCTTAACTCTAGTCTTCATTTGTTTGGCATCTTCGACCCAACAAATAAATTCATTGCGACCAATTGGCGATAGATTTTCCCAGAGATCAACTATATTGTTTTCAGTTAATGCCTTAGCCAAATCATAAGGTAGTTCGTGTACTAAGCCCCCGGAAATATCTATATTCATAACAAAAATCTAATTTCCGTAATTGTTAATATCACTTGATTCGGAGAGGGCTAACATGTATTAACTTAGATCTTAATATTCATATAAAGCAAGGTTAACTTCACCCGCCTCTACTATACCCTTTAATTTAAACTCACATGACTCATGTAACTTGCTAGGTGATTTAGATTCACACCCCCAGTTCAAAATATATAGTTAGCCAAGCTTATTATCTAGATGCACGATAAAGCTGTAGTATTTGTATAGCTTATCCATGCCATCATTGCCAAGTATTAATTTCAGCGAACAGTCATCACCGAATTCAGATTTTAGTTTATTGTCGATAGCTAATATTATTTCATCCCTCATTTTAACAATATTGCTTTTACCGACCTCTGCAACAACACTATCTTTTCCGTAAAAAAAAGAACTATACGGGTGGCTGTCATTACCATGGTATTCAGCATTGAACCGCAAAGTGCAGCGCTCGTTATTCAACATAAATATGCTGAAAAATCCGCTGTGTATTTCAGCATACCCTGCGTCAACAAAATAAAGACCTCTATCATCGGTTGAACAGGTTGGGTAATTCTCTGGATATTTGCCTCGCGGGTTTACAAATCCTTTTACTACTTCAATAGACTGCTTTTCCAATTTTAAAAAGGATTGATCACTCATATTTAACGTCTCCGTGATATTTGTATTTTATTCCATTTACTAATTATCAATGTAACCCAACGAGGGCTCACCTAAGGCCGCATTGAACGCCTTGATTCTAATGATGACCACCCAAGGATTTTCGGGCTTGGCAGGTCGAACGACTATCCAATGTGTGAGGTGCTCTCAGGCACATACTTTAGGTGGTCATCATAATGAAATACTACACAAAATCACACAAATATCACTGTGATTGGTGGCTCAATTGAGCTCAATATGCGCTCGAATTTCAACAAATACTCCTCGGTCGCATTAGCCTCCAACGGCAATGATCCAAGTTTTAAAAGTTCTTCCATTTCTGTCCGCATAGCGCTATCTCAAAACATTTGATCACCAATCGTTGCTCCACTCGATTTTTTGGGGCATAACGCTCGCAATAAAGGACCGGGCTGCGTAGCAGTGAAGGTCCAGACCACAGGCCCTTTTGTGGGCGATCTTTGATTGCCTTGTTAGCCGTTTTTAATTCCAATGAACTCTACTATCTCTTGAGTTTTTGGTTCACCACTTTCAGCACCCGGCCTGTAGAAAAACCCATTTACCAAGGATAGGCGAATCAAGTTCGTATATCTCCTGGCAATTGATATTTTGATTAGTTTGGCAACCTGCAATTCAGCATCAACCAAATGAAAAACACAATTGTCCTGTATTGCCGCCCCAAAAGTCTCTCAAGACAGCCCTATGTCACCAAGGTCGTGTTAGAATCGCCGTCGTTTATATCATTAGCTCAAACATGCGCGAGAATCCCCATGAATTTTGATTTTTCTACCTTTTCCCATTCGCCAATCACCCTGGATCTTTTGCATTTGATTCTGGCCGCCGTGGTGATCGTTTTGGCAGTGTTGCTCGGCCAGCGTCGTAAATCCACACCGGCCGCACAGCCAGCTGCGCCGCAAACTCAACCAGTCGTTGAAGCCAAGGTCGCAGCACCCGCCGAACCCGAAGCCAAACCTGAGGAAAAACCCGCACCGGTCGCACCAGCGCTGCAAAGCGCCAGCCCGGATGCAGCCCTGCAATTGCTGGCCTTATTGCAGCAGGACGCCCGCTTTATCGACTTTATTAATGAAGATCTGGCCGGTTTTTCCGATGCCGAGATCGGTGCCGTGGCCCGCGTGGTCCATGAAGGCAGTAAAAAAACCATCAACCATTATTTCCGCCTGAGCAACATACGCACAGAGGCGGAAGAAAGCCGCGTCAGCATTGCCGCAGGCTTTAACCCATCGGAACTGCGTTTGACCGGCAATTTGGTAGGCTCCGGCCCCTATAACGGAACCCTGGTACATCGCGGCTGGAAAGTCACCAACGTACAACTGCCGAAACTGGCACCACATCACGATACAAGCATTATTACCCCCGCGGAGGTGGAACTGTGAGCAACACGACTATGGACGGTCAACAGGCACGTTATTCGGTCGGTATCGACCTGGGCACCACCAACATTGTGCTGGCCTGGCTGGATTTACAGCAGGCACAACAGCAACTGGAACCGGTACCCGCGCTGCAGGTGATGGATATTCCCCAGCTCACGACCCCCGGGGCGATCGAAGCACGCAAGCAATTGCCGTCGTTTATGTACATGGCCCACGACGCCGAATTGCAGCCGGGCGATCTGGCCCTGCCCTGGACCGATCAGCCCAGTGAAATTGTCGGCAGTATCGCACGGCACTTGGGTGCCAAGACGCCAATTCGACTGGTCAGCAGTGCCAAAAGCTGGCTTTGTCACTCGGAAGTAGACCGTCACGCGGATATTCTGCCCGCTGGCAATCAGGAAGAAATCACACGGATTTCACCGGTACAGGCCACGCTGGAATACCTGCACCACCTGCGTCAGGCCTGGGATCACGCCAACCCCGAACACCCGTTGGCCGATCAGGAAGTCACGGTCACTATTCCTGCCTCGTTCGATCCGGTGGCCCGCGAACTGACTGCCGAAGCGGCTCAGGAGTCCGGCATCGCGAACCTGACCCTGCTCGAAGAGCCAATGGCAGCGGTCTATAACTGGATTCATGCCAGCGGCGAACAATGGCGCGATCAGGTCAACGTGGGCGATATTATTCTGGTCGTGGATATTGGCGGCGGCACCACCGACTTTTCACTGGTCGCGGTCAATAACGACGACGGCAACCTGATACTGAACCGCATCGCCGTAGGTGAGCACATTTTGTTGGGCGGCGATAACATGGATCTGGCTCTGGCCTATCGGGTCAAGGCCAAGCTGGAAGCCGAAGGCAAAACGCTCGAACCCTGGCAGATTCAGGCCATCGTACAGGCCTGCCGTGATGCCAAGGAAATCCTGCTGAGCGACAACGACACCGACAGCGTCCCCATTACCGTGCCCGGTCGTGGCTCGAAACTGCTAGGCGGCACCCTGCGCGGTGAACTGACGCGCGACGAAGTTCAGCAATCCCTGATGGAAGGCTTCTTCCCCTTGGTCGATATTGAGGATCATCCACGCCAAAGCCGTCGCAGTGCCCTGACTCAACGCGGCCTGCCCTATGCCCAGGACCCGGCGATCAGCCGACATCTGGCCGGCTTTTTGAGTCGCCAGCACGATGCCGCCGATGACGTATTAAGTGACGACCCGTTAGCGCCCGCCGCTCCCGCAAGCTTTATCCGCCCCACCGCGATCCTGCTTAACGGTGGCGTACTGAAAGCCACCCACCTGCGTCAGCGCCTGCTGGCCCAGATCAACCACTGGCTGACCTCTGCCGATGCCGAGCCAGCTCGATTGTTGCAGGATACCGACCTCGACCTTGCGGTCGCCTGTGGTGCCAGTTATTACGGCTTTGTGCGTCAGGGCAAGGGCGTGCGTATCCGGGGTGGTCTGGCCAGTGCCTACTATGTCGGCATTGAAAGCGCCATGCCTGCCGTACCGGGTCTGGAACCACCGCTGGAAGCCCTGTGTATCGCGCCATTCGGTATGGAAGAAGGCACCGCCTCAGCCCCCAGCGCTGACGAATTCGGCCTGGTGGTGGGCGAACCGGTGTTTTTCCGCTTTTTTGGCTCCCGCACCCGTCGTCACGACGAGGTTGGCACCCGCCTCAGCCACTGGCACGACGATGAACTCAGTGAGTTGCCGGAAATTCAGGTCACGCTGGAAGACAGCAGCCGCCGAGCTGGCGAGGTCGTCATGGTACGACTGGCCTCCAAAGTCACCGAAATCGGCACCCTGCAACTGGAAGCCATAGCGGTCGGTGCCGATGCCGGTGAACCCCGCCGCTGGCAAGTGGAACTGGACGTGAGAAGCTAATCCCCCAATTGTAAATACAATACAGACAGGCACATGACACAGACAACAGACAGCAACCCGCCCTCTTCCAAGGTTGATCAAAGCCGCCCAGCGGCGCGCTATCTGGTGGGGATTGACCTGGGCACCACCCATACCGTGGTGTCCTACGCCCCGCTAAGCGACCAGATGCAACCGGCGCAGCGCCAGATCTTCGAAATCGAGCAGCTGGTAGCACCGGGTGAAGTTGCCAAGCTGCCGTTGTTGCCGTCGTTTCGCTACCATCCGGCCCCCGGCGAACTGGCTGAAGCCGATCTGGTGCTGCCCTGGTCGCAGGATGCCAGTCCGGCGCACTTCGAAGACCTGCCTCGCCGGGTTATTGGTGCCTGGGCGCGTTCGCTGGGTGCCAAAGCCGACGGTCGTCTGGTGGTCAGTGCCAAAAGCTGGCTGTCGCATCCACAGGTGGATCGCCGTGCCGCGATTCTGCCCTGGTCTGCCGCCACCGAGGCCGATAAGGTATCGCCACTGATTGCCAGTGCCAGTTATCTCCACTATGTGCGCCAGGCCTGGAACCACGAACACCCCGATGCCCTGCTGGAAGATCAGGAAATCGTGGTCACGGTACCGGCTTCGTTTGACGAAGGCGCTCGTGTGCTGACGGTTGAGGCAGCCACGCTCGCCGGTTTGCCCCATATTTTGTTACTGGAAGAGCCGCTCGCGGTCTGTTATGACTGGTTCGCGCGGCACCAAGCCAATGCCGCGCAACTGTTAAACGATCTGCGCCTGTTGCTGGTTTGCGATGTCGGCGGTGGCACCACCGACCTGAGTCTGGTCAAGATTGCGCTGGATGAACAGCAGCAACTCAACCTGACCCGCATCGGTGTCGGTGATCACCTGATGCTGGGTGGAGACAATATCGACCTGGCGCTGGCGCATCTCGCAGAACAGCGTCTGGCCCCCGGCAAGCCACTGAGTGCCGGACAGCTCTCGCAGTTGATCCAGCAGACACGCCAAGCCAAAGAGCGCTTGCTGCAGGAAACCGCCCCCACCCAGGCCACGGTCACACTGTTGGGCAGCGGTGCGCGACTGATCGGTGGTGCGAAAAGCTGCGAACTGACCCGCGACGAAGTTCAAGCTATCGCGCTGGACGGTTTTTTCCCGCTCAGCGATTTTGCTCAGCGCCCAAACAAACGCCGCAGCGCAGTGGTGGAGTTCGGTCTGCCCTATGCCAGCGACCCCGCCATCAGCAAGCATCTGGCCGCCTTTATTGGTAACCATGAGCGTGCTTGTCGCGAAGCGTTGGATGATCATAATGCATTAAACGCCGATGCCGATTCGGCACCTGCCATTCCCGATGCCTTGCTACTCAATGGCGGCGTGTTTAATAGCGGCCAGTTAAACCAGCGCCTGCAGGATTTACTTGCACAATGGCGTCAAGGCCAGCCGGTTACTTGTCTCGACAACCCGCATCCTGATCTGGCCGTGGCCTACGGTGCCGTGGCCTATGCCATGGCCCGACGTGGCCAGCAACTCAAGATCGGCGGTGGTTCCGCACGTTCGTTTTTTCTGGTGTTGCCGGGTGCCGAGGGTGAGCGCGCCCAAACGGTATGCCTGTTACCCAAAGGCACCGAGGAACTGTGCGAAGTGGCCTTAACGGATCGCCAATTTCTGTTAACGCTGGATCAACCGGTCATCTTCAATCTGACCTCGACCACCCGCGATCAGTCCTATCTGCCCGGCGAACTGGCCACACTAGCCGACGATTTTATTGCCTTGCCTCCGCTGATTGCGGCCCTGCCGCCGCAGTCAGGTAATACCACAAACAAAGGTAGCGCCAGACAGGTACCGGTACAACTGATGGCCAGCCTGACCGAAGTTGGCACGTTGCAATTACAGTGTGTGAGTATCGCCGCCGATCAACCCGCGCAGCGCTGGCAGGTGGAATTTCAGGTACGCCAGACAGGTACGGCAGAGTGCGCCACAGATGACGGATCAACACATGGCGCAACACACAGCACTACCAACCGCCTCGCGCTACCGCCACGCTGGCCGGAAGCACAAACGCTGTTAGACGCACTGTATGGTGAGAAGAAACAAAAAAGCGATCCGAAGCTGATTAAAACCCTGCGTAACGATCTGGAGAAATGCCTGGGCAAACGAGATACCTGGGATGCCAATCTGTTGCGTACCCTGTTCGACCAGCTACTGCAAGGTCAGGCCCAACGCCGCCGCTCACAGCAGCACGAACGCCTGTGGTTGAATCTGGCCGGTTTCGGACTGCGCCCCGGCTTCGGCCACCCGGCGGACGCCTGGCGTCTGCAAAAAATCTGGCCGCTGTATGAACAGGGTCTGGCCTTTCCTCAGGAAACCCAGAGCTGGATTGACTGGTGGACATTCTGGCGCCGCGCTGCCGGGGGCCTGAATGCCGATCAGCAAGCGCGCATCTACACCGACCTGGCCGTCTACATCGACCCCGCCAACATCGGCAGCCGTAAACTCCAGGCCGAAGCCAAACAACACTCTTACGAAGACATGGTACGCCTGCTCGGCTCGCTGGAGCTGTTACCGGTCAGCGCCAAAATTGCCATTGGCGACGGCCTGTTAACCCGCCTGCAAAACAGCAGTGAAACCCAAACCAGTTGGTGGGCGCTGGGCCGCCTTGCCTCGCGCATTCCGTTCCATGCCAGCCTGCATCAGGTCATCCCGCGGCAACAAGTCGAAACCTGGCTGACACGGGTACTGCAGGAAAACTGGCAACGCAGCCCTAACCTGGCCTTTGCGGCGATCTTAATGTGTCGGCTGAGTGGCGACCGCGAGCGCGATCTGGATGAGCGTTTGCGCCAGCAGGTAATCGAACGCCTGCAGGCGGTTAAGACTCCGGCATTATGGTTACGCATGCTGACCCAAACCGAGCCCGATGATGCGGCGCAAACCAAGCTGATCTTTGGCGAAGCGCTGCCTGCTGGTCTGACGCTAATTGAGTCATCAGATTAAGCAGGTCTGCATTGAGGCGTAACACCTTGGAATATCTGATGTGAGTTACGCCGACACAGCATCGCAATGTTTCGCTATTAATTGCAATGTTCCACCATTAACAGCGCATCCCTTGTGTAATAAATCAACGGGTGGGGATAAATTCCTCCGTTGATTTGAAGGGAACCAAGTACTTCGAGACGACTCAGGTTGCGTTAATCAACAACCTGTGCCGACACCGGCTCTAAGGATTAGAACATCATCACTGCATTAATACCGACATGGTTACCGCTGATCTCTGCCGAAGAGTTTACAGTATACTTGAGGCCATTAAATTCGATATCTGTCGGTTCATATTGCTCGGCGACATAACGAATGTTGATCCAAAAATTGTCTGCTGGCTGATAACCTACTTCTGTCACAAATCCGATCGTATCATCGTATTTTACAGTGACTTTATCATAGTCAACTTTGACTTCCGCTTCTGGATTCATCACATAACGTCCCCCTACACCGAAGCGCCATTGCGGAACACCGGTATAAAATGCAATCGCTTCGAGCGGAAAACTTAGGAAGCTCGCGCTACCATTAATTGATTAAACGCGCACATTGCCCACACCGTGAACAATGTGCGCATATTATAGCCAGATAAAAATAATGGACAATTGCTAAGCGCCTGCAGCTCAATTTTATGAAAAGCTGCACCAATACGGTTTAGTCTTTGCTGCATTCCATGACATAAAAATACCGTGCGATTTGTCTTTGATTACTAAATCATTTTCGTGGCCGGTTGACCCCAATTTCGAATACAGTGAACATGTCCACTATTTCCATGACTCATCAGGTCTGTGCATGACTCGATCCTCAGGACTATCCGCGACACCCTCCATCACGCAAGAAGAGGTTCATACTCCTATCGCGTTTGGCAGCTTTCATGCCTATCAGACGCAGACCATAAAGAATCTACCGTTTTGGCAGCCCTGTCTGATCATGGTGCAAACCGGCGTGAAACGATTGCAGTGTCGCCAGCAAGAAACGCAAGTACAGGCGGGTGAGATGGTGCTGATCCCGGCGGGTATTCGCTGTCAATTGGAAAATCAGCCTGATGCCACAGCAGGCGAATATCGCGCATTGGCTTTTGAGCTGAGCCAAAAGGATGTGGAAAGCCTGGCGCGGCAATTGAATCTGACGCCCGCGCCGGTCATGAGTACCGGAGGGTTCTGTACGCTCAAACCCAACCCACAGCAACAGCAAGTCATGCGAGCCATCATTAGCTCCGTGACCGAGGCACAACTGCACCCTGCGATCATCCGGCATCGCCTACAAGAACTCCTATTGCACTGGATTATTCAAAACGCGCAGATATGGCCACTGCTGCAACCGCGTAGCGCCAGTATCACCTGTCAGGTACAAGCGCTGGTCGCGGAAGCACCGGATCGAAATTGGACGCTGGCTTTGCTGGCGGCAAAACTGCATCGCAGTGTGGCCACCTTAAGCCGCCAACTGAAGGAGGAGCAGAGCGGCCTGCGCGCGATACTCGACGACGTGCGCCTGGTGCAGGCCTTTAATCTGTTGCAAACCACGCACGCTTCATTGGATCAGGTGGCAGAACAATGCGGCTATCAATCGCTGGCCCGATTCAGTGAGCGCTTCCGAGCCTATTTTGGGTTGACGCCGGCACAGTTGCGGCGCACACGCGAACCTGTGTCGTGACAATCACGGTACAATCACAGATGCGTATTTCAGGAACGAATCTGCGTCTTTCAGGCATTTTTTAAGGCAATGCCATCGGTAACATACATCCTGTTACTTGCTTCAACACAGGAGTCCCCCATGAAAAGACTGCATCGCTACACCCGCCAAACGGCGGCGACCTTACTTTGTGCCTCGCTGGCGTTAGCGTCTCAAGTCACTCAAGCACTGGAAATACATAGCCCCGGCTTGCCGGAAGGCGCCACCCTCCCCGACGCACAGGTGTTTAAGGGCTTCGGTTGTGAAGGACAAAATCAATCTCCCGCACTGAACTGGTCCGATGCCCCGGCAGGCACCAAAAGCTTTGCCATTACAATTTATGATCCCGACGCGCCTACCGGTAGCGGCTGGTGGCACTGGGTGGTGTTTAATATCCCGGCCAACACCCACACGCTTCCCGCAGGCGCAGGTACGGCGGACACTGCCGCACTGCCACCAGGCACCCTGCAAAGTCGCACCGACTTTGGCACACCGGGATTTGGGGGCGCCTGCCCGCCGCCGGGTGCCACACCGCATCGGTATCAATTAACCTTGTTTGCATTGGACGTGGAATCCCTACCGCTAGACACCCACGCATCAGGCGCATTGGTCGGCTTTATGTTGAATCAACATGCGCTCGAAAAAGCCCGGATTACCTGGAGGTATGGGCGCTAGTCTGTTTCACATGCCGGCTAATTCGAAAGCACCTATTCGGTTGGCCGGCCGGAAAAATCCCATGCGCAATGACATCCTGTTGCAGTCCGGCCTTCCTGTTGCTAGCTTACGCGCTTTGTTCACCAATAGGGGCCTCATGGTGGAATACAAAGGTAAAGTCATTCAATGGAATGATGAAAAAGGATTTGGCTTTATTCAAACAAAGCGCAGCAATGAGCGCTACTTTTTCCATATTTCTGATGTGCAGAATAAATCACGTCGCCCCTCCGTCGGCACCCGCGTTAAATTCCAGGCAGGTAAAAAATCCAAAAACCAAATACAAGCAGTTAATATCCGTTGCCGGCAAATCTTGCCTCGCGGGCCTGCATTTAATGCGTTTCTGGTCAGTGCGCTGTTTCTCTCGGGATTAGGTGTATTAACGCATTTAAATCGACTCGCCCTCATTATCCTGGTTCTCTATGGCGCGGTTAGTCTACTGACGCTTATTTTCTATGCGCTGGACAAGTCTTCAGCCCAGAAATCTCAACAGCGCGTCCCGGAAGCCACACTACATTATCTGGCATTAGCCGGTGGCTGGCCCGGCGCACTCTTTGCACAACAGTGGCTTCGGCACAAATCGCAAAAACGCACCTTTAGACGCATATTCTGGCTAACGGTTGCCATGAATGGCGCCGCACTCGGGTTTCTGGTGTCACCTTATGGTCAATGGCTTAACACTATGCTTAATCAAATTAAGCTGCCTATTTAAATTTAAGACTTAACAGGAAAGCGCAATGCAAGAACCCTGCACCGGCAACCATTACCAGGCAAAACACGCAGACCTGATGCTTTCGAGCTTTTTACGCCTGACAGGTAAACCGCTACTAGACCCGACACTAACCGACAATGCGCGTTTTCAAGCACTTTACCATGCGCCTTTTGCGGTGGTGTCACACAATACAGACAGCGATCCCATCTTCAACTATGGCAACAAAACCGCCCAAGCCCTATTTGAAATGAACTGGCAGGATTTCACAAAACTGCCCTCCCGCTTTTCCGCCGAACCACAAATTCAGTCGGAACGGGACAGGCTCTTAGCACGAGTGACCCAGTATGGCTTTATCGACAACTATCAAGGTGTGCGCATCTCCGCCACTGGCAAGCGCTTTTTTGTTAGCAATGCAATCGTCTGGAATCTTTTAGATGAGCGAAATGTGTATGGGGGGCAAGCAGCGGTTTTGTACCAGTGGTCAATTGAGCCTCAATAGATCTTTGTGATCAGCACTTCGGAACTGACAACGATAGAAGAACGAATCGTCATTAGAATTTCAAACAGAATGCAGGGGAAAAAATAAAACTCTGAGTCCTTATCTTTTGATGTTCTTAACAGACCGTAGTCATTTCGTATTTCACTAGTTCGCCTACCCTAGACGTCGATTTTTAACTTTTCCAGCAATTTCAAATCATTATAAAAAAATGACTGCGCGTCAGCGCTTTTTGCAAACCTGATTCGTCCATCCAGGCAAAAGCGGTTCGCCTTTCACATCGATAGTCCATTGTTTTATATATACTATTTACAATATTTAGGGGTAAGCAAATCGAGTCCGTCTTTCTCGGGATAATTGAAGTTGTGATTGGTTTGGCGGCCTACTCGACAGTATAAAAGATTTAAATCTACATGAAGAACGCACTATGATTTTACCTGCGCTGGCGTTATAAGGTTCAACTCGCGACTCAAAATGGATATGTCGATGACCGGTTCCGCAAATCAAACGTTTCAGAAGTTACCCAAAGGTATTTGGATTCTCGGTTTTGTCAGTCTGCTGATGGATATCTCTTCTGAGATGATACATAGCCTGCTTCCGTTGTTTATGGTTACTACGCTGGGGGCTAGTGCGCTGCAGGTAGGGTTAATTGAGGGGCTGGCCGAATCCACGGCCTTGATCGTAAAAATATTCTCCGGTGTGATCAGCGATTACCTGGGTAAGCGTAAAGGTTTAGCCGTACTAGGTTATGGGCTGGGTGCAGTCACCAAACCGCTTTTTGCACTTGCACCGTCTTTAGGGATTGTGCTCTCCGCACGATTACTGGACCGAATTGGTAAAGGCATTCGCGGTGCGCCGCGGGATGCGCTGGTGGCCGATATCGCCCCGCCGCATATGCGCGGAGCAGCCTTCGGGCTGCGTCAATCGCTGGATACGGTGGGTGCGTTTCTTGGCCCTCTGTTGGCAGTGGGTCTGATGTTTTTGTGGGCAGAAAATTATCGCGCGGTGTTCTGGGTTGCCGTCATTCCCGGTGCGTTGGCCGTCAGCTTGTTGTTTTTTGGCTTAAAAGAGCCCCGAAAAGTAGCCACTTCAACGCGAGAAAACCCGATTCGGCTGAAAAACCTAAAGCGACTCGAACGGGATTATTGGCAGGTCGTTTTTATCGGCGCCGGCTTTACACTGGCGCGTTTCAGTGAGGCTTTTCTTGTACTGCGCGCCCAACAAACGGGCTTGGCAGCCACCTGGATTCCCCTCGTGATGGTCGCGATGAATATCGTGTACGCTCTCACCGCTTACCCGTTGGGCAAACTGGCAGACCGAAAGTCTTCCACGTCCCTGCTCGGTTTCGGTATTTTCGTGCTGATCCTCGCCGACCTCGTACTGGCAACACATAACGGTTGGCTAGGCGTGCTGATTGGCGTCGCCCTTTGGGGCGTCCATATGGGGGCAACACAGGGATTGCTGGCAAAAATGGTCGCCGATACCGCGCCTGCCGAATTACGCGGTACTGCCTTTGGCTTTTTCAATCTGATCAGCGGCTTGGCTATGCTACTAGCCAGTGTGCTGGCCGGCTATTTGTGGGATAGCTACGGCTCCGCCTTTACTTTCTATGCAGGAGCAGTCGTTTGCGTTGTTACCTGGCTGGCTTTAGTGAAATCAACTAAACCCAAGCCTAAATGACTTGAGACGATTAACTCACCCGCGCTCAGTCGGTGCTTCCAACATCCGCAACCCATTTGCAACCACGATCAGACTCGCGCCCATATCGGCAAACACCGCCATCCACAGAGTCGCCTGACCGACCAAAGCCAACCCTAGAAACACCACTTTAATGCCAATCGCCAGTGCAATGTTTTGTTGAAGTACGGTGGCCGTTTGCTTCGATAACGCAATAAAGCGCGGAATTTTACGCAAATCGTCATCCATCAAAGTCACATCGGCGGTTTCGATTGCGGTGTCAGTGCCACTGATGCCCATCGCGAAACCAATATCGGCTCTGGCCAGTGCCGGGGCATCGTTGATGCCATCTCCCACCATGCCTACCTTGTCATGTTCACCGCTGAGTGCAGCAATAACCGCCAGCTTGTCCTCCGGCAACAACTCGCTCTTAACTTCATCGATACCTGCACCGTCTGCAATGGCCTGGGCAGTGTATTGATTGTCACCACTGAGCATAAGCGTTTTAACGCCCAGTTCGTGCAGTTGCTGAATGGCTTCCCGACTGGTTGCCCGCAACGTATCGGCCACGGCGAACAAGGCCAGCACCTTGTGTTCGTTGGTCAGGAGCACCACACTTTTGCCCTGCTGTTCCAGCCCTTTCAACTGAACTTCCAGTTCCGGCGAGCAAAGGCCTAACTCTTCGATCAGACGATGATTACCCAAATGATAACTATGACCGGCAACCGACCCGGCCACCCCACGACCGTTCAAGGCTCTGAAGTGCTCTACTTTGACGAACTGGCCGCTAAACGCGCTGGCAATGGCATGAGAAACCGGATGATCCGAACGGTTAGCCAGACTCGCCGCGACAACCTCAAAGTCATTCGGTTCATCGGACAATATGATGCTGTCAGTCTGCTTCGGTCTACCCTCCGTCAAGGTGCCTGTTTTATCTAACGCCAGATAACGTAAATGCCGACCGGCTTCCAGAAATGCTCCACCCTTGACCAGAATCCCCTGTCGCGCCGCAGCGGCCAGCCCACTCACAATGGTTACCGGCGTTGAAATCACCAAGGCGCAGGGGCAGGCGACCACCAACAAAACCAGTGCTCGATAAATCCATTCCAGCCAGATACCACTTGAAAATAACGGTGGCACGACAGCGACCGCTAATGCCAGCGCAAACACCACCGGCGTGTAAACTTTGGCGAATTGATCCACAAAACGCTGCGTCGGCGCCCTCGCCCCTTGGGCGCTTTCTACGGCATGAATAATGCGCGCCAACAGGGTTCCATCCGCCGCTGCCGTGGTGGTGTAAATAAAAGAGCCGGCCTCATTCAGGCTGCCCGCATACACCGCATCACCCACTGTTTTGTCCACGGGCAAACTTTCGCCGGTGATCGGGGCTTGATTCACGGAAGATTGTCCATCCTGAATCACCCCATCCAGCGCAATACGCTCGCCCGGCCGAACGCGCACTTGTGACCCCATAGCGATATGTCGAATATCCTGCGTATGCCAATGACCATCGGCACTTTTAACTGTGGCCTGCTGAGGGGATAAATCCAGTAATTTGCGAATGGCATGCCGGGCGCGGTCAATGGATTTGGCCTCAATCAACTCCGCTATGACAAACAACACCATCACCATTGCCGCCTCGGGCCATTGACCGATCAGCAGCGCGCCGGTCACGGCAATACTCATCAGGGCGTTGATGTTGAGGTTGCGGTTTTTTAAGGCAATCCAGCCCTTTTTATAGGTACCCAGACCGCAACTGGCAATCGCAACTAACGCCAGCGCAGCAACAACCCAGTCGTTCGTCAATGCAAAAAAGTGCGCGATTTCGGCACCGATAGCACTCAAGCCAGCCAAAACCAACGGCCAAAGCGGCTGGTGCGGCACAGGTGTAAGAGGCCGTGCGTTGTCGGTCAGAGGCTCCGGCGTGAAATCGAGTGATTGTATGGCGGCCACAATATCGTCGACCCCATCCGGCACATGAAAGACCGTCAGCACCCGTTGCAGCAGATTGAACTCCAGCGCCCCGACACTTGCAAGCGACGAAAGCTTATCCCGAATCAGACGCTCTTCGGTGGGGCAATCCATTTGCGCGATGCGAAACTGCGAACGGACAAAACCAGGTAAGTCGATGATACTATCGGCCTCCTTCTTTTCATCAGGCGAGGCCGCACAACAGGGCGGCAAAGCGCTTTCACTGTGCGAATTTCCCTCACCTGCACCACAACAACGAGTACTTGCTTTAGCCTCTGTGCTTTCACCGCAATCTTTAGACCTTGTGCTTTCACCACATCCGCCTGACATCATTGATACTCCATATGCTATTGATCTGTTGTCCAGTAGACACCCTGAAGCTACTATAGGGTCAATAGGCCAGAGGAAACAAAAAATGAAAATCGGAGAACTCGCCAAGCGAATTAACTGCCCGGTCGAAACCATTCGCTACTGGGAAAAAGAAGGCCTCGTACCCACACCTTCCCGCAGCGACGGCAATTACCGAGTTTACCGCGAGGCAGATCTGGAGCGCCTGCTGTTCATTCGCAACTGTCGCACGCTCGATATGAGTCTGGAAGAAATTCGCCTGTTACTGGCCATGCGCGATCATCCTAAGGATGATTGCCACGAAATAAATGACCTGATCGACGAACATATTCAGCATGTGGAGGCCCGCATCCATGCCTTGCAGTCACTCTCAACGCAATTACGCACCCTGCGTCAGAATTGCGGAGACCATCGCGAAGTGAACCAATGCGGAATTATTGAGGGGCTATCTTGTCAGAACATTGCCGAGGTGGAATCCGAAGCACCCACGCATTTAACGGGGCTACACCGCCATTAATCCGCGCGTTAAGAAAATTCGACTATACCCAGTTGAAGATGTTGCACACACAGTAGGCGGGGCGTCCTCGCCGCGCAGGCCGAAGCCATCTGAGGGGTGTCATCCATGACCATTACCCAGCAAGACCGATCGCAATTGTCGGTGTTATTCTTCTTACAGGTAAGTCAAACTTTAGTCCGAATGGAGTTTCTATCTTTTTAAACGGAACATTAGTCGCGAGATATTTAGCGTTTAGCGTTTAGCGTTTAGCGTTTAGCGTTTAGCGACCTGACGATAGTAAAAAAGCATGAAAAAAGTTTGGATAATTTGGCTCATCAGCCTATTAACATCCTTCGCCCACGGCGGTTTTCTGTCTGAGTTGACCAAAGTGGGCAAAGTAGCCAGGCACGTCGATGTCGACGTCCCCCTTCACAAACTGAAACTACCGGAAGGTCTACACGACAAACACATTGCCTCCCTGCGCCCGCGTGAAGGCGGTGAATGGATTCTGGAAGGAGCTGATGGTCAGCTACATGTAATTAAAACGATTGAAGATGTTGCCCGCCTGCAACCGGCTCCCCACGCGCTGCTTCTTGATGCGCGGGATTTACCCGGCTCCTTGAAACACTTCGAGAACCTGCCGGACAGTCTGCCAATCTTGCTAAAAACCAAAAATGACGCAGTATTTACGCTGAGGCGCCCGACCGGCGTAAATCCAAATTGGGAACTCAATTTTTCCAATATCGACATGCCCGTGGCTGACATCACGCAATTGCAATCAGGGTTATGGCACCTGCAGCGCCCCTGGAAGCCCGGCCAGATCAGTTTTCGTGAAATCGGCTCAGCATCTGATTCGCTACAGGAAACACTTGCCGCCATGTCAACCATGTCGCGGAAAACGCTGGTCGTGGCAGGCAACCAATTGCCCGATGCCAGTCGCATTTTGCTAAAAGCCCAGGCCGAAACACACGACATTCAACTGATCATGCTTGATGCTCCCAACCCCACCAAGGTACTGGCAGAAGCGCAAAAGCACACTGAAGTCATGCTGTCCGGCAGTCTCGCCGAAAATCACACGGCAGGCTTTCTACAACAATTTGCCGGTTTAAGTGA
Source organism: Hahellaceae bacterium (assembly GCA_024234505.1). Taxonomy (GTDB): domain Bacteria; phylum Pseudomonadota; class Gammaproteobacteria; order Pseudomonadales; family Oleiphilaceae; genus JACKOD01. The sequence goes on along the minus strand of JACKOD010000001.1, from coordinate 820,210 downwards.
TGAGCGTTTTGTTTATCAGTTGGCCCAAGGCCAAGGGAGCCAGAGTTTGATTCAGACACGTCCTGTACCGAATCTGACTGCCGCAAGCGACGCCGGCTTAAGCATTGGCGATGTAGCCGCCCACACGGCCAAACATCTTGTAGTCAAGTCGATTGTGTTGGCCGCACCCAATGAAGCGCGAGGCCAGGAACTTGACCAGCGCATCGTGCCGTTTATCCCGACCTATCTGCAGACTTATCTGATCATTTCCGGCTTTTTGGGTTTTCTGGCATCCCTCACTACCTGGCGTGCCTGGAATGCCATATGGCGCCTGCATCGACCCGAGCATTGGCAACAGTGGCCACTGTATTTACTGCTCAGGCCGCTGCATTTTGCTCTATTTCTGCTGGTGTTCTTGCCAGTGGCAGGTGGTTGGTGCTTTGCTTATGTTGTACTTACCACCCTTTGGGGCATTTTTTATGTGCTGATTGTGCGGCCGGGTCAATGGATATTATCGATGATACAGGGCAACAGGTAGAGCGAGGTACATTGTGGGGGATAACTTATTAGCACTTAGTACTAAGTACTAAGTACTAAGTACTGGCAGCAGGCGCTAGTTTCAGATCCATTACCCGCGACAATAAGCGACCCAAACCAACTACTTCACCTTTGGCATCCAATTCTGCTATTTCTGATGCAGCAAAATCGGCGGACCGGCTAAACACCCAGCAGGCGGGGTGTCCTCGCCGCGCGGGCGAAGCCGCCTGAGCGGAATTCGCACAGCTATTTCCAGGGTCGCTAACGCTCCGCAAAGGGTAACCGCTAGCCAAAAGACGCTAGAGGCCCTGCACGAGACGAAAGCCGGCGAAATAGTCGCGAAAGCCGATGAAGAAACTGTTACGGCTGGCCGAACGAAGGTAGCGCGGTTCGTTGGCCCAGGAGCCGCCACGCAGCACACGAAGCGAGCAATCACCGTCACTTCTGGCACGACTATTGATATAGTCTTTATTAAAATAATTCCAGCAATCTTCTGTCAACTCCGAGACATTACCGTGCATATTATAAAGCCCCCAGTTATTGGGCTGGAAGCTGTCTACACGAACGGTTTTTCCTAGGTAAACACCTTTTTGACTGCCATTATAGGTATAGTTTCCTTTAAAATTGGCCTGCTCGGTCGTAATCTGATCGCCAAAGGAAAAGGCAGTGGTCGTACCCGCCCGTGCTGCATACTCCCATTCGGCCTCACTCGGCAAACGGAAGGTCAGGCCGGTTTGCTGGTTGAGCTTATGGATAAACTGCTGAACGTTATTCCAACTAACATTTTCCACCGGGCAGTTCTGGCCACAACTGCTGAAATACGACGGATTAGACCCCATCACCGCCTGCCACTGGCCTTGGGTGACTTCATATTTCATTAGCTTAAACGACGGCACCTGAACCTTTCGTACAGGCTTTTCGTCGTTATCACCGTCATCGGAGCCCATCATAAAACTGCCTGCCGGAATCGTCACAAATTCCAGCCCTAGTTGGGTTGCCCGGCTAGACGTAGACGTTTTGTTCAATACTATGCGGTGCGTAAGGTCGATATTACCCAGCGAGACCCATTCCCTTTGCATTTCGTAACCTCTCGCGCTGACTTCAAGGTGATAATCTCCCGGTGTCAGTTGAATACCGTCACGATAAGCGGGGCCGATATTGAGAATGCGGATTTTTGCATTAGCCGGGGTAGCTTGCACGGTTAGGGCATATTTTTCTGCCACCGGGGCCGCTGGCGCGGAGGTACGCTGCAATTGCTGCTCGCGAATCTTAGCCAGAAAAGCATACTGCGAGTTAGGGAACTGCTTCTGAAAAGCCGCAAAGTCTCTGACATCCTGGCTGTTTTCAACATAAGTCCAGGCCAGTGCGTCCACCGCCTTGCCGGGTACTGCTGAGGGCCCAATGGTTGGCGTGACCACTGGAGCCTGCGCCGGTGTAGCGGGTTTAAAATAAAAATCGCCACTTACCGAGGAGTTGAACCAGGGCACCTGCTTTTCCTGTGTGACTTTTTTAACCCCTTTCACCACTTCCTTAAAAGTGAGTTCCAGAGGTAGCCCCGGTTTGGTTAGTGCCAGCTTGAGCTGCTCGGTAAAGGGACTGTTACGGCCTTCGCCGTCGGCGGCCACTTCGTTGGGCGAGGTAGAATACGCCAAAAACAAGCCCTTTGGTGCATCGGTCGTGGGGGCCAACCCGCGTTCACTGGAGCGGAAGCTGCGTGTCAGCGGGTTATTACGGCAGGCATCGAGAATGGCAATGTTCAGGCCGTTTTTGGCAAAGCGCATTTCATCCAGCAGCTGACCCAGATTAACGGCGCGGTAGCGCAGATCTTTTTCCCGTTCGAGCTGGGCATCCACCGGAATCAGGTAGTTTTTACCCTGCGACTGCACGCCGTGCCCCGCGTAGAAAAACAGCCCTACTCCGCCTTTTTTCTCCAATGCTTTGCCGAAGTCGCGAATGGCGTCTTCCATGGCCTCTTGCGTGGCATTGGTTTTCAGAACGACGTCAAACTCCAGACTACGCAGTAATTTAGCGACATCGGTTGCGTCATTCGCCGGATTTTTCAACGGCGCATCCCGGTAGGCACTGTTTCCAATCACCAGCGCGGTACGGGTTTCAGCCCATACTTGAGTAAATCCACCCAACAGGCAAATTAGCACCAGACCATAACGGACAACCTGTGGCATTGTATTCTTTCCTCCTGCAATTTCGCATTTCTTCAGGCGCGTCGAATGAGGTTATATATCACAACCGCGTTTTTGGTACTGTGACGTCGAGTAAGTCTGATAAGACAACACCGATTCCGAATAGCGTGCAGGCTGGCTCGCGCCCTGCGCCTTTTTCACCTGATGCGCCGCTATTAATCCGCGCGTGGTGCTAACCGCTTTTTCCGGCGCACTGGGCTGGCCATCGTTGTCCACCAAAACGTAATAGGTATAACCGTCCCTGACTTGCGCGCGGGTTTTCGGCAAACGTTTTTCAATCGGCTGGTCACTGCCAAACAACTGGAAGGTTTCGTTGCCGAAGGGCGCAATCACGTAAAAGCCATCAAACAAGGCCTGGTAGGTATTGAGATTGCCCGCACCGATTTTACCGGTAAAGCGCTCCGGGCTGCCTTCCTGACCGTAGCCGTTCAGCTCCAGTAAGTAGGAAAAGCGTTCTTTGTCGTTCTGGGTGTGGCCCACAATGTAATACCAGGTGGGGCGGTTGGCCCGCACGAGCAGTTGCACTGGGTCGCAGGCATTGTAATGCAGTTGGCGCTGGCCTTTGTCGGTGGTGAGTTCGACCCGGAACTGGTTGTCCAGCACGTAGCCATGCTTGACCAGTGCGTCGAAATCCAGGTGCTGGGGTTTGGGGTCGAATTGGGCGTAAGCAACGGGGTCTAATAACAGGGTTTTGTAGCTCAGCGTTTTGCCGGTTTGGTCTTTTAAGGCCATACTCAGGCGTACGCCCTGTTTCACTTCTTCATACTGCCCGGACAACACATAATCAGCACCACTTTCATCTTTCGCCTGACGATTAAGCAAACTGCGCTGAAGTTCATCGTACAGTGCGCGCCCCAGAGGGGTAACTTCATTGACGCCTTGCGGAGTCGGTGCCTTGATCAGAAGATTTTGCTGCCCGATACCCTGCCCGATAACGTCGGCCGCCGTACGCAGGCTTTTAACCTGCTGTTGATAGCGCTCCATCTGTTGTAGCAAGTCGGCGCGACTGGCGGGCAAAGAGGCAACCTTGGTCTGGCCCCCGGTAAAAAAGTTCAGTACCGTACGGTATTTTTCGTAACTGTCGATGGCCTGCAACATACGATTGATGCGCGCATAGTGATCGCCTTTGGGCTGCTTTTTCATCACCGCCAATTCCTGCTTGAGGCTCGCCACCTCATCGTCCATTTTGCCCAGATACAAGGCCGTGGCGGCGCTGGTTTCCAGCGAAGCCTGACAGGTAGGTTTGCCAAACTGTTCATAGCATTCCACCTTGGCGCCCATGAGCGGCAAATCGGTCTGGGTGGCAATATTCTGACTGTACGAGCTGCCCTGACTTTCGGACTGCTGCACATCGGCACGGCTTTCTACCTGCACAAATATCTGGCTGGCCAGATCAGACAACGCCAGTTTACCCGCTTGTTCACGGCTGTCAGCCACGCCTTCGCCCACCATCAATCTGGCTTGTGTTGCACCAGTAAACAGACTTACTGACGCCGTTAGAATCCAAGGAAGATACTTCGCATTATTTGTTTTCTTATTCATCATGATGAATCTGTTACCTTTTTTATCGCATTAGCTCACTCAGAGGCTGCCATTCTGTAGGCGTGGACGGGCCGCCTACCTTCTAAACGTATCCCTGTTGATGTCAAACCTGCTAGGACGGGCATTGTACGTTTATTTTACAGCTTAACAAAAAAACGATACCTTTCCGGCATTGACAACATAGTGTCTCTTTGCCACTATTAATTAAATATAAGTGGCATACTGCCAATATTAATAGACATTCATGTCAAAAAGCGTCTAACAAGAGAAGGAGTTCACTATGTTTCGCTACATCAAAACCGAACCAAGCACCTATCTAATGAAATACCGCAAAGGCCGTTTGGTGAAGGAAGGCATTGGACTGAGTTGCTTTTACTTTGCACCAACCACCTCGCTGGTGGCTATTCCCATGGAAAGCCGCGATCTGCCTTTTATCTTTAATGAAGTCAGCGCCGATTTTCAGACCTTGTCGATTCAGGGCCAACTGGTTTATCGCATCAAAGATCCGAAACAACTCGCTGCCGTCATGAATTTCACGCTGGCAAAAAATGGGGCAGATTACGCGTCCGAAGCCCCTAAAAAGCTCCCAGGTCGACTGCTGAATCTGGTGCAGGTACAAACACGCAACTTTGTTCAAACCATCACGCTGAAGGAAGCGCTGTCGGCATCAGAAGGGCTGGTCAACCAGCTTAACGACGCCTTGTCCAACGCACCGGTGTTAGATCGCCTGGGTATCGAAGTGCTGGATGTTTCAATATTGGCAATCAAACCCAATGCCGAAACCGCACGCGCCTTAGAGTCCACGATTCGCGAGCAACTTTTGAAGGAAGCGGATGAAGCCATCTACGACCGCCGCAATGCTGCGCTGGAACAGGAACGCGGCATCAAGGAAAACGAGCTGGAGACCGAAAAACTGGTCGAAGAGAAAAAGCAGCAAGTAAAAGAAGCCGAGATGGCAGCGAAAATGGCCGTGCAGCTCAAACGCCAGGAAATGCAGCGGGCGGAATTGGAAAGCACCATTCAACTGGAAGAACAGCGACAGATGCTGGTGGATTTGTCTACCCAAAATGCGCGTAAGGAAGCGGACGCCAAAGCCTACGCGATTGATTCCACGATGCGCGCGATGGCCGCCGCCGACAGCCGCGTACTGGAAGCCATTACCAATAGCGGCATGAAACCGGAACAACTGATCGCCCTCTCCTTTAGTCAGATTGCCAAAGGCGCGGACAAGATCGGCCAGTTGAATATTTCGCCTGACCTGATGCGCGAACTGATGGGTAATTCAAAGTAAACCACATGGACGAGGTAAACCTTATGGCTTCGCAACGGAAAATCATATTGGTAACCCGACGCACGCGATTGCAGGAACTAGTGTTTAAACACAATACCGAGGAGCAAGCCGAGTTTTATATTCAAAGTCGTGGGGAAGACTTTTCCGACTATCGACAAGAACACCAGAGTTATCGAAACGCATTAAATGCGATCGAAACGGCGTTAAGTGCGCTGGGACGGGTACAAACGCTGGATCGGGATTTTCTCGCCAACTTTATATTCGCTCAGGACGATATCGTGGTGGTGCTGGGTCAGGATGGACTGGTGGCCAACACCCTGAAATATCTGTCCGGCCAGCCTACGGTTGCCATTAATCCCGATCCATCACGTTTTGACGGGGTTCTACTGCCCTTTCAAGTGAAGGAATCAGCGAAGGTTTTAACGGACGTACTCAGGGGCAAATTCAATTGCAAATCCATTACCATGGCTCAGGCAGAACTCAATGATGGCCAAAAAATGGTTGCGGTAAACGACTTTTTTATCGGCCAGCGCGGGCATGCGTCGGCCAGATACCATTTACTACAGTCTGGCGAGGGCGAATTCCAATCCTCCAGCGGCATTATTGTGTCCACCGGCTTGGGTTCCACCGGCTGGCTGAAAAGCGTCATTACCGGAAGTTTCGGCATCGCACAGGCCAATGGCTGGACAGATGACCGTCAAATACCGTTATCCAATTTCGGTTGGGACGAAGCCCGCCTTGTGTATTCGGTCCGCGAACCTTTCCCCAGCCGCAATACCGGCACGCGAATGCTGTTTGGTCAGGTGTCGGATAGCGCACCACTGACCATCGCCTCTGCCATGCCGGAAAACGGCGTGATTTTCAGCGATGGCATGCTGGATGATTGCATAGAGTTTAACGCCGGCGCCGTAGTGAATATCGCCTTGCGGCCAGTACAGGGACAATTGGTTTGTTAAAGAAGGATTTACAGAAGGAAGGGAAAATGACAAGCGCTACCTTTAAAAGCACACAGTCCTTAGTGACTGCCATACAAAAGGGCTTTTCGGCCAAGTACCTGTTTTTCTGGGGACATCAACCGCACAAACCAGGAGCAATCGACAAAAGCTGCTTTAGCCAATGGTTCGATGCGGGTTTTACTATAGAAGATATCTATTACCCGACCGCCGAACACTACATGATGGCGGCAAAGGCAAGGCTGTTTGGTGATCACGACATCGCCGAAAAGATATTGCGAGCGGGTCATCCAGGTGAAGCGAAAAAGCTGGGACGTGAAATTGCGGGCTTCGACGAAGCTCGGTGGCAGCAACATCGCTTCGATATTGTCGTGACAGGTAATCTCGCCAAATTTTCACAAAATCAGTCACTTAAAACTTTTATTCTGTCGACAGGTCAGCGCGTGCTGGTCGAAGCGAGTCCGGTGGACTCCGTTTGGGGAATAGGTCTTGCCTGTTACGCAAAGGAAGCTTGCGAACCCGAACACTGGCCAGGATTGAATTTATTGGGCTTTGCGTTAATGGAGGTCCGCAGCATTCTTATATAAATGTTATGAAGTTGTGATGATTTCACCTCGCCTTACGGCCTAGACTGTTCAATAACAGCTTACCCATGCAATGCAAGGTGGAATTCACATGTTGATCAAACGCCCACAGATAGGTGCCATTTCTGAAAACGAGGTTACGCCCGAGTCCATTTACCTGAGTCGTCGCTCGGTGTTAAAGGCGCTCGGCATCGTTGCTGCTTCCGGTGTCGCGCTGAACGCCCGAGGCGGAGTTTTCGACGATTTGCTGGGGGGAGACAAACCCGCGTCTGAGGCGCCACGCTCTCCATTGCCCTACACCAAGGACAATCAGACCCATGGACTGATACTGACCCCCGAAAATAAAGTCACTAGTCACAACAATTACTATGAGTTCGGCACGGACAAAACGGATCCCGCAGCGAATAGTCAGCACCTGAAAACGCAACCCTGGACTCTCACGGTAGAGGGTGAAGTCGAACAGCCTGGAACGATTGACCTCTGGGAAATGATCCATACTTCGGCCCTTGAAGAACGCATCTATCGCATGCGTTGCGTTGAAGCCTGGTCGATGGTGATTCCCTGGCTGGGGGTCGAGCTCGGGAGCATCCTGAAAAAATTCAAGCCCACCAGCCGCGCCAAATATGTGGCGTTTGAAACCTTGTACGACCCCGAACAAATGCCGGGACAAAAATCACGCCGTATCGGGGGTGGCATTCAATATCCGTACGTCGAAGGATTACGCATCGACGAAGCCATGCATCCGCTCACCCTCTTGTCGGTAGGGCTCTACGGGAAAACACTGCCACCGCAGAATGGTGCCCCTGTGCGTTTAGTGGTGCCCTGGAAGTATGGATTTAAAGGCATTAAGTCCATTGTCAAAATCCGTTTGATGGAAACCCAACCGCCTACCACCTGGAATTTGCTGGCACCCAATGAATATGGTTTTTACGCTAACGTAAATCCGAACGTGGATCACCCACGCTGGTCACAAGCTTCTGAGCGCTTTATTGGCCCCGGCGGGCCTTTCTCCAGTACCCGCCAGAAAACATTAATGTTCAACGGTTACGAAGAGGCGGTCGCCAGTCTTTATGCGGGCATGGATTTAAGAAAATTTTATTGAGTATTCATGATGACTTTTAGACCCGGCGCTAAAACCGCCCTCACCCTGCGAATACTGGTACACATTTGTGCCGTGCTTCCTTTGCTGTGGCTGTTCTGGGCCATACCTAAGGGCGTTTTCGGTGGCGACCCGGTAAAGGAGCTGATTCACTTTCTCGGTATAGGAACGTTGAGGCTGCTTCTGCTGACACTGTGCATCTCACCATTAGCCAAAATGCTTAAATTCGGCCAGTTATTGAAGCTGAGACGACCGTTGGGTTTATGGTGTTTTGCGTGGGCTGCCTTGCACTTTTACGTTTGGCTGGCTTTGGATTTAACTTTTGAATGGTCGCTAATCGGCGAGGAACTGGTTAAGCGTACCTATATTCTGGTCGGATTCAGCGCACTGCTGCTGCTTTTGGCGCTGGCAGTAACATCCATCCCTAAGTTGATGCGGAAAATGGGCCGGAATTGGAAAAAACTCCACAACTACATTTACCTTGTGGCTCTGCTTGGCTGCCTGCATTACTGGTGGTCACTCAAAAGCGGTTGGGTCAGTCCGGCAGGCTACACCTGTTTTACCCTGTATTTGCTTTGGCTACGGCGGGAAAAGTTTGGTATTAATTTACATCAAAAGTCATTGCCAAGTGCTTCACTTTCCAAAGATTTTGTTCAGTCGCACTCATCAAACCCTTAAGTCCTTGCCGCATTCTGCGCTATCAATTCCGCCCACTCGGGAAACAGCGGGGCTGGAAAATCATGGCCCATTCCCTTGTAGAGTTGTAGCCGGGCATTGGGAATAACTTTGGCGCAGCGCCTGCCCGCTTCGGGTCTGACCAAGGGATCTTCCTTGCCATGAATAATCAGCGTGGGCGCTTTGATGCTGGCGGAAATATCCGAAAAGCCACCCGTGGCGAGAATACCATGCATCTGGCGCAGCACGCCTTCCGGGCGATAGGCCCGGTCAAATGCGGCACCGGCCATATCGGCGCGACGCTGATCCGGTGACGGATAAGCCGGACTCCCCACCATATTGAAAAACTTAATACTGCGTTCAATCACCGACTCACGAGTAGGATTGGCGCCGGTTTTTGACATATGCATCAGTACGTTCAGCTTCGGTCCAGGTAATCTTCGCTCATTAGTGGTGGACATAATCGAGGTGAGGCTTTGAACCCTCTGCGGATACAGGCCGCTGGCGATCTGTGCGATCATCCCCCCCATGGATATACCAGCCAAATGCGCTTTACCGATACCCAATGCATCCAACAATCCGACCGTATCGGCCGCCATATCATGGAGCCTGTAATTTGCTTTAATTGGCAGTCCAATTCGGGAGCGCAACCAATCTCGGGGCATATTCACTTCAATCCCGTTGTCGGCCGCACCAGACAACCCCACATCCCGATTATCAAAACGAATTACCCTGAAACCACGTTCCACAAGTTGCTGACAAAGATCTTCAGGCCAGTGTATCAACTGCAAACCCAGCCCCATCACTAACACTATGGGTTCACCGGTTTCGCTGCCGCTCTCTTCCCAAGCGATTTCTACACCGTTTGCTAAACATTTGCCTTTGCGCCACAACATTGGGTTATCCTGATATCAGCCGGATCTCAATTTGTCAGTCGATCCTGCGACCCACTGACAAATTAGCTTTGATGAAAAGAGTCGCACAACCATACTGCAATTCATAGGTACTGTTTATCTTTTTACGTTGTTATTTAATCAGACATCAACGCCTGACGATAAGTTTCCCTTAATTTCATTTTCAGAAGTTTACCCGTCGCGGTATGAGGTAATTGATCGACAAAAACGACACTGTCAGGAAGCCACCATTTCGCTACTTTTCCAGAGAGAAAATTGAGCACCTCGTCCTGGGTTGGATTGGCTCCCTCTTTTGGAACCACCAACAGCAAAGGACGTTCGTCCCATTTGGGGTGCGGCACGCCAATAACGGCACACTCCAGTATGGCTGGATGACCCATCGCCGCGTTTTCCAAATCTATCGAACTGATCCACTCACCGCCGGATTTGATAACGTCCTTGGCGCGATCAACAATCGACATATAGCCGTGCTCGTCAATCGTGGCCACATCTCCCGTATCAAACCATCCATCAATCCATGCGCTTCTGTCTTCGTGCTTATAATAGGAGGTGGCCACCCAAGGGCCGCGCACTAACAAGCGACCAAACGCCTGCCCGTCATGGGACAGCACATTCCCTTCGGAATCAATAATTTTCATTTCTATACCAAAGACCGACCGCCCTTGTTTTGCCTGCAGTTGATATTGGGCATGTTGATCCAGACTGGCCATATAACGATTCATGCTGTTGACCGTTCCCACGGGCGATAGCTCCGTCATCCCCCACGCATGCATAACGAATGCATTATGTTTCTCTTTAAATTCCTGAATCATGGATATCGGTGCCGCAGAACCACCAATCACTACGTTCTCGACAGAAGACAAAGTTAACTCATTTTTCTGACAGTGCTGAAGCAGCGCTAACCAAACCGTGGGAACACCTAGCAACAGATTGACCTGATAGCCATCGATTAGTTCATACAATGAATTTCCGTCCATCCCTGCCCCGGGCAACACCAATGTTCCACCACTCATCGTGGCAGAATAAGGTACACCCCAGGCATTCACATGAAACATGGGAACCACGGGGAGTACGGTCGTATCGTTGGCAATACCCAATGCATCGCGGGACGAACACGCCCAGGCATGCAATACGGTCGAACGGTGGCTATAGAGAACCCCTTTTGGGTGACCTGTCGTACCAGAGGTATAGCAAAGTGACGCTGCACTGTTTTCGTCTAGGTCAGGCCATTCAAAATTGCTAGACGCCTCGTTGAGTAAGGTCTCATAACAGAGTAAAGGCAGTTCGGATGTGGTCGGCATATGCTCCTCGCTGGTTAATACCACCACATGCTTTAAATAGTTCAACGAGGAATAAACGGATTCGAGTAAGGGTATAAAGGTCAGGTCGACAAACAAAACCTGATCTTCAGCATGATTAATTATGTAGCTGATCTGTTCAGGAAATAACCGCGGATTGATCGTATGTAAAATTGAACCACTACCTGACACGCCAAAATAGAGTTCAAAGTGACGATGCGTATTCCAGGCAAGCGTGGCAACCCTGTCTTGTTGAACCACGCCCAAATTACGTAATGCATTCGCCAGTTTACGCGCTCTTATAGACGCATCGCGATAAGTGTATTCAAAGACGCCGCCGGTCACTTCACGGCTTACTATTTTGCCATTGGGGTGATTTCTCTCCGCATGCTTCAAAATTCCCGAAATATTCAACGGGCAACCCATCATTAGGCCATGCATAACCTGCTCCTGTTTGATTTTTACAAGGTTAACTTAGGCTGCTTGCCTGTGATTTTCCAGCCCACACTAAAAATGTCGCTGATCTGACGAAAATACCTTCTGAATTTACAATCAGTATTAGCTTAGGCATTAAACTTGCTGTAAGCTGCACGACCGCCTGATAGGTGGAAATTTAATCAAGTCATTCGAGAGCTGTTCATGAGTTTTGCCACCCTGGGGCTGTCCGCCCCAATCGTTGATGCCGTAGCAGAACAAGGCTACAAAGAACCATCCCCAATTCAGTTGAAAGCCATTCCTGCGGTCATTACCGGCAAAGACATCATGGCAGCCGCACAAACCGGCACAGGAAAAACTGCGGCCTTCACGCTCCCCCTGTTAGAACGCTTATCAAGCGGCGAGCGAGTCCAGCCCAATCAGGTTCGAGCACTGGTACTTACGCCTACGAGAGAACTGGCTGCCCAGGTGGCTGAAAGTGTTTCCAAATATAGCCAGCGATTACCGCTTCGTTCTGCGGTCGTTTTCGGGGGCGTAAAGATCAACCCACAAATGATGAAGCTTCGCAAAGGTGTTGATGTTTTAGTCGCCACCCCCGGTCGATTGCTGGATTTATATAAACAGAACGCGGTTAAGTTTAACCAGCTGGAAATACTCGTCCTCGACGAGGCCGATCGAATGCTGGACATGGGTTTTATCCATGATATTCGCCGGATTCTGGCTCTGTTACCCAAAAATCGTCAGAACCTGCTGTTTTCAGCGACGTTTTCGGATGAAATCAGACAGTTGGCCAAAGGCATTCTGACTAACCCGGTCGAAATCTCTGTCAGCCCTCGCAATAAAACAGCGACCACCGTAAGCCAGTGGATCAGTCCGGTCGACAAAAAGAAAAAGCCTGATTTGCTTTTACAACTGGTCAAACAAGGTAAATGGGAGCAGGTACTGGTATTCACCAAAACCAAACGGGGTGCCGACAAACTGGCACGCTTTATGGAAATCAGTGGCATCAATGCCGCCGCAATTCATGGCAACAAAAGCCAGGGTTCACGTACCAAAGCACTCGAAGAGTTCAAAAATGGCACGGTTAAAATGCTGGTGGCCACCGACATTGCCGCGCGCGGGCTGGATATTAACCAACTGCCTCAAGTGGTTAATTTCGACTTGCCGAATGTTCCGGAGGACTATGTTCACCGTATCGGCCGTACCGGTCGTGCCGGTGCCAATGGGCAGGCCGTTTCGCTGGTCAGTGCCGACGAAGCCAAACAGCTATTTGATATTGAGCGAGTCATCAATCAGCTTTTAACTCGCAAAGTGATCGACGGGTTTGAGCCCATTCATGACGTACCGCCCTCGCGACTCCCTAATCGGCCGATAAGTCCTAAAAAGCCCAAGAAACCCAAGCCCGGGCATCGGGATGGGCAACGTTCCGGCGAAGTTGCCGCGGGTCATAAAGTTCATGATCACACCCCGTCAGCGAAGAAGCCTTACGCAGGTAAAAGACCGCCGTCACGCACCAATCCAGCAAAACCGGGAAGCCGTAAACCGGCGGGCAATAATCCCAAAAAACCGCGTTAGCCATCACTGTGTGGTGGATTCCGTCGAAAGCGAAGAATCCACCACCGTACCCCAACCTTAGTAATCAACTCCTTTACGTGCCTTGATATGATGGTCATAGGCATGTTTTACATTTTTGACTTCCGATACGGTGTCAGATAATTCCTGTATTGCACTGCCGCCGCCGCGTCCCGTCACAATCACGCTTTGTTCGGGAGGGCGATTTTTGATGGCATCCAATACCCGTTGCTCGTCCAGATATTTGTAGGCCAGCATATAGGTGAGTTCATCCAGCAACACCAAATGGTAGCGGGGATCACTTAACATACGCTCAGCCACCGCCCAAGTTTCCTCTGCCGCTTTTATGTCGCCACTCCGGTCTTGTGTATCCCAGGTAAAACCCGTCCCCATCTGATAAAAATCCGATGCTTCAAAATTTGGCAGCAGTGTTGCTTTTTCCTTTAGAAAAATTTCTTCTCCAGAGAGCTGAACACCTTTGATAAACTGTACTACACCAACCTTCTGATCGTAGCCAAGCGCACGCAAAACCATACCAAAGCCGGAACTGCTTTTACCTTTTCCGTTTCCCGTTAAGAGAATGACAACCCCCCGTTCTACATCCGCTGCCGCTATATGAGCATCAACTTTCTCTTTCTGCTTTTGCATCTTTTTTTTATGTTTCTGATCCGGGTCTTGCACGCTCATTGATTGACTCCATTTGGCTTTTCGCAGACAAAAAAATGCCCACAACATAAGGTGTGGGCATTATGCCAGCGAAGATGGCACAGGTCATAAAACACGCATAAAAAAAGGCAAGGTTATAAAACCTTGCCTTTTTATTATCGCTTCGGGCTGAAATAAATTTCAGCGCCGACTGCCTCTAATAATTAGAGAGCTACGATGTTCTCTGCCTGAGGACCTTTCTGGCCCTTAGTTACAGTGAAAGAAACACGCTGGCCTTCAACCAGAGTTTTGAAACCTGTGCCAGAGATTGCACTGAAGTGTGCAAAAACGTCTGGGCCAGACTCTTGCTGAATGAAACCAAAACCTTTAGCTTCGTTAAACCATTTTACGGTGCCAGTAGTAGTTGACATAGTCATTTCCTGTATTCAATAAATTTGTGCCAAAAAAGGCGATTCGGCTGGAAGTGTTTTCTATGACTTATGGAAACAGGACGAGAACTAAAACTAGAACTTCGAAATGGTGTTCATAAATATAGGCTTACTTTCAAGCTGGGTAAATTATAATCAAACCAGATTTTTTGTCAACAAGTATTCGTTAAATAATAAGTTTCTTTCGCTGGACTTCAATTGCGTACCCGCTAGACAGGCTAACATCCTGCTAAAAATCCTTCTGTTTCTTGCAAAAAACGTTCGGGCATTTCTGCAAACGAGGCATGCCCACAGGGTAAAACAATGAAAGACGCATGACTTATCACATTAGCAGCAACCAACCCGTCTTTGCCGGCAGGAATGGCCGGATCATGCTTTCCGAAGAGTAATAGAGCCGGTGCGGTAATGTTTGTGGCCAACGTTCTTAAATCGCTTTCAGGACGCGCAAAACTTCGCCACAGTGCACGATTCAGTTTTAACCGCTCAGGACTCTTATGAACACTTGAGGCTCGTTGCAGCATTTGTCTGGCGGTAGCGGTGCGATGCTTTAAATAGAGGCTGGCAAATCGATAGGGCGAGAGAGAAAGCACACTCCCCTGAATTTTACAAAACAACCGCGTCAAAGCATTGTGTGGAGTAAAACCACCGGGAGAGACCAGCACAAGTGCTCGCACCTTGTCAGGATTCTCGCTGGCATATCTTGCCGCCACAAGCCCCCCTACGGAATTACCTATAATGATGACACCCGATAACTCCAATCGTTCTACAAATGCCTGAAATACCTGATAGTAAAACGGAACATCTATCTGCTCTGGATTAATCGGCATCACCGATTGACCATAGCCTGGCCAATCAAGAGCCATCACGCGATAGTTTTTGGATAGTTCAGGGATAACTGCATCAAAATCACGACTGTCTCCCGGATTGGCATGCAGCAGCACCAGTGGTGCCCCTTGTCCGTATTCCTGATAGTGAACCATCCCGGTGGGTAAATTGATCGATGGCATAAACACTCCTGTAGTGCCGGTGCAATTCTTGCAAAAAAACCAAGGTTAATTGATGACGTCCAGTTCGTGAAGGATGTCGTCTTTGGTAGAAAAATGCGGTAATACTGTCACTAACCGACCTCGCTTATCCAGCAAAAAAAAGCCGGCACTATGATCCATCGTATAGTCATCTTCCCGGCCCTGACTGATCACTTTGCGCGAATACACACCATAGCGCTTTAGCACATCTTCAATGGCGGATTGGCTTCCCGTTAATCCACGAATTTGTGGACTAAAAAAACCGGCATATTCTGCCATTCTGGGAGCGGTATCCCGCTGCGGATCAAGCGTAATAAACGCGACTTGTAATTTATCATCAGACGCAGCAATCACCTCACGCAATACGGCCAGTCCGGTTGGGCATACATCAGGACAATACGTATAACCGAAATACAATATCAATGGCTTTCCGGCAAAATCCGCCATACGAACTACACCGTCTTTGTCCTCTAGTTCGAAATCTCCTCCTTGCAGAAACTGCGCCTTATTAACAGGGCTTTGCTTGGGGCTCTCTGCTGTCGGGATCTGAGTGTGCATTCTAAAATAAATGCCGGACAACAGCCCGCCCAGCATTGAAACCACTATCAGGGCCAACAACCCTTTATTTTTTGCGTTCATAAAAAATCCCCAAAATTCTCAGCCTGGTCACTCATCCACCAGAAGCCACCGCGATTGCACGGAAACATTGCCTTTAAGTACCATTTTAATTTCCACACCCCATCGCATATGCTGATCGACACTGCATACCGTGGTGGCGGCTTTACCTTGCCAGAGGTGCGGCGTTCTGGTTTCAAAGCGTATCGGCATCGATCCCATTTCCATCCCGACGCCCGTCAGGCGAGATTCGATACGATCAATTCGGTCCAAGGGATCACTAATCGTTATGGTAAAGGGCTTTAAAGGCTCAATTTTTTCGGCGTCTATCGAGATAACAACAGGCTTCGCCCCTGAGTCATCCGACACATGAAAACGGCAACCCTGTTGGCTTAATGTGCACGCATCAAATTTGACATCAATTTGCGAATTGGGTTGGCACCCTGACAAAAGATAAGAAAGCCACAAGACAGATAGCGTCATAAAACGCTGAGGTGTTTTTTTGTTTTGCAACAGAAGTGTTCCGAAAAGATGCCATCTAAAAAATAGCGAAAAATGTGTGATATCGTTTAAATCGAATCGCCTGGCGTAGCTTTCAGCAATCGTTCCTGTAATTTCGCGTGACGCTCTAACACCAGTTCAATTCGTTCGAGTTCTTCTTCAAGATTATTTTTCACATAAGTGCGCGATGTTTCGTCAAACTCAATGCCGTAATTGAATCGACTATGGTGCTTTACTTTGTGTCTCACAATCGCCGGTACCGATTCCAGTTTGGTAGCGCCCGCCTCCATTTCCAGTGAGAGATTCAATAAAACTATTTCACCTTCACCAAAGACTTCATCAGTCTGCATTCCCATACCGAAGCGCGTAAAGTCAGACGGAAATACCTCAATCCATTCTGAATGGAAAAAGGATCGCCTTACTTTTACCTCAGCCGAAAATTTTAACCAAGGTATCCTTGCCACTTTACGCTTATCACTCGACATAACCGCTCACATTTCCGACCGCACTTTAAATAATCTTAGCTTTAGCGGGGCTAATAATAAACGTTTAAGACGAAAGGAGAAATAAGCGATTAAATTTCCTGCCTGTCCTGGCCTTTTGTCGTCATAAAATAAACGCAACCCACTGTTATTGCCTAACGCTTATGCTGATCATCCACATTGTTCACAAAACCAATCCCATGAGTTAATAGCATTGAGGTGTTTGTGCCTGAAAGATGCACTTTGGTTGTATTTTCGGGTGCGACAACGATTGTTTTCTTTTCTATAGCATGCGTTAGTTGATTGCCCGACGCGGTTCCAAAAACTACTAATTCCTGATCACCAAAGTCCATTCTCAGGTACCCGTTGGATGCGATGAGCTGCGGCGCAGGGCTCTGTTCAACTTTTTGATCGCGATTTATACCCAACACCGTAATGATACTGAGATTCCTCGAATCTACCTGAGGCTCAATCTCCACTCGCCATGCGGGATCATCAAACCAGCCCCGGGGAGCATACCCACCGGAGGCATACATTGCTTGCCTCTGCCCGGCATCATCCATAAATTCAACCCAGTGACGATAGGTTTCCCCTCCAACGGCTCGATAGATAAATCTGTTTGGCTGAGAGACAAATCCGTTGGACTGCTCATTAACAAAAGCCGTCAATTCCAAATTTTGGAATGACAGTCCGGTTAATTTTTCGTTCACACCCGATTGCCATAAGCCATTTAGCGGATCCCCCTTGATCCATTCCCCGCGGTTTAAAGATTCGAGGGGAGGCTTTGCCACATGAAAAACCTGCTTTATCAGCGCACCAGAGCCTTCCAGAACGACCGAATCTTTAATCAATAACTTATCAATTGCCGAAATATATATCATGGCGCGATGAGCCTCGCTCAATACCGCATTCGACCGGGAAATTCTAGTATTCGGATAGGCCAGCGTCATATCAAAATCAACAACATGCACTCCACTATTAAAGCTACTTCTTAGCAAAGTCGCCCTCTTCAGAGTCAGTCCTTTGTAGAGATTTCGTTGCCAAAACGCCAGATCGTCAATACTGCTGCCGGTCGGCATGATGAGCCGTTGACCGCCACTATTGATATCTCGCTTATAAAGTCGACTGGGAACAACATGCTGGTTTGGCTGAATCACGAGTAAACTGTTCTTTGCGACGGTCTGCACCCCATAATAAAGGCGATTTTCAGTAAACATCGTGCTGTAGGTGCTGCCGTCCGAAATAAGTGGCCGACCGTTAAACAGCGTGAAATGCCCAACATCCGCAGGTTGATGATGCGTGAACTGGTCACCTGCGCGCACTCTGATCTGGGTATCCTGATCCCCCCATCCCTGCAACATCACAATCTGATTATAATAGTTGCGCCCAAACACCTCCTGTAAAGGCAACACTCCCGTGAATACAGACAGGCTTTTACCAGGATCGGCGAGCGGTCGAACATAAGATTTAATTAGCGGGAAGAGCCATCGATAGTCTGCATAGTAGCTTTCTTGCCGGTGCAGATTAAAGAGATAAGCAGAATAGGTTGCACCAATCGGGTCACTACTCAATTTGGTTGCAAGATCAATGAACTTCCGGGTTTCGTCTTTAAGATCGACTCTGGGGCCCTCATCACCAATCGCATCGATTTTATGGTCAGGTCGAGTCATATAAATATGCCAACGAATGACCCGACGCAGCAAACTTTGGAGAGCTTCGGAATCAGGACCTTCCACTATGCCCGCGAGGTAGGCCGCCGATGCAAGGGCAAAAGGAAACGCACGGTTATTTATCCAGTAGTTATACCCTTCCGGCCACCCTTCGGTAAGCGAAATGGCATCCAATGCATTTTTGAACTCTCGGAAGGCTCGCTTTAACAGAATCGGTTTGTCATCACCAATGACTATCGCAATAATCCAGGCGTGACAACTCAGCGTAAAGCGACCATGCCATAAGGAAGCGCCAGAACCACGCTGCAGTAACTTCAGATATTGATCCAACGTAGCTTTTAATTTCATTCTTATCTGGTTATCCGAAGCAGGAAAACGCAAACGCTCCGAGGCGACCTGATCATATAAAACCGCTAATTCCCATGCATTACTGGCTTGATCATCAAGCGTAGGCACCTGGACTTTAAAGTCCGCCAGCAGCTGATAGAGTTGAGCCAACCCGGGAGCAGAAATCCCCAGCTTGTAGCACACCACGAGCCAATGTACGTCCTTCTGCTGGCATTGTTTTACCAGATCCCCTCCAAATTCATCGTGAAACATTTTTTTTGCGGTTGTCACATCGAGCATGGTGGGCAAAATGCGAGGATAACGATCCTTTAGTACCAGCGTTTCACCAGCCATATCTATCCCTAAACGTTCAAGGTATGCCGTTGAAATATCCAGGTAACGGGTATGACCCCGGACACTTTCGTAGAGCATCGCAGCACACAGCGCAACTAGCGCCATACATAGACTGCAAATAAGAAAGATCATGTTGCGCTTAACTATTGACATGGGTCTGCCTTACCGGAAAATTTCTCAAACCCGCTTCGGGCTTGCAAGTGTCACACATCAAGTTACCATATCCTCAACGGTAATCATGGCTATCAGATAGAGACTTTTAGCATTCAATCGAGCACATTCAACAAGGAAAGGATTATGCCTCATTCGTTAGGTCTGTGGATTAGCAGGTCGTTTGCGTTGCTCTTGCTGGCTCTGATTGCCTACGCAATAACCCTCTTTCCCGTCTACAACGTGCCATTGCTATTTGCCGCAGGCATCTATTTTCTTGGGATGTGCCTACTTCCAAGCCTGTGGATGCTGGTTCTTCCCGTACTTTTTGTAGTATTGGACCTCACCCCATTCAGCGGCAGGCTCGTCTTCAATGAGCTGGATTTTTTTGTATTTACCACGCTGGCCTATGGCTTGTTCCGAGGCGACTTCTTTTCCAATGCCGGTTATCAGTCCAAACTCAGAGTGACCGTTGCTGCCACGTTTCTTTTATTTGCCGCGCTATCTCTTTCCGGAATGAGCAATGCGTTAAAGTTACTGCAACCGCTGGAAACCAATGCCTACTATACCTGGATGTATGGCTACAAAGTCTCCAAAGGTATTATTTGGGGATTTTGCTTGAGCCTGATGTGGCAAAACTATCACCAAACCCAGCCCCAGAAAGCACGAAACTCGGTGCTGGCTGGTTGTGTTCTCGCGGGCTTTGCGCTCTTTCTGATTATCCTTTGGGAACGGGAAACGCTGTCATTAATTCTCACGCTGCAGCCTTGGTATCATATCGCCACCTCCCTGCTGGATTTCACCTCCTCCTATCGGATTACCGCCTGGTTTAGTGATATGCATACCGGTGGCGAATCGATTGATGGCATGATGCTGCTGCTGTTAACGTTAAGCATGGGTGGCATCATTGCTTTCAAGTCGTTTTATCGCATCTTTGCTTTGTTAGGTTTTGCCGTTTGCGCCTACGCCATCCTGACAGGGTTTACCCGTGCCACCTATGCATCGCTCTTTCTTGGCATGGCTCTTTTCCCGCTGCTGACCCTGCGTGAAACCAGCGCAACCATCAAAACCAACCTTCTCCCCCTTCTGACCGCCTTGGCCGGCATCATTGCAGGCATATGGGCTTTTAGATCATCCAGTTACTTTGGCCTGTTGGGCTATAGTCTGGCGATCACTGGTACCACAATCTTTTCCTCCCGCAACCTGAGTGTGGCAATACGTTGGACTATCGCGCTACTGGCCACCGGCATTGGTCTGGCTCTGATACCCTATGGCCATCTCAACAGCCGCTGGGTCACGCCCGATGGAACGACATTAGCTTCTTCTATCGTGGCCGTATTAGTTGTACTTTTCATGTTAACAACCTTCGATGTCGTGCCAAAAACGCATTCAAGAATAACCTATCGTCTACTAACGACCACGGGAATATCCATTATAAGTTTGATCATTGGTATCGCGACGGGCGGGTATCAGATTAACTCCAGAATTGTCACCGCGGGACAAGATATGCAAACGCGTCTGGATCATTGGAGTAACGTTCTTGCGACCTTTGATCGCAACACAGAGACTTACCTATTTGGCATGGGCGCCGGTACTTTCGCAGGTAACTACGCAGTGACCTTTCCTGAAACACTTCGTACCGTGGGGAGTTTTACTTCTATCGAGGAAGGCGGAAATCATTTACTTCACTTATCGAGTGGAGAAGACCTTGCGTTTGGTCAACGCCTTCCCATAGAGGGAAATCAAACCTACACATTCAGCGCAAAAATTAAAGCGGAGGTTAACACCTCATTGGCCGTATTCTTATGTGAAAGGAACGAGATTTATGCGTCTAATTTCATCGCCAACTGTCAGGCAAAAAGCCTCAGAATTGATGCAGCACCAGAGCACTGGCAAACGATTCTTGTGGATTTAGACAGCACAAATGTGGGGGCTAAACCTATCACTGCTCGATGGCCCACCTTGATCTATCTGAAAAATTTCAGTGAAGACAACGTATTGGCGCTAGACGACCTTTCATTAACACGTAAAGGCTCACAGACCAATCTGATCCTCAATGGATCGTTTGAGTCGGGATTGGATCACTGGTATTTCTACAATGATTTCCAACACCTTCCCTGGCACATTAAAAACCAGTTCCTGAATATATTTTATGACATGGGGGGCTTAGGCCTGACTGCGTTTTTAATCTGCCTGGGCGTTGCAATAAGAAACACGCTTGTTCTGAAAACTCAAACAAGTCTTGCAGAGCGCGCGTTTAAAGCAGCACTCCTGACAGGGATCGTCTGCGTCTTGACGTTTGGCTTGTTCGGCAGTCCGCTGGACTCCCCCCGACCTGCCACCCTGTTCTATTTTGCGTTATTTACACTGATGCTTTCGACGCAAAAAGTTTCTACTTCCGAGCGCCACATTTCAGATGAAAACGTGTGATTCGCGTCTTTTAAGGTCAGCGTTTCGTCTACTTTTTGATCTATCAAGGCTTTCCATGCTGGATCGTTCGCCAGTAATAAGCGAAACTCATCAGCCGTGAGGTCGTTCCCGCTTAAAACGAGATAGCATTTTCCCGCATAGCGCTGAAGTCCTTTGGCCATCGCCGAAACATAGCCGTCTTCCGTAAATGTTTGCCAGGACGCATGTAGCGCGCTGTCCGCTGCACTGGATTGCAATTTTTTTACCGCGACAGCTTTGCGTACGGTTGATAGCAGGCTCAGAAAAGAGCCTTTCCAATCAAAACGGAAACTTAATAACTTTTTCCAAAATTCGGGATCCCGAAGCCGACGCAAATAGTAATTTTTCAAATACACCTGGGCTTCTGATTGGGATTGTCTCACCCACGGATTTAGTAAAAATATCGTTCCGATGGTTTCCGCGCGCTCTTGGCTGAGATACAGCAATATCAAGGACGCCGCATCACACAGTCCCCACAAGGCTACCTCATCAACGGCAGGTACATGCTCTTTAAGTGTTTTGATGGCGCAGTCAAGATCAGCCGAACCCGCGAGATAGTCAGACTTTTCACCTTCGCTGTCGCCCATGCCGGAATAGTCATATCTCAATACGGGGTACCCGGAACGGCACAACGCACGAGCTAAAAAGACAAACTGTCGATGACTACCGACACGAGTCTGAGGCCCCCCCACCACCAGTACGATACCGGTAGATCTGGAAGGCGTATCCGGCGTATGCAATATCCCCAGAAGCGCTTTCCCTTCCGAGTTAAATACAATTGGCTGTTCCATCATTGGAAACCCTTTACAAACTGAAGTTCTTGATCCGCAAGATCAGTTTTGCGCGACCCACTTACAAGTTGCAGAAATCAGATCAGGAGCCAGCGTGATTTCCTGGGTTGCCCAAAACTGGTCACCACTCACCGGCCATCCATTCACGTGACATCCGGCCGATTGTAGCGTGTTAATCACTTGGGTAGACACCGGCAGAAGCGATGGGGCTTCCTTGGGGGAGGTTTCAATCCACGCGACTTTTCGTCCGGAAAGTCCGGCAAGACAGGCAGCATCCAATCCCGATGACTCGGCTTCTTCCACCCACGAACTGGAAAGTCGATAGCCTGCAATTTCTGTCGACCCTTGTTCTAATTCGTCACGTATATCGGCAGTAGTTACTTTTTTTCCTCCCGAAACCAGCATATCGCCGGCCAATCTGAGACGGAAAAACTGGTTTATGTACTGCTTACCGTTGACTACCGGATTCCAAAGCACCAGCCGGATATCTACCTCAGCCGGCATCCCGGATAATGCTGAGAAAGCAATCAAGGCACCGGTACGCAAACACACCCAGTACTGTGGCAACGAAAAACGGGCAGATAATGACGACGACAAGTCTGTCAGATCTTTGCGCCACGTAGTCCACGAAGCATCAATCCCGGCACCTTCACTATCTCCAGTTGCATAGTGATCAAAACACACCGTCATGGCACCTTGATTCACCAGAGCCAATGAAGCTTGTGTCAACATATGTCGACTCTTGTTCATTTCCTCTGCAAAAGGTTGAACAAAAATCACAACACAAGTGGGCTGATCAGGCTGACGCTCCAATACAAAAAGGCGCCCCGATGAACCTTCAAAAAAATAGGGGTTCACTGTCATTAGGGGTTCACTGTCATTGAAGCTTGGCAGCAACAAATGCAACCAATGCGCCTACATTTTCAAATGTGTCCGCACTGATCTCGTCATCATCTACAGTAACACCAAAGTTTTCCTCGATTGCCGTGATAATATTCACCACTGCCATGGAATCAAATTCAGGAATGGCGCCCAACAACTGAGTTTCATCATCCCACTGACTGGTACCGTCCAGTTGTAATGTGTCAGCGACCAATGACAAAACCACTTCTCTTACATTCATGCAAATATCCCTAATTAAATGCGCCGGTATTAAGCGCCGTGCTATCGTTATTGCGAGGTAAAGATTATACGTGCTCGTTTTAAAAAAACATAATCGTTGCAAAGCGCCGACTTAAAAATCATCTTCGAAGTTGGATGCTAATATCGCATGCGTTCTCATTGTTTGTAGCCATCATACAAAACTCTGCTATCGAACATTGTTGAGACAGTCTCTTCACAATAGGCACAACACCAGCTAGCCTATTTTTATTCATAAATATCATGGCTTTTTATCGGCCGAATACGCAAACCTTGCCTCAATCCGTGCCATAATACCCCCCGATAAAAACCACCGTTTCCAACGCCACAATCTATCGGTTAAATGTTAAGAGGATCTAAAGCATGGAAGCCTTTGTGCTATCCCAACACGCTCCATTGGAATTAAACACACTGGATTCGCTCTCAATTAGCGGCAGTGAGATCCGTTTTGAGACTACCTCGCTTACGTTTCATGCCACACTTTCATGCGATACCGATTATCTGTTAAAAAACAACTGCCTGTATTGGTTGTTGGGACAGCCAGAATTATCTGACAGCGTCAGCAGCAAATCCGAATTACTGCAATCCGTTGCCTGCGCATACGAACAGCATGGGCCCCAAGGTCTCAATTCACTTAAAGGTCATTTTCTGGTCGGCGTTGTCGATGTAGGGGAAGACCGAATTACCCTGATAAATGACAAATTTTGCACTATTCCCCTGTATTACACACAAATTGGCGGAGGCTTTAGTGCAACAAACAAATTAAGCCGCCTGGCAGAACGATTGCCAAAACCAATGCAGCTGAATAAGCAGGCACTTTACAACTATGTGTACTTTCATTGCATTCCTGCGCCCTATACGGTCTATCAAGGCGTAAATAAATTGGAACCCCATCGCTCTCTGGTTGTGAACAACGCGGCAACATACTCGCTCTTCAGCTACTGGAAGCCTTCGTTCAGTCAGACAACCCGAAAATCCAATATTGCACTCGCTCAGGAACTGAGAAACAACCTGCAAAAGGAAATTGGTATTCACGGAAAGAACGCTGAAACCACGGGCGCCTTTCTCAGTGGCGGCTTGGATAGCTCAACCGTTACCGCCTATCTGGCAAAGAACAGTAAAGCGCCGGTGAAAACCTTTACCATTGGATTTTCAGAAGAAGGTTATGACGAAAGTGGTTTTGCTGACATTGTCGCCAAGGCATTTGAAACAGATCACCATGTTCGTTACGTCACACCCGAAGACATCTACAGTAGCCTCCCCAGCCTCGCCGCGTACTATGACGAGCCTTTTGGGAACTCCTCGGCATTGCCCGCCTATTTCTGTGCCAAAGAAGCCAAAGCCCATGGAATTACTACGCTTCTAGCAGGCGATGGCGGTGACGAGCTTTTTGCAGGAAACGACCGATACGCCAAACAAAAGTTGTTTCTCTACTGGGAAAACCTGCCATCTGCCATTAAACCTTTAATTACTGCGACAGTACGCGGGCTACAAAAATTAAATGTTCCATTGAGTGACAAAGCTGCAAGCTACATATATCAAGCTGAAAAAACCGTTCCGGAACGCCTTCAGTTCTATAACTTTCTGCATCAGAATCCGCCCTCTTCCGTATTCACCGAGTCCTTTCTGAAAGAAGTTGACCCGTCATTACCCGATGGTCAGTATCAGGCCCGCTGGAATGAAATCGATGCTCCTCTTGTGGATCGAATGCTCTATCTTGACTGGAAATTCACGCTAGCCGATAACGACCTGGTTAAGGTCAACAATATGACGGCGATGGCCGGGGTTAAAGTAGTTTACCCTCTTCTGGGTGAAAGCTTGCTTCAATCGGCACAGGATGTCCCCCCTGCGATGAAGCTTCCAGGCAAAAAATTGCGTGATTTTTACAAATACGCTCTGGCACCTATACTTCCCAATGAAACCATCAACAAAACCAAACACGGTTTTGGCCTACCCTTTGGAAAATGGTTGATCCATGACGCTTCGCTGAAACAACTTGCCTCTGACGCATTAGATCGTTTGAAAAAAAGAGAAATTTTTCAAGTGGAATTCATCGAAACAGCGGAGCGAAAATGCCATGAAGTGCACGCATCTTATTATGGTGAATTAGTGTGGATAATGATGATGCTGGAACTTTGGTTGCAATCCCACGAGCAAAATTTCTCATGATTGAAACTAGATTGCATGGGAAATCATGAACAAGCAACATTCCATCTACCTAGACTTATTGCGGTTTCTGGCTGCATTTTTTGTTTTTATATCTCACTTACCGGGATTCACAGGTGGATGGTTTTGGCAAATAGCCGGATTTGGTCATGAAGCAGTAGTTTTCTTCTTCGTATTGTCTGGTTTTGTTATTTCGTTTGTCACAAACGAAAAAAAGGAAACTGCATTCGAATACACCATTAATAGAATGGCAAGAATTTATTCGGTTGCAGTACCTGCTCTGATCTTAACCCTAATATTATTTTATGCCGGAAAATACGTTAATATCGCGCATTTGGATGGATTAGATTCCAGATTGGATCACCCACTCTGGATTATTGCTTCGGCACTTTTATTTATAAATCAAAGCTGGATTGATACTACTGTATTTACCAATTTACCGTATTGGTCACTTGGATACGAAGTTTTATACTATGTTTTTTTCGGCGTTTGGTTTTACGCCAGAAAAAACACCAGATTAATAGCAATCCCTATTATATTTAGTATCATGGGGCCGAGTATTTTGTTATATCTACCGATATGGCTACTTGGTGTTTTCTGTCATAGAAATTTAAACAGCATAAAGCTATCCTTCCAGACCGCTTTCGGCTTGTATATCTTATCAATTACAGGGATAGTCATACTTTCGATAGATTCACTTCAGGCATTCATTAGCACGACTACACAGGATTTTTTTAATTACAATGTAAATTATGTGCTACTACCCTCAGCGCATAATTTTGTTTCTGACTACATACTTGCGATCTTCGTCGCACTGCATATTAATTCAAGTTATTACTTATTTAAAGCCAAGCCGTATTTCAGCTTTAAATCAGGGCAACGCATTCAGAACCTATCTTCTCATACATTTTCGTTATACTTGTATCACATGCCCTTACTATACTTCTTTTCGGCTATATTTCCGTTTAATCAATATAGTGCGTTAAGTTTTTTTTCGTCTTATCTACTAACGCCAATTCTTATTTACTTACTCAGTCGTTATACAGAAAACAAAAAGAGTCAATTTAAACATTTTTTCAAAGAATTCTTCCTGCTCTTTTTTAAGCACACAAGGAAATCACGATGGCATACACGCTAATAAGCGCAATTATTTCCTAAACCGAAATTAGCCCACCCTAAACCTAGCCTTAAGCGTATGATGGTTTTGTAAAATAATTAGATATAAGCTGGACTAAGAAACCAACACGGTTACGTCGCCACGGAGTGTAACGTGGAAACTCAAACGGGTTACACGACTGACTACCGGCTCCTGCACTAGTAGATACCGCCAAAGCATAATTTGCCTTTTCAACGAGCGACCGAACAGTAATATCGTAATCCAAACCAGGCTTTCCATTCGGGTAAGCAAAACAACGAATATTTTCTCCCAGAATCTGCTCAAGCGTCTGCTTGTTTTCAGTAATCTGGCGACGGGCTTCTTCAATAGATACCTTAGTCAATATTGGGTGGGTTAGCGTATGGCCACCTATCTCCATCCCCGCACTACTGAGCTGCCTAACCTGTTCTGAACTCATCATTAAATCTGAGGGTAGCTGGACTCCCTTTGTAACTTCAGTCACTTTTTTCCCGCGAACCTCAAATGGCAAATGTTTAAGCTGTGTAAGCACATTTAATGCTGCAGGAAACCGATCAGCATCACTATTAATCCAGTGCCTACCCAGTTCCAATCCACCTAAATCCAATTCACCCAAAGGAGCCTGACGAAACGTTTCAAGTATCGCATCGTTCCACATGATCCCGCCGTCCAGAAAATCAGAAGCAACAAAGAAAGTCGCAGGAATCTGATACTTCTGCAAAATTGGCAGTGCCACCGAGTAGTTGTTTTCATAGCCATCATCAAAAGTGACAGCTATCGATCCTGGCGTTAACCTTCCGGCTTTGGCGGCCATCACGCCATCATAAAGAGTCACCGGACGAAAATACTTTCGGATCACTTCCATTTGCAAATCAAACTGTGTCTTATTTATCTCGAAGGGGCGCATGACATCATCATCAGGCAAGACCTGATGATAAATTAGAATCGGCAGCTTATTTTTAAACGATAGGCTTTTAACTAACAATTGAATAAACATTTAGCTTCTGCTTTTCTTCAACAACCGATTAACTAATGGTTTTAATCTGGCTTTTGCCGTATTAAAAACAACGAGTAGCTTACCCATAATGCTATAGGTATTAAACAATTCCACGCCAACTACCTGATCACGAATATCAACCCAATCTTTCTTATAAGGATCATCGCCGGTTAAATAGTCTATTTTTGTCGCATTATCAATCGAAATGGAATGCCTGAACAAATAATCAGTCAATAACGTCCCAACCGATGTATCTCTGTAATCAGGATCATAAGCCAACTTAAAAATATAACTTACAGAATCAATATAAAACCATATTTGCGCAGCTGCTACGGTGTGATTTAAGTATGCCAATCCCATTCGCAAGGAACCATTTCCGGCATGATAGCGAATAATATTACGGATAAACTCTTTATAGGGTTCATCTATTTTCCAACTCTTTGCATAAATTTTTTCGTAATCCGCAATATATTTTTCTATATCGACAGAATTATCCGACACAAGGACATATTCGACCGAATCAAAGTCTTTCAGAATTTTCTTAGAACGTCTTTTTATCGTATTTTTTAGCTGGGAAGGTCGTGAATTGTAGTAACTATCATAGTCACTTGAACTCACCTTGAGATACCAATTCCCATAACAATCAAACCGATCAACAGTAAAGTTTGATGATATTGCCGCATTACCGATGGAGCGTAACAGCGAACTCTCACTTAAAAATCCATAGGCTTTAATATATAAAACTCTATTATTTCTCAAATACTTAAAAAGTGAATCCAGCGCGCCCGGTAAATCTTCTTCATTGCCCAAGTAAATGGGCTCATAAAACGTACTGTAATAAGTTGTTAAACTCTCTGCTACTTTATACCGCTTCAGCAAGCCAAATGGCTTTATAATCAGAGGCATTAAAAATACAGGACGCTCATTTTTCTCGACAACAAAGTAAACAACCTCCCCCGTATCCTTTATTACATGCTCATCAAGCAAGGTAAACCAGACCGGATCAGAAAACAGACTCACCTTTGCAGAAAATGCAGCGACGTAATTTTTCTCTTTAAATTGTTTAAGACTTAATCCAAATACATTAAACACACTAAACTACCCTGACAGATAAACTAGGAAAAAACCGATAATATTTCAGCTAATCTCTTGGCTCCGTTTTCACGGCTATATGATTTGTTCTCTACCGCTGGTGCAGAAGAAAGCACCCCATTCTTTTTTTCATCTATCAAAGTTCTTAAAGCATTTTTAATTTCTATAACATCATCAAGAGGTGCAACCTTCGAATTAGGAATTTCACTGATCAAGCGACCGGTTTCTCCTGATTTTGATGTAAGCGCAAGTACGGGTTTACCTACCCGAATATATTCGTAGGCTTTAGCGGGTACCTGGTTATCACAGTTGTTGGCCTGCAATAGCAACAACACATCGGTATCGAACATTTCAGATATTGCCGCTTCATAGGGTATCGGCGCCTCCAGGGAGATGAGATTCTCCAGCCCGTATTCTCTAATATATTTCTCAAATAAGTCGTCATGCCCGGTCGCACGCAAGGTAAAGCGAATGGCGACGCCTTCCATGCCACCCTCCTGTTTCAACTCTTGTAATGCACGAAACAAAAAACGTGGATCCCGCTCAGAAGGATAGATCACTCCTGAGTGCAGAAAGTTTAATGACAGATTATCACTTGTCGCCTTGACCTCTGTGCCAAGCCTAAGCAGTTCCACTCTGGAAAATACTGCTTCATCATAGCCGTTCTCTATGACGCAAAACTTTTTGGTATCGCAATCTTGATAACGCTCTAGATAGTAATTCTTTGCACTTTCAGTTACAAAAATGAGTTTCGAAGCATACTTGACTGCTTGGCGTTCAATCCAAAAAAAGCTTCTTTTAACGCTTGGGTTAGAAGGATAATCCTCTTGTGCCATCGGATCTCGAAAGTCTGCAACCCAGGGAATCCCCGTTAATTTATGTAAGAGAAAGGCAATAACATGTGCCGACGCGATAGGATACGTGGAGATAATGACATTGGGACGATTGAGGCGAATTGACTTCAAACCAGAGAGCACTCCCCCCAAAATCCAACTCTGATAACGATCAGGAATCGCCATAAACTGGAGATATTTTCCACCGATAGATAAATCCCTGGCTGTATCTTTTCCCCAGGCACGAATTACATTGACCTGCTCAGGAATACTTTTGTTCTGACTAAGATCGTATCGAGGATAGAGCGTGTGCTTTGCAGTAAGCACGGTGACCTGCCACCCCCAGTCGGCTAGATAACGCGTAAATGCCAGCGTCCTGTGAACCCCCGAGCTGACAGCGATCGGCGGGTAATGATAAGCAACAAAAAGCGCCTTGCCAGACATCTAAAAATCCTTTGTCTTCAATTAATACCCACGCATTGGTAGGCTGTTAATAGTCAATTCTCTAACTAATGAGGTTTAGCTTTGCATATATTCTAAACAGAATTTCCTTCTCAATTGACTTAGGCATACCCGAAAGCACCCATAGCGCGATTACAGAAGAAATATAAACACATGCCCCAAGCAACGAGTAACCAAGGGCATCAATCAACAAATCAATAAAATCAAGTTGACTGGCATCTATAACAGACACATAAGGTTTGATCAAAAAATACATGATGGCTGCCGCTACCGCTGGCCGATATACCGCCCCGATATATCTAAGTAACGAGACCCCAACTTGCCTTGAAATAACCGCCAGGTAAATGGGAAACATCATCATACCCACGGTAAGCAAACTATAAGCGGCACCAATTAGCCCGAACGATTTGCTGAAAACTATCAAAAGTGGCACTAACACAAGAACCCTGATAAGTAGCAAAAAGGTCGTAATTCTTGGTTTGCCAAGCGCAGTAAAAAAATAAGCGGCATTAGTATTTAATGCTATAAAACAATCTGCTATCGCTATAATTTCGATTATCGGAACCGCTTCGAGCCAGTTTTTTCCCAACAAAATCGGAATCACTAAGGGCGATAGAATCGATAAACCGATAGTTGCTGGAATGGCAATCAATGCAATGGTAGAAATTACGTTTAAATATAATTCCTGTAACTCGCTTTTATTTTCGGCAACTTTGGCATATCCAGGAAAAACGGCCCTATTTACAGGCGCAATCACTTCTGTGCTGGGCAAACTGGCAATTTCCTCTGCCACGGTATACAGTCCTACCACCTTAACTTCAAATATTCTCCCCAGAATAATTTCTTTCGAACGTCCGTTAATAAATGCCAGAAAATTGGTGGCCAACAACCATTTTGTAAAGTTTATTAGCGACCGAGCTTCAACCAACGTGAACCCAGGTCGGTAAGAACATAAGACGTAAGAAAAAACCAAAGAGATACAGCGACCAACGAAAATACCGATAACAAGCGCCCAATAGTTCCTAAAATACAGTGCCAGGGAGATTGTGACAGTCACTGCCAACACTTTGGTGATCAACTGAAACTTGAATTCTCTATTGAAATTCAGTTCTTTTCTGAAATCTACAATCCCGATATTTTCAAATGCGTCTACGACAAACACTAACGCTAATATGTAAATAATGTGGGTCAATCGTTCATCATGATAGAAATCCGACACCCATGGCGCGGCAAAACACATGATTAGCCCGGCCACCAGTCCGAAAATTACTTTCATCGTCCAGGCTGAATTGTAGTGATCGCGTGTCGCCTTTTGGTTTTGAATCAATGCAACATCAAACCCAAACTGATTCAATAACTCTAAAAAAGCATAGACCGCCATGGCCAGTGCGACTAACCCAAAATCCTCCGGCACCAGAATTCGTGCCAGCACCATGGTACTAACGAGGCCAATTGATTTAACCAGAAACCTGAGCGCAACCATCCATATTGCACCGTTTAAAACCTTTTTTTGAATTGACGACATTCATGACTTCCATGCTATTGCAAATCAAGGTGAGCTATAGCTAATCTGGTTAAAAGCTCTTGATCAGTGCGTTAAATTTTTAGCGCGAAGCTTTTCCTGGAGGCCTCGAAGTGGGTAACCCAATTTTTCCGCGAACTGGGCCTGCTCTGAAGCTTTACTGTACTGTTTCATATCCCAATACAACAATCCGAAGTTATAGCGGGTTTCTGCAGCATTCGGATTGATTTTTACCGCCTGAAGATATTTGCTTTCACTTTCTTTGAGTTTACCCAACTTATGAAGGTAGATTCCGTATAAGGTATACACCACAGCATCATCTGGCTTTAACCTCAAGGCTCTTTCCAGGTAACACTGCATAGTATAAATATCTCTCTGTATAACGAAGTTCTTGTCGTTTCGTAATTGCAGCAACATCATCGCATACAGAGCGCGATGGTGATTAGGGAATGCTCTTAGCACATAATCCAGATCACCTTCAATACGACCTTCCTTACCGTGTTGAAGTTGCTCGACTTCTCTCGTGAAATGATGCTCTTCAACGATGGGCAGTTTCTCTCTTTGATGAGAATAGTTTGTATAATCAAAGGGTCCATACCCGTTTTTAAGCGAACCACAGTTTACATTATCTCGCGCAGAACTAAGTCCACTCAAAAGAGAGAATATAAAAAAGTGAGCAACTATAAAGGTTGTTTTATTGGTCATATTCGAAGCCCACTCTTTTTTTGACCGCTCTGATCCAGTTCTTTTCGAACAATCACATTTGTCAGTACAACAAAACATATCAAATGATAAGGTAAATCCCAAAAAGCAAGTCCCAGGAAAGTCCCTCCCGTCGCGTACGCAACCATTGAAACCTGAACCATTTTCATGAGCTGCTCTGCCCATTCAAGCTTTTCATTTCCACTACATAATTTAATTGTTCTGGATGCTAAAAACCAATTGGAAAAATGCATCAGCAAAAACAGAATCAGCCCAGGAAAGCCCAGCTCCCCCAGCACCTCAAAATAGATGCTATGCGCATCATGAACATCCTCCGGGCTAGGCGCATACAATGCAAAGGTTTCCTTACTCCAATGCCGAAATCCCCCTCCTGCAATACGATCGGAAGCAATGTTGTAGGCAACATACCAGGAATTTATTCGCCCCATGGCAGAGGCATCTTCTTCATAGGTTTCTATCGTATTCATTCGGTCATACCACTGCTGGGGTATAAACGGAATGACACTTAACACCAGAATGATTGCCACTACACCAATTTTGAATTTATGAGCACTTTTCCACCACAGCATGGCGCCAGTGCAGGCTAACGCCAACAGAGCTCCTCTGGAATAGCTGGCTAATACCGCAAGCAAACTAAACCCCATAACTAACATCAAACCGCGTTTTATCCATTTATTCTGGTAATACCCATGTAAAAAATAAATCAGTGGAACCACCATCAATAGAGCAAGTGCCAGTTCATTATTGCCCTCGATAAAGGACCCTGGCGGACCCCATACTCGATAGCTGCCGGCTGTCGCCACCGCAAAAACACCGCCTTTGAAACCGAAAAAGCCGATAGACAGACTAACCACCAGCACCAACCAGATTAATTTTTCCTTGTTCTGAAAAAGCATTAAGGTAAACAAAATCATTATCTGGATTTTTAAAAAACGTACCAATTCTTCCATCGCTTCGTCAGGAAACCATGCAAAGAATGAGGTGCCAATTGCCCAAAAAATAAAGAGCAAGAGGTAAACCAGGGGCGCCCTTAAAGGCGGCGCACTTTTTTCCTTGGAAAATACAAGCGCCAACGCTGTTACCGCTGTTGCTACGAGTGCGATGGGCATGGAGTAAGCAAATCCCCACGACATCCGGTGAGGGTTCATATACGCTACCCAGCTCATAAGTAACGCACCAACATACGCATTTTTAAGCGCATATACGCAGCCGGCAACAACAATACTCAAGATGATTAGACTACGAAGATCCACATTTATTCCCGATTATCCAGTGCTTTCATAAATAACCTTTTTTGTCCGGCACTTGTTTCATGCCAGCTAAATTTTTCTGCGTGAGAACGTGCTTGTTCACCCTGAGTATCTAACGCCATGATCTTCCGGATTGACCTTGCAATATCCTCAGGCGTGCGCTGACATATTTCTCCCAGTTCCGTTCCAGCCAGAATCTCAGGTACGCCTCCTACATTAGTCGCCACCACCGATGCGCCACAGGCCATGGCCTCCAGGAGTACGTTAGGCCAACCTTCGTTTTCCGAAGCTAAAACCAGTACATCTGCAGCTTGATACTGCTCTATAAGGGCATCTTGACCCAAACGTCCTAAGAAAATAACTCGTTCCGACAACCCTAAATTACCGGCAAGTACCTTTAAGTCACTCAACAAGGGTCCATCACCGCAAATCACCAACTCGGCATCCGGTATTTTTTCAATGGCCTCAATAACAATGTGATGGCCTTTCAAAGGTATTAGATTGCCGACACTAATCACCCGCGTGCCTTTAACCCCTAATTTTTTTCGAAGCGCCTCTCGGTCAAACGAACATCTGAACTTTTCCAAATCTACGCCATTTCGAAGCGTTGTGATTTTATTTGGGGCGATTCCCAAACTAATTAATTTTTGCCTCAAAGCCTCACTCACAGTCACCAGGTGCGACGCATACTCCGCCGCTTGAAGCATTTTTTCTTTTGCTTTTGGGTACCGCGCTATTTCATTGACATCAGAGCCACGGGAGGTAATCAAAACAGGTGTATCGAGCCACTTCCCTACCTTACTGGCTGCGACCCCATCTGGATAAAAATAATGCGCATCAATGAGCTGAAAATTAAATCCTTGCTTACGAAGCTTCCGACAAAGGCCCCATAAGCACAACGCCATAAAAAAGGGCTGAAATAGCATGCCTAATTTAGGAATGTGCAAGTATCTCGGATAGTATACTTTGATACCTTCACGCACTTCGAAAGCCGGAATATTGGCAAGGCTTGCGTATTCTGACGATAAATAACGAAACAGTGGAAACCAGGGTTTCGGGGAAACCACCATAGTTTCGATCTCGCCTGTAGCCAACAACGCCTTAAGTCGGTTTTCAACAAAAATACCAAACGTTGGTTTCACCTTGTTCGGATACAGGTTTGACAAGGTTAAAATTTTCATGCGCCAGCATTTAATCTTGCATAAAGGTTCTGATAGTTTGCGACGCTATTTTTCCAATTGCGAACCGTTTCCACAAAATTACGCCCTTCGCTTTTTAATTTATCGTGTAACGCCGTATTATTTCGGAGTAATTCAATTTTTTCAGCAAGTGAACTGGCATCACCATGTTTAAATAGCACGCCGGTAACACCATCCACGATTAACTCGTGATGTCCGCCCACATCCGAAGCAATAAACAAACGTTTTTGTGCCATGGCTTCTAACGGTTTTAACGGCGTAACCAGCTCTGTAAGCCTCATACTTTGGCGTGGATACGCCAGCACATCGATCACAGAATAATAGCGGTTTACATCATCGTGCGGGACGCGTCCCGTAAAGGTGACACGATCCTGAACACCTTTTTCGATCACATAGGCTTTAAGACGTTGCTCCTCTGGTCCCCCGCCTACCAGCAAGATATGCAAATCGGGAAGAGCGTCTTTCAATAATACCAATGCATCGATGATTAAAGGTAAGCCTTCGTATCCATAGAATGAACCAATAAACCCAACGACAAACTTATCAGTTAACTGTAGCTGTTCCGCCAGTGCCAGATCCTGCGAGTCAATAATGGCAAATTTTTCGATATCTACGGCGTTGGGAATGACGGTAATTTTTCCAGGAGAAATGCCCCGGGCTTCCATGTCATCTTTAAGCCCCTGGCATATGGTAGTCACTGCATTAGCCGACTTGAGCACATAAGTTTCCAGTGCCTTGGTCAACCTATAGCGCAAGCTGCCTTCCGTCGTGGTGCCATGGTCGACTGCCGCATCTTCCCAAAACGCCCGCACCTCATATACAACAGGAATTCCCAGCTTTTTACCCACATGAACTGCGGCCAAACCATTTAGTGCCGGTGAATGAGCGTGGATAATATCCGGCGTTTCCAGCTGTGCCACTTCCAGCAAACGCTTTTCCAGGCCTTTGGAGATAAGCCATTGATTAAGTACAGGGATAGCTGTCAGGGAAGAAAAGTAAGGCGCAGAGCGATAGAACTCCAGTCCATCCACAACTTCTTTTTCAGGAACATGGCCCGCTGCCAGATTGTGCTTTTCGCTTGTGACATGTGCAGTATCCCAACCCAGTTTACGCTGCTCTCGCAAAATAGAACGAGTGCGGAACGTGTAGCCACTGTGTAAAGGAATTGAGTGATCTAAAACGTGCAAAATTTTCACTGGTTACCCATCTCGCTACTGAATCTTAAAAATGATCAGACGGCCGTACCGTCCATCACTTTGCCCAGGAAGGAATCAAACATAAGTAGCGTCCAGATGGGCGCACTGTAATCCCGCTTGCCTGTTTCATGATCATTGACCAGTTTTTGTAACGTTGCCTTATTGAAATAGCCGGTAGACAACAGGCGCTCGCCCAAAAGCTGTTTACGAACATGGGATTTTAACGGACCTCGAAACCAGCTCGCCAACGGAACAGCAAATCCCATTTTAGGGCGGTAAAGTATATCTTCAGGTAAATGAGGCTCCATGGTATTTTTCAGGATATATTTTCCAACCTGACCTTTTATCTTAAATTCAGGCGGTAAGTTACTGATCCATTCGATTAATTTGTGATCAAGCAAGGGGACTCGCACCTCCAATGCATGAGCCATACTGGCACGGTCAACTTTGGTGAGAATATCGCCAGGCAAATAGGTTTTAAGATCTAGATACTCAATCAAATTGAGCGGATGCGATGAGGGGCACTCTGAAGCATGGCGGTTAAATACTTCAATCGCATTGTAACCATTAAGCTGCTTTTTAAAGGCATCGGAATAGAGTTCAACGCGCTGATCATCTTTCAGAATCGAGATCGTATTGAAATAAGCCTCGACAGAGTTTCGCGCCAAGGCCTGAAAGGTTGTTTTTGCTCTGAATATTCGCGGCATCCAATCAAGTTTAGGATAAACCCTACCGAGAAATCCGAAGACTGCACGTCGAAAGCCATAAGGAATACGGTTCCTGACCATTTCTTCGTTCATGTGCCACACATGACGTCGATAGCCAGAGAGGGATTCATCCGCACCATCACCCGACAACGCAACCGTGACTCGCTTTCTGGCTAATTCACAGACGCGGTAGGTTGGGATCGCTGAACTATCTGCATAAGGCTCATCGTAGAGTTCGGCAAGCTTGTCAATTAATCCAAAGTCGTCGGTATCTACTGTCTCCACAAAATGGTTTGTGTGGTAACGTTCAGCAACCTGTTGTGCAAATTCCGACTCGTTAAATTTGGGGTCATTAAACGAAATGGAACAGGTATTCACCGGTTCATTTTGTTGCTGAGACATCAATGCTACTACAGAACTCGAATCGACTCCGCCCGATAGAAATGCCCCCAATGGAACATCTGCAATCATACGGATACCGATTGCCTGCTTCATCTGATCAGTGAGTTGTTTGCTGGCATCGTCGTAACTCAACTGATGATCTGTCTTAAAAGGAATGTTCCAGTATTGCTTTAACCGCGGCTTGGAGTCACCTACATTAATGGTCAATGTCCAGCCTGGCTCTAACTTGTAGATATTTTTGAAAATAGTCTTGGGCTCGGGTACATAACCAAACGCAAAATAATCCTCAACACACTGCGGGTCGATTTCCTTTTTAAGCGCCTTGTATTGATAAAGCACTTTAAGTTCAGAGCCAAACAGCAATGTCCCTTCTGGTGTAATGGTATAAAACACAGGTTTTATACCCAGGCGATCTCGCGCCATAAAAAGCTGCTTTTTCTTTGCGTCCCAAATAGCGATTCCGAACATGCCGCGAAAGCGTTCTATGCACTTTTCTCCCCATTCTTCCCATCCGTGGACAATAACTTCGGTGTCGGAATGGGATTTAAAGATGTGCCCGGCTTTAATAAGTTCTTCTCGGATCGCCTGAAAGTCGAAAATCTCGCCATTAAATACCACCATGACGGAACCATCTTCGTTACTCATGGGCTGCCGTCCCGCCGAAGAAAGATCAATAATCGACAAACGCCGATGTGCGAGGCCGATCCCCTCATCTACCCATACTCCACCTTCGTCTGGGCCTCGATGAAACTGCGCCTGATTCATCGCATTTAGCAAATCCAGATCAATCTGGCCCTTGCCGTTGAGGTTGAATATCCCTGCTATCCCGCACATTAGTTTAAAACCTTAATTAAAAGTTATACTTACTGCCGCTTTTAAAAGTCGGCGCTACCCAAGTCATCGTTTTCTAAGGTAAGCTTCTATACAAATCCGCATACTGATCAACCATGATTTGCAACGAGAAAAAATCATGGACCCGACGTTTACCCTGGCTTGACATATTTTTTCTGAGTTCAGCGTTTTCTGCCAATGTCTGCATAGCGTCAGCCATTTTTTCCGGAGCACGCGCCTCTACGAGCACCCCAGTGACGTCCTCTTCGACCAGATCTTCATTGCCACCCACTCGCGTGGCCAAAACCGGAAGCCCAGAAGCCATTGCCTCCAATATGGTGTTAGATATGCCCTCTGCATGCGATGGTAAAACAAAACAATCAAACACGGACATTAATTCCGGAATATCGCGGCGATTTCCAGCGAAATAAACCACCTCCTGCAAGCCATTTTCTTTGACAAATAATGCTAACCGCTCGCGCTGCGAGCCATCGCCGACAAGACATAATTTGATTTTCTTCTCTGGCAAACGTGAGTGTAGCCGCTGAAACGCTTCGAGGAGATCCATGTGCCCCTTGATCGGCTCCAGACGCCCCACACAACCAAACACAACGTCATTCAAATCAAAAGGCCAGTCATCGGGCCGCGAATGCGTTTCACAACTGAATCTGCTCAAATCCACCCCATTGCATATTCTTTTAATTTTGCGCTGCGGTACACCTACTTTTTTCAAAAGGTAGTTTTCCAACTCTTTTGACAAAGGTACGAACCGGTGGATCAGGAGGCTGAAAACCCTGCGAATCTGTTGATATTTTTTGACTTCGCCCTTGGGATCATAGACATCCCAACCATGCTCACCATGTACACGAAATTTTGCGCCGGCAAGCAGCGCAGGGAGTTGGGCTTCAATTGCACCAAGATTTCGCGAATGAACAATTAATGGCTTGATCTTTCGCAATATTTTGTACAGGCGAATATAAACTCCGAAATCTTTTCCGGGCTTTTTGTCGGCAGAGTATATAGGGATATCCCGATTTAAACGCTTTGCGAACTCAGGATTAAACCCCTCCATAGTGACGATAGCATGATCAAACTCATCAGCTGGAAGCCGGTTTATCAGGTTGACCAAACCGTTTTCAAGGCCACCAACATCAAAACGATGCAACACGTGTGCAATCAAAACTTTATCTGACATTGGTTACTCCACCACCCCATACTGTTTAAGGGCAGACATATTAACCATCAAAAATTGATTTAATTCAGCCTCGCCTTGAGTAAAATTGTCAGTCTCTTTAAATACCACAACATATTGGCTAACAAAGGCACGCCCCAGCAATTTATACAGAGCCTCCTTCATTTTGATTTGCACTACATTTAGCTCTGGCACGCCGTTTATCTGATACCAACCCACAGCAACCAAGCTTCGAACTCCTTTAATATCAATTCGTTGAAAGTCATTATTAAAAGAATTCGAGAGCGTATTCACCACTCGCAATCTTTTATCGTCAGGCAAAACCAGCTGATTCTTATAGCTGATCAACTCACCAGCGTTAGACCAGGAATAGTAAGACGCGACAAACAAATTAACAGGTCCGGATGAGTCACTGGTATATACCTGCTTTAGATAATGACTGGCGGAATCAAACGAGGGTAAGAATGGCAGTTCACATTCGGAACATGGGGTAAAACTACCACTAACTTCAAGTGAATGGGTCGGTTGCAAATGGGGTTGAACTGATCGACTCCAATTTTCCCAGATCGGCCAAATCAACAGTGTTGCAAATAAAACGCCCCATGTTGATAGCCTTGTAATTCCGCTGACTTTCTTAATCGAAAGATAACGACGTTCGGTAGCCACAGCCAGGTCTTCTTCGCGCCAGAAAGAACCCACCCAAAACAAGCCAAACATAACAACGCCAAAAAATATCCAACCATAGACAAGGTGATCCACACCCGTAGCAATTGTCATATTACTATAGTGCCCAAGCAGAACAATCATGACGGCGCGCAAGCCATTTGCCAGAATGGGCACAACAATCGCAAAGCACATAAATATGATACGTTTATAAGCCTTCTGGTAAGTGATATAGGCATAAATCAACCCGATCGCTACCGACGCAATAAGATACCGTACACCACTGCATGCCTCTACAACAGACCAATTACCGGAAGGCATGGCAAAATGGGTTCCTTCTCTGAATACAGGAAATCCAAGCAGTCTCAGGGAGCCCACCGTAAAGTCAGCAGTGAAGTTCATCATGACGGGCAACAGTTCGTCGCCGACAGGCACAGCAAGAAACAGAAAAAACAGAGGAAAGAGTATTTGACGGCTTAACGACCAACCCAGCAACCCGCCAGTCAAAGAAACAATCAACGCCATAAACGCGAATTGTTTCACTAACGCAACGTCTGCGAGACTTCCCAGGAGCCAAAGAAAACCTGATGCAAGTAGAGGTAATATAAAAATTTTTTCAGGTGAATAGGAACCATGAAAATGCTCTCGTTTTACCCAAACGAAATAGAAAAATGCAGGAATCACCAAAAAACAGTGATTATAAGTTTCTGATCCAGCCCAAGTAGTAAGCATTGCCAAAAATGTTGACCAATAGACTGCGCTGACCGCAGTAGAGGCAACAATAAACGCAACAAAAATGGGCAATACGTTGCTATATCTAATGCTCATTACAACCAGAACATCCTTTTCGCTTTAATATTTCGAGCAAGTTTGTTAAATGGCTATTCCAGGAAAAGTGCTTTTCAACGTAACGTCTGGACGATTCAACCGCTCTCGGGCAATCATTTTCGAGTTCGCTAATGATGGTGTCTGCCATTACAAGCCGCTGTCCCGTCACCAAGGCTAAATCCGTATCGTCATCAAATCCACTAATACCCTCCATCGCCTCAGGCGTAGCTACAACCACTTTCTCCATTGCCAGTGCTTCCAGCACTTTATTCTGTATACCTCGGGCGATTCGTAAAGGCGCCACACAAATACAGGCGTGCCTTACATACGGCTTTACCTCGGGTACCGCACCGGTAACCACTATTTGAGGCAGCTTCGCCAACTCCTGCACTGATTCAGACGGCTTTGCACCCACTATATAAAAAACAGCTTTGGGACACTTTACACGAACAGCAGGCCATACTTCTTTAGCAAACCAGGTGACCGCCTCAACGTTGGCCCAATAATCCATTGCACCAGTAAACACGACAGCCTGTTCATCACTACTAAAAGGATTTAACCAAGGTCGCGCAGGATCAAATGCCTGCGTATCAACCCCGTTGAGTACGTGAACAATTTTATCCGCAGAATTAACGGCGATATTTTTAAAGAGGCGCGCTTCGTTTTCACTTACAAATACGCTGGCTGCAAATTGCTCAGCAACAGCGCATTCGAAACCTCTTAATGTAACCCCTTCTCGCTGATACAGCCAACTCATTGGAAATCTATGATTATCAGCATATTGGAACCACTTTTCAGAATCTACATCAACAAAATCCATGACTCGATGAATATCTGCATAGGTATCTTTCTTTTTTCCGCCACCGACAAATTGAGCCATGGGGGACGAAAATAGCAAAACGCGCTTAATACCCTGCTCATAAATCTTTTGATCCACCCAGCACTGCATTTCCGGAGATGCATAAAACCGGTTACTTAACGCTTCACCAGTCACTAAACCGAATATACTTGCCAACTTTCGCTTGAGAGGAGATACCTGAATAATTTTTACGTCATGCGCCCATTGACGCAATTCATCTACAAACTTTAGATCGTCCGGATCATCTACAAATGTTCCCAAATGTACGCGGTAGTGTTCAGACAAAAAGCGCAATATATTAAAAGAACGAATTTTATCCCCCTTATTAGGTGGATACGGAATGCGATGAACCAGATAGAGGATATCTTCCATGAGTGTCAGACTTATCCCAGATTTCTGGAAACAAAGGGACCTAAAAACTGACTCAACCACAATGGCAGTTTTTGCCATGTATTAATCATCAGCTGATATTTAGGGTTGAGCGGATTCAAATCGGGAAGCGAGGTTGCTTTAACCAGATAGTACTGATAATTCAGATCCTGAGGTTCAAATCCCCAGTGGCGTTTGTAATTATAAGGTCCGGTATCCTTTTTACTCCGCCCAAAGTCATACCACTTATAACCCGCGCTACCAGCGCGACACGTTTGATCAAAATACATGTAATCCATAGCTTTGGATGACCGACAAATGGGTAATCCTCCCCCATAAAAGGGCAACACCTGGTCCTTAAAATAAAAGCTCATCAGCGCGCAATGAAGTTCGCCTTGTTTGCGAATCGACACAATCTCACAATCTTTACCAAACTCGGCTTTTAGATTCTTAAAAAACTGTTTGCTGAATACGGGCGTCCCCAGATTGCGGACACTGGTGGAATATGCATAAAAGAAATCATCCACATTTTCATGAAATTGCGTCTCAAAACCCGCAGCAACCGCTTTGCGTACTACTGCTCTTTGCTTGTATTTCACCGCAGCGAGATTCGCTTCATCAGTATCATGTAATTCACGAATGAATGTTGCATGTAGCGATTTTGAAGGCCAGTCGTCGCGCGTTTTGTGCTTATAGCGAAGCTCAAGATGATCAACTCCTAGCTTTTCTGCTAACCTGGCAGCCTCATCTTCCAACGCTCGAATCACCTCAGGTGTATCTCCCAACGCTCCGCCATAAACCGCGAAAGGCACAGAAACGAGAGAATGGCCAAATAAAAAGCTCTTAACCTGAAACAGCGGCAAAACACCGACGACGCTCCCTTTAGCATCCTTTGCCCAAAGATAGTAAGGTTTATGCCGAAAGGTTTTATGAACCGCATTGCGCCAACCGCTTAGATGGAAAAAAGTTCCTTCTGATGCGCTTTTGACATAACCATCCCAAGCGGCACTCTCTTTGATATCCGCCAGTTCGACTACGATTTCGCTCATACTGCCGACTTCCTTATCTCAAATACATCATCCATTCGCCCCCAGCTAAAATCTTTTAACATTTTTTCAAGTCGAGGTTCGTGCTTATGAATGTTCAAATAGTGCCTAAACGCGCTTTTTGCAGAAATATCTTTTACACGAGGCTGCTCTGTATCCAACTCCCAGGGATGCATATAAAAAATCCCCGAAGTGCTTTCGGTGCGAATAAAACGAGAAAGAAGCCATTTCGTTAGCCAATAAGGATAGAGACGAAAAAAACCTCCACCTGAAATTGGGAAATTTCTTTGACCTATACGAAGGGTCGTTAACGGAATCTCGGTCAACCCATTTTCAAGTTGATGTTTGAACCGGGGCCAATGAGGGACGCCATACAAATCATGTTTCACCGGATAAGTACTCGAGGAATAGGCATATTCAGCCTCTGCCAGCACTTCAAAGACCCATGTATTGGATTCATTGATTGAAAAGCTTGGCGCACGATACCCTAATACCTGCTGCCCTATTAAGTCCTCCAGTAGCG
Source organism: Hahellaceae bacterium (assembly GCA_024234505.1). Taxonomy (GTDB): domain Bacteria; phylum Pseudomonadota; class Gammaproteobacteria; order Pseudomonadales; family Oleiphilaceae; genus JACKOD01. The sequence goes on along the minus strand of JACKOD010000001.1, from coordinate 776,538 downwards.
CTTTAGAGGACGTGACATCGATACGAAACTGCTCGCGTGTCATTTCAGTTGCTCTGCCATGATTGTAGCCGTGACTGGCCACCTCATGACCACGAGATGCAATTTCCTTTACAAGTTCAGGATCTCTTTCCGCGACCCAGCCCAACGTAAAGAACGTTGCCTTGACATTATGCTGATCAAATAAATCCAGAATTCGCCGTGTACTGTAACCTACACGACGAGGCATTGAATTCCAGTTGGCTGTGTCAATGACTTTCTCAAAAGCAGAAACATGAAAATAATCTTCAACATCAACCGTCATTGCGTTGCGAATGGTCGAAAGGGCGGTCATTTTTGCGTTACGCTCCTTTTTTCAGCCAGCAAATCAAGTCTTCAACAATTCGCTCACTGGCGTGACCATCCCAAAATTCAGGCTGACGCCCTGCCTTACCCTGTCCCGCGAGAAGATCATTAAAGGCATTCGTGATTTTCACAGGATCAACTCCAACGATCGTATTTGTACCTTCTGTAACGGTAATCCAGCGCTCAGTATTCTCACGCATGGTAATACAGGGCACCCCCAACGCCGTTGTTTCTTCCTGTATACCGCCAGAATCAGTCATTACCACAAAGGCATTTGACATCAATGTAATGGAATCCAGATAGCCGACAGGAGGAGCGGTATAGATGGCGCTTTCATCCAGCAATGACTGGAAACCAAATCTTTCAATATTTCCTTTTGTTCGCGGGTGTATTGCAAACACAATTGGTACAGTTCGCGAAATACTCGACAAGCATTCAAGCAAACTGCGTAGAGTCTCTGGACTATCCACATTGGAAGGACGATGTAACGTCATAAAAATGTAGCGTCCTTGCGAGGCCTCAATGACTTCCTCAGCCTTGCCCAAACCATTAGTGGCGAGAACTTCTTTAAGTTCCGGCGCTATCTTTTTGTTTTTTAACAAGGTATCAATCATTACGTTACCTGCAAACACAATACGGTCTGCAGAAATACCTTCGCTTTGCAAATTCTCATTGCCCAAACGTTCGGTGGTATAAAGCCGGGATGAAATCTGATCGGTCAACAGCCGATTGACTTCCTCTGGCATTGCCAGATCGCGACTACGCAGTCCGGCTTCTACGTGAACTACCGGAATCTGCTTCTTCACCGCGACCAATGCACAGGCAATCGTTGAATTAACATCCCCCACCACCAACACGGCGGCGGGTTTCAACTTATCAAGCACGGGCTCAAAGCGGAGCATGATATTGGCGGTCTGTTCTGCATGCGTACCGCCTCTTACTTCGAGATCGATAGAGGGGACGGGTAACCCCAACTGATCAAACAGCAATGCTTTCATGGCGTGATCGTAATGCTGCCCGGTATGCAGCAACACAGGCTCAGCCACATCGGCAAATTTTTCGAAAGCCTCCATAATCGGAGCAATTTTCATGAAATTTGGGCGAGCCCCAACTACAAGTAAAATTTTTAATTTTTCCATGAGCTTCCATGTATCCTTTGACAACGAGGCAAAAAGCAATCACCGGCCTAGCAAAAATACCGATTTGAACTGGCAGACATTGTACATTGGAGAACAGTTTTTGCGACATCAAACTCGGCGTAAATTAAAATTTTTCAAAGTTTTAACAAAGCATGTGTAATTTTCTAACAAAGTTTTCCTTATTCCATATTAAACTGTTTTATAATTTGGCACGTTAACCCATACATTCACTTTGCTATTCATACCTAACAGGGAAATACGTCATGAAATCTGTGAGTACCTTTCTGACTGTGAGTTCAGAACTTCGCAATCAACGCAAATCCTCACTCACAAAGTCAGCATTTTCCAGCGCCGTATTTGCCCTTCTGCTATCCGGTTGCGCCAATCAGGCACCGCAATTGCCCCAGGCGACACTCTTTCCTTCGGTCACAACCTCACCGGCAAACTATAATTATCTGATCGGTCCATACGATTCGCTCGAAGTATTTGTCTGGGGCAACCCCGAAATTACCGGCTCCGTCGAGGTTCGACCTGATGGAAAGATTTCTACGAAGCTCGTTGAAGATATTCCAGTGGCAGGTAAAACGCCTACTCAGGTCGCACGAGATATCGAAAAGGCCTTATCCCAATTTATTCGCGACCCGATCGTCACTGTCATTCCGAGCGATTTTCTCGGACCATACAGCGAACAGGTACGTGTCATTGGCGAAGCGGCAAATCCACGTGCCATCAGCTACGCCAAGAACATGACGTTACTGGACGTCATGATTCAAGTCGGAGGTATCTCTGAATTTGCAGCCGGTAACCGCGCCACATTGGTCAGGGTTATGGATACCCAGCAAAAAGAATTCGGTTTACGTATTGATGATCTCGTTCGCGATGGAGACATTTCAGCCAACGTGGACATTCTTCCGGGAGACATCATTATTATCCCTGAGTCATGGTTCTAATCATCCGGGGCAATAGCAAACGAATACAAGCCGGGCAGCCTGTTCCTGCCTGGCACCACCCTGTCGTGTTCATTAATAAATAATCTGGTAGTACAAGGTAATCTTAAATGCAGGAAATAATTGATCAATTATTGATCTATCTTAAAGGACTTGCCCGCTGTAAGTTTTACATCGTAGGTGTTGCGTGGATTATTTGCCTGGTGGGGTGGTTTGCTGTCTGGAAGCTCCCTGATCAATATCAGTCATCTGCTCGAGTTTTTGTTGATACACAGTCACTGCTAAAGCCGTTACTACGTGGACTTACCGTTCAAACAAACAGTGAACAAGAAATTCGCCTGATGGTAAAAACACTGTTTAGTCGTCCGAATCTCGAAAAGATTGCGCGTAACTCGGATCTCGACATTCAATCTACCACGACGACCGATTATGAATTAATGATCGAAAAACTAAAGAAGGACTTATCAATTGCGTCGGCCGGACGAGAAGATATCTATTCTCTGGCATACACAAGCAATAATCCGGATATGGCAAAAAGCGTCATTCAAGCCACGCTAGCCATATTTATCGAAAATACACTGGGTAATTCCCGCAACGACAACGATGCAGTAAAAACCTTTCTTGATCAACAACTTAAGGATTACGAAAGACGATTATTGGACGCAGAACAAAAGATTACCGAATTTCGTCAGCAAAATGGGGATGTGTTGAAGGGCGATGTTGGAAGCTATTACAACATGCTTGAAACCGAACGTCGTCGTCTCGAAGAATCTCAACTTCAGCTCACAGAAGCCAAGACTCGACTGCTATCTGCCCGCTCACAATTGAAAGGTGAAGAACCTACTTTTGGCTTGTTCCAGTCAAGCACGCCTTCAGTCAATATGACGACGGAATATGATGTTCGGATCGATAACCTGAAAAAGCAACTCGACCAACTTTCTTTACGCTTTACCGATCGGCACCCGGATGTAAAAGAGCTGACCTTCCGCATCTCACAACTAGAAGAGCAACGTCAGGCAAGACTCACCGAGTTGCAACAGCAGATGCAATCCAACCCTAACCTGGGGGGCAATCTGGACACCAACCCGGTGTATCAGGAAATGAAATTAAATGTTAGCCGTCTTGAAAGTGAAGTTGCATCATTGCAAGTGCGCGTCAACAATTACCAAAGCAAAGTCAAGGAACTCGAAGATAAAGTACATCTGGTTCCTGAAGTCGAGGCTCAGCTGGTTTCTCTGAATCGCGGTTACGATATTACGAAATCAAAGTACAATGAACTTCTGACTCGCCGCGAACAGGCGCGCCTGTCGCAGGAAGCCGATCTGACAACCGATGACATTCAGTTTAAGGTCATTGACCCACCCCGCAAGCCACTTGAACCCAGCGGCCCAAATAGGCCCATACTTTATACGCTTGTTACGGTCTTTGGATTAGCTGCCGGTGTGGCTGTGGCTCTTCTGTTAAGTCAAATACGCCCCGTAGTATTTTCTGTCTCCCAACTTCCGGACTACCCGGTATTTGGCTACGTGACAAAACTACCGGCTTCACGCGCAGCCGCCATCTCAGCAATCACCCAAAAAGCGCTTTTTTATACACTGTTCTTTGGTGTGTTAATTGTTTACGGTGGCATTATGTATATGCAAATCGCCTCAAAATCGTTGGCCTAATCTGCGCGTGGAAAACAGGAGTATCAAATGAGCACAATAGAAAAAGCCATGGCGCACGCTAAAGAAAGCGGCAGCAACGATTTGAAGCTAAAACCTGAACACCAGGCCTTGCTTATAAACGAAGACGAAGGGGCTGCAGTCGAAGCAGAGGCTGCTGCACCGCAAGCAATGCCAGCTTCGAACAATTTGCAACCCGATCTTCAGCAGGAGAATGTAGCAGCGACAGATTCCGAACCACAACGGAAAGAAGGAATTGTACCTGACGCAACACATGACGAAGCCGAAGACGAGCAGATCACAATCAATCTCAACCTCAAGGCACTCGCGGACAAAGGTTTTATTACCAAATTCTGCGAGAACCGAGGACTGATAGAACAGTATCGCGCAATTAAAAGAAAATTGCTTAATAATGCTTTTGGCCCCATCTCCTCGTCACTGAACAGGCCTAATCTGATTATTGTTTCCAGCTCTAATTCCGGCGAGGGAAAAACCTTTACCTCAATCAATCTGGCCATGAGCTTTGCTCTTGAACAAGATAAAACCGTTCTATTGGTGGATTCGGATGTACTGAGGCCCAGCGTATCTGCGCGACTTGGTATTGATCAACACCCAGGCTTAATCGAGTTCCTTTCCGGAGAAATCAGCTCGGCATCCAGCATTATTCACAGTACCAATATCGATAAGCTAAAGTTTATCGCGGCCGGCAAGCCTCATCATTTGTCGACGGAATTGCTCGCAAGTGAAAGAATGAGTTCACTGGTTGAAGAGCTGGCCACACGCTATTCAGACCGGATTGTCATATTTGATGCACCACCTTTGCTAGGTATTAACGAAACCCATATCCTGGCCAATCTGGTAGGACAAGCCGTGGTTGTGGTGGAAGAAGGGAAAACCAAAGCGGATGATGTGAAAGCAGCCGTGGCACAGCTCAAACCAGAACTCGCCATTGGCTATGTGATGAATAAGACATCTCGTAGCTGGGGCGGACAATATGGATACTATTACAGTAAGTAGTAGCGCAATAAACCTGAATAATCATTTCGCCATGCCACCACATAGCCGAATTTACAATCCTATAGTGGCACGCATTGGCCTGATAAGATGAACTCTTTCATCCAAAGGACAACCATGAGTCAGGGATTATATCGAAGCCTCATTATCCTCTCGGCAATTTCAGGTTCCCAACAGGTGTTGGCGGCACCTGTATTAAGTGCATCACTGACCTCCGGCATTGATTTCACTGACAACGCTACTTTTGTGTCCGAAAATAAACAGGAAAGTGCCGCATTAAGAATTGAACCCGAATTAAGTGCCGCAGATAAAGGTGCATCGACTTCCTATCGATTCAACTATCGATTTCAGAGCCTATCACATCGCCCGGATTCAAAACTCAATGAAAGCAATCATTTTCTCAATGCTTTTGCAACCAAGGACCTTTTCGACAACAGATTGCAATCTAGTGCCGGATACAATATCTCGCAAGTAAGAAGCACCAGTAGCGCATCCAATGTCAGCGGCACGCCTGGCGGTTCAGGTTATCAGGAAGCCCAACAACTCCAGGGTAAAATTGTTCTCGATACTCCCAAAAACCGGTACTTTGACTTTGAAAGCTATATAGATGGCCAAATGTCCCTATTGGAAGAGAGCAAACGGGATTCCGAAAGCCTGGGTGCAGGGTTTAATTTAACGAGTGGTTACTGGCTAAGCCGCTCTTACTGGGCAGTTTTTGGAGAATCGCGCCTTTTTGATGGCAACAGTCAACAGAGCGCGCAATCTGACAGGGCAAATGCGCTCGGCGGCTTTCACCTTTTTCAGGATATATTCATCAGAGGACAATCAAGTTACGAATCTGTAGAAACAGGCCGCACCGGTGAGCCCGCCGAAGAGTTTCGCTCTCTTGGCGCAGGCCTGGAGTGGCGCCCTACTCGCCGCAGCCATTTTGCTGTGACGTATAATTGGGTTCCTGAAGAATATGGTGACAACTTCGTGGGAGGTGAGTTTGCCTGGAAACCCTCTGATCGCTTTGATGCCAGCGGCAACTACACCCATCGCTTTTATGGTCATGCTTATTCACTTCAGATGACACACACAACCCGCCATTTGCGAAGCACCATAAACTATTCAGAGAACGTCAGTAACTTTGCAAGTTTCTCAAGCGAAACGAATGAAACTCTACTCATTTGCCCAAACACAAGTACTGCGACGCTTGGCGACTGCAGACTACCCGCCGATGCTAGCGATGTAGCAAAGCCGGGAGAAGTTGCCATTAGTGTTCCCGGACTGATTAGCGACGTGACCGATGGCGTCAAATTAGTTAAGCAATTAAGAGCCAGCAGCGCCTATCAATATGGAAAGTCCACTTATACGCTCGGATACAGCCTTCAAAGCCGGGAAGATATCGGTGTTAGTATTTCACCAACAAGTCACCAGCAAGGAGTTGACTTCACATGGAACCTGCTTTTATTCAGCAACACAAACTTGTCACTGCTAACGAAAGTAGCGAAAGTAGAAGAAAAAACAGGTGGTAGCCTAAACCAGAAATACCTTGATCAATCTTATGGAATTCAATTGGTGCATCAGTTGAATGCCCGCACCTCAATTAGCGCAAAATATAACCACCTGTTCCGCAATGACAAGCTGAATGACAGCTATCGTGAAAACAGTATTGCTACAGCCTTAATGGTGAAATTCTAGATCATGTATGTATCTTATTATGGCTTCACAGCCAAACCGTTTCAGTTAAGCCCTAATCCGAGATTTTTCTATGCGAGCCCTCCTCATAGAAAGGCGTTATCGTATCTCGAATACGGACTAACCCAAGGTGAAGGATTTATCGTCATTACCGGGCCAATTGGCACAGGTAAGTCTACAATAGCTAGCAGCTTGCTAAGCCGCCTCGATGCATCACATTACGTTGCTGCCAATATTGTAACCTCCAATCTTTCACCTAAAGAGCTATTGGAAGCGATTGCTAACGCCTTTGGATTGCAGTGCGAAAACACTTCGAAATCTTACATCCTCAGAGAGATCGAACACTTCTTGATCAGCATTTCAAAAGCCAATAAAAGAGCCATAATTCTCATTGACGAAGCCCAGAATCTTCCCCGTGATTCGCTGGAAGAGCTTAGAATGCTTTCCAATTATCAAATCAGCAATAAACCGCTGGTTCAGAGCTTTTTACTTGGACAGGAAGAGCTTCGCCTAAAGGTTCAACATCCAGCGCTTGAACAATTCAAGCAACGTATCATTGCGTCATGCCATCTCAAAGCGCTCAACGAGCGAGAAACAATCGAATATATACTACACCGCCTTAAACAGGTGGGATGGAAAGATAAACCTGCTTTTTCTGAGCAGGCCCTAAGAAAAGTACACGAGTATACTCAGGGAATTCCGCGAAAAATCAATATATTTATGGATCGCTCGCTTCTTTTTGGTTTTATGGAAAAGGTTGAACTTATAGATAGCAAAGTAATTCAATCGGTTGCGAATGAGCTAAAAGAAGAGCTCACGCCCGATGCACAACAAAATCAAGAAACGGCAACCTTTGAACAAACAGGTTCTAATGCACAGAAAAGCTATCAAAGTCTAACCGAAACACTCAGTGCAAAAGATAGCGAAGGAATGGCGCTGGCAATAAATGAAATGCTTGAGAAATCGCTAGATCAGAAAATACAACTTAGCCAGTTTATTGACTTTTTATTGGAACGAAAAAAAGAACTCAAGGATAAGCAGGCTTAATTCCGCTATTAGGGATACATGATAAAATGCAGTTTTTTCATGTATCCACTCTATAAAACGATACTTAACTTCAAACGTTTCCTTAGTGAGCGCCCTTCTTAAACAAAACAACTTCTAGTGTCTGTAATATAATCAATGCATCCAGCATCAAACTCTGATTCTTAATGTAGTACAAATCGTACCTGAGTTTTTCCTGACTATCTTCCTCGCTGTCCGCATAGGCAAAACATAATTGCGCCCATCCGGTGATTCCTGGCTTCACACGGTGCCGTTCATCATAGTAAGGGATTTTTTGACTTAACTGTGCAACGAAAGTCGGACGTTCGGGTCTTGGGCCAACAAAGGCCATACTCCCCATTAATACATTAAATATTTGTGGCAATTCATCAATCCGATATTTTCGGATAATATTACCGACTCTGGTAATTCGAGCATCATTTTTACTGGCCCAAATTGCCTTACCCTCTTTTTCAGCATCGACGATCATACTTCTGAACTTTATTACATCAAAAGGTAACCCGTTAAGCCCTATTCTCGTCTGTTTATAAAATATAGGGTGCTTCCAACCATCTTCCCATTTAATCGCTATAGCGGTGATTAGCATGAATGGCCATGTCAGGCTGAGCACCACCAAGCTGACAAGAATATCAAATCCTCGTTTAAGCCACGCACTCGCAGAAGACAGGTTAAAACCTTCGGAGAATATGAACCAGCTAGGACTGATCATATCCAAAGACACTTTTCTGGTTTCTCTCTCAAAGAATTTGGCACCATCAGTAATTTCAATGCCATCCATTTTACAATCCATGAGTTCATCCATCGGGAGCTTCTTTCGACGGTCGTCAACAGCAATAACAACCTCATCAATTCCCATCGAAGTTACCAGATTTTTAAGTCCGTACTTGTAATTAATGACTAACTGAGAGTCGACGTGAACCGTCTCATCATCTATGGCGCAGAATCCCTGAACAACAAAACCCTTTTTATCATCTTCGGTTTGAAAGCTATTAAAGAGCGCCTTTGCCTTCACACCTGCACCAAAAATAATCACCTTGCGCTTAAAGAGATTATCATCGACGAACGTATAAAAACATGTTCTGACCAATACCACCAATACCAGTGAAAACCCAGTCGCCAATAACAGAACGCTACGCCACAATACACCAAAAGTGTCACTGGATAGATAATAGAAAAACGGATAAATCGCCGATCCTATTATAAATGCCACTATCGTTCGCAGCAGCATTCCGGTATTACCCTCCTTTATCTTGGCCTGATAGACCCCCATGGCATTCATGCACAACAGCATGGTGTAACTGTACACCAACGCAGAAGGGAGAACTTTTTCAAAGTTGTGGACGGAAGCCAGGTCGGCAAGACTGAATCTGACTTCGACCGCCAGATACACTGCAGCGATATACGCAATGGACTCCAGGAGTCCCAACATCACAAACGGTAAATGCAGATAATGTTTAAAAACACGAATGTGAGCCATTCAAAAATTTCCTTATTACGTTTATCGCACAAATCAATGCAAAATAATCAAAGCGTCTAATCTTGATTTTACCTCGCCAAACTAATGCCAAGGTATTAAACAAACTGTTCTTTAACAAGGTTTTACAAGCCGACACTATTTTATAGATTACCACTCATGATACAAACACTTTTCGCAGTAGCTATGCTATGATTTCGCGCAACCTGGTTCTCGTGTAAGGGATTTAAAAGATGGAAGTCACTAAAAGTAAAGTTTGTCTAGTCGGCTTGGGGTATGTGGGCCTGCCTTTAGCGGTCGAATTTGGTAAAAAATTTGATACCGTTGGATTTGATATCAATAAGGCGCGCATTACTGAACTTAAAAGTGGAAAAGACGCCACATTAGAAGTTGAAGAAGAATTATTGGCCAGTGCAACCCGGCTGTCCTTTACTAGCGAACTGGAAGACACTCGTAGCTGTAATGTATACATTATTACCGTTCCCACGCCTATCGATGAATTTAAGACACCCGACCTGTCTCCTCTGCGCTCGGCATCTAATGCGGTAGGAAAAGTCTTAAGCAAGGGCGACATCGTTATCTATGAGTCAACGGTGTACCCCGGTGCGACCGAAGAGGTTTGCATCCCTATTCTCGAACAGGTCTCCGGGTTAAAGTTTAATGAAGATTTCTTTGCTGGCTATAGCCCCGAGCGAATTAACCCCGGAGATAAAGAACACCGGGTTACAAATATTTTAAAAGTTACCTCTGGATCAACACCCGAAATTGCAGAATTCGTTGATCAGCTTTATCGCGCTGTCATCGTTGCCGGCACCCACAAGGCAAGCACAATTCGCGTTGCGGAAGCTGCCAAGGTCATTGAAAATACCCAGCGTGATGTCAACATTGCGTTAGTCAATGAATTGGCACTCATTTTCGAAAAGCTCGGTATCGATACGCTCGAAGTGCTGCAGGCCGCGGGTACCAAGTGGAATTTTCTCCCTTTCAGACCCGGACTGGTCGGAGGCCACTGCATTGGTGTTGACCCCTACTACCTAACACATAAAGCCCAGTCCATTGGCTACCACCCGGAAGTCATCCTGTCAGGCCGCAGAATAAACGACAGCATGGGAGCACACGTCACAGAGCGTGTGGTCAAGCAAATGCTGAAAAAGCGTATCCATATTGTTGAATCCAATATACTAATTTTAGGACTTACATTTAAAGAGAACTGCCCGGATATACGCAACACTCGCGTTGTCGACGTTGTTCAGGAGTTCAAAAACTACCATGCAAACGTTGATATTTTCGATCCATGGGCTTCTCCTGAAGAAGTCCAACATGAATACGGGCTGGAACTCGTTAGCCAACTCGAAAATGGAAAATACGATGCGATCGTACTAACCGTTTCTCATGATGAGTTCAAGAAAATGGGCTCAAAAGCTATTAGAGCGCTCGGCAAAGAAAACAGTGTTATATTTGACGTTAAGTATGTATTAGATAAGTCCGAAGTAGATGATCGCCTTTAATATTCGGTGACCAATCTCTAGACCATAAAAAAACCGGGGTTACAAACCCCGGTTTTTTTATTATTTGCGCCCAAATAGGAACCGAGCGTCAGGTTAGTTCTTCAAAGTCTTTCGACTTGAGCATTTGTCTTTATCGACTCTCGATAAGCCTGATAATCAACATTTCCGCTATTAGCACCAAGCATTCTGGTCAGCATATTTTTCTGCTCTACCGGAATGGAATCCTGACTGGATTCATGAATCGCTGTCAGACGAAATACTTTGATGTCTCCATTGCTTAACTGTGTCGTGCCATACACCTCACTTTGAGTATTCAATGCAGTGGCAAATACAGCTGCGATCAATTCTGGGCTCTCTTCATTAAAATTTCTAGCAACTTTTTCGTGCTTAACCCAGCTAACTCCCGACGCATCTTCTTTAGCATTCAAAGCAGCTAACAAAGTTTCACCTCGATTCATCGCATTTTTACTCGCTTTTTCTTGCTTCAACTCGTCGTATATCTCTGCTTTAACTTCGCTCAACTCTTTAAGGTGCTCTGGTCTAAAGGCAGACACGTGCGCCACAATAACTTTATCAGGAGCAATCTCGATTACATCCGTATTGCGACCCTCGCTAATAACGTCAGACGAGAAAAGTGATCTTTGCAGTGCTGGGTGGGAGAAATCACCTTCAACCGCGCCTTTGGCAACGTTATTTAATTGTTTGATTTCCAACCCCAACTCATGAGCCGGCTCCTGCAAATCGCTTGCAGCATAACTAATGTCGGCCAGTTTCTCCTGTAAAGCAACAAACTGTCTTTCTGCCATTGCGCCTTTAATTTCCAGCTCCATCGAAGTACGAATATCGTCGAACGAAGGAGCGGTTTCCGCTCTGATATCATCCAGCTTAATCAGGTGATATCCATAGGAGGTTTTAACTGGTGAAGAAACAGTATTTAGCTGCATTGCAAACAAAGCATTTTCAAAGTCGGAGTCAAACGTATCTCTTGTAATGTACCCCAAAGCGCCGCCCAGTTTAGCGGTACCAGCATCTTCTGAATACTTCTTGGCAGCCTCGTCGAATGCCAAACCAGAATTGATTTCTGCCTGTATTGATTTAGCTTTTTCCAGTGCTTGTTCAGCAGTCATCTTGTCATTCACCTCAATGAGAATATGAGATGATTTACGCTCTTCTTTGCCTTGATAGCTCTTCACAAAATCCGCATATTTTGCCTTCAACTCTTCGTCGGTTACGCTAATACCAGACATAATCCCGTCTTTGGTCATTTCAAGATAAGTTACATCTGCAGTATCCGGCTGCACAAATGAAGACTTAGTTGACTCGTAGCGCTCTTGAACTTCAGCTTCACTGACATCAGCATCCATAAAGTCTGCAACAGCAATGGTAGTGACATCAAAATCACGTGTTTCGCCATCCAAACGAATCAGTCGATCAATTTCATGAGGCAATACAAATGAAGAGCCCGCAATCGCATTACGATATTGAGATGTCAATATTTCCTTACGCAATGATGTCCTGAACTCCCCTAGACTCAGTCCGGTGTTACTTAGAAAAGCCAACAACGCATCATTATTAAATTTTCCATTCTGATTAAACTCTGGAAAGCTCGTGATTAATTGATTAATGGCTTCGTCAGAAACGTACAAGTCGGCCTTTTCAGAATTGGACAAGAGTATTTTCTGATCAATCAAGGAATCAAGAACGCTCTTTTTAAGCAAAACCTCATCCAGAAGATTAGGATCTGCATTGGGCCCCATTTTCGCCAATACTTGTCTTTTCTGGGTATTAACCGCTCTTAAGAGCTCAGATTCTTTAATTTCGATTCCGTTTACGGTCGCCACTTCCGGCTCACCACCCAAACCACCGATAATCGAATCGACACCAAAAAGTGCGAATGTAAATACAATCAACCCAACCACTACTTTTGCAATCGTGCCTTGAGCATTTTCCCTGATATCTTGAAGCATTTAGCCCCCGAGAGCTTTATCGTCAATTAATCTGACAATCAATATCTGAAAATAAAAAAGCGCATTCCTAAGAACGCGCTTCTCAATGGCAATGGCCAAAGATTTACTGGCCGCTACCCTTAACTTTTAGGAAATTGCGACTAGCGCAAGTCCAAATTAGTTTACTGCGTCCTTAAGAGCCTTGCCTGGCTTAAATCCAGGGACCTTGGCCGCTGCAATACTGATTTCTGCACCTGTCTGAGGGTTACGTCCTGTACGTGCAGCTCGCTCTTTTACCGAAAAGGTACCAAAGCCAATCAAGGTTACCTGATCACCTTTCTTCAATGCATCACTGACACTTGCAGTCATCGCATCCAGCGCACGACCAGCGGCCGCTTTGGAAATATCTGCACCCGCAGCAATCGCATCAATCAATTCTGACTTATTCACAATAAACCCCTTAAATAACTGACTTATGAGCTTTCACAATTCTTGTAGAACTTCTGATATTACAGTTCACTTTGATCTCTATGATTTTCACAGAGAGCTGACGCTTTTGATCACCAGAAATATCGCAATCTCAAGGCTTAAATGGCGGCGGGTATTTTATACCAACTGCCTTCAAGCCCTGTCAAGCCGCAGAATCACTAATGAGTATTTATTCTGTCACCAGCTTCACCATCTTCGTCAACCTTGGTTGCAGATTGTTCAATTTCTACACTTTTAGGCGCTTCTGAGGGTTTATAGGCCAATGCGATATCCAGTACTTCATCAATCCATTTCACTGGAATTATTTGCAACTGGGACTTAATATTTTCGGGAACTTCTTTCAGATCCTTCCGATTCTGATCCGGGATCATCACAGTGGTGATACCCCCACGATGAGCAGCCAGCAGCTTTTCCTTTAACCCGCCGATCGCCAAAACCTGTCCACGTAAAGTAATCTCACCAGTCATGGCAACATTTGCTTTTACCGGTATCCCCGTCAACGAAGACACAATGGCAGTGCACATTGCAATACCTGCACTGGGGCCATCTTTTGGGGTCGCCCCCTCCGGTACGTGAATATGAAGATCATTCTGTTCATGGAAGTTGTCTGGAATACCCAGGACTTTCGCGCGACTACGAACCACAGTCAGCGCAGCCTGAATTGACTCCTGCATGACATCACCCAGCGACCCGGTCTTGATCACCTTACCTTTTCCTTTGACCGCTGACGATTCAATGGTAAGCAGCTCACCACCAACCTGTGTCCACGCCAGCCCGGTAACCTGACCAACACAGTCCTGCTTTTCTGCTACGCCAAAAGTAAATTTCCGAACGCCGCAGTAGGTCTCCAGATTTTCACCGGCAACGATCGTTTTATCACCCTTTGATGCGACAACATGCTCTTTTACTACTTTTCGACAGATCTTCGAAATCTCTCGTTCAAGTCCACGAACACCTGCTTCACGGGTGTAATAACGAATGACATCACGAACAGCTGACTCTGTAATGTCAATCTCGTCCTCACCCAAACCATTTTGACCGGTTTGCTTTGGAATCAGGTAACGTGCCGCAATATTGACTTTTTCATCTTCGGTATAGCCCGGAATTCTGATGATCTCCATTCGATCCAGTAACGCCGGAGGAATATTCATCGAGTTTGATGTACACACGAACATGACATCAGATAAATCGTAGTCAACCTCTAGATAATGATCACTAAAAGTATGGTTCTGCTCCGGATCTAAAACCTCCAACAATGCAGATGCGGGATCCCCTCTATGATCCATTCCCATTTTATCAATCTCATCAAGGAGAAATAACGGGTTCTTCACGCCAACCTTGGAGATTTTCTGAACAATCTTACCCGGCATTGACCCAATATAGGTCCGGCGATGACCACGAATCTCCGCTTCATCACGGACGCCGCCCAGCGCCATTCTCGTATACTTACGATTGGTCGCCTTTGCAATAGATTGTCCCAGCGATGTCTTACCTACACCGGGTGGTCCTACCAGACACAATACCGGACCCTTGAGCTTCTTTACACGACCCTGTACAGCAAGAAACTCGATAATTCTTTCTTTGACTTCTTCCAGACCGTAATGATCTGCTTCCAGTATCTCCTGCGCCCTAACCAAATCGTGGCGGACATTGCTACGCTTTTTCCAGGGTAAATTAATCAACCAGTCAACGTAACCTCGCACAACGGTTGCTTCAGCAGACATAGGAGACATCATTCGAAGCTTAGCCAGCTCAGCTGTCGCTTTTTTCTTGGCTTCCTCCGTCATACCTGCCGCGAGAATCTTCTTTTCAAGGTCATCAAATTCGTTGCCGGAGTCACTTCCCAACGAGCCCATTTCTTTTTGAATGGCTTTCATTTGCTCATTGAGATAGTACTCACGCTGGCTACGCTCCATCTGCTTTTTGACGCGCCCTCTGATGCGTCGCTCAACCTGAATGAGATCCATCTCCCCGTCGATACGGCCAAGCATCAGATCAACCCGCTCCTGAACATCAGGCTCATCCAATAGTTCCTGCTTCTCGGGGATCTTCATTTCCATGTGAGACGCAATCGTATCTACCAGCCTGCCAGGATCAGTAATACCGGAAAGTGAGTTGGTAATTTCCGCCGGTACCTTCTTGCTCAGCTTGGAATACTTTTCAAACTCCTCGAAAAGTGTTTTCAGGAGTCCTGCCGCTTCATTAGGCAACAACTGGGGCTCGGAGATGCTGCTGGCTTCGACTTCGACATAGCCTTCTACATCACTAAGACTATTGATAGCAACGCGACCGATACCCTCAACCAAGACCTTAACCGTTCCATCCGGCAACTTTAGAAGCTGAAGAATGGTCGCCAAAGTGCCGACACTGTAGATATCCTTACTCCCCGGATCATCTACACCTGCATCTTTTTGTGCAACCAATACAATTTTTTTGTCCGCGGCCATCGCTGCTTCCAGCGCCTGTATGGATTTTTCACGCCCAACGAACAGAGGAATAACCATGTGTGGAAAAACCACAACATCCCTTAATGGCAAGAGAGGTAATTCAAATGACATAGGTGTATTTGCCTTTTCGTTATGATTCATAGCTATCCCAAATAAAACTGGAACTCATCTGCTGAAATTTAGAATAAATGCAGCAACGTATGGGATTTGAATGTGGGGATTAGGGTACGAAATTACAAGTCAAAGAAAATAAAAAAGGGGCTATTCGCCCCTTATAACTGCAAATTATCTAATCATTAGGAACAACTTTGGCCTGCTGCTCCGTATTTGCATATATTTTAATCGGTTCAGACTCACCGTGAATAACACTCTCATCTATAACCACTTTGCTTATGCCATGCTCAGAGGGAATCATATACATGGTATCTAGTAGCACATTCTCCAGAATCGAACGCAGGCCTCGTGCACCAGTCTTTCTATCCATTGCTTTCTTGGCAACAGCGCGCAAAGCGTCCTCCCTGAAGTCAACATCAACCCCCTCCATTTCGAAGAGTTTATGATATTGCTTTGTAAGTGCATTTTTGGGCTCTGTCAGAATTTGTATCAGCGCTTCTTCATCCAGCTCGTTCAATGTTGCAATAACCGGCAGACGCCCTACAAACTCCGGAATCAAACCATATTTGACCAGATCTTCAGTTTCTACATCCCGAAGCGTATCGCCAACTGATTTAACTTCCTCTTTACTTTTGACTACCGCAGAAAAGCCAATGCTGCTTCTTTCGGAACGGTCACGAATAACCTTATCCAAACCTGCAAATGCACCACCGCAAATAAACAGGATATTAGAGGTATCGACCTGCAAAAACTCCTGCTGTGGATGCTTTCTCCCGCCCTGTGGCGGAACAGATGCTACCGTACCTTCGATAAGCTTTAACAACGCCTGCTGAACACCTTCTCCAGACACATCACGAGTGATTGAAGGGTTATCAGATTTGCGGGAAATTTTATCTATTTCATCGATATAGACAATTCCACGTTGCGCCTTTTCAACATCATAATCGCATTTCTGCAACAACTTCTGAATTATATTCTCCACATCTTCGCCCACGTAACCCGCCTCTGTCAGCGTGGTTGCATCTGCGATTGTGAACGGAACATTCAGAAGCCTCGCCAGGGTTTCCGCCAATAATGTTTTTCCGCTACCCGTCGGGCCGATCAACAAGATATTGCTTTTACCTAACTCGATATCAGACTTTTTGTCCCCATAACGAAGGCGCTTGTAGTGGTTATAAACAGCCACTGCAAGGACTACCTTCGCACGCTCCTGACCTATAACATAGTCATCAAGCGTTGTTTTAATTTCGGTAGGAACAGGAAGTCGATCGCTCCTGTCTTCGGTAGTTGTTTCCTGAATTTCTTCACGAATGATATCGTTACAAAGATCCACACACTCGTCGCAAATAAAAACCGAAGGCCCCGCGATCAGCTTCCTGACCTCGTGCTGGCTTTTTCCGCAAAAAGAGCAGTAAAGCAACTTACCATTGTCATCGCCTTTACCGCTTTTATGGTCAGCCATCTAACTACCTCTACTGTAACGGCAGCAGGACACATAAAATGCCTGCGCCTGTAAAATTCAAATTACGCTGTTTTTATGGTTAACAGTATTATTTATTTGGCACTCGTTTATCAAGTACAGCATCAATTAAACCATACTCGACCGCTGCTTTCGCGTCCATGAAATTATCACGATCTGTATCTTTTTTAATCGTTTCCAGGTCTTGCCCAGTATGCTCTGCCAAAATACGATTCAACTTATCCCTAATCGTAAGAATTTCTTTCGTATGAATCTCGATATCCGTTGCTTGCCCCTGATACCCACCTAGAGGCTGATGTATCATCATACGCGAATTCGGAAGGCAAAAACGCTTATCCTTGGCACCGCCTGCTAACAAAAATGCGCCCATACTGCATGCCTGGCCAATACAAAGTGTTGAAACATCAGGCTTGATGAATTGCATGGTGTCATAAATCGCCATACCTGCAGTCACCGATCCACCAGGAGAATTTATATAGAGGTGAATATCTTTATCTGGATTTTCCGACTCAAGAAACAGAAGCTGCGCAACAACAAGATTCGCCATGTAATCTTCAACTTGCCCGACAAGAAAAATAACCCTTTCTTTCAAGAGGCGAGAATAGATATCAAATGAGCGTTCACCCCGTGCAGTCTGCTCAATTACAATAGGCACCAAACCGGCATTAGTTATTATGCTCGACTGACCAGCTGTCACATCATTATGCTTCATTATTTTTTTCCCTTGGATCAAATAGAACTAGCGATTCCCAAATAAAAAACAGCCGGATCACTCCGGCTGTTTTCATTCTAGCTTAGTTTCTGAATAAATCAGTCTAACTTATTCAGCTTTTTTCGGCTTGTTTGCGAGAGGGCGTACCGCCTCCTCATAACTTACCGATTTTTCGCTAACATTCGCTTTTTCAACAATAAAATCAACAACTGCCTCTTCCATTACAACGGAATGAATCTGAGACATTTGCTCTTTATTGTTTTTATACCACTCAACAACCTGTTCTGGTTCTTGATATGTGCTTGCGATTTCCTGAAGTTTGGCATCAACACGCGCAGGATCAACCTTGATCTCATGCTGTTTCACCACTTCCGCAAACAACACACCCACCTTGACACGCTGCTCAGCCTGAGACTGGAATATTTCAGCAGGCAAATCAGAAGCTTTGAACTGCTTCATACCACCAAACTGACGAACCGCATCATTGCGAAGGCGATCAATTTCCTGATCAATAAGCGACTGAGGCACGGCAAATTCATGAGCCTCAACCAATCCGGAAACCACTTGCTGCTTCACCTTATTAGAGATTGCCTGCTGAAGCTCACGCTCCATATTTTTAACAATCTCGGCGCGGAACTCTTCTTCACTTTCGGTTTCAATACCGAACTTGGCAAAAAATTCCTTATTCAGCTCAGGCAGAACCTGTTCTTTTACCTGTGCAACCTTCACATCAAACTTAGCTGCTTTTCCTGCAAGCTCTGTGTTGTGATACGCCTCAGGAAAAGTAACAGATAGCTCAATTTCCTGGCCAGCAACCACACCCACCAGACCCTCTTCAAATCCGGGAATCATCTGACCACTACCCAAACCGATGGATGCACCTGTTGCACTTCCACCCTCGAAAGCAACACCATCAATAGAACCGACATAATCTGCTACAACTACATCACCATTTTGAGCCGCTCGCTCAACAGCACTTTGCTCTGCATATTGGCGACGCAAAACGTTGAGCATATTGTCAACATCTTGTGTTTCGATGATCGCGGTTTCTTTCTCAATCTGCAGAGATGCAAAATCACCCAAAGCAACCTCTGGCATAATTTCAACAATAGCTACAAATTCCAGATCCTTACCTTCTTCGACAGCCTTAGGCTCAAAGCGAGGATAACCGACCGGGTTAATTCCCTCTTTTTGCAATGCTTCAACATAAGCATTGCGCATCACTTCACCTAAAACTTCCTGACGAACTTCCAGACCGTAACGACGCTTCACCACATTCATCGGCACTTTGCCACGACGAAAGCCATTAATACGCGCCGTTTTAGCGGTTTGTTGAAGACGTTTTTCTACTTCTTTTTCAACGTTATCTGAAGGTACGCCAATGGTCATGCGCCGTTCGATCGAAGACGTGGTTTCAACAGAAACTTGCATGGAAATTCCTCTAAATAGTTACCGAATAAATTTTAGGGCCGATATGCTAAAAGCCCACCCTGAAAATGGCAAGTACTTAAATGGGGAATTTTTAGATGTACTGGAGAGGAAGTTCTAAAAACGTGGTGCGAAAGGAGAGACTCGAACTCTCACGGGATGCCCCACTGGAACCTAAATCCAGCGCGTCTACCAATTCCGCCACTTTCGCAAAATATTTTACGCCTGGCACAGCATAACTGCGTTCCAAAGCCTAGCTACCCGATACCTACGTATGCGAGAGCAAATTGGGGTGGACGAAGGGGATCGAACCCTCGACCACAGGAGTCACAATCCTGGGCTCTACCAACTGAGCTACGTCCACCACTTAATCTTTACTAACTCTTTGAAGTCTTTGGTGCGCCCGGCAGGATTCGAACCTGCGACCCACGGCTTAGAAGGCCGTTGCTCTATCCAACTGAGCTACGGGCGCCCTAGCCTTGCCCTAATCAATCTCAGCACATAAGCCAATCTTAATTACTTAACACCAGAAGACACTTTCGAAAAGAAAGTTGGTCGGGGTAGAGAGATTCGAACTCCCGACATTCTGCTCCCAAAGCAGACGCGCTACCAGACTGCGCTATACCCCGATTTTTTTGCCTTCGCTTTTGTGCCTCAGCAAAGATGGCGCGAATAATACAGTCGGACCCGCACCTCGTCAACCACTATTCCAATGAAATCTTCATTTTTTTGTATTTCTAGCAATCTTAGAATGTTTTGCAACCAACATGATCACAAAACACCCAAAACAGTTTAAATCAGGTTAAATCGTTCGTTATAAGCAGATGTTATGGATTTGTGCCTGGCGACACATAACCCTCCTGGAACTGGGGTAAGCCATCCGTTATCTGAAACCAATTAGCTTTGTGTGCTACATAAAAATGAGCGATTGGATTTGTATCAATGTCACCATCTAATGTGCCAACTCTAATACGTACCACACCAGGCAATTTATTAGTTTTACTATAGATAGGCGATCCGCAGTTTTTGCAGAAGCATCGCTGCTTACCCGGAGATGACTCAAAACCCCCTATCAAATCACTGCCAGAAACAAGCTTGAAATTTTCTTCCTGAACCGGTGCATTCGTGACAATCGCCGATCCCTGGGCTTTTCGGCATTGAATGCAATGACATATTTGAACCGGTCCAATCTCTTGGTGTATTTCAAATTTGACTCCACCGCATAGACAACTCCCTGTATACATAACTGTACTCCTATCGAAAAATCATAATTAGAATTTAGGCGAAACCTTACGATACCCCCTGCACACATCGACGGGCATGCAAATTTACGCCACATGATGGCTCGGTTGATTGAGTTTACTCTCGGTCCTTTGTTTGCTCATCATTAACCTCCCAGAATACCATTCGGTCACCTCAATGCAGCTTGGACGAATTTTCTGGAACAGTTACAGCCTACTGATAAAATTTGGTCATTTGAAGCTGCATGGGATGATGTGTTTGCCCCCAAATTAATGCGAGGTTACGCAATCGTACGTGAAGAACAACCCGGCCCTTTTATTGTCACCTACCGTCGCTTCATTGATGCATAGGTAGGCTTTGAGGCTCAGCGCAGCCTGATGACTAAAATTTTGAATTGGTTAAAGCAAATAGATCGATTAGATTTCCACTACTACAGACGAAGTGGAAATCTAATAACAAATAGCTATACCAAAGAACAAAGCGTCAAGTTCATTGGTGCTTTATAAAAATTAACGTGGGAAAACGCTTACCTTGAGCCACTTTCAGGTTTTCAAGTTGTTTAAATATTTCCATCACCTGCTGGTCCGGTTCTACATCAAAGCTAAAATATGGTTTTTTACCCGCCATACTCCAGTAACCCACTCCATGATCAAACCGTATCTTTGTGACTTGCCCGTCACACCATTGAAGAGTCATTGTTCGGTCATGAGGCAGTTCTGTTTTATCAAGTAACTCCAAATCTAACGACTCGGCCATATTCTCGAAATAGGCTTCGTACACTTGACGTTGATCCTTCTTACTCGACCATTCACCATAAAAACCATAACTTTTGTCTTTTTTTGGCATTTTATTGCTGGTAGTCAGTTTAATAGCTGGATGATCCCAAGAATGCCCAAGTGCACGCTTTAGCCCATCAATAATTTCAGCAAAAAGAACCAGCGTTAAAGGAGAGCAAATATACGCATCCCGGTAACAAATTTCTTTTAGTTCTGCTCCATTTATTATCCTTTCTTGGAGCGTGTCGTGCGCTGCGGCTAGAAGCCTCCAAAGTTTATCTCCAAAGTTCATGGCACTACCATCGCATTGCGCTTCGATTTCAACTTCCGAATCACCAAGAACCTTCGTCGGCTCCAAATTCTCATAAGGCTTGGTGATTAGTCCCAACGGGGCATCCGAATAAACCAGATAAGCGTCGCTTAAATCAAAGTAACCATGATCTGCTCTAGTAGCTGTTATTTTATTGGTTCCCAATGTTCTAATTGAACTGCAGCTAGTGAGTTGGGCCAGGATATTCGGGTGAGACTGATCAGAATAAGATATCTGCACGCCAAACTTATGCAAAGCCCACAAGTCTTCTCTTTGCTCATCGGACATATCTCGCAAAGCAGATAACGGGAAAACCAATTCAAGCTCTTTAAAGCAATCTTTATAAGCAAGACAACGTGTCTTTAAGTTAGCTTCACTCAGCGAGCAGCGCGCATCAAACTCAGAAATTAACAAACAAAGTTTAGGATAGCTGTTGGCGAGACGCAGAAGTTCACCGTCGATACTGTCAACACAAAACTGCGAACCATCACCAAATATTTTCGCGCTATCTGGCATATCAAATAGGTGTTCGACCGATTTCAGATAATCCAGAGCAACTTTACGGTTTAACACGGATTCGTGAAAACGCGTGTCATATCCTAATAAACAACTCTGGCAAGCGGAATCACAATCATCTCTACATTCCACGTAGTTACGGGCCTGAGAAAGCAACTTCTTCATATGATAAGGAGCCGCACTAGAAAACCCTGCCCCGCCACCACAACGATCAAACAGAGCGATAACAGAAACCGGCTTTCTAAATAAAGCTGAATTATCTGCCTTTACGGTATAACCCAATTCCTCAGCGTTAATACCATGAATATCGGCCAATGACTGCCTGAATGCGACAGCTAAAGTCCACATAAGTGGATCGCCCGGGTTTACCCCCAAATACTCATTTTGCTCCGGGTTCTTTAGATACAATTCAACGATATCTGTCTGATCGGAAACACCAAGATAGACACCGCCTTTTATTGCATATGGCTCATCGCTTCCCTCACAACATGCATCATGCCCAGCACTCGGCCGCCCTTGTAGTCGAGTATGTTTTTGTAGTGGTTCAAGCGTGTCAGGAAAACCACCCTCAGCGGTCATCGAATCAGCTTTACCGCAACGCAAACAAACTGCATATCCGTTATCGTTTATACCACCACTATGATTGAATATATGGCCAGCAGAATTAACCCTATAGGAACCCAATAGAGGATTAAACAAGTCGTGTAGCTCTCCACCAGCTGTTACCCAAGGCTCCCTGACAGGAATGTATGCCTGATGCGAGATATCCGTAGATGGCACACTATAAAAATCCACAGCAAACCCTAGAGGCTCTATGAATTCCCTTTGATTATCAGAGTGGATATGAGCACCACACTCAGTGCAATGCTCATCAAAATGAGAACCTAGGTTTTTAGCAATATGACCACAACTATTACAACGCCACTCAACATCCATTTTTATAGGTTGAGAATAGCCGCCATCTGGCTCATATTGGTTTAACAATATTCCTGCAGATCGATAAGATAGACCGTCTATCACAACATCCGCGCCCGGAGCGTACTCACGAATTGCTACAGGTAAATCTCTCGCCGGGCGCTCCTTCATCCTTGTTAAATTATCGATGCGACCACTTTTGTTATTTACGTATTTCTTCTGCTTGTAATCATGTATTGAGTAGTGATCAAAAGTTGCAATACCTGTCGGAAAACCATAGCAAGGCAAAAAGGCCCTTGAAGCCAATTCAGAAACCAGATGACCATCGCCTATACGTTTTAAGTCATGCTCAATTTTCCGACGAAAAGGATCCTTCTCACTCACTTTTTTTAACTTATCCATTTCAAGCATGAGATCTTTATATACTGGCAACCATTTGCTTGCGACGTTCTCAATACTATCGAGACTATTCTGAAAAAGTAATTGCATGGGCATATTTGCTAAAATACTGCCTTTGATAACTTTCGTAATACCGTTTGACAAGGTTGGAGGTGCCCCATCCAATTTCATTTGATTTAGCCAATAACAAAATTTTTGATAATTCGACTCTTTGTTATCAACTACAATAAAAAACCAAGCGCAATTTAATGTAATAATTGATTCACTAGCATCTAACGAGCAAATTTCTTTTAAAAAGTAAGATATTAAAAGAGAGTTTACATGTCGCTGCACAATCTGCTGGCTATTGAACGCTATATAGGGTGCAGGAATCACTGTCTTAAAGGGCCATTGAGGGTTTGCAAAAACAGAACGCTCATGCGGGTTATCTTTGCATATCGTAAACGCTATCGCCCTAGTTTCTCCCCGTCGACCTGCGCGACCAGCTCTTTGCAAATAGTTCGCTGGATGCGGTGGTGCATTATTCATCGCTACGGCGGAGATCCCCCCAATATCCACCCCCATTTCCATGGTTGTTGAGCAAGACATAACATTAATTTTTCCTGCCTTAAACCTAGCCTCATAACTTTTTAGTTTACTTGCGGGTTGCTGCGCAGAGTGCTCTACCACTCTGAAGAAAGATCCCCCCTCTAGTACTTTATCACTAATATCTGTCCACAAGTTCTCTTCTCGAAGTGCTGTCACCTTGGCGTTAGATTTTAACCAGTCGCCTATGAAGGCCTTCCTTTCTTTATCTGATGAATATAGGCCTTCATCAACTTGCAAAGCATCTATCTCAACCTTTCTACATTGAACAAGGGTGTTACCTGTATTAAAAGGAAGGTAGGGTGTAATTCCTCTGAAAGTCGTATCGATCAGACGGTGTGTAATCGGACATACCCAAGCATGATTTACTGTAGCAAAAGCAATCTCGCTTCGATCTAGATGAAAACTCGTGCTACCTGCACTGAGGATAGGCTTAAGAAGCTTGGTTTTGGAGGTTAAAACAAGCCATGCCGATTGCAGAATACGGTTTACAAGGTCTTTATTCGTGGTATCAGTAATATCGATTTGAGCCGACTCGACTAACAACCGAACAAGACGATTATTTCTCACACCAGTCACTTGGGGCCACTTCTTAATACGGCTACTCGCCGGTTCTGAAGCGTCATACTTCATCACGCTTTTCGGATAAACTCTGGCTCCCATCCAGTTCACCCAATCAGAAGGGATATCTAAAATAGTGTTTTCTCTGACATAAAAGTCCAAAGTAACTTTGAGAAAATCTTTCCATTCCTTTAAATCAAATTTCAGGCAAGCCCATTCAGGAGGCATATCAGTAATTGCCTCAAGTGCGGGGTAAGTCAGTCTTACCAAACCGAGTGTTTCAAGGCTATTCGCACGCTTGGGGCGTCTTGCAAACTCGCGCAACAACAACATTTCGGCCAAGACTCTTGCCCCACCAGTTTCAGGGAAAAGCTCGCGATTGATTTCTTTGTAGTAGTCTAACGCCCATATCTCGATATCAGGTGCTCCTTGAAGCCTGGAAACCATGTCATTCCAAGGGATAGGCGTTGACTCTCCTAGCTGGTCAAGCTTATCGAGAACGGCTTGACGAAGAGCTCGTGTTTGATCGATTAAAGACTCAGGAACATTGTTGCTTTCAAGCGCTTCAATCGTTTTATCATAAGTATCAACTTGGCCGCTGAGCTCCGTAAGTTCAGTGTGAGATACGGACTTCTTGTTTGACGCTGCAGAGCGATAAACCATCCCGCGTAAAGCATCTCTTTCTGAGTCCTGCTGAATCTTCGCGGAGATTCGAGCGGTTCCTTGTCGACTATCGGTGAACGTAATTAATCGCTTGCCCCTGGAGGGCTGTTCCATTGGCTTTTCACCTTCTTGGCAAACATCGAGAAGCATGGGTACTGTATTACTAATATAGAATGGCGTACCCAAAAAGCTTTGCCTGAACGGTGAAGGGCTTCTCGAATAGCCGCAACAAACACATGTGGGGGTCTCCTCAAGAATGACATTCAAATCCAAAGTATTTACGCCTAGCGCAGTCCTTGAATAATCATCCCGGTCGAGACTCACATCGTAAGTGAGATCTTTATCCTGATGAGGTGCAATATAACGTCTTCCTAATACGCTGACTTCATCTTCACCCGAACTATCTTCATCATCTCCAGATTCATAGTTCAAACTAAACTCATCAATGGAGTCGCGCTCATACTGTACAAAATTACCTTTACTATCCTCCGCAGCCATCAAATGTGGTTCATTACAGTCCTGACAAAATACAAGCTCAAAAATTGGCGCTCCGCAATCACAACTTTGTTTACGCTTGCTATATACCTGACCAAAAGGCCACTCATTACCCAAAATGCTCGATTTCTTAAGTGAACATCCTTTATCAGCGCAACACCACAAACCACTCATCACTTGATGAAACATATGTGCGCGAACAGGAAGAAACGGAATACTGTCTACTTCAGGCTTTTTCTCATTTGAACCAGGCTTAACTGTATAGGATGCTACATCCAACCACTTCAAAAGCTCATGTTCTTTGCCTTTACCCCCCAATACAGCCTCAGCAAGACTTGATAATCTTGGTTGTAACTCCACCCCATCAGTGAGTAGGGACCTCAATTTTCGACTAACGGGATTGCCAGCTAATACATCATATCGTTTCAATGAAAACTTATTATCGGACTCAATAGAGCAAATATCTTCCAAGTTCGCATTGTTGCCTGGAACGCCATCAATGGTTGGAAAAACTCTTTTTCCTCCGACAACAACCACTCGGTCTGTACTTATTCCAGCGAGGTCAGCTAAATAGGTCTGCAGCTTTAGCGCGGCATCGCCATCACCAATTGTTGCAGATGTCGCTACAAACCGAACATTGTTTGCTTCCACTCCAAAAGCGTGCAAGACACGCCGGAGCAGAAGCGAAAGCTCAGCCGCTTGAGATCCGATGTAGTTGTGAGCTTCATCCAAAACAATCCATCGTAATCTACCTAGTGACTGCTCGATAATCGGCGCGTCAACCTGTCTTACCAACATGTATTCCAGCATGGTGGCATTCGTCATTAAAATTGGAGCAGGTGACTTTCTTAGCTGTTTTCGGGTGAGAACCTCATTGGGGCACTTTCCTTGATCGGGATGCTTGTTTTCTTCCGTGTTCCCATTGTAGAGGCAAAATTTTATTCCTCCGTCGAATGGGCCTGTCCAAGCTCTAAGTCTATCTCTCTGACTATTTATCAAGGCATTAAGGGGATATATAAATAGCGCCCTGACACCAACCAAATCATCATCGCAGGTCTCATATTCCTTAATTAAGTCATTGAGAATGGGCACCATAAAACACTCAGTTTTACCGGAGCCAGTGCCAGAAGTTACAACAATGGACTTATGCTGGTTGAGCAGAGCATCCCAAGCCGTTACCTGGTGTTTGAAAGGAAACCAATTTTTGCCGAATTGATGATCCCCCGCCCCATCCATGGCCTCGACCAACCTGGAATTCAGAAGATTTCCCTCGCCCGAAATTTCAATCATTCGTGCACTATATGGCTCCCAAGGGAACATTGCCTCAAACACAGTATCAGATAAAAAAGCCGTTCCAGCTTCTTTGTTCTTCAATTCAGCTGTTAAATGAGCTCTTAAATTCTTATTACTAATACCAAGCATGCTCACCGTTGATTCGACGGAGCGACTTTCAATATTCTCAATAAGTGGTTGAAAGTAAGTAATATTACTCATGATCTAGTTGTCCTGTCCTTGAAAATACATCCAGCCCGATATCGTTTGAAAAGCTGAAGAGAACCATTGCAGATCAAACTCTTTCAATTGATCTAATTTAAATATATTGACCGCACTGCCTAACCAGGCAGAATCGTTATCATCAAATAGCCGCGCAGCTAAAACAGCAGGGAGATAGGAAACCGCTCTCTGAAATCCAAGATGAGGCTTGATTACTACTTTCAACTCATTAGGAAGCATATTGAACTTCTCACCGATTCGTTGCTGTAACATAATCGGCCAATCAGCATCAGAATTTCGATTAATCATCTCTTGGAAACTATGCTCCAGATCCCCTTTTACAAAGAAATCAAAAGGCATTTGCAATATCTGTAATTCTTTTGTCTTAAGATTTAATACGCTGTGCTTGAGCAATGTACATATGCACTGCATAGAAGCACCCAAGCCTTCTATTCGTTGAATTACTTTTAATACCATTTCCTTAATAACCAGGTGTATTGCCTGATCAACCAGCTCATCTCCAACACACATGGTTTGAATCAAATCTGACCTGTAAGCCTTAAGTGCCTGCTCCCAATCTTTTATATGAACCAATTCCCATAAAACGGGTAACTCACTCTCGAAACGATCAATCACACTTTCAAACGGTTCTTTTACAATTAAAAGCGCCAAAAACGATGGCTCTGATACAGCCACTCGCCAGATATCGAATGTCGCAAGCGGCAAATGCCCACATCGTTCATTGAGTATTTCCAGATATTTCCATCCATTATGATTGACATCCATAGCCATACTTCGAAGCACTATCCGCAGTGCAGCTTCTCGTTCGATGTAATTTTCGAGTAAGACAGCCTGCTGCAAGCTTCCTATTTCACGCGCATTGAAACTACCAGATGACTCATCTTCAGACCAAACGACCCAAAGCAAAGGCCTAAAATAAAACGCTGAGTCGACCGCTGGATAGACCAACCAGAGCCCCGGCTTTCTTTTATATAACTGAATATCCCAGGCACCTAAATCTACACCTTCACTCTGAATAGGGACTATCTCGGTAGCTCTCTGTTCGGGTTGGTTAAGAAGAACCGAATCCAATTTGATATTCGAAAGCTGCTCTAACGATAAATTTGCTGCTACACCATCATCTAAGGCTAGCGTACCCTCTGACCAATCCGGCTTAAGACCAAAATTATAACGGTACACTTTAATGGCAAGCATCTCGCTCCCATGAAGAACCAGAGTCATATGTACACTTGAGTCAAGACTCGCACTAACGCCCAGCATTTCTTGCAAAACATCGAACCACTCAATGAGCGAAATTTCTGTAATAGTCTTTTTTAGTTTTATCTCTTTATTTATGTAGAGATTTCGGAGTTCGGAAGGATCAAGCGTAGAATCATTTAATGAAAATCTAAGTTGAGCCGAATTTGCTGTCATCACCCGATCATTAAAAATTTTGATGCGATAACCGTGCAAGTCATTAAGATTTTGGTGGTGTCTTTTCGATGTCGCTTTACCCTTTGGGTCATACAAGATGGCTCCTTTACATGGAAAGGGCACCTGTAACGTGATTTCTTTTCTTTGATTAGGCGGTAGGATCTCCAAAAAAATGGAATGGGGTGGAACACCTTCAGATTCTAACGAAAAACAATATTCCTTTAGTTGTTCGCTATAGCTTTGATGGCTTTTGCAGTCTGAATTAACACTGCGAATACCGACCTGCGGCAAACCCTCCAAAAACACCTTTCCCGCTCTTGCATTACGCTTATCTGCTTCAAGTTTAATATTGAAGCTTTCAGGCAATAGACCCACCCGGCGCTTGCATAACATCGCGCCCGAATCATCAAACAACCTCAACTCATAGACCCCGATCAAGTCACCGACAAGTGGCTTCCAAGCGCCGTCTTCTCCAACTAATTTCACACGAACACTGTTAATCGGTTTTTTATTTAGGTACCCAGTGTGCATGTTGCGCTCTAACAATCGAGGCAAGCCAATAAATACCTTCCCCGGAGAGGAAGTACCGTTGTAAAGATTGCCTTCCAATTCATATTGAATAAAAGAGTCTTGTGTTTTGGTTGCTAATACATAGAAAGAATCGTCACTGTGATTACCGCACGTAACTGTTCCAGAGAGCAAGTAAAACTTACCATCATATGCAGAGCCCAACGTCAGCAAGCTAGCTTCGTCTTTGAGCTTAATTTCCATTTCTTTCGGAATATAAACAATGGCTTCCTCATGTTTTGTTTTTTGAGTTGCCGTACCATGCAATTCCCACCTACCGGCAACATTAACAAATATCCAAGGTTCATCGGGAATGAGCTTTTGCGCGCTCATAACCGGTAGAGTACCTAAGATTTCACCATCAACTTTTATCCGTAAAGAGAGCTCAGCCAAGGCCCGCGCCCCTTCAAACAACAAGGGTTTACCTGTCAATTTAAATACAGATTGATCTTGTCTAACTGTCTTAAAGCCACGACACCACAGCCAGCGCTCGCCAAGATCATTGCATATCTCAAAATCAAATTTTGCTGCACTGCTTTTCATACCCAATTGCTCAAAGAACGCTACCGGGATAAAAGAAGGCGCTTCTAATTTCGCTTTAACTGCGGGATGCAAGGTTTCATTTACCAGAAAACGGTCTAATTGAAACAATGCTTCATCTGATTGAGCGTCATAGGCTTTCGTCTTGGCTGCCTCTTGAATAAGATCCGTAAGCAATGACGTGGCAATTTCGCTTTCAATAGGAAGCGGAAAGACCTCTCTCCACTTAGGCTCCTGCTCATCGAGCCATGTAACCGGGTCGTTCTGGGTCGAAAAGTTGTGGCGGCTGCGCAAATCGGCAATACAGCCAATGAGGTCTTCCAATATCTGTAATATTTCTTGTGACTGATAACTCTGAGGGATAGCGTCACTATATGCCTCCAACAGAGTACCAATATCGACCCCTCTTGAAATATGCCGCCGCAATACCGGACGCAATACGTTATTTAGCCAACCCCCAGCATCCTTCAACCGGGCCAGTGGCAGTCCGCCCTCAGTTGCAACCGTTCCCAAGAAGTGCCGACGTCCGCCCACTTTTCTGATAATTCGTTGCCAGCCATTCAAGCCCGTTTGAATGACTTCATTACGCCTGGCCGTCGAGACATCACTTATATCAATTCCCAAGGAATTAAAGATGCCATCCCAACTCCATTGGCCAGCATAAAACCGACGCCACCACTCAGAAGCGTACATAACCAACGCCGCATTCCAATTCAGTAACAATATGGATACATGCTGAAAACCCAAATGCGAACTAAGTTTCAGGAGAGATTGAAGCTCCTCAAACTCTTGGTCGGTTAATCGATATTGATACAGTGGACGCCCATCAGGTTTATCCAAGCCACGACGCTGTAGCATCCCTTTAATCCATTCTTGTGGTCGCATCTTCCCCTACTCCTTGCCATACCCGCACTCGAGTTACCTACAATTCAACCATTCTAAAAATCGCTTGAAGTGTGATAGCAGTATCACGATATCTTCAGCACAAAATTGATGAACTTCATCGCAACCAATCAGATTGATTGACCTGTCTTCTTCGTATCGATAACTTGAATTCTCTTTAGATTCATGTAAATGCCAATTACCATAGAGCCGATTGGTTTTTTCATCTTTAATCGGAATGCTTTTTGGTAGAACAGAAAAATACCCTTCGTACATTAATCCTACTAGAAGCAACCCGCTGCCTCGTAGCATCTCAATCTTTGACAGAGTCAACGTGTCGCCGGTGCGTTTATGTACTTCGTTTACAAAATCATCCAGAGGAACAACACCTAATCTATTGTATAGCAACGCTTAATCCTTTGTGTTTAGTTGAGAACAGCTACTGCAGCCGTTTTATGTTCAGGTGCTAAATGGGCGTACCGTATCGCCATAGATATTTCGCGATACCCAAGTAACTCTATAACGGTATTTAAATCAACGCCCTTCATTACCAGTTTAGAAGCAAAGCTGTGCCGTAGATCGTGAAATCTAAAGTTCGAAATTCCTGCGCTTTCCAGCAGTCCACTCCATGATGTATCAATATTGTCGAGTCGATTGCCGGTTTTCGGGCTAGGAAAAACTAACGTTTTACAGGTATTTTGCTCTCACCATTTCGCAAGGGGCGAAAGCACGTGATTATTCATAGGAATAATTCTGGTCATTTTACTTTTTGCTTTTGCTCTATGAATCGCGATGGTCTTGACCTTAAAATCAATATCCGCCCATTCCAAGCCAAATATCTCTCCCGGCGCATCCCTGTATTGAGCGCAAGAATGACCATCGCCATTAGAAAGTCACTATATTTATCCTCGCTAATTTCGGGGAATGTCGATAACCGTCGCTGAATTTGCCAAAGATTATACCGTTGGCGTTCTTCAATTTCATGACGCTGGCGATTCTGTAGCGCATGCAACAAAAATTTTTTCTTGATCTGAACCTTGTGCTGGCCGCAATGGCCAATACCCCTGAATTGTCCGACCACGCCAGTATCAAAGAACACATCCGGCCCAGCTTTCTACTCGACTGAGTCATGAAGGAACAGTTTCAGTAAAACGCGCTGATCGCGTTCGATCCCCCCCTTAAACCGTTAACTCGTTATGTAAGGTAGCGTGTACAACCGTAAGCTTCCCTCAAAATTTTTTTGTATTCCGTTCACTCGTCTCCTGATTAGTAGTTCATGCTCCTCCATTATTAAGTGTGCTCAGTTCGCAGTTAGTTAGAATTTTTTGCGTACTAGGTGCGTACTTCATATTTTTAGTATTGGAAACGCAAAACAGCGCTTTTCCAACGTGACTTAACGCAGCATAGCGTCACCTAAAACAGCAACTCTCATTTAACAAACAGTAAGAAAGCAGCATGACCACGATATTTATAACCGCTTGTTAATTAGGCCTTATTTTTGTTCTATCGCTATGTGATTGCCACGTTAGTTGCTTACTGTAGAAAATCACTTCGTGTGGAATCTATATGGCTTTGCAACTGGAATCTAAGGCGTTCGGATTGGATGCGGGTCTATTTGAAGGTGGTGTTGAGTAAAAGTGCGCAGTTCGCACATGGTTCGCATTTGGTGCGTACTTTCAGCTAACAGTAAAGTACAACCGGTCTGTCGCAACTTCAGACCGAGATAGCCATTGATAGTTTGGAAGCCCGTGGAGAGAAGTCACACGGTTACAAGTGCTTGGATTGCACTAAATCCCTAATTATCTGCGTTCAATAGCTGAACTCCGAAGCCACGCTTTAGCTTCACAACAAGATCTGCTAAATAGCCAAAACAAGAAACAATTCTTGTATTCGATCAGACGCGTAGGCGTATCAATACATTTATGTAGACAAGGCGACGTTTTATTCTGGGTAAATCTTGGGTAAATTTTTTAAGGCGATATTTTTGAAGTTCAAAATAACGCGTAACCTATTGATTTAAATGGTGCCCCCGGCGCGATTTGAACGCACGGCCTTCCCCTTAGGAGAGCTAGGAAATTAGATTTATTACAGTTCAGAATTGTCCAGAAATATCTCTAACATATTGATAAATAGGAACTGATTGTTTATTAACGTCCAACTGGATACAATGTGATCTTATGCGAAAGTGTAGCGCATTGTGTAGCGCAAAATGGTCCTTTGATGCAGGGGGAAGGCCTGTAAACAATTAACAATTGTGGGCGCCAAGGTGACAGGAGGGGGGGGCAAATGGCAGTCAACAAATTAAGCGTCAGAGAGTTTGAAGCTGCAAAACCTAAAGCTAAGCGCTATCAACTTTCGGATGGTGGTGGATTGGCCCTATGGGTTTATCCGAATGGTAAAAAGGTGTGGCTATATCGGTATCGTAGACCGAGTGACCGCAAAGGTGATTACCTGACTATTGGGGCTGTTGGAATTAAACATGCGCGTTCGGCACGAGATGAATGTGAAGCTATCCTTAGAGAAGGGTTTGATCCCAAACAGGTTAAGGCCGCTAAAAAAGCCGGAAATGCCAGCGCATTAACAATGCAAGCCTTGTTTGAGCTTTGGCATGCTCATTTGGTTTTCTGTAATGAGCTTACAGAAAAAACGATACAACAACATGCTCAGCGTTGGCGATTGCATCTATACCGGGCGCTGGGGGCGATCTTGGCGCAGGACG
This sequence comes from Hahellaceae bacterium, assembly GCA_024234505.1. Classification (GTDB taxonomy): domain Bacteria; phylum Pseudomonadota; class Gammaproteobacteria; order Pseudomonadales; family Oleiphilaceae; genus JACKOD01. The sequence goes on along the minus strand of JACKOD010000001.1, from coordinate 742,991 downwards.
TTACAAGGGCGCATCTCGCGCAAACTTTAGATGCAATGCGTAAGAGCGGTATCAAGGAGGAAACCAGAAAGGCCCTTACGACATTGAATCAAATGCTTGATTATGGTGTTACAAGACATTTTGTAGAAAGTAATCCTGCGCGAATGTTAAGGCCTAAAGATTTTTCAGCCTCATCAAGTAAACCCAAGGACCGATATTTGAATATTGAGGAATTAAGGATGTTGTGGTTGGCACTCGAAGAATCGTCGTCAGCCGAGGACAATGGCGCTTCTGTCAAAATGTCGCCCGTTCTAGTGAACGCAATAAAGTTGCTTATATTGACTGGGGCTCGCAGGGTTGAAGTAGCCGGTATGAAGTGGCAAGAGCTAAATTTGCGTGCCAGTAAATGGTTACTGCCAGCAGCACGGGCGAAAAATGGCAAGGCTCACACTATATACCTTTCCGAGCTAGCCAAAGAGATTCTCGAAACGCAACGCACTCTTAATTTGAATCAAGAATACGTGTTTGAATCTCAACAAAAGCCAGAGCTGCCGATTAATAAAGACAGTTTAACAAAAGTAATCGAGCGCCTCAGGGGGTGCTATTTATCCGATAAGCGCCGGAATGAAGGCTTAAGTGGCGTATTAGAGCATTTAGCGCCCTTTAGCGTACATGACATCCGACGCAGTGCGGCCACGGCTTGGGGCGATTATTTGAAGACCGAACCTCATGTAATTGAACGAATGCTCAACCACCAGCCCATGAATAAACTGGTTGCGGTTTATCAACGAGCAGCATATGTGGAAGAACAAAAAGCCGCATGGCTTGCATGGGGCGAGATCGTGGCGCATCGGATCGCAAAAGATCCAGACAACGTAACGCCCATAGCGGCGGCTAGAAAGGCGGCTTTATGAATCTGGTGTTCAGAAGTCATGCTATTAAACGGATGTTCGAGCGCGGCATTACCGCCGAGGATGTGCGACAGGTGCTTATGACGGGAAAAACGATCATGGATTACCCGCAGGACACACCCTATCCGAGCTGTTTGAAGATGGGATGGCGTGGTGATAGGCCGATCCATGTCGTGGCGGCGAACACCGACGAAGGGGAAACCATTGTTATCACTGCTTATGAACCTGATCCGGCGATCTGGGAGCCGAATTTTGAGAGGAAACGTCAATGAAATGCTTGATTTGCAAACAAGGTGAAACACACCCCGGCCATGCCACAGTGACACTTGAAAGAGACAGCGCCACGCTGGTTTTTAAGGGGGTACCGGCTGACATTTGTGGTAATTGTGGTGAAGAGTATATTCAAGAGGTTGTTACCGCTCGGATGCTGGCACAGGCGGAGGAATGCGTGTCGCGCGGTGTGCAAGTTGATGTAAGGCGGTATCAGGCGGCGTAAGTGATCTGGTGGCAATTGCAAATTATCTGGATAACTGGCCCCAAATAGCAACCGAATTGTCGCGCCCAGATTTCGCGGGCCAAAGACCGGTGAGCCCTTGTCCGGCGGGTACGGCAACCTTAGTAAGAGGTGTGAGTGAGTAAACTACTTGATTTGAAAAAATGGCTGTCCCTGTCGGAAGCGGCAGGATATTTATCGCAGAGGCTATGTGAGAGTGTTACTGATGCAGATGTATTGAGATTGGCCCTAGATAAAGAAATTGTCATATCTGTTCGTCTGGTGAAAATTGCTTATGGCGAGTCCGGTGTTGTAAAGGATCTTTTACCTGGCACGTTTCGGATTTTTCCAGCACCAAAACCATTTGAGGTAGAAATTATTGAACTATTGGACGATGGAACAATGATAAGCGATTCTCAGTACTTTCAGGGAGATAACAATGTAGTTGTACTGGATGGCATATTTGATTTACCGATGATTGGTGGCGAAGCTCAATTCGTACTATCTGCGTATGAAACGTTAACTAGAGGTGTCGCAATTACCGATAGTCCACTGCATGGTACGTTTGTTCAGGGGGCGAGTAACACGATATATAGGCTAGTTAATATTGATCATTCGACAAATGATCGCGTACACCCCGTTTATCCACAATTGCCTATTGATTGCCATTTGATTGTTCGTGTGCCGATTCTCAATGATTTCGTCAGTTTGTTACTTAACCAAGATTTACAAAAAGAACGAGCCATTACCGGTACGAAAACGATAAAGAAATTGGACCTGCAAATAAGCGTCATTTGTGCCACTCTGCAAATTCTCGAATTGGACTTAATGAATATTCCGAGTGGTAGCAAGGCTAAGATAAAGCAACTTTGCTTGTTAAACACTGGTCTTTTTACTGCAAATGGTTTCGATAGAGCATGGAAAGAAGCAACGAAAACCGGACAAATACGGGTAAAAGACTATAACGTTTATGCAAGAAAATAGAAAATATTGAAAATTACCAACTACCTACTCCCCCTGCCCACTCTTGTTTACCTACTCTAGTACTAGCTTTTAATACAGCCATGTCCAACAACCACTAACGAGGTTTAAACATGGCTACTACCATACTTCGACTACCCCAAACCAAAGCCGAAACCGGCTATTCACGATCCACCATCTATAACCGTATGGCTCAGGGACTATGGCCTAAGCCCGTAAAATTAGGTCCTCGGTGCATCGGTTGGCCTGCAACTGAAATAGCGGCAATCAATGCGGCGCGCATAGCAGGCATGTCAGACGACCAGATTCGAGAGCTGGTACGAAAGCTTGAATGTGAACGCAAAACAATGGCCGCGTGAGGCAGGGGAAATGAAAGAAAACAAAGCAGCCCCCAAAGGGGCCGAAAAGAAAGTATCGAAAGCGCATTTTGCCACAACTAACATCCGCCCTCCCAGCAAGCTGGAGGCGGCATTTAGTGTCTTTCTGGAAAAAGGAAATCAGCAGATACAGCGTAAAGTCAGGAACGGGGTGACTGTATGACTAGCGCAATCGACTTCCGGAAGAGCACAGGCCATCAGTGTTATCAAAATCAATGGCCAAACCTCTATCGCATCCTGTGGCCTAATACGCGCAAACATATCAAACACCAGCCTTGTCCGTTGTGTGGAGGCAAAGACCGTTTCCGGCTATATGCCGATTGGCAGGAAACCGGCGGTGCCATCTGTAACCACTGTGGTGCGGGGAATGGTCTGACCTGGGTCATGCGTACGCTGGACTGCAATGCTCAATCGGCACATGATTTTATTGCCCGAGAAATCGGTGTTGAACGCGGCAAAACTTCGTATCTTCAAAGTGTGCGGGAAACCTTGAATATTAAGTCATGTACGAAGTTCAGCAGACAGCAGCGAAAGGCTAATCTTGAAGCACTATTAAAACAGGGTCAGCCACTCGTTACCAGCCAACCAGCACAGCGTTATCTAAATGCGAGAGGATTGGCAGTTCTGTTACAGCGTCAGGATTGGCCGGACATTCTGGCTATATCCAACCTTGCCTATCATGACGAGGAGAGACAAATAGCGCTACCGGCCTTAATTGCCGCCATTCGCTCACCCAGAGGTGAATTGGTCAACGTACACCGCACCTATCTCAGCAGTGAGGGCGGTAAAGCAACCGTGAGCAGCCCGAAAAAACTTATGCCCAGCATCGAACCGGGCGCAATGAAAGGCGCGGCCATACGCCTTTATCCGGCTGGCCCCTCATTGGCATTAACGGAAGGGATTGAAACAGCGCTTGCGGTACGCGCGGCCTTTCCGGAAATGCCGGTGTGGGCGTGCGTTAGTGCCTATGGATTGCGTCATGTTATTTTGCCCGCCTTTGTGTGCCGGGTTTTTATCATGGCAGATAAAGATCTGTCAGGCGAAGGGACACGGGCAGCCAGCCACTTAGCCGCCCGTCTGGTTAAAGAGGGCCGCGACGTGCGGTTATGCTTGCCACCTGATCCAATACCGGAAGGTAAAAAAGGTGTGGATTGGCTGGATGTGCTGAATGAAAGTGTGGAGATGGCAGTATGAGTGCGCAAATAATCAGACAAGCCATTCAAGCAACTGATATTCAAACTTGTGAAAAAACAGGGGTAACAGAGGTAACACAGGTAACAGCCAGTAATGACGCGGCTTCTTGCTTAATGCCACTGGGTAACAATGGGGTAACAGGGGTAACAAGACAGAATCAAGCCCCGCAATGGCCTTCCCTCAAAGATCGGCCCTGCTGGTGCGTGTATGAAATGAGCACGCTAAAACCAGATGGCAAGGAAGCGCGGGCAGGTGTGTGGCATCACTCGATCAAGGAAACGAATGGCGAGCCGAAGCCAGTTGATGAATGGGTTTGCTCACCCTTGCGTGTTGTGGCCGTTTCCGCCGTAGGAAAGAGTGACTTTGGCCGTTTGCTCAATATTCGTAATTCCTACGGAGATTGGTTTGAATGGTGTATGCCCATGTCATTGCTCAGTGGCAGCGGTGAAGAGTTGCGCAAAGAGTTGCTTAATATGGGGTGGGAATACAATGTTAATCGTGCCAAAAGCATTATGACTTATTTATTCAGTCAGCACCCTGCACGGCGCGTCATGGCGGCAAAGCAAACAGGCTGGCACAGTTCCGGCGTTTTTGTCATGCCGGATGCGGTCCTGGGAGAGGCGGATGTCTTCTTTCAGTCTGAAACCGCAGGCATGGCCAATTATAGTAATGGTGGAACATTGGAAGGGTGGCAAGCCAGCATTGCCCAGAAGTGTCCCGGTAATCCAGTACTTATGTTTGTTACGGCTGCGAGCTTTGCCGGGCCATTGCTGAAAATCGTCCATCAAGGCAGCGGCGGCTTTCACTTGCTGGGGGACTCCTCGAAAGGTAAAAGTACTGCGCTTAATGTGGCCTGTTCTGTGTGGGGCAAAGCAGAGGAATACATGCGCACATGGAATGCAACCGGTAACGGGTTGGAAGGCGTGGCCGCCATTCGCAATGATACCTTACTGGTGCTCGATGAAATCAAACAGGCCAATCCCAAGGAAATAGGCCTGACAGTTTACAGTTTGGGTAATGGCACCGGTAAGCAGCGCAGCAGTCGTAGTGGCGTGGCGCGGACTGCGCACAAATGGCGCACGCTATTTCTGTCATCTGGAGAGAAAGCGCTTGAAACCCTGATGATGGAAGCCGGAGAGCGGCCTAATGCGGGTCAGCTCGTCCGCTTGCCCAGTGTTCCGGCCGTCTTTGGCCCGCATGGCGCATTTCATGAACTACACGGAATGCGTGATGGAGCAGAGCTGGCCGCTCACCTGAATACCGCTAGCAATACCCATTATGGCCACGCAGGCAAAGCGTTTATACGCGCGTTAGTGATTGATGATGCAGAGGCCGTTAATGCCGCATTCAGGAAAATGAAAGGGTTATTCGGCGCTCGCAACTCTCAGGAAGGACGTTGCGCCGAACGGTTTGCACTGGTCGCTTTGGCGGGAGAGCTGGCAATAGGGTATGGCGTACTCCCTTGGCCCGAAGGGACTGCCGTAGCGGCAGTACAAACCCTGTACAAAGTGTGGCAGGCAGAACAGAAGGCGGGGCACAATGAAGATACCCAGATTCTGGATGCGGTAGCAACATTTCTTGATCGATGTGGCGGCAGCCATTTTGAGCCCTTGAAAGGGAGTGAACACCATACAGTGAGAGACCGTGCGGGCTTCTACGATGATCGGCCTAGCGGTTTAGGAGACTCCGCGAGGGTGTACCTGTTTACCGAAGGGGGGCTAAAAGCAGCCGTGAAGGGCTACGACTTTACACGAACCCTCAAGGCGCTGGATGAGGCTGGATGGTTGGTGGAAAAAGAATCCGGCAAGCGATCCAAAAACACCCGAACCCGAGAAGGGCAAAAGCGACTCTATTATGTTCAGCCACAGGAGGCAGTATGAGCGCGCTTCATGTGTTGGATTGGTTAAAACGCATTCATTGTGATGTGCGCAGCGAGTCTGTTACCCCTTTGTTATCGGGTGAGGTAATGCGGGAGGCCTCGTCATTACAGGCCGTTACCCCTGTTACCTCTGTTACCCCGAAAAAAGCCAAAGTTGAAACTCAAGTTGTCGTAGCCATTTGGGATTGTGAGGTCGATGGACGGTCATTCTCGGTAATTGACCCCTCCGGGCAGTCGGAAGCAGAAATGCGGCAAGTACTGCTTGCGCGATTTGGGGCGCGACTACAGGCAATGAGAAAAAAGTGAACTTCTGGCCTCTATTGGCAGTAGCCTCAGTAGAGCGAGTTGAAGCCAGCTTGAACCTATCTGGTTTGAGATATGCGGCAACCTATTTGGCCGCTGAGGTGTGTTCCTCTTCTTCTATTGCCATGGCTGTATCTGTTCGCTTTTCATTTCTTTCCTTTGCATATTCTGTTTTTGGGTAGAGATTTTACCCATTGCCCACCTCAGCAGATACTTTCTCAACCTTTGTGAATATGACGCTGGCAAAGATCGTCAGCGCCCACAATCGCCTATCTTTTGATTGATTAATTCCGCCAAAATCCACAAGGCAATCCGCCAAAAGGTAGATTAACAATCTGATTAAGCTATCTAATTTTTAGCGCTTCAGCGGTTTAGTAATGTAAAGGAATTAAATTTTGATCGCTCGCAAAAGTGTAGCGCATTGTGTAGCGCAATCTTTTTTTGGGAGGGTTGAAGTAGAAAGAAACTCAATAACCTATTGATTTAAATGGTGCCCCCGGCGCGATTTGAACGCACGGCCTTCCCCTTAGGAGGGGGACGCTCTATCCAGCTGAGCTACGGGGGCATTTGAAGGGCGCCTATGATAGTTTAGAAAGCTAAAGGATGGAATACCCAATTAACCTGCGCGCAGTCAATGTCGCGGCACGCCATAATCTGCCCTGTCGATTAAATATACAGAGTCAGCCATTTTCGTATTAGCACTAGATTGCATTTTAATACATCAGTAGCCGTAGATAGCGGGTAGCTAGTTCACGTCAGAAACCGTCGTAGACAACAATAATTCGGTGCACGCACTAAACGGCATAGGGCGATGACAATAGTAGCCCTGGATTAAAGCGGTGGTTTGCACCGTGTTACAAATGAATTCGTAGGTAGGTTGGTCTTCAACACCTTCTGCCACAATGATAAGCTCCAAGTTCTCTGCGATATCGAATATCGCTTTCACCAATGCTTGTTTACGTCGATCTTCCGACAGGTTTCGAATAAATGATTTGTCCACTTTAAGGTAGCTGAAAGGTAAATCCTGCAAGTAGCTAAGCGATGAATAACCAGTACCAAAATCATCTAGCGCGAACTGCACCCCAAATTGTTTGAGCTGATTCATTGAGTTTTTAACCGTGTCTTTATTTGCCAGCAACAGGGATTCAGTCACTTCCAAAACCAACAAACCGGGCGGCACCCCTGCGGCTTTTACTTCCCTGATAACCGTATCAACCACTTCGTTGTCACTGATATCGGCAACCGACAAGTTGACAGAGAGTTTTACGTTATCAATTCCGTGTTGCTGCCATTGTTTCAAATAGCCACAAGCCTTTTTTAGCACTTGATTTGAAATGGCATTAATCAATCCGGATTCTTCGGCAATCGGGATAAAACGGTCGGGAGGAATAAATTGCCCATCCTCTCCACGCCAGCGTATCAAGGCTTCTGCAGCATAAATTTTTTCACTCTCGCAAAGAACTTCAGGCTGAAGATACAATTCAAACTGGTCTTCTTCTAACGCCTTACGGATCTTTGCTTCGATTTCTACCCGCTCACGAGCATCATCCTTGATGTGCGATGTATAGTACTGCACTGTCTTCCCATGTTTTTTTGCGAAACATTTGGCCAGATCTGCGTTGCCTAAAATCGCATTGGGGGTTAAACCATCAAACGGGTACTCAGACACCCCAATGGTGCATTGCAACTGAAATGGATAGGTATTGTGATAAAAGGGTGCGGAAAACGCATTCAGGATGTTGGTGCAGATTTCCTTTATTAAATGTTCAGCTTCTAGCTGGTCGATCACAACCACAAACTTGGCTGCCCCGAATCTCGCCAAAATCTGACTGACTTCCAAACAGGCATTGATTCTTTCTGCGGCACTGATCAGCACCGAGTCACCCACTTCATGGCCAAAGGTGTCGTTGATTTTATGCAGACCATCCAGATCTATAAACAAAATACTCACGGTTTTATCGCTTTGACGCGCTAGTTGCAGCAAACGTTTAAGCTGGATGTTTAGTAGTGCACGATTGGGCAGACACGTCAGCGAATCATGATAAGCCTGAAATTCGATGATGGATTCGGTACTTTTTTGATGAGAGATATCATGTAGACACCATACCCTGCCCACCTGCTTGTCCCCAATCATCTGAGGTGCATACCTGAACTCATAGGCATGCTTATCGCTTAGTTCCAATATGCCTTCCTGTTCACAAACGGGTTCATTCACAATGGCGTCTGCCAACACGCGGCGTTGCTCTTCACTTTTGATGGCCGTGACTAATCCGGCCTGCGTGACCGGCCCTTTCTTGCCCAATCCTGCACGCTGTGCCAACTGATCCGCCATGCAGTTGGAGCGAACCAGCCGACCATCCAAATCAAATGCAAATATCGCCTCACCTGTCGCTTCAAAAATTGCGGCTAAGGCTGCCAGGTTGGTTTCGAGTTGTTTTTTTATTTCATTAAGCTTTTCCAGTCGGTCGTTAAGCTCATCCGAAGCAACCACCAATGAATGTTCGAGCAACTTCAGTTCATTTTCGTGTTCATCATAGACCGATGAGATTTCTGCCAACAGTTTTGGATAGAGCGATTCAATACCTTCGCTTCCCAGTCGTGCAATCTGTCGTGACAATAGCTTGTTCATTCTGCATGCTCTGCCATGAAAGTCGCTGTCAGTGTTTGATTTAGCAAGCCACACCGTCCATCGCTGCAGATAACGGATGATATTTCGCCATAGGAATAGAACCCGGTAACCGCACATGAGGTCGGCAATACTTCACGAATAGCCTCTAGTTCTTGTTCTGTACGATGAGAAAGCACCAAGCGGCGCCCTACACAACTGACAAGAATCGCTAATTGGGGGGACTCTTCCTGCAAGCTTTCATTTGCAATGAGAGCGGCTTCTCTCGCGGCCTCGACCAACCCTTGGTAACCTGCCGTCATAAACTGACAGGTTGCCCCTTCCGGCACATTACCTGCGAATACCATCGATTTTTTCTCAAAATCGATGGACAGGATCGTTCTAACGACGCGCTCCCTGGAAATAGCATGGATCAGACCTAAAGGGAATCGAAGCGCAGACGCAGGTAGTTGTTCCGCAAACTCGCCGAGATAACGTGCGTAAACATCCAATGCCGGTTCGCCGTCTAACTCCAGCAAAACATTCTTTACCGATTTGGTAATTTTTTTAGTCGGTCCAAAGGGTTTCCAACCGCTAAAATGCCCCGTACCGATTCGAATGGCATCACCGTAGAATCCAACCAGAATGGCGCTGCCACTCCCGTAGTGGTTTTCATTCCATAAGTGGGTTTCTTCAAACTTTGTACCGTCACCTGCCAGACCGCCAGACAAAAACACATTGTCTGGCAGCTGTTTACACATGGCTCTAACCATATCTGATCCGTTGATCAAATGTCCGTCGGCCAATACAAATACATGTCTAAGCTTTTCATGGGGTAGTTTTGCAATTACCGCTTCACCCAGTGCCTCACTGCTTTCAGCGTCGGCAATATTGTGCGATGCGATTTGAATTGAAGTATGTTCAAAATTGACTGCGGTAATGCAAGCGGTTACTTCCTCCAGCCGGTCGTCCAATACGTTACCGCTCGTAGAGCAGCCTGTTATCTTTGCTCCCGGAAATGCGATTGTAATTTTTGCCCGGAACAGTTCATCGTTAAGAATTTCCCGATAGCCGAAAACCAATACCCAATCCGCCTTGTGCTGCTCTGGCAAAGGAGGCAGCCACTGTCCGTCAACGAATTTTGTCTGGAAGGTCTTCATTAATTATCTGCGCTCCACCGGGCAGTGCTTTTATTGTTCACAAAAGACTAGCTCATGCATCAAAGTTGTGCACACGTACAACCTCGGTTAACAGGATTGCTTTGCTGCACTTATTTACTTGTATAGGCCACCACTCCATCCCAGTTGGCGTCAGGCGGGTTATCTTCATTGAATTTGATACGGTCGAGATAGATGTCGTAAACCTTATGCTGTTGCGAGGTTTTAGCTTTAAGTTCGGTAATCAAGGCTCTTGCGGCATTCCAGTCCCGTTTGCGATAAAGATCAACGGCACGATTGAATTGTACAACTTCTTCTATTTGCTCCGGACTCAGGGTGTCTGTGGGTGCAATGGGCTCGTAAATAGTGACCGGGTTTTCCTTACCTTTGACTTTTACCCGATCAAGTTCGAGGTAGGTAAAATCCGGCACTTCATTGCGAGTATTTTCGCTCACAATGAGAGATACCCCGTAAAGCTTGGTAAGCGATTCAATGCGTGACCCCAGGTTGACTTCATCACCCATCACGGTATAAGCCATTCGGAAATCTGACCCCATGTTGCCTACGCTCATGTGCCCCGTGCTGATTCCGATACCGATACGTATTTTTGGCCATCCCCGACTGACAAATGTGTCCTCTAGCGCCTCAACAGCCTTGAGCATATCTAAAGCGGCAAACAACGCCATGCGAGCATGGTTATGTTCTTCGATGGGAGCCCCCCAGAATGCCATGATCGCGTCGCCCATGTATTTGTCGATAGTTCCTCTATGCTGGTGAATGATACGGGACATCGGAGTGAGATATTCGTTCATCAGGTACGCCAGTTCTTTAGAGCTAAGCGATTCCGAGATGGAGGTAAAATCACGGACATCGGAAAACAGTACGCTCATTACCCTATCCTGCCCTTCTAGGCTGATTTGATCGGGATTTTTTGCCATTTCATCTACCAGCTCGGGTGGGATGTATTGACCAAATAAGCGAGCGAGCACTCTTTTACTGCGATTTTCAATCAGAAAACCATAGGTGACATGCAGAATAAAAAGACTCAAGGTAAGCAGTATGGGCGAAGCCAAGGGTATGACGATACCGTTTTGCCACAATCTGAGGTTAACCAAGCCAACGGAAAGCAAAATGATGATAGTAAAAAGGATATTACCCAATGGGCTGAGCCTGGGCATGAGGATGATCATGACGATTCCTATGCCCAGCAAAATCAGGAATTGTAAGGCGATGATATAAGCCGGCTGTCGCTTGATGGTGCCGGAAATGATTCCATCGATAATATTGGCATTGACTTCAACTCCGGGATAGATGTTTTGTACCGGGGTGGATCGTAAATCCAATAGTCCGGGGGCCGAGGTGCCTAAAATCACGATCTTGTCCTTGAGCGCAGCCACCGGCAGTTTTTTGTTGAGTACATCAATCACGGAAATATAGCGAAAGCTTCCTTGCGGGCCGCGGTAAGGCACTAGCACAGAACCATGTTCATCTACCGGTACAATGTGATCACCCAGTCGAACACTTTCGATGGCGTAGTAGCTTTGTGCCTGACCAATTCCGATCGCGAGTTCACCGTCATTCAAGGCAAGGCGACTGACCTCCAGTGCCATGGAGGGATATAGACGTCCCTGATACTCCTGAATCACCGGTACACGCCGGTAGATGCCATCAGAATCCACCTGGGGATTATCGAAAAAGCCGCCACTTTTCGCATTCGACTGCAACAGGTTTAAGCTGGCGCTATAGCCTTTGGGGTGTGGAATAGCGAGTCGGGATGAAATCTGGTCGTCTAACTGCGCGTTGCTCACCGGTAAACGGTTAAGTTCGCGCGCGTCGGATTGATCAAATACAAACCCCAACACCGTGGCCCGGGATTTTAAGCTGTCGGCGAAACGCTGGTCGTATTGCAATTCGGTGCGTAGCGACTGTGCGACTTTCTGAAATTCGAGATTGTCTTTTAGTTCGCCACTCGCCAGTCGCTCTAACAATGAAATGCCTGATGTCTCGTCTGGCTCGGCAAAAAACATATCAAATCCGATCACACGAATCTGATAGTCCTGAAACAGGCGATCCATCAGGCGTGCCAGAATATTGCGATTCCAGGGCCAACGCCCCAGTTCATTCAGGCTTTTTTCATCAATATCCAGGATAACAATGTCATTGCTGCGGGTGGCCGGCATGGTCGCTCGAACACGCAAATCGTACGCATTGTTTTCAAGGGTTTCGACAACCGGCAAACGTAACAGGAATAATTCATGCGCGATAAAAAAGCCGACAACAAGAACGCCGCAAAGGAGTCGAACAAGCAAACGGAGGGTGCGTAACATGCCCTTTCTCTACTGGAAAATTTTTTAATAACCGCGTCTGGGGCCTTTGTAGCTGCGCAGCGATGAAAAAGGTGTCGTACGTCCGACCAATGTTTCAACCAGGAGTAGTTCTTCATCCGAATGATTTTTCATCGGCGCGGGCAAAATCAGCCTTCCCCCTTCCGGGTCTTTCAGTATATAGCGGGGAGCATCATGATGTTCGGACTGAACGGCTTCCGACTGAGGTTGATCTTGTAATTCCCGGGAGGAGGTAATGGTAACCTTACCGTAGCAGGTGCAGACATAACTGACATCTGGTTCCGCCTCGGCATAGACACCGGTTCCCCGTATACCGATCGTTGCCGTGGTCGTAATGAGCTGGTGTTGTTGATCGGCGGATCGTTCTCCAAAAACCGAAAGTAATTTTCCGGTTAGCAAACGCAATGCAGACTCAATGCGCCCTTCACCTTCAAATTGAACCCGGCTGTTTTCTCGCAGGATATGTGCATCCGTGCCGATAACAAAAACGACATAGCTATTACTACCCGTCTCGACCAGCGAGTTGGCAAATATGCGGGTGTTTTCATCCGCCGTCATCGCATCCACTTTTACGTCGCCCTGAAGGTCGTAAATGGATTTACCTTCTTCGAGTTTGTGGGGAATCTTACCAAACGCGTGCACCAAAGGTGCCATCAAACTACGGGTTCCTAAGGTCACCCAGGCCCCGGTAAGCAAGAGATTGCGGATCAACGCCCGACGAATGATCTCTTTATCAGTCTTTTTGCTGGTATCTGTCTTTTTGCTGGTATCTGTCATCACCTGCAACCCGTCTGATCAAATTGCGAAAAAGCATTTCCGGAAGGAGTCGACGTAAATCCATTTTCTACGTCGGATATGGCTCGCTATGTAGAAGTATAGGCAACCCACCCTGTTTTAGCGTTAGTGTGGGCATGATTGCGATATACCTTTTTAGTCACACCATATAACCAAATAATGTGATCTGCGTCACATTTTTACCATTCCATTAACTAAACTTTAGATTGCATTGGTTTTGCTGGGTAAATGCAATGAATCACTATGTTCAGGTATTCTGGCTGCTTTTTCTGGTCAATCCCGTCTTCGCTGCGGTGACTTACGATGGAACGGAGGGGGTTTACGCCAAGATATTTTCTTTCAACAGCCAAAATGCGTGTACCAATTGTCACAGCAGCACGCTCACGGGTACCAGTCGTAACTCGGCCCCAGTTGAAGTCGATTTCAATACCTTTGCTCTAGCAACACAAACCAGCATTTACGGGTATCATCCGGAACGGGCCAGTAGTCGAATCAACGGCGACACCATGCCCTACAATAGTACCCTCACCGCATTTTTGCCTCTTAACTCAACCGAAAAAGCGTTGATCAGTGCCTGGGCCAGCAATGCCATACAGCGAGCGGCGCCCACGGCAACAACACAATCAGCCACCAGTGTTCAGAAATATCAGGCAACGCTCAACGGTAGCGTACAGGAAAATGGGGCGGAATCTTCGTTCAGCTTTAAATACGGCCTGAGCTCCGTTTCGTTAACGAGCACAGTGAGTCTGTCCTCACCTGCCGGCACCGGAGGCGGAACCGCCAGTTATGCGAAATCAGCCGTCATATCCGGCTTGCAGTGCGGCACACCTTATTTCTACCGTATTACCGGAACCAATATTTCGGGAACCACTAACGGTAGTATCCTGTCATTTACTACACTGGCCTGTAATCAGGGGCCCACAATTAATTCAACTGCGATTACAACGGCGACGGAAGATATTGCCTATTCCTATGATGTGAATGCCACCGACCCGGAAGGGAATACCTTAACTTATAGCCTGACAGTGTTCCCCACCGGAATGACGATTAACTCCTCCACGGGGTTAATCAGCTGGACCCCTACAGAAGGCGTACTCTCTGCCAATGTGACGGTATCAGTCACCGATGGTGGCCTGGATGGTGCCCCGGCTGCCACGCAAAGCTTTACCATCACGGTGACGCCAGTCAATGACGCCCCGGTAGCGAATAGTGATAGCGCCACCACGAATGAAGACACCGCCGTAAATATTAATGTGCTGGCCAATGATACCGATATTGACGGCACCCTTGATGCTACGACGGTCGCTATCACCACCGCTCCTTTACACGGCGGGGTGACGGTAAATAGTGTCACGGGGGTGGTGACTTATACACCCACGCTGAACTACAACGGCAACGACACCTTTTTCTATCGGGTGAAAGACAATTCCGGCACCTTTTCCGCTACCGCACTGGTGTCTATAACCATCAATGCTGTCAATGATGCGCCGGTGGCGAATAACGATAATGCCACCACCAATGAAGATAACGCCGTTGTAATCAACGTCTTGACTAACGATACCGATGTTGATGGCACCCTGAACGCCACGACAGTGACACTGGCGTCGGCCGCCACGCACGGTACGATATCAATAGACGGTGTCAGTGGAGCTATAACCTATACACCCAACCTCAACTACCATGGTTCGGATAGTTTCACCTATCAGGTTCGTGACAACAATAACGCCCAATCGTCACCTGCTACCGTTTCCATTACGGTGAACGATATCAATGACCTCCCCGTAACCGTGGCAGACAGTGCATCTACCAACGAGGACACGGCCGTTCTCATTAATGTATTGGCGAACGATTCTGATGTGGACGGTACGCTTAATCCGGCCAGCGTGGTGATCAGCACGTCCGCGCTACACGGGACAACCCTGATTAATACAACGACCGGCGCCATTACCTACACCCCCAACGCTAACTATAACGGTGCGGATTCCTTTGCTTATCAGGTAGCTGATGACGATGCGGGACTTTCATCTCCGGCCACCGTTTCACTGACCATTAATTCGGTAAACGATCTCCCTGTCGCTAACAATGACAGCGTCAGCACCAACGAAGATACTCAGGTGATTATCAACATTTTGGCCAATGATATCGATGTAGACGGAACACTCGTCCCGTCAAGTGTCGTGGTCATCCAGGCTCCGCTTCACGGTTCGACCTCGGTAAATACCAGCACAGGCAACGTAACTTATACCCCCACGGCAAATTATTTCGGAAATGATAGCTTCACCTATCAGGTATCAGACAATCAGGGTGGACTCTCCGGAACGGCTACCGTAAGCATCACCGTTAACGCTCAAAACGACCCGCCAGTCGCCGTTGCAGACAGCGCCAGCGGAAATGAAGATCAGGCGTTGGTGATCAATCTGTTAGCCAACGACAGCGACATTGATGGCACCCTTGATCCTGCCTCGGTCACGATTGTCAGCCCTCCCTCACATGGTAGTACCGCACTTAATAGCACCACGGGAGAAATTACCTATACGCCCACCCCGAACTATTTTGGAGCCGATAGTTTCAGCTATTTTGTGAAGGACAATTCCGCCGCCGCTTCCAATACCGTCACTGTGGCGATTACCTTGAATTCGGTGAATGATCCGCCTGTGGCTAATGCGGACAGCGCAACCACCAATGAAGACACCGCGGTTGTCACTAACGTTCTGGCCAATGATACTGATCTGGATGGTACGCTAACCCCCGCGACCCTTGTCATTATCAGCGCGCCCGGTCAGGGTTCCACCTCAATCAATACAACCACTGGCGAAATCACCTATACCCCGAATACGAATATTAATGGCACTGATAGCTATCGCTATCAGATAAAAGACAACGAAGGTGCGACTTCGAACGAAGCCACAGTCTCGGTTTCAATAACCGCTATTAACGACGCACCTCAAATAAGCTCGGTCGCCCCCACCGCCGTCGTCGAAGGCAACCTCTACCAATATCAGCTGGTAGTGAATGACCCGGACGATGCCAACAACGGCGTGGACTTGTCATTTTCTTTAACCAATCCACCTTCCGGCATGGTCATTAGCACGACCGGCGTGGTGACCTGGACGCCCGCCAATGGCGTGACCACCTCCGGCACGGTTACGGTCACGGTTGCTGACGGAGGTGAAAACGGGGCTTTGCCTGCAAGCCAGAACTTTACGGTATCGGTCACCGCATTTAATCAGGGCCCTGCGATTACCTCGACCGCACCCACCGCAGCCATTGAAGATGTGCTCTACCAATATCAAGTCACCGTGAATGATCCGGACGACGCGAATAACGGCATCGACCTTAGCTACAGCCTGAGTGGCGCCCCTGCGGGGATGACGGTCAGCACCACCGGCCTCGTCAGCTGGACACCAAGCGAAGGCGTAACAAGCTCCGGTGCCGTAACACTCACCGTCGCGGACGGAGGTGAAGATGGCGCCCTGCCCGCCAGCGAGCTGTTTACCTTAACCGTGGCGCCAGTCAATGATCAGCCCGTCATTACCAGTACGGCCCCCGTCAGCGCAACTGAAGGCGTGCTGTTCAGCTATACGGTGACCGTGTCTGATCCGGATGATAACAATAACGGTACTGATCTCACCTTTTCCTTGCTCAACGCACCGGCAGGCATGACGGTCACCGCTACCGGGCAGATCACCTGGACACCTTCCGAAGGGGTGAGCACTTCGGGCACCGTCACAGTCCGGGTGGCCGATGGCGGAGAAAACGGTGCCTTGCCTGCAGCGCAGGATTTTACGCTCACGGTTACGGCTGTGAACCAGGGGCCAACGATCAACTCCACGGCTCCGTCGCAGGGAACGGAAGGTGTCCTATATAGCTATCAGGTGAGCGTTGTGGATCCGGATGATCTGAACGATGGCACCAGCCTGCATTTTGCCCTCACTAACGCGCCGGTCGGCATGACCGTCTCCCCTACCGGCCTGATCACCTGGACGCCGACCAATGGGGTCACCACCAGCGGCGCGGTGACCCTGATGGTTTCTGACGGTGGCGAAAATGGGGCGCTTCCCGCCTCTGAGATCTTCAGCATCAACGTCACCCCGGTCAATCAGGGGCCGCTTTTTATTTCCAGCCCTCCCGCCACAGGAATCGAGGATGTGCTCTTTGATTATCAGGCGGAGGTAACCGATATCGACGATTTGAACAACGGCACCGACTTGACCTTCAGCCTCACAAATGCCCCTTCAGGGATGACCGTGAGCTCTACCGGACGAGTTCTATGGACACCCTCGGAGGGCCAGCTAACGTCCGGTAGCGTCACGTTAACCGTTCAGGATGGCGGCGAAGACGGCGCACAGCCCGCCAGTCAAACCTTCACTGTGTCAGTCACCCCCGTCAATGACGCGCCACAGATTAGTTCCGTGGCCCCATCGACAGGTATCGAAGATACGCTTTATAGCTATACGATTACTGTAGTTGACCCTGACGATAGCAATAACGGCGTCGACCTGACCTATTCTCTGAGTAACGCCCCCGCCGGATTAACCGTTTCCCCCACCGGACTACTGACCTGGACACCGGGCGAAGGCGTGACCACCTCTGGTACATTTACCTTATTTGTCGCCGATGGCGGTGAAGACGGCAGCACGCCCGCCAGCGAAGTGCTGAACATCAGCGTACAGCAAGTTAACGATGCCCCCGTGATAACCTCTACGCCGGCGTCCACAGTGGTTTCCGGAGCGACCTGGAGTTATCAGGTGCAGGTAGTCGACCCGGATGACGCAAATAACGGCATCGACTTGCATTATCAGCTCACAAACGCGCCCGCCGACATGAACCCTTCATCGACAGGCATGCTGACCTGGACACCGAGCGGCCAAACCACAACGTCAGGAAGTGTCACACTCTCGGTGAGCGATGGTGGCGAAGATGGCAGCCTTCCTGCCATCCAGGTATTTACCATCACAGTCACCGATGTTAATCAGCCACCGGCGATTGTTTCTGTTGCGCCCACGAACGCCACCGAGGACGTCCAGTACCTTTACCAGGTCATGGTGAACGACCCCGATGACTTAAACAATGGACTGGACCTAACATTCAGCTTAACGGGCGCTCCCGCCGGCATGAATGTCAGTAACACCGGACAGGTACAGTGGACGCCCACCGAGGGAGTACTCAGCTCCGGTCTGGTGACATTGACGGTGGCCGATGGCGGAGAAAGCGGAGCGGCCCCCGCATTCGAAACATTCAACATTAGTGTGACACCGGTGAACGATGCCCCCGTCATATCCAGTACGGCACCTACTGTCGCTACTGAAGGCGTGACCTATGTGTACAACGTTGTGGTGCAGGATCCGGACGATGCCAACGACGGAATACAACTCCAGTTTTCGCTTGGCAACGCCCCTGCGGGAATGACGATTTCACCTCTGGGTGTCATCAACTGGACGCCTCCCGAAGGCGTGCTCTCGGCAAATGCGATCACGCTGCTGGTGCAGGATGGTGGTGAAAATGGTGCCCTTGCCGCCAGCCAGTTGTTCTCGATTGCCGTGACACCGGTAAATCAGGGGCCGACCATTGTGTCGCTCCCCCCACTGAGTGCCACCGAGCGTCTTACCTGGCAATATCAGGTCAACGTTGTTGATAGCGACGATTTAAACAACGGTATTGACCTTCATTTTACCCTGTCCCAAGCCCCCGCCGGCATGACCGTATCCAGCACGGGATTACTCAGTTGGACTCCCGGTGAAGGGGTCACCAATTCGGGCAATGTGATGCTGCAGGTGGCTGATGGCGGAGAAAATGGTGCCCAGCCGGCTACGCAGAACTTTTCAGTCAGCGTGACTCCGGTCAATCAAGGGCCGGTCATTACCTCGATTGCCCCCGTCAACGCGACCGAAGATACCCCCTACAGCTACCAAATTTCGGTAGATGATCCGGACGACGCCAACAATGGTATCGACTTAACCTATGAATTAATCAATGCACCTGCAGGTATGACGCTGTCATCAACCGGTCTCCTCACCTGGACTCCACCCGAAGGGGTGACCACGGCGAGCAATATTCTTCTGCGGGTTCGTGATGGCGGCGAAGATGGCGCACAGGCCGATGAAGAGGTGGTGAACATCGTTATTGCCCCCGTGAATGATCAGCCGGTTATCACCTCAATGCCCGCAACCTCCGGCATTGTCGGGGTGCTTTATAGCTATCAGATGATGGTGACTGATCCCGACGACAAGGTGCCGGGCACCGACCTGATTTTCACACTCGATACCGGACCAGCCGGCATGACACTGAGTGCCGGCGGATTGCTGACCTGGACGCCTACCTCCATCACGGCCGGCGAACCGGTGAGCCTGCGCGTCAACGATGGAGGAGAAGATGGTACGCAACCGGCGGTACAGACCTTTAATATCAGTGTGGCGTCGAGTAATCAGCCTCCGGTGATTCAATCCACAGCCCCGACCGCCGCAATAGAAGATCAACCCTATCAATACGCAGTACAGGTGGCTGATCCGGACGACGCCAACAACGGGGTTGATCTTCATTTTCAATTATTCAATGCACCGACGGGCATGACAGTGAGTGCCACCGGGTTGATTGAATGGTTACCTCTTGAAGGCGTGACCACCTCCGGCGAAGTCGAGATTCAGGTCGCCGACGGTGGCGAAAGTAACAGTTTGCCGGATTCCGAGCGTTTCACTGTATTGGTCACCCCCGTAAACGATGCTCCACAGATTACTTCCACCGCGCTCACCCAAGGGACAGAAGGTATTGAATATCTGTATCAGGTGCAGGTGAGCGACCCCGATGATACGTTGGCAGAGCTGCTGTTTTCTCTCACTTCGGCCCCCGCCGGCATGACCATTGACGCCCAGGGCGTGATCCGTTGGACCCCAGGCAATCAGATTGCCGACTCGGGCACAGTGACAGTACAGGTCAGCGATGGCGGTGAAGATGGTAGTGCACCAGCCACCCAGTCGTGGAAGATTAACGTCACAGCGGTCAATCAGGCACCAGTCATCACCTCCTTGCCTTCCCTTCAGGCCACCGAAGGCCTTCTCTTTAACTATCAGGTGAATGTGGCGGATCCAGACGATATAAACAACGGTATCGACCTGATTTTCAACCTGACTACCGCTCCGGCGGGGATGTCGATCTCCCCGATCGGGTTGATCCAATGGACGCCGGCCGAAGGCATATTAAGTTCCGGCCAAGTGACCGTGACTGTTCACGATGGGGGCGAAGATGGTGCAGCCGCCGCCAGTCAGAACTTTACTCTGACCGTGACGCCGGTTAATCAGGGGCCACACATCACCTCACTCCCGTTGTTGCAGGCAGTTGAAGACACAGAATATCGGTACACCGTGACCGTTAACGATACGGATGACGCGAATAATGGCACCGACCTTACTTTTGAGCTGTTGAATGCCCCCGCAACCATGACCCTTTCCGGCACCGGACAGCTTTCCTGGACCCCCGCGGAAGGTGTCACCGATAGTGGCCTCATTACCGTCAGGGTCGCGGATGGCGGTGAAGACGGTGCGCTACCAGATGAACAAAGCTTTATCGTTTCAGTAACACGGGTGAACGATGGCCCTCAAATTATTTCCAGCCCGATCCTGCAGGCAATCGAAGATATCACCTATCAATATACACTGGTCGTTGCCGATCCGGATGATGCGAACAATGGCACCGATCTCCAGTTCAGTCTGCTCTCTGCACCCACGGGGATGAGTTTAAGCCCGACCGGCGTGTTGAGCTGGACGCCGACAAATGGCGTACTCAGTTCAGGGCTGGTCAGCGTGCAAGTAGCCGATGGCGGCGAAGATGGTGCGCTTCCCGCGCGGCAAAGTTTTACGCTAAACGTGCAAGCGGTGAATGACCCTCCCACACTGGATCCGCTCTCGCCCGTTACCCGGGTGGAGCTGACCTCGTTCTCATTGCAGGCACAAGCACATGATCAGGATGACGACCCCAACGGGTTAAACTGGTCATTAGCCTCGGCTCCGGCAGGCATGACAATTTCTTCCATGGGCCTGATTCAATGGAATCCCGGACAGTTTACGGCCGGAAGCTATTCGGTCAAAATCATCGTTCAGGATGGGGGCGAAGACGGCGCACTCCCTGCCACGCAACCCCTTGCCATTACTATCGTTATACCCGATCAGGATGGCGACCAGATAGCAAACTATATAGACAACTGCCCTGCCCAGCCCAATCCATCGCAAACGGATACCGATGGCGATGGTCTGGGCGATGTGTGTGATGACGACGACGATAACGACGGCATTCCTGATACGGTAGAAATAGCCAACGGGCTAAATCCTTTATCGGCGAGCGATAGCGGGCTGGATCTCGATCGCGACGGGGAGACCAATCTGCAGGAGTACCAACGCTGCAAGGGAATCGGCGACGGAATCTGCGATACGATAGCCAATGACAATGTCCCCCCTGTCATTACTGTCGAAAGCCCCTTGGTTGTGCCATCGACCGGCTTCACTACCGCTGTGAAACTCAGCGCAACAGCTAACGATGCCCGCGATGGTGTGGTTTCGGCAACCGTCAACGATAGCGGGCCGTTCCGTCCTGGCAGACACACCCTGATATGGACAGCAAAAGATAACAGCGGTAATCAGACGCAGGTGCAGCAGATCCTGGATGTTTTACCCAGCCTCCATCTCAGTGGGACACAAATTACCGGCGAAGGTCAGATAGTCACAGTAGAGATACAGCTGAATGGCGAAGCTCCCACCTATCCCGTAACGGCCTCTTTCGAGGTAGCGGGTACGGCAAATGACGCCGATCACAGCTTACGAAGCGGCACCGTTGCGATTGCACAGGGTACCTCCGGAATAATTGAGTTTACAACCGTGGAAGACAATCAACCGGAACCCGACGAGTCCATCAAAATCACCCTTACCTCCGTCAGCGGTCAAGCACAACTCTCCGCGAACCTCAGTCGAACCGTCTGGATTATCGACCGGCAAATTCCACCTGAAGTCGAAATTCAGGTGGAACAAGCAGGTAAAGTTACCCAAACCCTGTACCGGAATCTGGGCGAAGTGACCCTGACCGCCAAAGCGAGTGACGCCAATAACGACCCCTTAACGCTCGACTGGAGTGCATCCGATTCGGCGTTGTCTTTAATTGCCAATGCTACGGTACAAAAGCTTCAACCAGATTCTGGCCTCGCCGAAGGCGTTTACACGCTGACATTAAGTGTCAGCGATGGCAGCCATGTGGTTCTACGCAATAAGAATATTGTACTCAAAGGCGAAGCCCCCGTACTGAATCCGGCACTTGACAGTGATGGCGATGGTCAATCAGATTTTCTTGAAGGCTTCGCAGATTCAGATCAGGATGGCGTGCCCGATTACCTCGACCCCCTCGATAGCCCGACCCAACTCACCACTAGCTCCGGTTCGCCCGGTAGAAATCTGGAAACCGAAGCAGGACTGCATTTAAAGGTGGGTAAATTTGCTTTGCAATCTGCAAAATCCGGCGCGCAATTGTCGAGTAACGACCTGATCGCCAGCGGCGTCGCCAATGCCTCGGATACCCAATTTGATTTGCTGGGAGGAATCTACGATTTCGAAATCGAGGGGTTAAACGAAACGCAACGTCAGGCCACGCTGATTATTCCCTTACCCCAGGCCATCCCCCCTAATGCGGTCTATCGCAAGCTTAGCCAGTCGGGCTGGTATTCCTTTATTGAAGGCGGGTTTGACACCATTAGCTCCGCTCCATTACGCATTACCTCAGCTTTCCCCGCCGGACAATGTCCGCCACTCGAAGACTCAAGCTATCGTCGCGGCCTGCACGCGTTCGATCGCTGCGTCAAACTGGTGCTCAGCGATGGCGGCCCCAATGATGCGGACAATCAGGTCAATGGCGTGATTGTCGACCCGGGAGCCATTGGGGTTCAGAAAGGCAGCAGCACCAGCCTTGACGTGGATACCACTGAAAGCGAAACGGCCGGCCCGCCAACCAATCCCCCCAGAGGAAGCGGCGCCATGGGACTTGAGCTATGTTTATTAGGGTTACTGTGGTTGTGGAGGACGGGGTACGCCTTACGACTATGGTACGTAGCGCGCCCCCAACAGACCACTACTCACAGGATCAAGCCTCAATGATCAAATACCCCAAGGTCATCGCCGGGTTGTCGTTAGCTGCAGCCCTCTATGCCCCTCTGATTTCTGCCGACGAAGATGCATGGCTTTCTACTACACTGGAAGTCACCGGTGGGCTCGATTACAACGTGGGCAACGGAGCCAAACATCGGGACAAGGTTGAAGATCATTTTGGTGAGGCCGTCTTAACCGTAGGACACGAATTCTTTATCACGGAATATCATGCCGTTAACCTGCAACTGGATATGAATACGCGTCAGTTTAAAGATATCAACGGTCTGGATCATTGGGGCGGTGGCGGCGAAATCGCGTATTTTATGCAACCCGGAAGGCATTTCTACACACCAGTGATACAAGTGAACGCCAGTCTGCACGAGGAAGTCTACAATCCTGACCAACGCAGCAATCGACTCACCAAAGGGCAATTGGTCATCATGGAACGGATGAGTGATCGTATCAGTGCCAACACCGGCATAGAATACAGCCAGCGGGACGCCAATGCGGAAATCTTCGATCTGGAAGAATATCGGGCCTTTTTCGCGCTGGACCTGATGCTAACGCAAAATATCACGCTCTATGGTGCTTTTAGCTTTATCCGCGGCGATATTACCTCCAGTGCCCAGGTGCAGTTTTGTAACGGCGCTCTGGCCACCGACATCTATGACCTTGTCAACAATGCCCATGCTATCGCTACCGACAAGGCGCTCTCCGAGGCCTTTTGCGGTACCTGGCTGACTTACAAATTAGAGGCGGATACCCAAACTTACCGTACCGGCATCAATTATGCGCTTTCCCATGACTGGTCGCTGGATATTTCCGGCCTGTACGCCCACGCCAGAGTAAACGCCGATGCAGGCACCCTCTATGGCAATATCGATTACGAACGTGCCGTATTCCTCATCAGTCTTTTTGCAGGGTTTTAGGAAGATGCCTAGTCGATTCGTTCAACCGCGTTACGAGACCTGGTCAAACAGCAGCCTACTCTTCTGGCTGTTCTTATTGGGAATACTGGGATTAGCTGGTTGCGATCAACACGACAATGAGGCGTCCCCCGCCACCGCGCCACTCAGCTTCGAAACACCCGATCACTACCTCAGCTATCCCAACCATCAATACAGTCTATCCGCCGGCACCTATGAAATTGTGGTGACGCCAACGGCCAACGCTGACGCACATTCGTACCGAGTCATCGCGACTCAGACGAATGGCCAGCAGAGCACTTACTCCGGTACCTGGAACGGCTCGGAAACGCCGACCCAATTGAGCGATTACCCCCATCATTCGTTGGTCGTCGAGCAACCCGGTGGCGTGGATATCTCTGTTGACGCACCATTGGAGGTCAAACTCTATCTTCTGAAGAACAAAATGCCCGTCGCTACCGCCAGCGGAAAATCGCTCAGCCTCCCGGCGAGCCAGATCAGCTCCCAAGCCTATGCAGAAGCTTACTACCGGGCCATTGATCCCGATATCGAACGCACCACGCTGGCTGACTGGAAACGTAAAAACGGATTCTATGAGGGTGAAGATGCTCATGTCGTTTTTCGCGACACCAAGGACTTAGGTTACGGACGCAACATGCATATGCGTAAACTGGCCCGGGGTGGATACGCTATTTTTGTCGAAAACTATGTAGTTAAGGAGTTGCCGGTTGAAAATACCGTTTACAGTGTGATGAACCTGGATGCCGCCATTCAAACCAGTCCGGAACATCATATCGGCACGAACGCCATTGAATTCAGTCCTCTGGACGCCAACGATCCGGCCTCGCCTTTTATCACTCGCATGTTTACCTTTTCCGCTGCCGAAGATGACTCCCGGGCAGTAAGACTCACTCAGGCCAATCTGGATGGTCGCGGGATGAAATATCTTCCCCAAAACTGTCTGGTCTGTCATGGCGGCACATTACTACCACTGGATAAAGACGGCAAATTTCCGACACTGAGCCTTTACAGCATCAAACCCAACCTGCTGGATACCGACAGCTTCGAGTTCTCAACCTTGCCGGGTTATACCCTCACCGATATGGAACCCGGTATTAAAATGATCAATCAGGCCGTACAGGCAATCTATCAGACCCTGGGTGCCATGGACCCGGTCACCCCCGCCAAATGGAGTGAAACCTTCGCGCTGGCAGTCGCCGCAGGAAGTTACCCGGCTAACGTCGATACCTACAACGCAGACTTCATTCCGGATGGGTGGAAACAAACCGGAACCCGCCCCGAAGGCGTGGAAAAACTGTACACGACGGTGATCAAACCGCATTGCTTCGGCTGTCACTCGTTACGCGGTACGCAAGCGGGGGAATCAGTCAAAGAGCCCGGCAGCGATTTCAGTCATGCCAATGCCATTAACTTTAACAGCTATGAACAATTCATCAGCTTTAACGATCTCATCATCGACTATGTTTACCAGCGAGGATGGATGCCACTGTCGCTGCGCAACTACGAAAGTTTCTGGCGTCATCCGCAGGGTGCCCCGGCGTTGCTTGCCTCTTTTCTGGATGGTTTTAGCCAGTTTGATTCCGATGGAAAGGTACTGCTCCCGGGATTGCCGCTGGCTAAACCTGGAGCAGATCGCACCGTCACCTCACCGGTATCGCTGGATGCCCGCGCCAGTCTGTTTGCCAAAGCCTATCAATGGCGCGTAATCTCGGCACCACAGGGCAGCACCTATACACTCAGCAGCAAAACCACAGTCGCCCCGGTATTCAGTGCCGATACAGATGGCGCTTATCAGTTGGGGCTTACCGTGACCAATGCGCGAGGAAGCAGTGCTGAAGCACTCCTCACACTAACGCTGGATAGCAGCATCAAACCTCCAGCGGCGTTAACCTTTGTAGAAGACATCCGCCCCATTTTGGGCAGCGCGACCCAAACACTGTGTAGTAACTGCCATCAAAAAGACACGCTCTACCCCGGTATTCCGGTACGTTGGGATGACGGGAACAGCACGCTATATCAGGATATCCGAGCCCGTGTGGACTTTAACGATCCGGAAAACAGCCTGCTATTGCGCAAGCCCACGCGGAAAAATCACGGAGGAGGAATACAGATAGATCCAACCAGCATTTCAGGAAAATCACGTTACAACACGCTTTTAAACTGGATTCGCGAAGGTGCCGTATGTGGGAATGACCCCGCCTTTTGCCCCCATTAACGACCCCCATCCCACTTAGGAAGGTGACTGCGCTTTACGGTGTTGATGCACGCCGATGAACAAAATCGCAGGTACAGAACCGCAAGTGAGGGCTCCCGAATAAAGCATTTTTGCGATCACGGCCTCGGCTACGCTAAAGGTTTGAGGCCAAAATCCGATTAGCACGCCAATGGCTAAAGGGGTGACCAACACTAATGAGGCGGCAGCCAGACAAAATGCAGCCATAAAATTTCCTTCGGGTAATTTTTCCAACACAAGGTAACGGTGCCAGTAGAAAGCGGCCGAATGCAACTTCCCGGAGGTCAGTGCATCATTTACCACAGGCAACAAAATCAACGCGGAAAAAAACGGCAAAAGAAAGGTCGTAAAAATGGCATCGACCCCAACACTCGGATCGCCCCACATAGGAATGGAACTTCTACGCCCGAACATCAATCCCCCCAACACCCCATTGAAGGCGACGTTAAACACCAATGTCAGGCAAAAAATACGGGCTAACGAGGCCTTCTGGGCTGGTGGCAGGTTCGAACGGCTTTCTTTTAAAACGTCCATGTTTAAAGCTCCCTTTTCCTTCCGTGCCGTCTGATCCTTCAATGACACCTTTTTCATCCACAATCTCTTCATAGCGTGGTTGATCAATAATAATCGCACCTGACGACACTGTAGCAAAAGTGTCACATCTCTGACCTATGCTGTGCAGCAGCTTTCGCTTCGTCCGCCATGCATTATTTAATGGAATTCTGTTATGTTTCGCCCTTTGATTTTTGCCATTATACCTTTTCTGTCTGCCTCTTCGTCTATTGCGCTGGCAGACGATACTCACGTCAATCCTCTTGCTATTGTTACGTTTCCCGAAACAGTGAAAGTACTTGAAGTTGACGGCGAAGCCCGGGGTATACTGAGTGGTCTGTTTAGCGGTAAAACCCACCGGCTCGAATTAATCGAAGGTCCACATACCCTGCTCGCGGAGTACTCGCAATTCTGGCAACTAAACGCTGAAGATCATGACATCATTTCATCAGAACCGGTCAGGTTGCAATTCTCGCTGGAAGCGAACAAACAATATCGACTGATTCATCCCGAGGCTAAGAGTTACGCGGCATCGCAGGCGCTCGCCATGCACCCCCAGATCACGATAATTGATGCCGATGGCAACCTGCTCCCTTCGCTCAATCATCCGGCGGAAGATCGCGATCACCCGGCGAATGCTTACGATAACCCGGTGTCATCTCCCCGCTACATTGAGAAACATCTTGAGAAACAAAGCACCTTTGAATCGGTTCGCGCGCTATGGCAACAGGCCGATCCCGGGGAGCGCGCGGCCATTAAAGCCTGGATCAACCTGCAAACTCCTTGATGCCCGGATTATACGCCGCCCTCTACAGGCGCAATACAGCCATTTTCAGGGGCGGCAAACCATCCGGTGTCGGAAAATCAACTTCTGGTGTAATAACTTCCAGATCCCGCAGCGTACGCCCACACTTTTGCACGCACCGCTTGAGGCTATCCAGCCAGTCTTCTCGAGACACCGAAGCCACGTTGTTAGTGCAAAGCAATTCGCCCCCGGGCTTAACCGTAAGCACGGCCGGCTTTAATACAGAGGGATAGTCCCGCACCAGATCTACCACACCAAACGGGCTTTTTGCCCAGCGAGGCGGATCCAGCACCACCAGATCAAATTGCCGCTCCTCAAAGCGCTGATACGGCGGCAAACGCACGGCCTTACCCTTGTGCTTAGGGTTACCTCGCGCCTTGACCGGCAACCCGGCAAACTGCTTTGCCGCCGTAAAAAAGTCGCTCTGTATAAATTCAATCACGCCTTCATCTATCTGATTACGTCGGGCATTGTCCTGTCCTACGCTCAAACTCGATTCGGCAAAATCCACATTTACAACAGATGACGCGCCGGACGTCGCTGCCACAACGCCAATACCGCAAGTATAGGCAAACAAATTCAAGACAGATTTTTGCGCGGCATTAGCCTGAATATACCGACGGGCGGCGCGAAAATCCAAAAACAGCAGCGGGTCCTGTCCTCGATGACGCCCTTGAGCGGCAAATTTTACCCCGAGTTCGCGACACTCAATTCGCTGTCGAGCCAGCCTCTCCTGCGTTTCAGAAAGCACATTGGAGGTTCGAGAATTAGCCAGACTCCGGTCGTTATAAACAAAATAATGGTCTTGTGAGAGGCGTGTAGAAAAATGTGATTCGATGGTTTCGATATCGTCGGGCGGGAGAGTCTCATGGAAACTCTGAATCAGCACCAGATTACCGTAACAATCCACCGTGACACCTGACGCACCTTCGTTGGTACCATGAAATAAGCGATAGGCATTGGTGTCTTCGTCTCTACATTGTTCGCGAAAACTCGCACGAGCTTCCCACGCTGTAACCAGATGTTGCGATAGATCCGACATTATGCTCTCCTGTTGACAGATTTAGGACGGCGTACACGCCAACGAACCCTCTGAAACAAGCGCACGAAAACGATGGGCGTATTATAACGTCTGAACAGAAAAAAGGAGGTTTTGTGTCAGCCCTATTGTCGGCCTAACATTCAGCCTAACGACACACCTCTCGCGCCAACCCTGGTCAGGACTTAAATTGATGCATTCCATGCGAGCCCCTAATCCCGAACACCCAAAAGACCCGGTGTCGTCGAACATTGAATCCCCCCTCGACGATGCCCATTTTATCAAAACCTTGCGCGCTCAAATGCTTTCCTTCGCCCATCTACAATTGTCGGATGAAACCCTGGCAGAAGATGTGGTACAGGAAGCCTTGATGGGTGCCCTGAATAATGTCGGCTCGTTCCGCCGACAGGCCGCGCTAAAAACCTGGGTTTTTGCCATACTGAAAAACAAGCTTGCCGACGTGCTTCGACAACGAAAGCGCGCCAGCGACGCAGACCGTTTGTTGAAATCTCACGAAAGTGCAGAAAACTTCGATATGTTATTTGATGATCGCGGCCATTGGTTGAAGGAGCAACGCCCTACAGCCTGGTCTCACCCCGTAGAGTCATTAAAAAACGAACAATTTTGGCGTGTCTTTGACACCTGCCTCTCGGAGCTACCCGCGCCTCAGGCCCGGATATTTATGATGCGTGAATTTCTGGAACTAAACAGTGAAGAAATTTGTGATGCGGCCACGATCAGCATGAGTAATCTCCATGTCATTCTGTACCGCGCCCGAATCAGGTTACGGGAGTGCCTGGATATACGCTGGTTTAATGCAGGAGAACCCCCACAATGAATTGCCGGCAAGCAACACGCATGCTCTCTGATGCACTGGAAGATACGCTGCCTTTCAAAAGCCGGGCCGCACTGAAACTACACATTGTGATGTGTGCCAGCTGCAGAAACTTTGGTCAGCAAATGGGAGTATTGCGTCAACTAACACATGATTACGCAAAAACTACCGATGGCGAAGCGCAAAGTCTGGTGGAAAAGTCGAAGGAGTAGACGGCAGTACCGTTCGATTAACAAAAAAACGCGCAGATGTTGCCACCTGCGCGTTTTTCAACTGCTGTAACTGTCTGCTATAACGTTAACCGGCCTGGTTTGTCGCTGGTGCCGCGGGTAGCGCCATACGACGATTAACCAGCGTCATGCCAAAAAGTATCATCGCAACCGTGGCAACATAAGTCGTCAACTGAATGGCCGTGGGTTGACTATCGTAGCCCACCAGAATATGCAGCAATTGCCCGCTTACCGAGTTCATCGGCAACCATCCGCTACTGTCCCATAAAGGCGTTTGATCCGGTAAATAGCCGGCTTGCATAAGAAACCCGCTGGCTTGCGCCGCCATGCCCGCCGCCAGCAAAAGAATCATCCAGCCGGTGACCGAGAAAAGGTAGCGAACGGGGATATTCACCAAGCCGTAATACAACAATGCACCAAAGGAGATGCCTGCCACCACGCCCATTAATCCGCCCATCAACAAGCCCGAACTGTCTGTACCGGATACCGAAATGCCATACAGAAACATCACGACTTCCGAACCTTCACGCAGTAGCGCCACCCCAACTATAATGGCCAGTGCATATAAGGGTTTGTCTCCCGCCAATACAGCTGAACCGGTTTTTTTGAACTCGGCGACCATGCTTCGTGCGTGAGAAGACATCCAGATGTTATGCCAGGCAAGCATTAGCACCGCAATAAGTAAAACGCCGGCGTTTAAAAGTTCCTGCCCAAACCCATCCATCATATTGGCAATGGATTCCGCAAATAACGCGATTAGCACCGCGCCCCCCACACCAGCAACGAGTCCGGCACCAACCGACCAAACGCGACGGGGAACGCCTCGACTGGCGGCAAGAACGATGCTGACTACCAGCGCGGCTTCCAGAACCTCGCGAAATACTATAAGTGCAGCGCTATACATGGATGTCTCCAGGAGATGTAAAAGAAAAAACAACGCAGCACCTGGTTACCCGGGCGCTGTGCCAGATTATTTTACGATAATCTTGCCTTTGGCTGTATCTTCGTTAAATTCGCCCACAAAACTGTACTCTCCCGCTTCGAGAGGACCAATCAGAATATTCGCGGAGGCGTTGCCTGCAATTACTTTTTCTCTACGCAGATCGTGGCTTTCAAACTCTTCGGGAGTTGCATCCTTGTTAATCACATGCAGTTTTACTTTTTGACCCGCCGCGATTTCGACCACTTCGGGAGAAAAACGATGATTCTCAATAATCAGGTCAATACTGGGAACCTCTGCATACGCTGCCACCGAACCCATCAACGCAACTAATGAACACACTACAACGCGAAAACTCTTCACTTTTTCTACCTCGTCTGGTTTAAGTAAAATCTCATTGCAAAAAATGATATCCATTTGCATTTGGTAATGCAATACATTCTTATTTGGAGATTATTACTATTTTTAAATACAACGAGTCATTTACGCTTTTTTATTCCCCCATTACATGGGTTTCCAATGCTTTAAATTTTGCGCCAATTCCTTAAAAAATAGCGATCCGTATCGATTAAATCGAATCGCAACCCCGACCGACCGCTCAAAGTCGTGTAATCCTTCAACCTCACCAAGAGGCCTCACGGTGAAACGCCCTGTAGGTACGAAATTCATCGGAAGCGGAACAATAGCACCACCCAATCCCGAGGAAACCAATGAAAGCGCCCATTCTTCATTATCAACTTCAGCAACAAATTCAATCTGAATGTCACGCTGCCCAAGAAAAGCCGCCATCTCCTGATTTCTATCGCAAAACGTACGCTGAATCAGTGGTAACCCATTGAGATCTGAAACCGTTAGTTGCTTTTCATACGCAAGTGGATGTTGATCGGGAATCACGAGACAATATCGATCTTTCCAGCACGGAATGAACTCCTCATCTGCCTCGATTCGCTGATCCATCGTGAGTCGGAGGTCGATCGCCTCATTGAACGGGTCGTCACCCCGAGTCAACTTCACTTGCAAGTGAGGAACATGTGTCTTTAATCGCGCAAGCAAAGACTCCAGATAGCTAAAACTGATGGAGTGTGAAACGGCAATGCGCAACACACGACTCTCAGCGTGACGCTTGAAGCGATTTTCAATAGACGCCGCGTGCTGCAGAAGGCTTTTGGCCTGACTATAAAATTCCGCCCCCGCGTTGGTTACTTGAACCCCCCGCTTTTGACGAATCAATAATTTCGTCTCCAGCTCCTCTTCCAGCTTCTGAATGGCTGCCGTGATTGACGGTTGCGCGATAAAACATTTTTCTGCTGCAGCAGTAATACTGCCTGCTTCTACCGTCGCCACGAAGTAACGCAACGCTCTTAAATCCATCTTTTCCCGCCGGAGCACAGAGCTCGATTTATTCTCGTTTGAAACAACTCAGTAGCCAAATTCAGGGAAACGAGGCAAGGTCTTCGCAACCAACTCGTCGTGAGCAGGAATAATCTGCACCGAAGCCTCGTTATTATTCAGTTGATGCAGTTTTTCTATTTGCATTGTATTTTTTTCTGTATCCCAATTAACATCGACTAACCATCGAATAATTCCGGAACGCTGGGCGTTGTCTTTAACGCCTTTAAATGTCCAGGTCGTGTCTCCCGAAAAGAAATACCGTTTACCGGATGAGACCCGGAGAAATATCCCTAACTGTCCTGCCGAATGGCCGCTTAAATCTACCAGAACGATTGACCCATCGCCGTAGACATCTACGCTTTTTGAAAAACCCTCATAAGGTACGGTATCCAATTCGACAAAGTGCCATTTAATTGCCGGATCATCAATTTGCGATAGAAGGTGTACTGGCGGCTTTCCGTGTATTGCTTCATCATGCTCGGCCCGTTGCACCCAAACCTCGGCGAAGGGGAAATCCTTGATGCCGCTGGCATGATCCCAGTGCAAATGGGTCGGAATAATGCGGGTTACCTGGTTGATGTCATAATTATTACGCTGCATTTGATCTGCCGCAGGATCAAGATCTTCATAACCGAACAATTGTCGATCAAAAAAGCTGTTTTCGGCAAACTGTTGATCGACCTCTCTGCCCAATCCGGTATCAATTAAAATGTCGCCTTTGGGGTGGGTAATTAGTACGGCATTTTGCCAAAGATGGCGACGGGTAAACCAACTTCCACTTTCAAACACCAGCGCCTCTTGAGTACCCGCACTCGAAGCGGTTTTTATGATCGAAAAACCAATTCGATCTTCGGTCGCAGGGAGTGCAAAAGCCAACATTGGCGTCATTAGCAGCCATACCATGCCGCGTGTTAACTCATTTAAAAAGCCTCGCCAAGCAATAATTTTCCCATCCATGCGCATGGAAGTACCAGGTACCATCATACTTATTTTCCTGTACGTTAA
The DNA here is from genome assembly GCA_024234505.1 of Hahellaceae bacterium. Classification (GTDB taxonomy): domain Bacteria; phylum Pseudomonadota; class Gammaproteobacteria; order Pseudomonadales; family Oleiphilaceae; genus JACKOD01. Next base: position 709,876 of record JACKOD010000001.1, on the reverse strand, counting down.
TTTGAGTCTGTTGGAGCGCTCATCATACAGCCATTAACGTCATAGAAATAATAATGCTTTTTTATTGTATTCCCATATATTACCTATAGCTAAATTACTACATCTGCGATGGGCAGCTTGGGCATGCATCAAAAAAGTCTTTTTCAGACAAAAGGGGTCAAGGATTTTGATTACATTTTGAACACAAAATCTAACAACACAAGATTGGGAATCGCACTCTTTTTTGATAGGATCACTCAATCAACCTATGTTATCGATATTCAATGGACGGGCGCACCTGACTCCTGAGCGCCAACGTCGCTAACCAGCGGAAACAAAAAACACATGACCAAGCAAACTGAAAAGCCGACTCCACCTGAAGATTGGGAATGCTGTGACAGCGGTTGTTGTCCCTGCGTTTGGGATACCTACAACGAAGAACTTCACGCCTGGGAAGCTCAGCAAGCCTCCCAGTGTGTTACCACAGATTAACGATAACGGCTCAATAAACCTGCAGTCGAATTATAGACACTTCACAACACTGTATTTTCGGCTGCCTTCTTCGGTCAACTCTTCAATAGGTGCAATCGCATTCGCGTCCATTGATGCTGCTTCATTTCTTGCCAGTGTTTCCAGTTCTTTGCTCAGTGTCTCGTCCGTTCTACGATAGATGCCAATCATCCGTTTCGTTTGGGCATTTACGGTTCCCAACAGTTTACATTCTTTGGCAGACGCTTCGGTAATGACCTGAACAGATTGTGCGTCAGGTTTCAAATCCACCCAGCTACAGGCTCCCAACAACAAGCATACAGACACTACACTTCCATTTTTAATAATCGTACCCATAGAAATCCTCTTCACGTACATCGAATCCAAAGCCGCTAAACCTGTTCAGTCCGGTTTGCATGCGGGCTATTTTTTTCGCCCCAAGTATATAGGGCTTCCAATACCGGAACCAGTGACCGGCCATGGCTGGTTAGGAAATAAGTAACGTTCAGAACTTTTCCGCTGATAACGTCTCGTTGCACAATACCGTTGCGTTCCAATTCCCTGAGCTGCTCCGTTAACACTTTCTGACTAATCGGCTTCAAAGACCGCTTCAACTGTCCAAAACGCTGATCATCCCTGGATAGGATATGAATCACCATCGGCTTCCATTTACCGCCTATCAAGTTCAACGTTGATACCACCGGACAACCCAGCGGGTTCTCGCTCTCTTCGCTGTTCTGCATGCTCTCTTCACTGTTCCGCATGTAAGTTACCTGAAAGTGCCTAATTGACCAAAACCTGTGAGCCGTTAAAGTTGCATAAACCCTTTACAACAACAAGGCTCATCTATGACTAGCACATCAAAATCGACAATGACTATCCACAGAATAGCCATTGCTCCACTGGGTTTGATTAATGCATTTCTCATTCACAATCACAACGGTTGCATACTTGTCGACGCGGGGTTGCCCAATACCGAAGGCAAAGTTCAAAAAGCGCTCGCGCGCCTTGCCTGCTCATTCGAAGACATCAAACTGATTGTTGTAACTCACGCTCATATTGATCACGCAGGAAATGCATTCAAGCTACACACATTGTCTGGTGCGCCGATAGTCGCTCATGAAGGCGATCTACCTTACTTTCAGGGCAAAAAGAAGATGCACTTTTGTCCTACCGGATGGTTCGGAAAACTGTTTCACAAAACCGGCGCGATTCAAAAAGCGTACAGCTACTTTACACCGGACATCCTGCTCACTTCGACCAAAACATTAGACCTTACACCCTTCGGTTTTGATGGCGAGGTCATTCCCACTCCCGGCCATACAGAGGGCTCTTTATCTGTAGTTTTGAACAACAGGAACGCTATTGTAGGCGATCTGGTGTCTTCCGGAATATTACTTGGGGGCATTGCCAGAACCGGTAAAGCCAAACGCCCACCTTTTGAAGATGATCCGTTGGCCGTACGCAGAGAGCTACAACAATTGGTTGCTCGGGGAACAGAACACTTTCATATGGGCCATGGCGGGCCACTGCCTAAGAATGAAATCTTACGACACGCCGACGCCTTGCAAAGCGCTAAAACCGTCGAACATTCATAATTTAACCATAGGCGCAGGATTTAGTGGATTTTTTAACATCCAGGTTAAAAACAATTTCCCCAATGCCTTATGAAAACCATGGTTTGCATACTGGCGCCTTATTCTGGCGACGGTTTTCGCAGGAATTCCAAATCGGATTGATCCACATGAAAAGTCAACCAAATCTCCGCGACGAAACGTTTCCACCAACGGTGAAGCGTTATCTTTTACCGGTAGAAGTTTGTGGTGATGGAGAATCATCTGTTCAACATCGCAGGTAAATTCACCTAATGAGTTTTCTTCGAGATAATTGCGTGCTGCCAATACTGAGGGCGGCAGATAATCCCAGGTTTTTGATGTCCAGATACCAATATCATGAAAGCAGGCAGCTATTTCAATCGCTCGTTGCTCTTTACTATCGCAAGGCCGCAACAATAAAGAGAACGTCACCATCCTTACGACATGATTTCTATAGCCATCGAAATCGTTACCTATCACAGCCTTCCATTCATTAAGAATGGAATCGATATGTGCCAAATTTGCAATATTTTCCATATTCAGATCAACTCTCTGTACTGACACATTCCGACGATATAACAACTCAAAACAGCTTCTTGCGTAATTCCAACAATCTAACACATCCTGGGGGTTTTAGCCGTCAACCGTAAGAACCCCGAAGATCACACTAACAAGTGAAGACCAATCAAAAAGTAGGCATGACGTTATTGGTCACCGGCAACGAAATCACCCATCGAGGAGCTGATACCATGGTCACACTGAAAGCAGCAAATCCGTAAACAGGTTCGGGGCGCTCAGCAACAAGGGAAATCCAAAGGCATAACGATACGACTGCTGATTACCGGCATTGATTAGCATGCTATTTATTCACCATGCTGCTGAGTTCTGCCGTCAGGGCTTTTAAGTCTTGTTCCAATTTAATAATACCGGCGAACCCCTCTTCCATCCGATCCAGATAATCGGACAGTAAGTCTGTGAACATGTTTTCCTGCTCTTCCGTCACACCAATAGCCACCAAAGATTCATTGATATGAACCTTAAGCCCGGACACACCACGGTCTATTTGTTCAACATGTCCTTCGATTTGTTGTTGCATTTGGGTAATACGCTGAATACCCCGCAGTACACTGGCTTGCACGCCGAATTCTTGTTCACGCTTCAACGCGGCCATACTCGAAATAAATCGTGCCCGGTTATCAGCGAGATTACTCATGATACTGATCGCATCTTTCACTTCGCCATACCGGGTTTCATCTTTAGGCATTTCCCTTACAAAGATACTGACATCCGTGCCGTTAACGACTGTGACCAATCCGATATCAACGATTCGCCCTTTTTCCCGACACATAGCCATTAACACTGAGGCCTGGGAATCTTCATCACAAAAATAGTAGTGCGGTTGATGATCGCTCAGGATCATCAACGAAATGTCGATACCGAATTGCTCAAGGTATTCCTTCAAAACATTGGCGAGTGAACCGTGAGTTTCAGCTTTGATGGCGTCTTCCATAAACCGCAGAATCAATCCCAGATCGCTGCATTGCTTTAAGGCTGCCATTGCCGTCGCCATCGCATCCATCGCCTCTTCACGCAACCTTCTGTAATACTGCTTGGCATTCAGATTGAGCTGGACTTTGTTTAAAAATTCTTCCGGTTGAAAGGGCTTGGCAAGAAAATCATTAGCCCCCAGCTCATAGGATTTCAGACGAGTATCAAAATTTGCTTCTTCGGTTAGAACAATAATAGATGCTGCATTTTCTTCGATTTGCTCGCGAATCTTTCGAATAAGGTTCCAGCCATCAATAGCCGGATCTTTGGGGTCAATGATAATCAGATCCGGCTTTTTATACTCCAGCGATTCCAGACACACCTGAGCATTGGCGATATTCAGCACATCCACCGTATCCTCAAGCATGTTCTCCAGCATTTCGCGATGAATTTCATCACCATCTACAATCATGACCAAAGGCGAAGCTTTCATGGCTAGTGTTTTCCTGTTATTTTTTTACAATCTGAAGTTTTAGACGAAACTAATATAACTCTAGTAAAGCACATTTCCCGGTATAGAGACCGGGAGCTGCGAAGGTAAATCAGAATTACACAAAAAAGCAACGCCTCAAAAAACGGCTAAGGCACGATCAACACATCACTATGCACATGATCAAGCACGCTCTCGGCAACATTTCCTACAAAAATTCGTTCGACACCACTTCTTGAAACGCCCCCCATAATCAATAAATCAATATTCTGTTCCATCGTTATTTTAGGGAGTACTTTCTCGGGCGCCCCCTCTTCAAAATGAACGATGGCGGAGCTTTCGACACGCCCCCGTATCAGTTCATCCATCGCGGTTTGGTGCTTCACTTTCGCCTGCTGGCGATACACGTTGTAGTCTGCCGCAATTGCATCGAATTCGGCCATGATACCCGTGGGCACCGGCTCAAATGCATGAATAACGTGCAACTCGGCAGGCAGGCAGCATGCCAACTCATGTGCGATATCAATGAGCCGTTCGTCCAGTTCCCCTTTTCTCGCATGCAGGTGCATGGGGTCCACTGCCGCCGCCAGACTCAAATGGGATGACCACTCCCGATTCCTTATAAACCAAAGCGGTTTAGCCGATTCACGTATCAGGTGCCAATCGGTATTGGTTAGAATGGCGCGTGAAATCAACGAGTGATAATGGGTTTCCTTAATAATCAGGTCAACGCCCAGTGCATTGGCCTGTGCAACAATGGCCTCATGCGCTGGCTTGGCCCAAATTGCAGATACGGCAACATCAATCCCATGCTGGCGCAATTCTCCTGCCAACACTTCGAGCGCCTTTTCGCAGTGTTGCAAATACCCTTGGCGTGCACTCTCCTGTGCCGCAGTATCAAACAGATAGGCATTCTGCAGCGCTGTACTATAACAGGCCTGGAATAACACGACAGAAGCCTTCAGTTTTGACGCCAGACAACGGGTACGCTCCAACAAATTCACACGATCCGTTTTTTCGTCAACCACTACGAGCAGCTTCTTCCAGTCATTTTTAATATCCATACATTCCCCCAGCGGAGCTTCTCAACGGAAACTCACTCATCGTCAGTCACTATACTATTGGCTTTGTCGATGTCATTGACTACTTTCTACGACCGCTCTGTTTACCAGATCCAAACCGAGCCAATAAATTAACTATATGCCATAACAGAAAATTTTGTGTTTTTTGCCCATGGCCCTTCTCTCTTTCCACCCCTTTAATGCGACACAACACGATATTTTTTGAAACAACATTATTCATAGAAAAAAGTTGACAAGCCATAAAACGATCTTTAATATCCGCACCCGCTAACGCAATGCAGTTCCTCGATAGCTCAGTCGGTAGAGCAACGGACTGTTAATCCGTGGGTCCCTGGTTCGAGCCCAGGTCGAGGAGCCAACCTCCTTCCCACTGCATTGTTCAGCGTTCCTTCTGAAATATATCTGTAGTTCTTTTGCAATTTTGCACAATTTTTCATTCCTATTTGCACAATGTTTTATTCATAAAATATGCGAAACGCTTACTGCGAATCCAGCGAGCCCTGGCGTTAAAAACAGTCGAAACGAAACGGCATGTTTCGATGGCGAGCAGTTCCATTATAATTCGCAATACAAATTTCAAATTGGGCTGCCGAACAGCAGCCCGCTGTACCATTCACACAATCACACAATCACACAATCACACAATCACACGCTCGCAGTCGCATAACGCCGTGGCAACCTGATACAAGGCAAAGGCATCCCGACTTCCCGCCAATTCCCGAATGGAATGCATTGCGAATTGTGGAACTCCGACATCTATCGTTGTCACGCCTATCCCACCGGCCGTAATCGGGCCGATGGTGCTTCCACAGGCCATATCACTTCGAACCACAAAACTCTGGCAAGGCACGGCTACCTTCTCACATAACCATCTGAAAAGGCTGCTGGACTCACTATTAGTCGCATACCGTTGATTGCTGTTTATTTTTATCACCGGCCCCTGATTCAGTACCGGGCCATGATTACCGTCATGCCGGTCAGCAAAATTCGGGTGGACGCCATGGGCATTGTCCATCGACAGCATGAATGACTTGCGCAGCACACGCGTGCGAAACTCCGGATCAGGCCACAAGCGCTCCAATACCGATAGTAAAAATGGACCTTGAGCCCCCTCGGCAGACAAGCTACCGACTTCTTCATGGTCATTACAAACCAGCAAAGCATTTTGCGTTGCATCGCTGCTTAACAAGGCTTTCAGCCCAATGAAGCAACTTAGCAGGTTATCCAGCCGGGCAGAGGCAATAAACTCTTGTTGCAAGCCAACCAGCGCCGCTGGTTGGGTGTCATATAGCGCCAACTCATAATCGAGAATTTTGGCAACATCAACCGACGGATATTCAGACTTCAGCTGTTCACACAGTATGGCCCGCATGTTAATCATTTCATCGCCATTTACCTGCATGAGTATGGGTGGCAAATCACGTTGCGCGTTTACACTACGGTTGTTATTGACGTCTCGGTCCAGATGTATCGCCAGACTGGGAATCATCGCGACAGGCTTTATGAAATTAACCAGCGCGCTGCTTAAGGTGCCGGACTTATCCTGAAATGTCACCCGACCAGCCAGCGACAGGTCACGATCGAACCACGGGTTGAGCAGAACCCCACCGTAAACCTCGACGCCCAATTGAAAATATCCTTTCTGGAATAGCTCGGGATTGGGCTTAACTTTGAGACAGGGACTATCGGTATGCGCCCCCATCATACGAACACCCTGCGTGGCGGCTGCCTCCTTGCTGGCTAAATTGAACGCAACAAGGGATGATCCGTTGCGTACGACATAGTATCGACCGCCATTGCGTACCTGCCATTCATCTGCCTCCTCTAACGACTGATATCCGGCCTTTTTCAGCAACTCTGTCATGTTTTGCACCGCGTGGAACTGGGTCGGTGATTCAGACAGAAAGGTGAGTAACTCATCATTAAATACAGAAGATTTCATTCGATTTCTATTCCACATTCTTCAATTATTATACGGGATCCGTTTTTCTTGCCGGGGTTTTAGCCGCACTGTTTTGAGACTCACTATCAGTAGCAGGCAAGTTATCCTCATCCACAAGGTAACGTGAAATATCATGGTCAGCGATCGGCGGATCAATTTTTATTTCAAATTCAGTTGATGCCACAGGCGATTCTCCATGTTCATCGGAGACACGCACATAGGCTTGTGCCATCAAATCTTGCTCATGGGTGACTATCGGTACCTGCTCACCCATCGCACCTGACCAATCGGTTGGGTGCTCCATATTCTTGTTCTCGGTAGTCTTTGCTGCTTCTGATACCTTAGGCTCAGACGAAGGCCCGCCCTTTGAAGGGGTCACCACCGGCACTAACGGAGCCCAAAAACCACCTGAATTTAACGCTCCCCAGCTCCAGGCAAGCCATCGAATAATCGCCACGGCTAACCAAAGCGACCAGAGCAACATTACCGCTCGATACACCCAAAATGACACCGACCACACTGACACTGCGGGTAAATCTCCTGCCGTTCGATCCTGATACCAGTTTAAAACCCGAGCATTTGAATCGTTACCCGCAATATGCATATCCGGATCACCTAACAACCCCTCGGGGATAGCACTGATAATTGTTGCAAAGCATCCAAGCGCAAACACTATCAGCAATATTTGACGCCCTCTGAACCACCACTTCGACGCCGGCACAGGTTGCCTCATTCGATACGACAAAACATAAAACAGGAGTATCGCCGCCAACATTCCCCAGATTTCCGTCAGACTGAGCCCCACCCCAAGCAAAAACCAGGCGCCGATGCTCAAAGGATTCCCCTGGTGGCGGCCCAGCACAAATGCAAGCAGTGCAAGCACTGGTATCACTCCCCAATACAACACGGCAGGTCCCATTACCGGCCCGGTGAATAACAGCAGCCATCGATCCTGCGGGGGCTCCACCTGCTGCGTAATATTGGACAAAGGCAGTGGAAAATGAAGCTTCCCAGGCTCCCAAAGCGCCAATCCATACGAGTTCCATTCGGCAGGCTCGCTCCACTCCACTTTAAGCTCATTCATTCCTGCCTGCAGAGGCACATCAATGCGACCCTCCTCTTGACGAGTCGGCATCGACCTTCCATTTAACAACAGATTCTTAAGCGTTAGTGCCGGTGGCCAGTCAAACGAAAATCGTTCGCCCAGCGAGCTGCGCATGACAAGCGTCATGTTCACATCGACTCTGGACTTACCCGGAACATAATGTAACTCTGTACGATCAATGGTTATAGTTTGACCCTCAACGGCAGTCGGTCGAAGCGCTTTAACCGTCAACCATTCGCCAGCCCGAGGCCGATACTCTGAAGCAAAAGTATGACGTGCCGCTTGCGCCACCAATGATGGTTTACTGGCAGGGACGCCTTCGGCGGATAACTGCCATACCGGACTGGATTGTAGAAGCCATACTTCCTGCCAACGTGCATCAGATGGAGCCTTCAACTGAAATTCCGGCATTTCATTCAGTCGTGACGTCCAGCGAACCCGTTGCTGATTCCGAGAAAACGAAATCAACACATGCTCATCTTCGGTTTTAATTCCCGGCGTCACCACCTGCTCTCCTGAAAGCAACGCGATCTTCGCTGAAAGCGGGCCGGTTATCGGAGCAATGCGAAGCACCTCGGTGACCACCTGCCACTCCAACCCCAGATTCAGTGTTCTGGTGACCTGATAGAATGGGATGATTTCTGCCGTTGCCGCATGTTCAGAATCACCTGATGAGTGGGTAACTTTCTCTCGCGAAAAATGCAAAGCATTCGAAGGCAATATACCGTCTACCAACCCTGAAACATCCCAGTCACTTAGCTGCAACCGAATATTGTGGGCCTTCATTGGAAAATTAAGCTCAAATCGCTCGCGATCACGAATTGGAGTTTCGATAATAATATCCCTGACGCCTTCGGTCACACGAATATAAAAATACCCATCCGCGCCACGCATCACCCGAGGGTTACTGCTTCCATCCAGCAAAACTCGCTCGAAACCTTCAGTATTGTTCACTAATGGCAAGGGAAACCAGGTATCGGTCATGGCCCCGACTTCTAACGCCAGAGTCAGCATGGAAGCGTTGACGCTTACGCGCGTATCCTGCAAATCGGCGCAGTGCGGTATGCATTCAGGAGGTGCGGTTAGTCGATCCGCCAATTGTTTTAACACGACTGGATCAGGAACATCAGCGTAACTGTCCCTCGAATAGGTTCCTCCCCCCAACAAAAAGCAAAGCACCAAAATCGCCACAGTCACATTAAGTGGCGCGGCTTGTGGTGGGTTATTCGGCTTATTTATCGGGGTTCCCGCTCCCGATTTTGCGAAATAAAGCAAAAAACCAGCAAACAGGAGGTTTAACATCAGCACCATTAAAATGCGTATCCCTGCAGTCTGCCAGGGGGAGAGCAATAAAAGCGATGCCTGTGGATCCAGATCGGCACTTTGCCACGACATATCCACACTGCGCCACTGCCACTGAGGCACGGCCGGCCCGGTCTGGACTCGTTGATCAGAAACGGGAGGTGTCGCAGGAACAGGGCTTGGCGATGAAAGCAACGTAGCAACACTCCGTTGTGCACGCTTAGAAACTACTTTCGCCGCTTCATCGAATGCATCGACGACCCCTGCCGCCTCACCCCACCCGTCCGGTTTTGTCGCGTAGGGGGCATTTGCCTGATCAGCAAATCCTTCCATTAGCGGCATAACAGCAAAGGATATCTCCCCCGTTGACATCCCCGGCTCAAGTTGAGGGTAAATCGCAGCACGCATCTGTTGGACGGAAAACATCAAGAGCCCCCCCAGTACCAGCAACACACTGAGATTTCTGTAAAGATTTAACCATGACCGCACCTTACCCGCCTGGGCGACCCGCAGCAGGCCGCACACGGCACAAAGATTCAACCACATGGCGACGGGAATTCCCGGCTCCTGGTAGGCAAAAACGATCCCTAGGGCACCTACTACTGCCCACAACCCCCCAAGTGTTTTATAAACGGCAACGACCACAAGCAGTACCAGAAAAATATCCCAGATATTCCAGTTTTGCACCCAGGTTCCGTTAACGTCGTCTACACCAGTAGCGGCAATCGCAAACCAGCCGGGCAGCAAATTCAAGCGAACACTGGTATGGTCAAACGTGGTCAACCAACCAGATGCAGGAATCTGATTGAACATCCCCTGAGAGATCAGTGAGGTGTTCGATACAGCGGTTAACGAAAGCGGTGATGAACGCACCTCAACGCCCGCAGGTGAGCTGGTTTCTACTCTAGTTATCAGCTGATCGCGCCCATCTATACTCACCCTTCCCAATGAAAAGTGGTTCTCAAGTTCCAGACGCCACCCCTGATACATTTCACCGCCAATTAAATCGCGGGCGATCAGAGATTCTCCATCAGACGCCAGCCACATCTCTCGCGAGAGCGTCAAGCGGTTGGCTTCAGGCTCACCTCCTCCTCTTCTTGACTCGTCAAGACTCAAAGCCTGCCCTGCGCCAACAAGATAAGTCGGCAAATGGCGCCACTCACTCGGCAAGAGTGTCTGCGACACATCCACCTGTGAGACACCCGATACCGAGACAGATCGCAATCCCGGCACAGCTTCGAAAGACCAAAGCTCCTGTTGAGGCCAGTTCACCAAAGGCTCTGCCGTTAATTGAGCCGGCACACCAATTGCACGAGCGGCAACCTTGACCTCCCATCGACCAGGCCTTAACTGCACTCTGATCATTCCGTCGTTTTCGATTCGAGCCGGTAACGCACTATCCAAAGAAATGGGCAGAAAACTGGATGGCCAGGCTTTTCCAAATAACATTTCACGCTCAGAGCCTGTAACATCCATTTGCAGTACCGTGACCAGTCGCATGGGAAGATCATCGGTAAGTCGACGGAAGACGCGAACATTCAACGCGTCCTCTATATTATCTCTGGCACGGGCCTCGTTGTCGGATCGCAGCCATAATTTGCCATCCTCCGCACGTTCAGATGCGTACTCAGACGCCTTGCTCCCTCGTAGTTTGATCAATCCAGTGCTTACAGGAAGCTGGATATATTCCGGAATTTGACTAAAAGTAATGCGTCCATAAATGCGGTGCTCGCCTTTCTCCAGAAAAACCGACGGGCGCCCCTGACGATCAATGAGCTGTACCGAGGCGCCGTTATCACGAATTAAATCCGGCCAGTAACGGCCATCGCCCACCAAATCGACCCAGCCACTCGCCATCATGCTGAATGACTGACTGAAAGCCAGACTTTTATCTTCCAACTGAAGATCCAAAACACCCGGCCAAACGCACTGGAACTGGGTCAGGTTATCGCTCAGCGCCCGGCCATCAAATTTCACCGGGCACAATTTTTCCTCGTTGCCGAATAGCACCCATTCCTGCCAACCCCTCAATTCCGAAGGTATTGCTCCTGCATCAATACGAGCAAAAAGCGTTGAAGAAACCAGGCATAAAATCAATCCAAGGAAAAAGAATAAACGACGTGCCTTTGAAGGCATCCATAATGGCATGAGTAAATCGTCCTTACTTCGGGAGAATTGGCAACAAAGTCATTTTTGATGGCCGTTAACAAAAGTATAATCGTTTAAGCCAATAACGTGGAACATCATACGATGAACATACCTGTATTTTTAGATTTGGAAGCGAGCAGTTACGAAGAAGATGCCTTCCCTCTGTCAATCGCCTGGAGCCTGCCCGACGGGCGCATAAAAAACGTGCTGGTAATGCCCGACGAAACCTGGAACCCGCGCGACAATAGCAGCATGCCCTATGATTTACAGCATTATTTTGATCAGGGCGCCTCAGTGGCAGATATCGCCAGAGAAATGAATCAGGATCTGGACGGACTAACTATCTATATCGATGGGCTGGATCCGGACGAAGAATGGCTCGAAAAACTGTTCGAAGCCGCAGCCGATGAACCCACCTTCGAAATCGCACGAATAGATGACTTATTTATTGGCTTGGACTATGGCCAGCTCATCGAAACGCGCGATGACACGCTGCGACGTTATGAGCTTGACGGTCAAACGCCGGAAGGTGCAGTACTGGGTTTGCTTTACATGGCTCAACAATTACTCGATCTCGACATAGAAAATACGGATACAGAAGACGAAGAAAATGATGATATTGAGACGAACGACTCAGAAGAAGATCCATCGGATAACAACTATTGGTAAGTTTTCCGTACAATTCAATAATCTGTGACACTTTTCAGCGTATAGTTACAAATACTGACGCAAAATGCACACAGACTACTTTCCTTACGGAATCCCTATTACAAGAAGGACGCCACCACCATTATGAATCGTCTGCTGTTAGCTGCTGCCATTTCTGTCATATCGACGTCGACTTTTGCATTTGACTGGGAAGTTCCTAAGAAGGAAGGCCTGGATTACGCTTCAATGCAAGCGACATACTTCGATTTTCGTTCTGTCGGAGAAGGTTCAAGTCTGCAAGCCGCCATGGGCTGGGGAACCGAGCTGACCTATGGCACCTATATCACCGACTGGTTCAGAACCGAAGTTCGTGTAGGAAAAGGCATTGGCACTGACAACATTAGTGAGCTTTACCGTAGCAGCGGTAATGTGATTAAGTCAGAGCACGCAGATGTGGGAATTGACTACTGGGGAAGCTGGTATCTGGGTGCCCAATATCCAATCGCTGAATTTGCGCTTTTCTACGCAGAATACGGTTTTTCACATGTGAAAGGCACCGCCAAGAAAGTGGCAAAACCCGTTGCCTTTAAAGACATGCCAAATGATTTCATGTCGTCTACTTTTAGCGTAAGCTGGATAGTCGGCATTGATTTCAGTGTGGTGGACAGACTTTATGTCACCACCGAAATCGGACGCCTGCATAACGACACCAGCACCGCCATCAAAACATTCCGCAGCGGAATTGGATTAAAGTACGAATTCTAATCTTCGTCGCTACAATTGGTTTTCTATTAGCCTCATCGATTTTAATGTCGAACCAATTGTAGCTATTTGCCATCCGCCTTACGCCTTATGACGGATTGACCAGCAACGGTGAATCTTCTGATTTCGCTGAAAATCCTGATCAATGGTTTTATCACTGATATCTTCAATCTGGAAGTCCACATGGAGCTCCGGATCCAGCTTAAACTTTCGGTGATTGTTGGAAAAAATAAGCACGCCTTTCGCATCAAGTAATTTCATCACTTTTGTGATCATACCCGCATGGTCTCGCTGAATATCTAACACGCCTTCCATACGCTTTGAGTTCGAAAATGTCGGCGGATCAAGAAAAATCAGATCGTATTTCGGTATTTTTTTCCCAACGGCTGGCCGCGCAGATGAGCCGTTTTTTTGTTTGCTCCGATAGGGCGAAGCGGGTTCGGCCTTAACCTCGGATTCACCCAGAGCTTCATCCAGCCACCGCATACAATCCATTTGTACGAACGCATGATTTTTTTCATCAAAACCGTTTAACGCCAGATTATCTCTGGCCCAATCGAGGTAGGTTTTTGACATATCAACACTGGTAGACGCAACCGCGCCACCCTTGATAGCATTCAGTGTCACCACACCGGTGTAGCAGAAAAGATTAAGAAACTTCTTACCTTTGGATGCGTTCTGAATCCACGCTCTGATAGGACGATGATCCAGAAACAGACCGGTATCCAGAAAGTCGGTAAGATTCACATACACCTTACAGCCATTCTCATGCACCACCAGCCTTTGTCCCACCGTACTTTGCTTCTCGTATTGAGCCAGTCCTTTCTGTCTTCTTCGCTGCTTGACAATAATTCTGGAGGCATCCACCCCGAGAATTTCGGGCATGACACTCAACGCCTCGTGCAGACGCGCTTTTGCTTCATTTTCGTCCACGGTGATTGGCGCCGCATATTCCTGAACATGGATCCAGTCAGCATAACAATCTATCGCAATCGAGAACTCGGGCATATCCGCATCGTAGACCCTATAGCACTCAACCTCCTGCTTACGAGCCCACTTCCCCAGCTGCTTGACGTTCTTTTTCAAACGATTTGCAAACATTTGTGCCCGCTCGGCATTCACCACCCGCAAGCGAATATTCGCCAGTGAGTTTTCTGCGCCTTCCTTTTTTGGCTCGTTAACGTGCGCTTCAGTGCAAACGTTGAACAAAAGTAATTGACTGGGAATCGTACCGTTGAAGAGACGGTATTGCTTGTAACTTCGCACCCCCATCGACCGCCCCAGCTCAGGATTACCGGTAAAAATCGCGCCCTTCCAGCCATCGAGCTTTGCCCGCATTGTGTCGCCCAGACAACGGTACAGGCTTTTCAAATTGTCTACATCACCAATCCGTTCACCATAAGGAGGATTACAAATAAACAGCCCTTTAGATTCACTCTCCGGAGCACTAAACTCAGCCAACGCCTGAGCCTTCACATGAACAAGGTCATCCACTCCTGCCCTGCGAATATTCTGAGAAGCGGTTTGAATAACTCGAGGATCGGCGTCAAAGCCGGTAAAGGTGTATTTACAACGACTCATTCCAATCGCCCATCGCGCCTTGGCCTCTTGTACGAGACCCGCCCATACTGCAGGTTTGTGCTGTTTCCACCTGGTAAAACCATAGACTTTGCGATCCAGCCCTGGCGCTTTATCAACAGCCATCAGAGCCCCTTCAATCAACAGGGTGCCAGAACCGCACATAGGATCAACCAGACTTGCCGTATCAGCATAATCACCGGGCCAACCACACCGATAGAGCAGCGCTGCCGCAAGGTTTTCTTTTAGCGGCGCAATACCCGCCTCAGTACGATACCCCCGCTTGTGCAGACTCCCGCCGGACAAATCGATGCCGATGGTAGCCACCCCCTTATGCAATCGCACGTTGACTCTTAAATCAGGGTCATCTCTTGAAACGTCGGGGCGCACACCTGTCTGATCGCGAAAATAGTCGACTATCGCATCTTTTACTTTTACTGCTCCAAAATTGGTATGGCGTATTTCCTTACTTTCACCCGAAAAATCGACAAGAAAACTCGACTTATTGGTCATGTGTCCAGACCAGTCAACCGCTTTCGCAAGCTGGTAAAGAGCATCCGCATCAGCAATTTTTCCCTCACTCAATACCAGTAGAAGGCGATTCGCCAAACGTGACCACATCAACAGGCGATACGCCGCATCGATGTTCAAAACTGCTGTCACCGCCGCGACCCCGACTTTACATTCCACACCTACCAGACTCTTGACCTCGTCAGCGAGTAAAGTCTCCAAACCTTTGGGGCAGGTCAAAACAAAAGTCGTACCTGAAATATCTTCGGTCATGAAAAAAGCCTGCTAATAAATAAGAAAAAACGCCATTAACAAAAAGTAAGCACAAAATGCCTGCTTGAGAAGCTGTGTCACAGAAAATATATACTCTATATTTTCAATAAGTTAAAAACCTATATGCCACAAAAAAATAATAAAACTGTTATCTAGACGAAATAAATCATGTACATCTAACAATAATTTCGCTTAACTCAATTATGAAGCAAGGGCGGTAACCTTGCTTCATAATTATTTTGAAGATTACTATTTGATCAGATTAGAGGAGGCAAAGACAAATCTGGTCAAAGTGGAAATACACGCAATTCGTCTTACCCAAAGAATCAGGATTGAATGAGGTTTTATAAGAATGAGAAAACTCAAGCGTGACCCTTCAGAACGTGCCTACAAACGTGGTTATATGGCAGGCGTTAACGGCAAATCAAAATCACAATGCCCCGCAGACTCTCCAACAGTGAAACAAGAATGGCTCAATGGCTGGCGCGATGGTCGTCAGGATAATTGGGACGGTTACATTGGCGTATCGGGAGTCCACAAAATTCCGGGCATTACCGCCTGATTAAGGTACTCTGTACATACTTTGCCCATCGCGAGACTACATATTACCTCTCGCCTACTATGGAATAGCAACTTTAAAAACCCGCCAAATGGCGGGTTTTTATTTTTACTCAAGCTACCGCCAAAAACTTGAAGCTTGCATAGATTCTGAAACTAAACACACTAACAGTGAACCAGTGAACACATTCGGTGTACAAATCTCACTTCACTGCACTGCAATTTTGCCAGGATCTGATGGCCTCCACGGCAGACTTTATTAACTCCGGGCCTCGATAGATAAATCCGGTATACACCTGAATCAATGAAGCTCCGGCGTCAATTTTCTCTACCGCTGAAGCCGCATCAGAAATACCTCCGACACCAATGATGGGAAGCAAATCACCCACTTCAGATTTAAGCAAACGAATCACTTCAGTGGATTTTGCTTTCACTGGCGTGCCACTAAGCCCGCCCGCCTCACTTGCATTGGGAAGTCCTTCAACAGACTCTCTGGAAAGCGTTGTATTCGTTGCAATAACACCGTCCATACCATGCGACAGCAACGACTTTGCAACCAGCTGAACTTCATCAGGCGTCATATCGGGTGCAATTTTTACTGCAATGGGTACATAACGCCCCGTAGCCTGATTCAACGCGGCCTGCTCAACTTTGATCACATCCAATAGTCTATTGAGTGATTCACCAAACTGCAGATTTCTTAATCCCGGGGTATTAGGAGAAGATACGTTCACGGTGATGTAGTCAGCATGAGGATAAGCTTTCCTGATCCCTGCCAGGTAATCATTATTGGCATCTTCTACCGATGTGGTCAGATTTTTCCCGACATTAATGCCCAGCGGCCCTTTGTAACGGGTGGTGGCAAGATTCTCAATCAGTTGATCTATGCCTTCATTATTAAAACCCATCCGATTAATAATGGCTTCCGCTTCTTTCAAACGAAACAGTCGAGGTCTGGGATTTCCTGGTTGCGCTTTCGGCGTAACAGTTCCCACCTCTATAAAACCAAAACCCAATGCCGCCAGCCCGTCTATGTGCGCGCCATTTTTATCCAGACCTGCCGCTAGCCCTACCGGGTTTGGAAATTTAATTCCCATCACTTCAACCGGACAATCCGGCACTGGCTTCGAAAACAATTTCGAGATCCCCAGGCGCTCTCCTGCACTGATTAGGTCAAGTGACACTTCGTGCGCCATTTCTGGAGGAAGAACAAAGAGCAAATCTCGAAGAAGCTTGTATGACATGGCGCCACCTGGGGGAATGTTAGCGGATGTTAAGAGATGGTAAAAAACGGGCAGGTATTATACTTCAATATTTGGTCGACGTGACAAATTACTCACAACACATCGCGCTCCAGTGCCTTTATCAAATATTTATGTCATTAAAACGTCGAAAAAATGAACGTTGTGTAAACTTATCCCCGAATTCTGTGGATAACTATGTTGAAAACCAATCGATGAACCTCGTCAGGCCTCGTAAAATAGACACTCGCAACAAATTGATCGCTTTTTGATCACTTTATTATCCTTATTTTTCAATAACTTATGCACACACACCAACAAACCCTTGAGATAACAAGCATTTTATCCCTGTCATTTTACAGAGATCAAACTGTGTACAATTTTTCTATATCAGATTCAAAATGACAGCACAATCCTGAAATTCCATTAAATTCTAAGAACATTCTACCTTCATCGAGGACTCAATCTCTGGATCCTGTATAGAAATTGACGCATCACTGATCAATTCTTAATAGGCTGAATAAACACAACGCCAAAATCGCGGCACAACAAATAATGCTGATTAGATTTATTCTGCGAAATATTTGGGTGACCGGTCCGACTAAAGTAACATAGACGCTCCCTCGAAAAGTCTGGCAATGGGGAGCTTAACGATCGAGTTTCGTAATTTCAGCAACTTAGAAAAATTCCACAGATAATTACGTTTTATCGTCCTTTTTCTGACAAATAGCATAATCGACATCATCAAAAACACTTCAGGAATTCGCATGAATAATCACGAACAGGCCTCCGCGTTGATCCACGATCGATACAACCCCGAGCACGCCCGGATTGCCCAAAAAGTGACACTTCAAGGCATGGTGCTCGACATTTTGATCGGCTTGGGGAAAATTGTGACTGGCCACCTGTCCTTCTCTCACGCGCTTGTTGCCGACGGCCTTCATTCGTTATCTGATGCGGTCACCGATATTCTGGTTATTGCGGTCACGCGCTACTCACGGCAAGAACCGGATGATCAACACCCTTACGGACATGAGCGATTTGAAACCCTGGGAACCGTGTTTTTAGGGTGTCTATTGATTGGTGTCGCCGGAGCAATGGTTTGGGATAGCTGGATTCGCCTTTTCGAACTTAAAACATCTGAGCTACCCACCTGGCCCGCGCTCGTGCTTGCACTAATCAGTATTGTTACCAAAGAAGCCATTTTTAGATATACCCTTCATTATGGGAAGAAAATTAAATCCGATTTGGTAATCGCAAATGCATGGCATAGCCGCTCCGATGCGTTTTCTTCGATTGTGGTCTTTGTCGCCGTGGGCGGTGCGATGCTCGGCTACTTGTGGCTGGATCTGCTGGCAGCCATTGTGGTTGCCCTGATGATTGGAAAAGTGGGCTGGGACCTGTCCTGGGATAGCGTAAAACAGTTGGTGGATACCGCCCTCTCGCCCGAAGAAACCAAACGGATGCGGGCTTTCATAGAAAAAAACGAATGCGTCAGAAGTGTTCATGATCTACGTAGTCGATATATGGGGCAACATGTGCTCATCGATGTACATCTTCTGGTGGATCCAGCTATTAGTGTTTCCGAGGGTCACCAAATAGGTTTGATTGTTACTCGTGAATTAAAGCAGGAGTTTCCCTCCGTCTATGAAGTCACCTTCCATATTGATGCAGAGATGGATGAAGGTCACTATGCGCCTTACGCACCGATGGCCAAATTACCGCTTCGCCCAGAAGCGTTGGATCAGCTGCAAATATGTTGGCAAGAGCTGATACCCAAACATTCGGCATCCAGCTATCGCTTGCACTATTTAAACGAAAAAATTTCCATCGAGATTTTTCTTAAAGAAGGTGCGGCCCTTGATATAAGCAAAGAAGCACTCAGAAATGCAGCCAGAGATATTCCCTGGCTGGGAGAGATCAGGCTCTGGATTCAGAGCCTGTAAGTTGTAACGACAACCTAAACTTATTTCTCTACGGTTGCAGAAACGACCGCTACAACCCGGCGGTTTTTCTGGCGACCCTCTGCCGTAGCGTTGTCAGCTATCGGGCGTGACTCACCGTAACCCACGCTGGTGACACGCTCTGCCGCAATCCCCATTTCACCAACCAGTACACGTCTTACGGCATCGGCACGCAATTGAGAGAAGCGCTGATTGAGTTTATCTGCGCCACGATCATCAGTGTGACCCTCAACCACAACGGAAGTATCCGGGTACTGAGTCAGGAACTGTGCCAGCTTTTCAACTTCGCCACGATAGGCGGGAGGTACATCGGTTTTACCTGAGGCAAACTTCACATCCAAGGACAAACTGACTGTTTCCAAAAGCTTTTTAGTACATCCATTGGCTTCAACCAACGCACCCTTGGGGGTATTCGGACAAGCATCTTTTGCGTCAGTCACGCCATCTTTGTCAGTATCCAGCAAGCAGCCCGTAGCATCGACAGGCGTCCCCGGAGCGGTGCCAGGGCATTGATCACGCTCATCCGCCACGCCATCATTATCAGCGTCAGCCACCACCGGACATCCGGAGGCGTCTACTTTTACACCGCTTGCCGTGCCGGGGCAGCGATCCATGTTATCTTTCACGCCATCACCATCTGCGTCCACAACCAACGGACAACCCACCGCGTCTACCGCGGTACCTGCTGCTGTGGAAGCACACTGATCCTGATCATCTGCAACGCCGTCACCATCGCTATCCATAACAGGCTTAGCTTTGCTGGTATGGCCAAACAAATAGCTCAAGCCCAGGGAGGTCATGGCATCGACCGAATCATCTGCATTGCCATAGAGCGCCCTTACTTCCGCACGAGCACTC
This sequence comes from Hahellaceae bacterium, assembly GCA_024234505.1. Taxonomy (GTDB): domain Bacteria; phylum Pseudomonadota; class Gammaproteobacteria; order Pseudomonadales; family Oleiphilaceae; genus JACKOD01. The sequence goes on along the minus strand of JACKOD010000001.1, from coordinate 689,864 downwards.
AAATTGTCAACCAGCTGCACTAAAACGCCCAGCCCGGCGTTGACCTGTTCTTCATCTGCCGCTGCCGCATTTTTAGGCTTGAATTTGATGCTGCCTACACCCGCAATCAAAAAGGGGCGAAACATCTGGGGATCGGTTAAATGATACAACCCATCGACATTCCACAGAGTAGACTTAGGTGAGCTTTGTACATTTCCTGCCGCAACTTCGGCCGCCCAACGGCTGGCAAATTTATAACCCACACCTAAAGAAAACATCCAGTCGTCATCCAACTTACGGTCACCATCATACATGTAGTAACCTGCCATCGGATTTACATAGATTCCGCTTGCCTCTTCCGCTAAAACCTGTCCCGCACCCAGTGCAAGGGTCGCCCCCGCGACAAATACCGAAAGTACTTTTTTCATGCCATGCTCCTTTTTCATTAGTTATAACTGATGTTACTTGAGCCACATCGCCCGGCCCATAAAACCCGCAAGTATAGAATAGCCCCCTGGGTCACTTCGATACGAACAACTACATAATAAAGCAGATGAAGCTCAACGCATAAGTTTCTATTTTAACGATAGTATGGTATCGCGTACTCTCGCGGCTTTTTCAAATTCCAGATCCCCTGCATGACGATACATTTCATCTTCGAGCCGCTTAATTTCCTTCGCGATTAAAGACGGTGAGGTAAGTTCGTCCATTGCCGCATACTCTTTTGATTTGTCCGCAACTTTCCGCGTACCACCGACTTTTTTACCCGGAGTAACGGCCCCCTCCATAATATCGGCGACCGATTTATTGAGCGCTTGCGGTGTGATTCCATGCTCGGCATTAAAAGCAATTTGCCTCTCACGACGCCGACTGGTTTCATCGATGGCGCGTTGCATAGAGCCGGTGATACGATCTGCATAGAGTATGGCTTTGCCATTCAGGTTCCTTGCAGCCCGCCCGATGGTTTGAATCAGCGACCGCTCGGAACGTAAAAAACCTTCCTTATCAGCATCGAGAATCGCGACCAGAGAAACTTCCGGCATATCCAGGCCTTCCCTGAGCAGGTTGATACCGACCAGAACATCAAACTCCCCCAAACGTAAATCGCGAATAATCTCTACACGTTCGACCGTATCGATATCAGAATGCAGATAGCGCACCCGAACACCGTGCTCCATTAGAAAATCCGTTAGATCTTCCGCCATACGCTTGGTTAATGTCGTCACCAAAACTCGATCACCAACGCTTACACGCTGACTGATTTGTGAAAGCAAATCATCGACCTGCGTTGTCGCAGGTCGCACCTCAATTAACGGATCGATCAATCCGGTAGGTCGAACGACCTGCTCCACTACGCGCCCTGCATGCTCTGCTTCATATTGTGAAGGCGTTGCGGATACCATAATCATCTGAGGTGCAATGCGCTCCCATTCATCAAAACGCATCGGCCGGTTATCCAATGCAGATGGCAAGCGAAATCCATATTCAACGAGTGTCTCTTTGCGGGATCGATCACCACGATACATCGCTCCGATTTGTGGAATGGTGACATGGGATTCATCAACAATTAACAAAGCATCTGGTGGCAGATAGTCAAATAACGTTGGTGGCGGCTCTCCCGGGTTTCGTCCTGACAGGTAGCGCGAATAATTTTCGATGCCATTGCAGTAACCTAACTCCAGCATCATTTCAATATCATAACGAGTGCGTTCTTCCAGCCGCTGCGCTTCCACCAGTTTTTGATGCTCTTTCATCCAGGCCAGTCGCTCATCGAGCTCAAGCTTTATCCGATCAGTCGCCCCCAGCACCGTTTCCCGGGGTGTGACATAGTGTGACTTGGGATAGATAGTTGCCCGCGGTACCCGCCGAATAACCTCTCCGGTGAGCGGATCAAAAAAACTGATGTTTTCAACTTCATCATCAAATAACTCGATACGAATGGCTTCAGACTCAGACTCGGCGGGAAATACGTCTATCACATCCCCTTTCACCCGATAATTGGCTCGATGCAATTCCACATCGTTGCGGGTGTACTGGAGCTCCGCAAGCCGTCGAAGAATGGCCCGTTGATCAATCCGGTCACCACGAGCAATGTGCAGCATCATTTTCAGATAGGACTGGGGATCGCCCAAACCATAAATAGCCGAGACGGTTGCGACGATAATCGCATCGCGGCGCTCCAGCAGGGCCTTGGTCGCAGACAGTCGCATCTGTTCAATATGTTCGTTAACCGAAGCATCCTTTTCAATAAAGGTGTCCGAGGAAGGCACATAGGCCTCGGGCTGATAGTAGTCGTAGTAAGAGACAAAGTACTCCACCGCATTATTCGGAAAAAACTCCTTGAATTCGCCGTAGAGCTGCGCCGCTAACGTTTTATTGTGCGCCATGATAATCGTGGGGCGTTTGATCTGCGCAATGACATTTGCCATGGTAAATGTCTTACCTGATCCGGTCACCCCTAGTAGCGTCTGGTGTGTCAGTCCCGCCTGTATTCCTTCGACTAATTGCTGTATCGCCTTTGGCTGGTCACCCGCAGGCACATACTTTGATACAACCAAAAACTCTTGAGCCATAGAAGTTATATTTCCCGCGTTGATATATTCAGTGCTTTTTGTGGTCGCAGATTTTTGTGTTATAGTTTTACGGTTTTGGCTGCATTAATTGGCCATTAATACAGCTGCAAAACGCATACAAACCGTCATTTTGAACACTCCCGACTGAGGATAGCAAGCTTGGACGTTCAACTCTCCACCCGTGTACAACAAATCAAGCCATCCCCGACACTCGCCGTCACGAATAAAGCGGCCGAACTCAAGGCCGCTGGACACGACATTATTGGCTTAGGTGCGGGCGAGCCTGATTTTGATACGCCACAACATATCAAAGATGCCGCTATTAAAGCCATCGCCGACGGCAAAACCAAGTACACCGCGGTTGACGGAACCGCCGGCCTGAAAAAGGCCATTATCGCAAAATTCGAAAGAGACAATGGCTTGAAATATGAGCCTAACCAGATTCTTGTTTCCTGCGGCGGAAAGCAAAGCTTCTTCAATTTAGCTTTAGCTTTGTTGAATGCCGGTGACGAAGTCATCATTCCTGCTCCATATTGGGTATCCTACCCGGACATGGTCATTATTGCGGAAGGCAAGCCCGTTATTATCGAAACCAATCAGGCGGCTCGCTTCAAGATTACGGCACAACAGCTGGAAGCTGCGATAACACCCAAAACCCGGCTTTTTGTTATCAATAGCCCATCAAATCCTTCGGGCATGGCCTACAGCAAAGAAGAACTGAGCGAAATTGCAGAAGTGTTAAAGCGAAATCCTCATGTCATGGTTGCCACAGACGACATGTATGAGCCCATTCTCTGGACTGACGCGCCTTTCGTTAATATTCTCAACGTAGCGCCAGAACTATACGACAGAACCTTCGTACTAAACGGTGTATCCAAGGCCTACTCCATGACGGGCTGGCGGATAGGTTATGCGGCGGGGCCTGCCAAGGTCATTGGTGCGATGAAGAAAGTTCAGTCGCAGAGTACATCCAATCCTACATCTATCTCACAGGAAGCGGCGCAAGCCGCACTGAATGGGCCGCAAGCATGTGTGGCAGAGATGGTCACAGAGTTCAAGAAGCGCCATGACTACCTGGTTGCCGCGCTGAATGAAATTCCTGGTGTTGAATGCATCCCTGCTGACGGCACATTTTACGCCTTTCCAAGCTTTCAAAAAGCCATTGAGCAAATGGACGGAATTTCTGACGACCTGGAAATGGCAGAGTACCTGCTAACCAAAGCGGGCGTTGCACTGGTACCTGGATCAGCCTTTGGTACTCCCGGCCATATGCGCCTGAGCTTTGCTACCAGCATGAATGCACTGGAAGAAGCGGTATCACGCATTAAAAAGGCGCTGAGTTAATCTTCTACAAAAATTAGCCCCTTTTTTTAATCAGGGGCTTGACGATGAGGGGCTTGCTCATTAATATACGCGCCTCAACCGACACAGTTCCTCGATAGCTCAGTCGGTAGAGCAACGGACTGTTAATCCGTTTGTCCCTGGTTCGAGCCCAGGTCGAGGAGCCAACTATTTAAATGGTCAGCCTAGCGCAACCATTTGTAGAAACCCCGATGGAAACTTCCAGCGGGGTTTTTTTATGTCTGTGATTTTTGCATCTGATACATTAGAAGCAAGTTAAATAATTTATTGATCCATTTCGCATTCACTTAAGGGAAGGAGGTTTAAAGCCTCCGCCGCCCCGCGACTGTAATCGTGACGAACGCCAGTGATACCACTACCCAGCGCTATTCAGCCTGAGTGGGAAGGTTGGTTAGTAGGCAGATCGAGAGCCAGGAGACCTGATTGATGCGGTACATTGTCCAATCTTCGAGGGAAAGATAAGGAGCACTTATGTCGAAGAAATGCTTTTCGCGCACCGCGCTTTCAATTACACCCGCCTTGCTGGCCTCGGCCCTACTAAGCACCCAGCAATCTGTCGCAGCCCAGAATGATATTGTTGTTACTGCCAACAGAATGGAGACTCCACTGTCTCAGACCGGTAGTTCTATCACGGTAATAACCTCGGATGCGATTGCCAACAGTCAAAAATCTTCCGTTGTGGAACTTCTGCGAACCGTTCCGGGCCTAAGCGTATCGCAAGCAGGCACTCACGGTGTCGCGTCGGTATTCATGCGAGGTGCCGAGTCCGGCCACACTAAAGTATTAATTGACGGGATCACCGCAAACGATCCCGCAGACGGCAATCGCGCCTTCAATTTCGCTCACCTTTCACTTGTTAATATCGACCGGATTGAAATTCTGCGCGGCCCTCAAAGCACCCTCTACGGGTCAGATGCCATGGGTGGCGTAATCAATATCATCACCAAAAAAGGCCTCCGAACAACCGAAGCCAACCTGAACGCCGAAGCGGGCTCATTTGCAACATTCAATCAAAGCGCAAATCTGGCGGGCGGCTCTGACGCCATTAATTACTCTTTTGGCATTAACCACACAAAAACGGATGGCATATCAGCCGCTACCACTCAAAATGGTAACGGCGAAAGGGATGGTAGTGAAAATACCACCCTGTCCACCCGTGTTGGAATCATCATCAATGATCAGCTGGATTTTGACTTTATAGGACGCTGGCAGCACGCCACCTACGATCTTGATGATTATGATAACACCACCTATGCCTTTATGGACGACCTGAATCATACTGCTGATGACAAGCAACAGATGATCCGGCTTGCAGCAAATCTTGCCTTATTTGAAGACCGTTGGTTACAGACATGGGGAGCATCCTTTACTCGCAACAACCGTGTTGATCAGGATGCCGGTAGCGATACAGCGCAAATCACAGACATAGCATTTCGAGATGAATTTAGCAGCAGAACGCTCAAAGCAGACTGGCAAAACACCCTGATACTAAACACAACTAACACACTTATTACCGGTATAGAAACAGGTACAGAAGAAGCATCCACGCTCAACCATTTTGGTGATCTACCAAAACATCGCATCACCACCAACAGCTTTTATATTCAGGATAGCGTCCAACCCATAGAACAACTTAACGGCACCATCGGAGCCAGAATTGACGATAACGAAGAGTTTGGTTCAGAGACTACTTATAGAGTAACGCTTTCTTACCAGGCACTCGACTCCACCCGCCTTTTCGGAAGCTATGGTACGGGATTCAAAGCTCCCACCGTATTCCAGCTCTACGCACCAACCTACGGCAACAGCCAGTTGAATGCCGAAACCAGCACAGGCTTCGATGCTGGCATCGAACAAAATATAACCCGCTCTGCCATCATCACGCTCACCTACTTCAACAATGAGTTTGATGATCTTATCAGCTATGATTACGTTCAAAGCCGTTACCTGAATATAACGCAAGCCAGCACTTCCGGTCTCGAAACCCAGGCACAATACCAACCAATCGAAGCACTTACGATCACTATCGGCTACACCTACACCGATACTGAAAACAAACAAAATCACCAGCGTCTGCTCAGAAGACCGCAACACCAGGCCAATCTGGATCTCGCATTTCAATATGACGAACGCACATTTTTTAATGTCGACACTCGCTATATCGGACAGCGTGACGACTATGGATACCCCAGCGCAATCGCGCTTGACGATTATATATTGGTTAACTTACGCATGAGTCATCAGCTCAATCCTAGAGTTAAAGTGTTTGGTAAGCTGGAAAATCTGTTTGACGAAGATTATGAAGAAATCAAAGGCTATGGTACTCAGGGCACAGGAGCCTATGTAGGTGCCACACTCAGCCTATAGCAACCTGTGCATGAGAGGGCATCGCTCGCAAGAGTGCTTGCCCTCCCTCTTATTATTTAAAATTAACTGAACAACTAAGATTCTCCGTCTGAACATGTTCAATAATTTATTTTCCACCTCATTTACATTACAACTGGCAACCATTATCTCAGCACTAATTCATGTCGTTGTACTGGAGAAGTGGTCGCAATATGTGCCAATCACAGGCAAACCAATGATCACGTCATCTTTCAGCGTTTCCTTAATAGAACCTGAAAACGCTACCGTCACCGACATAGAGCCATTAAAGGACGGCACACCAAAACACGATAGTCACCCACAGCATCAAAAATCGACGCTGTTTTCCCCCAACATTGATGCTGTAGCCAAACAAAATTCGACAATATCGGATACTAAAATAAAAAAAACCGTCACTCACGTTAGCGCAGCAACAAAGACCACAAACGCGCGCAGCACAATTAAATTGGTAAAAGGCCCCCTTGGTATGCCTCCTGACCCAACTGAAAGTGACGCAGCCCCGGAACAAGCAATATTGAGCGTAAAGACATCAAATACCGAATCTCCGCTCACAACCGCCTCGCCGTTATCAGTAAACTCGTTGCAACCAGACAGCCATAAGCACTCAGTAAATAATCCTTATCCTGCGACCTCCGAAGCCTATCCGATAAATCCGGTAAAACCAGGATACCCTCCCGTTGCCAGGCGCCGCGGAGAAACCGGGCGCGTTCTCGTTCAAGTCGAACTGGATGCGACCGGTACCGTATTAAAAGCCTTCGTAATCGAATCCAGCGGGTATCAGCGACTTGACGTCGCAGCGGAAACAGCCGCCAAACAAACACACTACGTAGCTGCCCGCGTCGACGGTCTTTCGGTTGCGTCCAGCACCACGCTGCCTTATACATTTGAATTGAAATGATATGAACAACAACCTGATAAAGAAACTATCCCTCCTTGCACCCTGCTTACTATTGGCGATAGGCCTTTTTGCATCGGCATCATCGGCCGCCATAGTTAACGGTATTTCTAATCCTACAACAATCCAACGAGTGATCTCACTCGCACCAAGCATTACAGAAATACTCTATGCCATAGGTGCCGGGCAGTCTGTCGTTGGCATCACCCGCTACTGTAACTACCCCCCTGAAACCGCGAAAGTCGCGCGCATTGGCGGCTACTACGACCCGAACTACGAAGCCATTTTGTCTCTGCATCCCTCGCTGGTTATTCGCCTGACAGAGCACACGCAAGCCAGTCAATTGCTACAGTCACTTGACATTAAGAGCCTCGAAGTTAACCACCAAAGCCTACAAGGCATACTGAATTCCATTTCAATGATTGGAAAGGCAACGGGGTACGCAACCCGCGCTGAACAACTCAAACAAAAAATTGAAAACCAACTGGAAATGCTCGCCGAATTTTCGCTCAACCAGCCCACGAAAAGTGTATTGATTGCCTTCGCCCGCCCTGCGGGACAAGAAACCATCAACAAACTCTACATCGCGGGAAAAGAAGCCTTTTACAGCCCCATTTTGGAAAAAATTCACGCAACAAATGCATACCAGGGTGACGTAGCTTTTCCTGTCATTTCCGCAGAAGGACTTATTCAAATGCGTCCCGATGTCGTCATCGACATCACCCCAGACCCCGAAACATCGCCAGAAAAGGAGTCCCAAGCCTTACAACAATGGATTAGAACATTCCCCCCTGGCACACTAACAAAGCAACAAATACACATACTCCCTTTTGACTTCATGGTCATTCCGGGACCCCGAATAGATAAACTTGCGACGGAACTCACCCGGGCTATTTACCCTGAGTTATCGATACCCACTCTCGATGCGAATTAACCTGATGAACATTCATCCTTCGCTTTCAGACGCCAATTTTCGCTCAGACTCAAAACTAGCGAGTGACCGCTCCAAGCCCCTCTACCAAGCACAGGCACTAGAGTTTGCGTATGATCGCAAAACAACACTGGAGAAGATGAGTTTCAACATCTATCGAGGGGAATTTCTTTGTATCATCGGGCCGAATGGTTCAGGTAAAAGTACGTTACTCAAGCTTCTCGCACGCCTGAATCGCCACGAACGAGGCGACCTATTTTTTCAGGAGACACCGATCACCCAGTGGACACAAAAAGCCCTGGCCAAACAGGTCTCCTACGTTCCACAGGGCGTGACCAGTGATTTGACTTTTTCGGCATTGGAATTTGTTTCCATGGCTCGTTACCCTCACCACTCTGCTTTCTCATCTCGAAATATCGAGGACGATCGTGCCATACATCACGCTCTGAATATTACCGACTGCCTGGAATTCAAGCATGAGCCAATGAACCAACTCAGTGGTGGGCAGCGACAATTGGTTCTGGTCGCCGCCGCGCTGGCTCAAGAAGCACATATACTTTTACTGGATGAACCTACCAGCGCACTGGACCCGAAGCACGCAGACGACCTTTGCCGATTACTTGGACGATTGAATAAAAATCATCAAATTACCATTGTGATGGTGACCCACGATATCAATCAGGCCAGTCTTTTGAGCCATAGGATATTTGCACTCAAACAAGGAAAGCTACTTTATCAAGGCAATACCGCCAACGGAATGAATAGAGAAATGATGCATCAGATTTTCGACAAACATTTTCTGTTTATCCCCCACCCCGATAGTGGGCATGCCATCACCATACCCAACTTTCACACTGATCAGGCAACCTACGTTAACGAGCCATCTGAATGAACGCCAACAACCCATCCCCCAAAAAAATTATTGCGATGGTGCTTATATTGTCGTTGGCTTCATTAGTCATCATGCCGTTTCTTGGAATGACCACGCTATCCCCTCAAAGTTTGTGGATGAACGAAAATACCAATTCACTTCATGCCAACATCTTCTGGAATATGCGACTCCCCAGAGTACTTCTTGCCTTTACGGCAGGTGCAGCGCTTGCGCTCTGTGGACTGGTTTACCAAACGCTATTCAGGAATGCGCTGGCCACCCCCTACACACTGGGAATTTCCGGGGGAGCTTCTCTCGGTGCTGCGTTATCGGTAGTGCTGGGGCTTAATATGAGTCTTTGGGGATATGGCGCATCGACACTTTGTGCGTTTTTGGGTGCCATCAGTGCAATTAGCATCATTTATGGCATTGCTAAACTGAAAGGTGGATTTTCCGTGATGACACTGTTGCTAGCAGGCGTCGCACTGAACTTCTTTTTCTCCAGTGTCATACTGTTTTCTCAATATATAGGTGCATTCTCCGATTCCATACGTATCATGCGCTGGTTGATGGGGGGACTGGAAACGGTAGGCTATGAATCATTACATACCCTGCTTCCTGTCACGGTGATCACAGCGATTGTAATTTTTTCGCTGACGAGAGAACTGAATTTACTCAGCGTGGGTGAGGATATTGCATCTACTCGCGGAGCATCAGTAGAGAAATTGAAGATCAGCCTTTTTCTAACCACGTCACTACAGGTCGGCACGGTTGTAGCGCTCTGTGGCCCTATCGGATTTATAGGAATGATGGCGCCCCATATTTCGAGACTTCTGGTCGGCCCTGATCATACCTACCTGACGATCACGAGCTTACTATTTGGCGGAACATTTCTAGTCATTTGCGATACGGCATCGCGCATCATAATTGCCCCCGCCGAGCTGCCGGTTGGTATTTTAACTGCGTTACTCGGCGGGCCGTTTTTTCTCTGGCTACTTATCAATGGCCAAAACAAAGCCTGAATCAGGCAATTTCGCTCATTACCTTGTTGAGTGCCACAAGCGGATCATCTGCCTGAGTGATTGGTCGCCCGATAACCAAATAGTCAGAGCCTGCCCCCAAGGCCTCCCGCGGAGTCATTACACGTCGCTGATCACCCACGACAGAATATTCCGGACGAATCCCAGGCGTTACCAAACTGAATTCACCAGGAACCAATTCACGAATCATTTTTACCTCTTGGGCTGAGCACACCACTCCATCCAACCCGCAATCGGCAGTTAATCGGGCCAAACGCTGAACCTGTGCAACAGGCTCAACATCTAAACCAACCTCTACGAGATCAGAACGCTCCATACTCGTCAGCACCGTTACAGCGATCAGCAACGGCTTTTTCGAGTAAGCTGATAGTTTATTCGCACTTGCCTCCATCATCCGACGCCCACCTGAAGCATGTACATTGACCATCCAAACCCCTAGATCAGCCGCTACTTGCACGGCAGATGCCACCGTATTCGGAATATCGTGAAACTTCAAATCAAGAAACACGTCAAACCCTTTGGCCTGAAGCTGCTCAACCACTGCAGGGCCTGCACAGGTAAACAACTCCTTCCCTACTTTGACACGACAACAGGAAGGATCGAGCTTGTCTGCCATCATCAACGCATCTGACGCCGAGTGATAATCCAAAGCCACCACAATGGGTGACATCCCTTCCCTTATCAAGTTAGTCATAACTAAACCTTCATCAGTCATTTTATAAACCGCTTACTCCCTGCACGGGCCGAATTTTTCCCCACTGTTTGCAGCTTGGGCAAAGCCAGTAGAGCTGCTTGCCGGCAAATCCGCATCCCATACACCGATAGCGTGGGGCCTCTTTGAGCAACCCGGTGGTTACCTGCTTTACTGCCGCCAAAAAAGCAACATCCGTATTGGCTTCTGCCAAATCCATTCTAAGATCAAGCAACCGATCCAGGGTGATTAACTTTGGCCTTTCGAGCAAGGCGCGGGAAAGATATTTTTCGGCCTCCTCTGCGCCCAGCTCTTGCCGCAAAGACTCGGCCATTCCCAACGCCAGACTTGGGCTGGAATCTACTTGTAACTCATCAAGATAACGGCGAAAGCGCGTCTCTTCTTTAAGCGCTTCTGCACATACAAGAAAGCGGGGGATCAGTTCGCATAAGAAATCAGAATTTTGTTCTGCAGCTTTTCGCAAATAGCTAACCGCCTCCTTATGTGACCCTCTCTTTATCAAAAAATCTGCGTAAGCAATGTAGGGCCTCACTGCTTTCTTATCACAATCCAGAGCACGCCGATAAAACTGCTCTGCTTCAAAAAGATCGCCAGAACGAAGCGAATCGCTCGCCAGTTCACAATAAAAGTGTGTTAGCTCACCACTCATCGGCTCCTTAAATTGCACCAATTTTTGTGCAACCTCCACAGCCTTAAACCATTCCTGCTCCTGAGTATAAATATCCAGAAGCTTTCGCAACGCTTTTGTCGCAAAATGTCGAGAGGTCTGTAACTTCAACAACAAGGCCTCAGCCCGATCAAACAGACCCGCTGACATATAATCTTTTGCGAGTTCATAGGTGATATCTTCAATGGACTTTTCGGGCAGCCCGGGATAGGCGAGCAGATTCTGATGGATTAATAAAGAACGGTCCACTTCCCCTTTTTTTCTGAAGTGCCCCGCAATAGAAATATGCAGCGCTAGAGTATCCTTCGATACAGGCAGATTACTGACAAGGCTTTCAAGCGACTCTGAAGAGTAGGAGCTGTAAAGAAGTTGCATTCTTTCTTCCAGCGCCGTTTTATTAATCGCTACCTGCGAGCTTGTTCTTCGCTTTGAGAAGAACCCAAGTACCCACCCGATTGCGATTGCCAGTGCGATAATAAGCCATTGCATCAGGAACTCACCCATAAGCAATTAACTCGTTGTCACACTAAAACGTCAAACATTGCTACGCACATCATTTTTCAGTCGTGACAGTTCTTGCTCTTGTTTGTGTAGCTGACGACCATATGACGCTTTCTTTAACGAGACTTTAACAGCTGCAGCACCCGAAAGCAGTCCACCCAAGAGACCACCTGAAAGAAAGGTAAGAATGAGCAAAACCCCCAAGCTCAAGTCAGGAGTTTTAAAAAAAATCAAATCTAACGAAATGGGCTGCGAATTACGTACGCAAAAAAGTACGCCAAAGGTAAACACCACTACGAATAACAGTCCACCAATAATACGAGCCAACCATTTCACACACACTCTCCCGATAAATTTTGTGCACAGAACTATACCACAACCGAAATAATTCGAAATAATAATGAACAGAGGTTATGAGTATTCGTTGGGAGACACAATCAGCAAAACGAGTTCACCCCGAAATTGGCATTGTGCAATTTAAAAGGAATTCCAACCGATAAACACAGCAATGCCGGAATATCGGTTGGTTGTCATTTAGTAACCTTTCTTAAGGCCGCTATTCACTTGATCCCTCAATTCTTTGCCAGGCTTGAAATGAGGAACATTCTTCGCTTCCAACTGAACAGAATCACCCGTTTTAGGATTTCTTCCTACGCGTGGAGAACGAAAGTGTAGTGAAAAACTTCCAAAGCCTCGTATTTCTATACGATTACCCTGGGCCAAAGCGTTGGACATTTGGTCAAGAATAGTCTTAACCGCCAGTTCGACATCTTTAACCGAGAGCTGAGGTTGTTTACTTGCAATTATCTCGATTAATTCAGACTTGGTCATGGATCGTCCCTTTTTTTCTTATTGTTCCTAGTTTAGTGCAACCTGAAAAAAATACAAAAAAAACGGGCAATTAGCCCGTTTTTTTTAACTGGAAAACTGCGAATTCGAGACTTATTCGCGGTTAGCCATCTGCTCTTTGATCAGATCACCGATAGTGGTCGGACCAGAAGATTCGATATGCTTCTCACGAACATCACGAATCGCCTGTTTCTCATCATCGATATCTTTAGATTTGACAGAAAGGCTGATTACACGGTTCTTGCGATCAATGCTAACAATCTTGGCTTCAACTTCATCACCAACATTGATTACATTACGTGCATCTTCAATTTTGTCACGGCTGATTTCAGATGCTTTAAGCACTGCTTCAACTTCGTCATTCAGCGCAATAGTTGCACCTTTAGCGTCAACATCTTTAACAACGCCACGTACAATCGTGCCCTTGTCATTCAGCTGAACAAATTCTGCAAAAGGATCGCTTTCGAGCTGTTTGATACCCAGAGAAATGCGCTCACGCTCAGGATCAACAGAAAGAATTACGGTATCCAGGTCATCACCTTTCTTGTAACGACGCACGGCATCTTCGCCCGCTTCGTTCCAGGAAATATCTGACAAGTGAACCAGACCGTCAATACCACCATCCAGACCGATAAAGATACCGAAGTCAGTGATAGACTTGATCTTGCCTGAAATCTTGTCGCCCTTGTTGTAACGACCAGAGAAGTCTTCCCAAGGGTTAGAGTGACACTGCTTGATACCCAGAGAGATACGACGACGATCTTCGTCGATATCCAGTACCATCACCTCTACTTCGTCGCCTACCTGAACAACTTTTGATGGGTGGATGTTCTTGTTGGTCCAGTCCATTTCGGAAACGTGAACCAGACCTTCCACACCTTCTTCCAGCTCTGCAAAACAGCCATAGTCGGTCAGATTAGTCACGCGTGCAGTAACGCGGGTATTTTCTGGGTAACGAGCCTTGATAGCTACCCATGGATCTTCACCCAACTGCTTCAGACCCAGAGAAACGCGGTTACGCTCACGGTCAAACTTAAGAACCTTAACAGTGATTTCGTCGCCAACGCCTACGATTTCACTTGGGTGCTTGATGCGCTTCCAGGCCATATCGGTAATGTGCAACAGACCGTCAACACCACCCAGATCAACGAAAGCACCGTAGTCAGTCAGGTTCTTAACGATACCTTTGACTTCCATTCCTTCGCCAAGCGCGGCCAACAACGCATCACGCTCTGCACTGTTTTCAGCTTCAAGCACTGAACGACGCGATACAACAACGTTGTTACGCTTCTGATCCAGCTTGATCACTTTAAATTCAAGTTCTTTTCCTTCCAGATGTGCTGTGTCACGCACAGGACGCACATCAACCAGAGAACCGGGAAGGAACGCACGAATGCCCTTCAGCTCTACAGTAAAGCCGCCTTTTACTTTACCGTTGATCACACCTTTAACAGCTTCTTCTTTCTCGAAAGCTTTTTCGAGATCTTTCCAGGCTTCTGCACGCTTAGCTTTCTCGCGAGACAGGCGGGTTTCACCGAAGCCATCTTCAACAGCATCAAGCGCAACGTCTACTTCGTCACCAACATTTAGCTCAAGTACGCCATTGTCATTCAGGAACTGCGACAGGGGAATCACGCCCTCAGACTTCAGTCCGGCGTTAACTGTTACCCAGTCATGATCAATTGCAACTACAACGCCACGTACGATGGCACCAGGCTGCATATCCAGTTCTTTTAAACTTTCTTCAAAAAGTTCCGCAAAGCTCTCGCTCATTTTGTTTCCTATGTGATCAACGATTTTTTCCACGTCTTCGACCCACGTGGTCAATTCAACAATGTCAGAGACTTTCAGGTCGATCTCAACAAGTCTCAAACCCCAACAATTAATTAGCAACCCGATCAACCGAATCGCCAAACCTTACAAATGAAATCAGGTTCGGCCCACGTAGGACAGAACCTGATCAAGCACTTGTTCAATACTTAACCCCGTTGTGTCCAGCATGAGTGCATCAGCCGCTGGTTTCAAAGGGGCGGTTGCCCGATTCATATCGCGGTCATCCCGCTCTTGAATCTCAACCAAAAGATCATCAATTTTAACATCCAAACCTTTTGCCTTCAACTGCTTGTAACGACGATCTGCCCGCTCTTCCGCGCTCGCCGTCATAAATATCTTGGTTTGTGCCTCAGGGAAAACAACGGTGCCCATGTCACGCCCGTCTGCCACCAATCCGGGCAACTGTTGAAAATCGCGTTGTCGCTGCAAAAGTGCCGCACGCACTTTAGGAAAAGGAGCCACTTTAGACGCGTTGTTGCCAGCGACTTCCGTGCGAAGCTCTAACGTAACATCTTCGCCTGCAAGCAACACCTTTACAGGCTCTCCAAAGCCGGAAGGCTGAAAAATGACATCCAATCCAGCCGCAACCAATGCCAGTCCATCTTCATCTTCCAGGCTGACTTCCTGTCGCGATGCGGATAGCGCGGTCAATCGGTACAGCGCACCACTATCAAGCAATGACCACCCTAGCTTCTTTGCAATCAATTGGGTAATCGTGCCCTTACCCGCTCCGCTCGGCCCATCGATGGTCAACACAGGGGCAAGTTTATTTTGAAAGCTGTTTTGAACACTCATCAAACTTACCCCGCATCAACGCTCACGTTTATTCCCACGCTTTGGGCCAACGACACAAACCCTGGAAATGAAGTCGCAACGTTTGCACAGTCGCGAATAATAATATCGCTCTTAGCGCGCAGTGATGCCACAGTGAAGGCCATCGCGATCCGATGATCTCCATGACTATCCACGATACCACCCTCGATTTGGGATCCTTGTATCACAATGCCATCAGGCAGCACTTCGGTTTTGACACCTACATTTGCAAGACCATCGGCCATAACCTGAATACGATCACTTTCTTTCACCCTTAACTCTTCAGCCCCTGTAAGGCGGGTTTCACCTTTTGCACACACGGCAGCAATAAAGAGTACCGGAAATTCATCAATCGCCAATGGCACCTGATCTTCAGGGATCTGAATCCCTGTCAGCTCGGCATACCTGACTCTTAAGTCTGCAACCGGCTCCCCGCCTACATTTTGCTCATTGAATACTTCGATATCACCACCCATCTGACGAAGGATATTGATGACGCCAACGCGTGTAGGGTTCATACCAACGTGACGCAAGGTTAAATCTGCGCCGGGCGTGATAGAAGCTGCAACCAAAAAGAAGGCGGCCGAAGAAATATCCGCCGGAACGTCAATTTTTCCTGCGGTCAATCGCCCCCCACCGGTAACGGATGCCTTTGCTCCGACTGTCCGAACAGGATATCCAAAGCCATTCAGCATACGTTCGGTGTGATCACGAGTGGGTGCAGGTTCGGTTACTGACGTTTCGCCCTCTGCATAAAGTCCCGCCAGCAGCAGACAAGACTTTACTTGTGCACTTGCCATAGGCAACTCATAGTCAATCGCCTTTAATTGTGCACCACCTTTAATTCGCATCGGAGGTCGTCCACCCTCCTCGGTTTCAACTATCGCACCCATTTTACGAAGAGGATCCGCCACCCGTCCCATGGGTCGCTTGGACAGTGATTCGTCACCCGTTAATACGGTATCAAATTTCTGCCCTGCCAAAATACCTGCAAACAAGCGCATCGCCGTGCCTGAGTTACCAAGATACAAGGGTCCGGGAGGGGCCTTCAAACCATCAATACCAGCACCATGAATAATTACCTTGCCTCGGTTAGGCCCTTCGATCACCACACCCATATCCCGGAATGCCTGCAGTGTGGCCAGACTGTCTTCTCCTTCCAAAAAGCCTTCAACTTCGGTGACACCATCCGCTAACGCACCAAGCATAATTGAGCGATGCGAAATTGATTTATCACCTGGCACACGAATCTCACCTTGTACCTTACCGTTTGGCACTGCTTTGAACACTACATTTTTACTTGTCATGGTTTTACTGTAAGCCTGTCCAGATAATATTTTTGTAAAATGGTCTCTTGCCACTTTGGCTCGGGTAAAAACACCCAATAAGGTTGTGCTATCGCCTTCCTCAATTGCCGTCCTTAAGCGCCCTAAATCACGACTGAAGTGATCAAGAACTTTTAACGTCGCGTCTTTGTTTGCAACAAAAATGTCTCGCCACATGATGGGATCACTGGACGCAATTCGGGTAAAATCCCTGAATCCGCCCGCGGCATATCTGAATATTTCGCGATTGTCCTCTTCACCCGCCAGGGTATCCACCAGCGAAAATGCGATAAGATGGGGCAAGTGACTTGTAGCCGCCAGCACCTCATCATGGTGAGCCACACTCATTTCCAGTACCGTGGCACCACAACCTTCCCAAACAGTTCTAACTTTCTCAATCGATACAGGACAGGTGTTTTCAAGCGGCGTTAAGATGACCCGGTGATTGACAAATAGTTCGTCATTTGCTGCCATAACACCACTCTTTTCCGAGCCGGCGATGGGGTGACCAGGAACAACGGTAGGCGGAATTTCACCAAACACGGCCGAAATGGCCTCGACAAAACTTCCTTTTACACTCCCCACATCGGTGATCACCGTGCTCGGCGACAAGGCGCCACGAATCGACGTTAAAACCGACTCTACAGCACGCACCGGTACAGCAAGAACAACGAGATCAGCGCCTTGTGCGGCATCAAAAGCAGATTTCGCCGCGACATCAATAATCCCGCTTTCCAGACCTGTATTGAGATCAGTTTCGCGGGCATCATAACCCACGACCTGCCGAAATAATCCGCGCTTTCGAATGGCCTTGGCCAACGAACCACCAATTAGCCCAAGCCCGATGATCGCGACCTTGTCCACGAGAGGATTCCTCTAAGCGATAGCCAACACGGCTTTTAAAGCCGCAATAAAACGCGCATTTTCGGATTCCAAACCGATAGACACGCGTAGATGTCGGGGCATGCCATAATTGCCGACCGGTCTGACTATCACACCTTCCCGCAACAATGCATCGTAAACCGGACGCGCATCACGGCCGACATCAACGCAAACAAAGTTACCTACCGAAGGGATAAAATCCAGCCCCAAAGTCTTAAATCCGCTTTCTAACTGCAGCATTCCTTTTGAATTCACTTCACGAGAGCGTGCAAGGTAAGCGCTATCCGAAAGGGCTGCCGTCGCCGCAACCAAGGCAGGCTGATTAACATTAAAGGGTTGGCGCACTCGATTCAACACATCCGCCACCTGAGGATGGCTAACCGAATAGCCTACGCGCAAAGCGGCCAAACCAAATGCCTTGGAGAACGTTCGGGTCACGATAATATTAGGAAATTGTTCAAGGAAACTAACGCCATCTGGAAAGTCAGGAAGATCTATATACTCACCGTATGCCTCATCCAATACAACCATCACATTCTCTGGAACTCGTTTCATAAACGCCAACAATGTGGCCGAATCTATCCAGGTTCCAGTCGGGTTGTTCGGGTTTGCAATAAATATTATGCGGGTTGCAGGAGTGATTGCATCCGCCATGGCCTTCAGGTCATGCCCCCACGCTACGGCAGGAACAACCACGGCTTTTGCACCGATGGCTTGCGTCGCAATGGGGTAAACCGCAAAGGCATACTGTGAAAATATAATCTCCGAACGTTCGTCGCCAAACGCTCGTGCAATTAATTCCAAAATATCATTGGATCCATTGCCCAGTGTTATTTGATTTAACCCTACGGACAATTTGTCTGCCAATGCTGACTTCAGAATAAATCCGTTGCCATCCGGGTAACGGCACAAATCTTTCAGACACTTTTGAATAGCATTTAATGCGGCGTCACTTGGTCCCAGCGGATTTTCATTGCTCGCCAGTTTGACGATATTAGAAATTCCCAACTCGCGCTCCAGCTCATCCACAGGTTTCCCTGGCACATAAGGCTGCAGGCCCTGAACCCCAACTGTTGCCATTTTTAAAAAATCACAACTCATACCTTTTCCCTTTTACCCCAAACGATTCAAAGCCACTCAAAGAACGCCTACCGGATATGACCCCAGATGCTTGATTTCTGCGGCTTCTTTGGCTACTTCATCAATGACTGCCTGCACCTTCTCACTAAGAATATGCCCCTCAAAATCGATAAAGAAGGCATACGACCAGGTTCCACTGTTGGAGGGTCGAGTTTCAATTCGAGTCAAACTTATTCCATGCCGATGAAATGGCTCCAGTAGATGGTAAAGTGCGCCGGGTCGATTACGCATTGAAACCAGAATGGTGGTTTTGTCATCACCGCTCGCCGGCACATCATCCCGACTTACAATCAAAAAACGTGTGGTATTGTCAGGGCGATCTTCGATATTTCGGGCAATTTTAACCAGACCATAAAGTTCCGCCGCCATATCACCCGCAATTGCAGCAGAATTAGGTTCCGCTTTCACTCTACGAGCAGCTTCCGCATTACTACTAACAGCAACTCGCTCTACTTTACGCCAATGCGAATCAAGCCATTGCCGACATTGCGCCAACGATTGCTGATGCGAATAAATTTTTTCAATTTTGCTGATATCTGTTTCGGCACTGGTCAGCAGGTGCTGGTGAATTCGAAGTTTAACTTCACCGCAAATTTTTAAAGGGGAAACATTAAACATGTCCAGCGTATGATTGATCATGCCTTCGGTGGAGTTTTCTACCGGCACCACTCCATAATGTGCAGCGCCCGCCTCTACTTCCCGGAAAACTTCATCTATCGTAGCCATCGGCACACTGATGACCGAATGGCCAAAATGTTTTAACGCTGCAGCTTGCGTGAATGTACCGGCCGGACCAAGAAACGCAATATGCATTGGTTTTTCAAGCGCGAGACAGGCCGACATGATTTCTCGAAACAGACGCCCAACCTCCTCATTGCTGAGCGGTCCGGTGTTTCTCTCCATCACACGTCGTAATACTTGTGCTTCCCGCTCAGGGCGATAAAACACCGCCTCCGTCCCCGGATCCGCCTGCTGCTTAACTTCAGCGACCTGCTGTGCACAGCGTGCGCGCGCATTCAACAAATCCTGAATCTGCTGATCTATCGAGTCAATCTGGTCGCGAATTTTTGCCAGTGCATTGGCTTCATTACTCATGAATTCCAGCCCTAAACAGTTAGGTTCATTAGTGAGTGCCTTTCAATGTTAAGCCCGATTACGCTATCAGGCGCCCTTTTCAGGCATGGCGTTTTTCAAACTCAGCCATGAAACTCGTGAGCGCTTTTACTGCCGATTCAGGTACAGCATTGTAAATACTGGCACGCATCCCGCCGACAGAACGATGCCCCTGGAGATTCAGCAGCCCCGCCTCCTCTGCTTCTGCGAGAAAACGATCATTCAACCGGTCATCTGCCAACGTAAAAGGTATATTCATTAATGAACGGCTATCCAGAGCAATGGGGTTATTATAGAAGTCACTGCCATCAATAGCGGCATAAAGCTGCGCTGCTTTTCGTTTGTTAACTTCACCCATTGCCTCAAGGCCACCTTGCGCCTTAAGCCACTTGAACACCAATCCTGATAGATACCACGCATAGGTCGGTGGTGTGTTGTACATAGAGCCATTACTTGCAGCCACTTTATAGCTCATGCTCACTGGCGTTTCTGGGCGCTCTCTATCCAGCAAATCCTTGCGGACAATCGCAATACAGATTCCCGCCGGACCAATATTCTTTTGTGCTCCCGCATAAATAACGCCAAAACGGCTCACATCCAGCGGACGAGACAGGATAGATGAAGACATATCTGCCACAAGGGGCTTATCACCAACCTCTGGTATCCATTGGAATTCCAATCCGCCGATCGTTTCATTTGGCGTATAGTGCACATAGGCAGCATCACCCGTGAGACGAAGCTCAGCCTGCGTAGGCACACGCATGAAGTTTTCTGATTCTGTAGAGGCCGCGACATTTACGCTGGTGTAACGCTTTGCTTCAGCAATAGCTTTTTTGGACCAAATGCCCGTATTGATATAATCTGCGCTTGCGGCATTACCCAGCAGATTTAGCGGCACGGCAGAAAACTGCCCCGTCGCACCACCTTGCAAAAACAAAACGGCATAATCATCGCTTATCGACAATAAATCACGAAAATCCTTTTCAGCTTCCTCTGCCACAGCAACAAACTCATCACTGCGATGACTCATTTCCATAATCGACAGGCCTTTTCCTCGCCAGTCAACAAGCTCTGCCTGTGCCTGTTGCAAAACTTCTGTCGGGAGTGCTGCGGGGCCTGCACAGAAATTAAAGACTCTTGCCATATCGATGACCATACCTATATATGTAAGTGATTAATGTATTAAAGCTGTACTCAACAATCGTACAGCTTAATATTATTACTATGAAAGATTATCGTGCAAACGAAGATCAGTTACTCTTCGGCTGGTTCCGTATCACCGGTCGCTACGCCATCATCAGCATCTTCGGTATCATCCTCTTCTGATTCCGGCTCCTGAATTCTACCCACGCCAACAAGTCGTTCGTCTTCCTGAGTGAGTTTGATCAAACGAACGCCCTGAGTATTGCGTCCCAGAATCGAGACTTCGTCTGTGCGAGTACGAACCAGCGTACCTTTATCTGTGATTAACATCATCTCGTCACCTTCGAGAATCTGCAAGGCGGCGACCAGACCACCGTTTCGATCAGAGCACTGCATCGCAATTACACCCTGACTTCCACGCCCATAGACCGGAAATTCCTCTGCCTTAGTTCGCTTACCATAGCCATTCTCACTGGCAAACAGCAACAATCCATCGGCTTCAGGAATAATCAGCGACACCACCTGGTGCTCTTCGGTCATTTTAATTCCACGAATACCTCGTGCCTGACGCCCCATCGGACGAACCGCATCTTCCTTAAAGCGTACCGCTTTACCGGAACTGCTAACCAGCATGATATCCCTTTCACCATCGGTAATCGCCGCGCCAATCAACGCATCGCCCTCATCAAGATCAACAGCGATCAAACCGGTTGATCTCGGACGGGCAAAACTTTCCAGGGTAACTTTTTTAACGGTACCGTTACCGGTGACCATGAACACAAAATGATCTTCTTTAAATTCTTTTACTGGCAGAAATACGGTAATACGCTCGCCTTCATCCAGCGGGAGAATATTGACCATGGGACGCCCTTTCGATGCGCGGCTGGCCTGAGGTATTTCAAAAACACGCAACCAGTAAACTTTACCCTTATTACTGAAGCACAGGATGGTATCGTGCGAATTGGCCACCAACAGGGTTTCAATAAAGTCTTCATCTTTCATAGAGGTTGCAGACTTGCCTCGGCCGCCGCGCCTCTGAGCCTGATAGGCCTCTACCGGTTGGGTTTTTGCGTAACCGGTATGGGAAATGGTAACTACCAGATCTTCTTCACTGATCAAATCTGCAACCGTCAAATCCTGACGAGAGGTCATGATTTCGGTACGGCGGGCATCACCAAACTCTTCTTTTACCTGTTGCAATTCCTCACGAATCACGGCCATCAAACGATCAGGATCACTGAGAATAGACAACAACTCTGCAATCTTCTCGATAATTTCCTTGTACTCATCCATCAGCTTCTCGGTTTCGAGCGCTGTCAGACGATGCAGGCGCATATTCAGAATTTCCTGCGCCTGAACGGGTGATAAGTGGTACTTTTCGTTGTGCAGACCATATTGCGGCTCTAAATCATCCGGACGACAGGCGTTATCGCCCGCCGCAGCCAGCATCGCCGTGATCATACCGGGCTCCCACGCCTGAGCAAGCAGTCGTTCTTTAGCTTCTGCGGCACTAGGCGAAGATTTGATAAGCTCGATAATTGGATCGATATTGGCAAGCGCAACTACCAGACCTTCCAGCGTATGGCCCCGTTCACGCGCCTTGCGAAGTTCATAAACCGTACGGCGTGTAACTACTTCGCGACGGTGACGAATAAATGCTTCAAGAACTTCTTTAAGGTTCAGCGTGCGTGGTTCACCATCCACCAGCGCAACCATGTTAATACCGAATACATTCTCCAGCTGGGTTTGTGCATAAAGATTATTCATGACCACATCCGGCATTTCACCGCGACGCAATTCAATCACAATACGCATCCCCTCTTTGCTGGATTCATCCCGCAATTCGGTAATACCTTCAATCTTCTTTTCCTTTACCAGCTCGGCGATTTTCTCAATCACTTTCGCCTTGTTCACCTGATAAGGAATTTCCGTGACGATAAGCGAGTTCTTGCCCGTTTTTTCATCGGTTTCAACGTCATATCGTGAGCGGGTATAGATTCTGCCGCGCCCGGTGCGATAGGCTTCTACAATGCCCGCCCGACCATTAATAATAGCGGCGGTAGGAAAATCCGGGCCCGGAATGTAAGTCATCAGATCGTCAACAGTGAGTGACGAATCATCCATCAGCGCCAGACAGCCCTCAATAATTTCGTTTAAATTATGCGGAGGAATATTGGTCGCCATGCCCACGGCAATACCCGCCGAACCATTCACCAACAGATTCGGTACACGGGTGGGAAGTACTGCGGGAATTTGCTCGGTGCCATCATAGTTAGGCACATAATCAACGGTTTCTTTTTCAAGATCAGCCAAAAGCGAGTGCGCGATCTTCTCCATGCGGATTTCGGTATAACGCATGGCGGCTGCGCTGTCGCCATCAATCGAACCAAAGTTCCCCTGGCCATCAATCAACGGGTAACGCAAAGAAAATGGCTGCGCCATTCGCACAATTGTGTCGTACACCGCAGAATCACCGTGCGGGTGGTATTTACCTATAACATCACCCACGATACGCGCAGATTTTTTATAAGGCTTATTCCAGTCATTCCCCAATTCGCTCATCGCAAAGAGTACACGACGGTGCACCGGCTTTAATCCATCTCGTACATCGGGCAGTGCACGCCCGACGATGACGCTCATGGCGTAATCGAGATATGACTGCTTTAACTCATCCTCGATATTTACCGGTAAAATTTCTTTGGCTAACTCACCCATTGATCAACCTTATTATATTTTTCAATAAGTTATATGCACAAGCATCCATAAGCCGTAGAAAAAGGCTTGCAGATATTGCCTCATGCCAGATTTTGCATAAATTGCAACGATAAAATAGGAGGATTTTACCTCATACAGGAAAGAAAGCCTAACACTAAGCAATAAAACACTCGTCGATTATCGCCTTTCATACATTACCCTACATCGAGCATCCCCCATCCCATTAAACTGATACCTCTGGAAAAAAGCTGCCATGACAATGAAATAATTTATTAACGAACAACCACATTACTGTCTAAGCTAAATTCAAGAGGCGGGCAACGCAACCACACAGACACTCCATCTCACCATGCTAACCCAACCATAGAAGATGAGAATCGCGCTCCATGAAAAGATTTCTGCTTGTCGAAGATAGTCCACTGGTCGCAAAGATTATCCGCCACATGCTTAAAGCCGATCCAAGTCTGGAGTTTGATCACGCACTGACTTTTGCCGAAGCTAAACAATATCTGGGAAACGAAAATCACGAACAATACAGTGCATCCTACATAGAAAGTATTCAACAAAAATATCTCGCTGCCGTGGTCGACCTAAACCTTCCCGATGCTCCCAACGGCGAAGTCGTAGACTATACACTGAAGATGGCACTTCCAACGATTGTACTCACAGGCAGTTTTGACGAACATAAACGAGACCAGATGCTTGAGCGGCCAATGGTAGACTACGTTGTCAAAGAAAGCCGGTTTTCATACGAGTATGTATTGAGGCTACTGCACCGTCTTGATCGCAATAAACAGATTCGCGTATTGGTCGCAGATGACTCAAAAACATCTCGGCAATACATTAAAAAAATGCTGCACACGCACCTCTATCAGGTAATTGAAGTAGAAAACGGACAGCAGGCTCTGGATGTCATTCACGCAGATCCGGAAATAAAGCTACTGATTACCGATTACAATATGCCGGTAATGAACGGTTTCGACCTCGTAAAACATATCCGTAAAGAAGTAGACAAAAACGCACTGATTATTATCGGGTTATCCACCCACGGCAGTGGTGGATTATCCGCCAAATTCATCAAAAACGGAGCGAATGATTTCCTTTCAAAGCCCTTTAGTCACGAAGAATTTCACTGCCGAATCATCCACAACATCGAGACCATGGAGCACGTAGAGCACATTCGTCATGCAGCTTATCACGATTACCTTACCGAACTCCCCAATCGCCGTTTTTTTTATGAAAAGGCCGGTGAAGCACTAGAAAGCGCCAGAGCCAGGAATCTGCCGGTATCACTGGCTATTCTTGATGTTGATCACTTCAAAAAGGTCAACGATACCTACGGTCACAACGCAGGTGACTCCGTATTGAAGCAACTGGCCCAGCTAATACAACAGTCATTTGAACGATTTATTTTTGCCAGAACCGGAGGTGAAGAGTTCTGCATCATGATATGCGGCCTCGATCCACAAAAGGTATCCATACTACTGGATAACTTCAGAGGCATTGTCGAAGACTATATTTTTCTTCTGGAAGCCACCAATTTATCGGTTACATTGTCTATTGGCATTGCTTCAGGCCAACAGTACAGTCTGGATGAATTGATGAGTGAGGCCGACCGACACCTATATAACGCCAAGCTCGGCGGACGAAACCAGGTTGCCTACGAACAATAGGCAACCTGCGACCAGCACCCATGGGAGATTATCCGAATACAACCGTTTTGTTCTCGTGGATTATCACCCTGTCTTCGAGATGGTAACGCAGCCCGCGAGCCAGTACGTTTTTCTCAACATCCTTACCCAGACGCACCATATCTTCAATCGCATGGCTGTGACTGACTCGTGCCACATCCTGATCAATAATTGGCCCCTCATCCAGATCCTCAGTCACATAGTGGCAGGTAGCGCCAATAAGCTTCACCCCTCTGTCGTATGCCTGATGATAAGGTCTGGCCCCGGCAAATGAAGGCAGAAAGCTATGATGAATATTGATCACCTTGCCGGCATAGCGCTGGCAGATATCAGACGGCAGAATTTGCATATACCTCGCCAGAACAACTACATCTGCTGAATAGTTATCAATCAACCAGGAGGTTTCTGCAAAAGCTTCCTCTTTATTTTCTTTAGTCACCGGCACACAGTGATATGGGATATCGTGCCATTCAACCATACGTCGCAGATCATCATGATTTGCGATGACCGCAACTATATCAGCATCCAACTCTTTGCTTTGCCATCTATAAAGCAAATCTGCGAGACAATGTGATTCTTTGGAGGCCATAAGCACCACACGTTTTCGCACTGCAGAGTCTGAAATACTCCAACGCATTGAAAACTCACGAGCAATCGGCTCAAACGCAATTCTGAAAGAATCCAGATCAAAAGGCATGGATTCCGCCTTTATTTCATTACGCATAAAGAACCAGCCGGCCTTCTGATCGGCATGATGGCTCGCCTCTGTGATCCAGCCGTTATAGGTGGCCAGAAAGTTACTGACTTTGGCAACAATACCGGTGCGATCCGGACAAGAAATAACTAAGCGATAGGTTCTTTCCATGGATTTCCCATACCTTCCAGATTTAAACAGCAACGCATCATACCCAAGTCGAAGACGTTCTCCAACTGACTCGCGCATACAATACTGCGATAGCGTTATGCTTTGTCCTGCATATCCTTCCATACCTCGTTCGTTTTGGAAGCCATGACAAAATCATTACGATGCAGCCCCTTGATCTTATGCGTCCACCATCGAACAGTGACCCTTCCCCACTCCGTTAACAGAGAGGGATGATGGCCTTGTTGTTCAGCAATAGCTGCAACACGCTGTGTAAAATCCATCGCAGATACAAAATCACGACACGGAAATACACGTACTAATTGATTTTCGCTGCCGAAACAATCCAATTGCCATTCAGGTATTTTTTCCAAAAGCTCGGATAATTCCACACCCTCCACCAAGGGAGCGCCGACACGACATGCCGAACATGACTCTTCATTTAACATTAAGACCTCCTGAACATCTTATGAAAAACGAATAAACAGTCTCATCAGTTTGACAGATTTAAATAAAAAAGCCGGTGTGAACACCGGCTTTTTTATTCATGGCTAATGAAAAAATCAGATTTAGACTGTTTTGGACTCTATGATTCGCGCATGCCATTCTTTGGGGCCGGTTTCATGAACCGAAACACCATTAACATCCACGGCGACCGTCACAGGCATATCCTGCACTTCAAACTCATAAATTGCTTCCATGCCCATTTCCGGGAAAGCCAAAACTTTTGCAGCTTTCACGGCTTTCGACACCAGATAGGCCGCACCACCTACAGCCATCAGATAGACTGCACCAAATTCCTTGATAGCTTCGATAGCAACAGGCCCGCGCTCCGACTTACCAATCATGCCCAACAAGCCCGTTTTCTCGAGCATAGTGCGGGTAAACTTGTCCATACGGGTTGCAGTGGTTGGTCCGGCCGGACCGACGACCTCATCACGCACAGGATCTACCGGACCTACGTAGTAGATAAAGCGGCCTTTCAAATCTACTGGCAGCTCTTCGCCTTTCGCCAGCATATCGGTCATTTTTTTATGGGCTGCATCCCGTCCAGTCAGCATCTTACCGGACAGCAACACCGTCTCACCCGGTTTCCAGTCACGAACATCTTCTGCCGTCACTGTATCCAGATTTACCCGACGAACTGAATCTCCGACTTCCCAGGTAATATCTGGCCAATCATCAAGATTGGGCGGAGTTTGCAGTGCAGGGCCGGAACCATCCAACACAAAGTGTGCATGGCGCGTTGCCGCACAGTTAGGAATCATCGCGACAGGCAAAGAAGCTGCATGCGTCGGATAATCTTTGATTTTCACATCCAGAACAGTAGTCAAGCCACCAAGGCCTTGTGCGCCAATTCCGAGCTCATTGACTTTATCCATGATTTCCAAACGCAACTCTTCCACGCGATTTTGTGGTCCACGTGCTCGCAACTCATGAATATCAATCGGATCCATTAAGGACTCTTTGGCCAACAACGCTGCCTTTTCGGCCGTCCCGCCAATGCCTATTCCCAACATCCCCGGAGGACACCAGCCCGCTCCCATTGTCGGTACCGTTTTTACGATCCAATCAACGATACTGTCACTTGGATTAAGCATCGCCAACTTCGATTTGTTTTCCGATCCGCCGCCTTTGGCTGCAACATGAACATCGACAGTATCTCCCGGTACAATTTCGTAGTGAATTACTGCCGGAGTATTGTCTTTGGTGTTTTTACGGGCACCCGCGGGATCCGCTAAAATTGACGCACGCAATACGTTATCAGGATGGGTATACGCACGGCGAACGCCTTCGTTAATCATTTCATCCAGACTCATGGCTGAATCCCAGCGAACATTCATGCCCACCTTGATGAAAACGGTAACAATACCGGTATCCTGGCAAATGGGTCGATGCCCTTGAGCACACATACGTGAATTAATAAGGATTTGCGCCATCGAGTCTTTGGCTGCCTGAGATTCTTCACGCTCATAAGCCTCATGTACCGCCTTTATAAAATCAACCGGGTGGTAATAAGATATGAATTGAAGTGCATCAGCCACACTGTCGATAAGATCGTCCTGACGTATTACTGTCATCGCATGTCTCTCTTCTATTGAATTATAACCGCTCAAAAAATATGAAAATGTCACTCAGCCAGCCTGTGCCCAGTCATTAATTGCGCACCACTTTAGACCGGAATGCTATCTTTAACCGACCTGGCAAGACCCACCAAAGAAGCACCGGAATGCCTGCACGGTAACCGCATTCTACCGGACTGGGCGCAATATTACCTGATTACAGGAATGATTACAGTCCTGTTCTATACTCGAAATATCGCATCTATTCACCCGCTACCGGGGCCTCACCATGACAAACGAGATTCTTCAATCAATAAACAATGAAATACTGACCATAACAATTAACCGACCTAAGAAAAAAAATGCGCTGACTGCCAGCATGTATAACCAGTTAACTGCCGCTTTATTTGGCGCAGAAGGCAACCCTCAAGTGAATTGCGTGATTCTTACCGGGGCAAATGATTGCTTTTCGGCCGGCAATGACCTGATGGACTTAATGGAGACAGCGACCGACAACTTTGAGCAGTCGGCCATCGGTCAGTTTCTCGACATGCTATGCCATTTTACAAAACCAGTTATTGTAGCCATTGAGGGATATGCTATCGGCATTGGCGTAACAATGCTGCTGCATTGCGACCTTGTCGTCGCCGCTGAAGACGCCAACTTCCAGCTACCGTTTGTAAACCTGGGCCTTTGCCCGGAAGCTGCCTCCAGCCTGTTACTACCCAAACTCATCGGCCCCCACAAAGCAGCAGAATGGCTTATGCTGGGCGAACCATTTTCTGCCACCGAAGCCTTGGAAGCGGGCTTGATCAATCGGATTGTCCGATCAGGCAATGCACTTAACGAAGCCATTTCAATGGCGGAGCGCTTGCTCGATCAGCCATCGAATGCCTTGCGACTGACTAAACAACTACTAAAAAGACACCAGGCACAGCAAGTAGAAGAAGTAATGCGCATAGAAGCTACGCTGTTTTTTGACAGGCTAAACTCCACCGAAGCAGAAGAGGCTCTACAAGCATTTATGGAGAAGCGGCAAACCAACTTCAGAATTACGCGCAATAGCCAAATTTAACCCACTTTCCACCTTCGTTGGTTAACACATTGAGAACACAAAATAATTCGACAAAAATGATTTCTGGGTCTAGGGTTATTTAGAAGCATGTTATCGAGCCAGACTGTGATAATTTATTGCAGCTGGATTTACCATATAAGTAAATAAAAACAGAAAGTTACCGAAGTATTGGCAATACGCCGCAAAGCTTCCGTATTTAGCCCGAACGGGTTGCAAACGTAAGGGCAAATTGTCCGAACTCCATCAAAAATCATAATAAAGGTAATAGAAGGTCTTACCTATGTATAAAAAAACCTTGTTGAGCCTGGCCATCGCCTCTTCCATCGCCCTGACCGGCTGTCTAGAAGACGGTGACAATAAAGCGAATGCCAATCCCGATTACCGAATTACCAATCCACAGTCAGACCCGCTTATCGGGCGCACTCAGGCTGTGTTTGATCCCATTGCCAAATTGTTCCCCGTTCCTAACGACCTGATGTTTGATTCCGACAACACCGTCACAGGAACCACTAAGGATGGTACGTTAGTCGCGTCTTCACAGTTGGCCGCGCTTGATTACCTTGACGGAGCGTCTACCGTTTCCCCGATTGACATTCCGTTCTCCGGCGAACTAAACAATGCCAGCACTAATCTGGACGCGCGAGCATTTATTCCGAACCCTGATGGCTCAGGTGTACTGATTCCCAATCCAAATCAAAACGTGTTCCTGCTCGATCTGACCTATCCAGGTGGCGACGAGCTGAGCTATACATCTATAAATGACACTTCGGTGGAAATTCCCACTTTCAATGCTGGCATTCTATATACCACTTACACCAAGACACTTCAGGCCGTCGGTGGCAACACATCTCATGCTGCGGTCAAAGCGGCTGAAGCCGCACTTCTACGCAACGTTGATTATCGTGCTGAAGTTGTGAGACTGAATAATGAAGAAAGCGTATTACGTATTATTCCTCGCTCTCCACTGAACCCTGAGTCAAAATATCTTGTGGTCGTTACCACAGAAGTTCAAGACAAAGCGGGCCTGGGCGTCATACCTTCAACTGTCTACCAAAACCTTCGAGACTCCAACCAACCGTTAGCGAACAGTGTGCTAGCACCTGTTCGTGCCGCGATTCAGGGCTGGGAAAAGCTGGCTGAAGGCTGGTTTAAAGCAATGACCAACAAGACTCGTCCGGTAGTGAGCAAATCATCTCTAACTGCAGACAACATTGCACTGAGCTTAACTTTTACTACAGCAGGAACGACGACGGTATTGACCTCCGTTACCGCTCCAGAAACCTTTATTATCAAAGACGCGACTATCAAGGCGCGTCAGGCTGGTATCACTTCACTGGTTAGCGGGAAGGTAGCACTTGCAAGCAGCGAAATCACCGGAGGGCAAATTGCCTCTGGAAATCTCTGCCTGAATACTGTTTTACTTGGTGCAGTAACCACATCCAGCAGCACTGCTTATATCTCAAAGCTTGACCCGACCAGTGCCGACTACGATGCGTCCATTAAATATTTTTCGCAGTTAACTGATTCGACTGATCAATTTAAGGCGCAAGCCGCAGCTGCTGAAGGTCAAGCCCTAATCGCCGATAAGAAGGTTCCCACTTCAGCGCAAACCAGTGCTGTCTGCGGCTCTGCCGTAGGCTCGGGTGGTGCATTGGCAACGGCTGCCGTCACAAAAGTATCTGCTTTGGTCAAAGCTGGCGCGATACGCAAACCTGCGTCCGGGCTGACAGCACTAGATGCCGACAAAGATGGCAAAGTAGAGCTGAACGAAATATTTATTCCTATTGACCAAGCTAACGTTGATAAGCAGGGAACAGTTCAAGGCGCTTACATGTTGAGCACCAAAGTGGCAGCACAGGCTAGTGGCGCATTGGATCCAGCCAAAGTGGCACCTGGGTACCTGATGCAAGGGCAAATCAATATGCCCTATTACCTCCCGCAAATCACGGAATCTACCAAAAGTGGCCTGCTTACCGGAACTTGGAAAACCAGTGATGACCTTAAAAAAGCGGGCATGGCAGCACCAACCGACAAAATCACCTATCGTTATCCATTCCCTCAATATCAGGGTGAAGAGCGAGTACCATTTTTGTTGAGCGTTCCTGATGCTGCAACGGTATCAGCAGTAGGTAAAACGCCAAGCAATGGAAAGTGGCCTGTAATTATTTTCCAGCACGGTATCTTTGGTGCGCGCTCTCACAGCTTACCTCTTGGTAATGCATTAGGAGCAGCCTGTTTGTCGCCTGGATCAACCGCAGCCTGTTTCGCGACCATTGCTATCGACCAGCCATTGCACGGTATCGCACCCAAATTGGCCACAGGATCTGCTGATCCCTTCGTCAGCTTCAGTGTCGACGTTGATGCAAGCAAGGGCTTTGCCGCCAGAGACTGGACAGGCACCCCGTACGAAGGCCTGCATGAAAGACATTATGGATATCGTAAGACACCAGGCGATTCAGCACAAACGCCTACCGCCATGGTGTACAACAGTGATGCAACCGCTGCTGCGGGCTACTCTGGTGAATATTATATTAACCTGACACTGCCGCCTGCCAGTCGAGACAATCTCAAGGAGTCAGCACTTGATCTCACAACCTTGCTGGCAAGCTTGAAAGACGTAGATATTGATGGTGATGGCGTCGGCGATCTGGACACCTCTAAAGTTTACTTTGTTGGCCACTCGTTCGGCGGAATTGTAGGTACAACCTTCGCCGCCACTGCTACCGATGCTAGCGTGCGTGCATTCAACCCTGAGCTACCAAAAATCAATGCCGTTGCGCTTGAAATGACGGGAGGCCAGATTACCCGCATTCTCGAAAACTCACCCAGTTTGGGAGGCGCGGTATTAGGTGGTTTAAGTGCGGCTTCCGGTGGTGTTCTGAGTCAAGGTGCATCCAGCTTTGAAACCTGGATGAACATTTCTCAAGGTGCTATTGAGTCAGGAGACTCCATTAACTTCGCCTACAAACTCGGAACCTCCGGTACACCCATTATCGCCACTGAAATCTATGGCGACGGCACCACGCGAAGCACTCAGGATCAGACGATTCCGATTGATTACGACAAGGCCGATGGCGATTATTTCTTTAATGCAGCAAGCAGTGCACAAAGCGCACCATTGGCTGGCACAGAGCCGTTGATTAAAGAACTGGGCTTGATCTCGTTACCGCCAAAAAGTACACCTCACACAGGCAATGGCAGCCCGTTAAAAGGTGTTGTTCGCTTTAATACCGGAGAGCATACCTCCATAGTGACAACGCTTGATAACAGCACAGCCAAAACCGGTGCTAAAGTCATCACAGAAGTGGCTACCCAGTTAGCAAGCTTCTTCACAAGTGACGGCACGGCGGTATATGTGGGTGCCGGAGACTCTGACGACGACAAAGTACCTGACACAGCCTCGGCAATCAGCACTGCAACGCCAGATATCACTCCCTGATAGCGGCACCACAGCAGCAGCTTAAATTGTTAAGTTGCTGCTGAAGTCGTATGGCAACCTAAATAAAAAAGCCGGGCTTATGCCCGGCTTTTTTTACTCTGCAATATAGAAAGTTTACTTCAGCGTCCGTCCTTTCTGAGCAGCGATTCTCAAGCGCAATGCATTCAGCTTAATGAAGCCTTCGGCATCTTTCTGATTATAAGCACCCGCATCATCTTCAAAAGTGGCGATCTTGTCGTCGAAAAGCGAATTCACAGACTTACGCCCTACAACGGTGACGGTTCCTTTATAAAGTTTCACCCGCACTACACCATTTACAACCTGCTGCGACTCATCAATCATGGTTTGCAACATTTGGCGCTCTGGACTCCACCAGTAACCGTTGTAAATCAGTTCGGCATACTTTGGCATCAGTGAATCTTTCAGGTGGGCCACTTCGCGATCTAACGTAATAGACTCAATCGCGCGATGGGCACGAAGCATAATGGTGCCGCCGGGTGTTTCATAGGCACCACGTGATTTCATTCCCACATAGCGGTTTTCTACAATATCCAGACGACCTACACCATTTTCACCGCCCAATTTGTTTAACCGGGCAAGCACTTCATGCGGACGCAAGGTTTCATCGTCAATAGCAACAATGTCACCATTTTCGAAGGTTAACTCAATATAAGTCGGCGCATCCGGTGCCTTTTCAGGACTGACAGACCAACGCCACATATCTTCTTCGGCTTCTGCCCATGGATCTTCCAACACACCGCCTTCATAAGAAATGTGCAGCAAGTTTGCATCCATAGAATAAGGAGATTTTTTACCTGCTTTTTTGAAATCCACAGGAATATTGTGAGTTTCGGCGTATTGCATCAGCTTTTCACGAGACAATAAGTCCCACTCACGCCAGGGCGCGATAACCTTAACGCCAGGCTTTAATGCATAGGCTCCCAGTTCAAAACGAACCTGATCATTTCCTTTACCTGTCGCACCATGCGAAATCGCATCGGCTCCCGTCGCATTAGCAATTTCTACCAGGCGTTTAGCAATCAGAGGGCGCGCAATCGACGTACCAAGCAGATACTCTCCTTCATAGATGGTATTTGCACGGAACATGGGGAAAACGAAGTCACGAACAAATTCTTCACGTAAATCTTCGATATAGATTTCTTTTACACCCATTGCTTCTGCTTTCGCACGAGCAGGCTCAAGCTCTTCACCCTGACCGAGGTCCGCCGTAAAGGTAACAACCTCACAGCCATAGGTATCTTGCAACCAGCGCAAAATAATGGAGGTATCCAGGCCACCAGAATAGGCCAATACTACTTTCTTGATGTTCGACATGCCCAAGCTCCTACAGGAAATGAACGACTTAGTGCGGAAACTGTCCGCCAAAGCGCGCCATTTTACTCGTTGCGAGCGGGTATGCCCAGAGCTAGATTAACTATCGCTAAACTCGGCGTCACCGTTTTTGTTGTTTTGGGCATCACTGCCTCTCTCAAGCCGCACTGTCGTTCTGCGGTTTTTCGCTTTGTTTGTTTTGCTGTTGTTTTTGGCAACGGGGTATCGCTCACCGTGATAACGGGTGGTGATCATATCCTCTCTAATACCGTGATCAATCAGATATTGGGTTACCACCTCTGAGCGTTCCTTGGATAAACGACGGTTATGAATCCTCCGACCACTCGAGTCGGTGTGCCCATCCACAAAAATGGCTGTTACCGTCGGGTCAGCCTTAACGAATATGATGATGTTGTTAAGAACGTTATAGTCTTCGTTAGTCAGTTTCGCCTTATCCACTTCAAAGTGAACCTTCGATCGCTCGACCTGCCTGAAATTGACGGGCAACAAACCCGAAAGGCATTTGAGGTAGTCTGGATAAAGTGACGCAAAATTGATCGAGGAAATCCTAACTCTTACCGAATCATCACTAAACCAGGCCTGTCGGGTGAATGTGGGCATCATGCCCGACAGCAGGCTATCCATCATATCCGTTGCGCGAACATCATCGACCACAAGTGCTCTGGCACTATCTGCTACAGCTACAAACCCCAACTCCTTAACACGCAACCCAGCCTTCCAGGCTGGCGCCTCAAGCACCAAAGCAGCTTTGCCTGGCTTCATCGGATTGTGTAGCGCATCAAGATAAAACTGGAGCTTTTCTCCCGCCTCATGGAAAAATACACCACGACCATAATCCGGAATATTATGGGTAAGGGAGCATTCGAATATCGAAGCGGAAAGATACCACTG
This sequence comes from Hahellaceae bacterium, assembly GCA_024234505.1. Taxonomy (GTDB): domain Bacteria; phylum Pseudomonadota; class Gammaproteobacteria; order Pseudomonadales; family Oleiphilaceae; genus JACKOD01. The sequence goes on along the minus strand of JACKOD010000001.1, from coordinate 654,761 downwards.
ACTGGTTTCAATCTGTGCGGAATAAGTAACTGCTTGCGCTATCGTAGTAGACCCGCATCCCAAAAAACAAAGCGCTAACTGTAGACACATCCGAAACGGGACCGGAAGGGAGATGGAATGGAAACGCATGATGCAGATACTCAAAAAGTAAGGCCCTATTTCCTATTGTAGCGGCCAAGCTGGCAAAAACTTTATCGCCATTTGCACTCCTGTTGTTATACTTGCCGGTCAAATACCAATCGGCGCCCGTATTTATTTGTCAGACATTCTTTGCAACGGCTTGTGTGCTCTTTTTGCAATGATGACTAATACTCCATTCCTGACAAAAAAGCATGAGGTACAGGTTGAATTTGTAAAAGCATTACGCAGAACTAATCTTACATCAGAATCCCGGGATAAATTGTGTCTATGACTGTATCGCCCTCTCCCCAAGAATTGCTAATCCGTCTTCCCGATGACTGGCACCTCCATTTAAGAGATGATGACTACCTGACACAAACCGTTGCAGATACGGCTCGCTGCTTTGGCAGAGCCATTATTATGCCTAATCTTGTACCACCAGTGACAACCGCAGCACAGGCAATTGCTTACCGGGAACGAATACTGGCCAGTTGCCCTCAAGGCAACACATTTGAACCCTTGATGACAATGTATCTTACCGATAACACCTCGCCGGAAGAGATCATTCGTGCTAAAGCTAACGGCGTTGTCGCGTGCAAACTTTACCCGGCTGGAGCGACAACCAACTCCGATTCCGGTGTCACCCGGGTAGATAAAATATACCCCGTACTCGAAGCCATGGAGAAGATCGGGTTGCCTTTATTAATCCATGGCGAGGTGACTGATTCTGAAATCGACATTTTCGATCGAGAACAAGTTTTTATCGACAGAACACTCTCTCCGCTGGTGCAACGACTCCCGCATCTAAAAGTGGTACTTGAGCACATCACCACCCGACAAGCGGTTGATTTTGTTGAAGCAGCATCCGCAAATGTTGCAGCTACCATTACGGCGCACCACTTGCTCTATAACCGAAATCACATGCTGGTAGGCGGTATCCGGCCTCATTTGTTCTGTCTTCCCATCCTTAAACGCAATATTCACCAAAGCGCCTTACTAAAGGCTGCCACCAGTGGCAACCCATCATTTTTCCTCGGTACAGATTCTGCGCCTCATGCCATTGGTCGCAAAGAGGCAGCTTGCGGATGTGCAGGATGCTATACGGCCCCGGCGGCCATCGAACTTTATGCAGAAGCATTTGAATTGATGGGGGCTCTCGATAAGCTGGAAGATTTTGCCAGTCATTTTGGCCCCGATTTTTATGGCCTGCCTAAGAACAGCAGGCACATCAGGTTGCGCAAGGAAGCCTGGCAACTCCCCGCAACACTGCCCTTTGGCCAATCAGAAATCGCGCCTTTACGCGCAGGTGAAACCGTTAACTGGCGAGTTATTGCCATCGAAGAGTAAGGATTTACAATTGAACATGCTACCAAACCAGGAAAGTATACAAAAATCGGCCCTGGCAAAGCGTTTCAGAGGTTTTTTACCCGTAGTGATAGATGTTGAAACTGCGGGCTTCAATTCCCGGACGGATGCGTTACTGGAGATTGCAGCCGTATTGGTTGACTTCGATGATCAGGGAATGCTGGTCCGACAGAAAACAATTCACTGCCATGTAGAACCTTTTCCGGGTGCAAATCTGGAAAAATCCGCACTTGAGTTTAACGGCATCAATCCTTTTAGCCCGTTAAGAAAAGCGGTCACTGAACGCGATGCATTGGAAGCCATTTTTAAGCCCGTGCGCCAAGCCATTAAAGATCATGGCTGCAATCGAGCCGTTTTGGTTGGGCACAATGCGACTTTCGATCATGGGTTTGTTTTTGCCGCAGCCGAAAGAGCTGAAATCAAACGCAACCCGTTTCACCCCTTCTCTACGTTCGACACGGTGACACTTGCTGGACTCGCGTATGGGCAAACGGTGCTTGCCAAGGCCTGTCTGACGGCAGGTATTTCGTTCGACAACAAAGCGGCGCACTGTGCGAGATACGACACAGAAAAAACTGCCGACCTGTTTTGCACCATTGTTAATCGATGGCAAACGCTGGGCGGTTGGCCAATAGAAGAATAAAGCAGCACTCACAAAAAAGCCGACAAAAATGTCGGCTTTTTTCTCTGATAACCTTATAGCTTATCAGAGTTCTCTGCCAGGTATTTTGCAACGCCATCGGGTGATGCATTCATACCTTTATCGCCTTTGTTCCAGCCTGCCGGACAGACTTCACCGTGCTCTTCGTGGAACTGAAGTGCGTCAACCAGACGAACCAACTCGTCAATGTTACGGCCCAAAGGTAAATCGTTTACGATTTGAGAGCGAACGTTACCTTCCTTATCAATCAGGAACGCGCCACGGAACGCTACACCACCCGCAGTTTCCACATCATATGCCTTACAGATATCGTGATTCATATCCGCCGCCAGAGTGTACTTAACCTGACCAATACCACCTTGATTTACTGGCGTATTACGCCACGCATTGTGTGTAAAGTGAGAATCGATAGACACGCCAATCACTTCAACATTGCGCTCTTTGAACGCATCAATGCGATGATCCAGAGCAATCAGCTCAGATGGACATACAAAGGTAAAGTCCAATGGATAGAAAAACACCAGACCATATTTCCCTTTAATTGCTTCTGACAACGTAAAGCTGTCAACAATCTCACCATTTGCCAACACAGCAGGCACGGTAAAGTCAGGCGCTTTTTTTCCAACCAGTACGCTCATCTTCATTCTCCATAGGGATTTAGTTAGTTTTCCGGAGCAAGAACAGCATAGGCTATCCTTGCAGAATTCAGCTTCTAAAAAGTAGTAGAGACCTAACTATTCTGCAATGCTAAAAGCAAGATCTTCATTTTCAGAATAAATTAACTGAATAATCAGTCGCAACATCTTACACACCCAAACACAAAGATCCTACAACCCTTTGATTTAATATAACTATAGGCTTCATAGGCAATAGCTATCACCTTTAAAGCGTGAATTTGAAACAGTCACCCAAAGAAACACGCTATTGATAATGTTTTTCATTTAGATTAAGATAAGGCCTGAAATTAATCAGAGGTCTTCATCGTGATTGTATGCGTCTGCCTGGGCATTTCCGACAAAGAGATTCGTCAACGCGTACAGAACAATAATGCGACTTACGCAGAATTAAGGAAGACCCTGGGCATAGGCACCTGCTGTGGGCAGTGCACTCCGATGACGAAAGCCATCGTCAAAGATCACCTGGATACAAGCAATAACTTCGGAACAGATATCAATTTAGCCTACCCTGCCTAGGAACTCTCGCTGTTCGCTGCTCCACAGCCCCCCCCCTCAAGTGCACTCCGTATAGTCCCCCCGTAAGTTCAAATTCGCAAAGCGAATGGCATCCACACACATACCAGCTACACTTTTTCATTGATTCAGATAGTTTTAACCCGTTCAAACTCCAAAGGACCAGTTCAATGAAAGGTGACAAAAAAGTACTGGAATATCTCAACAAGGTTCTAGGCAACGAATTAATCGCTATCAACCAATATTTCCTGCATGCAAGAATGTATAAAAACTGGGGACTTGAGGAGCTCAACGAACACGAGTACCACGAATCCATAGACGAAATGAAGCACGCTGATAAATTGATCGAACGCATCCTGTTGCTCGAAGGCCTGCCCAACCTGCAGAAGCTTGGCAAATTGATGATTGGAGAAAATCCACAGGAAATGCTGGAGTGTGACCTGAAACTGGAACAAACCGCACTGGCTGACCTGAAGGAAGCTATTGCTTATTGTGAGCAATGCGCCGACTTTGTCACCCGGGAATTGCTGGAAAACATTCTTGCGTCAGAGGAAGAGCATATCGATTGGCTGGAAACACAACTCGGTCTGATCACTAAAGTAGGCATCCAAAACTACTTACAATCCATGATGCACGATTCACATTGAGTTCTTGCCATTCCTTGGCTTGCAAATGAAAAACGCCCCAAATAGGGGCGTTTTTTAGTTTTATCGGGCGCCCCTTTCGAGGCGTCTGACAAACCAGATTACCAATGAATACCGCGCATGATGGCAGCAAACGCAACCTGCTCGGTAGAGACACTTGGTTTTTCACCCTCTTTCTTGCCTTTGGAGGCTTCAGAATCCGGGAACATTTTATAACCAGTGTTCATGATAATTTCACCCATTTTTGGTGCCAGCGCATGCAATACCTGAGCAAAAACACCCAAACGAGTTGCGATACGCTTAGGACGATGAATAATCGCTTCCGCGATCATGTCCGCAGCATCTTCCGGCGTCAATGTTGGCACTGAGTCGTAAATTTTAGTCGGACCAATCATGGGCGTACGCACTAAAGGCATATTGATCGTTGTAAAAGTTACGTTGCGATCTGAGAATTCTGCTGCTGCACAGCGAGAAAATGCATCCAGTGCCGCTTTTGATGAAACATAAGCAGAAAAACGTGGTGCATTGGTCAGCACACCAATCGATGAAATATTAACAATATGGCCACGCTTGCGAGCGAGCATCGAAGGCGAGAAGCCCATAATCAAACGCAACGAGCCGAAATAGTTCAACTGCATGGTGCGCTCGAAATCGTGGAAACGATCGAATGAGTGCGAGATGGAACGGCGAATTGAGCGACCAGCATTGTTGATCAGATAATCAACGTGACCGTGATCACCTAACACGTTCTTCACAAACTCATCGCAGTCTTCCATGTTGGCAAAATCGCAACGATAGGCATAGACATCGCCACCCTTCGCTTCCAACTCAGCTTTCACTGTTTCCAGCGTATCCATAGTACGCGCTGCGATCACCAGTTTTGCGCCAGCTTCTGCAAGTTTATGTGCCGTTGCCAAACCGATACCTGAGGTTGCACCAGTAACGACACAAACTTTTCCTTCTACTGCGCCACGCAAAGTACGATCTTTGAACAAATCAGGATCCAGGTTACGCTCCCAGTAGTCCCACAGCGCAGGGGCATATTTTTCCAGTCTTGGCACTTCAATTCCCGTACCTTTGAGCACACGCTCTACTTCGCGGGTATCAAAACGTGTCGGGTAATTGATAAAGCCCAAAACTGAATCAGGAATGCCAAGGTCGCTCATCACGGCATTGGAGATGCGCTTAACCGGTGGCAGACTAGCGATACCCTGACGGATCATCGGAGGAATAAACCCAAACATGCGGGCATCAATACGCATCGCCATCTTGGGTGCATGCCCTGCTTCACAGAAGATATTGAGTACTTCACCCACTTTATAAGGATCAGGATCCACCAAATGGAAGCATCCGCCATCCTCACCTTCAGCGTGAGCAATGTGATCCATGGCACTAACCACGAAATCAACCGGAACAATATTTATACGACCACCTTCGATACCAATTGTTGGCATCCATGAAGGCAGTGTTTTACGAATTTTCTGAATGAGCTTGAAGAAGTAATATGGACCGTCAACTTTGTCCATTTCGCCCGTTTTAGAGTTACCCACAACCATACCCGGACGGAATACTCTCCAGGGCACCTGACACTCTTCGCGGACAATGCGCTCTGACTCATGCTTGGTGCGAAGGTAGGGATCGTCGAGCTTTTCAGCTTGCTCGAACATGTCTTCGCGGAAGGTACCACGATATAAACCTGCCGCGGCTATCGAACTGACCAGATGAAAACGTTTGGCATCCATCTCTTTGGCTACCCGCACTGCCTGACGCGTGCCTTCAACGTTTACCTGCTCCTGAAGTTCGGCGCTGGCTTTCATGTCATAGATAGCGGCCAGATGGAAGAAGTGGTCTACATTTCCGTTTAATTCAGCCAGGGACTCCTTTGAAATACCCAGCAAAGGCTGACGCAGATCGCCGATGACCGCCTTTACGCGGTCTTCACCCACACCCCAACGCTCGCGCAAACCGGCCAAGTGATCAAGACCGTTTTCCAGCACAAGCAGATAGATTGTGCCGCCGCGCTTTAACAGCTTTTCTACAAGGAAACGGCCAATAAAACCTGTTCCACCTGTGACAAAATAGTTCATATACACCCCGTCCTGGTTAGTGATCTAAAATTTATTAGTTGAAAGTCTGAGTTACCTTGCTACAGACAAAACAAATAACTTGCTTTCCGTTCAGACCCGCAAAGTCTACTATTAAAAGTATTACAAGTAATTGTTTTTATTAGAGTAATAACTCTGTACATATGTGCAATTACCCGCTAGCAACAGGTCAAATCCATTAAAAATCTGAGACTTAAGCAACTCCACCAAATAAAATAGGTAGCTCGCATCGCAATAAGCGATGCAAAATTGTGAATCCTTTCGCCTTCTTCCGTGCCTTATACCGCGCACAGTGCCATAATATTGTCCATTTTTAATTTATAGCCCCTACAATTTATAGTGAGTAGTTCGAGTTATGGCAAATAAACAGGATGAAAGATACATCGCAATCGCCCGGGCGTGCATCAAGGCCGTCAATCAAATAGCCCAAGGTACCGGTGATAAGGAAAAAGCCATTGAATCGGTCTATCAAGCGATTGATACCGCGTTTCGCGAGCAAAATGCCAAGTTACTTGATGATCTGGCGAACGTCGTCAACACGTTGCACGTCATCAAAGATCAAACCATCAATCTTGATGATGCCCATCGTAAAGCCGCTGATGCGCTGGCAGGCTTAAAATCAGCCATCCCCAAGCGTTCAATGCATTAACAATTACACTCATTTGGCACCTGACCCACATAATTTGATCATCCAGGGATACTGTTTCTGATGAAACTTTCGCTCAATATCTGTCACTACGGGAACAGCGGCTTCGTTGCCCGAAATAAAAGCTTCCTATATAAAGCCTTGCTCACAAGTGTATTGATTTTGTGTGGAGGGATGTTCGCTCATGCGTCATCTTTCGTCATTCCGGAAAAGAGCCCATCTGATCCGAAAGCCTATCGGGTCATCCAACTGTCTAATCAACTACAGGTCATGCTCATTTCCGATCCTGAAACCGATAAAGCCGCAGCAGCGTTAGATATTGCCGTTGGCAGTGGCGCTGATCCGGAAGGCTACGAAGGGTTGGCTCACTTTCTGGAGCATATGCTGTTTTTAGGCACCACCAAGTACCCCGAAGCGGGTGCCTACCAAGCCTTCATTCAACAACATGGCGGAAATCACAACGCTTTTACGGCCTTCGATCACACCAATTACTTTTTTGATGTTGAAGCCTCCTCTCTGGAACCTGCGCTCGATCGTTTTTCGGCACAGTTTGTGGCGCCACTCTTTACAGAAGCTTATGTAGAAAGAGAAAAAAATGCCGTTCATTCCGAATATTCAGCCAAGATCAAGGACGATAGTCGACGCTATTTTTCGGTATTCAAAGAAAGTTTAAACAGGCAACATCCTTACAGTCGGTTTAGCGTGGGTAATCTCGATACCCTAAGTAGCCGCAATGGAACCAGTATTCGTCAGGTACTTATCGACTTTTACAATACCCAGTACTCAGCCAACCGAATGAAGCTTGTGATTCTCGGTAAGCAACCACTCAACGAACTGGAACAGTGGGCAAAAACAAAGTTTAGCCGTATCCCCAACCATAAACTGGCACGACTCACGTATGATATGCCATTGTTCAATCAATCAGAGTTGCCAATCTTTCAGCAGCTGACACCGGTAATGAACAAGCGCTCTCTGAATCTTACCTTTCCGGTGCCGTCCTCCCGTCAGTATTATGAAAGCAAGCCTTTATATTACCTATCAAATCTGATTGGTCATGAGGGCGAAGGCAGCCTCCTCTCCTATCTGAAAGCCAAAGGCTGGGTAGACTCCCTGTCATCTGGTGAAGGGTTTGATGCTGGCCAACAAGCAACGTTCGACATCGGTTTGCGTCTGACACCAGAGGGCGAAGCCCAGTGGAAGAATATTGTAAAGGCTGTGTTTTCTTATATTGATCTGCTGAAAAGTGCGCCTATCAACCCTGACTATTTTAATGAGCAAAAGCAAATGCTCGGGCTTGCATTTAAGTTTCAGGAAAAGTCAGAGCCCATCCACTACGTCAGCATGCTCGCCACGCATCTGCACGATGTCCCTGCGAAGCGAGTGTTAAACTCAGACTACTTAATGAAAACGTTCAAGCCGGAACTGATTCGAAGTTATCTGGATCAATTAAATGCGAAGAATGTCGTTGTCAGCTTAATGGCCCCTGAAGCCATCACCCAGCAAAAAACCCCTTGGTATGACACCGACTATTCGATGGAAAAACGCTCCCCCACGCTGAACGCGCTTTTTGCACAAACCGAGGCAATATCAGAGTTTCACCTCCCGGCTCGAAACCCCTTTATTCCTGAGCAAACGGCCATGGTGTCGGGTAAAGATGTGGCGGTTCCAGAACTGCTGGAGCATAGCGAGGGATTTCTCTCCTGGTATGCTAAAGACACCTCTTTTGGTACGCCCAAGGCGGATATTTTTGTCAACTTTCGCAGCCCCGTAGCAAACGACAGCGCGCGGCACCAGGTACTTACCACGCTGATGGTAAGCTTACTTAACGACTCGCTAAGCGAATTTTCCTATCCGGCTTATCTCGCAGGCCTTAGCTACCAGCTATACCCTCATGTTCGCGGCGTTTCGCTTAAAATTTCCGGTTATAGCGATAAGCAGAATGTATTACTCACGGAAATTCTGGGAAAAATGAAGTACGGCTCTATTTCCCGCGCCCGCTTCGACATTTTTAAAGATAATCTGCAACGCTCATTGGAAAACAGTAAAAAGCAGAAACCTTACCAGCAGACCCTATCAAAAACCAATGATCTCATTGTCTCTCCTGCCTGGTCTGACGATGAGAAGCTCGTTGAATTGGCAAGTGTTGAGTTTGACGAGTTAGCGACCTTTACAAATCACTGGTTTGACCGTTTGGACGTGCTTATGCTGCAAAACGGCAACATAAATCGTTCAACTGCGCTTAATCATGGAGCGATTGTGCAGCAGATGGTTGTCGAAAACGCTCAATCGGTATCAGTCAATCGAAGCAAGGTCACCAAACTCAAAGAGGGCATGCGAGGTTTTGAGATTAAGATTGAGCACCCCGATTCAAGTTTGATTTACTACTTGCAAGGTGAGAATAAATCCTATCGCGAGCAGGCACGCTATCTGCTGTTGTCGCAAATAGTCTCGTCGCCCTATTACGAACAGATTCGTACTGAAAAACAAATGGGGTACATCGTATTTTCGTCCAACTATACCTTGTTTGATCACCCCGGAATCGGTTTTATCGTTCAGTCCCCAGGCTACTCACCTGCCCAGATTCTGGAAGCCACCAAGGGCTTTATCGAAGGTTATGCAAAAACACTGGCAGACATGCCTGATTCGACTTACGAACAACACATCAAAGCGCTGGTGAGTACCCTTGAAGAGAAGGAAAACACCATTACGGAAAGAACCAACCGCTATTGGATCGAATTAGACAGGGACAACGCGGCCTTCGACTGGAAACAACAAATTGTCGCTGAGATCAAGCAGCTGTCTAAAAAGTCTTTTATTGAGTTTTATCGTCAGCATATCTTGCAGCACCCTCATGAACTGGTTGTTTACAATGCTGGAGAAAACCTTGCACAAGCTGAAAACAACACCCCCGCTATCCCGCTGATATCAAAAAAACAAGAGCTTTGGAGCGGCGTGACGAAATAGCTGCTTAGCGTGGCCCGGTCAACGGGCCTCGCTAAATTGCTTGAAAGCTCAGAATGCCGGATACACCGACTCGCCGTAGTAGTGTAAATCTTCCAGAATATGACGATCTCGAGCCGATAATTCCGGATTTGCCGCGAGTTTTTGCAAGGTAGCAAAATATTGCGCAAAGGTTGTCGGGGACAGTACAGGATCGTTCAAGCGTTGACTTCTATATCCTTCCCAGCGCTCCTGTTCCTCCGGCGTTAAAATATCCGGATAGTTTCTGGCTTTGTAACGAAAGAGCATTTCCGGTAATCGGGCATCTTGAAATGCAAAGGCATCTTCTGCCAGATCCAATCGCGATGCATTTCGCACACGCCCCATCATTTGCCTGTCTGAATCGGAAAAAAAGCCGCCACTATAGATCTGCAAATCAGGATCGGAGCTGGATGACGTAGCGGTTGATTCGAAAACGGCAGCAATTTTCTCCTTAAGTCCGGGTAATGACCTTAACTTCGCAAGATGGGTTCGCGTTGCTTCGCCATCCAGTTTGAGCCGCGCCAATGGCTCCCCGATCATGCCTTTTAATACAGATGTCGGCGTCAATATGGGGGCTTTGTTTAAATGCACCGTTTTCAATGGAACACGGATTTCGTCTTCGCCTAACGCCTCTCTGGGGCTAAACATGCGACGCTGTATCTCTTCAACGCTCAGTGACCACCACAACGCTGGATCCACACGCAAATCGTAGACAATCACTCCATTGCTATTAACAGGGTGCGCCACGATGGGTGCAACGACTGCACAACACGCTTGATTTGCGGGATATTTTGAAGAAACATGGAATAGCGGCTTCATCGTGTCAGTATCAATCAACGAGCGTAAACTATGCTTACTTCTATGGGAGAATACAAAATCATATAGTTTGGGCTTTTTTTCCTTAATCAGTTTAGCCAGCGCAATCGTGGCATAAACATCGGACATTGCATCGTGCGCGGCTTCGTGAACAATACCGTTGGCCTGAGTCAACTCTTCCAGTCTAAAGCTTGGGCTTCCATCCTCTCTTCTGGGCCAAACTATGCCTTCAGGTCGCAGGGCATACACCAACCGAACCATATCGATGACATCCCAACGAGAATTTCCGTTTTTCCACTCATGCTCATACGGATCATAAAAATTGCGATAGAGCGTATTACGTGTGAGCTCATCATCAAAGCGGATATTGTTATAGCCCGCTATGCAGGTTCCCGGCTGACTCATCTCCTCATGAATCTGGCGAATGAACTCGGCTTCGATGAATCCCTCTTCCCTCGCCTTTTGCGGCGTGATTCCGGTAATCAAACAGGCTTCGGGGGCGGGCAACATATCTTCTGCCGGCTGGCAATAGATGACAAGGGGGTCACCAATAATATTTAAATCAAGGTCCGTGCGTACACCGGCAAATTGAGACGGGCGGTCTCGCTGAGGATCCGCCCCAAATGTTTCATAGTCATGCCAAAAGATAGAAGATGTCACGCGTACTTAGCCCCTCTTTTACGTAAGGCGCGGCATTCCTGCGGATATCCAGTACTGCACACGCCATTGAAGGGGCTAGGTTAACGATTCAACTCACGTTACGCAATGACGCGTAACTCGGCTCGACGGTTTTCTATTTGAGACTTTAACCGACTGATGCAGCGCTCTAAGGTCGTGCTGATTTTAGAATGAGTTCGTATCATGGCAATTTTCGGCCAGGTTGCGCGCTCGCCCTGCAAAATCATTTCTTTGACAAATTCAGGCGTGGGGTTGCTTAACATACTCGCATAATGTTTAAACGTATATCTGGGCGCAATATTTACATCTCCGGAATAGCGTTGCGCCATGATGGTATAAGCATGCCCTGCCAATTGGCGTAATAATTCGGGTTCAACGTGTTTACGCAGGTAATCGAATGCCGCCTTGCCATGAAACTGCACTTCGGCTTTCATAATGCGACTCGGCAACGCCAGCATAGAAGTTTTCTTTTTTCGCTCCTGGCGATTTAAAAAGGGAACGATATGAGGATTAGTCTGACTCACAATTGAATAGTTAACATCGTACAAATGCATGAGTCGCTCTATCGGAAGGTCGCTGGTGACCGAACCATCAACCCAGCGCAAACGCGACATGTATGGGGTGATGCTTCCTTTGCCATCCTTTTTCATCAACATCACTGGTGGGAAAATGCCCGGTACAGCGCAGGATGCCAGGCTAGCACTCCAAACCAGCATGTAGGGCGAGGTATAGCCAGACAGCAGCCGTTCTTTTTGATGCAGATGAACGGGAGACACGGTGACATTGATACTTCGCCCGGAGCGTTTGAAGGCCTCTTCAAAGGAGTATTCGCCAATATTGGTTCGCAGACAACGCTCCAGCTCTTGCTGGTCCATCAGGCCCTGCCCGGATATCGCGCTCCACACACCACGCCAGCGCCATGCTTTTAAATTATGACGTTCGGGCATCAATAACTCGGGTAGTTCCGCATCCGTTCGGGTACCGATCATTGCTGCAATGATCGACCCTACACTGGATCCCGTAATAACCTGCGGCAGCAACCCTCGCTCCCACAACGCCTTCACCACACCAATATGAAACATTCCCAGCGAAGCTCCACCACTTAAAAGCAGCGCGGGACGGCCAAAACTGATGAGCGTGTCTTTGAAAAATTCAAGTTTTTTGCGTTCGGGCAAACAATCCATCGGCGTATCACACACATAGTTGAGTGATTCGCATACCTGATTGACATACTCTTCAATGAGATGTTTGGTGCCAACATGGGCGACCTGATAAAGGGCCGGATTACCCATATTGCCCAAATCATGATGCAGGCCTTCTCTCAGACTCCGCACCAGATCGATATGTTGACGCTTCTGGTGACTTTCTCGCAACTGCTGCAAGCGGTCATAGATCAAGTCGAAGTTATAAAGATCGGAAACGAAAGCTTCTTTCCAGTCGACATGACCTAGTAAATAATCAAGCTCCAGCGCCGCTTCTTTCCATGTTTCGTAGTCCGGGGCCTGGGCCATGATCTTTTTATAGTGGGCTATTTTCCGGTTAAGCATAAGTCTCGTTTCCCGCTTGCTTCGAGTCCTTTCAGCATAGACCAGGCTTACACATGTTTGCCGTTTCAATTTGTAATTTTGCTATACCCTCAGCTAATCAGAAGTCATCCATGACGGGTTCATCTGCCGCGAATGGATCTTCTACGACGCCATCATTCACCAGATAGTCCCTGCGCTGTAAATAGGCATTTCGAACCACCAGATATTTGTCACCCACAATAAAGCCTTCGGCGGGTATCAGGTCTGCACGCCGATCAACAATTTTCAAACCGTAATTGACCGCGTAATGAGTAAGATCATCCTCGGCCCAGCGAGGAATCGCTACTGCATCGACGACGCGCCCCACCGAATGCCGTACCGTGGCAGGCCCAAATACAGGCCACATCAGGTAGGGGCCGGAAGGCACGCCCCAGTACCCCAAGGTCTGGCCGAAATCCTCGTCGAGCCGCTCCAGCCCAAACGAGGTGGCCACGTCAAAGAAGCCCCCCAACCCCATTGTGGTATTGAACATAACACGGGTAGTAGAAACCACGACATAATGTCCTTTCAACTGCAAGGTCGCATCAAAAATGGTGGTAACGTCATCTATATTTGCGAAGAAGTTGGTGACACCACGATCTGCCACTTCGGGCACCGCCCAGCGATAAGCCACTGCCGTAGGGCGCAACAGCCATTCATCCAGAAATTCGTTGAACGCAAACATCTTGCGATTCCAGTTTTCAAACGGATCTCGCTCATGGGCCGCAGGCGAATAATTTTCCAGCTCAGCGACTTCTCCCCCGGTGCTCCCAGCCATCGCAGCCGTCGACATTCCCAGCAGGCTTCCTATTAGTCCACCAATGACGTACTTATTTGCTCTCACACTTCGGTCCCTTTCCTTGTCGAAAGATAGCTATTTTTATCTTGCCCTAACGAATACTTAAATGACATCAACACGCATAAACGCTATAGCGAGGGGCGTCCTCGCCCCGATAGTCGAGCCACATAGCGTAGTGCGCCCCGGAAACGGGCCGCCTCCCTCCCAACCGCTGCCAGCAGGCGTGTTATTAACACTTTCGGATAATCACACTTCCGGCGGAATAACCTGCTCCAAAAGAGCATATCACTCCCATTTCCCCAGCCTTGAAATCAGCTTTGTTCAAGTGAAACGCGATAATAGAGCCTGCTGAACTGGTATTGGCATAGCGATCCAGAATCACGGGAGCTTCCGCATCAACCGGCTCTCGCCCTAGTACCTTTCTCGCAATCAGCTGATTCATACTTAAATTGGCCTGATGCAACCACAAGCGCTTTAGTTGGCCAGATGCAATACCCATACTGTCCAGATGCTCGTTAATCAGCTGCCCGACCATGGGAACCACTTCTTTAAAGACCTTTCGGCCCTGCTGAACAAAAAGCTTGTCTAGCGCACCTTCGCCACTTGCGTCAGCGCGATTCAGGAAACCAAAGTTGTTTCGAATATTATTCGAGAAGCTGGTGATAAGTTTAATCCCCAGTATTTCAAAAGCATTGTCAGTCGTCGCCGTTTCTGCACGCTCAACTACCATCGCGGTACAGGCATCACCAAAGATAAAATGGCTGTCCCTGTCCCGAAAATTTAAATGCCCGGTACAAATTTCTGGATTAATCACCAGTATCGCTCTCGCAGCACCTGAGATAACCGCGCTGGCTGCGGCCTGCAATCCAAAAGTTGCAGATGAACAGGCAACATTCATATCGTAGGCAAACCCCTGGATACCCAACGCCGTTTGCACTTCTATTGAAATCGCCGGATAAGGTCGCTGTAAATTAGAACAGGCGACAATGACCCCGTCGATATCTTCAATCTTTTTATTGGATTGTTCCAATGCTTCTCTGGCGGCCACCAATGACATTTCGCATTGTATGCCAGGTTCATCATTACTGCGCTCAGGCAGATATGGCACCATTCGTTGCGGATCAAGAATCCCCGCTTTGTCCATAACAAAGCGACTTTTAATGCCCGACGCTTTCTCAATAAACGCCGAAGACGACTCAGTCAGTGCGGCTAGACTTCCTTCTTCAATTTCGCGAGCATGCGAACGATTAAACTCATTTACATAGGCGTTGAAAGAAGCTACCAGTTCGTCATTACTAATACTTTGCGCAGGCGTATACAAACCTGTTCCGCTGATCACTGCTTTTGTCACCGAAACCCTCACTTTGTACAGTTGGTTTATTTATCAGAATTCATTCACGCACTAATGAGCCATACCGTCACCACTCAATGCAGAATGCTTCACCTCAGATAAATGGCATCGAGAAATAAGGTCTGGATAGTATCACAGAAAACCGCTTGAGTGCCGTCCAGGCCCTATCGAATACCTACTACTTTCGTACAAGTTCCCACTGTTTATTGAGCCTTTTTTCGGATATCGGATACGCGGTTCCCAATTGTTGGGCAAAAAAGGAAACTCGGAACTCCTCCAGCATCCAGCGATAGAGCTCCAAAGCCTCATCGGTAATTCCCTGCTTATCAAGTTGTGTTTTACGTTGCTCATAGCGCTCCCAAAGCGGCCGAATCGCCAGGAGGAACTCACGCTCTCTGGCCATTTCTCTGGCCATTTTTTCCATACGTACATCAGCCGCATTCAGATAGCGCGAAAGCTGTTTGAACTGCTGAGGCGGCGTATCAAAAATAAATCCGGGATAAAACAGATGCTCCAATTGAAATTTCAGGTCGGCACAAGAATTAGCCAATGCCAGACTCATCTTTCCTTTCAGTTGCTTCATCAGTTTATGATGCCATTTCAAAATTGTGGCAACCTGCCTCACAATGTCTTGAGTATGTTCATGAAACCGTGGCCGAATTTCAGCCAGACAGTTCTTAAACTCATCGATATTTCTGATATCGTCGGCGACCTGTGCCAGCTGAACCACACTTGCCATCAAAATATCATCCCGCAAATCATCCAGTCGTCCGTAAGGAGCAAAATACAACGCCATGGTTTTAAATTCGGGAAGCGATTCGATCAAAAAGCGACTCTGTTCTTTCAACTGCAACAAGAGCAGTCGGCTCACCCCTCGGCGATGCTTCAAGCGCGCGGTCAACTCGTCTGTGCACAATACTTTTTCTACATATTGGCGCTTATCTTCGAGCACGGGAATTAAACGAACACTGACTCCTTGTTGCTTTACTTCGATAAAAGCGGGAATCGAATCGAACGACCATTGCGTAAAAGGTCCGGTATCGTCATTTCGTCGATCCACATCTGGTACCAGGTTGCTGAAATCCGCATCCGCATAGTGGTCGACCAGCTCAAGTAGATCACGACTCTGGCGTTTGTGCTGACCATCACCTTCATCCACTTTTATATTGAGTTTAAGGTGAGCGTCCAACTCCTCCGCATTCCATGCATCCTCTGGTATAAGCACCCCTTTAACACGTCGTATGACCTTGCCCAGAGATATAGAAAGCAACTCGTCCGATGGCGTCAACAGGGGTAACACCTGATCAACAACATCAGGCACAGGCACGAGCTGCTTGCGTAGCTGGCGTGGTAATCCTTTGATCAACGATATACATTTTTCGCGCAACAAACCCGGAACCAGCCAGTCCAGACGATTGGCAGACAGCTGCTTGACGGCCCCTGAAGGCACGGTCAGTGTAACGCCGTCATTCTCCGCCCCTGGCGCAAAATGGTATTCCAGAGGAAAGGTCATCCCGTTGAACTCGATACGATCTGGAAATGACTCCGGGGTCACACTCGACGCTTCATGACGCATTAGCTCACTGACCGAAATCTCCAGCGATTTCAATTCAGCTTTTGGTAACGACTTCCACCAACTATCGAAATGCGTTCCACTCACCACAGAAGGCGGAATGCGCGCATCGTAAAAACGATAAAGCGTTTCATCATCAACGAGTATATCGCGTCGACGAGATTTCTCTTCCAACTGCAATACCTGATCAATCTGCTCACAGTTGTGTCGCCAAAAAGGCGCTTTCGTTTGAAACTCGCCTTCCACCAACGCCGATCGAATAAATATTTCGCGGCTTTCCTGCGGGGCCACTTTGCCGTAGTTCATTTTTCGTTTGGCCACGATTTCCAGGCCATACAGAACCACTCTTTCAAAGGCCACAACTTGCGCCCGCTTTTTTTCCCAGTGAGGTTCAAAAAAAGATCGCTTAAGGATATGTGTCGCCAAGGGCTCAACCCAGGCGACATCTATTCGGGCGCACAAACGTCCGTAGACTTTGGAGGTTTCAATTAATTCACCGGCGACCAGCCACTTGGGTGATTTTTTATAGGCGGCCGAACCCGGAATCGGCATAAATCCGCGATTGCGGGCGCCACGATATTCGCGCTTCTCGACTAACTCACCAATGTTTGAGAGCAAACCGGCCAATAATGCTTTATGAACCGCATCATAATTTGCCGCAGAAGCGTTTTCGGCCAACTTCATATCCTTTGTCAACAGGTGCAATTGACGATGAACATCTCGCCATTCCTGGACGCGCAAATAAGATAGATAGTGCTTTTGACAATACTTTTTAAACTGACTGGAAGACAGCTCCTGACGTTGTACTTCCAGATCATTCCACAAATTAACGAACGCAACGAAATCCGAATCGGAATCATTAAAACGTGCATGCATCTGATCCGCCTGAGCGGTTTTCTCCGGGGGGCGATCACGGGGATCCTGAATACTCAATGCACTGGTGATGATCAGCATTTCGGTGAGACAGTTTTGTCTGACCGCTTCAATTAACATCCGGCCAATACGAGGATCTACCGGAAATTTGGCCAGTTGTTTACCCACCGGGGAAAGGCGATTTCCTGTGTCGACGGCCCCCAGTTCAAATAAGAGCTTAAATCCATCATTGATCAGGCGGCGATCAGGGCTTTCCACAAACGGGAACTTCTCAATTTTCCCAAGGCCCAAATCCACCATCGTAAGAATAACGGACGCAAGGTTAGTACGAAGAATTTCCGGCTCGGTGAACTCCGGGCGAGACAGGTAGTCTGCTTCACTATACAAGCGATAACACACACCGGCAGACACCCGACCGCAACGCCCTGCTCTTTGATTTGCGCTGGCCTGGGAAATAGCTTCAACAGGAAGGCGCTGTAACTTGGAACGGTAGCTATACCGGCTGACCCTGGCTAAGCCCGGATCAATAACATACCGAATACCGGGCACTGTAAGTGAAGTCTCGGCAACGTTAGTCGAAAGCACAATGCGACGGCCGGTATGCGGAAGAAATATCCGGGCCTGATCACTGGCGCTCAATCTGGCATACAGCGGCAGCACTTCGGTATCGCGCAACTCGCTGTATTTCAGAAACTTTGCAAGCTCCCGAATTTCCCGTTCACCCGGTAAAAATACCAGTACATCCCCCAACCCCTGAGAACTTGCACGCTCATTGGCATTGATTTCATCAAGAACCTGTAAAACCGCCTCATTCAGCCCTTGCTCTTCGGCGCTCATTTCTACAAGTGGTCGATAATGTATATCAACAGGATAAGTTCGACCCGACACCTCAATTACCGGCGCATTATCAAAATGCTTGGAGAAACGCTCCACATCTATGGTGGCCGAGGTAATAATCAGTTTAAGATCGGGCCTTTTAGAAAGAAGTGTTTTTAGATAGCCCAAAAGAAAATCGATGTTCAGACTTCGTTCATGAGCCTCATCAATAATGAGTGTGTCATATCGGTTGAGGTAAGGATCATTGGGTATTTCCGCCAGCAATATACCGTCGGTCATTAGCTTAACCAGCGTTTTGTCACCCACCTGATCAGTGAAACGAACCTGATAGCCAACTGTTTCGCCCAGTGTACAGCCTAATTCTTCGGCAATTCTGGCAGACACCGCCCGCGCGGCTAAACGCCGGGGTTGCGTATGACCAATCAAGCCTCGAACACCACGCCCTAGCTCAACGCATATTTTGGGGATCTGTGTGGTTTTACCTGAGCCGGTTTCTCCTGCAATGACGACAACCTGGTGGTCAGCAATTGCCTTGCGAATATCTTCTGCTTTTTGCGAAACGGGAAGCGACTCAGGATAGGTCACCAAAGGTCGCGCAGCCCGCCTCATCGCCACTCTCGATACCGACTCACTCGCTTGAGCAATCAACTTCTCCCATTGAGCCTGGCGCCTGCTTTCATCCAAATGCGCCATCTTTCTTAAGCGTTGCCGTATGCTTACGGCATCTCTGATCATGCAGTCGGAAAGATCGACGGGGAAATTGTTTAACACATCTGAAGACATCATCTGCCGGGCCATTTATATACGATAAGAAAACCGGTTATTTTAACCAACAATTCTCCTGATACCCACAAAAACAAAAGCCCCACTTATTAGTGAGGCTTTTGAGTTTTGCGTGATTAAGAATCAGCAGATATTATGCCGTCTTTTTGATCTCTTCATCACGTAGTTCGCGACGCAATATTTTGCCCACATTGGTCTTGGGCAACTCATCACGGAATTCAAAGGTCTTTGGAATTTTATACGCGGTCAAACGCTCACGACAAAACTCTTTCAGCTCGCTTTCCTTGAGTCCGGGATTTGATTTTATGACAAATACCTTAACGGCTTCGCCACTTTTGAGATCCGGAATGCCGATCGCGGCACATTCAACAACATCAGGATGGCTTGATACAACATCCTCGATTTCGTTCGGATAAACGTTAAAGCCAGACACAAGAATCATGTCTTTCTTACGATCCACGATTTTGATGTATCCGTCTTCCTGAATGACTGCAACATCACCCGTTTTGATCCAGCCGTCTTCAGTGATCGTTTTGGCTGTCTCATCCGGACGCTGCCAATAACCCTTCATGACCTGCGGGCCTTTAACGCACAATTCACCCGGTTCGCCAATGGGCATGGTATTGCCGTCATCATCCATGGCTTTGACCATTGTGCTGGGCACTGGCATACCAATGGTACCTATTTGAATGCGATTCAAAGGGTTGATTGACACGACAGGTGAAGTCTCGGTCATACCATAACCTTCCGCAACGTCACATCCGGTCACCGTCTTCCACATTTTGGCCGTATCACTGGTTAACGCCATACCGCCCGAGGCCGTAACCTTAAGCGCGCTGAAATCCAGGTCCTGAAACTCTTCGTTATTGCAAAGCGCTACAAACAAGGTGTTCAAGCCGATAAAACAGGTGAAACGCCATTTCTTCAGTTCCTTCACAAATCCGGGAATGTCTCTGGGATTCGGAATCAAGATGCTGTGGTTACCCGTAATCAACATGATTCCACAGTTCAGTGTGAATGAATAAATATGATAGAGAGGCAATGGTGCGATAACGGTTTCCTGACCTTCTCCCAGCTTGATGGACAGCATAGGCTTGAGCTGCAGCATATTCGCCACCAGGTTGCTGTGTGTCAGCATGGCACCTTTGGCTACGCCGGTGGTGCCACCGGTATACTGCAATACCGCAATATCTTCGGCGTTTGTGGTAACCGGCTTCATTTTGAATCTGGCGCCTTGTGCCAGTACTTTTGGAAAAGAGACGGCTCCCGGAATATTGTAGGGAGGAACCATCTTTTTAACGTACTTGACTGCGGCATTCATGATCGTTCTTTTGGGCTGAGCATGCATATCTGCAATTTCAGTAATAATCACATGCTCGATGCCTGTATGGGGCAATACCTGTTGAGCCATATGCGCCATGTTTGCCAGGACAACCAAGGCTTTGGCACCAGAATCATTGAACTGGTGTTCCATTTCCCGAACGGTATAAAGCGGGTTGGTATTAACGACGATCAGGCCCGCCCGCATCGCACCAAACACAACCACCGGATATTGGGTCAGGTTAGGTAACTGAATCGCAATACGGTCACCCGGTTTCAGATTGGTTTTATTTTGCAGATAGGCTGCAAAATTAGCCGTCAGACGGTCGAGATCACCATAGGTCAAAGTGACACCCACTGCAGAAAATGCAGGTTTGTTTGCGAACTTCTTGCATGACGATTCAAACACATCGATGACTGTTTTGAATTCGTTCAGATTAACTTCTGAAGGTATCCCGGGAGGATATTTATCCTTAAAAAAATTCTCCATTTCCATAGTGACATCTCCTTCTTATGTAAGAGTATGAAAGTTTTTGATTGTTGTTGCTTTGATTATTATGTTTACTGAAAATTTTCAGCAACTTAAATACGTTCCATAGCCAAGACTAGTATTATTTTTGCGCGTAAGCATACCAGTTTTACCTACGACTATGTAGCAGATAAATAGAGCAAAAGCCCCAGAGCTATAAAGATAAATAGATAGCGCGCCCCTCAACAGGCATTCTCCACGAGTTTGCTATACTGATCTGGAGTAACCAGCACTCCGTTTTCTCCATAGCCTATGAGTTCTAGATGTTTGGTTCATTTGATAGTGCCTTTAAAGAAAAAAAATATAAGGCGGGCATTGTACGCAATGACTATGTTTTACGGGTTATTGCGTGCGTCATCATCATTGCGTTGAATCTGTCGCTGTTCGGATTACATGACAACCCTTTCCTTTGGACGTTTCTGGTTCTTCATACCGTCATTTATCCTCACGTTATTTATCAAATTTCATCGACCACCACCGAAGGATATCGCAACATCCTCCTGGATTCTTTTTTCTACGGCTGCTGGATAGCGATTTGGGGGTTCAACCCGATCACCACACTCGCCTATGTCTGCGGAGCCTGGATGACGAATTTTGCAGCAGGCGGGCTTCGCTTTTTCGTCAAGGGCGCAATAGCCACGATCACTGGAGCACTGATTTCGGGAAGCCTCTATGGATTCTATTTTCGGGAACAAATTAGCCTGTTGCCCACATTGATTGCGTCGATTGGCCTGTTTACCTATACCATGAGCCTGGGGCTCGTAATTTATGGTGTAAATCAGACATTAATAAAGACCAAGCTCAAACTATCACAGCAAAAAACCTTACTCGAAGACCTTAACCATCTGGCACAAACCGTTAACTCCAACCTGAATCTCGAAAACATTCTCGAAAACGTTATAACCTCGCTACAGCGAATTTATCCTATCGAACAAATCTACATTACTATGTTTAATGATGGTTTTAGCGAGTTAACGCTGATAAAAAGTTTTGGAAACGCACTGTCACCCGAACAACAAAAGCAGATCGAATCCATTAAATTCGATAAGCTTAAAGATGCCGACAGTGTGTTTATGAAGCCGTTACTGAAAAACTACACGCTATACATTAAAGATGTGGCCGAAACCGTTGGTAATAGTCATAGTGACATTGACAAAGCGCTTTACGCGCTAAGCCCGTCAAAAACCATTGCGTATTTTCCGCTGAGGGTAGCGAATACAGTAATCGGCGGTTTTGGGTGTATTAACTATACCAACGAATTAACGTTAACCTCCAAAGACCTCAAACTCATCGAAGATTACCTCGTGTTTGTGGGTACCGCAGTGCGAAATGCACAACTACTGGAAGATGCCCGTCGGGCAAGCAAGCTCTCATTTCAGGCAAAACTGGCGGCCGAAGCCTCCGAGGCCGCTAAAAGCCACTTTCTTGCCAATATGAGTCATGAAATCCGCACGCCAATGACCGCGATATTGGGCTATTCGGAGTCATTGTTGGACGATGCACTTTCCAGCGAAGAAAGGACGAAATTCGTTAAAACCATTATTCGAAGTGGCAAACATCTCCTCACCATCATTAACGATATACTTGACCTTTCAAAAATAGAGGCCCAGAAGCTTGAGATTGAAATGGTAAAGGTCAGCCTGGCCAATATCATCGAAGATATACGATCGCATGTCGGGCTAAGAGCACACGACAAGGGGTTAAAACTCACGATCATTCCGGAATTCCCACTCCCCGGCATTTTACATACCGACCCAACCCGACTTAAACAGATACTCTTTAATCTTGGAGGGAACGCCACGAAGTTCACGCATTCCGGTGAAATACGCATCCGAATCTACTATTTGACTCAATCCAATCAGCTGATTTTCGATGTGGAAGACGACGGCATCGGCATGTCTCGCACAACACTGGACCGTGTGTTTGATCGCTTTGTTCAGGCAGATACATCGACAACGAGAGAATACGGTGGTACCGGTCTGGGGCTACACATTTCAAAGCAGCTCGCACAACTACTCGGTGGCGATCTGACCGCAAGCAGCAAAGTAGGCAAAGGAAGCACATTCACACTTAGCATAAACCCGGGCTACAGTTCACCAGAAAGTTTGTTAATCAATCAAGACATGCTTGAGACTCAGTCAAGAGAGGAGCCGCACAGCAAACACACCGAATTTCAGGCAAAACTTGCCGGAAACGTGCTAGTGGCTGAAGACACTCCCGACAATCAACTCTTGATCCGCCGTCTCATCGGACGTCATGGTGTAAAGGTCACGATGGTGAATAATGGTCAGGAAGCGGTTGAAGCGTCATTACATCAGAAATATGACCTCATCTTCCTAGATATACAAATGCCCGTCATGGGTGGCGAAGAAGCCGCTCGTATCATTCTAAAGCAGCCAGCACCTCCCCCTATTATCGCGCTCACCGCCAATGTGATGAAACATCAAGTCGAAAGCTATCTAAAAGCAGGGTTTTCCAACTGTCTTGCCAAACCCATCGACCGAGCCCTTCTTTATCAGAACCTAATTGAGCACCTGAACCTGCAAGTCAGCTTATGTGAAGGCCGCGTACTCATCGTCGATCAGGATATCACCAGCGCAGAACTTGTGGGCCGATTTATTTCAAAGCTCGCCCCTAAGCTACAGATAAAAATGGCGTCGACCAGCAGTGATTCATTTACCTTCTTCAATCAATACGAATTTAAACTGATTTTAATTGAACAACATCTGCAAGACCGCAATGGCCTGGATTTGATAAAAGAACTACGGGAAATTGATCAACATACCCCTATGCTGCTATTGAGCAGCATGATAGATCAACGCCTGCTTCAAGCAGCCAAGGAATCCGGTGCGTCTGATGTCGTAGCCAAACCCATCAACAGGCGATCGCTAGAACAGTGCGTGATATGTCACCTTGAACAGTTGCCAAATTGAACTACATTGAAGCCAAATGTAAATAAATGAGCAAATTCACACATTGAAATTTTCTTTTTAGAAACTTTACTCTAATTTGTATATAATTCGGCAATATTGTTGTACACATGTACCTATAAGATAGCTAATGGGACAAGCAAAGTAGCTTATGGGACAAGTGCAAGACGCCAACAACATAGTCTTGTCGACCTATATTTCGTTAAGATAAACAGGAGCAGTGTCACGTGCCAGCCCGCCAAATTTCTTCCCTATTCAGTATTCACGTTAACGATGGACATGAAATTCCTGTTCGCGCCTGGCCCGTGTCCGGAAAAACGGCAGTAAAAGGCGTTATTCACATTAGTCACGGTATGGCAGAACATAGCATGCGCTATGCGTCCACAGCCAAACTGCTCAACAAAGCCGGGTTTCATGTTTACGCCCATGACCACCGCGGGCATGGTTTGAATTGCGAAACATCCACCCCCGGGTTCTATGCTGAAACCGACGGCTGGAAAAAAGTGACTGAAGACCTGGCTGCCGTACAAAAACATATCGAAAGCCAGCACCCAGAACTCCCCCGTTTTTTACTTGGGCATAGCATGGGTTCATTTATCACGATGGGCTATCTTACAACACAGCCATCTAACCTTCAGGGTGTCATACTCTCTGGATCCAACTATGACCCAACTGCAAAATATCATGCACTCAGGCCTATTTTAAAAGCGGAAAAGATTCGTATTGGAAGTAAAGGCCGTAGCCCGATTGTCGAAATGCTCACGTTTGGTTCTTTCAATAAACCTTACGAACCTTCGGAATCAAAATTTGAGTGGCTCTCTCGACTGAAAGATACCGTAACTCAATATGAAAACGATCCCTACTGCGGTTTCTTCAGCACGAATCAACTCTGGGAAGACCTGATAAACGGACTCATTTCGACCTATTCCAACAATGGACTGGCGCGCATCCCTTCAGATTTGCCAATCTATCTCTTTGCTGGTGATAAAGACCCCGTAGGCGATATGGGCAAAGGTGTGGTACGACTGACTAAACAGCTGCTTAACACCGGCCACACAGATATTGCCATGAAGCTGTACCCGAATGGCCGCCACGAAATGCTGAATGAAACCAATGCTGATATTGTGGTCAGCGATCTCGTCGCCTGGCTAAAACAAAAAGCCGGCGTTGCTATGCCCACCAGCCAACAACAAAATGAGAACAGCGTCTCAGTCGCACAATAGGTTACAATAGGCAACTTGATGACTCCCGTAGTTATCTGTGTAATTACGGGCTGACCAGTTGTTTTTGTAATGAGGCCGCTATCCAAATGGATGCTTTAGAAAATATTACCTACGACGAATTAAATATTGGTGACTCTGCAACCTACACCCGCACACTCACTGAAAATGAACTCATTCTCTTTGCTGCGGTTTCAGGCGATGTCAACCCGGTACATCTTGATCAGGAATTTGCCAGCGGCACCATATTCAAGGAACGTATTGCTCACGGAATGTGGTCTGGCTCCCTAATTTCAGCAACGCTCGCGACCGTTATTCCCGGCCCAGGTACGGTATACCTGGAACAAACACTGAAATTCAAACGTCCCGTCAAATTGGGCGATACGCTCACAGTTACCCTCACCGTTTTGCGTAAAGAAGAAAAGAACCGGGTGGTGTTCAACTGCTGCGTAGTCAACCAGGAAAACCAGCTTGTGGTTGAAGGCGAAGCCAAGGTCATCGCCCCTACCGTTAAAGTGTCATTGGATAAGCCGGTTCTGCCTAGCATCAATATTGGTCATTAACATCCATACGAGCGCGCAATCGTATAGACAATGATTTGCCGAATTTGATTTGACTGGCTGCATCTGTACATTGATTTTTCAGATACAGCCGTCAGCAAGGCCAGATACCCTTTAACAGAGTACCTGCCAACCCCCCCCTAGGCGACCCGCTCAAACAGCGCTTCCGGAAGACTGATTTGCGTCTCGAAAGGCACATAGGCGTTGCGCTCTGTCGTTTTCAGATTGAGCACAATGTCGCCGCCCTGCTCACGCAGGAAGTTGCGTACTGCATCCATGCCCACACCGCGCCCAGAAATCTGCGAAACTTTTTCTGCCGTGGACAGCCCTGAATGGAATACCAGCTCTGCCACTTCGCTATTTTCCAGATTCGAGCCTGACTCAATCAATCCTTGCTCTATCGCCTTTTGCCTGATTTTCTCCAGTGCCAATCCTCGACCGTCATCCGAGATCGAAAGCAGCACGCTGCCATTCTGCATCTTTGCATTTACACGAATGGTGCCCACATCATCCTTTCCTTGTTCTCGACGCTCCTCCGGCATCTCAATACCATGATCGATGGAATTACGCAGGCAATGCATTAGTACATCATTGAGCATATTCTTGGCTTTCTTAGACATATAGAACTCGTCACATTCAACCAACAGTCTGGGCGCAGGTTTTTCGACGGCCTGAGCGAGCGAAGGTAAAGACTGGGCGACGTCATTTACGGTATCTTCCAGCGAATCAAACACGGCACCATACAATGTCTTTAACTGGCCCCGTAAAACCTCTTTGTAAGACCCTATCGCCTGACTATTACTGATTTCTCCCAATGTCGCTATCAAGGATTGAATCATGTCGGTATTGATGCCTTTCAAACGCTCACTATCCGCGCTCAGACCTAACTTATCATGAGCAATTCGCAGGTAATGTTCGATTTCAGTTTCTACCGCATTCAAATCCTGCAACAGCGACTCGGGCATCCACTCAGGCTCATCTGCCTTTCTCAGCGTATCGTAGGCTGCTTCTGCAAGGTGTGCACATTCCGTGATGTAACTTAGTCCATAAGTACGAGAATTACCTTTGATGGTATGCATATTTCTGAAGAGTACCTGCAACAACTCCTTATTGACCGACGCGCTGGACTCAATCAACTCACGATTCTTGCTCACATACATTTTGGCATTGGTGATAAAGTCATCGAATTTGCCCGATTCAATATTCAAAATCTGGCTGATGATATCAAGATCCTTTTTCTGCTCCATCGCTTCAAGCTGCAAACGTCTTAACTCAGTGACATCGCGCACCGTCACCATGACCTTTTCAATTTCCTCATTACTTACAATGGGATTCCAGTCCACCTCAAAAATCTGTTTGGCTTCACCACGTGTACGAACCAGCTCATGTGGCAGTAAATGCGCGTTAAATTCCCACATCATTTCATCACTGCCAATCATGCTGGAAATCGCGACTTTGATTTGATCTTTTTCATCTTCGCTGAGATCAACATCCGCTAACAGCAGATCCATGAAAGGGCGATTAGCAATTTGTTCCGTCTCGAATATGGTTTCCAGAAATTTCGAGTACTCGTGGTGAATACTCATTTCAGCCAGAATCGTAAACAGGCCTTGCTGCAAATTACGCATCATGGCGCTAATGTCGTTGGTCTTCGATTGCAGCGCCGCCGTGCGCTCCTGCACTTTGATCTCAAGATTACGATTGTGTTCTTCGATCTCTTCACGCATTTCAATATTTTTAAGCGTGATAACCAATGAACGCGAAATGGATGTCATGAATTCCTCATCCCCTTCGCTATACTTCACTTCACCCAACCGCCCTGAAAAGTTGATCGCCCCAATGATCTGATCGCCATCGAACATTGGGACACACAATAGCGTCCTGGCCTCTCCGTCACCGGCTCCGAGAAAGCGTGAGTCCTGCTTGGTATCGGGTACAAAAATCGCCTGACCTTCGGAAATCGCTAAACCGACGATCCCCTCCCCAAGTTTAAAGCTACGCGGCTGAGGCTTCTCCGAACGCTCGGGATAGTAACCATGCAGGCTATACTCCTGGGTTTTGTTGTCACAAAGAAAAATCGATCCGTTTTCGAACCGGGCGTGCTCGCTGAGACGCTCCAACACAATCCCCAAGGCCATATTACGATCATAAGTGAGTGTTAACTGCTCGCCTATGGAATTAATACTGGCCAGATCGCCCATTTTTTTCCGAATAGTCAGGCGCATCGTATTGAAGCTTTCTGATAAATCCCCTACTTCATCGCGAGACTTACGTTCCACGTCGGCACTGTAATCGCCGGCGGCAATCTTCCCCGCCACCTCGTTAAGATATTTCAAAGGGCCAACAATAGGCTTCAGTACAAAATAAAACAAAATCAGAATAATCAAATCGGTACTAAGCACCTGAATCAAAATACTTTCCAGATTCTTCTGCAGTATCGCTTTTATGTGCCTATCACTTATATAAAGACTGAGTTTACCTACGAACGTTTTCTCGCCCTCCTCCTCGAAATAGAGTTCAGACGAATCTATCCAGCTGTGCTGGATTTCAAACTCGGTAGAAAACACCGGACCACCCTTATCATCGAGACTCACACCGGCGATGACTTCATCTGAGCCATTTAGAACTTTGATACCGGCAATAAAGATTTGAGGAATCTCGGACTGCAATATTTTCTCAATCACACCCGTATCAAAATTCCAGATTGGTACCGGCAATGATGTTTCCAGGCGCGATCGGACGATCTTGATATCCCTCTGCAAATCTTCCGTCAACCGCGTATCGTTTTTACGATAGTCTGCATAGCCAAAGGCAATCAGAACTGTAGACACGATGAACAGCAGGCTAAGAGCCAGCTTGGAAGTAATACCTCTCATGAAAGAGCCTCTTTTATTATTGTACGAACTCAAACATTTGTACGAAATTATGCAATTGTACAAATTTAAAAATGTCGCACTCCGAGAGGAAAACTACGTAATATCGTAAGATAGGTAATTACGTAATACACAACCCGCAAGTACGTAGATACCAGAATAGATGAGTTTTGACTGAATGACAGTCCGGAAGAAGGTTTTAACACCACAGAATTTCTCGGTCGCCACATCAATAGCGAGTATTAAATACCATTGCTAACGATATCGCTTTCGTTGCATTCACCCCATCTCATTTTTCAGGGGCTGGCAGATTAAACGCGTTATTTTTCATGCCGCCACCATAACCTTTTTGCGAACAGCAACAGACTTTGAACGACAAACATAATCGACAAGCAAGTAAAAATTACGAGCATGGACGCCGACAAACCTGATTCAGGATGAAATAATGCAAATGCCAACGCAAAACAATAAGACACAAAGGCTGCCCAGCCAAACCCTAGCCAGTACTTACCATGCAACCTGATTGCGAAAGCAACCGCCATTGCAACGGGAAAAAGATAACCCGCATAGATTGACTCACCTTCCTGTCGGAGCAAGAGCTCATGGTACATGGGAAACAAATGAAACCACGTTGTACCAACAAATACCCCCATACCACCGCCAATGGGTGGCCACACTAAAAACTCTTCTTTGTTAGACGGAATTTTCATTTGCAACCTTATATGCTTGTAGAAGAGCTAATCTATCAGCGAACTCCTTTCCTGCAATTTATTCACTGGCCATAGACTGTTTTATCGTATTAACCGAAATTAAATCGTAATTTAATCTAGAAATTGAACCTTCAACGACTTAACAGTCTGCTATGCCCCCCTCCGGCAAACATAACCACTGCACCATACCGCCACGCAGTAGTCGTTGCTCTCCCTTTATTTTTTTAAAACCCGCGTGATATATTCAGTTCCGCTTGAACAGAGAGTTCAACACGAGGTCATAATGACCATTTTTTTTCAGTTCAGCCAAGCCCTGATTAAAGTCTTTTAAACGCGATACGGAAGCAGGCAAGCTTTTTGGAAACAGCAAGTGCCCCGTGGTTTCCATCAGGGGTTTGGGGTGGTAGTCGATCAGGTTGCTAACCTGTGGTTTAACGTTTTGTTGGAGTAGACTAAACCCCAATTGCTTTTCAATCGGAAAAATATCAATTCGTTGAAAGATCAGCTTTCCCATGTTCAATTCGTCCCGGTTTGCCGTTTCAACATTTAATACACCTGCACGAGCCAGCGCCCAAAACTCGTCTGTATAGGTATACCCATCGGTAACGCCAATTTTCAAGTTTTTAAGGTCTTCCAGTCGCTGCCAGTTTGCCAGAGGTTTTGACTTGTGGAAAAAGAAATGCGTGCTCTCGTAATGTAGCGGGTCGCTATATAAAAAATCTTTTCGACGCTGTTCAGATGGATACCAATAAGCAGTGGCATCATAGTGCCCATAATTTGTCTGCTCGTAGGCCCGCTTCCAGGGAAAGAAGATAAATTCGACGCCATATCCGCGTAGTTTGAAACTTTCCCGGATTATTTGGGCAACATAGCCGTTACCGGGTTGATGCTCTCCGATCCAGGGAGGATATTCGCCTGTGGCGATGCGTATTAATTTTGAAGGAACAACGTTTGAAGTACCCGAGGAAGAACCGGGCTCCGGAACCACTTGTGCATTCACGCTGCCAAAGCACACAAGGCAAAGCGCCACGATGAGAATCTTCAATATAATGAGAATAATCAACGCCTGATTTTTGTTAACGATTGATCCATACCAGTGAGGGTAACGTGCACAATAATCCATACTTCCTGAGTAACTAATTGTAGGTACAATATACATTGCCCCCCCCCTACTTAGCCCTTGATACCAATGATGCCTTCAATGGAGTTTCAGGCTTGGCTTGTCATACTACCATCCAATGTACAGGGAGCGCTTAGACGCAGACCTTTGGAGGCCAACATTATGAAATTCTATACCAATCCACACAAATATCACTGTGGCATCGGTTTACATAACAAAATGATGTTTGTGAGCTTCCTCGTTCAATGAGTCAACTTTCTGCGCTACAGTCTTTCAAGCGCAAACGACCGATTGATGCGAGTCAAAACGAATCAAAACTCAATACATAGATAATGGATATAGCGACGTTAATTTACTTAATCGTGAGGAGAAACGGGGATTTTTTGAATCAAGACTAAATGTGAACTTAAGCGTTTTCAGCTTTTTCGATTTTAAAACCAAGTAAACGTGGTTAGTTGATTTTAAAATTGGTAGGACTACCCAGATTCGAACTGGGGACCTCTACCATGTCAAGGTAGCGCTCTAACCAACTGAGCTATAGTCCTATAGGGATGTCGCTTTGGCTTATTGCCTTCAGCGGGTGCGTAATTTAACAAAAGGCTTTGCGACAGGCAAGCAATAAATCCTGTTTTCTCGCTGGTTTTTAATATCTCTTTTTGTTTCAGATTCCAGAAACTTACTGTCGCTCGAATTGATAAGGCCCGGTCTGGGTCGGCAGCGGCAAAATACTATCCCCTGCCTCGATATAAAGTGTGCTTGCCATCTTTAGCGAACCGGAATCAGGTGGCCAACAACATCGACCACCCAATCACATTCGGCATTAAACCTTGTAATATTCCCTATACCAATTTACAAAGTTTGCAACGCCGGTTTCAAGCGGTGTCGACGGTTTGTAGCCGACATCTTCAACTAGCGCATCCACATTCGCATAGGTATCCGGAACATCACCTGGCTGTAACGGAAGCAGATTCATTTCCGCTTTCTTGCCAACGTTTTGTTCGATAAGTTCGATATAGCGCAACAATTCGCAGGGATTATTACTACCAATATTGTAAATACGATAGGGTGCACGACTGGTACCGGGATCCGGATTCCTGCCATCCCATGCATGATTGGGTTGTGCAACGTTGTCCAGCGTGCGAATCACGCCTTCAACAATATCATCTACGTAAGTAAAGTCTCTGCGATGTTTTCCGTAGTTAAATACGTTGATAGGTTTGCCTTCAAGAATCGCCTTGGTAAATAAAAACAAAGCCATATCCGGACGCCCCCAAGGGCCATACACGGTAAAGAAACGGAGCCCAGTGGTTGGTAACCCAAACAAGTGACTATAGGTATGCGCCATCAACTCATTGGCCTTCTTGCTGGCCGCATAAAGGCTTAGCGGATGGTCAACATTGTCGTGTACCGAAAATGGCATGGCTTCGTTAGCGCCATACACCGAACTACTGGAAGCATAAACAAGATGTTCTACCTGATTATGACGGCAAGCTTCCAGAATATTGGTAAATCCGACGATATTGGAATCAATATAGGCATGAGGATTTTCAAGCGAATAGCGTACGCCGGCCTGCGCCGCAAGATGCACTACCCGCTGCGGCTTGAATTTGGCAAAGACGCTACTCATAGCCTCCCGATCTTCTACGCCAGCACGGACTTCCGTAAAACCTTTTTGCGACGTTAGACGTGCCAGACGCGCCTCTTTAAGAGACACTTCATAGTAGTCATTCACATTATCGACGCCAATGACTTCGTCACCTCGCGCTAATAGTTTGTGTGTCAGTGTCGACCCTATAAAACCGGCTGTCCCTGTAACAAGAATCCTCACGATCTACCTCTGGTATTTATCTATCTGGCATTTATCAATAAAGCGCTAACTCAGACGCCAACGAACAAACAGTCTTTTACTTAAAAAACAACCATTGCGCTGACGTAAGGGCCGGCCACATCAATATTCACATCAACATTACTGATGTCTTCGATATCTACTTTCATCGCTCGATAACCCAGCTCAAAGGCTATCACAGTAATACGCTGACGCACTTTGGCCGCCACATCGTATGCTAATGCATCACCATAACTAATTGCGCTGGCTTCAACACCCGCTGACAAGCCGGTAAATGGCAAACTGGCCCCGGCATTGGCGTAGAGCATAGGGACTATTTCATTAATTTCGGTGCGACTGGTGTTGCCGACGTTGGAATTATTGGTGGTTTGACGAATAAATAATTCACCATCAAACAACTTCGCGTTAATACCTACGTCCAGGTCGATGATGTTATCCAGTACTTCGTAATAAAGTATGAACTCGTAGTGCGTAAGGTCGAGACTGGTCTGCACATTGCCGCTGAAATTTACACCATTAAAAGAAGTATTGATGTTGCCGTAGGATACCTGATCCATATCGAAGTATTGAAACTTGGCATTAGGAAGCAAAGGAAGCGGATGCTCCAAGGTGACAAAAAAGACCATATTTTCCTGATCTTTCAGACCCAGGTTTTTTTCAAGATCAATCTCTGAACCCCCGGATTTAACAGTGCCCGAGGTATCAGGTATCCAATAAGACATTCCAGCGGAAGCCCCAATGACATCAGCCAACGCAAAGGGCGCACACAAGGTAAGTGTTGAAGCAGCAATCCATGAAGTCATTTTGTTCATTGTTATCTCCTTTCTGCCAGCATAGGCAGTCTTCCAGGCATTAAATTATTCGACTAACCATTATATTTTCATTAACAAGACATTTGCAGGTCTGATCACAACGTTAATTGATGTTTTCAAGTAGCGCATTCAGCACTGTCCGGCGCTGTTCCACGGTCAATTCGCTTTCCTTGGCATTTTCGACGAACAAGCGAACAAAGTCCTGTTCATGACTTAACTTCACCAGCAGGTTGTAGTTGTTACCCAATATCTGGTCTTGGTCGTCTGTTGACGTAAACAAACTCATAAACCAGCCAGGTTTGTCATTAGGATCTTTATAATTGACGAAATAAGCACCCTGACTGCGATCAATATCCACTACGCGAACATTGCTTTTCTTCAGTGCCCGCGCCGTTGCATGCCAAGCGCGTTCAAAGGCCAGATCGATACGTAGCCAGGCTTCCGAATTTTCTTCCGAAATCAGGCTTACACGGGATGAACCACCAATATCCTGAGCCAACAGCGAATAGGTTTTGGATCCGCGTTTGCTTTCCAGCCAGTCACCAATTTCCGCCAGCATGAGTTCCTCTGCTCCGGCGCGTTCCGTTTGCGCTTTCCACGACTGAAAGGCCGCCGGATCATTAGGCGTAATCAAACGCACCTGCAATTCAGCAGAAGTGCGCTTGACACCCTGAGTTAAACGCGCCTGAATGACCAGATTTTTGAGCTCCGGCGCATCAACATCCACGCCAAATCTTGTAAGCAATGCTCTTGCCTTCACTGACTGGGTTAATGGCTCGGTTTGCATTAACCCAATCCGTGGATTCTGATGGGCCAGTCGCAGTCCATTCGATTCGAAATACTGATCCATCGCAGGCCAGACTCGTCCCGGCAGCTCACTGACCAAAAGCCAAACCTGATCATCAATCTTTTCAAGTTCATAGAATTGCTCCTGAACGTTGATTGCGGTATCAGGGGGTTCCGGCAAGTGATAATCTCTCGATAACGCCACCTTGTTTGTCGCTTCAGGTATCGGATAGCGAGATTGTATTTTGTCGTTTTCGTACCATTCGGGAATAGTCAACGGCTCGCCACGGGGCGCATCAATATAGTCCGTCGAGCGATCACGAACCAAATTGCCACATCCGCCCACACTGAGGAGTATCGCTGTGATCGCCCCCCGTTTAAGCGAATTTCCATTGAATACCTTGAGCATCTTCTGGACGTTATCCATTAAAGAATTCCGGCTGATTGCATTGCAGATCTCAGGTCAGCGTGAAATGCTTCACTAAGGGGTGTCAATGGAAGACGAATACCTTCCTTCATCAACCCCATCTGCTGCAAAGCCCACTTGACGGGAATAGGATTGGACTCAACAAACAGCTTTTGATGCAAGGGCATCAGGCGGTCATTAATCGCGCGCGCTGCATCGGCCTGACCCAAACCGGCCAAGCGACAGATTTCTGACATTTCATGGGGAGCCACGTTAGCAGTTACCGAAATATTACCCTGTGCCCCCAGAAGAATCAGCTCGACTGCGGTAGCGTCATCACCAGAGTAAACCGCCATTTTTCCATTAACCAGCTCAATCAGTTCCTTACCGCGCTCAAGATTACCCGTGGCATCTTTAATTCCGACAATATTGGGCACACCCACCAAACGTGCCACTGTCGCATTGCTCATATCGACGGCGGTTCGACCTGGCACGTTATAGAGGATTTGCGCGATTTCAACCGATTCCGCAATTTTGACGTAGTGGCGGTACAAACCTTCCTGCGTGGGTTTGTTGTAATAAGGTGTCACCAGCAAGCAGGCATCAGCACCAATATCTTTCGCGGCCTGAGTCAGCTCTATGGCTTCGGTAGTCGAATTAGCACCGGTACCGGCAATGACAGGGATGCGCCCGTTCACGCGGGCAACCACGCGACGAATCACTTCACAGTGCTCATCCATATCCAGTGTCGCTGATTCTCCGGTTGTACCAACGGCCACGATGGCATGGGTTCCCTTATCCAGATGAAAATCAACCAGCTTGTCTAGCGCCTCCCAATCCAAAGATCCATCGAAATGCATTGGAGTTGCCAGTGCGACAAGACTGCCTGTAATCATAATTTTCTCCACGGGATGTAATAAAGCATCAATTTAATGTAAAGGCGTTCAGCACAATTGACAGCGAACTAGCTATAGGTGCAGATGGTAGAGCCAGGATCAGCACCTAAAACCATATCATCTGACGACGTTTAGATTAAAACCACTGTTGATAACGCCTTTTATGGTAACTGGAATGCGGCTAATCTTAATCGCCAGCCGCAGTCATAACAAGTTCAATGAGGTATTTCGATCATTGGGCTATACTCCCAAAATCTGCCCTCAGAACAATTAGTTCCATTCTGTACGGAAACATATCAGAAAACATTCAGAAATTGTTACCAATCTAAAGGAAAAGCGCACATGAGTTTAACACAGCAAGACGCCTGTTTTCTTGTAATATCCGCCATTGGCTCCGACAAGCCAGGCATCGTCAATCAACTCGCTAAAGCCTGTGCAAAAAATCATTGCAATATCGTTGATAGTCGCATGACCGTGCTCGGTGGCGAATTCGCCGTACTCATGATGGCCTCCGGGTCAGATGAGAACATCAAGGCATTGGAAGATACGATTCCCGCGCTTTCCGAGAACCTGGGTCTCACCACGATTACCAAACGAACACAACCTCGCCAATTGAAACCGGCCATCTCCTTTACGGTGACCGTGGTTGCACTGGATAACCCGGGGATTGTGCATGAAATCGCCAATTTCTTTTCAACACAACACATCAACATTGATGAACTTGAAACAGGAACTTATGCGGCACCGCATACCGGCACGCAAATGTTCAGTTTAAACATGGCCATTACCGTACCGCCAACCGTACGTATAGCGAGTTTACGTGAAGAGTTTCTGGACTTTTGTGATAACCTCAATCTGGACGCTACGCTGGATCCAACACGTTAACAGCGCCCATAAGCCAGCAACTCCGGTTTACCCCTGTCAATTCACATTATATTGCACGTCATGCATTAAGTGGTGTGCAATATATCAGAAACAAGGCCCCTAACCATGACTGAAAACACTCCCTCTTTAGAAGCAGGACAAGCGGTACCCGAGTTTAGCCTGACCGCGACCAGCGGAATAACAATCAGCACCAAGGATCTGAACGGGCGCTTTACTGTGATCTATTTTTATCCGAAGGACAGCACACCAGGCTGCACTACCGAGGGACAGGATTTTAAAAGTCACTATGAGGCGTTCAAGGATCTGAATTGCGAAATTTATGGCGTATCCAGAGACAGCCTGAAATCCCACGAAAACTTCAAATGCAAGCAAGCGTTTCCCTTCGAGCTCATTTCAGATTCACAGGAAATACTCTGCAATATTTTTAATGTCATCAAACTCAAGAAGTTATATGGCAAAGAATATCTTGGTGTAGATCGATCCACATTTCTAATTGATGAATCAGGAATACTTCGCTGTGAATGGCGTGGTGTAAAAGTGAAAGGACATGTAGAAGCAGTGCTTAACAAAGTTAGAGAAATAAGCACAAGTACGCACTAAACGTGATAGCAAACTCATTTTGACTGTGTTCACAAAACTGACAAAGATTTGAGTAATTACTCAATACTTTGCGCTAGACTTGTTCAAATTTCGTGCTAACACTGACGAACACAGGCATTTGAGCATCGCTTTACCACAACAATCGGAGTTAAATTTATGAAATCTTTGCGCCTCTTTGCATTTAGCTTAGGTTTAACTCTTGGTACACAACTGTTCGCCGCTACGCTAAACGATGTTGAGTTACCAGATCAGGTCACATTGCTGGATTCCGGGCCTAGTTTAACGCTGAACGGCGTTGCATTAAGGCAAACCTATATGATCGTTGATACTTATGTTGGCGGTCTGTATCTTCAAACGCCCGCTCAGAACGAGCAAGTCATTTTTGAAGCGGGCGAACAACGCCGGATGCTATTTCATGTGCTTTTAAAGAAGGTAACCGCCAGCAAAATTGCGAGAGCACTCAAAGATGCACTGGTGGTTAATTTGGCCAAGCCAGACCAACAGCGTTTGGAACCAGAAATAAATCAGTTCCTGGCCATGTTTGAAGGCAAGTTACATAAAGGGGATGAGGTCTCTATCGACTACATTCCGGATCTCGGCACACGTGTAATTATTGCCGGTCAAAGTAAAGGCATTATTCCGGGCAAAGAGTTTGCTGATGCGCTGCTAGCTATCTGGATCGGTAAAAATCCTGTAGAAGACAGCTTTAAGCAGCACGTACTGGGCCTGAACTAAAGATATTCCCGGGGCGGCAACAAGAGGGTGCTTGTTGCCCCGCACTCTATACTTCGCACGCCTGACCGCCCCCTTCCCTCTCGTTATATCCAGCCGTGACTTCCGGCCACCGCCGCACCGACTACAATCAAGCTTAATGTAAGCAGAATACGATGCATCCGCAGAATAAAACGAAACGTTGCTTCTGGCTCCTTTTCTGCTCTTTCGTGGAACCATCGGTGTAAAAACAAAGGCTCCATTACGAAAAGCATGAGCGTAAAGACAAGCCACACGAATACCATTCCGTGCATCCACCCATAGCTCATCAAACCGAATCTTGGCCAGAGTTCCGCCGCATAAACCATATAAAATCCGGAAGCACCAGCCAATACGGTCGTGATTCTGGACTGCGTGGCGAATCGTCGTTCGACTTTTTCAAAAAATGCAACGCGGGCTTCAGGAGAGGAAAATTCACGAACGGCTGGCAATAGTACCAGTGTAACCATAGCCACACCGCCAATCCACAATACAATACTAAGAACATGAATGACGCGAGCTAAAATATAGTATTCCAAATGACCACCTGACTGATTAAAACTTCTATAACCGCCTTAATCGTTTGCAATGTGGCACGGCACCATCATCATGCCGAATTTATTTTGCCTATATTGAAACGCTCAACGGGAGAAGCAATGTTGTACGTTTTCAAAAGATACGCCTTCACTTCGTCGGGACTATTGATGTAAAACAACATAAAGTTACGCTTCATCTCAATATCACGCACACTTTCGGCAAAACGAATCAATGCAATGATGCCGGCCTCATCGCTTAAAGCAAATCTTTGCTGATATTTTGCCTGCGCCCGAAAAGCCATGCGCTTCAGGTGAAAAATGCCCGTCTGGTTAAAAATGAGATTTTTCATACCTGTCTCCAACAGTGCCAAACATTTATTGATTAACGATGCTTCGATTAACTATCCACGATTGATTGAGCCGTACTGCTACACAAATAATTCACAGGCCCGTTTCTTTTAGAATAGACCTCTTTTCAAATGTTTATACAAGACAGCGTTAAATGTTTTATGACTGAGTTTGAAAACTCTGGTGCCAGACAGGTATTTTCTGGGAAGCAGCACACATTTCCCTCCTAAAGTCAGCCACTTAGCTAAAAACAGGCTTTATTTATTTCGCTTTTAGGTATAATTGTCCCATTAATATTTTGTTACATTTCCTTACTCAGATAAACACAAGGAGCGTGATTTATGGAACACTTAATGCTTTTAGCCGGCGTCTACAACTGCATGGCTGCTATGATTCTGCTTTTCCGGCAACCCGCAGGTATCGAAGGATACGATATTATGACCATTAACTTTGGTTATACGCGCATTATGGTCGGGGCGTGTACCGCCATCATCGCCATTATGTATTTTTTCCTGCACGCTCGCGTTGAACTGCTACCCTCCCTGCTGTCACTGGTTATCACCATTAAACTGGCAGTTTTCGCACTCGCCACAATTGAAGTCACAAGGCACGAACAGCCACTGGAAGACTTAATTCCGGTTGCCATGGTCAATGCCCTGTTCTCACTGGTACTGATCGGACTGTATATTCATTAATCGCAATAGCCTTAACTGAATCAAGGGGAGACAGAATTAAGCCTATCTCCCCTATCTACCTGTTTCCTGTTTCCTGTTTCCTGTTGTAGAGCACCAGGTCAGGGTCAGGTGTTTGCTGAATGTGTCGTACTCTGCGCCAAATCCAGCAATTCACGAAGCGCGACAGAATACATCGAATATTCGGCATCTTTGGTGGCTTTCAGTTCGTTAACCATAAGTGACCATCGATCCACTAACTCTTGGTGATAATCGAGCCACCCCTCCATTCGCTTCTCGATCTGAGCTGGCGCGTTTTTCATTTTCAATATGCCGACAGTGAGCGCGCGTTGTTGCCAGTCGAGATCCTCTCTGAAGGTTTCACGAGCCAGTGCCTGCCAATGAGTCAACGGCTTTAGCTTATTTAGCTGGGTTGCAAACCACTCCAATGACAAGCGGCTTCCCACGGCATAATAGGTACTGGCAACATCTGCAAGTGGCGCACCGGTTTGCTCCTGCGCCTCAATGATACCCAGCGCAGAATAAAGGTGATTAACACCAGCAATCTTTTCGGCAAGCGACTCGGGTACTCCCTGGCCGGTTAATTCATTAAACGCGATGTCCCATTCCTGTTTTGAACTTCCGGTGAGAGAGTTTCGTAATCCTTCTGAAATCACACGAATTCCGGTAGAAAAGCGCTCCATATTTGCCGCAACATTGAGTTCGCTGCGGCGATTTCTTAACAACCAGCGGCAGGCTCGCCGCACCAGACGCATCAACTCTCGCATCATAAATATTTGCGCTTGTGCTGGCACTTTGTAATCCAGCGCCTCGATTTCTGTCCAGAAATCCTCAAGCGCGTAAACATCGCGTGCGATTATATAGGCCAGCGCGACTGCCTGCACCGATGCACCAGTTGATTGCCGTAACCTGTCTACAAACGTGATCCCGGTGTGATTAACCATATCATTTGCAATTTTCGTCGCAATAATTTCCTTGCGCAGCGGATGTTCTGTCAGTGCCTGCCCAAAGCGATCACATATTTGCCGGGGAAACATAGCCAACATTTCGCCGTTTAATGACGCATCGTCAGTCATATCGCCGTTTATTAACGTCTCTTTTAACACGCCTTTTACATACGAGATAAGTATCGATATTTCCGGCCGCGTTAACCCTTGTTCTTTGACTTTTCGCTCCATGAGCATCTCGTCATCTGGCATAAATTCCAGTTCACGATTTAGCTTACCTGCATTTTCGAGCGTCGAAATCAGGCGCCGGTACTCTTCCAATCGAACGACACCATCGGATACCGCAATGCTAATGGCCTGAGTCTGCTTGTAATTATTCGCCAGAACCAGCGCACCGACTTCGTTTGTCATCTCCGAAAGCACTTGGTTACGCTGTTTTTCGGTCAAGTCCCCTGCCGCGACAATGCGATTCAGTAATATCTTGATATTGACTTCGTGATCGGAGCAATCGACTCCGCCGGCGTTATCAATGAAATCCGTATTCAGGCGCCCCCCCCTGAGGCTGTACTCGATACGACCCAGCTGCGTACACCCCAGATTTCCGCCTTCACCCACCACCCTGGCTCCGAGTTCTCTCCCATTAATTCGTACACCGTCGTTCGCCTTATCACCAACTTCCGCGTGACTTTCCTCCTCCGATTTAACGTAGGTACCTATGCCACCGATCCATAGCAGATCGACCTGCGCCTTTAAAATGTAAGTAATTAGCATATTTGGAGGCAACTTATCGGCTTTCACTCCCAATAAGGCTTTCACTTCAGGAGAAATCGGTATTGATTTCGCCGCGCGCGAAAACACTCCCCCCCCTTTGGAAATCAGGTCAGGCTGATAATCTGCCCAACTGGAACGGGGCAAATTGAATAGTCGCAGACGCTCTGCGAAACTCGCCGCCATATCAGGGTTGGGGTCCAGAAAAATATGCATGTGATTAAAAGCAGCCACCAATCTGGTCTGTTCCGACCGCAATAAGCCATTGCCGAAAACGTCGCCGGACATATCCCCGATCCCCGTACAAGTAAAGGGTGTGGTCGCCGGATTAATTCCCAGTTCGCGAAAATGCCGTTCGACTGATACCCAGGCACCTTTCGCGGTGATACCCATTTTTTTATGGTCGTATCCGTTGCTCCCACCCGAAGCAAAAGCATCTCCCAGCCAGAAGTTATATTCCTTCGACAGCGCATTGGCGATATCCGAAAAGGTGGCCGTACCTTTGTCTGCGGCTACGACCAGATAGATATCATC
Organism: Hahellaceae bacterium; assembly: GCA_024234505.1. Classification (GTDB taxonomy): domain Bacteria; phylum Pseudomonadota; class Gammaproteobacteria; order Pseudomonadales; family Oleiphilaceae; genus JACKOD01. Next base: position 613,705 of record JACKOD010000001.1, on the reverse strand, counting down.
TTCATCATGTCGAATCACCGCACTGGGTGGAACCACCTCGCCAGCACTTAGGTTGTCGGTAATATCCAGTAGTCCCCGAACAAACGTTTGGTAACAGGCAATCCCCTCCTTGAGCCAGGCTTCACGATCTCCATCTGGTAGCTGCTTTGCAACAAATCCACCTTTAGCACCGACGGGTACAATAACGGCATTTTTAACCTGCTGAGCTTTAACCAGACCGAGTACCTCAGTACGATAATCTTCAAAACGGTCTGACCAGCGTAACCCGCCTCGAGCTACCTTCCCGCCACGCAAATGCACACCTTCAATACGTGGTGAGTAAACAAAAATTTCAAACAATGGCACAGGAAGCGGAACTTCCGGGATCATATCCGGCTTAAATTTAAAGGAGATATAAGGCTTCAACTGACCTTCGGCATTTTTTTGGTAGAAGTTGGTTCGCAAAGTGGCGCAAATCAAATCCCAGTAGAGCCGTAGCACTTTATCTTCGCTCAGGTTACTTACTGCATCCAATGCCGCATTGAATTCTATTTCCAGCTTCTGGTGCACTGCGCCGTATTTTGTATCGCTTTTCCATTCTTCCGGGTTAAACCGTGCACGAAACAAGCTTAATAGCATCGAAGTGATATTGACATGGTTACCCAGGGTTAATGCGATAAACTCCTGGCTGTTGGTCACCCGAATCTGGCGCATATAACGAGCATAGGCGCGCAACACGGCGATATTGCGCCAATCCATATACGACCCCAACACCAGCCGGTTGAATGAGTCATTTTCTGCCTCGCCAGACCAGACTTTTTCAAACAACTCTTCAAATATTCCTCTGACCTTTTGAATATCCACGATCTGGCGGGTATATGCCATCAAGCTGAAATCGTGGATCCAGACACGAGCGCCATTTCGATCCCGGGTTTCATAAGGATGCTCGCCAATGACCTTGAGACCCATGTTTTCGAATATAGGCAACACATCTGAAAGTGGCAGCGGATCATTGGAGTGAAAAAGCTTAAAGTGAAGTACATACTCGTCTTCAGAAAGCGAGCGATAAAAGCTCATTCCCAGCGTTTTTTCACCACCGGTTACCCGAGCAATATGATCAACGTCGATCACCGCCCTGCGAGGCGAAAAGACTTCCTGGTAACCGGTGCCAAACGCATTACTGTACAGGTGAATATAATCATTCGCCTGCTCCTCACCATAAACTTCATACATTGCTTCGGTCAGGCCGTCTTGCCAGGACTGGGCCAGCGCAAGAATCTGATCCTGCAATTCGGCGGTGTTCAGTTCTCGCTGCTCGGTGGGGCGCACTTTGATATTGAACTGTGTTCTGGCGAGCACTGATTCTGAAAAGTACGTCGTAAAATCAATATCCTGCCCGTCCAGCGCCTGCATCAACACGGCTTCAATTTTTCGTCTTAAATCGGTGTTATAGATGTCACGCGGCACATAGACCAAGCAATACACAAAGCTGCCATAGGCATCCTCTCGCATAAACAGTCTGATTTTTCGACGTTCCTGTATGTAAAGCACACTCAGCGCCACATCGTAAAGCTCCTCAACACTGCTTTGAAACAGTTCATCACGAGGATAAACGGCCAGAATCTGCTCCAGCTCCTTTCCTCCATAATCCCTGATACTCAGTCCGGAACGATTAATCACTTCCGCAGCCTTTCTGCGCAAGATAGGAATCTGGCTGATTCTTTCGCTATAAACCGTCGCGGTATACAACCCTAGAAATCGACATTCGCCAATGACATTTCCTTGCGCGTCAAATCGTTTGACGGAAATATAGTCCGGATAAGCGGGCCGATGAATTCTCGAACGTTCTGCAGACTTTGCGAAAACCAACACGTCCTGGCCCAGGATGACTTGCTGCGTGCGCTCAGGCAAATCCGCCAGCTTGACACGTTTTCCTGAGTCACTATGGCCTCTGAGAATACCAAGCTCACTCCCTTTCACTTGCTCCAGATAGCGCTCTTTTTTGCTGACCTTGAGTTCGTACTCGACGTATCCCAAAAACGTAAAGTGATCTTTAGCCAGCCATTTCACAAAATCGATGGCTTCATTCTTACTTTCCACATTAGCAATGCCACACTCGTCAGACTGCAGCTCAGCTATCAGCATGGCTGTTTTCGATTTCATGGACTCGAAATCAGCCACCGCAATGCGAACATCGCCCAACAAGTGATAAATGGCTTCGCTAAGACTTTTTAAATCATCGTCATTGTTATGTCGATCCACCTCGACAAACATTAACGCTTCCGACTTCTCAATAGGACTGGTGCCTTTGCGGGGCAACAATTCTTTTAGATGCCCGTCGGGTGTGCGGTCGATGTACAGAACCGTATGCTGAATAGAATGAATTGTTAATTCTCGCTGAGACAACAGCATACGTAGAGAATCAATCAAAAATGGCATATTCTGATGCAACACGGCAACCACCGTATGGGTGGATTGCCAGCCATTTTCTTCAAGATTGGGATTAAACACTCTCACTTTGGGTGTATCTGGTTTATGGTGTTGTAAAAAACTCCAGCAGGAAATCGCCGCACCATAGACATCACTGAAACGTCGCCCTTTGAACTCCTCCATGGGCAACCCGCCAAAATACTGGAATGCAAAGTCAGTAATGCAGCGCGCATTCTGTGGATCCAGATTTTTTTCCAGCGTATCTGCCAGATCTTTAAGAAAAACGGCTTTATTATTTGTGTTGACCAAATTCATAGTGGCGTTCCGTTTGTTTTTCACACCAAAGTGCGCAGGGATTCGAATATTATTTTTTTACCTACCTGAAACTGATTTTCCACTTTTCTGGCATTCATCACTCAAAAAACGTGGCGCCGGAGATGATCACCTTAGCGTGGTATTATCTTTTCAGTGCTCCATAGAACATAAACCATCACAAGAACTTATCTGGATTAAGAATAGTTCATGCCAAGTAAATTGCTTCTTTGTGTGTTTTTTTTTAGCCTACAGCCCCTTAGCAAAGTGACATGAAAATCGGGGCCTGATTACCTCACGCTCTGTCGTCATGTTTCTCAGCAAAATCGACTCGTCTTGCGCTCGCGCAAGAAGCGAATTAACAGGAAATACACTGGCATCGTTGGAAGCAAATTATGTTGACACAACAAGCATTCAGGTCGCTTAAGGATTATCTTGAACTGCAGATCATCGGGCAGAGCCATTTGGTCAATCGCTTGCTTATCGCACTGCTCGCTGACGGTCACTTGCTGGTCGAAGGGGCACCAGGACTGGCAAAAACCCGTGCAATCAAAACCCTGGCTAACTGTGTCGAAGGAACCTTTCAGCGCATTCAGTTTACCCCTGATCTGCTTCCGTCAGACATAACCGGCACAGAGATTTACCGGCCTGAAGATGGACAATTTCATTTTCAGAGCGGCCCGATTTTCCACAATCTGGTACTGGCCGATGAAATAAATCGCGCCCCCGCCAAAGTGCAGGCCGCCCTTTTGGAAGCGATGGCAGAACGCCAGGTCAGTGTAGGCAAGCAAACCTATGCGCTGGACAATTTGTTTCTGGTCATGGCGACTCAGAACCCCATCGAGCAGGAAGGCACCTATCCACTTCCGGAAGCGCAGCTCGACCGCTTTCTACTGCACGTGAACATCGACTATCCGGACATTCACGCCGAGCGTAAAATTCTAAAACTGGCGCGTCAGGATTACAGTACCCATGGAGATTCCAGCGACGTTCCTCCGATCACCCAACAGATGATCTTCCAGGCACGCACCGAGGTTGCCTCACTGCATATGGCAGAGAGCGTTGAGGAATATCTGGTGCAATTAATCATAGCCACACGTCAACCGCAGCGATACAGCGAAGATCTGGCACGCTGGATTGATTTTGGAGCCAGTCCGCGCGGGACCATCTCCCTGGATCGCTGTGCCCGTGCTCACGCCTGGCTTGCCGGCAAAGACTTTGTCAGCCCGGATGATGTTCAGGCTGTCGTTCGCGATGTGCTGCGTCACCGTCTGATTCTTACCTTTGAAGCGGATGCTGAAGGCATGAGTCGCGATCAGGTGTTGGATAAACTGCTGCAATTGGTTCCGGTTATCTGAATCATGAAAAACCTCTTTGCCCGGAAACACACTGAAACGGTCGAGAACACGCAGGATCGCTACAATATCACCCTGCCGGAGTTATTGAATCTGCGCATTGATGCCGGGAAATTGCTCCTGCCCTCGGCGGCACGCAAGCTTCAGCAACAAAGTGGTGGCTACCGGTCAGCGTTTCGCGGGCGAGGTATGGAATTTGCTGAAGTACGTCTCTATCAACCCGGCGATGATGTACGAACTATTGACTGGCGCGTTACGGCACGAAGACAGAAACCTCACACCAAACTTTTTCACGAAGAGCGCGAACGCCCTGTGGTGATTTTGTGCGACCAGTCAGAGTCCTTGTTTTTTGGCAGTCATAGTCACTTTAAATCGGTCAAGGCAGCGCAAGCCGCTGCGTTAGTTGCCTGGGCAACGCTGCAAAAAGGTGATCGCTGTGGCGGCATTGTCTACTCTGAGCAAGGGCACTCAGAAATAAAACCCGCCCGTCAACGCAAATCAGTGATGCAGTTTCTAAGTGCCGTCGCCAGGTACAACAATGCACTCTGCAACCCGACGGGCACCCCATCAGCGTCCCCGTCGTTTAGCCTTGACAATGCGTTGCAGGAAATTCGCCGTATTGCCAAGCCCGGCAGTTTAATCTACCTGATCAGTGATTTTTCAGGCTTTACGACGATCACCCAGCGGAATCTGTTTTTGCTTGCCCAGCATTCAGATGTTGCTGGCATTTGTGTTTTTGACCCGCTCGAGCGCACCCTGCCACCACCGGGCCACTATGCATTTGAATACAATCACGAAACATTCTGGCTGAACAGTCAGGATACCTCCCAAAAGCAACGATTTGACGATTTCATTCAGCAGCAATCCCTGTTTCTGCGCCAGAGTTTCAACCAGATCAGAGCACCTTTTGTTGAAGTCTCAACGCATGAGGCATTGCAGAATACACTGGCGCAACTCAGCCACTTACTTTCACGATAAACACTGGCGATTCGAAACGGTATGAAAGACCTTTTATCAACGCCCCCATCAACCACGGCAAACGATAGCCTGCTTGCATCATTGCAGGACATCCATGAACCGGCTTTGTTAGGCATGTGGCCCATTGCGCCCGGCTGGTGGATTCTCGCCCTGCTGACCCTGGCTGCACTCATTGCCGGAAGCATGGTCTGGTATCGCCATACACAACGGCGCCGTTGGTACAAACTCGCCACCCGACATCTGTTACAAATTAAAAGCGATTTTATGCGACAGCCCGATGCTCATCACTATTTGCATCACCTGATTGCGTTGTCCAAAAGTGTTGCCCGACATAAAAAACTGGATAAGGTTCTGAGCCATAGCGCGCCCGAATGGATTAATTTCCTGGCGCACGAATACCCGCAAAGTGGTTTCGATAGCCAGGACGCCCAATTAGCTGAAGAAATTCTCTATCGGCCTCCACAGCAGTCGCTTTCGGAACGCCAGCTAACACAACTCCGTCGCTGGCCGGAAAAGTTACAGGCATGGCTCAAAGCACTCGATTAATACGCTGTACGTGTGATTTCACTCGGTGCCCCAACCATAATGTTGCAAAACAACCGAGAATTTCTGTAACAACAATAAATTCGCTTCATATACAAGAAGCTACAAGAGGTTTGTAAGTCGATGCCAACACATAAATGCAGAGGGGAGATTGTAGGTGATTGAATTTGCCTGGCCAGCTTGCTTTATCCTGTTGCTGTTGCCACTACTGTTTCGTAAAGCAGCTTCAGAGATTTCAACCGCCGACGTTCCCTTTATCAGCGTCAGTCATCGCTATAAATCGGCCGGGCTGACATTGAGCCACTCACACAAAACGAACCAGCGCCAAAAGCACTTTGTTTTTTGGATTATGTGGCTATTCCTGGTTGTTGCGGCCACTCGACCTCAACATGTTGGCCAACCCGTGACGCTGCCCACCGAAGGGCGGGATTTATTGCTTGCTGTCGATATTTCGCCGAGCATGAAGGAGCGGGATATGATTATTGGCAATTCGCAGGTAACGCGTCTTGAAGCCGTCAAAAAAGTAGTCAGCGATTTTATCCGGCAACGTAAAGGTGACCGCGTCGGGCTGATCCTGTTTGGCTCCGAACCCTATATTCAAGCGCCACTGACCTTTGATAGCCAGACCGTTGAACTGCTTTTAAATGAGGCCCAATTGGGGATGGCAGGCAAGGCAACGGCCATTGGCGATGCCATTGGTCTGGCCGTTAAACGTTTGCGCGATCGGCCTGCAGAAAGCCGGGTTTTGGTGCTGCTTACCGACGGCGCAAATACGGCGGGAGAAGTGCAGCCGTTGCAGGCCGCCGAGCTGGCGTCAAAAGAAGGCATTAAAATCTACACCATTGGTATTGGTGCAGAAGAAATGCTTCAACAAAGTTTCTTTGGTACGCGCCGGGTCAACCCGTCAATGGACCTTGATGAGGCCATGCTGAAAAAAATTGCCGAAAAAACGCAAGGCCAATTTTTCCGCGCCCGAAACACCCCGGAGTTGGAAATGGTTTACGAAGCGGTAAACACACTCGAACCCATCGAACAAGATGCAAAAACCTGGCGTCCAATTAGCGAACTCTATTTCTGGCCTCTCGGAGCCGCCTTTGTGATCATGCTTTTTTCCGTCATTTTACGCTTGGCAGTCTCACGTCACTCGCTTTCTGTTGGGAGACGCTAATGAACGCCATTAACCAAGCCATTCAGGCTTTCATCACCCATTTTCATTTTATTCGCCCTTTTTGGTTGTTAGGACTACTGCTACTCCCTGTTACTTATTTTGCTTTGTCCAAAAGCGCTAAGGGTGGTGCATCCGGCTGGGAAGGGGCAATATCCCCCGTATTCCTTGAGCGACTCAAACGAGAGAAATCCGCCTCCGTCAAACGCCAATCGAGTCACTGGTTGCTCCCGCTGTTCATCCTGCTCATCAGCCTGTCTCTCGCGGGCCCGAGTTGGCGCGAACTTCCGCAGCCCGTATTCCAGCGTTCTGACAATCTTGTTGTCGTACTGGATTTATCCCTTTCCATGCTCGCCGCAGACCAGTCGCCAAACCGTCTCACCGCAGCAAAGCGAAAGTTGTCGGACTTGTTTGCTCATCGCAGTGAAGGTCAGACCGCGTTGATTGTCTATTCCGGTAGTGCGTTTACCGTCACCCCACTGACGGACGACATTAAAACGGTGGAATCCATGTTGCCCGCGCTGGACCCGACCATTATGCCATCGCTGGGAAGTCGTCCATCAGCAGCGATAAAGCAGGCGCTTAATCTATTTGATCAATCAGGCCTGTCTCAGGGGCGCATCTTACTGCTCACCGATGGAATAACTGACACAGATGCTACCGAAATAGCAAAACTATTGGATGAGAAAAAATTTGAGCTGGCCCTGATCGCACTGGGAACTGAAGGGGGAGCCCCCATTCCCTTGCCCAGAGGTGGGTACCTGAAGGATCAGGACACACTGGTCGTACCTACGCTCATTAAAGCGCCAATGCTGAAACTTGCCACTGAGACGGGAGGTAAATTTCAAACGCTCACACTAACAGATGATGACCTGATTCGTTCAGGAATAATTGATAACAATCGTCTGCAAATTGACGAGACAGAAACACTTCCCGATAGCGAAGACAGTTCCTTTAAGCTTTGGCAGGATGAAGGTGTCTATCTGGTCTTTTTGCTACTCCCCTTTGCACTGCTCGTCTGGCGTAAAGGCATCCTGTTTAGTCTGGTATTTGTTTTCGCATTGCCCGTTTCCCGACCATCGCAGGCTATGGAATGGCAGGATTTATGGAAAACTCCCGACCAGCAAGCACAGATACTCTATCCCAACGACCCGGCGGCAGCCGCACAAAAATTTGAGCGTCCCGACTGGAAAGGGGCAGCCTATTATCGTGCGGGAAACTATGATGCAGCGATTGAAGCCTTTCGCCAGGATCCCAGTGCCGATGGACAATACAATCTCGGCAATGCGCTGGCCAAAAGCGGCAAATTAAAGGAAGCACTGACGGCCTATGAAAGCACGTTAAAACTGCAACCCGAACATGAGGACGCAAAGAAGAATAAAGCGGTCGTAGAAGAATTATTAAAGCAACAACAGAATCAATCCAAATCATCCACTGATCATTCCCAAAAGAATGAAGAAAGTAATAAAGATTCGTCGGAGTCATCTTCAAACGGACAAGAGCAAAAGGCGGGACAAAATAGCGGCACCGACAGTAAGGATCAGGCAGGTAATGAGAGTTCATCCGGCGATCAAGGCGAGAATGGTGAACCATCCCATGCGGCCAATAGCCGCCCTGGCAACACCAGCGACCAGCCGGATCCGTCCGAACCATCCGATCGAAACAGTGATTCGGAGAGGGACAGCGCTTCATCGTCTTCACCGCACAACCAGGATGAAAGCAATCGTCAAGCAGAGCAGGCCAATGCACAAGAAAACAACACCTCCGACACAGACAGGCAATCGCAAGAGCCTTCCCCGAATGATGCAATAAACAACGGTGCATTGAACAACGCTCCACCTGAATCGTCAGATTCGCCTTTGAGCAGCGCGCAAGCTAGTGAGGAGGCGCAAGAAAAAGATCAGGCGACAGAACAATGGCTACGAAGAATACCAGACGATCCGGGGGGGTTGCTGCGAAGAAAATTTGCCATGCAATATCAGGAAAGACAGTCCAACGGACAAGCCCCCTATTCTCAAGGAGAACAAATATGGTAACGGCAACCTCGATAGTCAGGCCGAGCCGAAAATGCACACACAACGGAATAATGGCCTTTTTGCTATTGTGCATGCAGTGGCTCAGCTCTACGGCAGTGGCCGCTGATGCATTATTTGTGTCCGTTGACCGCGACAAAATTTACATGAATGAAATGCTAGAACTCACGGTGACCGGCAAACAAGAACTGTCACTCAGCTTCGGTTCACTGTTCAATCTCAGCAACCTCAATCTACCTGAGCCGGATATATCTAGTTTACTGAATGACTTTAACGTGATTGATCGCAACCAGAAATATAATGTGCAATCAATTAATGGCCAGAATAATGCCACTATCACTTGGGTATATACACTGGCCCCCAAGCATACGGGCCTCATTACCGTGCCTTCGCTAGAATTTAACCAACAGCATTCTGCATCTTTTCAAGTGGAAATTCTTGATGGCAAGCGAGCCGTATCCGATCAGGCGCCCCCCTTGGCTTTCCTTGAGGTCGCCGTGGACAAACAGGAAGTTCACCTGTACGAGCAAGTACGCTATACACTTAAACTCTACTACTCCGACCATCTTGCCAGTGGCGAACTAAGCTCCCCGAATCCTCAAAATACGCTCACCGAACAGCTGGGAGATCAAAAGAAATATTCCAGCTATCGCTACAACCAGCGCTATGATGTGATTGAAAGGGAATATGTGATATTTCCTCAACAAGCCGGTGACTTGACGCTTGATGAACAAACGTTCACCGGAACAATGATAGATCGCCGGGCAGGACGCAAACGTATGATACGAGAGGTGTCTGATCGTTTGTCCGTTAAAGTGCTGCCTGCAGAATCCGGTGGATTCTGGTTACCGGCCATCAGCTTCTCATTGCGGGAAAATTGGGATAAGGAACTGGATACCATTCAAGTGGGTGACAACCTTACGCGCACTATTTCTATGAATGCTTTGGGATTACTGGCCTCCGCACTACCTCCCCTGAATCAGCAAGAGGTTGAAGGCTTTAAGATATATCCAGATCAACCCGTGACGGAGTCTCATCCACACGAAGCCGGCGTTGAAGCGTCGAGAATCGAAAAGCAAGCCTACATTGCAATCAAACCCGGTCAGTGGACGTTACCTGAAATCAGGATTCCGTGGTATGACACCACCAATAAGGTCTCCCGGATGGCAGTCATTCCCTCGCGAACGCTAACAGTCATTGCAGGCCCAGCTCAAGGAAACCCGGCACTTCCCCCTGCCACTCCCGTCACCAAAAACTCCGCCCCTGCAGACAAACCACTGCCTAAGGATCTTCCCGCTCAGACAGAGGAGTCACATAATCACATGCTATTTCTCAGTGTGATCACTTTTATGGCCTTGGGATGGGGTCTGACTCTCTACTATGTCTACTCGATTAAAAAGCAATCAGGACAAGTAATGCCGCCTGCCGGGCCCCCGAGCTTCGACGGTCAGCTATCGCCGTTGCTGCACGCAATAGAAAACAGGCAGCCCTCATGGCTGAATCACCTGAAATCCTGGGCTCAGGTTGCCGTCCCCGACAAACACTTTGACTCCATTCTGGACGTACTCCGGGTGTTACAGGACCAGGATCTTAAAAGCCTGTTACTGGCTTTCGAGCAAAGTTTCTACAGTGCGAACAGAAAGCCGTTAGATACGGATAAACTCATTGAAAAGCTAAAACAGGAACACCAGCTCCGTTCATCCAAAAAGGTTCCCGCACCTTCACTGGAATCCCTATATCCTCTCAACTGATATTCTACACACCCAACCAACACCACGGATTTGCCGGGGAGGACTCAGCTTCCTCGGCAGACTGAACTCAGGTACTCGGCCACAATCACAGTCTAACTGGCAGGAATCACTACCGGTTCGGGTTCAAGCACGACTGAAAATTTATCATATACAGAATCCGCGACCGCCTGAGCAAAGGCTAACACTTCGTTCCGGTCTGCTCCGCCAAAGTTCACCAGTACGAGCGCTTGCTTGTCGTGCATCCCTACATGACCTTTACGTTTGCCCTTCCATCCCGACTGCTCGATGAGCCAGCCTGCCGCAAGTTTGACGTTGTGTGAATTTACGGGATAACAAACGATTTCCGGATACTGTTGCTTGAGTGTTAAAAAGGCATCCCTTGTAATCACAGGGTTTTTAAAAAAGCTGCCGGCGTTAGGCAATTGTTGGGGATCGGGCAGTTTTTGGGTACGAATTTCTGCTACCGACTGATAGATCGTTTGAAGCGAAACCCCCTGAGTCGCAATTCGCGCTTCAATATCGCCATAGCTGGTAACAAACAAATGATCTTCCGTCGTTAACTGGAGCGTGACATCAAAAATAATATATCGACCAGGATAACGTTTGAAAATGCTGTCCCGATAACCGAATTCGCAGTCTTCGCGAGCCAGCGCTTTAAAGCAGCCCTCCAGACCATCAAACACGCGAGCACGAACAAATACATCCTGCAGCTCTACACCATAGGCTCCAATGTTTTGTACAGGGGCAGCACCGACGGTTCCGGGAATGGATGCCAGATTCTGAACCCCGCCATAACCGTGACTCACACTCCACTGCACAAATTCCGACCAGTTAACACCGGCGCCGATGATCACCTCTACACACTTCGTATTTAGCGGAATCACTTCAATAGCGGTACGTTGAATGCGAAACAGGCCGTTCTCTATAACCGAGGGCAGCAGCACATTGCTACCGCCGCCCATCACCTGCCAGGTCAATCCCAGTTGTCTGCAGCATGCCAGCGCCTCGAAAAGATCTTCGTCGTTCAAAATTTCAAACTGATGACGCGCTACACTTGGCAAGGCGAGCGTATTCTGATCGCTCAAATCTACATTTGTTGTATGACGCACGACCAACCCTGACACAATCTATGACCAAGTGAATTTGAATGAACGACGCATAGTACCCTTTGCACCAACATCAATCTGTCGCTGCACGTCCGGCAATGTTTACCTGCAGATAGTTCAATAGTCCTTTACTCGCATCTTCAACCAAATCCAGCACCAGCTCGAATCCTTTGCTTCCGGCATAATACGGATCCGGGACTTCAGGAAAACGTCTGTTCTCGGCAAAATCCATAAACAAGCGGATTTTGTTTTGTTTATCGGGAGGGCACATTTCGAGCAGATCATCCATGTTTGAACGATCCATCGCCAAAATAAGATCAAACTTATCAAAATCAGCAACGGCAACCTGCCGGGCTTTTAAATGACTCAGGCGATATCCTCGCTCATAAGCAGCTTTTTGTGCCCGACTATCCGGTGCCTTTCCCACATGCCAGGCCCCAGTGCCAGCCGAATCGACGCGAATCCTCGACGTCAACCCGGTTTGCTCTAGCATATGCTGAAAAACCCCCTCTGCGGTAGGCGATCGACAGATATTTCCAAGACAAACGAATAAGACATTCCGCATACTTAACGCTCCTGACTATTGCGTAAACAGCGCCCGAATACGCTCGAGATCATCCTGGGTATCTACACCCGCCGGAGGTGTCGTTTCAGCAACCGCCACATGAATTCTATGCCCGTTATACAGTGCTCTTAGTTGCTCCAAGCTCTCAAGTTGTTCCCACGGGCTGGGTTGCCAGGTGACATATTGCTTTAAAAATGCAACACGATAACCATAAATCCCGATGTGCCGGAAATACTCGGCCCCTTCAGGTAACGATAAATTCGCCTGACCGAACGAAGCAAAACTATCGCGTGCCCAGGGTATCGGAGCGCGGCTAAAATAGCCTGCCAATCCTTCGCGATCGAAAACCACTTTCACCACGTTTGGGTTAAAAAGCAATTGAGCCTCCGTTATTTCTTCGCATAACGTAGAAATACTCGCCGACTGACTGGATTGCAGGTTCCGCGCGACCTGATTGATCAGGCACGATGGAATCAGAGGCTCATCCCCCTGAACATTGACCACAATATCCTCTTCCGCAAACCCAAGCCGCCTCACCACCTCTTCCAGTCGATCAGTCCCCGAAGGATGCGTTGACTGAGTCAGTACAACTTCCGCGCCAAACTCGAGACAAGCCGCTTCAATTCGTGCGTCATCGGTCGCGACAATAACCTGTCTCGCTTCTGATTTACAGGCTTGTTCATACACACGCTGAATCATGGGCTTACCTGCGATATCCAGGAGCGGCTTACCAGGCAAACGGGTCGATGCAAATCTTGCGGGAATAATTACAGAGAACGTCATAGCGGTACTCGCGTCAATTTGTTCAGGATTTGTCCAGTCGTTCATCGACTGTTAATGTACGTGCTTCCTGCTCCAGCATGACCGGAATACCATCTCTAATGGGAAAGGCCACACCATCCGCCCGACATACCAGCTCTTGGGCATCCCGATTGTACTTAACTTCACCCTTGCAAATCGGGCAGGCTAATACCGCTAACAATTTTTTATCCATGGATCAAATAACCCCTAATATTAAAAATCCATTATGCAGACGCCAAGAAGTTTACAGCGACCACACGATCTGTTCACTCGGACAATCCCAAGTGCTGGCAAATGTCATCGGCAAGATCTACCGACAAGGAGGCCTTTACGGGTAAAGCCCACGCATTAACCAAACCCAGCGCCGAACACTTTACCGCATCTTTTTCAGTCATCACCACTAGGTCTGTCAACGTAAAGCCTACGAAATCATCGTTTGTATAACTATAGTGATCGGGACGCGGGTGCTCAACGATTGATCCGGCGTATTGGCCCAGTAGCGCAAAAAACCTTTCAGGGTGTCCAATTCCGGCAAACGCATGCACCGTTTTACCCGCCAGCGCGTTCAATGCAAGCGTCTGTCCCTGCTTCAAGCCAACTCCGCTGAGGTTATCAGCCACCAACGTCATAATGGCTTTAGGCGGCAAATCTTCAGGAAGCTCGCAACCTGTGCGACTATTTCCGTTTTGTACAATAAAATTTACCGACTCAAGCCGATTTGCAGGTTCCCTAAGAGGACCCAATGGAAGCAACCAGCCATTACCAAGCCCGCGTGAGCCATCAACGACGCATATTTCATAGTCGCGAGGCAATGCCCTGTGCTGCAGTCCATCGTCACAAATAATTAAATCCACTGCACAGGAGTCAACTAACGCCTGTGCCGCCAAACGGCGCTTCGGCGCTACAAAAACCGGACACCCTGCTTTTTCCCAAATCATTTGCGGCTCATCACCCACGATAGCCGCCGACGTCTGTTGACCTACGGCTTGAGGATAAGCCTCGGCATGTCCTCCATAGCCACGGCTGACCACTCCCACCTTCAAACCGCGCTGCGTTAATTGTTCAATGAGGTAAAGCACCAGTGGCGTTTTTCCCGTGCCGCCGACCGAAATATTACCTACCACAATCACCGGAACAGGGAGCCTGGACGTTGCTGAAAGAAGCGCTCTTTTGTAGCCGACAACCGAAATAACGCGATACAACCAGGTTAAGGGAAACAGCATCCACAAAAAAAGGCCCGGGCGGCCATACCACTGCCCGTTAATCCAATTATGTAGACGCTGCTTGAAAGACATGAGCCGCGCGCTTATTCGGAAAACTGCATTCTATGCAGCTGGGAGTATAAACCGCCAGCCATGAGCAATTCTCGGTGCGTACCGGATTCGATGATACGACCTTCATCCATTACCAGAATCAAATCGGCGTTTTCGATCGTAGAGAGTCGGTGTGCAATCACCAGAGTTGTTCGACCACGCATCACGGCGTCCATCGCGTCCTGAATATGACGTTCAGACTCAGTATCCAACGCAGAAGTGGCTTCGTCAAAAATCAGGATGGGCGAATCCTTGAGTAAGGCTCGCGCAATTGCCAATCGCTGGCGCTGACCACCAGACAGCAACACGCCGTTGTCTCCTACCTCCGTCTCCATCCCTTGCGGCAACTGCTCGATAAACGACAGTGCATAGGCCTTTCTCGCGGCGTCTTCTATTCGATTGTCATCGAGGTCTGCCAACACGCCATAGGCGATGTTACGTTTGATCGTGTCATTAAATAACGTAACTTGTTGGGTGACCAACGAAATCTGATCCCGTAACGAATGCAGTGCGTAATTATCCAACCGCTGACCATCGAGTAATATTTCACCTTGGGTCGGTTCATAGAATCTAGGAATCAAACTGGCGAGAGTAGACTTTCCACTACCAGAGCGCCCAACCAGCGCAACCGTTGATCCCGCAGGAATTTTGACATTGACGTCTTTCAGAACCCAGTTACTTTCCGCTGTATACCGGAAAAATAGATGGCGCAGCTCGAGCTCACCCCGCACGCGCGAAACCTCAAGTTTTCCGCTGTCCGCTTCGGCATCCAGATCAAGAACCGAGAATAGATCTTTGGCCGCCGCCACTCCTCGCTGAATTGTCGCATTCACCTGAGTTAATTGACGAATGGGTTTCGCCATGGTGGTTGCCGCAGTAATAAAGGCGATAAAGCTACCCGCCGACATGTCACCCTGAACTTCTGGTGCCAAGGCGAGCCAAACCAATATCGCAATTGAAACCGAAATTAACACCTGCACGACCGGCGTACTGGCAGCCTTGGTCAACTCCATTTTCAGGCTTTGATTGAGGTTATTCAGACTGGCGACACGAAAACGATCTTTTTCGTAGGCCTCACCACCAAAAATCCGCACGACCCGATAACCGGATAAGGCTTCAGACGCCACGTGGGTCACATCCCCCATCGAGTTCATTATGCGCTGACTCAGTTTGCGAAAGCGCTTGCTCACCGAGCCGACCACCAATCCTATAAGTGGCCCGACCGAAAGAAAGATCAACGTTAAACGCCAGTTCTCGTAGAACATCACAGACATTAAACCAACTACCGTTAACCCTTCTCTGACAGAAACCGTAACGGCATCTGTTGCCGCACCGGTGACCTGAGACGCATTGAAGGTGAGCTTCGATACCAGATGACCGGCATTGTTAGCGTCATAGAATCGGCTTGGCAGCCGAAGGTATCTGAAAAACACTTCCTGTCGAATTTCATGAACAATACTCGCGCCAACTTTTGCGATAAAAAACGTACCGAGAAAGGCACCAATACCTCGCATAAAAAAGACGCCAATGATAATCAAGGGAACGAATATCCGGCTCTCTTCTGTAGGCGACTGAATCGCATTAACCAGGTAGTCCATCGACTTTGCCATCAATGCGCTGGCACCGGCATAAATGGCATTACCTAATAAGCTCAGCATAAAAAGCCACTTTAGTGGCTTTAGATACTTGAGCAGACGACGATAAATTTGCCAGTTGGTCGCATCCAGAGTCATTTCAGACGCGGTTTTTATTGACGCGGATGCACCAACCTTTGCCTTTTCTAGGCTCATAAAACCAAAACACCCCGTATATACATGAAGGTACAGCGGTTATCCTGACGATAACGATCCCGACAGGATGCGTTACTCATTCATTCGCTGAGTCGTAATTCTCAACTGTACAAAGCCCAGCTTGCCAGCGACATCCATTGCCCTGACCACATACTCATGAGGCGTTTTCGCGTCAGCGGTAATTATAAAGGGTAGTTTTTTGTTGCCTTGAGAAACCTTTTCGACCGCGCTCTTAAGTGTATCAGCACTGTTATTCACCAGTGTCTGATCATTCACGCTATAGTCGCCCTTCTCATTGATCACTACTTCAATTTGCTTCTGCTCTGCTTTACTGGATTCGCCATTGGCCTCGGGTAACTCGATTTCAAGATGGCTTTCTTTTGTAAAGGTGGTAGATACCATGAAGAAAATCAGTAGCAGAAAAACAACATCGATGAGTGGCGTTAAATTGACGGAAACCTCATCTGTCACTTGTCGCTTGAATTTCACTTCTTGGCTCCATCTGTGTCGATTTCGCGATCACCATGAACAACCTCAACCAGTTTCACGGCTTCCTGCTCCATACTGACCACAAGTTCATCCACGCGGCGCATAAAATATCGGTGAAATATCAACGCGGGAATCGCGACCGTTAATCCGGTGGCGGTAGTAATCAGCGCCTTGGAGATACCTCCTGCAAGTGACGCCGCATTGCCTGCACCTTCGAGTTGCAACTGCGCGAACACTTCAATCATCCCAATAACCGTACCCAGCAAGCCCAGCAATGGCGTGATTGCGGCAATGGTTCCGAGCGCAGTGAGAAAACGCTCCATTTCGTGAACCACATGACTGGCTTCTTCTTCAATACTTTCTTTCATGATCTCGCGGCCATGCTTCGCATTTGCAAGACCGGCGGCCATAATGCGGCCCAAAGGCGTCGATTCTTTCAACGCTTTTAATTTACGGGAATTCAGTTCCTTGTTCTTTATCCAGCCCCATAGCTCCTGCAATACATTTGGAGGCGCGACTCGACCAATTCTTAGCGTCCAGAAACGCTCAATGATAATGGCCAGCGCCAGAATTGAGCACAACAAGATGGGGATCATGATAATCCCGCCTGGTTTTAACATCTCAAACACTGAGTTATTCTCCCGGGTTTATTATTGCGCGATACTTTACCACATTATTGGCCTTTTACAGCAGCGCAACGGTTACTACAATTCGTCAACCGTCTTTTATAGCAAATCTTAATTAAATCAGTAATTAAATTTTTCGCCAGAACGGTAATGACTCCCCGCGCTGGATGACCACCGAAGGACGCATTTGTTCACCAGCCTGCCAAATAAAAGATACCGCTCCCGACTCAGCCGTATTGTATGTCCGGGCCCGAATAGCATTCATGCGAGCGACCACCTGAGGATGAGGATGGCCAAATCGCGAACGATAACCTGCAGAAAAAATGACCATCTCCGGCTTCACGCGATTCAGTAGTGCGGAACTGTTTGAGCTTTTACTTCCGTGATGCCCGGCAATAAATACATCGGATTCCAGGCTATTGTCAGACACTGACCTAACCAGTTGATGTTCTCCCTGTGAGGATAAATCTCCCGTCACCAGCATCGACCAGGCATTCACCCGTATTTTCACAACGCAGGAGTGATCATTGCCATTACTTGCGTTAACATCGGACGAAAGCGTTGTAACCGACACATCGAGGCTCGAATCAATCGCCCACCGCTGCCCCGGCACACACTGTTGAACCTCCGGAAACCCAATGCGCTGTGGCTCGCCACTGACAATCAGGTCCGGCTTCAAATGTTCAATCACATAACGGGCGCCTCCGGCATGATCCTGGTCACCATGACTCAGCATCAGCTCCGATAAAGCGGGGTTCCCCTTGTGCGCCAACCAAGGCATGACTGATCGCTGAAACACCGCATAGTCACCATTGCCATATCCCGTATCGTAAATAAACAACTTATTCTCTACGAGCAACACAATGGATAACCCCTGCCCCACATCAAATACAACTATTTCGACGACGGGCACGGGCCACGGACGACACATAAATACAAGCAGCAACATCCAGCAAGCTGCCCACCATGTACCGATGCTTCGGAGTCGTCCCACCAAACACAGCCATCCGAAAAAAATACTCAGCATCATAACTGCTCCGCCTTCCAGGCCGTGCATTGACTCCGGAAAAACAAGCAAGGAATCAAAACGCCACAACTCGAGCCAATACCTACACAAAATCAAACTGTCATTTACAATTTCGAATGCGATAAAGGCGGCGGACTCACACACGCTTGCAAGCAAGACACCCAGCATTGCAAGCGGTACCGTAACCATTGAAATTAAGGGGATCGCGCCAATATTCGCCCCCCATCCGGTCAAAGAGACAGGCAGACCAAGCGCACCCAAAAAAGGTAATAACCCCAAAAAAACAACCCACTGTGCACGAAGCAGGCCGGCAAGCCCTGAATATCCTGTCAAACGCCACTGCAACCCCAGCATCAAAAGACCCACGGCACCAAAAGACAGCCAGAAACCGGCATCAAGCACACAGGCAGGATCCCACACCACGGAAATAAAGAGCGCAACCACCCAAATCGTAAATAACGGGATGCGTGCTCGCCAGGCATGACTGCCCCACACCATAAAGATCATTAACACGGCACGAAAAGTCGATATCGACAACCCCGCTGCCAAGCCGTAACTTAACGAAGCAAACAGAGAGAGAGCTATGGGAATCAGCAGCACTAAACGGGCATAGATTTTCGATTGATAAACACCAGAAGGGAAAATTCTAAATACAATAAAAAGAATGGCTCTTCCTAAACACCACCCATAAAACGCAATCAACCCGACGTGCATACCGGATATAGCAATCAAATGCTGCGTCCCTGTGGCAGAAAACAAGTCCCGATCTGCACTATCAATTAACGTCCTGTCGCCTAAAACCAACGCGTGCATTAATCCGGCTTCAGAGAACCAATGCGTTTGACGGGTTAGTTTTGAAACCAAAGTCAGACGCCACTCCCAATAACGACAAAACAAAGAACAATCAACCAGGAGTGAGTCAACCGGAGTAAGAACAGCATTGATACTTCCCGCAGCCACAATCCCCGACCGATAGAGCAAGCGATCGCTATCGACCGCCCACGGATTTGCAAGCCCATGAGGCCGTTTTAACGTCACCTCATAGTAGCCGCTGGCGGGAAACGCCATCGTCCGGAATAGCGAGTCCTGAGCTGCATTTCTGGAATAGTCTGCCTTGTTGGAATAAATGGGGTAATAGGATAAGCGAAGACGGGTGCCAGCGTTCAACGTAAAAGGTATTCCCGATTCGAGTGTTCTTGTCGATTGATCGGAGAGACACACTTCGACAATGAAATGATCTCCCTGCAAACGAGGAATATTGCATAAAAAGCCCTGCACCCGAAAAACAGCCCCTTCTGCCGCTTCGGGAAGGCGATTTTGCTCATGTGAAAGCGCCACCGCATTCGCCCATACACACCCGGCAAGAATAGCGGTGAACACCCACCTTAAATTCAGAGAGAGCGGCAATAAAAATATCGGCAACGGCGTCAACCATATCACCCATTCGGGTAGCACATGACCATACCAATGCAGTAACATAACGCCGCCCACAAATGACATCATCCATGACTTCATGTGGACTTCCCTATTTTCTGATCAATACTCAAATATGTTCCATTTGATGTCGATTCAGATCACTACTTAAGTTGTAAACCCAGACGCCTATGCCAAAGCAACTGTTTAAGAAACTCATTCCGGATCCCGATAAAATCAAACACCATAAGTCTTTGAGTTTTCTGGGCGACCTTCTTCACGACCCCAATCTTTGGCATTTGAACCGACACTCCGTATCTAAAGCCTTCGTTGTAGGATTGTTCTGCGCCTCAATTCCAATGCCCTTTCAAATGGCCTTGGCTGCCGTTATCGCGATCCGGGTTAATTGTAATCTCCCGATCTCTGTGGTTCTGGTTTGGATTACCAATCCGTTAACTATGCCACCCATATTCTATTTCAACTACCTTGTCGGCGCATTTATTCTGCAAAAAGAGACCATCTCGGGCGAATTTAATTTAAGTTGGGAATGGATATCCCGAGAACTCGTGGATGTTGCGATTCCCTTGTATTTCGGATCGGTCGTTGTAGGACTAGCTTGCGGTGCGATCAGTTATTTCGTCATCAAATACATGTGGCGGAGATCGGTGCAAAAAAGATGGGATGAGCGAAGACTCAAGCGCCGGACAGCAACTGACGCTTAAGCGATCCAAACTATATTTATTGTTGGAATTAAGTGTTTGAAACAAGTCGGCCGTTTTCAAGCCGTAGCACACGGTTTAAGCGGCTCGCCAGTCGCTGGTCATGAGTGACCACCACGAATGATGTTTCCAGCTCCTGCTGTAGTGAAAAAATAAGCGCCTGGACTTTTTGCGCCGTAGTTTCGTCCAGGTTTCCTGTCGGCTCATCCATCATTACACACGCGGGATTATTTACCAGGGCTCGCGCAATCGCAACACGCTGACGCTCGCCGCCTGAAAGTTCGGCCGGCTTATGATGTACGCGGGCCTCCAAGCCTACTTTCGCCAGCAAATCAAGCGATCTAATTTTGGCCTGTCTGGGCGACTCACCACCAATTAACGCGGGCATGGCGACATTTTCGAGCGCAGAAAATTCCGGCAAAAGATGGTGGAACTGGTAAACAAAACCGATAAATCGGTTACGAATCAGCCCACGTTTCTTTTCAGACAAACCGGCATAATCCACACCAGCAATCGTTACCTTGCCTGAGGTGGGCAAATCGACCCCGCCAAGGATATTCAATAAGGTTGTTTTACCCGCGCCAGAGCTGCCCAAAATCGCAACCGACTCTCCTTTTTCCAACGAGAAATCAATCCCGTCAAATATGGTCAGACTGGATTTCCCTTCTTTATAGGCTTTGGTAATGTTTTCGGCAGTAAGGATTTGTTCCTTCATGATATTGTCCTTACTCATATCGCAACGCTTCGGCAGGCACAATTTTGGCGGCGCGCCAGGCCGGGTAAAGCGTAGCCAGCAGACTCATCATAAAACCGGCACCACAGACAATAGCGACATCCAAACCCTGCAGCTCTGACGGCAAATAGCTGATGAAATAGACATCTGCACTCAAAAACTGGTGATTTAAAACCCCTTCCAACCAACTGATAATATTACTTACATTGAGTGAAAGTAAGACACCGGACAGTGTCCCTAAAAGCGTTCCGATACACCCGATCATCGCACCCTGTACGATAAATATCATCATTATGGCGGAGGGAGACGCCCCCATGGTTCGGAGAATAGCGATATCGGGCGTTTTGTCTGTCACCACCATGACCAACGTCGACACGATATTGAACGCAGCCACCGCAACAATCATCATCAACAACAGGCCGATCATGGTCTTTTCCATTTTAATCGCCTGAAACAGATTACCGTGTGTGCGGGTCCAGTCGCTGCTGTAATATCCCTGCGGTAGCCCCTCGACAATTTTTCGTGCAATCCGCGGAGCTTGTAGCAAGTCCGCCACTTTAATACGCAAACCATGAACGCCCGACTCCATGCGGAGCATTTTCCGAGCATCATCCATGTGGATAAACGTCAGCGTGCTATCCAGATCAGCACCGACTTTAAAAATCCCCTTGACCACAAACCGCTTCATTCGGGGGAAAACACCGGCCGGCGTCAAAGCGGCATCCGGGAGTACTACCGTCACTTTATCACCGATTCCCAGATGCAAATGACTCGCCAGCAATTCCCCGATAATAATACCAAACTCCCCTGGTTCGAGTGCCTGCAAACTGCCTTCAACCATATGCTGGGAAATGATAGAGACCTGATCTTCTTCGTCTGGCACAATGCCATTCATGAGAATGCCTCGCACACCACTACCGTGCGTTACCATACCTTGCGCCTGAATAAAGGGAGCAGCAGCAATCACTTCAGGATTGGCAGTCAGGGTCGCATCGAGCGCCTGCCAGTTTTCAACAACGGAAAAGTGCTGAACGGTGGCATGGGGAACCATCCCCAATATCCGTTGTTTTAACTCTCGGTCAAAACCGTTCATTACCGATAATACGGTAATAAGAACAGCCACCCCGAGTGTCAGCCCGATCATTGAGCTTAACGAGATAAAGGAAATAAAGTGATTACGGCGTCTGGCGCCGGTATAACGCAGGCCGATAAAGGCGAAATATGGTCTAAACATAGGCCGGCATTAGAGCACACAACATTTAAAAACAATAGCCCCAAAATAGGCTAAATTTGATGATAGACTTTAATTTTACGTCACAATTCCGAGCGCTTACGGAGATTACATTGTCCAGAACCAGCCGCCCCAAGCATCGCCAGGAAAACAGCATTCCCGAGCGCAGGCAATATTTCCGGATTCAGGATCAGGCATCGATAACGATAAGCAGTATTGGCGAAAAGGATTCCTTATCGGACCTGTTTCCTTATGCCTATCAACTGACACTGCTGAGTGAACTATCCTTACTGGATGTCGAGGGCCGGCATCAGCTTGGTCAAATCAATGAAAGAGATCGAAGTCTGGGCGTCTATCTCAAAACGCTCAACAGGAAACTGGAAACGATTACCCAGCTACTTGCCCAAAGCTCTATTCCGATTAATCCCGACTCAGTCAGGGAGATTGATTTGAGCGAAGGCGGTGTTTCATTTCGATGGCACGAACCCTTTAACCAGGCTCAGCGAGTGGGCATTCAGATGATTCTTCTGCCAGACTATGTTGGCCTTATCCTGCATGCGTGCGTTAAATCGTGCGACAAATTACCTACAGAGAAAGATCAGCCGCAGGAATATGAGGTTCGGCTTGCATTTGATGCTCCTACCGAAAGCCAAAGGCATCTCATTGCCAAACATGTAATGCGCAAGCAGAGCAGAGAAAGGCAAAAGCGACGACAAGAAAATACCTAGCGTCATTGAGAAGAAGCATACTCACGAGAAGCTCAGACCCTATTATTCACTCATTGATAAGGACTCGCCCGCATGAATAGAATAGCCATTGCGATTCTGGCCTCCCTGTTGTCATTTACTACCCTGGCAGAAACCGTCACAATACCCATCGGTCAGCAAGGTGCTGAAAATCAAGCCATAAAAAGGCCCAAACAAGGCCAGTCGATGGTAAAAGTAGAATCCTTATTTGGCCAACCCCTTGAAAAAACCTCGCCAGTGGGTACGCCGCCCATTAGCAAATGGATATATAACGATTTCTCCGTGTATTTCGAAAACCACATTGTCATCCACACGGTAATTCATCAAACGCAACCCTCAACCTCCGGCATGAGTGAACGCACTACCAATGAGTCAAACTAATACACGTTTTTTGCCCGCCGAGTGGGCAACACAGTCAGCGGTCATGCTAACCTGGCCGCACGCCCAGACCGACTGGGCAGATATTCTTGATGAGGTCGCCCCGGTATATTTCACCATTGCCAGGGAAGTTCTTAAGCGGCAACCGCTTTTGATCAGTTGTGCCGACGAACAGCTGTTAGAAAGCATTTTGGTGCAAATTGAATCGTGGGATTCAAATCAATTCCCCGTACTCTCCTATGTCGTAGATTCCAACGACACCTGGGCAAGAGATCACGGGCCCATTACGGTATTGCAAAACGGCCAGCCGGTACTACTCGATTTCCATTTCAATGCCTGGGGTAATAAATTCCCCTACGCTAAAGACGACCTGATCAATCAGCAACTGCAACGTGCCGGGGCATTTGGTAAAACACCTTTTCAGCAAATCAATCTGGTACTGGAGGGCGGTTCAATAGAATCGAACGGCCAAGGTGTATTACTGACCACAAGCCAATGTTTGCTGACGGATACCAGAAATCCGGGCTTGTCTCAAAGCGACGTTGAGATACGTCTAAAAGATGAGTTTGGTCTCTCTGAAATTTTATGGCTCAATCACGGCTATCTGGCCGGGGATGATACCGACAGCCATATCGATACACTGGCACGATTCTGTCAGGATGATTTAATTTGTTACGTGGGTTGTGACGACACACAGGATGAGCACTATCAGGCGCTGAAAAATATGGAAAGCGAGCTTAAAGCTTTCCGCCAGCCCAACGGTAAGCCCTATCGACTGGCAAAATTGCCGATGACGACTCCCATATATGATGGAGAAGATCGCCTTCCTTCGACTTACGCCAACTTTCTTATCATTAACGGTGCGGTTCTGGTTCCCGTTTACGATGTAGCAGAAGACCAGGAAGCCTTAGACGTTCTGAAGGAATGCTTCCCACAGCATGACATTGTTCCCGTTTACTGCACGCCACTAGTTAAGCAACATGGCAGTCTGCATTGTATCACCATGCAAATTCCTGCAGGAGTCGTTAAGTCATGATGAATCAAACACTCAAGGTCGCTGCCATTCAGCAGTCGTGCTCTACAGACAAAAACGCCAATCTGGACGCAACAGAAGCACACATCAAGTCTTGCGCCCAGCAGGGTGCGCAACTTGTGGTGCTTCAGGAATTGCACGCCACTCAATACTTTTGCCAATCGGAGGAAACCCGATTTTTTGATCTGGCAGAGCCCATTCCTGGCCCAACGACCCAGCGGATGTGCAAAATTGCTCAATCACTCGGCATCGTCATTGTTACCTCTATTTTCGAAAAGCGTGCACCGGGGCTTTATCACAACACCGCAGTTGTATGTGAAAAGGATGGAACGATTGCGGGAATTTATCGAAAAATGCACATTCCCGACGACCCGGGTTTCTACGAAAAATTCTATTTCACACCGGGTGATGCTGCTTTTAATGCCGAAACCCAGCCCTACCCTGGCGTGGCAGAGGCCACTCGCAACGGTTTTCGTCCAATAAAAACGAGTGTCGGAAAGCTTGGCATCCTGGTTTGCTGGGATCAGTGGTATCCCGAAGGAGCCAGACTCATGGCGCTGGCGGGTGCAGACCTGCTCATCTACCCTACGGCGATCGGTTGGGAACCCAACGAAGACGTGGCCGAGAAACAACGCCAGCAAGAGGCATGGGTAACCATTCAACGCGCCCATGCAATTGCGAACGGCATTCCGGTCATTGCCCCCAATCGGGTGGGGTTTGAAGCAGACCCCACCGGCCACAGTGACGGGATCGACTTTTGGGGGCACAGTTTTATCTGCGGTCCTCAGGGCGAATTTCTGGCCAAAGCCTCAAGCAATCAACCAGAAAATTTAATCGTTGAACTTGATATGGCCAGAAGCGAATCTGTCAGGAGAATCTGGCCGTATTTGAGAGACAGGCGAGTTGACGCCTATGGCGAACTAACCAAGCGTTATATTGATTAACAACATCGCGCTGGTCGCCTGATAGCGACCAGCCTCGCTTTCCTTTAAGGTAAATGATCCATTCGCATGAGCCACTCAATCCAGGCAACACTAACCGAAATACAAAAAATACTGCTTGGCAAAGATCAGCAAGTTCGTTTGGCGCTCACTTGCCTCATCGCCAAAGGTCATCTCTTGATTGATGACCTTCCCGGCATGGGGAAGACCACACTTTCACACGCCATCGCGACCGTACTGGGCTTGTCTTATAACCGGATTCAATTTACCAGCGATCTCTTACCCGCCGATCTGTTGGGCGTAAACATTTTTGATCGGCATAAAAATGAGTTTACATTTCATCCAGGTCCTGTTTTTGCCCAATTAGTGTTAGCTGACGAAATCAATCGCGCGCCTCCCAAGGCACAAAGTGCTTTGCTTGAAGCAATGGAAGAGCGACAGGTAAGTCTCGAAGGTGAAACTCGCCTCCTGCCAGCTCCTTTTTTTGTCATAGCCACGCAAAACCCGGTGGAGCAATCAGGCACCTACCCTTTACCTGAATCTCAGCTGGATCGCTTTATGATGAAAATCAGCCTGGGTTTTCCCGACTCTGAATCTGAGAAACAACTACTCAAAGGCGTTGACCGTCGAAACCTGATTTCAACTCTGAGCATTACAATGAATCCCTCAGAGTTACTGCAACTTCAGGAAAAGGTTGAAACCATTACCGTTTCCGATGCCGTAGTTGACTATGTCCACCGTCTGCTGACGTACACGCGGCAAACCGAAGGTTTTGGTCACGGATTGTCGCCCCGCGCGGGCATTTCACTGATTCGTGCAGCCAAAGCCTGGGCACTTGTCGATGGCAGGCAGTTTATCTTGCCGGATGACATTCAAATGGTATTGCCCTCTGTAGTGGAGCATCGACTATCGGGATCATCTGTTTCTGGGCACCCGCTTAGTCATCAACTATTAAAGTCCGTCGATATTTTTTAGGCGCCGAAATTTTAATGTCAACGCACATTGAGGTTTACGCTATTGCCCCAATTAAGAAAACCTATTGGTTCATAGCCCTCAACATACCCTAGAGTAGTTGCTTTCGGCTTAATTTCATGACGCAAGTTCGTTTTATTAATGGTACTAAGGACAAGTTTTTATGTCAGACGTTAAACACTGCAATCTATTAATTCTTGGATCAGGCCCTGCTGGATATACTGCTGCGGTGTATGCAGCGCGCGCCAATCTCAAGCCTGTTATGATTACCGGCATCCAGGCCGGCGGGCAACTCACTCAAACCACAGATGTAGACAACTGGCCCGGAGACCCAAGTGGCGTGCAGGGACCAGAACTGATGCAACGTATGCAGGAACATGCCGAGCGCTTTGAAACCGAAATCATTTTTGATCATATCAACACCGCCGACTTGACCAAACGCCCCTTTGTACTGACCGGCGACTCAGGCACCTACACTTGTGACGCGCTCATCATCGCCACGGGTGCGTCTGCACAATATCTAGGTCTGGATTCAGAAGAAAAATTCAAAGGACAAGGTGTCAGTGCTTGTGCCACCTGTGATGGCTTCTTTTATAAAAACCAGAAGGTAGCGGTAATCGGTGGCGGAAATACTGCGGTCGAAGAAGCCCTCTATCTTGCCAACATCGCGGCGGAAGTCACTCTGATTCATCGAAGAGACAAGCTCCGCTCAGAAAAAATACTACAGGATAAACTGTTCGAAAAAGCCGCAAATGGCAACGTAAAAATAGAATGGAATCACAGTGTGGATGAAGTTCTCGGTGATGGTACCGGCGTGACCGGCCTGCGTATCAAAAATACGGAAAACGGCGAATTAAAAGAGATGGATCTCTCTGGGGTATTTATCGCTATCGGCCACAAACCCAATACCGATTTGTTCGAGGGCCAGCTTGATATGGAAAACGGCTACATTAAAATTCAGTCAGGATTGCGAGGCAACGCTACGGCCACCAGTATTCCCGGTGTATTTGCTGCCGGTGACGTCACCGATCAGGTTTATCGTCAGGCAATTACTTCTGCAGGAATGGGCTGTATGGCAGCCCTGGATGCTGAAAAGTTCCTGGATGATCAGCACTAATCCAGACGGCAATTGAAAAGTTAAATTAAAACCTTTGGCCCTTCAGCAAAGGGGGGAAGTCCTCCCTTTGCGCAGCTAAGCACTTTATGACCAATATCGTCTGGCTCGATTCTCATACTGAATTTCCCCCGGCACACACGGCATTAACGGATCCCGAAGGATTATTGGCTGCAGGTGGCGACCTGTCCGTGACGCGGTTATTAAGCGCGTATCGGAGAGGCATTTTCCCCTGGTTCAATGAAGATCAGCCGATACTTTGGTGGTGCCCCAACCCTCGATGCGTCATCTTTCCCCAAAATATACATATATCCAGAAGCATGAAGCGAATGCTTCGAAAGTCTCCCTACACATTCACACTAAACCAGCGATTCGACGAAGTCATGGCACTCTGCGGCAAAACCCGGGAGCAGAGCGGAACCTGGATTACGCCGGCAATGCATAGCGCCTACTGCGAACTAGCAGCGTCAGGGTATGCAAAATCTTTAGAGGTTTGGTATGAAGGCAAGCTGGTCGGGGGAATCTATGGTGTTACCATAGGTCGAATGTTTTTTGGCGAGTCCATGTTCTCGCTGAGAGTGAACGCCTCCAAGGCGGCCATTATCGCACTGGCATTACAGCTCCATACATGGAACTACGCACTGATGGATTGCCAGGTACCCAATCCACACCTCTTTTCCCTTGGCGCTCAAAATATTCCACGACAGGAATTTCTTTCTATACTAAGCAATAATATTGATCAAAAAATTGCTGATACTGCCTGGATTAGTCCTACTCTGGATGATTCTGTAAATCAGTATTTGATGGCTTAAGTCATGTCAAACTTAAACACGCTGAAGTTCTACGCTACACCTGAACACCCTTGCAGCTACCTGGAAGGCGAACTTGCCACTACGCTTTTTGCAGATCCCGGCGCAGATATTGATCAGAACATATATACCCAACTAACCATGCTTGGCTTTCGCCGTAGTGGCGTCCACTATTACAAGCCCTATTGCTCTCACTGCAGCGCCTGTATTCCTGTGCGTGTTCCTGTGGAGCAATTCACGCCGAACAGATCGCAGCGGCGAACCTTGGCAAAATGCAAAGATATCAAATCCAAAATCCGGCCTGCCGGATTTTACGCAGCGCATTACAGCTTGTATGAAAAGTACATTAACCAGCAGCATACTGACGGCGACATGTATCCGGCAAGCCAATCTCAATATCACTCTTTTCTGGTCGAATGCCCTCCGTCTACACTATTTGTCGAATTCACGCTTAATCAAAACCTCATCGCCGTTGCCGTCGTGGACGAATTGCTTAATGGATTGTCGGCGGTATACACCTTCTATGACCCGGAATACAAACATCTGAACCTGGGTACCTTTGCCGTACTTTGGCAAATAGAAGAAGTTCGTCGAAGAGAGTTGAATTATCTATTTCTAGGGTACTGGATAGACGCATGTCGAAAAATGAGCTATAAAAAACACTTCTCGCCGCTAGAACAACTCTGCGAATCGGGTTGGGAGCGTATTCCCACCCATGCTTCAGATTAATTTGCTTTAATATTTTGCTAATGGTTAAAGAATCAGGCAAAATGGCGCTTTTTCAAACACCGACTACTTGCAGGCTAAAAATAATAGCCGCCTTGTCTGTGAAATCGAAATCCTTGAGGTTACTAACTGAATGTCAAAAGAAGACGTCATTGAAATGGAAGGCACCATCATCGACACCCTTCCAAACACGATGTTTCGTGTCGAGCTGGAAAATGGACATATTGTGACAGCCCACATTTCCGGAAAAATGCGTAAGAACTACATCCGCATTCTTACGGGCGATAAGGTCAAGGTCGAACTGACTCCTTACGACTTGAGCAAAGGTCGCATCACCTATCGCGCACGCTAATCTCATCAAAAACCAATAGGCGCACCTCTCAGATCGAACCCGCGTAGCACTGTGATATGCAGTGAACATCTAGACGCATACAGTGTTCGATCCCCCGCTTTTATTTTTCCTTTATCGCGATTTATTGGCATAAAAAAACCTGCCCCGGTTATCCGGGACAGGTTTCTGCTTTATATCTTAACTATTTTTGTCGTCCTGAATTTGACTAGGCCATTGCATATTCAAAATCAAAAATAACCTTGCCAGCTTCAAGTCTCGCATGAACCTCGCCGCCATTTTCAGACAGACGACCAAAGAGAATTTCTTCTGCCAAAGGCTTCTTGAGCGTCTCCTGAATTAATCGAGCCATAGGGCGAGCCCCCATTTTCTCGTCATAACCATTTTCCGCTAACCAGTCTCTCACACTATCATCAACATGCAATACAACATGTTTATCATCTAGCTGCGCCTGGAGTTCTGTCAGGAATTTATCCACAACATAGCCAATCGTCCCCTTGGTCAACGCGCCAAATTGTATGATGCCATCCAGCCTATTGCGGAATTCCGGAGTGAACGTCCGGTTAATTACCTCCATACCATCTGTCGAATTATCCTGATCGCTAAACCCTATGGAGCGACGACTTAACATTTCGGCACCGGCATTGGTTGTCATGACCAGAATAACATGCCGAAAATCTGCCTTGCGCCCATTGTTGTCTGTCAGCGTTCCATGATCCATGACCTGCAAAAGCAGATTGAAAACTTCCGGATGGGCTTTTTCAATTTCGTCCAACAACAAGACACAGTGCGGGTTTTTGTTGATCGCCTCAGTGAGCAATCCCCCCTGATCAAAACCAACATACCCTGGAGGCGCACCAATCAATCGAGACACAGTATGCCGCTCCATGTACTCCGACATATCAAAGCGCACCAACTCAATTCCCAGGACTTTTGATAACTGTCGAGTGACTTCGGTTTTACCCACACCGGTCGGGCCCGCAAACAAAAATGCACCTTCAGGTTTCTCGGGCGCTTTGAGTCCCGCACGAGCCATTTTGATTGCTGTGGCTAACACGTCAATCGACTTGTCCTGCCCAAACACCACCATCTTCAAATCGCGCTCCAGATTCTTCAGCAACGCTTTGTCAGAAGTAGAAACATTTTTAGGCGGTATGCGCGCGATCTTAGCCACAATATCTTCTATTGTCTGAACACCAATCACTTTCTTACGCTTTGAACTCACTTTCAACCGCTGACTGGCACCCGCTTCATCGATCACATCAATGGCCTTATCAGGCATGTGGCGATCAGTAATATATCGCTCCGCCAGCTCCGCTGCCGCCCGTAAGGCTTTATCGGTATATTTCAGATCATGATGCTTTTCAAACTGCGTTTTTAGCCCTTTGAGAATGAGATAGGTAGCTTCTACATCAGGCTCATTCACATCTATTTTCTGAAAACGTCTGGCTAACGCGCTGTCTTTTTCGAAAATACCCCGAAACTCGGAGAAAGTTGTCGAACCAATACAGCGCACCCCCCCTGAACTTAATAGCGGTTTTAAAAGATTCGATGCATCCATGACCCCACCTGAAGCAGAGCCTGCACCGATAATCGTATGAATCTCATCAATAAACAAAACGGCATGACGGCGCTTTTTCAATTCTGCCAGTAACGCCTTGAAGCGCTTTTCAAAGTCTCCACGATATTTAGTGCCTGCTAACAGCGCACCCATATCGAGAGAAAAAACTTCAGCATCCGCAATGATATCCGGTACCTGTCCATCCACTATCAGTTTGGCCAAACCTTCAACAATCGCAGTTTTACCCACACCCGCCTCACCTACAAGCAAGGGGTTATTTTTTCTGCGACGCGCAAGAATTTGCACCACTCGTTCAATTTCGGCCTCACGACCGATCAAGGGGTCAATTTTGCCTAACAACGCCAGGTCATTTAAATTTGAAGCATACGCATCCAGTGGATTGGAACCGCTACTTTCCTCAGTAACCGTCTCCTCCTGACTTTCAGCTTCATTGTGATGCTCCTGTTCGTGATGCCCCGGTACTTTTGATATTCCGTGGGAGATAAAATTCACCACATCAATACGCGCGACGCTTTGCTTTTTCAGAACATAAACGGCCTGACTTTCCTGTTCGCTGAAGATTGCGACCAGAACATTTGCGCCCGTAACCTCCTTTTTACCAGAAGACTGGACGTGAAATACCGCACGCTGCAGAACACGCTGAAATCCCAGCGTTGGCTGCGTTTCCCGTTCTTTATCGGCACTGGGAATCAACGGCGTTGTTGAATCTACAAACTCGGTCAATTCGACCCGCAACGATGAGAGATCCGCCCCACACGCGTTAAGTACTTTCGCAGCCGCATCATTATCCAATAACGCCAGTAGCAAGTGCTCAACCGTCATAAATTCATGGCGTTTTTCCCTTGCGCTACGAAATGCCGCATTGAGCGTCAACTCAAGGTCTTTACTCAGCATTTTTCACCTCAGAAACATGCAAAATGTCGTAATGCTGACCGAATTCAACAACACAATCCGAATCAGTCTAATCGTTCCAACTCACACAACAGTGGATGTGCACACTCAGAGGAGTATTGATTTACCTGGGCGGCTTTTGTTTCAGCAATGTCACGAGTGTACACGCCACAAACCGCCCGTCCCTGCGTATGCACAACCATCATTACTTGAGTGGCTTTTTCTTCATTCATACCAAAAAACTTAATCAAAACTTCGATAACAAAGTCCATTGGCGTGTAATCGTCGTTCAGCATGATAACTTTGAACATCGACGGCTTTTTGAGCGCCGGCTTGGCCGGTGCAACCAGTAAACCACCCTCGTCATCCGACTGATACGAACCATCCTGATTTAATATTAGTAGACCATTTCCGAAATTACTCATAGCGACCAAATAAATTTTTAATTTGCGTAAATTGAACACCAGCATCTCAATTTGCACCTTGTTTCATGTGCAAATCCACATATGTGAAATAATACACGGATGAATAACCGCAAACTAGCGATCAATACTTGACTATACAAAGCTAATAGTCAAAAGTAAGCGATAGTCGCCAGAGCAGATTTGCTTATTCGCGAATAACAATAAAATGAAGTTTATACTTCTGTCGGCAATCGGAATTAGACAAGGGAGTCGATTATGCCTCAAGGTACCGTTAAGTGGTTTAACAACGCAAAGGGTTATGGTTTTATTATTGAGGATGGCGGAAACGAGGATTTGTTCGCCCACTTCTCTTCAATACAGATGGAAGGCTACAAGACACTCAAAGCAGGCCAGCCTGTGAACTTTGAAAAGCAGCCAGGTTCCAAAGGAACGCATGCCATCAATATATCCCCGGTAGATGTAGCTCCATCCTCCACCAGCGAGCAGAACGCAACCAGTAACGCCGAAGTGCATGAATATGCGTAAGCAAGCCAGGCAACTCAGGCTCTATTAAGTTACACGCTGCTAGTCTTAGCGCACTACCCTAAAAGGCCTCTTAACAGAGGCCTTTTTTGTATCAATATCACTTACACTCAGGCTAATTTAGTCTCCCATATGAAGGATCACAGCATCCCCGAATTCGGATGACTTCAGCAGCGTTGCGTCAGGCATCAGGCGCTCAAAATCATAAGTAACTGTTTTCGCCTCAATAGCCCCCTCCATACCTTTAAGGATAAGATCCGCCGCCTCGGCCCACCCCATAAAACGCAACATCATTTCAGCAGACAGGATCAGTGAGCCCGGATTGACCTTGTCCTGGCCGGCATACTTCGGCGCAGTACCATGCGTTGCCTCAAACATGGCCACGCTTCCCCCCATATTCGCCCCGGGGGCAATCCCGATCCCTCCCACTTCTGCAGCCAACGCATCAGAAATATAATCGCCATTCAGGTTAAGCGTGGCTATCACACTGTAATCCTCGGGTCTCATCAATATTTGCTGCAAGAAGGCATCGGCAATCACATCTTTTATGACAATATCACGGCCGGTTTTGGGATTTTTAAACACATGCCACGGGCCACCGTCCAATAATTCCGCACCAAACCGCTCACGGGCAAGTTCGTAACCCCAATCTTTAAATGCACCTTCAGTAAACTTCATGATATTGCCCTTATGCACCAGCGTGACTGATGATTTGTCATTATCAATAGCGTATTGAATTGCTTTACGGACAAGCCTCTTGGTTCCCTCTTCCGAGACGGGCTTTATACCAATGCCGCAATTTTCCGGGAAACGGATTTTTTTAACACCCATCTCTTCACGCAAAAAACGTATCAGCTTTATGGCTTCCGGGCTGTTAGCCTTCCACTCAATACCGGCATAGATATCCTCGGAATTCTCTCTAAAAATAATCATGTCTGTTTTTTCCGGATGACTCACCGGGCTCGGAACTCCCTTAAACCAACGTACAGGGCGCATACAAACATACAAATCAAGCTCCTGCCGCAATGCGACATTGAGCGACCGGATACCCCCTCCGACGGGGGTGGTGAGCGGTCCTTTAATGCTCACCGAAAACTCCCTGAGTATTTCCAGTGTCTCCTCTGGTAACCAGACATCGGGACCGTAAACGCGGGTTGCCTTTTCTCCACAGTAGATTTCCATCCACGCAATTGAACGCTTCGAGCCATAAGCCTTTTCAATTGCCGCATTCACTACTTTAATCATCGGAGGGGTAACATCTACCCCGATACCGTCCCCTTCGATGTAGGGTATGATGGGATGATTCGGAACATTGAGTGATAAATCCGCATTTACTGTGATCTTATCTCCATCCGCAGGCACCTTAATCTTTTGGTATCCCATGTTTTTCTCCATTGTTTTTAATTCGGTGGATTGTTAGTGTTAGCCCCGCGCCATAGCGCATGTAATTTTTTACTCCACACTCTGGTCATTTTTTTTGCGCACCACACCAGATAATTGTATACACACAACACAGCGTAATTTTTTTACACACAACAAAAAGTATAGACGCTTTTTCATGTAATTTTATTTCACAAATCAGTCGTACCAGATGCCCGATATCATACTTTTTAACAAGCCATTCCAGGTACTTAGCCAGTTTACCGATGACCGCAGCGACACAGATCTACCGCCGCGAAATACCCTCGCACACTACATTCATGATAAAGGCTACTACCCCGCAGGTCGTCTGGATTACGACTCGGAAGGCTTGCTCATACTGACGAATGACGGAAAGATGCAGGCGCTAATAAGTAGCCCGAAGTTTAAACAGCCTAAATGTTATTGGGCGCAGGTAGAGGGTATTCCGGATGAAACGGCACTTCGTCAGTTACGCACCGGCGTTCAACTCAAAGATGGATTAACCCTGCCCGCTCTGGTTGAAAAAATTGACGAGCCATCCGTCTGGCCGAGAAACCCGCCGATTCGTTATCGTGCCGACATACCCACCCAGTGGATCAAGCTCACGATCAGGGAAGGGAAAAACAGACAGGTAAGAAGAATGACGGCAGCCATTGGACACCCCACACTCCGTCTGATCCGGTGCGCAATCGGTCACTGGACGCTGGACACTCTCCAACCGGGAGAGACCAAAAAAATTGCGTTATCAAAAGAAGA
Source organism: Hahellaceae bacterium (assembly GCA_024234505.1). Classification (GTDB taxonomy): domain Bacteria; phylum Pseudomonadota; class Gammaproteobacteria; order Pseudomonadales; family Oleiphilaceae; genus JACKOD01. The sequence goes on along the minus strand of JACKOD010000001.1, from coordinate 578,701 downwards.
ATGTGCAAAACTGTTCCCTCCCTCCTCTCTGGCAACGAGAGATAGAAACAATCGACCAAGCCAAAAAAGGCCTGCCAACACACGAAGAAACAGCAACAACAAAGGAACCTCATTTAAATGATCTGGATGCCTCACGCCACCGTGGCCACCATCGTCCGTCAAAACAACCAGTTTTTAATGGTTGAAGAACTTATCTCCGGACAACCCGTATTTAACCAGCCTGCGGGCCATATTGAAGCCGGAGAACTCATCGCGGAGGCAGCCTTGCGGGAAACGCTGGAAGAAACCGGATGGCAAGTGGAACTCACAGACTTTATGGGCGTATACACTTACCTCGCACCCTCCAATGGCGAAATCTATTATCGAATGTGTTTCGGTGCCAACCCCATAGAGCAGATAAGTACCGAACTTGACGAAGGGATTGTCGCGGCCCACTGGCTGACGTACGACGAGATCCTCGCTCGAAAATCGGCATTACGAAGCCCGCTGGTAAAGCAGTGCATTGACGATTATCTTGCGGGACAGCGCTTCCCGCTATCAATGATCAAAGAGTTCATCAAGTGACGGCCACTACCTGGCCTACACTGGCATTCAATTTAGTGTAAAATCCGTTTTTTGAAGAGAAGTTGCTCAACCTGATGAATAACCCGGCCCCCAAATCACCTGATCAAACTCACGTCATCGTAGGCATGTCCGGCGGTGTCGATTCCTCTGTATCCGCGTTACTCCTTAAAGAACAAGGCTATCAAGTTGAAGGCCTGTTTATGAAGAATTGGGATGAGGACGATGGCAGCGAATACTGCACCGCCATGCAAGATCTCGCAGATGCGCAGGCAGTATGTGATCGAATGGGGATCAAGTTGCATACCGCCAGCTTTGCAGCGGAGTACTGGGACAGGGTGTTTGAGCACTTTTTGGAAGAATATAAAGCAGGCAGAACGCCAAATCCGGACATTTTGTGTAATAAGGAAATCAAATTTAAAGCATTTCTCGACTACGCCATGCACCTTGGAGCGGATTTCATCGCGACCGGCCACTATGTGCGCAAAAGCGAACACTCGGGCAAAACCTGGCTTTTGAAAGGGCTGGATAACAACAAAGATCAAAGCTATTTCCTGTATGCCGTTGGCGAAGATAAGCTGGCTAAGTCACTGTTTCCGGTGGGCGATTTACCCAAACCTGAAGTTCGCAAGATTGCAGAGCAACAGGGTCTGGTTACTCATGATAAAAAAGACAGCACGGGCATTTGTTTTATTGGCGAACGTAAGTTCAGGGAATTCCTTAAGACCTATCTCCCCGCACAACCGGGTGATATAGAAACACCGGAAGGGAAGAAAATTGGCAGACATCAAGGTTTGATGTATCACACGATGGGACAGCGGGAAGGTCTGGGCATTGGCGGGCTGAGAGATTTTGGCGACGAACCATGGTACGTAGCGAAAAAGGATCTGAAAAGGAATGTGCTCGTTGCCGTACAGGGCAGTCAACATCCGCTACTCTACTCCCGTGCGTTAACCGCCAGCTCAATTGACTGGATTGCCTCCGAGGGTCCGGAAGAAACATTTGCATGCAAAGCTAAAACCCGCTATCGCCAACCAGAACAGCCATGCACGGTTAAACGAATTAATCAGCAGTTATTTGTCGAATTTACAGAACCGCAGCGTGCAGTTACACCAGGACAATCCATAGTATTTTACGAGGGTGAACGCTGCCTGGGTGGCGCGGTTATAGAAACAACCGAATGAGTTCATCGTTTTGCCCCCAGGCCAAGAGAGCGTAGGCGTAATCGCATACGCTATCGAATTCCGGTAATGATTAGCGCCTACACGTATTGATTCTGAATTAAGAGAGCGTATCTTGAAGCACACCCTAGACGAACAATTACTTGCCCTTGCCGGCGTATTTCAGGCCGCCAATCTGGTGCAACAGCTCGCGACCAAAGGACAGTGCGATTATCCCGCGTATGAAACCAGCATAAACAGTCTGTTTATCACTGACCCGGAAAGTACTGTTGAAGTATTTGGATCGTCCGATCAGCTTCAGTCCGGCCTTAAAACGCTCTACGAAGTTCTGGCAAAGGAAGCCCAGACAACCAATATGGAAGTGGTTCGCTATGCTTTGAACATGGTGCAGCTGGAAAGAAAGTTAAGCCGTCAGAGCGACATGCTGGAAATTATTGGCAAACGAATATCCCAAGCTAAAGATCAAACACGACACTTCGGTACTACTCACGAGAATGTTATCCATAACATTGCATCGTTGTATCTGGATACAATCAGCACATTCAACTTGCGTATTCAGGTAACTGGAAATCCAAACTACCTTAAAATCGAGCAAACAGCACAACGAATCCGGGCGATATTACTTGCAGGAATCCGCGCCGCCATGCTCTGGCACCAGGTTGGCGGTCGACGCTGGCATTTAGTTTTCAAGCGCAAGCAAATTCTGCAGCGCTTAAAACAGTTGCTGCGTTAGCATTTTAGTCAACCTTGATTCAAGGTTTGGGATCAACCCCGTTTTCGTAGTATCATTTGCGCCCATTTTTAGGTGCTCATACCCTATTTATACGGTGTACCTCACTTAATTAATTAGCCCACAAATTTTTACGAGAGAGATTGCTGATGGAACTTTCATCGCTTACAGCGCTGTCCCCTGTTGATGGTCGTTACGGTAGCAAAACCAAAACACTTCGCGAGCATTTTAGCGAATACGGACTAATCAAACAGAGAGTCAATGTTGAAGTACAGTGGCTTAAATCTCTTTCCAACAATCCCGAAATTGTTGAAGTACCTGCATTCTCAGCAGAGGCTCTTAGTCTGCTGGATAGTCTGGTCGATCAATTCAGCGAAACCGAAGCCCTGCGGGTCAAGCAGATTGAAACAGGGCCAGGTGGCACCAATCACGATGTAAAAGCAGTTGAATATCTGATAAAGGAAAAAATTCAGAATAATTCCGAGCTCAAAGCCGTTCTCGAATTTGTCCACTTTGCGTGTACGTCAGAAGATATCAACAATCTGTCCCATGCGCTGATGCTCAGAGGCGGGTTACAAGAAGTTATTCTTCCCGAGATGCGCGCAACCATCGCGGGCATCAGGAATCTGGCCCACACTTACGCCGACCAGCCCATGCTTTCCCGTACTCACGGTCAAACAGCCTCTCCTACCACCGTAGGTAAAGAAATGGCCAACGTGGTGGCACGTCTGGAGCGACAACTGACGCAAATTGAAAAAGTCGAGCTGCTTGGTAAAATCAATGGCGCGGTCGGCAACTACAATGCCCACCTGTCAGCCTACCCGAATATTAATTGGGAAGTACACGCCAAGAACTTTATCGAAGCGCTCGGCCTAACCTGGAACCCCTACACCACCCAAATCGAACCTCATGACTATATTGCAGAGCTTTTTGATGCAATTGCCCGATTCAATACGATTCTCATCGATTTTGACCGGGACATCTGGGGTTATATCTCGCTAGGTTATTTCAAGCAAAAAACCGTGGCCGGTGAAGTAGGTTCTTCAACCATGCCGCACAAAGTCAATCCAATAGACTTCGAAAACTCCGAAGGTAATCTGGGCATAGCCAATGCCATTTTCCAGCATCTCTCCAGTAAATTGCCGGTATCACGCTGGCAGCGGGATTTAACCGATTCGACGGTCCTGCGCAATCTGGGCGTGGGCATGGGTTACTCACTCATCGCTTACCAGTCTACAAACAAAGGGATTGGTAAACTTGAATTGAATGCCAAGCGTTTGGACGATGATCTGGATAACGCCTGGGAAGTCATGGCAGAGCCCATACAAACCGTCATGCGTCGTTACAATATCGACCAGGCCTATGAAAAGCTTAAAGCGCTCACTCGTGGTCAATCCATCAACGCAGAAACCATCAAGAATTTCCTGGAGACACTGGACATCCCTGCAGAAGACAAAGCTCGTCTGCAAGCAATGACGCCAGGAACCTATATTGGTAATGCCATCGAACAAGCCAAAAAAGTATAGGCCTGGCGTACAAATAGATATTAAAAACATCACAAGGCATGGGCACGGAGACTCAATGAACTCCTGTGCCCACGCCTTATGCGAAATCGACAGGAAACCTGAAAAAGCGGGCGTTTTATGCAAAATATATTAGGCGACATCACTCCCGAAGTATTCCTGCGCGATTATTGGCAAAAAAAACCTCTGTTAATACGCAACGCTATTCCGAATATTCAATGCCCGATTAGCCCGGAAGAAATGGCAGGGCTTGCTTGTGAAGAAGAGGTCGAATCTCGTATTGTCATAGAAAACCTGAAAGGTAAGCCATGGCAGGTTAAAAATGGCCCCTTCACCGAAAAAGACTTCAGGAAATCACCAAACGGCCCTTGGACACTATTAATCCAGGGCATAGATCACTGGGTGCCGGAGCTGTCGGAACTACTGGATCGCTTTAGATTTATACCCAATTGGCGTCTGGACGACATCATGGCAAGTTATGCTCCTCCGGGAGGAAGCGTCGGTCCTCATTTTGACTACTATGACGTATTCTTGCTTCAGGCTCAGGGAAGCCGTCGATGGAAAATTGGCCCGTTCTGCTCTGCAAAAAGCCCTCGCTTGCAAGGCACACCACTTCGAATTCTGGAGAATTTTGAAACTTCGACCGAATGGCTGCTGGAACCGGGAGATATGCTTTATCTTCCACCTCAAGTCGCGCATTATGGTATCGCTGAAGAGGATTGCATTACGCTCTCCATTGGATTCCGTTCACCAACCGAAGATGAGCTCTTAAGTTCATTTACAGATCACCTAATGGAATTTCATGGCCCGGAAGTGCATATGGATGACCCCACATTAGCGCTACAAAGCAATCCGGGCGAAATTCAGCTGGACGTCCTTCAAAAAGTCCGCAACATACTATTGGCTAAAATAGATCAACCTGAAACCATGGCGCAATGGTTCGGAGAGTTTGTAACTTCGCCAAAGTCAGATCAATTACTGTTCCCACCTGATGAACCGATTTCAGCCAAAAAAGTTACCCGAAAGTTAATCCAGGGTGAAGCATTAAAATGGAACGAAGGGTCTCGATTTGCATACATCAAAAGTGCTGATCAGTACATTACCCTTTTCTGCGATGGACACGCCTTTCGCCGCTCACCAGGAGAAAGTGAATTTCTGCAAACACTGTGTGAGAAAAGCCTGATAAATGTCAGTAAACTAGCCCAACATCTTGCGGATTTGCCAGAAATAACGGAACTTCTTGTGCAACTCATCAATCAGGGAAGCTTGTATTTTCCGGAACTATGACGATCAAATTAAGTTGTACGACCTGGGATAAATTCCCGGAAAACGCCAAAGCATTACGAAAGCAGGTGTTCGAATTGGAACAGGGCGTTCCATCGCTTCTTGAGCAAGATGCCCTGGATCCCGAATCCCTTCATTTTGTAATGACCAAAGGTGATTTACCCTTAGCAGTTGGTCGACTCACTCTTCGTGACACGCAGGCAAAAATCAGTCACCTGGCGATACACCCTTCAGTGCGTGGGAAAAGCATTGGAGGAAAACTAGCGCTCATTATCATCAAAGAAGCCGTGCGCAGGGGTGCCGTCTGGTTGAGACTGAGTTCCAGTACAATATCCCAAGGATTCTGTGCAAAATTTGGTTTCTTCCCTATCGGTCCGACTTATACCGCCAATGGGCTGGAACATATTGATATGATCAACACCAGCCCCGAACTTATTTTGAGTACCCCGCTTTCCGATCTGAACGGACATGCAAACTTTATCCTCGAAAAAGATGCGACGGTACATGACATAAAAGATCTCAAGGATTTCAAATTGCATGTTGCTGGCATGGTTCCGCAAGCCAGGCGGCAACTATTTATACTTAGCCACTCGCTTGAGCACTCAATTTTTGACAATGAAGTGATTCGCAACAGTGTTTCACATCTGGCCAGAGCCCACGCCATGACAGAGGTTAAGATACTCGTATACGATGACAAACCCTTAGTGATGCGCCAGCATCAAGTCATCGAGCTAATGAAGCGCATACCTAGTCGCATTCAGCTGCGCATTGTAAATCGGGAAAGGCAACATGAAGAAATGGGGATGGTTCTGGTCGACAATAGTGGCGTCGTTTATCAGCGAAATCTGAGAGACTACAAAGGATTTGCAAACTACGATCACGCAGCCAGAGTCAGGCAAATGAAAGAGAAATTTACATTGCTGTGGGAATACTCCAGACCCTCGCCTGAATTTCGAGAGATTGCGATCTAGCCCGCTAGCTCGCGCAATCAACCCAACTTAATCACAATAAAAAACCGCGCTTTCGCGCGGTTTTTTGTGTCCAGCGAATTACGCGCCGTACTTTGCTTTAGCCTTGCGGCGATAGGCGTGCAGAAGTGGCTCAGTATATCCATTGGGCTGTGCACAGCCCTCCAGAACCAATGCACAAGCGGCTTCAAATGCAACACTGCCATCGAAATCTGGCGCCATGTTGCGATATGCAGGATCCCCAGCATTCTGCTGATCAACAATCGCAGCCATACGCTTCATGGTTTCAATAACCTGATCCTTTGTACAGACACCATGTAACAACCAGTTAGCAATATGCTGGCTGGAAATTCGCAATGTCGCACGATCTTCCATCAAACCAACGTTGTTGATGTCCGGAACTTTAGAACAGCCGACACCCTGATCAATCCAGCGCACAACATAACCAAGAATGCCTTGTGCATTGTTATCAAGCTCATTCTGGATATCTGCGGCAGACAATGACGCAACATCTTCCAGCATAGGAATATTCAGAATATCATCCAGTGTTGCACGCTCACGAGATTTCAACTGTTCCTGAACTTCAAAAACATTCACCTTGTGATAGTGAAGCGCGTGCAAGGCGGCCGCAGTTGGCGATGGAACCCAAGCGGTATTTGCTCCCGCCTTTGGATGAACAATTTTCTGTTCCATCATCATTCCCATCTCATCTGGGATAGGCCACATGCCCTTACCAATTTGTGCACGACCGCTGAGACCCGTTGCCAAACCAACATCAACGTTCCAGTTCTCGTAGGCAGCAATCCATTTAGCCGCCTTCATGTTAGCCTTACGAATGACCGGACCCGCCTGCATAGAGGTGTGAATTTCATCACCCGTGCGATCAAGGAAGCCGGTATTAATAAATACCACGCGATCTTTAGCTGCGCGAATACACTCTTTCAAGTTAACTGTCGTACGACGCTCTTCGTCCATGATACCCATTTTCATGGTAAAGCGAGGCAATCCGAGTGCATCTTCCACACGACCAAACAACTCGTTGGCAAACGCTACTTCTTCAGGACCATGCATCTTGGGCTTCACGATATTCACGCTGGCAGCCGTAGAATTCCGGAACTGACCATCACCTTTCAAATCGTGCATAGCAATCAAGGTGGTAATTACACCATCCATGATACCTTCAGGGATTTCATTCCCGTCTTTGTCAAGAATCGCATCGATAGTCATCAGATGACCTACGTTACGAACAAACAACATGGAACGGCCTTTCAACGCAAAGCGGCTTCCGTCACCTGCGGTATATTCACGATCAGCATTCATTTTACGAATGAATGACTGTCCACCTTTGCTGACTTCCTCTTCAAGGTCGCCCTTCATCAACCCGAGCCAGTTGCTGTAAACAACGACCTTGTCATCGGCATCAACGGCAGCAACAGAGTCTTCACAGTCCATGATGGTGGTCAGGGCGGCTTCCATCAATACATCTTTAACACCAGCTGCATCGGTTGCACCGATCGGGCTGGTTGCGTCAATCTGGATTTCAAAGTGAAGGCCATTGTTTTCCAGAAGTACGGAAACAGGTGCAGCGGCGTCTCCTACATATCCCTTGAACTTGCTTTCATCCGCCAGGCCGGTAACCGAGCCATCCTGTAACGTTACCGCAAGCTTGCCGTCTACTACCGCATACTTGGTGCTATGTTTGTGACATCCGCCGGCTAATGGCGCCGCTTCGTTAAGAAAGTTACGTGCGAACTCGATTACCTTGTTGCCACGTACCGGATTGTAGCCCTTCCCTTTCTCTGCACCGCCTTCCTCACTAATAACATTGGTTCCGTAAAGGGCGTCGTAAAGAGAGCCCCAGCGCGCATTCGCCGCATTTAACGCAAAACGTGCGTTCATGACAGGAACCACTAGCTGAGGACCAGCCATCTGAGCGATTTCGGGTTCAACACTAGCGGTACTGGCCGCAAAGTCTTCGCCTTCAGGAAGTAAATAGCCGATTTCCTGTAGGAATGCCTTGTATTCTGCGGCATTTAAAGGCTGGCCTTTGCGGGCGATGTGCCAGGCATCTATTTGTGCCTGAATATCGTCACGTTTTGCCAAAAGTGCTTTGTTTTTTGGAGCCAGATCATGAACGATCTTGTCAAACTCAGCCCAAAAAGTTTCGGCATTCACGCCGGTACCCGGGAGAGCTTTTTCATTTACAAAATCAAAAAGCACTTTTGCGACCTGCAAGCCGCCCTTTTGAATACGGTCTGTCATGTTTAAGCCTCGATGAAATGCGTCTTTAGGCATGATTTCCGGGGACGCCCCGTTAAATGTCGCCTTACTCTAATTAGCACGAGCGTGTTTTGTTTAGCACGAGCGTGAGTTGAGGTTTAACCTCGTACGTGTTTGAGGGCGCTAGATTCTACACGAAATGGTCTAAATTTCATATTGATAAAGCAAAATCAACACGCTCTTGGTAATCAAGTATTTTAATTAAGGCCGATGGGCACTACAAATCCAGTTATCCTTAATCAGAATTCAATGCAGCGAAGGGAATTCGTTCCGAGGAGATCCATTGAAAACACTTTATTTACTACGTCACGCTAAATCTTCATGGAAGGATACTGGCTTGCCAGATCATGAGCGCCCATTGAATACCCGGGGCAAACGGAATCTGCCTATCATGGCCCATTGCTTTCAGGCAGAGATAGATCTCCCCGTCAAAATAATAAGCAGTGATGCCAAGCGGACGAAAAAAACCATACGAACGGTAGCGGATCATCTAGGAGTCGACATAGCAAACATCACCCTTACGAGTGACCTCTACATGGCTGACGCGGATAAGCTACTAACCATCATTCACAAGATTCCCGACCAGACTCGTCGGCTACTTATTTGCGGCCACAACCCCGGCTTGACCGACTGTATCAATTTTATAACAAACGCCAACCTGGTAAATCTTCCGACATGTGCGCTCGCTATTATTAACGCGAAGATCGATCACTGGAGTGAATTGACCGAAAAATCTGCACAGCTGATAAAAATTCTTTCCCCAAAGTCCTTGATTAACTGCGAAATTGACCAATAGTTAGAAAACTGAGCATTTTTTGCATATTTCTCCATTTTTCTGAATAATCAAATAATTAGTCTATACTTCTCACAATATTTTAAACTTAACAAACACTGGTATGTCCGCAACGCTAATAACCGCAGTAATCATCGTAGCGCTTTTAGGGTCAATTGCTGTCGCTGCCTTCGTGCGCCTGCGCGAACAGATGCGATATGAAAAGCAGAGACGATTTAACAATCTGCAAAACAGATATCGCCGAATGCATATGCTGGCGGCAGAGCTGCCCCCGCAGTATTTGAACAAAGAGTTGAGATTAATGATTCTCGAGCGTGCTCTGGAAACGCTTTTGGAAATAAAGCCGCTAAAGCTCGACCCCAACATCGACCTGAAAATAGCGAAGGACACCGAGCAATTCGAAAAAGCCAAGTCCAGCAACGAAAAACCCCAACAGGTAAACATTACCGATCCGGTAAAGGCCAAGGAAGTTCGAAAGCTGCTCGAAATCCTTCACAAATTTATTCTCACTCAAAAGAAGAAACGCAAAATTGATGCAGCCACAGGCAAGAAGTATCTGGAGTATGTCTCTTATCTAACATGCAAAGCTCGCGCTGATTATTTTGTGGGTCGGGCAGAAGATGCGCGAAAAGCAGGTCGACCTCGCGTTGCAATTCATAACTATCACAATGCGCTGCAAGAAATGACACCATTGAAGGAAAACCCGCTCTGCGCGAAATCCATTTTGTCCTATAAAAGCCGTATCAAAGATCTTGAGGCTCTGGCCAATAGCGATCAGCCAAAGCCGCAAGCGGCGGAAGACCCGAAAAAACTGGATAAAGAGTGGACATCCTTCATGGACACGGACGATAAATGGAAAAAGAAAAATGCGTACGATGATTGAGTCAACTCACGTCATTGATATCGCGGCAGGTTTGAAACAGTTCATCTACACTTAGAAAATTACAATAATTCAGACATAAGCCAACTACGTGAATATAGAGTTTTCGAACCGTCTCTCATTCAAATTAGCGCGCAACACCGTAATTGTTGCGCTGCTTTTAGGTATGGTCCTCAACCTCTTTCAGGTACTGATTGATTACATCAACGAAACCAATTCGCTCGATCAGGACATCGAGGCCATTATCACAATCAGTCACACCCCTGCGTCACAAATTGCCTACAACATTGATTCCAGGCTGGCAGAAGAGTTACTGGAAGGTTTACTCAAACATCCCGCCATCATCGAAGCGGAAATCGTTGATACCGACAACCGGGTACTGGCCCGAAGAAACCGGCACACTGCAGAATCAACCTATCGCTGGCTGAGTGATCTACTCTTTGAACCTACCAGAAACTACTCTACCCGTTTGTCGGTGCAGCAGCTTGCAGATGTTGATCTCGGCAACCTGAATGTGGTGGTAGATACTTACCCCTCGGGCTATATCTTTCTGAATCGCGCAGGATTTACGCTGATATCCGGCTTTATCAAAAGCTTGTCGCTTTCCTTTCTCTTATTATTTGTTTTCTATGTCATGCTGACCAAGCCATTGCTTAAGGTAATCAATGCCGTGAGCGAGGTTGACCCTGAAACTCCGGAAAAAACCAGACTTCCGGTTCCCAAGGGTCACCAGCACGACGAAATAGGCATACTCGTTGAAAGTACCAATGACCATTTGCAAACGATTGAAAAAAGCCTGCAACGCGCTCGCAAAGCAGAGTACCGACTTAAAAGCTATTCAGAGCAATTGGAACAAATTGTTGATTCACGCACTCGCGAATTATCGGAAAAAAATGATCAGCTCATAAGAAGCAATCAGGAATTAGTGATAGCAAAAGAAGAAGCGGTTCGCCGAGCGAAAGCGCGCGCGAATTTCCTGGCGAATATGAGTCACGAAATTCGCACCCCGTTCAATGGCGTGCTGGGCATGATTAGCCTAACGCTGGAAGAACCGCTCTCTGATCGACAAAAACGTCAGCTGGAAATTGCCTATAACTCAGGCGTCTCGCTTCTGGAGCTGCTGAATGACATTCTCGATATTTCCAAAGTGGAAGCAGGCAAACTTTCACTTGAAGTCATTTCTTTTGATTTGCGACAGCTGGCGGAAGATGTCGCTAATCTGCTTGCCCAAAATGCACAGGCCAAGAATATAGAGCTCATTGCAGATATTTCACCCGAATTTCCGGAAGCCTTTATGGGTGACCCGACCCGCCTCCGTCAGGTCATCAGCAATCTGACTGGCAATGCTATTAAATTTACGGAGCAAGGCAGCGTAAAAATACAGCTGTCCTATGAGAACGGCTTTGTCTTTTTACGCGTAATTGATACAGGCATCGGCATTTCCGAAGATGCTATCGAAAAGATTTTTGCCCCATTCTCTCAGGCCTATTCGGATACCACGCGTAAATACGGAGGCACCGGGCTTGGATTGGCGCTTTGTCGGCAACTGGTTACTCACATGTCAGGACAACTGACCGTTCAGTCCAATTTAGGGAAAGGTAGCTCATTTATCGCGAGAATTCCGTTGCAACCCGATGCCAGCGTTGTTGCCCAAGATATTGAGACTGCGATAAAGACCAGCCAGTTCAGAATTATTTCCCGTCAACACAACGAGCATATTGATTTACTCAAAAGACAATTGCAGTACTGGAAGGTCGAGAAGGTGCAAACTTATGAGTATTCTGAAGTTGAAGATGCTAATACCGACTGGTTCAATCACTGGTCTGAAGACACGCTATTCATCATAGATGACCCCGCGTTTAACAGCGCACTCGAAAGTGACCAGCAACGCGCCAAAACACTATTATTTTCATATCGCATGGCACCAGCCGAAATCGCGCGAAAGTTTGGTAGCTGCATGCACCCCCCGCTTTCTCGCGCTATATTGCACAAAGCACTGCAAAATGTACTTCAACCACAATTACAGCAAATAACAAAAGCGCCCGAACTCGCCGTATCGCAGGTGGTTTCACCCAAAAATTATCGGGTATTACTTGTAGAGGACAATCAGGTTAACCAGATGGTTGCCAAAGCCATTCTCACCAAACTTGGCTACAAGGTAGATATTGCGAACAATGGCAAGGAAGCAGTGGATATTCTCCGGGCTCAACTTTATGACGCTGTACTGATGGACTGCCATATGCCTATTATGGATGGCTATGAAGCCACTCGCGCCATTCGCAAAGATCTTGAAATCAATGACCTGCCTATCATTGCAGTCACCGCCAATGTAATGCATGGCGATCGGGAGAAGTGCTTTAGCGCCGGCATGAACGACTACATCACTAAACCCTACGAACGCCATGTATTGCTTGAGGTGCTGGACAAATGGATTAATCAGGCAAGCTCACAGGGTGCCACACTATAAACCGGATGGCACCCGGCAACACCCTATCAGTTTTGCTACTCCCCCCCTTTCAGAAGTGGCAGCAGCTTTTGATTTAACTCTTCCAGCATTCGCTTTGCAGGCAATAAGGCTTCGGGGGATATTCCAAGACGGCACAAAAGCTCACCCGGAATGGCTGCTGCTTTTGATTTTAAGGCTTCTCCCTTTTCCGTCAGCGATACGCAAACAACGCGTTCATCGTTTTCAAGCCGCTTTCGAGTTAGTAACCCGGCCAGCTCAAGACGTTTAATTAATGGAGTGATAGTCCCCGTCTCCAAGTACAGCTTTTCACAGATCTGACCTACCGTCATCTTGCAATCGGCCTTACCTGCGACATTAGCCTCCCACATCACCAGCATGACCAGATATTGAGGATAGGTTAACTCCAGGTCCGTCAGTAGCGGGCGGTAAGCCGCCGTCACCGCTCTGGAGGCTGAATACAGCAAAAAGCAGACCTGATTATCCAAAGCTAAAGGATCATGAGTACAGGCGTTGGAATTTGCCATCTTTAAGCCTTTAACAGCGCGACAATATCTTTTTCGATTTTCTTTGGGTCATCTGTGGGAGCAAATCGCTTGACTACTTCACCCTCGCGATTCACCAAAAACTTGGTGAAGTTCCACTTTACAAAGTCCATCCCCAAAAAGCCCTTCGCCTGCGATTTTAGAAACTTATAAAGAGGATGTGCGCTTTCTCCATTGACGTCAATCTTGGCATACATCGGGAAGGTCACGCCGTAATTCAACGAACAAAATTGGGAAATTTCGTCATTACTCGCAGGGTCCTGACTCATAAACTGGTTACAAGGAAATCCAAGCACTTCCAGACCGGCCTCATTGTACTTTTCATACAAGCCTTCCAACCCTTCAAACTGAGGCGTAAAACCACATTTGCTGGCGGTATTTACAATCAACAAAACCTTACCGTGATATTTCTCCAGCTTCTCATCCTGGCCCTTGATGTTTTTAACACTAATATCATAAATAGACGACATAGATAGCACTCCTTCTGTATTTTCAAAATATGCATGAGCAATAATATTGCACACATTTATATTGTGCACAACACTAATCGATAAAAATATTTTTGCTGTTACCTGCCAAACTCACGCTAACGCCTGTTTATCTCTGGCTAGTTTCAGATAGAATTACAAGCAATGCCCGTACTTATAAGCGAAACGAAATGTATTCAATAAAAAAATCAAATAAGTTAGAAAACGTATGTTATGACATTCGCGGTGAAGTATTGAAGGAAGCCCGTCGCCTTGAAGAAGAGGGGCATCGCGTTCTGAAACTTAACATTGGTAATCCTGCCCCTTTTGGCTTCGATGTTCCCGAAGAGATTCAAACGGACGTCGTCAGAAATCTTGCCAATGCACAGGGCTACAGTGACTCCAAAGGGCTATTTTCGGCACGCAAAGCCGTCATGCATTACACCCAGCAAAAGCAGGTTAATGGTGTTGAGCTGGAAGACATCTATCTGGGCAATGGCGTTAGCGAACTGATTGTCATGTCAATGCAGGCATTATTGAACAGTGGAGATGAAGTCCTGATCCCCTCACCTGACTATCCGTTGTGGACTGCCGCTGTCACACTCAGCAGCGGCAAAGCAGTTCATTATCACTGTGATGAGCAGCAAGAATGGTATCCAGACCTGAATGATATCCGGGCAAAAATTACCAATCGCACTCGTGCGATTGTTGTTATCAACCCGAATAATCCAACAGGATCGGTTTACCCTCAGGAAATACTGGAAGGTATCGTCCAGATTGCGCGTGAACATCATCTGATTATTCTGGCGGATGAGATATACGACAAGATCCTATATGACGAAGCAGAGCATATTAGTCTGGCCTCGTTAGCCGACGATGTGCTGTTTTTTACCTTTAATGGATTATCCAAAAACTATCGTGCTGCAGGCTATCGCGCTGGCTGGCTGGTGATCAGTGGTGCGAAGCACCGCGCGACAGATCTTGTCGAAGGCCTCGAAATGCTTTCTTCCATGAGGCTTTGCTCGAATGTTCCTGCTCAACTTGCAATACAAACGGCACTAGGGGGCTATCAGAGTATCAACGATCTGGTCATTCCCGGTGGACGCCTGTATGAACAAAGAAATGTTGCCTGGGAACTTCTGAACAGCATACCCGGCGTCTCTTGTGTAAAACCTAAAGGCGCGCTTTATATGTTCCCCAGGCTAGACCCGGCAAAATTTCATATCAAAGATGATGAAAAGCTGGTGCTCGACCTGCTTCGTCAGGAAAAAATACTCTTGGTTCAGGGAACGGCATTTAACTTGAACGACACCCAGCATTTAAGGGTGGTATTTTTGCCTCACAAAGAAATACTGACGGATGCACTGAACAAGTTCGGCCATTTCCTTTCCCAGTACGAACAATAAAGAAGACGCGAAGGAAGGAGATACATTTGGCAGACATTCACATTGAGGACTTTTTCAAAGACGCGGCGCTGATTTTAAATCAGCTTTACCATCTTTTCCCTCGTAAAGGTGCCGTGTTTGTTGAAGATATCTCCGGTCCGGATTCGCCAGACGAATATGGCTTGCACTGCCCGCGACATGAAGCCTGCTTCGGTACCATGCTTTGGTTGGCCGAAGAGGGCTTTTTGCGTTATGAATCAACAATACGTAGAGAAGCCATTGACCAGTCGGTGTTAAGCCGAGAAGCATTTCTGATGCTGTCGTCTCTTTGCAACCCGGCGCTACTCGATTGCACAGAGAGCGAGCCACTTCATGAGCTTCCCTACGAGCAACGAACCCACATCAATTTGATTCGCCATCTACTTAAGCACGGCACATCTACCCAGCTGGCGGACATTATGCACCGCTTGTTCGCTGCATGAATAAAAATTTCTACAGAATCTCCCCATAAATAACCACACAATTAAGTCGATTAAATAAACGGTAACCTTCATTTGGATGAGTGTGACTTGAAAGCCAATTCTGCAGCCTTATGATAAGCACATAAATCATCCACTAAGGACTTTGTCATTCATGATGCGCATACTGCTTTTTCTTGCCACTAATATTGCGGTTATTTTTGTAGCCAGCATTACACTCAATTTGCTGGGTGTCGGCTCCTACATGACCCGCAACGGACTAGATTTACAGGCGTTGCTGGCATTTGCGCTGGTCTTTGGAATGACCGGTTCATTTATTTCACTTTTACTTTCGAAATGGATGGCTAAAAAATCGACAGGCACCATCATTATTAACCAACCCCAGAGCGGCGCTGAACAATGGTTGGTGCAAACGGTTGAAGAACTGGCAAAAAGCGCAGGCATCGGTATGCCTGAAGTCGGTGTTTTCCCTTCAGCCCAATCCAACGCCTTTGCTACTGGCTGGAATCGTAACGAAGCACTTGTTGCTGTCAGCTCCGGGCTTTTGCAGCGTTTTAACAAAGATGAAATTCGCTCCGTGCTCGCGCACGAAATAGGCCACGTTGCCAATGGCGACATGGTGACACTTGCGCTTATTCAGGGCGTGGTAAACACCTTCGTTATTTTCTTTTCACGAATTATAGGCAACATAATCGACAAGGCGGTATTTAAAAATGAGGAAGGATACGGGCCTGCATTTTATATCAGCAGTATCATTGCCGAAATCGTACTAGGCATTTTGGCCTCAACCATTGTTATGTGGTTCTCCCGTCAGCGGGAATACAGAGCGGATGCCATGGGCGCCAGATTAGCCGGAACTACCGCAATGATTGGTGCCTTGCAACGCCTCAGAAGCGAATCGGAAATGCCAGATCAAATGCCCGATACCATGCAAGCGTTCGGTATTTCTCGAGGAACAAGACAAGGTCTCGCCGCACTTTTTTCGAGCCATCCTCCTCTTGAATTACGCATTGCCGCATTACAAAATCAGCGCTAATTATTGCAATGATAAAAGGGAATGCCGTACAGGCATTCCCTCTAGCAAAATCACTCATGATTACTGATGAGCCACCGGATACAACACAAAATCCTGATATCCCGTAATAATCGTTCGATACCCACACAGTGCCTGGTCCATTTTGTTGTCACCAGTATCTACAAGCAAAGGGCGTTTTTCCAGTCGATGGAGTTTGGCGCGACTCGATACAATCATAATATTGCTGAGGCCGATCGCCTGCAGCACGCGAGCACTGAGCTGTTGATTACCTCTACCGAAAAGAAAACCCTGCCCACCCGTGGTTGAAATCACCAAACGAGCCGGTTCATTTTTGACCAACTCATACAATGCCGGCTCATTCAAATCTCGCGCTATCAGAGAGCCTTCTTTAAACGCATCCACACCAAGCAGGGTACCTTGCCCCCCCCACAGATCTTTCAGCGCTTTGGTAGTTCGACCAGCCCCTACCAAATAAATCACGTCTGCGTCGTAATGATCAGCAACTTCAGCCGCAATTTCGTTTGCAACAAGTTCATCCTGATCAAGCACAGCACACTTTACCTGCTGAACCAAATTTCCAAATTGAGGCACTCGCAATTCACCATAGATCCGGCTATTAACGATACCTTTTTTTAACGCAGACTCATCTATATCCCTGACTTCAGCCAATTGCACTGTAACAAGTGCGCCGGAAATCATGGCATGAATAACTGCCGCAGCCGAAGAAGGTGAAGTAGCGAACACGCCCGAGTGCATTTTTACGCCTGATGGCAAGCCCAATACAGGTACCGTATCTCCTACCACCGAACACACATCACGCGCCGTTCCGTCGCCGCCAGCAAACAAAATCAGGTCAACTCCTAGTGATAGCAGACTTTGGGCAGCCAGCATCGTATCTTTAGCGGTGGTCACACAGGAATCGTTCAAATCACCGGAGATTGCGAAACCACGATGCCACTGACCAGTCCCGGCATCGACGGCACTCACCCCCATTGCTCCCTCAGATGAATACAAATCAATCTGATGCAAACAATCCAGCCGCGCTAACTCTGCAAGAAATTGGTCTACTCGAGATCTGACTTTGCTTTCAATGCCCAGACGCCGGGCTACCGCTACCGTCAGCGAATCATCACTTCCTTTGAGTGCGGCAGGCCCCCCCATTCCAGCAATGGGGTTCAGCAATAAACCAAGTTTTAACATAGCATCACGCAATAGCGCATCCCGCTCACAAACTTTGTTCGTAGGTGTACGAAGCCAGTGCAAGCTTGTCCGAATCTTCTAGTGATTGAAATTGCATACCATAGACATAGGCGGTTTTGCCTTCTTTTGCATTAATCACATTTCTATTGCGAATAATGGCTTCCAAAACAAAACTTTTCGTAATGCCTGCTACTGGTAAGTCGAAACGCAGCACTAATTCATGCCCGACTTCGCCCAACGCTTTGCGGGACGTAACCGAGATTCCCGACTTGCTGATATCTTTTATCAAGGCATTCTGAGGCCAGTCCCCCATCCCCCCATCAAACTCACTCTCTACTTGTACTTTAATACTCAAATCGACACGTTCTGAATCGCGAATCTGTACCACATTCAAGGTTTTGGGATATTCAAGATGATAGTAACTGTATGGCTGAATCGAGCGATAAACTACTTTTGACTCAAAACCACAAACTTTGTTTCGATGAAGGAAGCGTGCCGCTACCGTTTCGCCACGTTCTAACAGAATCTCTTTCCCCTCTCTGGTTGGCGCGGATACCATAAGAGAACGGCCGTCGGAATATCCCAATAACTTAACGGTTAACTTGCGAACAGGGCTGACGGTTTCCAACGTAATAGCAGAACCTACTGGCACACCCAAGTCACCAAAGCTTTCCAAGGTATCACCGGCATCCTTTCCTTTTGGTTCAGCCACTGCCATATCGAACTCTTCATTAAACTTATGCTGGAGTGTGATGACGTTTCCCGTATCACTTCGTTATTGTTTTATATTAAACCCTGCCGACTTCAGGCGTCTTAAAACGTCACCATCACAACTTTTAAGCTGAACTTTTAAAGAAGAAAATTCCCGGCGTACCGGATAATCCTTACGCAAATAATCAAACTGTTCGGAGACATTCACTGGTGCGCACGTCAATGCATTGAGCGTTTTTAAATGATCCGAGCGAACATCATAAACAGCTCTAATGGCCGAAAACAGGGCCTTTTCAGGGGACGCTTGCGATGAGAATGTCATCTTGGTGAGAAACGGCTCAGGCAAAAACTGGGCTGCGCCATAGCGACCAGGCAGGCCTACATGCTGGCACAACGCCTGATAGATTTGCTCACTCCCATTGGCTTTACCCTCAAGGCTGTAACCGGCAATATGTGGTGTGGCAATCATTACTTTTTTTGCCAACTCAATACTGATTTCAGGCTCACCCTCCCAAACATCAAGTATCGCGCAACTGAACGGATCGGAATTCAACTTTTGCAGCAATGCTGCATTATCTACTACTGCACCGCGCCCCGTATTAATCAGCACCTGCCCCGACTTTAAAGATTCAATCCTTGCAGCATCAAACAAATGATACGTAGGGTGATCGCCATCAAACGTCAACGGGGTATGTAAACTAATCACATCTGCAGACATAATTTCGTCGAGCGAAACCATGCCCGTAGCACCCGCATCCGCTCGCGGAGGATCATTTATCAGGCAACGAATCCCCATTCGTTGCAGCCGCTCTGCCAACCTGCCACCAACATTCCCTGCCCCTACAATGCCTACCGTCAGCTTTTCCAGAGGCCGACCACCAGACTCTGAAATAAGACACAAACAGCTCAAAACATATTCCACTACAGAATTTGCATTACATGCTGGCGCAGAGGCAAAGGCTATTCCCCGGCTTTGTAAATATGCCTCATCAATATGATCAGTTCCAATGGTACAGGTTCCTACAAATCGAATATGACTACCTTCAAGAAGTTGCTGATTTACTTTAGTAACCGATCGCACCAGCAAAATCTCTGCGTCACCGAGACAATTAGCATCGATTTCTCGTCCGGGAAAACGCACGACTTCGCCAATCACCCCAAATAGTTTGTCTAAAAGAGGGATATTCTCATCGGCAATAATTTTCATGTATCTTTGACCTCAACCTTCAGGCATTTTTGTCTTAACTTACGATTAGTTTTATCTTAAGTAGTAGCACAAACGCACAATTCACGCTGAGCGTTTACCAATCACCTCGCCAGTAGCGCGGCATCAGGGTAGATACAGTCGAGTTTTTTACCGATATAGGCTTCGATTTCAGGCAGTAAAAAGGCTTCGTCTTCACAAGCAAAGCTGATTGATTCACCACTAGAACCGGCCCTTCCCGTCCGACCTATTCGATGGACATAGTCCTCCGGATCCTCAGGTAAATTAAAGTTGAATACGTGACTAAGACCATCAACATGAATGCCTCTTCCGGCAACATCGGTCGCCACGAGCACATCAATTTTGCCTTCCTTAAACTGCTCCAACGTTTTCATTCGTTTATTCTGGGGAACTTCGCCAGAAAGCAGCGCACAACGGACTCCCAGCTTTTCTAGAATCTCCTGCAAGCGGCGAGTCTCATCTCTTCTGTTCGCGAAAACGATGGCTCTCTCAACCTTGTTTTGGCGAATATAATTGCGAATCACTGTCAGTTTTTCTTCACTCGAAACCAAATAGACTTTTTGATTCACCCTGTCTGTGGTCTGCTCCAGTGCGACAATTTCCACCCATTTAGGATTATTTGTCCAGCGCTCGGACAAATTTAGAACGTCCTGATTGAAGGTTGCACTAAATAACAGCGTTTGACGTTGCCCCGTGGCCGGAGTCTGGCGAATAATCCTTTTTACATCGGGAATAAAGCCCATATCGAGCATTCGATCGGCTTCATCAATTACCAATATTTCAACCTGATCGAGAAAAACGTCCTTACTATTCAAAAAGTCAATCAAGCGCCCAGGAGTAGCGATAAGTATATCGACCACTTCATTAAAAATTACGTCCTTCTGCTTTTGATAATCCATACCTCCGACCACTGAAAAGACGCGCAGCCCGGTATATTTGGAGAGTTCTACGGCATCTTTTTCAATTTGAAACGCCAGCTCTCGTGTAGGAGCAATGACCAAGGCCCTAGGCTCGCTGGAATAGCGCTGATCGCGAGGAATTGGATTGTCTAATTGCTGTTGCAGTATGGCTAACAAAAACGCCGCGGTCTTACCCGTTCCCGTCTGCGCCTTGCCAATAACATCTTCGCCTTTTAACGCAATTGGTAATGACTGCGACTGAATAGGCGTACAGTAGGAAAATCCGAGATCCGCTATCGCGCGCATAATTCGATTATCCAGACCAAGATCATGAAATCGCGTTTCACCTTCCTTTACGGGAACAACAAATTGCTCTTCCATGCGCCAAGGTGGCTCAACACTGGCCGCAGCCGCCACTTTTGCACTTTTCGATTTACCTTTCGCATTGCCTTTTACGTCGAGCTTTTTCTTTTCAACGCCCGTCTCTCCTACAGTGCCAGTAGACCCCCCCTCGCTCTTTTCAGAGATTCCACTGGGTGCGCCCTTGACGCCACGCACCTCACCGGCATTAATTGCAGAAACTTCCCGGTTAATTTTACGCAAACCTAACAACTTCATCACAGCCTGAAAAAACAGCTGTATCCCTCTAAAAAACGACCCCATAGCATTATCCAGTTTTTTAATTTCAAATAGTTAAAACGATTGATGCCCTTCTTCATAACCCCCGGCAATCAACCTCCCGCTGCTCCTTCAACTTTTCAGAGCTTCGAATTTTCAAATAAAGAGGTACCAAAAATAGAGGCACGATCATAAAACTGTAAAAGTGCCTCTGTAATTTTGCGCGGACGCTCTGGCAACCCATCGCTCAGATACTGCAGTACCTGAGCTTGTACTTTTTTCTTAAAGATCTCTTCTGTTCCTGAAGACTCACCATTGAGATTATCAACGCTGATATGAAACTTTGATCCGCAGGCTTCGGCAAAAATCCACTCCAATGCTTGCGGCTTCACTTCGACACTCTCAAACAGTCTCTGCTGATCGGCAGTACGGCCATCCGGCTGATACCAGTAACCAAAATCAACTAATTTACGGCGTTCCGCGCCAGCGATACACCAATGACTAATTTCATGCAAAGCGCTGGCAAAGTATCCATGAGCGAATATCACTCGATGATAATCGCATTGACTGTCTGCAGGAAGATAAACCGGTTCACCATCCCCTTTTACCAACCGAGTGTTTAAGTCATCGCCAAATAAGGTATTAAATATAGTAATCAGATCATTTATATCTAAATTCATTTTCCAACAAAACCACTGGCATCAATACATAAACCCATACTAAAACACACTACAGATAGCAACATGCACACAGCATTCTACAGAAAATGTAATCTTCTTAATGTTTTTTTAGTTGTTAAGTAGCGTATTTTTATTTTCTAATCTGAATCAACGAAAGGGGAACAGGTGGTCTGTACAATTCAAGCTTTCTGTTAGCTCATGGTTTATTTCCCTTTTTTCTTAAAAAAATACTTCAGAGTCCTCCAATGAAAGCGATTTTCAGGTTTTTTTCCCTTTTACCTTTCATCTTTCGGTTTGCCTTATCTTTGGTTCCCGGCAGCGCAATCGCAGGACTCTCTTTAGACCAGTACTTTCAGAGCGAATCACGCTTTTTGCCCGTTGATGAGGCTTTTATACTCACCTCATCAAATAGTGATCGAGGGATAACCTTGCGCTGGCAAATTGCCCCCGGATATTACCTTTATCAAGACCGAATCAAAATCCAGACGCCAGAGAATCAGCCACCTGCCTCCTCGCTCATCTTTAATAACCTGCCCGAAGATAAAGAAGATCCCAGCTTTGGACTGGTAAAGGTGTATCACAACGAGCTGTCCGCGTTCCAGCCAATAGGTAGTGAGATCACTCAACCAATCAATCTGACGCTGACCTATCAAGGCTGTGCGGAAGCCGGCTTATGTTACCCTCCACAAAAGAAAACACTGTCATTTACTCCGGCAGCATCCGGGTCTGACAATAATATACCCTTACCGAAAAGCCTTTCTTTAACGTCTGCTCAAAGTACAACACCCGACACGGAAACCGATACGAAAACCGATACGGAAAGTTCGGCGGGAATATTCGAGTTTCTGAAGCATTCCAATCTCGCCACGATTTGTGGTCTGTTTTTTCTCATGGGTGTCGGGCTGACCTTTACACCGTGTGTGTTCCCGATGATCCCCATTTTATCAAGTATCATTGCCGGACAAAAACATATCACCCACAGCCATGCATTTGTGTTGTCACTGGGATACGTGATAGGTATGGCCACAACGTACGCCGCGGCTGGTGTTGTCACTGGCCTTCTGGGTGCGAGCGCCAATATTCAGGCACTACTTCAAACCCCCTATGTGCTTGTCGCATTTTCGTTGCTTTTCGTTGTGCTCTCTCTCTCTATGTTTGGAGTCTATGAACTTCAACTCCCCGCTTTTATTCGCGACAAATTGGATCAAACAAGCCACAAAGTCAGCGGCGGCAAACTTGCCAGTGTAACGCTCATGGGCGCAATTTCAGCACTGGTAGTCTCTCCCTGCGTTTCTGCACCAATGGCCGGTGCGCTAATTTATATCAGTACTACAGGTAACGCACTGATTGGCGGCTTATCACTGTTCTCTATGGGACTGGGTATGGGCGTCCCCCTCATCTTGGTCGGAATGGGAGGGAATCGACTTCTGCCCAAAGCCGGCTACTGGATGAATGAAGTCAAAATATTCTTCGGAGCGTTGCTTCTGGGAGTCGCCGTATGGATTATCGAGCGTCTGATTCCTGCTACCACCACGCTGTTACTTTGGGCGATACTCGCAGGTTTCTACGCGATTCACCTAGGGGCCTTCGAACCTGCCAAACCTGGTAGCGAGCGAATAAAGAAAGCGTTTGCCTTTTTCCTGGCGCTCTATTCGGCCATGCTATTTACGGGGGCTATTAGTGGTGCCAATGATGCCTTGTCTCCGCTTGCTCCTTTTACTCAAGCAAAAGCACAAGCGCCTATCGATACCCGCACTACTGAAAACACAAAAATTATCGTACGTACTGCAGAAGAATTTGACAAAAGTATCGCTCTCGGCACCCAGACAAATAGACCTCTGGTAGTAGATTTTTATGCCGATTGGTGCATTAGCTGCAAGGTAATGGAAAAAAATATATTTTCGGATCGAGGCGTACAAAAACTTATGGAGAACACCCTCTTTGTGCAAGTTGATGTCACCCAAAACGACGCTCAAAATATTGGCTTGTTGAAAAGATTTGGCCTATTTGGGCCACCAGGAATTCTTTTTTTTAATCAAGACGGGAGCGAAGACACCAACCTCCGAGCTGTGGGTGAAATTGAAAAAGAAGATTTTGTTCGCCGCATTGAAAAACTAACCAGCCGCAACAAAATGGCTGGAGTCCCTTTAGGTTGACGGTTTAACTTACCGCTGACCAGCTATTGCACTATAGTTTTGAACATACCCAATATAGTTTTGAACATATTCACTACTTTTTTTGAACATAATAGACAAATACGCCGTCGTTATCGTTGTAATCAGTTGACAACAATTCATGCCCAAGAAAACCACAAAACTTTGGAATATCTCTCTTTGTTGATGGATCAGTCGCAATGACCTTTACAACATGCCCTGTGCCAATATCCCGGATTACATTGTGTAAGAGCATAATAGGCTCAGGACAATAGAGTCCCGACGAATCCAAGACTGCATCAAAGTTTTTCAAGGAGTCCTCCCTTCGGAAGCAATATTGATGTTGCGTATCTACTATCTAATTCTCGCCAATATTGTACTAAACTTCCAACAAGATAGGCTGCATAAAAAACTATTTCCCCCAATCATTCAGGAATGATAAAAAGATGATCAGAGTAATAATTGAAAGACACATCGCGCCTTCACTTGAAGGTCCTTACGAGGAAGTCTCTCGAAGAACCCTGCAACAAGCCGTCTCTGCTCCTGGGTTTATTTCTGGTGAATCATTGAAAGACTTTCACAACGAAAATACCCGAGTCATACTTTCAAACTGGAGAAGCATTCAAGACTGGCAGCGCTGGCATGCTTCGGACGAACGCAAGGAAATGATGGCAGAAATGTCTCCCATTCTGGAAACAGAAGAAAAAATAACGGTTCTTGAGCTCGCTTGATCAATCCGACGATGTAAAAAGCAGCACACTACTGCTCTGAATAAAATGTGCTACCTTGAATAACACGCGTTATTAAATCAGGGGAAGCTATCGTTGTGAATTCAGAGCAGTTAATCGAAACGCAGAGCGAGCCAAACTGCGACGACGAGAGTTTTTTTGCACTAGTGAAAAGCTCTGGTGAAATCATTGAATGCAATCATTCGCTACTCCAGCTGTTTCGCTGTGAAAACAAAGCAGCACTTCAAGAACGAGTAACAGCCCTGTTTTCTCAGAGTGTCCCGGCACGCATCCGAGAAAAACTCATCAAATTGGTTCAAAGCGGACAACGAGCTCAAACTGTGTTGCCCTTCGAAATCACCGAGGGGAAAAAGCAATGGCTGGCAATACTTATACATCCCAAAACCAATGTTCTTGGGCAGACCTACTTCCAAATCTCCGCAACCTTTGCCTCAACGCAGCAAATATTGCGAGCAACCATTCTTTTTTCAAATCTTGCATCAAAACAGAAAAAGCCAATTCCCGCTCATTATAAACTATCGAAATTCAATTGCGGTGTACTTCTGTTTCTAATTACATCTTTGGCAGCAACCGCCGTTGCGGTGCACCTGACATTACTTTGGTCAATTACTCTCAATGCATTTTTTGCCATCATTTCCGGAGCGCTGTTTAGTAGTTTCTTGACGAGTGAAGCCAGAATTGCCCGTTTCTATTCACGTAAAGTGATTAATGATCCGTACGCTCAATTCTTATTTACCGGAACATCCTCTGGAAGTGCAGAAATTCTATTGGCCCTCAAATCTTTGGAATTTGAGAACCGATTATTGGAATTCAGGAACAATAGCAAAGTGGCTGCGCAGATTGCACAATTAAAGTCTCTCAATTCAGAAAATCTGATCACTTCTTTACAAGAAAGTGAATCACCTGAATTGCTTCAGGAACAGCTACTGAGATTTTCAGAACAGATAAATGAACAGCTCCTTCTAAGCGCCGAAAATAACAAGGCACTTTCCATGGCTGCCAAAAACCTGCAAAGCAGGCAGGTCTTGGTGGAAGCCTTGAGCAAAGAACTCAAAAGCAAACTTCCCGAAGCCGATGCAACTAAAAAGCACGAAAGAGAACTCACTGCAGATGTTCAGCAAATTGGAGAGTTACTCCAGCAAATTGAAAATATCTCAGAACAAACCAACCTGCTGGCCCTAAATGCCTCGATAGAAGCCGCCCGTGCCGGAGAGCAAGGTCGGGGGTTCGCCGTTGTTGCAGATGAAGTCAGAGGTCTTGCCCAAAAAACCAAACAGACAACCGAAGATATACATCGACTATTAACCAAGCTTGAGGGAGACACCGCCAACACGCTTGGACACCTGGCTCGTCAGGACGGCGCTCTGAACTCTGCAATGGATGCGCTCGACAATATCATTGCTAATGAAGACGTTAACTGGACAGATGAACAACTAGTACATGGAGTATCCACGGAAGATCGCAATTATTGGACCGTACAGGCAAATCAAATTCCTGAAAAAATAAGCAAAATACAAACGCTTATTGAGAGACTTCAAACCGAATTGAAAGCGCAAAAAGAAGCACTTAAAGAATCTGCTATTCAACAAGAAATGTCACTTATTGATTAAATGTGAAACGATCATGCCTCCATCTACACCGAATCTAACCCACGTTGCCTGCAGCAATTGCTGCCTCAATGAAGTATGTACCCCTCTTAATATCGCAAATATCGGGATTACGGTAAAAGACAATTTCGTTGAAAGGCGCTTGCCCGTCGCCAAAGACACCGTTCTCATTCTCGGCGCTAACGAAGAGCATTACTTGTACGCGATTACCAGCGGCAGCTTCAAACTAATAGCAGACAACGACAATCAATCTCATCGCGCATGCCTGGGATTCCGTTTTGCAGGTGAACTTCTTGGGGAGTCTGCATTAAGTGGTAACAAAAGCCCTTACACTGCCATTGCACTGGAAGATGCGCATGTCTGTCGCCTTTCTACTCACACCGCCTCCACCGTTAATACTCAAATGCCCGAATTCTCCAACCGTATTATTCGTCTGTTAAGTAATCAGCTACATGACTCGCTTAAAACGCATGCGCTATACCAAGGGAGTGCGAGCGCAGAGGAGAAAGTGATCGCCTTCCTGACGGAAGTAAGTTTAAAGTATCGCCGAGCAGGACAAAATCATCTAGTGTTTACACTGCCCATGAGCCGATCAGATATTGCCGACTACCTGGGATTAACTAAAGAAACCTTGAGCAGATCTCTCACCCGGCTAAGTGAAGAGCAAAAAATATACTGTAGTGCAAAGCATATCGAATTATTGGACAGCAGGCTGACAAACTACTCCCTCTGACCCAAAATACCTCTTTTTGAATACACTTTTAGGTCTCCTTGACATATATCAAGGCTGCTACTTATGGTGACGTTTACCTTACGCTTGCGAGTGCGTTTTTATTGACATTTGTCATTTCCAAAACGTATGCTTCGCGCGCTGCTACAATCCTGTGTTGGGCAGCATTACACGAACCAGATCATTTCGGGAGCAACGCACTGATCTGTCGTGTTGCAAGGCCTAGATGAAAATTGATATTTATCATCTGTTCCTTAAAAGCTAGCAAATGGATCCTTTATAATGAGCACAGTGAACAATCAGACTACCTACAACTACAAGGTGGTGCGTCAATTCGCCATCATGACCGTCGTGTGGGGTATTGTTGGAATGGCTGTCGGAGTGCTGATTGCATGTCAATTAGTATGGCCTCAGCTAAACTTCGATACGGCATGGTTCAGTTTCGGACGCCTTCGCCCACTTCACACCAATGCGGTAATTTTTGCGTTTGGTGGATCAGCACTTTTCGCAACATCCTATTACGTCGTACAAAGAACCTGTCAGGCACGTTTATTTTCAGACGCACTTGCCTCTTTTACATTCTGGGGCTGGCAGGCCATCATTGTCGCGGCAGCCATTACTTTGCCGCTTGGCTTCACCTCAACAAAAGAATATGCAGAGTTGGAATGGCCTATCGACATTGCCATTACCATTGTGTGGGTTACCTATGCGATCGTGTTTTTTGGCACAATCGTTCAACGCAAAACCAAGCACATCTATGTAGCTAACTGGTTTTACGGTGCATTTATTATCACCATCGCAATTCTGCATCTAGGCAACAACCTTGCCGTACCTGTCACCATGTGGAAATCCTACTCGGTTTACGCAGGAACCATTGATGCGATGGTTCAGTGGTGGTATGGACACAATGCGGTAGGATTTTTCCTGACAGCGGGTTTCCTTGGAATGATGTACTATTTCGTTCCGAAGCAGGCTGGACGTCCGGTTTATTCTTATCGTCTGTCTATTGTTCACTTCTGGGCATTGATTTCACTCTATGTTTGGGCAGGCGCTCACCACTTGCACTATAGCGCACTCCCAGACTGGGCTCAGTCCGCTGGTATGGTTATGTCACTCGTTTTGCTGGCACCCTCTTGGGGCGGTATGATCAACGGTATGATGACGCTTTCTGGTGCCTGGCACAAACTGCGTACCGATCCTATTCTTCGCTTCCTGGTGGTTTCACTGTCATTCTACGGCATGTCCACATTTGAAGGTCCGATGATGTCTATCAAGACAGTAAACGCGCTTTCACACAACACAGACTGGACTGTTGGACATGTGCACTCAGGCGCTCTGGGTTGGGTTGCGATGATTTCAATCGGAGCAATATATCACCTGATTCCAAAACTGTTTGGTCTGCGTGAAATGTACAGCACCAGCTTGATCAACGCTCACTTCTGGTTGGCTACCATTGGAACAGTGCTGTATATCGCGGCAATGTGGGTTAACGGTATCATGCAGGGCCTGATGTGGCGCGCAGTGAACGAAGACGGCACTTTAACTTACAGTTTTGTCGAAGCTCTCGAAGCAAGCCATGCAGGTTACCTGGTTCGTGCCATCGGTGGAGCAGTCTTCCTGTCAGGCATGTTGGTAATGGCATTCAACGTTTGGATGACAGTACGCCAGCAAGACGCCAAAGTCCTTGATAACGTACCTCAGGCTGCCTAAGGAGTTAGCAGATGAATCACGAAATAGTCGAGAAGAACCTTGGCCTGATGATCGTACTGGTAATCGTAGCGATCAGCTTCGGCGCACTGGTAGAAATCGTTCCCCTGTTTTTCACCAAAGAAGTTACTGAGCCTGTAGCAGGACTCAAACCTCTCAATGCGCTGCAGTTGGAAGGCCGTGACATCTATATCCGCGAAGGCTGTAACGTTTGTCATACGCAAATGATACGTCCATTTCGCGCGGAGACCGAGCGTTACGGACACTACTCTCTGGCGGGTGAATCTGTATACGAGCATCCCTTCCTTTGGGGCTCCAAGCGTACAGGACCTGACCTGGCGCGCGTAGGTGGTCGTTACAGTGATGACTGGCACAGGGCGCACCTGTACAACCCGCGTAACGTTGTACCAGAATCCAAAATGCCGGCTTATCCCTGGTTGTTTACAACCAATGTCGATCACAAAATCACGCCTAAGCGTATGGAAGCACTTCGCTCAGTAGGAGTACCTTATACCGATGACGACATTGCTGGTGCGTCGGACGCGGTGAAAGGTAAGACTGAAATCGAGGCTCTGGTTGCTTATCTGCAGCAGCTGGGCACCGTGCTGAAAAGCAAGCGTTAATCCCATGGATATTAATACGTTACGCGGAATATCAACCATCCTTGTAATGATCGCGTTCACCGGCGTTTGCTGGTGGGCGTTCGGGGGGCGCAGAAAGCAGCGTTTTGACGATGCTGCCAACCTCCCCTTTCAAGATGAAGATATCGCCCAGCGTACTCTGAGTAATACGGAGAAGAAAGACCATGACTAGTTTCTGGAGCGCGTGGATTTCGGTCATCATATTAGGCAGTATTTTCGGCTGCTGGTGGCTGCTCTTTGCAACGCGCAAGAGTCAAACAACTGATAGTGAAACCGAGAACACAATGGGACACGCTTTTGACGGCATAGAGGAGTATGACAACCCTCTGCCCAAATGGTGGTTCTATATGTTCATCTCAACAATAGTGTTCGCATTGGGATACCTAGCAGCTTACCCGGGTTTGGGTAGCTACAAAGGCTTCCTGGGCTGGACATCGCATAACCAATGGGAACGTGAAGTAGAATCAGCCGAAGCTAAATTTGGCCCATTGTTCAAAGAACTCGCAGCCAAACCTATCACGGAACTGGCCAAAGATGAAAAAGCACTCAAGATTGGTCAGCGTCTGTTTGCCAATAACTGTGCAGTTTGTCATGGATCATCCGCGAAAGGAGCCATAGGATTCCCAAATCTGACGGATAACGATTGGCTTTATGGCGGCACACCTGAGAAAATCAAGGAAACGATTCTTGGTGGACGGAATGGTGGTATGCCTGCAAAAGGGCTAAACCCTGCAATGTCTAATAGTGAGCTAAATGACGTGGTCAATTATGTTCTGTCGTTCAGCGGCCGAGCAGAAGACCAGGAAGCAGCTAAGCGTGGTGGCGAAATGTTCGCTACTGCCTGTGCAGCCTGTCACGGCGCAGATGCTAAAGGCAATCAGGATATTGGCGCGCCCAACCTGACAGACAACACCTGGCTGTACGGAGGCACTCCTTCCCGCATCAAGCAAACTATTGAATACGGCCGCGCAGGTGTCATGCCTTCTCACCAGGCACTCTTGGGAGAAGAGAAAGTACACATTCTCGCGTCTTACGTTTATAGCTTGTCACACAAATAAAGCACAAAATGCTGATCGGGTATTAAAAACGCCCGATCGGCATCGTATATTTAAGGTCACTGGTAGTAATCGAATCCAAATTCTCACATCAATACCCACTACAATAAAAACACGCTTATTCGTTACCAGTCACAACGATTGAATTAAGTCTATCTAAGAAAGAATTTGTAAATTTTTTGCTAAATAGACTTTAAGAAGGGTTCCATACAATGAGCGATCAAATCCCTATAAAGAATCTCGATAGCAAGCCCGAAACACGTACAATCGAGCTGTACGCTTCGAGAAAAAAAATATACGTCAAAGAAATTCAAGGCTTTTTTCAGCGTATCAGGAATGTCTCTTTGTGGGCGTTAATGGGAATGTATTTCCTCTTGTGCTGGATTAATGTTAATGGCCAGCCTTTAATACATTTCGACTTGCCTGCACGTAAGTTTCACATTTTCGGCACCACCTTCTGGCCACAGGATTTCGTTCTTCTTTCCTGGCTGTTAATCATTTGTGCTTTTGGTTTATTTTTCATTACCACTTTGTTTGGTCGCGTTTGGTGCGGATATACCTGCCCACAAACCGTTTGGACATTCATTTTCATGTGGATAGAGGAGCGTGTAGAAGGCTCAAGAAATCAGCGGATGAAACTGGATAAAGCCCCTACTGACCCAAATAAAATTACTAAAAAAATTATAAAGCATGCGCTTTGGCTTCTGGTTGCGTTTGCAACAGGGATGACATTCGTCGGCTATTTTTATCCTGTTCGAGAACTTTTTGTCGACTTCTTCACCTTTAATATCACAGAAGGCTACGCCTACTTCTGGGTCTTTTTCTTTACTATCGCTACCTACGCCAATGCAGGATGGTTAAGAGAGCAGGTTTGCCTATACATGTGCCCCTACGCTCGATTCCAGTCGGTAATGTTTGACCGGGACACCATGGTTGTTTCCTACAATCCAAATCGAGGCGAACCCAGAGGCAGCAGAAAAAAGACAGCCGACCCAAAGAATGCCGGGCTTGGCGATTGCGTCGATTGCGGCATGTGTGTTCAGGTGTGTCCCACAGGCATAGATATTCGCGATGGTCTTCAATACGAATGTATAGGATGCGCGCTCTGTATTGATGCCTGTGATCAGATTATGGACAAAATGAATTATCCCAAGGGGCTTATTAGTTATACTAACGAAAACAAGCTTATTGGTGAGAAATCTCACATTGTTCGCCCTAAATCAATAGGCTATGGTCTGGCTCTGATTGCGATGATTGGCTCGGTTATTTACAGCGTAGGCACTCGTATTCCAGTCGCCATAGATGTTATTCGCGATAGAGGGGCGCTTTATCAATACACAGGAATGGGCCAGGTTGAAAACTCTTACACGCTCAAGATTATGAACATGTCAGATGATGGCCAATTCTTTGATGTGACAGTCGAAGGCATTGAGGGTATAAAACTGTCAACCACCACCCACTTTTTTGTCGAATCTGGCGAGGTGTACTCGCTGCCGGCCAGTGTAGAAGTACCTCCTGAAAATATTAAAGAATCTACACAGGAAATCAGGTTCCACGTGCAGTCAGAAAGCGAAGCCGATGTACACAGTCTTTCTGAAAGCAGGTTTCTTGGTCCGGTGGAATATTAATTCGACATAGCATTTCAAACGGCATCCAGCATTGACCCGGATGGGCATCAAGACATCGGGGTCAATGCGTTGCTAATCAACGCTAAAGCATTCACTCGAGTTCAAAATATTCATGCAATCAAATTCTATTCCTGTTAAACCCTGGTATAAGCAATTTTGGCCGTGGTTTTTACTTTCGGCACCTATAACTTCAATTGTACTTAGTTCAATAATGATCGTTTATGCGGTGATTGGTAAAGATACTCTCGTAAATGACAACTATTACAAAGACGGCCTGGCGATAAACCAGGAACTTGTAGCAGATAAAGCAGCGGCAACCATGTCCTTAACGGCTAATCTTCGCGTGACCAATCTCGATCATATAGAAGTTGAATTGGTTTCACCTCAGACCATTAACCCGCCCTTCCTCAAGCTGGAAATTATTCACCCAACACTCGATGGCCGGGATCAAACAGTAAATCTATTTCCACTTCCATCCGGAAAGTATGGCAGTGCATTGGAAGCACCATTAACCAAAGGTCGCTGGCATTTACACCTTATGGCTAATGATGGCAGTTGGAGACTTAAAGGCATCGTTAAGCTCCCTACCCCAGAAAGTATTGTGCTTGAGCCTAAGATTTAGCATATGGAATTACTTCATTTGATACGACAGCCGTGACGACGACAAACACTGGAATTTGTGCCCATTGCGGCGAATCTAATAAGCAAGCAGGCATCACGCTTCAAAGTCAAAATACCGCAGAAATTTTGGAATTCTGCTGTAGCGGCTGCAAGAACGTTTACGAAATAATTCAAAACGAAGGATTAGATGATTTCTACAAAATCAGAACACAGGCCATTCATGCCCCCGAAGATGTGCCTAAAAGCACATTGGAAGAACTGAAATATTATGACCAGCCTGAATTTGTAAAAGACTTCGTTTATGAGAGCGAAGACTCCTGTGAAACCACACTGCTCATTGAAGGAATCACCTGTGCAGCTTGCATATGGCTACTTGAGCGACGCATAACATCCCTGCCCGGCGTCACTAATTTCACTATCAATCACACATCATTTCGTGCTTCACTCGCCTGGAATAAGCAGGCGGGTCATTTAAGCGACATACTCGGCGCATTCCTGTCACTGGGTTATAAAGCGCGGCCCTTTGCCATAAATGAAGCAGAACAGCAGTTTGACCGGGAACGAAAACAATCGTTGCTGCGACTGGCTATCGCGGGACTGGGCATGATGCAAAACATGATGTTTGCGGTCCCTCTATATGTTGGACTCATCAATGGCATCAGTGAAAATTTTGAATTGCTGTTTCGATTAATCAGCCTTTTTGTCGCAACACCAGTTGTATTTTTTTCCGCCCGACCATTTTTTTCTGCCGCAATAAGAGACGTAAAAACGCGAACACTATCAATGGATGTCCCCGTGTCTTTAGCCATTGGTTTCGCCTACTTATCTAGCGTGTATGTCACGATGACTGGCGGCAAAGATGTTTATTTTGACTCCGTCTCCATGTTTACGTTCTTCCTGTTACTTGGCCGTCACCTGGAAATGCAGGCGAGATTAAAATCTAACGAATCAATAAATACATTAACTGGAATAATGCCTGCAACGGCGATCAAAATGACCGGGCAATCAGAGCAAGTCATCCCAGTGACACAAATTGCCATTGGCGACACACTATTGATTCGGCCAGGCAACGTCATTCCGGCAGATGGAATCATTGAAACCGGCTCGACTAGCGTGGACGAAGCGGCGCTGACTGGGGAATTCATGCCAGTAAATAAAGGCAAAAGCGACCCCGTCATTGCAGGCACAACCAATATTGAAAATCCGATTACCGTTACTGTAGAAAAGATTGGGCAAGGAACTCGAATAAACGCCATCATGCGTTTGCTGGAGCATGCCCAGCGGGAAAAGCCCCCCATTGAGATACTCGCCAATAGAATTTCAGGATACTTTGTTGCCCTGGTACTGCTAATTTGTGCCGGAACATTTATCGTGTGGAATGTCATTCATCCTGAGCGCGCATTCGAAATAGCGCTGTCGGTACTGGTTGTTACCTGTCCTTGTGCATTATCACTCGCTACACCGGCGGCGCTCACTGCGGCCACCTCATTCTTGCGTGCAAAGGGTTTTCTAATTACTCGCGGGCATGCACTGGAGGCACTGGCAACAACACAGCACGTCATATTCGACAAAACGGGTACGCTCACGCAAGGTAATATCAGCATTCAATCGATAGAAGTGCTTTCTGGAAATAAAGAGAGGCTTGCAAACATTGCCTCATCATTAGAAAAGCACTCTGAGCATCCCATTGCCCGAGCCTTCGCCGAATACGCTGGCGCGCTGCCGGTAGAAGAAATGCAAAACTATGTAGGAAAAGGAATTGAAGGTGTGATAATGGGCACATCTTATCGTATAGGAAAACCTGCCTTTATCGCAGAATGGCTCAAAGATCCGCAGATTAACGAATTTTCTGATGGGCATTGGGTACTGCTAGCCAATAAAACGCAATTATTAGCTGCCTTTGGCATCGCAGATAAAATAAGGGAAACCGCCGCGAATGCGATCGATTTGATTCGCAAGAAGCATATTGATATTTCACTACTCAGTGGAGATCAACCCCAGGCCGTGAACACCATAGCCAGTGCGCTTGGTATTACCCGCTTTTTTTCCGAAGCGACCCCTGAATCAAAACTACACATTATCAAAGAGATGTTTAACAACGGCCAAAATATTGCCATGGTAGGCGATGGGCTTAACGATGTCCCGGCACTGGCAGGTGCACCGCTGTCCATAGCCATGGGCTCAGCCAATGAACTCGCAAAACTAAAGGCCGATGCCATCCTGCTTTCTGGCAATCTAGAAACACTGGATCTCGCCTTTCGAACGGGGCAGCGTACCCGGAAGATAATTCGGCAAAACCTGGGCTGGGCTATCAGCTACAATCTACTCGCCCTTCCATTGGCAATTATTGGTATGATACCCCCTTGGGCGGCGGCCATCGGCATGTCACTGAGTTCACTGGTTGTTGTACTAAATTCACTGCGCTTAACCCGAGCCTAATTACAAGGCCCCTCTGCTATGGAAATTTTATTTGTACTTATTCCGCTTTCGCTCATACTGGTTAGCGTTGCCGTTTATCTATTTAACTGGGCCGTCAAAAGCGGGCAATTTGATGACTTAGAAGGGCCCGCCCATCGCATTTTATATGACGATGATGCCGACATGATTCCAGTCAAACCCAAACCCGAGACCAACCAAAAGCACGCCTCCAAAGTAGATAAAACGATCAAGCATTGATGATAGCTTCGGATTTAATCGCCGCATTTCTGATCGGACTGCTAGGGTCCTCTCACTGCCTGCTGATGTGTGGTGGCCTGGCGTCAGCGTTATCATTAAAGCTACCCATCACTGAATTCCGCAATGGATCTCATTATTTGCAGATCATCACCTACAACAGTGGGCGAATATCCAGCTATACACTTGCGGGCCTGGTGGGTGGATTTTTAATTAGCCTGGTTGCAGATCAGGCGCTTTTTATTATTACGCTGGTGAGGACGGTCGCAGCCGCACTACTCATTTTTACAGGACTATATATCGCGGGATGGTCTTCTCAACTCGTTAAAATAGAACGATTCGGGCAAAAATTCTGGAATATCATCAAACCAGATACCAGTACACCAACCGCACGCCGCTCTATATTCATATTGGGCGTCATATGGGGCTGGCTACCTTGTGGGCTCGTCTATTCGACACTGGTTTGGAGCGCTCTTGACACCTCACCCTACCTCAGTTCGCTGAAAATGTTATTTTTTGGCTTGGGTACATTGCCGGCGATGATCTCTACGGGATTGCTCGCAAGTTCAGTCAGAAAACTACTGAGCCAAAAATCCATTCGACAAACCTCTGGCATACTGCTTATTGGTTACGGATTCTGGACACTCCCTGTCACTCATTCACTTTGGTAGACTCGAAACACCCTCACAGCCCGAATCAAGAGGCTCGTTGATACATATCAACGTTGATAAGTCCTCAGCCGCTATACTGACTTCATCAGATTTTATACCCACGGTTAATTCTCATGCTTGACAAAAAATCACTTTGGGACGAAAAACTTATTCGTCGCTATGACTTATCCGGACCACGTTACACGTCCTATCCCACGGCTATTCAGTTTGACGAGCTTTTTACTGCTGACGATTGCTTAAAGGCAGCACAGCAAAGTCAGGCAAGTCAGTCACCACTTTCGCTTTACGTCCACATTCCTTTTTGTGCACACGTTTGCTATTACTGTGCGTGCAACAAAGTTATTACCAAACACCGTGATCGTGCACAGCCCTATCTGGATCGACTATATAAAGATATCGAAAAGCAGGCAGAATTGTTTTCTGGAAATAGAGTCGTCAATCAGCTGCATTGGGGCGGGGGTACACCAACATTCATAAGTGATGAGCAAATGCGCGAACTTATGAATAAACTAAAAACGCATTTCAACCTCTTGAATGATGACACAGGCGACTACTCGATTGAAATCGATCCACGAGAAGCCTCGCCGGAAACACTGGCAACACTGCGAGACATAGGCTTCAATCGAATTTCGCTGGGTGTTCAGGATTTTGATTCAAAGGTTCAACAAGCCGTAAACCGCGTGCAAAGCGAAGCGCAAACTCGCCTAGTTTTGGAAGAAGGGCGTCGTCTCGGATTCAAGTCCATAAATATTGACTTGATTTACGGACTACCATTTCAGACACCCGAGACATTTGCTACAACCGTCTCCAGAGTTCTCGATATGAGCCCGGATCGCCTTTCTGTGTTTAATTATGCTCACATGCCACATCGCTTTAAACCACAGCGCCGCATTAATGAAAGCGAACTCCCTACGCCAGATCAAAAGCTGACCATTCTGCATCAAACTATCGACACGCTAATAGGTGCAGGATATCAATACATAGGCATGGATCATTTCGCCAAACCTGAAGATGAGCTATCAATAGCGCAGCAAAATCACAAATTGCACAGAAATTTCCAAGGCTACACAACGCATTCCGATTGCGATCTGGTCAGCATGGGCGTTTCGGCCATATCGCAGGTAGGTCTGTCCTATTATCAGAATCACCACGATATCGAAGAATACCAAAACGCGATTGACCGTGATGAGTTGCCGGTCAAACGCGGTGTATGGTTGTCTGAAGATGATCTCATCAGAAGAGATGCCATAATGCAACTCATCTGTCATTTTGAGTTAGATATGGCGGCATTTGAAACCGCTCACCAGCTTGATTTTGAAACGTATTTTTCTAAAGAAATGTCTCGTATGCAGCAATTCGTAGCGGATGGGCTGGTTAACATCACGGATAAACGAATCGTTGTTAGAGATTCTGGAAGATTGCTCATTCGCGCAATATGCAAGCAGTTTGACAAGTACATTCCTGACACCGAAGCGGTGCAGGGTTTTTCGAGAATCATCTAACTCAAACAACACTCCACTGTCCTGATTAGACCGGTTTGAATTCAAAACCATGCCCCTTAGAAGATATTGGTCATTTACGAAATCCAATATCTTCTATATTAAATTACAACAGGTTAGACAACACTTCTCATCCTGTATATAAGATAGAGGCGCATTCATATGTACCTCTGTCTCATTTCAGCATACTGTCGCAAACCAGTTGAGCCTGAAGGGGTTGATTATGGATTTGGGAGAACAAGAACTTAGAAAGCAAGTGGTCCGCCCTACTCTGAAAGTTATGGGAGTATGGAGCGATGCACTGGAAACGCTTCTAATCGAAACTGCGCTCGTTGAAACCTACCTTACCAAACAACGAGGAGACAACGAGTCACAATCCAAAATCCGAAGTGAAGGGATTTTTGGTATCTCACCGATTACACATCGACTAGTCTGGGATAAATATATTGCTCAAAAACCCGACCTCGCCAGCAATGTCAGAGGGCTCGCCAGTCAGCGTGCCTTCCTGATCAGGCCCCATGCAGAATTACGAACCAATCTCGCCTACGCTTCTGCCATTGCAGCGGTAATCTATTTAAAAACTGAAAAACCCCTACCCGCGACTAACGACCTTAAAACACATGCGCAATTCTGGCGGCGACACTACCACTCTTGTCCCAAAGGCACCCTGATCGATTTCTACAACGCGGTACTAGAAAGCGATCAAGATAACATCAGCCTTTCAACTCCGTCCCTTGCAGCCTGTGCAGGCAAGCCAACATCCAGAACAAGACAAACAGCTATACACTCGTCAAATCTTGAAAATGTGGCCTGAAATAACGATTCACAACCATCGACTAAAGGTTAATAACATCCAGTCGGTCAAATTTCTCAACAGGTGCGGTATCTGACATTGCGTCAAAGTCATACAATTGAGTGTCCGCCAGATGTGAGGGTAATACATTACAAATTGCCCGAAAGATATTTTCAACTCGGCCCGGCGTCTTTTTATCCCACTCATTAAGCATATCGCCGATAACCTTTCTCTGGTGATTTTCCTGAGATCCACAAAGATTACAGGGAATAATCGGGAAATTTTTTAATCGGGCATAACGTTCGATATCCTTTTCTCGACAGTACGCGAGAGGACGAATAACAATATTTCTGCCGTCATCACTCTTCAGCTTCGGAGGCATCGCGCGCATTTTGCCGCCATAGAACATATTGAGAAACAATGTTTCCACAATATCATCACGATGATGTCCCAACGCGATCTTGGTCACGCCATGATCATGGGCGAAATCATAAAGTATGCCGCGACGTAATCTGGAACATAAACCACAAGTTGTTTTGCCTTCAGGAATCACATCTTTGACAATGCTATAGGTATCTCGCTCAATGATATGGTACTCGACCCCAATTGACTGCAAATAATCAGGTAAAATATGTTCAGGAAAGCCTGGCTGCTTCTGGTCCAGATTAACGGCAATCAACTCAAAATTTATGGGGGCATGTCGTTTTAAATTCATCAGGATGTCCAGCATGGTGTAAGAATCCTTACCACCACTGAGGCAACACATCACCTTGTCGCCCTCTTGAATCATATTGAAATCGGCAATCGCCCGCCCCACTTCGCGACGAAGAAGTTTTTGTAATTTATTGATTTCAGTACGGTCTTTCTGGGAAAATTCTACAGCAGTATTCATAGTACAGTTCACAAAAAAGTGCATAAAAATGGCCTGCGCTATTATATAGCAAATGCCATTTAAACTGTTATTGGTTATACTTGTCACCGTTAACCGGGCAGCTGCCCGTTGGATTTAAGTTCTACATGGATTGAGGCCGAATTATGGATACCAAAACGCTAGGAAAGCGTGAAAAGAATCGTATTGCCAACAGGTTAGCGATTCTAACCGCAGCGCGTGAGTGCTTTAGCGAGCATTCATATGATCAGGTCACGGTAAGGGATATTATCCGTCGTACAGGGCTCGCATCAGGTACTTTCTACAACTATTTTCCAGATAAGCAATCAATATTCAGCGCACTTCTGGACGACTACCTGCTGCGCCTTGACGCAAACCTGAAACTCAAGCGAGAAGAATCCAAAACACTGGAAGACTTCATCTACAACACCTATCTGGCAGTATTTTCTACTATTGCCGAAGACCCTATTGTTTACCAACTAGCCCATTACAACGAAAAAATAATCAGAGATCTTTTTGGTACAGACATTATGGGGAAAAATATGGAATCACTGGAAAATGATATCAGTGATGCCGTGAACCGAGGTTTGATTCCACCGATCGATCAAGGCTACCTGTCTGCAGCATTCTTTGGTGTTGCCAGTGAAATAGGTTTAAGAATTTCGCGATCGGTACACTCCGATGTTGAAACTGCTGCAAAATTTGCACAAAAACTGTTTATGGGAGGCATACCTAAAATAGCGGCAACCGCTCCGACAGCAAGAAAAATGACCTACACATCCCTAGAACCCGCATAACCTTTAGCAGATCTCTGGGCTATAATCTTCTCATTTAAGTTAGGCCCAGAGAGAATGTATTCGGAATTCATACGGCAGTTAAAAAAAGCTATCTGGAAAATACTTTCAGATGCCCCCTGCCAAACGATTTCTGAATACAATCTGATTCGAAAGCTGCAACAATCTCCCTACTATCTATTTGAAGCACTCAACTTCCATTTACCTGCCGAGTTGTTCAGCGCACATTTTCTACTTTTTCACGCCCTATACCAAATTAAAGAAGATTTGCAGAAGGAGCAGAGAAAAACAGTAATTATCAACCCTCTAGCTATATCACTTGTTTTCAGTAAGCGACATGGTGAAACCGAAATTTCAGAACATCAAACTACACTACAATGCGATGATCACAATGAAGCACTACGCCTTTACTATAGCGATTTAAACAACCTGCACCGAACAACCGAAGCTGACATAAATGACATGCTGCTGCAGCTGTGGACCAAACTTCACTCGCCAACAGAACTCGAAAAGCACCTCAAGGTGCTTAAATTAACTCCAGGAGTCAGTTTTATCGACATAAAAAGGCGCTACCGACAACTGGCCACCATTCATCATCCGGACAAAGGCGGTTGTAATACCAAGCAACAAGAACTCAACAGTGCTATGCAGTTTCTAAAACGATACTACTCAACTTAAATTTTCTGCAAACCAGAAAGTTGCCATTATTCCCGAACAAGCTCTATTTCGATTTCACCAACACGCTCATGTGAAAGCACTTGTACCGTTTTACCTTCAATACGGGTTTCCCCCTGCACTAATTCATTAGAGGTGTGAACCAGCATATAGCGCTCGACCCCTTTTGCAGGAATTTTGAAAATACCCTCTAAAAATCCGTACTTAAGCCAAGTCTCAGGCTGAATATGATAGGCAGCCCGCCTAATCAACCTAACCGGCTTATAATGCTCATCAAGCATACTAATTTGCGGAACGAAAACGCCATTAATCAGACCTTTTTTCCGATCAGACTTTATGAATGAACGAATTATAATGTGGTATTCACGCTGGCTTACCGGTAAACGAACCAGAAGATAGGGACTTGATCCATCTGAAAACTCAAAAATCTCACTATCATCATCCAGCATTCCAAATAATTGCCCATCCATGAGTGACAAAAGTGGCTCTGAATTAATATTTGCGCAACAACCTTCGGAAAATTTTTTAAATTCGGAGCTATCAGCGCCCATTTTTAGCAATTTCTTTGCAAACTCATCAAGTTGCGAGTTGTCTGTGGATGCCACTGCCTCGCCACTCAGCTCATCAGCGGGCGTAGTTTTGATAACCGTAGCCACGTCAGATGCACTGCGTTGAGCCGCATTTTTAGGCTTGTAGAAGCTATAGTGACTCACACCATCACTATCCCGCCACAAATAATAAGGTAAGTCCCCCTCGCCTCTGACAAAGCCATTGGCTTCCAGTACGTTTGCGTCGATATATTCTTCACCATTCAACGCCCTATAAGCGCCACTCTCTTTCGTTTTTGCAACGGAAGGCGTGACGGGCTCAGCTAGCGAATCATCCACGAGCGCTGGCGCTGAATCCAAATGAACGGGCTTATCTTCAGCCGTTGATGAATCACGTTCTGGCGTACTCAACGGCTCCGAGTGATTGATACTCGCCTCTTTAGTTTCATCTGGCTGCTTAGCAGGTTGAGATTTTAAATCCTCTACCTGCTTTTTATCTAACAGAGGATTAGCTTCCTCCGGAATCACAG
Source organism: Hahellaceae bacterium (assembly GCA_024234505.1). Taxonomy (GTDB): domain Bacteria; phylum Pseudomonadota; class Gammaproteobacteria; order Pseudomonadales; family Oleiphilaceae; genus JACKOD01. The sequence continues at coordinate 536,829 of JACKOD010000001.1, read as the reverse complement.
TCGTATGCCGCTGCCCGAATTCATCAATCCAGCTGAAAAATTTTTCTGCGCGAACCTCAAAGGAACTAATTGAAAACGCCAGCATAATGCTGGCGTATATCAGGCTATTTCTGCTCATATTTGCGATCAAAACGCCGTTCTGAAACTAACACCCACCGCTGCGAATCTAAGCGATGTTTTAACATCAAGTCCGGCGTAAGGGTTATAGATAAGGTTGGTCAAATTATCACAGTTAATGTTACAGCTTCCATTCGCGGGAATATATTCAACCGACTGGACATACGAAATGTTGGCATCAATTACAGTATCTTTGCTCCACTGATACCCCAATCCCACACCATACAGGTTTGCCCCCCCAAATGGAGCCATCAGGTTACGTTGATTATCTGGAATAACCGAATCCCGGAATTCAACGCCGGCGCGTAGATCCAAACGCGACGATACATGCAATTCAGCACCTATCCCCACGTTCCACTCATCCGTCATCCCCATGGGCAGACTTAAAGACGTATCCGTAACATTGTCCGGCGACAGAATCTTCGCAGCACCTAAGAATTCTAACTTTCGGTCGAATTGAATATGCAATGCATCCCAATTCTTGAAGTCAGTCCATCCAAGGTCCGTATTAATGGTCAACATCGGATGAACTTTTACACTTATGCCCGTTTGAAAATGTTGGGGATAATTGTGGTTGATCGTAATATTTCCGGTTTCTCTCGGTACACCAGAAGGTAAACTGAGTATCGCAGCACCAATCGCACCCATAATCGAACCATTCACGCCCTGCCAAAAACCAGACCAGTCATCGGTATAATTAAGCTCAAAGGTACCCTTAAGCTTCATGTCGGCATCACTGGTATAACTTGCGCCCCAGGAAAACCAGTCTGTGGGTTCCCAAAGAACGCCGACAGCATAGGTAGGAGAAATACTTTCTTCAGCCTTAAGGCTCATTGCACCGATATCATCCCAAGGCCCAACATTACCACCACAAAGCGCGATAAACGGAGCTAATGGCTCGTTTCCGGATTCACAGTTAAAGGCCTCCTGTAATACCTCGGTCACACCAAGAAGCATGTTCGGCGCACGCATAAACTGATCAGCCGCAATTCCGAAATGCGAAAGGTGTACACCGAATCCGACAGACCACTGATCATTGATCTCGTAACCTACGGTCGGTGATAAATACGTAAAGCGCTGCAACGCCGCTGCTTTTGGCTGATATCGTCCCGGGTCTGACTGACTTCGCCAAAAACCGGCAACCATAGGCATATAAACTGCGTTTCCAAACGTAAATTTGGATCCCGGCAGGTTGATCGAGAAGCCCATTGACGGCGCCAACGCAGGCCCCCCAAAAGGCATTTTCTGCAACCCGATACCCGGAATGTATAATGCCAGTGTATTGGTATGGCTGTGAGAATTCGCGACAGGATCTTTTGAGCCATCAATACCAAAAATGTTATAGCCGGGAGGGGCAATAAACTCGGCATCTATATCCATATAGGCATTTAACAGACCCAATTCAAACTGGCGCCCCTTCAACTTGGCCAAACCGGCAGGGTTATAATGAATTGACTTAATACCTGGCGGATCTGCAGTCACCGCATTCCCTAGAGCCAGCGCTTTAGAGTCGATTGCCAGGTTTTGCGTCATTTGAGCGAAAGTGCCTGAACTAATACAAGCACACACAGCCGCTAACCCAATTTTTCGAAATTTATACGTCGTTTTTTTCATTACAAAAATTCTCTGTAGGACACAAATTACGAGTGACTCCCTTTACTCTTTAAGCCCTGCAATATTGATAGGCATCGAAACGCCTATCAGTACATCTGGAGAATCTTCGGTTAAACCAAATCCAAAGTTGGTGTTAATAATGGTTTTTTCACTGACACGGGTACCCAATGACACGTTCACAAGGCTACTTACCTGATCTTGTGCCACCGCTTTATCACCCCCTTGGAACAATAGTTCGGTCTGATCAGAGTAACTTAGCTGGAAGGACGCGCTCATCGAGACGTCATAAGAGAGTGAATATGAAAAACCGCCGGAAAACGAAACGCTAAAACCGGGCGTTACACTACGGAGCAGGCGAGCCCCGCGAACCTGATTGAGCCCATCTTCTTCGAATGCGTAAGAAAAACTGGTAGATCCAAACAAGACAACCGGATCCAATACTTTTGAAGCACTTAAGCCTGCTGACGCAGAGTAATACCCACTACCTGATGCCAGCGCACGGTTTACATTGATCTCGTATGGGCTGACACCTGTTTTAGTCTTGAATGACCCGAAAACTGTATATGACACTTTTCCAGGAACATAGGGTATCGGCTGCCAACGCAAAGAAAGACTGACATCACCGAGATCATTATTGGAAAGCTCGCTTTGTGTATCGTATTTAGAACTAAAAGGTATACGTGCACTTAAGGTAACGTTATCCAGCAAACCGTAGTCAATTGAAAAAGTATTGGTAAAGGTGTGCGAGGCCGAAGGAGTAACATCAAGATTTCGAACCGAACTGTTCACGATTTCGATATCCAGACGCTGATCACCGAAGTAACTGTAATCGAAAGAGTAAGTTAACGATGTCCCGCCCTTCTTTAAAAGCGAATAGTTCTTCTCAGCCGCCTGGAACACTTCTTCCAGCTGTTTGGCAGAGTCAGCATCTCCCTCTTGTTTAGCGAGTGCGTCACGCGCTTTATCAACACTAGCATCGTTTTCTGCATGTACAAAAGTGGTAGTTAATGCAGCAGCGCACAAGAAGCAGTAAGGCACAACCCAACGGTTCATTCCTGATTCCTTTATTATGTTATTCACTAGATCCACGTTTTAGTTTCGAAAGTAACGTTAGTTTCGGTTGTAATGAAGAAACTTAACGGTATTTTCTACGGTTCCATCTTCATTATTCTTCTGACGTTCTAACTCGTTTTGAATTGCATACTCAAGTCCATCTTTGAATTGCGGAAACTCTCTCATCGCCTGATACGTTATCGTCTGATCATCAACATAACGTAAATCTTCTTCTCGGAGCTCTAATCCATCAATGGGCTTGGTATTTCCCGGAAAAATAACAAACAAAACGTTTTGATCCCACTTATCCTTAAAATCCTCCAGCGTAAACGTAATGTTACCCATGGACGGATCAGCGATATAAATACGATTATCCCGAATGGTTCTGACAACCACGAAATGCTTAAAGCCTGCATAATGAATTGGCACGATGGCAGGGTGATCCAACTCCATCAAATCAGCCAGTTCTGCCTTGAAACCACCCGCAGGATATCCCAGCGCAGATGCCAGACGTTTCATATCAAGCATTGAAAACCCGCGACGCTCGACAATTCGCTCGCTTTCACCATAGTGAAGCAAACCTTCCATAACCTGACGTTCCTGGAAGTTTCTACCGAGGTAATGCTGTAGCAAGGTTGTTAATGCCGCAGATCCACAACTATAGTCATACGCCTGCCGGACAATATTACGAAATCTCATTTCGGACAGTGGTTCAACAACCACATCCTCTCGAATGAAAGTATTTCCGTGATTAATGGAGCGTTCGTAAACTACAACACCTTTTTTGTGCGGTTCAAGAACCCGCACCTCATGCGTTATAGTGAAAGCTAAAAGCGAGCCAGCCAATACGAGAAGCATCTGATCTCAAAATCCTTTCTGAATAAAACCATATAAAAGTGTCTTTATTATTTTAGTTATAGACTGCTGTTAGCAATTTGTTACGCTAAGATACAGTAATTACAAAGCGGGTAAAGATAACCAGTTTGCAAAACTGTACAACCTCATGAAAACACTGAAATATTTGAATAACGTCATGTATTCATAAAAAAATTTTAATAACCAAAGCCAATTGACAATAATTATGCTAAGGATACGCTCAAATGCTCACCCAAAAGCTTAAATCTGACATCATTAGCGCAGCTATTCTCGCCCCTTCAGCAGACAATTCGCAACCATGGATATTTGACTGGCAGGACTCAACCCTTTTATTGCGAATTGATGCCACTCGAAGCGGTTCGATATCAGACACTAACTACTTGCTTTCAGATATTGCCAGTGGCAGCTGCCTTGAAAATATCCACATTTTTCTAGCGAGTCTTGGCATCGAGCACAACATTGAAATACTCCCCAACCTCGACGACCCTTTGCTAATCGCAAAAGTTCAATTGACAGGAAGATCAATCCTCCCAGCCGAAGCCACGCTTGCTTCAATGATCCCTCTAAGACAAAGCAATAGACGCTTTCCATTTACCCCTCACGCAAAGCGCCTCACCCAAAAGCTACTTGAAAGCGCCTCAACCCCATTAACGGAAGCCATTGACTGCTCCAACGGGATGCAAAAAAAAGTCGCCTGTCGCGCACTATTCAAGGCAGAAAGCCTTCGCTTTCAAATTAAACATGTGCACGAAGAACTATTTAAAACAGTTCGCTTTAACGACAAAGAGGGCGCTCAAGAGGGAATGGATTTACGCTCTCTGAACATTGAACCCTTTGCACGCCCAATATTTAAACTAGCCAGCAATTGGCCTACCATGGCATGGCTAAATAAATTGGGAATGAGTTACGTTTTTGGCTACCGATCGACCGTACTACCCACCAAGCTCTCCCCCACACTTCTGCTTATTAGCCCCAAAGAAAACTCAAGGCAGGGCGCAATTTCGCTTGGCCGAATACTCGAACGCTGCTGGTTAAGCGCAACCGCTATGGGCTTATCAGTTCAGGTCTATGCCGCCCCCGGTGTTTTTACGCGCAACCACGCAACCATCCCGAACGAACACGCAACCACACTTCAACAAATCACTGAAAGCATGCTCACTCTGAATCCTGCAGGCACTGGAGGATTATTTCTGAGAATAGGCATTGATAAACACTCAAGCAACAACGCTCGCACCCGCAGAAGAAATCTAACCGATTTCATCAACAAATAGACAATAAAAAACCCCGGACATGCCGGGGTTTCGACCAAACTAAGCAGTTAGCTTATTAGGCTTTCTTTCTTTTTGCACCTAAGCCCAAGCCCAGCAGGCCCAGACCAAGTAATGCCACAGAGCTAGGCTCAGGAATTGATGCACCTTTCAGGTCTGCAGAACCAAACAGTTCAAAGCCGTCGGGAGTCGCACCATTTTCAATTAGCTGGAAGCTTGAAGTGAAGACAAAGTCTGCACCATCTGCACGAGTATTGGTATCGAAGTTACCTGCAGCCATACCACCAACCACATCTAACAACGCATTACCAGAACCAGTATCACTTCCTGCACCGAAAGAGCTCAGTGCAGCAACCAGAGACAAATTCTTACCAAAAATTGTGCTGAACTGGTCATGTGCAGCTACATCCAGAAATAAGGCACCATCACCTGCAGTTGCCATATTGTTTGGATCGTAGGCTGTAGTGCTATCTACCCAGAAATTAACCCAACCACCAGTAAATCCAACGTAAGTTACCGCGTTACCAAAGATATCAACGCCACCAATTGCGGAATCAAATGTGAAACCACCAAAGGTATAGGTCAACTCACAACCAGGGCAAAATGTAGCAGGTCCAGTACCGTTAAAGCTGGTAATTTGACCAAAACCTTGCAGCTCAACAACGCCATTGGCCACATCCAACTGATCTTCAATCAAATTTGAGTTTGAAGTGAAGTCAAAGAATGAATCTGGGTCCCAAACAACGCCACCTACATTGATTACGCCCGCATTTGCAACTGTTGACATTGCTGCTGCCGCAACGCCTGCTGCCAGTAATTTTTTAATGCCCATGTTGAACTCCTTAAGTAACTTCCTGCTAGAAGTTTGGTTATTGTACTTTCACAGATCAACATAAAGCACCATCCGTGCCAACAACAATATCTCATTGTTTTATTTGAATTATTATCTATAGAAAAAATCATTGATGACGGCAGATGTAAAATTTACTGACGATTTTTGGCGCCATGCTCGCCATTTTTAAAAGAGCATTTCCAAATAAAAAAGGCGAGATAAAAATCTCGCCTTTTTACTACCAAATAATCACGAATGTTAGTGATTATGCCTTTCTTTTACGTACACCGCCGGCTACCGCAATCAAACCTAAGCCCAACAAGGCAAGCGATGAAGGCTCTGGAACTGCAGTAGAGTTTCCACGGATATCTGCTGTTCCAAACAATTCATAGCCATCAGATTGCGCCCCACCATTTGGAAACGGCTGAAAACTAGAACTAAAAACAAAATCAGCACCATCAGACTGCGTATCGGTATAAAAATTTAATGCAGCCAAACCACCAGCAACATCCATCAAACCATCACCATCACCCGTATCCGTACCCACACCAAAAGAGGTAAGCGTAGCAAACAAGCTAACATTGGCACCAAATTCTGCATTAAATACGTCATGCGCCTCTAGACGAAGCCACAAATCACCATCTGCTGCGGTCGCTTGTGCATCAGGATTGTAAGCTGTGGCACTATCTACATAGAAATCGATATAGCCACCGGTAAATCCAATAATGGTCTCACCACCGCTATTTACGCCAAAATACGTTGCAGTAAAATCACCGAAGACATACGTCAGCTCACAACCGCCCGGACAAAATACAGCCTCTCCAGTCCCGTTGATGTTTGTAACCAAGCCAAACCCTTTGAGTTCATCCACACCATTCGATATATCCAACTGATCTTCGATCAGATTGGAATTGGACGTAAAATCGAAAAAGCTATCAGTATTCCACTGAACACCACCTACGTTTATTACTCCTGCATTTGCTCCTGCACACGCAGCAGAAAGAATGACACCCGCCAGCAAACTTTTCTTCATATTCATTATTCTTAGCTCCATTATGCCTGTATCAACACATCCCAAAATTGATTACGAATAATCCCTTGAGATACAGCACGTTACATGCCAACAAATGGAACACTATGTATTCTATACGTTTTTTTGACTCATTAAATATATGAGCACAATGCTATATAAAGATTTACGACATTTATCTTATATTACATATAGATAGAATGGATTATTAAGGCATTACTGTATGTTTGCACGCTAGCGTCACATACACTTCTCTTTAAGCTAAAAATAGCTGCTGCTTTAAAATACAGTAGGCCTAACCACTAGCAAAAATTGCTAGTGGCAACCGAATAAAGACACAGAAAACGCAAAAAAAAGTGCTAGGCGATCCCCAACCTCTTTTTTGCGACTCGAAGCTTTAATTGAGGAAGGAAACCGCGATTGCCTTTCGGCAAACAGGACGTTTTCATCACATTGAGAAACGGATCAAAGTGCAAGCCTCGCGGCGCACAAATGACATCGCCCCGCCCTGTCAGAATTTTTAACACTTGCGTAGCTGCTATTCCCGCGCATATCTCACACGCCATGGGCGTAGACGGCCCTTTTCTTTCCTGAAGGTTAACCGCAGAAGGGAAAATCAAATATCTCATCTGCAGCATTGCAGGGCTCAATCCCAGCAAAAAACGCAAATACTGCTCTTGCTCACTCACCCCTTCAAATCGAAAATAACTTTCGTAATCCATCTCTCCCGGCAAAAAATTCAAAAGCGCCGCCCCCGTCCCCAAAGGGGCCACGGTCGTCACAGGAATCCCTTTTTCATAGCATTTTCTAAAAACCAGCTTTCTCGCAGACAACGCAAAAAAATCAAGGCCATCCACATAAGCATCGACACCCTCCAGGAAGGCATCAACGTTGCTTTCATTTACCCCCTCCGGAAACATCCCGATTTCCATCTCAGGATTAATATCCAAGGCCTTTTCTGCCATGACTTCCATTTTTTTTCGGCCAATGGTCGAAATTGAAGCCCCGGCCTGACGATTGAAGTTCTCCTCGGCAAATTCATCAAAATCTGACAAATTGAGCTTACCAACTCCGAGTCGCGCCAAGGTAATGACATGCGCACCACCCACTCCACCCATACCACCAATGGCAACTCTGCTCCCCCTGAGAAGATCCTGTTCTTCGGGCGTAATCCAACCCACTGTCCTGGAAAAGGCATTCCGATAGTTAAAAGTCATCTACATTCCTTGTGCAGCTGCATAGTGAATGACAGGTAAGGTCGTTTTTTCTTCCATTTGAGCCACCACGGTTGACTCGATCAGATTATATAAACCCCGCATTCCCGGCGCCATGCCTCTCAACAACTGAGGCTTGTCTATATAAAAAGCAGCACGTAAGCCATGATATTCGACAGGCTCACCCAATTGCTTGAAATTAATGCCGACACGCCTCAAATGTAAGGCAAGGCGCGGCTCCATCATCACGTAGACATAATCCGCACTGGCTTCATTTACAAAGTGTGCGGCCGCCGCCAGGTACAGCCCGATGGCAATATAGGGGAATGCCTTTTTCTCTATATCCGTGAGACTAATGCGCTCCCCTTCATAAATAAAGGGCTTGCCCTGCTCACCGGTACGACGCCTGAATGCGGAAGGAACTGCCAGCCTGGAGACTTCTGTAATCGAATTGATGGGGAATCTGGAGGGGTGCAAATCTTCATTTTGTATTGCATGAGAGCAATACTGAACCATAGGACAGGTAGCACCCTCAAAAGGTGCCAGACCAGGATCAACCAGTCTCACCGTCCCGGCAAAACTGCCAGACGCCTTGTGCCTGATAAGATAATGATGAGAGAACGAATCAAAATCATCCATTTCCATCTGCTCAGGAAACGCTGATTTATCTTCAAAGCTCAATTCAGCACAATACACTTCATACCGTATTCTGAAACACTCTTCCTGTAATTGGCGCGTATCAGCCAATATCACTTCAAAATAGGTATCAAACAAACGTGGAAGATCTTCCTCGACCATACCTCACCCCGAACATCATTTAAACTAAACGGGTTAGACCAGACTATCAGAGCGCACAAAGCTTTCCCCAATCCTTATGTAAAGGTTAGCTCTAGACAACACTTTTTCCAGCCATATTCATAAACATTTCACAATAGTACCGGAGTATGCATTACAAACAAATGTTGCCAGGAAAAGTGAAACATTGTGAATTTCCGACGGAAATCTGTTGCCCTTTTTTATAATTATGAAAAAATAGTTCACCAAGACAACGATTATTGGCGCAGACCTTGGCATAATTCGTGCTCTATAACACTAAAATCGCTAATCTGAACCAATTCCTGTAAAATTAGCTGACACAACAGGATATGGACGAGGCCCAGACAGATGGAAAACGACGTGAAACAAACTCATCATACTAATGACAATCCCGCAAGCTCAAAGCGTAAGCTTTTACTTGGCTTAGCGGCAGCGCCTGTAGCTGCAACATTGCCAACCCGCTTCGCCTGGGGTCGAGGTAATGAGTGCTCTATTTCCGGCCTGTTGAGCGGCAATCTTTCTGATCAACCCACTGATTACGAATGTCGTGACAGACACGGTAAGTCTCCCGGATTCTGGGGCACTCACCCTGGGTGCTGGCCTGTAGGAATATCTTTTGGAACAATTACTGCAACGCCTAAAGCTGGTGGTACAGGAATTGTGATCAGTGATGGCACCTGTATTAACAGTCCATTTCTCAGTAATAACGGAAAACTAACTGGTAGCAAGGTGGGTGGTATCAGTTACGATTATACCTACGATGGTGGCACTTACCTTAATGCGCTAATAAATGCCTATTCGACAACAGGTACAGTAAGTGGTATGAATAATCCGATCATGGATTATCTGCCGACCGGAGACAATGGCCCATCCAAATTGCCAGGAGATCTGGAAAGGCATGTGGCCTCAGCCATGTTGACTGCCCTGCACCCAAGCGCGCACTACCCATACACCGCAACAGAAATAGCAAATGCGACCATATTTGCTATCCTGAACGCTAAGGAAACACAATTTACCAATATTCTTAAAGCATTGCAGGATGGCACAGGCACAGCGGGTGCAGCTGAACTCGTCACTCGAGCAAACTGCTAATTTGTGTGCCTATAGTTCTAATTGACTAAGACGCTAATGAACATTAGTTATTTTAGCCCTTCTTTGAAGGGCTTTTCTATTTATGTAAAAGAATATGACACTGCCACCATCGTTTATGATGAGCGTAGTGGTGATGTACATCGCATAAATCAATTAAGCGGGCTGCTACTGCAACAATTGATTGATACTCCCCACACTTCGTCTCAACTAGCGAACTATCTCCGCGAGACATTTGATATTGACGAAACATTCGACGACATTCTGTCGAATGTGGAAGCATGCCTTGAGCATTTGAAGGAACTAGAACTTGTTGAAGCCACCAAGTCTATCCCCCAATAGGAAGTCATAAGAGAAATGCGGGTAAATATCAGTTTTAATGCCGGTCCGTTCCGCATCATGCTTGAGGAGTTTGAAAAGCCTTTTCTTGATGATTTTCATGCGCTATACAAACACCAGTTAACGCAACAGAATAGCTCCCAGCGCCTGACTGATTTTCGAATATCGGTCAAAGCACCCTCAGGTTTGCGCCGATATTACCGGCCTCAAACCTGTTTTTATTTTGATCAATTCCAACCATTTTACCCTTTGCCCTATTCCCAAACGCTCCCGGTTTTTGAATGGGGGCTCAACTGGTGCATTGCGACACAAGCACATCAATTTTTACAATTTCATGCCGCCGGTTTAGCAAAGAATAATACAATGGTAATCATGCCGGCCCCCCCGGGGTCGGGAAAGAGCACCTTGACAGCAGCACTAATGAATCATGGCTGGCGATTGTTTTCGGATGAAATCGTTCTCATCCGGCCATCCGACGGCCTCGCCGTGCCCATTGCAAGACCAATAAATCTAAAAAATAATTCTATTGATATTGCTGAAAGCACGTTTCCAGAAAGCTTTTTATCGCAGCGATTCAAAGATACACATAAGGGAACCGTTGCGCTCATGGCACCTAGCGAATTAAGCGTAAGAAACGCCCATCTTTGCCAGAAACCAACACACATTATTTTTCCAAAATATGTGGCGGGATCTGCCATGCAGGTAACGGCCATGGATCGGGCCTCGGCGGTCATGGAACTGGTAACCAACAGCTTCAATTATCACATGCAAGGGCGCCCAGGTATTGAACTTGCGGTATCGGTCGTGGATCAGTGTGAATGCATTCAATTTACCTATAGCTCATTCGACGATGCCTATGCTTATTTTGATTCGCTGGAAGTATAGACATGAGCACGCCGCTGTTAATCCAAACACTTAGAAATCCGACACACGCACTTGCGTATAGCATTGAACAATGGGAACTACTTATTCGACAGGCGCGTAGTGCCAACCTGCTGCCCCGGCTGTATTGCATCTTCAACAATGCTTCTCTGCTTGCCCAACTTCCAGAGGATGTAGTAAACCATCTTGAATCTGGTTACAAAAAGGCGCAAAGACAACATCAGCAAGTTATCTGGGAAATTCATCAAATTCAAAAGGCCTTTACAAATACAGAAATTACTCCCATTTTGCTCAAAGGGGGCGCCTACATTCATTCTGGCGTGACTTGTGCGCAAGGGCGGACACTGAGTGACATCGATATCCTCGTGCGTAAGGCTGACTTAAAGAAAGCTGAGATGCTGCTCATGATCGGAGGATGGATTACCACCAAATCAGACGATTACGACAAAATGTATTACCGGGAGTGGACTCACGAAATTCCACCGATTCGTCATATTAAGCGTGGCACGGTAATAGATGTCCACCACAACATCTTCCCGATTCTGAATTTTCGTGTCGATGCAGAGAAACTTTGGAAAAATGCCTTGATCGGTCAGGATGGTATCGGGGTTCTTTCTCTCGAAGACATGATTCTGCACAGCGCAACACATCTTTTTCTCGAGGGTAATTTCGAAAACGGGTTGCGCGATCTCACCGATCTGGACTTGCTATTCAAGATGCTAGATTCGCAACAGCAAGGTTTTGAAAAGCTCAAACTACGAGCCTTCGAATTGGGATTAGGCTTGCCACTGTTCTACGCGTTGCGCTATTGCCAACGTCAATTGAATTCGATGGTTCCCAGTGAATTAATCCATCCTAACGACGTGGGCATTCCCAGCGCGATTCGTCTCAAGCTGATGGATATTCTTTTTTCAAATGTACTTATCCCGTTCCATGCGACGTCAAAATCGCCACTACATGGAATTGCCGTATTTTTCCTCTATTGGCGAGGGCACTTTAACCGGATGCCTCTCAAAATCCTGATCCCTCATTTAATAAAGAAAAGCCTTAAATCACTGACTCAACGGAAAGAATCAAAGGAACTCACCCAGAAGCCACAACAATAATTTCCTCGGCTTACGGTTGAAATTGTAATTGGGGGTCCTTGTTTACCAGTGAAGTCTGCATCGCTTTTAGACGTTTAATTTTTTCTTCCGCCACGCTGATTTCTTCGGGATCCAACCCCTCTGATTTCGCACGAGTGATTGCTTCCTCCAGCGAGGCAATTTTATGATCCGTTGCGACAATAAAGGCACGCTTTAATTTCCGTTCTCGATCCACTTCCCACTGATTGTATAAAGCGGGATCCTCAATCGTGGCACTATCAGGCTTATCCTCAATAACAGGTTCAGCTATTGGAGGGGAACGCGCATCTCCATTGTTCAAACTATCCCGAAAACTGGATATTGCATCAGCAGACATAGTTAAGGGGCTGAGATACGCGCCTCCCTCTACGCGCTCCTCACGTGCTGTCAGTTCTCTCCCTGCCTCTGGTGCTTTTTCAATTTCATTACTTTGCGTAAGTTTGAGCTCCTTCGCCTGTTCACTTCCGCTAACGGGGCGCTCCGGAGCATTTTTTTGCAGAGTGTTGTAAGAATCAACCGTCGCGCTCTCTTTACCTGTCAATAACAGGTAAATGGATGCCCCCAGTATCAATACCGCAACGAGACCCAGCCGCACGCCTGTTAATTTCTTCATACACTATTCACCCTGATATAATCTGCGAGGCTTCGTGCATCCAACGATCATTTATTTCTATCTTAGCAGCCTCATGCAACGATTTTTTTAGTTGCTCATAGCGTGAATTCAACTTGTTCTGCGCAATTATTTTTCGCGAAAGATAACGTACCGTTTCACTGTCCGCCTCAAAATAACTCTCAACCCGCTCATCAACCATAAATACTTCCCATACGACCGCAGCCTCTGCCTGAACAGGCGAGCGTATAGGCTTGGATAACTCTCCAGGAGGCAACGCATACAGCACACTCTTTAACCAATTTTGGGATTTATCTTCGTGAGTTATTCTTGGGAGACTACCAGGATGTGCGCCTGCCGCATCCGCCGCGATAGAGAGCTTACGGGCAACACTATCAAAAACTTCGCCACGCTTTAACAATTCAAGGGCATTTTCCGCATCCTGCTGAGTTTTGGTTTGAATATGTCTGGCAACCACAGAGTCGATACGCTTGAACTTCTCTTTATTTGCCTCGTAGTACTGGTTTATTTCCTGCTGAGTAATCTCTTTATAAACCGCACTCAGCGCGGGGTTGTCATCATGCATATCAAGAACAACCCCCATTTCGGCTCGCAACCTCTGCGCGTAATAGCGAGCAGAGACCATCGACTTCAAATCATCTACCCCATGCAGCCCTAAATCAGAATACTTAGAAGCCCACCATAGCGTTAATTTGTGCTCAACCAACAGCAAAATCTGCTCTCTCAAATAGGCCGTTGATAACTGATGTAACTTGATTCTTCCTTGCACATTCTGTCGACGATAAACCTCTGCCAATGAAATGGGTTGGGGCTCCAGATTTGGCAACCTATATTGTGCAACGACGACTGAATCGGCTTCGGCTAGCAACGCCTCTGACAAAGCATAAACCTGACCATAATCCTGAAGAATTCGCTTCGCCTTATCAGAGTCTATATTCTCTTTGTATGTCAGCAATAGTTCTAATCTCACCTCTTTGTTCTGCTGACGAAAAATCGCTAGTTGCTCGCGATAGGCACTCTGAATAATAGAAACCTGCTGCCCTTCTATCCATGCAAAAACCGGAAATCCAACGTCAACATTTTTATCCAACGCTGCTTGCCCGAGTGTTGAAACTGCGTAGCGAGCCAACAAAGCGTCGTCGACAATACTCTGCATAAATTGCTCAGGCGATATAGTCGTCGAACCGGAATTCGCAACTTTAAAAACAGCATTCACCACCTCACGACTGTATGAGGCACCTTCTATCGTCACCGCCACTGACGAGGAACTGGCAGAGGCATAGTCATTTAATAACACCCAGAATAAGGCTGTGGAAAGCCATTTAAAAATCCCTTGACGCACATTCATAGGACACCTTGCGTTATCGCACACAATCTTGGCTTCTTGCTGGTTAAAACATGAATCCGGCAAAAAATGTAAAGCTCCGAAAGCGGGTGACGCCAGTCAGATCAAGCCAGACTGGAATCACCTTCAATCACTCAGAAGCGATTTGCTGCGTGGTTAAGGATATGTACGACCATTGCAATCGCGTGTGGAATGGTTTCTTTTGCCACCTGCACCCGATCATTATGATCCTGACTGCTCAGAACCATTCCCCCGATGGCGTAAGAATAGGAACCGCCTTCGGTTAACAAGGGACGTATGTCGGTGACATCAGCGGGCAAGGGGGTAAAGTCGTTCATCGCCTCAGCAACGAGATTTAGATCGTTCAATGATTCACTGTCGTAGTAATCGCGCACCCAACTTTCCCAACCCGAATGATTGAGGTCGGACGTTGTCCAGGTGTGATGAGGCTGTAGCAAGTCAGTAGTGTGCAATACAAACCCTAACGTCTGTGCCGTCGGGCGCGCTAAAAACTGGCTGTACCAGTATTGCCCCAGGTTATCGATGGGCTGAAAAGGCATTTTTTCGAAATCTGCGTACATCGACTTGGTCGAATAGCCGCCTAACCGATAGTTCTTTTCGGTAATGTCATAGCTGTTATATTTTGAGTTGTCACTCCAAAACCAGCCTTTCATTCCCCCTTTCCCATCATCCAGGTGGTCACCATATAACCAGGTGGCGGCCATGTTATCAATATCGCCCCACACTGTAAGCTTATCGTAATTGTAGCCGCCAAAATCATTACCGTGAGCGTCAGGCCCTTGCGTATGATTCTGGAAGTGCCAGTAAGAGGTGTATTTAACGATGGAGGCACCCGCTCCCCAAACCGGGGCAAGCTGACAATCTCCCGACACAGCACCACAAATGTAGGTATCTTCAAAATCATCTACATCGTAAGCACCTTGACCGAGAATATCGGCGAGTTTTGCCATGCTGATTCCCGCCGTATTGGCGACTTGCTTGAGTTTAGAATATTGTGTCGTTGCAGGATTAGCTTCCATATACCGGACAGCATCCAGAACAATTTTTTTGTGCGTTTCCTGACTCCAGGCATGGGCTTGAGTCGACGCAAACAAGGTTCCGGCTGTTAAAGACAAAGCAATCAGTTTGGTTTTCATATTACGCCTTTTTATATTTGTTATTTGCAAAGTTAACCTTCTAAATGCAACCCAAATTAGTATTGGACTAACGTACAGATTTGCATTTCTACTTTGTAACTTGAGCGTAAAAAAGTTTCAAATAATTATGAACACCCTGTGCACTTTTACACACTTTTTATATAAAGTGACAGTATGTAACATCAGACTATTGATTTATTAATTCTGGCCAATGCACCTTACAAAAGGCACTTGTAGTCTGGCCACTCAACTCAACCCTAAGATATCAAACACTATATATAGTAGCTTCCTCAGTAGTCAGTTTTTTATAACTAAACGATACATATCCTCGCCACCCCCTGTAACCATTTGATCTGCTCATGAGTTTCACCCAGACTTCAATCCAAAAGTGATGCTGCTGCAAAAAATCGATTTAATGTCAATCTTCACAAACCACAATATAGTGTTATACTCCTGCACCACACACAGGATATATAGTTTTTCGCCTATAAAAGCAGATATTAGGCGGAAGCACGGATTGCTTTAATGGGAACGTTATTTTCATGGGGCTGGCGCCGATGCCCGCACCCTAAACGTCACCTTGAGTGATCGAACTCTTCCCAGGTTTTACGAATTGCCCACGATCAGATAGCGCGCCTTGCATACACTACATATGGTGGTAACAGCCGTTCCCCATCCGGCAGGAAGCAAAAAAAGAATTCAACCCCCAGAGGATTAAAATGAACGCAAAAGCCGAGCCCATTTCCACGTCAATTCCTATGCAGGACGCATCCCTGGATATCTGGAATACTAAATACCAACTAAAAATGAAAAACGGCGATCCTGTTGACGCTAACATCCGCGAAACTTATGTGCGTGTAGCCAAAGCGCTTTCGGAAGTGGAATCACCCAAAAAAAGAGATGCTGTCTATAAAGATTTCCTCTGGGCACTCGAACATGGCGCCATCCCGGCCGGCCGAATCATGTCTAACGCGGGCGCGGGAGATCACAAGCCGGCAACATCAACAATTAACTGCACCGTCTCCGGCACCGTTCTGGATTCGATGGACGACATCCTGGGTAAAAACCATGAAGCAGGCCTCACGTTAAAAGCCGGCTGCGGTATCGGGTACGAATTTTCGACCTTGCGCCCCAAAGGAGCCTACGTTGCAGGCGCAGGTGCAACCACTTCCGGCCCGCTCTCTTTCATGGATATTTTTGACCGGATGTGCTTTACGGTTTCCTCCGCCGGTGGTCGTCGTGGCGCGCAGATGGCAACTTTCGATGTACACCATCCCGATGTTCTCGATTTCATCAGAGCAAAACGCGAAGATGGTCGCTTACGCCAATTCAATTTATCCCTGCTGGTCACAGAAGATTTTATTAGAGCGGTTCAAAATGACGCAGACTGGCAGCTATCGTTCCCTGTCACCGCAAAAGAAGTCGAAGCAGATCAGGCGGATCTATCTGACAAGTCCAAATACGTTTATCGCGAATTTCCGGTGAAACAAGGCTACGTTGCCAACGACAAAGGGCTGGTTGCTTGCCGGATTTACCGTACCGTAAAGGCGCGCTTCATTTGGGACAGCATCATGACGTCGACGTACGACTTTGCTGAACCCGGCTTTATTCTTATCGACAAAGTAAACGAGATGAACAATAACTGGTTCTGTGAAAATATTCGCGCAACCAATCCCTGCGGAGAGCAGCCTTTGCCTCCCTACGGCAGCTGCCTTCTCGGGTCGGTAAACCTGACCAAATTTGTAGAAAATCCATTTACGGATAAAGCCTACTTTGATTTCGATAAATACCGCAAAGTGGTAGCGATCTTTACTCGCATGCTGGACAACGTGGTTGAAGTTAACGGATTACCGCTTGAGGGTCAGCAAAAGGAAATTACCAGCAAACGTCGTCATGGAATGGGTATTTTAGGATTGGGATCCACGCTCGCCATGCTTAGAATGGCTTATGGATCTGAAAAGTCGGTCGAGTTTTCTGAAGTTGTCTGTCGTGAAATGGCATTGGAAGGCTGGCGCCAGGCGCTCAAGCTGACAGAAGAAAAAGGCGCCGCGCCCATCATGTCTGAAATGTTCACCGTTTCTGGTGAAATGCTTTCCAAACGCCCCGAAATGATTGCTGATGGTTTTAAAATCGGCGACCAGGTTCCCGGAAAGATTCTCCATGCGAAGTACAGTCGCTACATGCAACGTATCGCACAATATGAACCGGAGCTGATTGAAAAACTGGCCGAAAAAGGCGCTCGCTTTACTCATCACTCATCTATTGCGCCAACAGGTACTATTTCACTGTCTCTGGCAAACAACGCCAGCAATGGTATTGAACCGAGTTTTGCACATCACTATTCGCGCAATATTATTCGAGAAGGAAAGAAAACCAAGGAAAAGGTAGATGTATTCTCCTTCGAGCTGCTTGCATATCGCCACCTTGTAAACGCCAAGGCGATGCCCTTCAGCACCCTTGAAGATGAACAGCTTCCCGAGTACTTCACCAGCGCAGACGAGGTTACGCCAAAGCAGCACGTAGACATTCAGGCAGCAGCACAACTTTGGGTAGATTCGTCGATATCCAAAACAGCGAACGTGCCTACGGATTTCCCCTATGGTGAATTCAAAGACATCTACATGTATGCTTACGAAAAGGGGTTAAAAGGATGCACTACATTCCGCTTTAATCCTGAAGCATTTCAGGGCGTACTCGTAAAGGAAAAAGATCTGGAAAACACACTGTATGAGTTTACGCTGGATGATGGCAGCAAAGTTACAGTAAAAGGCAATGAAGAAATAGAATACGACGGCGAAAAGCATACGGCGGCCAATCTATTTGATGCGTTAAAAGAAGGCACCTACGGTAAGTATTAAACCTGCGAAAAGTATTAAGCGCACCTCCGGTATAGCTTGAAAGGGTTAAAACAATGACAGTTAAAATTGACAAAAAAATCGTCGGATATCAGGTAAAGAAGAACACTGATACCCCCGAAGCACCAGCGGCGATTCTGCCGGTTGAAATGAATGAGAGTATAGAGCGCCCGGACTTCTTGCTGGGAACCACCTATAAGATTAGACCGCCAGTCTCTGAGCATGCACTCTACATTACCATTAATGACATCATTCTGAATGAAGATACGGATCACGAATCACGTCGTCCGTATGAAATTTTTATCAATTCGAAATCGATGGAACATTTTCAGTGGGTTATTGCGCTCACACGCGTAATTTCCGCCGTATTCAGAAAAGGTGGTGATGTAACCTTTCTCGTTGAAGAGCTTTCGTCTGTTCATGATCCAAACGGCGGCTATTACAAAAAAGGAGGGGTTTACATGCCCTCTCTGGTGGCTGAAATCGCCAGCATCATTGAAAAGCACATGAAAGCAATTGGCTTGATTGAAAGCGAGGAGTTTAGCGAAATCACTAAACGCATTCTCGCCGAAAAAAAAGCGGAGTATGAGGCTCGTCATGCGAACAGCGCAAATGATAGCCCATCAGGTGATGCCTCCTATCCACCGGGGGCAACACTTTGCAAAAAATGCAACACGAAAGCCGTAATTATTATGGATGGTTGTAAAACCTGTCTTAGCTGCGGCGACAGCAAATGTGGTTAATCTGTAATCACTGATTCAAACCAACAAAAAGTGCAGAGTATTATTGGCTGCACTTTTTGCCCCCATCCTCACCTCAAAATCACTACAGCAGCCACACCAAATTTTTTCTCCGATGCTGTACGCGTTCTTCAGATGTACTAAGCTTAAACCATAGGATCGCTCTGTATTAATTGCTCAGAGGTAGAGATCATGTGGTATTTCCTTCAGGGCCTTGTGCCCGCCCTCGCACTCGCTGGTGCAGAGCTTCCGGAAACCATGGCATATAGCCGAAGCTTTTTGTTCGCTCCCCCAGCCTGCGAGTACCGAGTATTGTTTCCTCAGTTTCCTCAAAGAATTGGCACCTTAGTGGAAAACCCAACGATATGGTCCGCACAACTTCAACTACCTGATGCCTTCATGAGAGCCGATTGTCGCCCCGTCAATGAGAGCATTCCCCTGACAGAAAGCAACACAACAGAAGCCAATGCTCGCCGACTGAATTCGTTTCTTTATGAGCAAATTCTAAAATTTGGAGGGCCGAATCTAGTCGTACTGAACCTGGAAATAGGAAAGAATCACGCAAAAATGACAGCACAGTTATTTATGGAAAGTGAAAGCGTTTTACTTAAAACCAATGCTTACATTGGTGAGTATTCGATGTTGACGCTAACAGCAATTGAACATGATCGAGTCAGATCGGGCACAGCAGCAGAAAGGTTTATGCACCATATCGGTCGCCCCTGACCATTAAAGTGACTATGTAAAAACCCGCCTTCAGGAATAAAACGCTATGGGCAGACCAACAAAGGAAGAACTGGAACTAGCAATACGAAAAGCAATCAAGTTAAGAGAGAAAGGAGAAGATACCGACTTCGTAGGTAAAGCTTTGCTTAATCATCATTACCGCTTAACCAAAGCGGAAAATGTCATTAGTGCAATACACCACTACCTACGTTCTGGTAACTCAACTATCGAACACGCTCGCCTGATCAAAGCGTTAGAAAACTGGGATAAAATGGAAAGCGATGACGCAGAGCATGCAAGCTTTGGCTTGGACTAATTGCGCACCTGCACCAGACTATTTATCGAGAGGAGCACTTTGATTTGAGGGGAGCAAGTCTCATTAATTCATTAACTGAATAATGAGTTTTCTGTTTTCGGGATCACTTCGGCGAAAACGCTTGAGCAGCTCGAGCTCCTCTTCAGTAGGCATCACTTTATCAATTTCTTTATGCAATAGCTCCAATGACACACCAAGGTCATTTTCTTCAAGGAATGTAAGGCCGGGCAAACGCAACTGCTTTTGGTCGTCGTGTTCTCTCTCCAGATCCAGCAACAAGTCCAATTCGGAGCCTGTTTTAAGACACAGGTCAATCAAGTTATCAATGACTGGATAGCAGCGCTTACCTTCCCGCATAAGCCACGCCTGCACAACTGAAACATCAACAGAGCAAAGCGCAGCGACCTCTTCGTCACTCAACCCTTTATCTTGCATTAGCTGCGTTAAATGTCTGGGGAAGTTCTTCAGATACTTCATTGCAAGCACTTTCCTTCACTCTAAATTGCAGAAAAACAAAGATATGTACCCAGCATTATGTACAACTCTTTCAAACCTAGCAATGGCTGCTGGTATACGATGCAGAGAATAAATATGATGGCTCAATAAGTTAACCTAGCTAGAATATCGTGAGTAACAGGGAATGAATCTAAATTGGGCATCATCACTTAGGCGAGCACCAGCAAAAACACCCGGCACAATTTTTCGCATTTTTCTCGTACTAAAGGACTCACGCACGCCCTTAAAGGCAAAATTGCTTTCTCTTGTAATGGCCGTTTACTTGCTCAGCCCATTAGATTTAATTACCGACATCATTCCTGTCCTTGGTATTCTGGATGACCTCCTCGTCATTCCAATGATGTTCTGGCTATTTCTAAAATGCTTGCCACCAGGTTTGTGGGAGGAATATGAAGAGCGTAGCGCCCACGTCCTTCCACGTACAAAAAAAATTATTCTGACCGCAGTTATGATTTTCATTGCGTTTTGGTCGCTGTCATTAGGGGCTATTTTCTACTTCTCTGCACAGTGGTGATTATCGTGAAATCAAAAGCGCCATCAAGCAAATCGCATGCAATCTCGCATGGTGTCACATGTCAAGATTCGGATTTCTTCTTTTGTCTGGGTAATTTTAGTACTGAAACATTCTCATAGGCAGCGACCTCATCAACGAAAACGGAAGGTGCTTTTATATTTGACAGCAGATAAATCTGTTGCTTCGCACGAGTCAACGCCACATAGAACAACCGCCGCTCCTCTGCAAAAGGAAAGATCTCTTCCTCCGGAAGTACCACTCGAATCAGCGCGCTATCTGACTGGCGCGCCGGAAAGCCTAATTTATCAGCGGTCAGACCCAGTACAATCACAAAATCAGCCTCTCGCCCTTTTGAGGCATGAATGGTCATCGTTTCAATTAAAAGATTGTCATAGGCCGGTACTTCCCTGACCGCCTCTAACAGATGGGAATAGCGCGCCAGAATCAGCAACCGCTTGGGTATTTTTGGCTTGATTTTTGAGATTCTCGTCAAGGTCGCATTCAGTGCTTCCACTTCATCTGCTGTGGGTACAATATATACTGCATTGGCCTCAACGTAATCGGAAGAGGTAATTTCCTTTTTAATCTGCTGCGGATTACGTTGAACAAACCGTGCCGCCACGATCGCAATCTGATTGTTAAACCGAAAGGTGGTATCCAGTACACTCTGCGTACTCTCACCAAAATAAGATTCGAAACGGCGCGTTACCGCCACATCACTTCCCGCAAAACGGTAAATCGCTTGCCAGTCATCACCCACTGCAAACAAGCTCGCCCCCCTGACCTGCTTGAGCAACGCCTGTATCAAAGAAACCCGATCAACTGAAATATCCTGAAATTCATCCACCAAAATATATCTGAATCGCGATTTATAACGCCCTCTTGTTAAATATTGCGTTGCTTGCTGAATCATGTCAGTAAAATCAATTTCACCGGAAACTTTTAATTGCTCGTTGTACGCTTTGTAAACGGGCAAAAAGAGTTTGAATAAACGCTTGTTCAGTTCGTGGCTCTCAAATTGGATAAGCCTTTCACTAAAGGCTTTTTGAGATATACCAGACGCCTTATAGTGTGGGAGCAAATTTGCAAATATTGTTGTAATCGGCTGCATATTTTTCGTAGTAATGAGTGCTTTCTCATCCGAAGATTTCAATGCTTTACTCAACTCAGAAGAAGCGCATTCGGGTGCCAACGTTAAAAGTATCAGGCACTCAAGTAGTAGCTTTCTATTGGCATCTTCGGCCACCAGCTCTCGCAAGGCCTTTGTCACGAACGCGACCTTTGACTCCTCGTTAGTGGCCAGCTTAGAAACCTTTATTTTCTTACCATCCACCGCCGTTACTATATCCCGCCCTAACCCATGAAAGGTTTTGACAACAACTGTCCCATCTTTTAAATTTTTTTGGATGCGTTCAGACAATTCCTGCGCCGCATCCTTTCCAAAAGCCAACAACAGTATTTCATCTGCTTGAGCCAGCCCTGACGCCAACAGATATCCAGCCTTAGCAACCATTACACTGGTCTTTCCTGTTCCCGCTCCCGCCAGAATCAGATTAGCCACCTCATCTTGAACACAAGCTTGTCGCTGCGATGGCGTAAGAGGACGAGACTCTATGCTATCAAAAAGAACGCTATAACGTGCCATCTCCTCTGCAACAAAAGCATCATTATGCTTGCGACAAAATGCTTTTCCTTCAGCAAAAATACGCTCCAACACATAAAATCTAGGTTCGTACCAAGAACATTTACCGAAAAAGTAATGCCTATCAAAACGCGTAAAAAACGGAGATAGATGCTGATATAAGCTAAACCATCTTTCCCAATCAGCCCGACGAAGATATCGTGTACAAACTGCAAGCGCATCTAGTGCTTTTAGTGCATCACGCGCAGATCTACCTAATTGCTGATATTGAAATAACAACAAATCAGCGATAGTTTGACTTAAATATTTGGCTAAAGTGGAGGCGTTATCGTTAGACACCCCCGCCAGCCGAAGAGAGTTTCCATCGAGTTGAGTTAAAACCAGACAACTCCATCGCCAACCACGTAAACTGACAACAGAGGTTTTTAGCAGTGAGATATCAACCGATAAGGAGCCTCTAGGACCGCTCAATTCAAGTGAATTCTGATTAAAGGATGCCTCGATATATCCCGGCAATATACGGTAAATACTCTTAACACACCATCCTGGCTTATTACCCGGCCAATCATCTACCGCTCTATTGCGTGCCATCGCTACGTTTCGTCCTAAACCATATCGGACAGGCAGTTTAGCTCATCATATAGAAGAGACCAATGTATCTCACATCAATTCTACTTCGAGGCTCGACGAGCCAACGCCGTTTGAATAATTCGGGACGCATCTTCCAATCGAGTAACCCGCTTAATTTCTCCACCATCCATCAAAAAGCGTAACACCTGCTGTTCACTTAGATGATTACTGCGTGCAATTTCCCTTAATTGTATCTGCTTAAAAAACATAAATGTCTTCCCAATCCTTTATCGCTTTACCTTGTTAGGCCTTAAAAACGCGAATACATATGAGGGACAAATGATGATAGTTAAACTTTGCAAGATTATGTCAGCAGGGGGGCGAATAGCTTAATTATATCCCGACGGGAAAAGTGCCACTCAAGAAATGTTATTTCAATAAGAAAGGTGGTGCCCGGGGCCGGAATCGAACCGGCACGGTTGTTAGCAACCGAGGGATTTTAAATCCCTTGCGTCTACCAATTTCGCCACCCGGGCCGATCTCTTTTCGAGAACTCGTGGTTTTGAGTTGGAGGCGCGACCCGGAGTCGAACCGGGCTGAACGGATTTGCAATCCGGAGCATAACCGCTTTGCTATCGCGCCTTTAATCTTTAACTTTCTATTCTTAGTAAAAAAGCCCGATCATGTCGGGCTTTTTTATAATTTGGAGCGGGAAACGAGACTCGAACTCGCGACCCCAACCTTGGCAAGGTTGTGCTCTACCAACTGAGCTATTCCCGCTTAAGTGGCGCATATATTACAGCTCTGCTTTTTTATGTCAACCAGTTTTTTACGAATATATGCAAAAGAATCAAGACCGTTGACTACTTAATCAATTTGCAGAAAGCTTGAATTCCGGCCAAGCGGCTCGCAGATATATAATCATGGACCACAGCGTCAACACTGCAGCACCATATAACAATACTTCACCGCTCAATGACACCCAATCCCAGGCATTACCTGCTAATAACAACATAATTGCCCACATTTGCGCGGCCGTTTTTACCTTCCCAATGTAAGACACGGCTACGCTGGCCCGCTTGCCCATTTCAGCCATCCACTCACGCAAGGCAGAAATAACGATTTCGCGACCGATGATAACAATAGCTGGCAAAGTAATGTGCAATACATGATATTCCTGCACGATAACCACTAAAGCAGCAGCAACCATTAATTTGTCTGCAACAGGATCAAGGAAAGCCCCGAATGGTGTAGTCTGGTTCATTTTTCTTGCGAGATAGCCATCCAGCCAGTCGGTAAAACCTGCCACAGCAAACAGACTTGCTGCAATCAGATGAGCATTCTGATTAGGGAAGTAATATGCGATTACAAACACCGGGATCAGAATAATGCGGGACAACGTTAATAAATTAGGTAAACTCATGCCTTCTACTACGTTAATCGTGATGGAAGTGACTGTATATTATTTTTGCCAAACGTGCACTGATTCCTGATACCTTTGCAATTTCTTCCGGGCTAGCATTTTGAAGCCCCTGCAAACCGCCAAAGTATTTCACCAGCTCTTTGCGCCGCTTTGCTCCCACACCTTCAATATCTTCCAGAACCGACTGACGTCGGGCTTTGTCACGTCGCTGGCGGTGACCAGTTACCGCGAACCTGTGCGCTTCATCTCGTATTTGCTGCAGCAAATGGAGCGCAGACGAATCAGGTGGCAGACGAACCTCTTGGTGAGAGCCCATCCTAATCAAGTATTCAAAGCCTGCCTTGCGGGTTTCACCTTTGGCAATACCCAATAGTTCTACCCCCTGAATTTGCAGTTCGCTAAACACCTGCTCAGCAATCTTGAGTTGCCCCAATCCGCCATCAATGAGGACAATATCGGGACATCGCTCCATATTTTCAGCTAGTTTCTTGTAACGCTTATGAAGGGCAAATCGCATAGCGGCAAAATCATCGCCATTTGTCACACCTTCTACGTTATAGCAACGATAATCGGCTTTAATGGCCCCGTCCTTTCCAAAGGCCACACATGAGGCTACGGTCTTTTCACCAGAACTATGAGAAATATCAAAACACTCAATTCGCGACAACGTGTCATCCAGATTCAATGCCAGTGAGAGCGCAACCAGTCGCTGTCGTATCGCGTCCTGACTGGCATCACGTGATGATACCGCATTCTCCGCATTTGTCTTACACAACCGCATCCAGGCGGCTCTATCAGCAATTACGTTGCTGATGATCTTTATTTTATTAGCGCTACTACCTGCCAATACTTCTTGCAGCAAATCACGATCTCGAGGTAGTTCAGAAACGACAATTTCTTTCGGTAGATCGGCCGCCCCCAATCCACCTAAATAAAATTGGGCAATAAAATCCGACAACACATCTGCATCCGATTCGTCCAGTACGACCCGAGGATAGAGATTCTTGTGTCCAATGATTTTACCACCACGAACAAACAGCACCGAGACACTCACAGTTCCAGCTGATCGCGCAATCGCAATCACATCGACGTCACCGCGACGCCCCTCAATAACCTGATGATCTTGTAGCTGACGTAAAAGCGAGATTTGATCTCTTAATTCGGCCGCTTTCTCAAAGCGGAGTTCAGATGCGGCACTATCCATTTCTGCGATAAGCGATTGAATTAACTCGGGGCTTTTACCTTGCAGAAACAACAAAGTATTCCTTACAGCCTGCTGATAATCGGCCACGGAAATCAAGCCAACGCACGGCGCGCTGCATCGTCCAATTTGATGCTGAAGACAGGGCCGACTCCGATTACGATAGAAGCTTTCCTCACACTGCCTTACCTTGAATAACTTCTGCAGCAAAACCAGACTTTCTCTGACCGAGTGCGAACTCGGATAAGGACCAAACACCAGGCCCGGCGGTTTCTGGTGACGAAAGCGCTTCATATACAAAGCAGGATAATCATCATGCTCTGAAATCTGGATATAAGGATAGGTTTTATCGTCTCGGAGCAGGATATTAAAGGGTGGCTTGCATTGTTTGATCAGATTATTTTCAAGCAACAACGCCTCTGTTTCCGTATTGGTCACGGTAACTTCTATCTGCCGAATCAATGAAACCAGAGCGGTGGTCTTAGGACTCAAACCAGAAGAACGAAAGTAACTACCAACTCGTTTCTTAAGGTTTTTTGCTTTTCCGACATACAATACATCATGATTTTCGCCAAGCATTCGATAAACGCCCGGGCGCGATGTAAGGCGGGATAAAAATTCAGAATAATCGAACACAAGTTGACAGGTAGCTAATTAAGGCGATCGCTTTCGAGCAGACCGTGACGAACAGCCAGTAAAGTTAACTCAACATCACTGGTAATGGCGAGCTTTTCGAATATTCGATAACGATAGGTATTGACGGTTTTGGGGCTCAAACAGAGTTTGTCAGAAATATCCTGAACTTTTTGGCACCCGACAATCATCATCGCGATCTGCATTTCGCGCTCGGAAAGCTTATCAAAAACGGCGCTTTCATCCGCCTCATCAAAAGGTTTGAGTGCAATTTTTTGTGCGATTTCAGGACTGATATAACGCTGTCCCGCCTGAACCAGTCGAATAGCTTTAATCATTTCGGCAACATCCGCGCCTTTGGTAATATAAGCAGATGCTCCAGCCTGCATCACACGGGATGCATATGGATCTTCAGCAAACGCGGTTACCGCAATAACCTTAACCTCATCAGATATGCGCTTGATCTTGCGAGTGGCTTCGAGTCCGCCGATACCAGGCATTTTCAAATCCATCAATACAACATCGGGCATTTGCCGGCGAACCATATCAATAGCTTGCTCACCCGTACTGGCCTGCCCAATCACCTCAATAGAGGGTTCATCTTCCAGCATTCGTGAAATACCGGCACGCACTAAATCGTGATCATCAACAACCAAAACTTTGATCAAGCCCCACCCCGCGACTGTTACAATCCTTGTGTTTCTTCGCTTTAATTCTAGCCCACTATCAATACGGGCGCGTTTTATTTACGGATGTTTATCTACTGAACAGTGAGAGCTTCAAGCTGTTTTCCTGTCTCCGAAAGGCTCCAAAATCTCGTAACCTTCCTCTGCAAGCCACGCAACAGCCTCTTGCAGGTTGTTTTTCAGCGAAACTGCAACAGGTTGGCGATGATTCAAAATCTCCTCAAACTGAAACAGTAAGTGATCTCGATTCGCCGGCCCCTTCACCACACTCAATGCCCCCAGGCCTTTAATAAAACTCCAGGTAAACAGTGAACGGAAAGTCTCAATCTGGAAATCTTCTTCTATCAACATTTCCAGCTGATCTATACAAAGCACCTCTCCCCACTCGCGAGCAAAGTAGGAAGCGACCAGCTTTTTATAGGCTGCCAGAAATTGCAACGTGTCCTCAGGCGCCCATGTCCCCATGAGTTCGACATAAAGCGTATCGTGTACGGCCCTGATTCTGTACTTTTGGCAAGATACTTCACTCACGACGTCTTACCTCATTGTGAATTCTGTTTCAGATAAGTAAAAGATAACACAATGATATAATTTGTCACTGTCCGTTACAGAATATAAGCAGTGCTTTTATGTCGATTCCGCACATCCGGTACAGTAATCAATAAATAGAGGTTTACCCCCCATTCATCCAGTTCAACAGAGATGGAATCTACCGGAATATCACAAGCAAGTGCGAGATAACGCATGTGCGCCTGGCTACGCTGAACAACAGTCCATCCCAATAGATCCAGATAGCTTTGGGAGGGGTTAGACGTAGAAACATTACTAACCACCACCGTTGACCCCGGCTTTGACATCGAAACCAGCTTTTTTAAGCCCCGCTTGAATTCGGCATCATTTAGTCGCTCAAACACACCGGCACTCCAAACCAGATCATATCGAGAGTCAGTGTCGTACTGCATAAAATTGCAGCAGTGCAGGCCAACCTGATGTTTAAAGTTTCTGCAGATCAGTTTGGAGTAATCAATTGCATCCTGATCAGCGTCCAGACCTACAAATTTAGACTCTGACGGATTTTCGAGTAAATATTCATAAACACCACGAGAACTGCCGCATCCAACATCGAGAATGGATGCCGACGGGTGTTCATTTTCCTTTTTTCTAATCCAGCCTTTTAGGTAGGCTTTCTGAAACCGGGTGGCCTCAGCAAAAGACAACTGTTGCCAGTAACAATCCCAACGGCGCAAGCGTTCATTTCTGGCAAGATAATGGCCGTAAGTACGCTCAATGACTTCAAAGTCCCCTGCCACGCCGTGCGGCTTTTGATATACCATGCCCTGCACCGTCGCACAGGTATAGGCGTCGCCCATTACATGAGCCACCTTACTTCTCAATAATGCCTTGTGACGGGGGGCAACAACATCCTTGAGAATGACTCGAAAACTATCATCCAGCAATCGAAAATCCTCTGACTCAGGCCCGCCTCTGTCAATGGTATGCGCAATAAAATCCAGTGCATCAGTCATACAAACCTCCCACGACTTCCCTGTTACGAGACATAACACAACTACGCTTTCCTCGCCCTAGGACACGAACATCAAATCGCGCCCCCTTATGCTCTCCTAAAACATTATTAGTGAGCATTAAATCGTCACAAATTAGTACATTCAAACTAAAACAAAGCATGTGTCACTTCCCTACACCGGCCTCAACAAGTGTTTGGATGGACAAACGAATCAAGACAAGCACGATTCCGATGTAAAAATGGCTAAGTCTTTAACCAGAATTTCAAATTTGAATACAGGCTATCCCTGCCGGGCAAACAAAGCCTTATTAACATTTGGTGGTTTTTCCCGTAAAATACCGCGGCTCTGAACACGGCCTTGCCCTTTGCAACCCCGGACACCCCGGCGACAGTCAGAGCCTCGCGCAAGGCCAACCACCCCGGCAAAAACCGGGTTATAAACTGATGAGGGTTTTAACCGTGCTTGAAGCTTATCGTAAACACGTTGCGGAACGTGCCGAACAAGGTGTTCCCGCCAAGCCACTAAATGCAGAACAAATGGCCGGTTTGGTGGACTTGTTAAAGAATCCCCCTGCAGGAGAGGAAGCGTTTTTGCTTGATCTCCTCGAAAATCGCGTTCCACCCGGCGTTGACGAAGCCGCTTACGTAAAAGCTGCCTTCCTTTCGGCAATCGCAAAAGGCGAAGCTGCATCACCATTGATCAGCAAAGAAAAAGCCGTACAAATCCTTGGCACCATGCAGGGTGGCTATAATATCGCCACTTTGGTTGAACTTTTGGACAATGCTGAGCTGGCAGGTATTGCCGCTGAACAGCTGAAGCACACTCTGCTTATCTTCGACAATTTCCATGACATTCAGGAAAAAGCAGATGCAGGAAATGTGAATGCCAAAGCAATCATTGAATCCTGGGCAAACGCAGAGTGGTTTACCAAGCGCGCCAAAGTTGCTGAAAGCATCAAAATGGCCGTATTTAAAGTCACCGGCGAAACCAATACCGACGACTTGTCTCCTGCTCCCGATGCCTGGTCTCGCCCGGATATCCCATTGCATGCTCGTGCAGCATACAAAATGACTCGTGATGGACTGACCCCTGAAGAGCATGGCGTTACTGGCCCAATGAGCCAGATCGACGCAATCAAGGCTAAAGGCCTTCCGGTTGCATTTGTAGGCGACGTTGTGGGCACTGGATCTTCACGCAAGTCTGCGACCAACTCGGTATTGTGGTTCTTTGGTGACGACATTCCTAATGTTCCCAACAAGCGTGCCGGCGGTGTATGTATTGGCTCAAAAGTAGCCCCTATTTTCTTCAACACGATGGAAGATGCTGGCGCACTGGTATTTGAGGCTCCTGTCGACAACATGAACATGGGCGACGTCATTGAAATTCGCCCTTATGATGGCAAGATTCTCTCTGAATCCGGCGAAGTGATCTCTGAATTCGAATTCAAATCAGACGTTATTCTGGATGAAGTTCAAGCAGGTGGTCGTATCCCTCTGATCATTGGTCGTGGCTTAACCGACAAGGCGAGATCAGTTCTGGGCCTGAGCGCATCGACCGTATTCCGCCGTCCGTCAGATGTCGCTGCATCTGATAAAGGGTTCACCCTGGCACAAAAAATGGTTGGTAAGGCATGCGGTGTCGCGGGCGTTCGCCCGGGCCAATATTGCGAACCAAAAATGACTACCGTGGGCTCGCAGGATACAACTGGCCCAATGACTCGTGACGAATTGAAAGACCTTGCCTGCCTTGGTTTCTCTGCAGATCTTGTTATGCAGTCATTCTGTCATACTGCAGCTTATCCAAAGCCTGTTGACGTCGAAATGCAGCACACTCTGCCCGACTTCATCATGACTCGTGGAGGCGTGTCACTACGCCCTGGTGACGGCGTAATTCATAGCTGGCTGAACCGCATGTTGCTCCCTGATACCGTAGGAACTGGTGGAGATTCGCACACCCGCTTCCCGCTGGGTATTTCTTTCCCCGCCGGCTCAGGTCTCGTTGCTTTTGCTGCAGCAACTGGCGTTATGCCTCTGGATATGCCTGAGTCTGTATTGGTGCGTTTCAAAGGCGAAATGCAGCCAGGTATCACTTTGCGTGATCTTGTACATGCCATCCCTTACTACGCCATCAAAGCAGGCCTGCTGACTGTTGAGAAGAAAGGCAAGAAGAACATCTTCTCTGGTCGCGTACTAGAAATCGAAGGGCTGGACAAACTGACGGTAGAGCAGGCATTTGAGCTTTCAGATGCTTCCGCAGAGCGCTCTGCGGCAGGCTGTAGCATCAAGATGGGCGAGGAGTCCGTTGCAGAATACCTGAAGTCGAACATCACCATGTTACGCTGGATGATCGCAGAGGGTTATGGCGACGCACGTACGCTTGAGCGTCGCGCCAAAGCAATGGAAGAGTGGCTGCAGAATCCATCCCTGATGCAAGCTGATGCTGATGCAGAATACGCAGCAATCATCGACATCGACCTAGCCGACATCAAAGAACCGATCGTTTGCTGTCCAAATGATCCAGATGATGCGAAACTGTTATCCGAAGTCGCCGGCGCAAAAGTCGATGAAGTCTTTGTTGGTTCATGTATGACCAACATCGGGCACTTCCGCGCGGCTGGCAAATTGCTTGAAGCCAATAAAGAAGCCCTGAAGACTCGCTTCTGGATCGCACCTCCTACACGAATGGATCAGGAAACACTTCGCGACGAGGGTTACTACAACACTTACGGTCGTAACGGTGTGCGTACGGAAATTCCTGGCTGTTCACTTTGCATGGGTAACCAGGCTCGCGTAGCGGCAGGCACAACAGTACTGTCTACTTCTACACGTAACTTCCCCAACCGTTTGGGTGATGGTGCCAATGTATACCTTACCTCTGCTGAGCTTGCAGCTGTAGGTGCTATCTTAGGCAAACTCCCTACCGTTGCTGAATACATGGAATATGCGAAGAGTATCGATAGTCAGGCTAAAGATATTTATCGCTACATGAACTTCAACGAAATGGATTCTTATCAGTCTGCGGCCGATTCAGTATCAGCCTAATCGATAAGAGCCATAAGCTGTAAAACAAGAAAAGGCCCTAACGGGCCTTTTCTTTTTGATAACTTAATTAAATCAGCGGCTTTATTAGTCTCAGACAACAAACTAAATCCTTTCTTTAATAGCCTGCAAAATTTCCGCCTGTACAGCTTGCAGCGACTTCGAAGCATCTATAACGCACACGCGTTCTGGATATGCCTCTGCCCGGGCTAAATAGACTTGCCTGACTCGCTCAAAAAACGCTGCCTTTTCCTGCTCAAATCTATCCAGTGCGCCACGCTTATTGGCTCTTGCCATTCCAATCTCAACAGGTGCATCCAGCAACAAAGTTAGATCAGGCCGAAAGCCCCCTTGAACCATTGTTTCTAAAATCGCTATTCTTTCCATAGATTGACCACGCCCCCCACCCTGATAAGCATAGGTTGCATCAGTAAATCGATCAGATAATACACAGACTCCGTTTTCAAGCGACGGCATAATTAGCTGGCTGAGATGCTGTGCACGAGCTGAGAACATTAACAATAGTTCCGCCTCTTCAGAAACCTGCTCCTCTCTGGGCGCCAGCAATAGCGTTCTGATTTCCTCCGAAAATGCCGTACCACCGGGCTCTCTGGTGGTAATGACTTCACGACCGGATGTTCGTAAACAGTCCGCTATAAATTGAAGATTGGTACTTTTTCCAACCCCTTCACCACCTTCAATAGTAATAAATAGTCCGCGCTGCAAACTTGCACCTCTCAAATACGTGCGTTAACTGTTATTTGGTTGATCTATAACTTGATGATCTGTTCAATTGGAACTTGCGAACCGCTTTATTATGCGCATCCAATGTATCAGAGAATACGTGAGTGCCATCACCTCTGGCTACAAAATAAATATTATTTGATCTGGCTGGCTGGACTGCTGCCAATAGCGCTTCTCGCCCGGGTAGCGCAATAGGGGTAGGAGGTAAACCATAATTCAAATAGGTATTGTAGGGGGTATCTTGCCGAAG
This sequence comes from Hahellaceae bacterium, assembly GCA_024234505.1. Taxonomy (GTDB): domain Bacteria; phylum Pseudomonadota; class Gammaproteobacteria; order Pseudomonadales; family Oleiphilaceae; genus JACKOD01. The sequence goes on along the minus strand of JACKOD010000001.1, from coordinate 504,062 downwards.
GTGTGCTTTAGTTAAATTACCGTCATAACGCTCACCCAAGCCATAGATTACGGACGGATCTGTCTGTAACCTCATCCCTAATTTGAGTCTACGACTAAATACACCTGAGATGGCCGCGCGCTCTTCTGGTGCCCCGGTTTCCTTTTCAATGATAGATGCCAGAACCAACGCCTCGTAAGGCGTTTTAACCACGCAATCCTCGGCTCGAGCATCCCATACCGACCGCAACTCATACTGCATTTTCAGAAATGCCCGTTTTAGTACACTAAAGTCGGTGTCGCCACGCTGATAGCTATAGGTATCTGGAAAAAACAACCCCTCCGGATGCAGAAACTCTGCATTTAGCTTTCGCATCAACGCTTCATCAGACAGATCTTTAAGAGTTGAGGTAAGCTGGTCAGCGTTTTCCAGCACTGCCCGCAAATCCTTAAAACGCCATCCTTCGATAAATCTGATGTGGTAAAGAATGCTTTTTCCGGAACTCAGCAAGGAAAGCACTTGCTCTATTTTCATGCCCTCCAGCAACTGATACTCTCCTGCCTTTAAAGAGACGCCCTGATATAGCCATCGTCCTGAAAATTCAACCACCCAGGCATTATCAAAGTACCCCTGCCGCATCAACTCTCGTGAAATACTCTTGAGCGTGGCTCCGCTTTCGACAATCACAACGCTCGACTTACCTTCCAGATTAACTGGCGTATTGAGCATCGAATTAATTTGATAATACCCAATAGCCACCATCAGCAGAAATAAGGCAAACAGAACTCGCTTTTTTATCAAAACGTCACTCCCGGATAACCCAAGCTTTCATGCAAATAGACCTGCAATCGCCGTATACCCTGACTCACCGGAATTTGCCTCCCCCTTAACGCACGAACAGGCCAAAGCCCAAAGACACTGTTTGCAAATGCAAGCCCATCCGCGGTTAGCAAGTCATCAGGATCAATACTGGCTTCCCTGATTTCCAGTCCGATTTTGGGCGCATTTGACTTCAACCAGGAAACGAGTACACCACGAACACCTGCACCCACAATCAGTGGTGTATAGATCACACCATTACGCTCTAACAACAAATTAGAACGCGTCCCCTCCACTACAAGACCAGACTGATCTAACACGAACGCCTCTGGACAGGAGCCGAGCTCACGACTGGCCATTACCTGATCCAAACGATTTAAATGCTTCAAACCCGCTAGAAAGCGATTTTCCGACAACCTGTATTCACAGATAGTGCTTTCTATTCCACGATTATAGTTATCTGTCTCATATTCCGGCATGGGGCTTAGCAAAACATAAACAGCCGGCGACACTGAATCCGGCTCACTGTAACCTCGCCCACCAATACCACGAGTGACCACCAATTTAAGCACGACGCTGGCAGAAACAAACTCATTCTGAAAGGAGAGAAAAATATGACAAAACAGCTCGTCAATCCGGTCCCGCGTGATGGGAATGACCAGTTTTTCACAACCACGCAATAGACGATCAACATGCCAATCTTTTAAAGGCATTGATCCATCTATTACACGTATTGTTTCAAATAAACCGTCACCATACATCAGCCCACGATCAGCTACCCACGAAGCGGGTACAAAACCGTCACTGGTTACGAGATAACTTTGCAATGATTTCATTGAAATAGTTTAAACATAAAAAAGCCGCCCCGGTATACCCGGGGCGGCTTTGCTTGGCTATAAATTACAGTAACGGGATTACTTTTACTGGTGAGCCAGAATGTAATCTATTGCGTCCTGAACGGTACCGAGCTTTTCGGCTTCTTCATCAGGAATTTCCGTTTCGAATTCTTCTTCAAGCGCCATTACCAACTCAACGGTATCCAGAGAGTCTGCACCCAAATCTTCAACAAATGAAGATGTATTCTGAACTTCTGATTCTTTTACACCCAGCTGTTCACAGACAATCTTTTTAACGCGCTCTTCAACAGTACTCATGATATCCTCTCTTAATATGCACCAAGCATTTAATAGCGTGCTAGTCTAGTGGAATACCCCCCTCTAAACAAGCGTGTTTTTAGCCTTCTGCCAATCCAAAACCTACATCAACCAAACCCATTTAATTCATGTACATACCACCGTTTACATGAATTGTCTCACCCGTAATATAGGAGGCTGCATCGCTTGCCAGGAAAGCAACCACCGCCGCCACTTCTTCCGGCTGCCCCAAACGCTGAGCCGGAATCATTGACAGCATTGCATTTCTTGAATTCTCAGGCAGATCCTTTGTCATATCCGTTTCGATAAAGCCCGGCGCTACCGTATTGATAGTAATATTACGACCAGAAACTTCTTTCGCCAACGCCCGGGTAAATCCTTCTATTCCCGCTTTCGCCGCAGCATAGTTTGCCTGGCCGGCATTGCCCATTGATGCAACCACCGAGGAAACATTAATAATTCGCCCCCAGCGCTCTTTAGTCATTCCCCTAAGAACCGCTTTTGACGTTCTGTAAACAGAGCTGAGATTCGTGTTAATAACAGAATCCCATTCCGCATCTTTCATTCGCAACAGTAAATTATCTTGAGTAATGCCTGCATTATTAACCAACACCAAGGGCACGCCATAAGCCGACGCTACCTGTTTAATTCCTTCTTCGACAGAAGCCGGGCTGGATACATCCATCACGATGCCGTCTCCGTTCAAACCCCACTTCGCAAAGTAATGAGAAATCGACGAAGCCCCTTCCTCCGTAGTTGCCGTACCAATCACGGTAAATTCCATTGATGCCAATGCTTTCGCTATTGCGCGTCCAATACCTCGACTTGCACCTGTCACTATCGCCACTTTTCTATTTACAGACACGGCTCACTCCTTTTCTGCCATTAGCTCAATTGTTGAATGAAGTTTCTCGGGATTTTCAATATCAAAAACCGTCATGGATTTATCGATGCGCTTAATAAGCCCGGAAAGCACTTTTCCCGGACCACACTCAACCACATGTGTTACCCCCAGGGCCGACAATCGGGCCACCGATTGAGTCCAAAGCACGGGAGAATACAATTGCTTAACCAAGTTATTCTTTAACGAATCAAGACTGGTTACTTCCGTCGCTGTCACATTTTGTATCAAGGGAACTTCTGGTGGCCTTACCAAAGCAGAAACCAAATAAGGCATCAACAGGTCGGCTGCTGGCGTCATTAGCGCACAATGAGAGGGCACACTGACCGGCAAAGGCAGCACGCGCTTAGCCCCCGCCTCCTTACAAAACCCCGACGCAACCTCTACCGCACCTACCTCGCCCGCGATAACAACCTGCCCTGGCGAGTTAAAGTTAACAGCAGCTACTACACCCACATCTGACGCCTTTTCACAGCACTGAACAACCAGGGCATCGTCGAGATTTAGCACCGCCGCCATCGCCCCTACACCAACCGGTACAGCATCCTGCATCAACTGCCCACGCCGACGCACCAGCTTGACACCCTCTGACAGAGATATTGCCCCCAGTGAAACTAACGCACTGTATTCTCCTAAACTATGCCCGGCAATATAATCCGGCACACTACCACCGGCAGAAAGCCACGCACGATACAGTGCCACACTTGCGGCAAGAATCGCAGGCTGAGTAAATTCCGTTTTATTGAGCTCACTTTCAGGCCCGTTTTCAATCAGGTGCCATAAATCCAGCGAAAGCGCCTCACTTGCTTCGTGAAACACTTCTCTGACCACTTCAAATTCTCGATGGGCCGCCTCGAGCATGCCGACCGACTGAGATCCCTGACCGGGAAAGACAAACGCAGTTTTCACAACTCAATCCTTAGCCAAACAAAACAGACACATTGCTAATTACCCAAATCACGCAATTAAATGAGCAATTCATCCAGACTATCATTCAATGCCTCAGGGGTTACCCGCTCAGCATCACATGCGGCCTGTGTTAACGCTCTAAAAAAAGCAGCCTCATCAGCACTTCCATGACTTTTGTAAACAATCCCCTGAACCCCGATAAGAATCGCACCATTGTATCTCCCGGGATCGAGACTTTTTATGACACTTTGGATGACCGACTTAAACGCCCACCCCAAAAGACGCAAATACCAACGTCCTTTCAGGGAAGATTCCAGCACTGATATCAGCATACGCGCCATACCTTCCCCGGTTTTTAACGCTACATTCCCAACAAACCCATCGCAGACAACGATATCGGCCTTATCAAAAAACACCTGATCACCTTCAATAAAGCCTATATAGTGAATACTCTCGGCTTCCGAAATCAGGCGAGCCGCAAGCCTGACCTGCTCCGTCCCCTTTATTTCCTCTTCCCCGACATTCAGCAACCCTACCCTCGGACTTGAATTATTTTCAACCAGTGCGTAATACGCACACCCCATCAACGCATACTGATAGAGGTGTTCTGCCGAACAATCAATATTGGCACCTAAATCCAACAAATAAACCTTGCCGGAAGGAAGCGACAACACTTTTAATAATGCGGGCCGATCAACGCCAGGAAGCATTCGCAATATCGAACGACTCAATGCCATCAACGCACCGGTATTTCCGGCACTGACGCATACATCTGCTTCTTTGTTTGCAATCATCTGCAATGCAACAGCCATAGATGATCCGCGCTTATATCGCAAGGCGGAGGCCGGACGTTCGTTCATCATCACTTCATCAGAAGCGTGCCGAATATGAAGATTGGGTATTGGGGAAATATCAGAGAGAAGACTTGCTATTTTTGATTCCTGACCAACAAGAATCACAGACAACTGTGGATTTTGCGAGGCAAATCTTGCCGCAGATGGCACGGTTACGCGAGGACCCAGATCCCCACCCATGACATCAACGGCAATTCTAACAGGGTGCTGGCGCAACCTATTACTCTTCAGATGAAGCAACTACCTTTTTGCCACGATAGAAGCCATCTGGAGAAACGTGATGGCGACGATGTGTCTCACCAGTAGTTGGATCAATTGATAGTGCGGGCGCTGTCAGCGCATCGTGCGAACGACGCATGTCACGTCTTGAGCGAGATTTCTTATCTTGTTGAACGGCCATTTGGATTTCACTCCTAAAATTACTTAGAGAACCTAAACATACTACTTAGTAAGCTTGAGTCCGGAAAGGACAGCAAACGGATTATCCTTCTCTGCTTCTGTAGCTAGAGAATCATTGTCAGCATCAGCACTTATGTCACCGCAGTCAGGATTGGAGTGATAGGCAAACATGGGAAGACTCAACAACAGCTCTTCTTCAATCATGTCTGCAACACACACCTCACCATTAACTAACAGCAAAGGCTCATAATCTTTCGGCAAATGTCGGGCTTGTTCATCACTGAACACCCCTGCAAGCACAAATGTTGTCTCAAGATGTGTAATCACATTTCCGAGGCAACGCTGACATACCAGTTCGGCATCACACGTCAGGCGACCCTGCACAATTCGAATATTCTGTTCATCTCTTCCGAATTTCAGCTCTGCCTCGACACTGCCGTTACTGCTCGCCAGCAACTCTGCCACTCTTGGCATATCCGCAAAAGCAATACGCCCGCTCAGCATTTTGTACTGATCAGCGTATTTAATGAATTCGACGTTCTGTTGTAAGGATCTGTCTGACATAAGCGCGCAATTTTATGGTTGCAAAAGAACTTTGTCAAAGGAGATTCGCATTTTGTTTCCAATACCGAGATAGAAACAGCGTAATCCCTCTGACCTGCCGGGAAATTTTACACGCATTCCGTCGATTAATAAAAAACTCACGTTTAAATTAAAGTAAAATTAGTGAGTACATGGGAGCCATGAGTAAACTGGCACTCCCTTCCGACCATCTAAAATGCGTAAAATAAGATGAAGCCTAACAATTTGCCATTGATATTGGCCTCGACATCGACTTATCGCGCCGAGCTCTTGAAAAAACTTGGAATCCCCTTTCTTACTGCGGCGCCAAACGTGGACGAATCGCCGCTCGAAAACGAATCGGCGCAGCAGTTAGCTTTTCGCCTGGCAGAGTTAAAAGCCAAAGCACTAAAAAACAATTATCCAAACCACATCATCATTGGTTCAGATCAAGTGGCAACAACACCTTCAGGACTCATTTTAGGCAAGCCAGGAAGTCACACAAAAGCCAAGCACCAATTGAGCGAATGCAGCGGCAAAAGCATCATTTTCTACACCGGCTTGAGCGTATTTAATAGCCAGACCAACCAGGTGAACACCATCATTGACAAATATACCGTCAAGTTCAGAAATTTGAGTCAAAAGACTATCGAGTGCTATTTGGAGCGAGAAAGACCCTATGACTGCGCCGGAAGTTTCAAAATGGAGGGGCTAGGCATTTGCCTTTTTGAGGCCTTGGAAGGGAAGGACCCCAATACACTCATTGGGCTCCCCCTCATCGACCTTGTCACAATGCTGGAGAAAGAAGGCATTTCCGCACTTCAATGTGACGAATAACCTTCATGCATCAACTTCCATGCGTCGGATTGACTGGCTACCTTAATTGCAAATTACTGCTTGCCACGCGATTAACAATAACATCCCCCACGACCGTTCCCATACGCTGAACAAACTTCTCAAAGGCATCCGGCTGTGCAGTAAAATCGACAGTATTTTCTTCTCCAATAATTTCACGGGCAACAAACCCGGCACTTCCCAATCCATCAATCAGCCCCAGCTCCAGCGCCTGCTCACCACTCCAGACCAAACCAGAAAACATCAACGGATCCTCTTTTAGACGATCCCCTCTCCCCTCCTTTACCTTGCCAATAAACTGCTGATGTGTTTTATTGAGCACCGACTGCCAGAAGTCTACCTCCTGATCGCGCTGAGGACTAAAAGGGTCAAGAAAAGCCTTATGCTCACCCGCAGTATAAGTTCTACGCTCAACACCAAGCTTCTCCATGGACTCTACAAACCCGAAGCCAGAGGCCACCACGCCTATCGAACCCACCAGACTGGCTTTATCTGCATAGATGGCATCCGCCGCCGCTGCGATGTAGTACGCACCAGATGCCCCCAAATCAGAGATAACTGCATACAATTTGGTATCTGGATGAAGCTGTCTTAAACGCTTTATTTCATCGTAAACATATCCAGCCTGCACCGGACTACCACCAGGACTATTAATTCGCATGATAATAGCCGCCGTTCCCGGATCGTCGAACGCATCGCGCAATCCCGAAACAATATCATCAGCATTGGCATCCTCACCTGCGGCAATGACACCATTCACATCAACAAATGCGGTAAAGGATTCCCCTCCATGATGCACCTTTGGATCCACCTCTGCTTTAAATATGAGTAAAAGCGAGAAAAGGTATACAAAGGTAAGCAACTTAAAGAATATTCCCCATCGACGAGCCCTACGCTGCTCCGCCGTCATCTGAAGCATGGTTTTTTCTATCAGCTTCCACTCTTTTGTGCTGACGCTATTGGTACTTTCTTGATCCGCCAAGCGACTCTCTCCCTAAAATAAAAACAAATTAGTATCTACTGCCAATAGTTTATCGCAACCAATCCAGAATCAAAGCTTATAAATAGCGCGACAGTTTAGACAAGCAATCTATACAACCTCGAGGCGAATAGCGCAATAAATCATCTGCAGGGTGTGCACCATATATCACTCCTACCGATGGTACGCCAGCACGAGCCGCCATCTCAAGATCGTAGGTGGTATCCCCCACCATTAGTGCATTTTCCGGCGCCACCTCGCAATAATTCAGAATCTCCTGCAGCATCAACGGATGAGGCTTGGAACGAGTTTCATTTGCACACCGGGTAACACTGAAATAGGCACCAATCGCCATCACTTCCAGCGCCCTATTCAAGCCCTCCCGGCTTTTTCCCGTCGCAACAGCCAGTTTAATTCCGGCTTTATCTAGTGACACCAGGACATCTTCTACATGAGGATAAAGAACACTTCCCTGCTCTTGAGAAGCAAAGAAACTTTCAGAATATGCTTTTCGATATCTTTCCACATCTCTCGAGTCCAGATAAGGATACAACACCTCAACAGCCTCGAGCATTCCCAGACCAATAATTGACTGATACTTCATATCCGCTTGCAGAGGTAATCCCAGCGCATTCGCCGCATGCTTTAAGCTTGCAACAATATGGGCAATTGAGTTGACAAGCGTGCCATCCCAATCAAAAACAACCAACTCCGTCTTTATCACCAACTGCCTACTTCTCCATATTTTTATTCAATGCGTTCAATACCTTGGAAAATTTATCATCATATGGCGCGGAGACCACCACTTTCTTGTGTTCCCCGGGGATAGAAAATGTTAACTCTGCTGCATGGAGCATCAACCTTTTTACGCAAGCCACCTTGAGCTTGTCGTTGATTTCATCCGTCGCATACTTCTCATCCCCCAGAATAGGATGACCTTTGAACGCAGCATGAACCCGTATTTGATGGGTACGGCCAGTAATAGGACTGGCCTGAACCAGCGTTACACTATCAAATCGAGTCAACACACGAAACTCAGTCAGAGAAGCTTTTCCCTCTTTATCTACTTTAACAACACGTTCGCCGGATTTTAATTCGTTTTTCTTCAGCGGCGCATCAACCTGCGTAAGGTAGGAGGGCCAACTACCATCGACCAGCGCATGATAGATTTTCTTTACCCTTCCGGTACGCAGAGCCTCATGAATAAAAGTCAGCCCTGCCCGCTTTTTGGCCAACATAAGGCAACCAGAGGTATCCCGATCCAACCTATGGACCAGTTCAAGAAATTTCGATTCTGGCCTGGCAGCGCGAAAAGCCTCTATTACACCAAAATTCAAACCACTGCCGCCATGCACCGCGATACCTGCGGGCTTGTTAATTACAATAAAATTCTCATCCTCATAAAGAATGGCGGATATCAATGCATCAGCGACACGTCCGGGCACACTGGCTAACTCACTGCTGACATCCACACGAACCGGAGGCACTCTGACCACATCACCCAACTGAAGCTTATACTCTGCCCGGGTTCGGCCTTTGTTAATTCGCACCTCACCTTTACGAATAATGGAGTATATTTTGCTCCGCGGAACTCCTTTGAGCATCCCCAACAAAAAATTATCGACCCGCTGTCCTAAATTATTCTCATCTATCTCGTAGAAACTTACGCCTCCCGAAGCAGGACTTTTCTCTTCTTTCATTGATTACAACCGTATCCCATATGTAGCTTTGTTAAACGATGGACAGCACCTTAACCCACAACAGCTCATGCTCAAATATTCGCCCTTTAACGAACACCAGAAGCTCCGCTTGGCATTGAGGTCAGCTTTATTATAAATGGACAAGAACAGGTAATTGATGCTATATACAAATACTGTTATATTCCGTTGCCGCACTGGAGAACCAATTTATTTGTCTCGTAGTGTGTAAACGGGAATCGCAATACAAATACATGCAAATAGCTGTAAGGTTCTGCTTGTATCTCGGTCTGACTGATCTTGCCTATTGTGCCATGACACTGTGTTAGTGCGCCATGGTACCTTAAAATTGTCTTAGCATTTCCAGACAATCACAGGAAAAGCTCTATTACAGACCGTGTCAGGGATTTGACATACAAGGATTCCGGAATTGAAGTAGTTAGTGCAATTGAGTCAGGACAGGAAGCATGTTTATCGCAGAGTCCAATCTGCTTCTGCCCCTCAACCTGATCAACACACCGTTTTTCACGAAGGCAGTCAATTGCACCTCAACCGGACACTCCAACAAATAACAAACCACGCGCTCCTTTTATGGAGTGAATGTAATTAACCGCTGTGGATGGCGGCAGGATAAAAAAAGAATTTCAAGACTAGAAAATGCGTTGGCAGCAATTTAGATAGAGATGTAAGACCAACAAAATTGACTAGCTCGTCAGACTGCAGGCAGCCTGATGGTAGTTTTCTGGCAGTATGTTTTGTTGCTTTGATTGGTTACAGGTTTCTTGCCCACAAGGCTTTTCACAAAGAAGTTCCTGAACAAAGCAAATTCGACGCTGAGCGCTATGGCCCGTCGAAGGTTGGCAGCTTGAGCCTTAGATCTCCGCTGCCACCTATATAACACTGTGGATGCACCATCTCGTAAACCAGCAGCTCACTTCTTAATCCTGCACGACCTTTCCATCGCCATGCTGGATTATTTCCAAATGAAAAGAATGCTAATCAATGCAACTCATCCCGAAGAGCTGCGAGTTGCTTTAGTTGATGGCCAGAAGCTCTACGACCTGGATATTGAAGCAGGCAGCAGAGAACAGAAAAAAGCAAACATCTACAAAGGGCGCATAACTAGAATAGAACCCAGCCTCGAAGCCGCGTTCGTCGATTACGGTGCGGAGCGTCACGGATTCCTTCCCCTCAAAGAAATATCAAAAGAATACTTCCGCATTCAGCCCTCTGAAATTGAAGGCAAAATCAACATTAAAGATGTGCTGGAAGTAGGTAAAGAACTCATTATTCAGGTAGACAAAGAGGAACGCGGAAACAAAGGCGCAGCCCTTACTACCTTTATCAGCCTTGCCGGACGTTACCTGGTATTGATGCCAAACAACCCTCGCGCTGGCGGCATATCCAGAAGAATCGAAGGTGATGAGCGGTCGCAATTAAAGGATGCCTTAAACGGACTGGAAATTCCTCGCAACGTCGGCGTTATTGTTCGCACAGCAGGTGTCGGCAGAAGCAGCGAAGAGCTCCAGGGCGACCTGAACTATTTATTGCAATTCTGGGATTCCATTTCTCACGCCGCTGTCAGCCGCCCGGCACCTTTTCTGATTTATCAGGAAAGCAATGTTGTTATTCGGGCGGTTAGAGATTATTTGCGTCAGGATATTGGTGAAGTACTGGTTGATGCGGTTGACGTCCACGAAGATGTTCTCAACTTCGTTAGAGCCGTCATTCCAAACTATGAAAGCAAGATCAAACTCTATCAGGACGAAATCCCCTTATTCAGTCGCTTTCAGATAGAAAACCAGATTGAATCGGCATTTCAGCGCGAAGTAAAACTGCCTAGCGGTGGATCTATTGTTATCGATTCGACAGAAGCACTGGTTTCTATTGATATCAACTCTGCCCGCGCAACCAAAGGCGGAGACATTGAAGAAACCGCGCTGCACACCAACCTTGAAGCGGCAGATGAAATTGCCCGGCAACTTCGGTTGAGAGACATGGGTGGCTTAATCGTAATCGACTTCATCGATATGACCCCTGCCAAAAACCAGCGCGAAGTTGAAAACCGGATGCGCCAGGCGCTTGAGCTGGACAGAGCTCGCGTTCAGGTTGGAAAAATATCTCGCTTCGGACTTCTCGAAATGTCTCGTCAGCGTTTACGCCCTTCGCTAGGCGAAACCCGTTCCGAGATCTGTCCTCGTTGTAGCGGCCAAGGCACGATTCGCGGTATAGAATCATTAGCGTTATCCATCATGCGTCTGATCTACGAAGAGGCCTCCAAGGATAAAACCACAGAAGTGCGTGCCTTGGTTCCCGTTCCGGTTGCTACCTTCCTGTTAAACGAAAAACGTAAACAGATTTCTGATATTGAGAGCCGTCAGGAAGTCAGCATCATCATTGTGCCCACGCCTCACATGGACACTCCGCACTTTGAAGTACAGCGCTTGCGCTCTGATGACGGCAGTGAAAGTTCGGCAAGCTACACCTTAAAGCCGGAAATCACTAAAGATACCTGTGCGGATATCGGCCTGCCAAAAGAACTGGTTAGAGAAGAAGCGGCAGTTAAGACCGTTAACGTCGCCAAACCAAGCACTCCAGAGGCTGTTACTTCGACCGAAATCGGCTTTATGAAGCGCCTTTCGAAAAAAATTGCGTCGATATTCGGCGGACAGGACAAGCCAGAGATTACACCGACTCCCGTCACCACCGAAATCGTTAAGGTATCGCCTCCTGCCCGCCCCATGGCCAATGCGTCACAACAACGCAATCGCGACCGTAATTCTGGCAGACGCGACAACCAAAGAGACTCGCGCGAGCCTCGCGATAACCGTGAGTCTCGTGATAACCGAGAAGCACGTCGGGATAACAACCCAAACAACCGACAAAACCCTCGCCAGAATGCGCGACAGGACGACAACCGCAGACCTCGCAGAGATCGCTCTCAAGGTGCCCCACAGTACCAGAGAGACAACTCTCGCGACACATCTTCGGATCGGAACCGCAATATGGGCGGACAAAAAGCGGAGAACGCCGCTATTTCCACTCGTCATGACCAGGAGCAGAAACCTGATACCGCCGTACTTGCACCCGTTGTGCCTGCAGAGGCGTCAGCAAACAGACCTGCACCTAAGGTAGTGGAAAATGCACAAAGTGCGGCAGCCGGAAATACAGACGACAAATCCTCGTCAGAAAGACCCTCAGATGAAAGAAAAGGGCGCCGAAATCGTCGGCAAGGACGGGAAAGCCGCCCAAATGATCCGCGCAATGCACGTGACGCTGGTGATAGCAAGCCGAACAGCACGGATCAAGCGGCACCCCAAAACGCTGAACCAACCAGCCAGGATCCGGCAATTGATTCTGGCTCACCCGCGGTGGAAGCGCAGAAAGCACCAGAGTTAGCCAGCACTCGTCCCGATGCCGAAAGCAAACCAGAGTCTTCACTTCCGGAACCGGAAAAAGTAGCAGCTCAAATATGGACTAAGGCAGCTAAAGTAACGGCAGAGCAAACGGCTGCTGATACCGAAGCATCAGAAGCGAAAACGGCCATACAATCGACCGAAAAAGTCGAGCAAAACGCCCAGGAACCCGCGCCTGCAAAAGACGTAAGCAAAATGACAGTTAATCCGGAGACAGGTAAAGATGTAGAGTCGCCCGCTTCCGAAGCAAAGGTCAATGCGCTCTACAACGTCTCCGCAGAGAATGATAATGCCACTCCAGCGGCATCATCAAAAAACGGCGATGGCGAACACCCTAGCGGGGAAGTCGCTGCAGTTGCAACAAGCGAGGCGCAACAGGCACCAGTCAGACGGCAAAATCAACGACGTTCACGTCCTTCACGGGCACATAATGACCCGAGAGCCAAGAAGAACGAGGAGTCAGCCAGATCGCAAAGCTCTACAGAGAAAGGCGACCAAACGTCAGATGCCCAGGTTGCAAATGCACCAATTGCCGCCCCCCTTGCAGAAAGCAAAAGTAGCAGACCAGAAAGCGAAGCAATGAGCCGTGCAACCAATTTAGATAGTGGCAACGTGGAAACTGCGTCAAATAGAAGCCCGTCTGAAACAACAGATAGTCTTTTATCTGCAGAGATACCGAAACCCGTTGTAGAGGCGAAAGTAAATTCGCAACCAATAGATAACGCTGAATAGCAACATTAAAAATTGGGAAGTCATACCTGATATTTCGGTATGCCTTCCCACCTTCCTTTGAGTAAAATAACGCAATCCTCCTGAGCAGCGAGCTAACTATGACATCTTCACCTATTACCGAACCCGAGATTAAACGCCTGGAAGCGTTACTGCTCGATGAAATCCCTGAAAGTGAAGCGCTCGACTACTTTGGCGTACACGGACTCATTTGTGCCAACATTATCGGCCCCAGCCCACTTGATCATGACCTTCTTCTGGAAATCATCTTAGGTCAGGATCCTGCAAGCATTTCTGCCGAAATGATGTCAGAAATTTCCATGCTCATCGAAAAAATACAAAATTCAATCGCAACCACACTGAATCAAGAAGACGAAGTAGAGGTCCCTTCCCCGGACAACGAGGATGATTTCGAAAGCGCTATTCAGAATTGGTGCGCAGGATTTGTAGAAGCCTTTCTCGAAAACGAAGAAGCCTGGTTTGTTCGTGATGAGGAGACGGTAGCGGAACTACTACTCCCGGTGATGAGCCTGTCCGATTTATTTGATGATGAAGAGTTTCAGGTAATTAAACAAAACGGAAAACTAATGTTCCAGTTCGCAGAACAATTGCCTGAACTGATTACTGACATTTTTCTGTTTTTTCACTCTGCAAAAAACTAAACCGCCTCTGGACTGCAATTAATACTCTACCCATCGCAGTCCGAACCCGGTTGTTTCAGAACATCGAAACAACCTATTCTGTATTTTTTAGATTGTAATGAACAACAACCTGATTCCCGCAGCCCACATACTCTAGCGTATGGGATAAAGTATTCACCAGCCCAATACCGCGACCAAAGCAGTTCTCAAGCGAATGGCTATTTTTTATTGAAGCGTGATCAAACCCTTTGCCAGAATCTGTGATCGTTATTTTCAAAATATCGGGATTCTCCATCGGATCATAAGATAGACACAATTCAATCGATCCCTCACTCAGATTAGATAAAAGCTCCTCCCGCTTACGATAATATTCAACGAATCCGTCTTCATCCCGTTTAATTTCGGATTGCAGACCTAATAACCCATGCTCGAGTGAGTTTGAAAACAGCTCGGTAATCAGCGTTCTTATAATATCCCGATGATAACGATACACCTGATTTTTCGGCAGCATATCAACTATTTTCGCACAGGGGTCTGAATGCACTCTGAGATCGTCCGGTCCCAATACCGATCTCACTTCCCAAGGTATTAAGTCGGCTTTGTTTACGTTGAGCCGATCCCGTATTTCATCCTTAACCGGAGCAGATATCACCTCCACGATACTGATATCATCATCCTGTTCCAGCCCTGCCTTGAATTCCTGAAAGCTGGACATTACCCGCTCAATCAGCTTGGTCTGTCCTTGCCCTAACAATGAATGCAAACGCTCTTCACCAAACATTTCACCTTGAGCATTTAAACCTTCAATCACACCATCGGTATACATTAAAATCGAATCGCCGTGCTCCAACTGAAGCAACTCAAATGAATCGTCGAATTCATTATCATCCAGAATGCCCATAGGCATATTTCTTGAACTAATCGTCCCGACAATACCTTTTTCCGGACGATAAATAATCGCATCCGGCAATCCACCACACCAAACCTTAATTTGTGTGCCTGCAGAGTTCATTTCAAGTAAGGTGGCCGCACAAAACATATGATCCGGCAAAAATCGAACAAGCGAGCTATTAATGGTGCGTACCATTTCCGTTAGAGGCAAACTCTTCTGCGACATGGTAAAAAACGCCTGAGACACGGGAATGGCTCCGATAGATGCAGCCAGTCCATGCCCGGTAAAATCACCCAAAAAGACATATAGTCCGCCAGTGGGCTTAGCGGCAACCAAAACCAGATCACCATTAAAACGCGACATCGGAGAAACAAACTGATTTACGTTCCCGGTATCAACAAGGCTATCACGCATTGCGTTCGCAATAACATGCTCACCCATCGCGTGCTCATGCTGAAGGCGATTGTGAAGATACGTTAACTCCTCGTTTTTATTGCGAACCTGCTGATTAAGTTCTTGTGTTCTGACATGCGCCCTAATTTTTGCCTGTAAAACAATCTCGTCGACCGGTTTGGAAAGAAAGTCATCACCACCACTATCCAGACACTTAATGAGTGCTTTTTCATCACTCATCGCGGTCAGAAATATAATTGGAATATACTGATCGCCCGACTGTTTCTTAATCTCACGGGCCGCCTCATAACCATCCATGACCGGCATCATTACGTCCAGCAATACCAGGTCAGGCCGTTCCTCGACAAATTTAGCCACGCCTAAAAGACCATTTTCAGCCTCTACATAGGTATGCCCCAAATCCTCTAGAATCCAACCTAAAAGTTGACGATTTGATTCCTGGTCATCGACGATAAGTACTTTCATTCAGTACGTCCAATCAGTTGAATATAAATTTTTTGTCGAAACGGGATATCAGGAAAATTTTCTTAATCGATGGACTGCAATTACTAATCGCTATCGTGGCCGTATCGCCCACATGCTTTTGCATATTGAGCAACATGCCTAGTGCCGAACTATCAATATGCTCAACGCGTGACATATCAATCACAAATTTGTTAACGTTCGAAATTCCGGTATAACATTTCCGGAAATCCTGAACACTGTTGAAATCAAACTTTCCGGAAACAGCGATGATCAATTCTTTATCATCGGAACCTTTTCGTGCCTCAATACTCATTTGCATCCTTCCAATTTTTTCATATTAACAATGACTTAAAATAACGAAATTTCACCTTCTTCTACACTGGTCTGAGACAAATCCCTTTGCTGATTTGCCTCAAATGAGGCCTTTAAAACCGCAATTCTTGATATAAGCTCCTCAACACTGGTCGCAGATCCGCTATTGTCCAGCTGTGCAATCGATATCTTCCAGCCCTCTGCAACTCGAACCAGTTCATCGGACATCTGATTTACAATATCGGCAAACTGTAGTGAAGTAACTGCCTTGCTAACATCGCTATTAATTTTTCCAGTCATATCGGAAAGTATCGCAACAGAGGTTTCAATCGTTTTGTTAACCTCCTCGAGCTCATCGAGCATGTTATCGACATGACCTTTGGCATTGATTGCCATATTCATATCCAGCGATGCCATCTCTCCAACAATGTGACGTACACCATGAATCGCAACCTTTGCATTTTCTGCCTTTTCCCTAATCTGATCATTCAGATTATTTGAATCCTTAGACAGCTTTCGAACTTCATCTGCCACGACCGCAAATCCTCTTCCGGCATCACCCGCCCTTGCCGCTTCTATCGCCGCATTCAGCGCCAGCAGGTTTGTCTGATCAGCAATGGTTCGTATTTGCCCAAGCAAAGAAAAAGTCTGATCAAAATGTGTCACCATATCCTCAATCTGATGTACAGCATCTATGCTTTTTTCGCTCACGTTAATAAGTAACTCTACGTAGGTGTCGATAATCGCACTCAGCTCCCCCGCAAATTGCTTAACGGTCAGTTTACTATCCCCCCCCTTACTCTTGCCGCCCTGAATTTTCTGAATGACTTCGAAAAGCAACTCTCGCTGCGCCATGGAGCTGTCTGACAAACCGGTAAAGCTGGCACTCAGCTTGTCTACACTGTCGTGCACCACATCTTTGATTTGATCTGCAATTC
Organism: Hahellaceae bacterium; assembly: GCA_024234505.1. Classification (GTDB taxonomy): domain Bacteria; phylum Pseudomonadota; class Gammaproteobacteria; order Pseudomonadales; family Oleiphilaceae; genus JACKOD01. The sequence goes on along the minus strand of JACKOD010000001.1, from coordinate 487,148 downwards.
TTTTTGGTTTGTCGAACTGGCCGCTAATTAAGCTCATAACCGATTTATTTAACGTGACCACCTGTTTCTCGGCATCAGCCTCGATTTCAGCCTCGTCAAGGTTGTCAGTAACAGCTCCGGCAGAAAGCCACCAGCATCCCGTTGCTACGAGTACAACCACTGCCTGAAGTACAGATGACGTACTCAAAAGGCACAAAATGATGGCCAACAGCGATAAAGCCAACGCCACAAACTTCAGATATTTACTTTGCATATTCTCCCTAACACCTATTTGGGATTCATTTATGTTTATTGCATCAAGTGCAATTTAACTGCATTTCATACTATCGACTGAATCCCTAAAAACTTAACCAATACAATAACACTTACAAAATATGCCTATTCTTTAATTACTTAAGAGTGTAGTTACTTACACAGTCTTTTCCAGATACTTTCCTTAGTTTATCTGCCTACTGTTCGGGTATCCCCATTGCAACCATATTGGGCTGGCTCGCTCCGGAAGCGAGGTAATTCGCCCCAAATCAGCCCACGGATACGCAGGCGTATGGAAATCACTCCCGACGGATGCCAATAATCCGGCGCGGGCTGCATAATCGGTGAGCATGCCAATCTCCCCTTGCTTTTGTCCGGAATAGACCACTTCAATGGCCTCTCCCCCCAAACCTTTAAATTCCATCATGAACGATCTAAGCTTGGTACCACTCAGTTTGTAGCGCGTAGGGTGTGCAATTACGGCTCCTCCTCCCGCTTCATTGATCACCTGAACTACCGTGTCAATTAACGGCCAGACCTGCGGTACTTCCGCAACTTTACCCGTCCCGAGATATTTCTTGAATGCTTCGGCAGTATCCTTAACATAACCTAACCGGACCATCGCAGCGGCAAGATCCGGACGTGAAGGAGGTACCTGACGGGAATTTAAATCCACATTTTCCAATACCCCGGTTAACCCCTTGCGATGGAGCTTCTCATTAATGAGTCTCGCTCTATCCCAGCGCAGCAGATTCTGCTGCACCAAAAATCGGTTGAGATTTTCATTGGCTAAGTCAAAATTTAAACCAAGAATATGCACCCCCAGACCATTCCAGCGACAAGAAAACTCGCAACCATTGATCAACGAAATGCCTGTATCGAAAGAAGCCTGACGCGCCTCTTCCAAACCCGAGATAGAATCATGATCAGTCAAGGCCAGCACTTCTACGCCATTAGACGCCGCTCGCTTTAGCAATTCGGTCGGAGATAAAAAGCCATCCGAAAAATGGCTATGACAATGAAGATCTATCCAGGATGAATTCATTTTAAGGTTTCCAGTCCTCAGTTTAATATCTTATTTCTGGTTTCGAGGCGGCATTTTTAATACCATTGCGAAGACATCGCATTCACATTCAGCTTGGTATATCCATGAAGTTTCTTACTGATTTCTTCCCTTTGGTGGTTTTTTTTATTACCTACCAAATAACTAAAGATATTTACAGCTCTACCGGAGTATTAATCGCCGCCACGCTGCTTCAGGTCGGATTTCTTTGGATAAAGAATCGTCGCGTCGAAAAAATGCACCTGATTACCTTGATATTCGTTGTCATTCTCGGTGGGGCCACCATCTTTCTGCAAGATGATAACTTCATCAAATGGAAGCCAACCGTTGTAAACTGGCTCTTGGGCGCTGCATTTTTAGGAAGCCAGTTTTTTGGTGAGAAGAACTTTATACAACGTATGCTTGAAGCAAACATTGAGTTACCCGCCCCCGTGTGGAGAACACTCAACTTGGCGTGGGTCTCTTTTTTTATTGTCGCAGGTGCCTCCAACATTTATGTAGCATACCACTTTGAACAAGCTACCTGGGTCAATTTTAAAGTTTTCGGGCTCCTGGGTTTAACCGTCATATTTGTTTTGGCGCAAGGCGTGTACCTGTCACGTTATCTGACCGATACCGAAAAAAGCGAATCTTCTTCCAGCGAGCAATAACAAGGGACTGATTATGTATTACGCAATAGTGGCAAAAGACTACCCAAACTCGTTAGACAAAAGAAAATCCGCTCGACCTGATCATTTGGCACGGTTAAATACCCTGAAGTCTCAAGGACGTCTGCTACTCGCCGGGCCGCTGCCTGCAATAGATAGTGAAGACCCGGGCGAAGCCGGATTTACGGGAAGTCTGGTGGTGGCAGAATTTGACTCTCTTACCGACGCTGAAGCCTGGGCGCGTATTGATCCCTATGTGCTAGGAGGTGTCTACGAAGAGGTGATGGTAAAGCCCTTTAAAAAAGTGCTTCCGTGACATAAATTATCCAGGCATCTTCTTAGGATACCTCCGTACCCCGTTGAATCTTGATTATTTTTCAGGATTCCTTATGCTCATGCCCTGTTGACTATCATCCAAATATAAAGAGCCATTTCATGCGTTATTTTTTCTCTGTTTGCTTCGCCCTGTTTGCACTGGCTTCCAGCACACTCTCTGCCGAAACCATGTTTATAGATGACACCCTGGTTGTCCCACTGCGTGCGGGCGAATCACTTGAGTATCGAATCGTGCACAAAGGGGTAAAAAGTGGAACCGCTGTAACCGTGCTATCGAAGAACAAATCAACCGGGTATGCCTACGTGGAAACACCTGATGGTATAAAGGGTTATATGCCGGAACGCTTTTTAACGGATACACCGATTGCCAGGGCACGCTTGGCTGACATGCAAAAACAACTTGATAGTGCGCTCAAAAAATATCAGGACACCCTAAGCACCTACAATCAACTTAAAACTGATTTCGATGCGTTGTCCCAGAATCATCAGAAAATATCCAAAGATTCAGCCACCCTGAATGAAGAGCTAAACAGAATTCGCACCATTTCGTCCAACGCGGTGAATCTCGATGCAAGAAACAAAGAGCTTCACGAGCAAAATGAAAAGTTGCGCTCTGACGTTGAGCTATTAACTACAGAAAATCAACACCTTAAGGACAATAGTGACACCAACTTCATGATGATTGGTGGAGGATTGGTGACGCTAGGCATATTTTTGGCACTCATTGTCCCCATGCTTCGACCCACCAAAAAGCATGATAGTTGGGTTTGATATAACAACCAGAGCTTTACCACATATGGTGGTAAAGCCTTGCACTACCCACTAAATGTTCATCAAAATGACATTTTTATAACTTTTTCAACTTTGACAGTACCTTGCTTAGCGCGTATAACATTTAAGGACAAAAAAACAAAAAGGTCCTTTACCATGATGCATTCTATGATTCGAGACTACAGTGAAAAGCGCGATTTTATTCGCATGAAAGTGGATAGCGATATTCATCTTACCGACGAAAGCGGAACACTCTCTCTGGTTGGAATTTGTCGCGATTTAAGTGGGACAGGCATGCAAATAGAAGTAAAGGAAGCCGTGAGCGAAGGAACGACCTTGTTCACTGAGCTACCGTCATCAAATCCGGCCTTCCCCTCCTTTAAAACAAAAGTAATTGTAAAGCGGTGCATTCCCTCCAACACCGAAGGCTTATTCCTGCTAGGAACAGAGATTCAGGAAAAAGCATAACGACTACTTTTATTTTAAAAATCCCCGCCATCCGGTGGGGATTTTTCGTTTATAGCAACCGATGATCTATACTCTTAACCATACAATGCAAAATACCGGCACGCGTTAAGCGTCAAAGGACTACTCCTCGCAATGGTAAACTCCTTCTTTTTGATATTTACCGGCGCGGCTATTCTGGCCTCGATTGTTCTCTTTACCCGACAGCCACTGATTGTCGCTTATATCGCACTTGGCGCAATAATCGGCCCTTACGGTATTCATTTAATAACCGACGCCAAAATGCTGGGAGAAATTGCTGAAATAGGCATTATTTTTCTCCTGTTTCTACTCGGGCTGGATATGCAGCCGCGCTCACTTTTACATATGATGCAGAAAGCGACTGTCGTTGCCGTATTTAGCTCAGTCATCTTCGCTTCATGTGGTTATTTGATTGGCATTGTCGCAGGATTTACACCGACCGAAAGCCTGATCATCGGCACCGCAATGATGTTTTCAAGTACCATCATTGGCATTAAATTACTTCCGACCACCGTGCTTCATCACCGGCATACCGGAGAGCTACTCGTAGGCCTTTTGCTGCTGCAAGATCTGATAGCCATCATTATGCTGCTGGTACTGGGTGCGATTGACAACGATGCGGGCGATGGATGGACAACCCTGCTCACGTCTATTGCCATGTTGCCACTACTCGTTGGACTGGCGTTTCTATGCGTAAAATTCGTGATAGTAAAGCTGCTACAACATTTCGATAGATTTCATGAGTACATTTTCCTACTCGCAATCGGTTGGTGTCTTGGCGTTGCAGAGCTTGCAAGATTTATGGGGCTCTCTCTTGAGATTGGGGCCTTCATCGCAGGCATCAGCATTGCGACTACACCAATATCCCAATACATTGCAGAACATCTGAAACCCTTACGCGATTTTTTCCTGATTCTGTTTTTCTTTTCCTTGGGAGCGGGATTTAACCTGGGCCTGCTGGGCGAGGTCATAGTCACCTCAAGCATCCTGGCCATGCTAATGATTATTGTAAAACCGGTGACATTCAGAGTTCTTTTGAGCCTGCTTAAAGAGCCTAAAGAACTCTCCTGGGAAATTGGCTTCAGGTTGGGACAAATCAGCGAATTTTCGCTACTCATCGCCTTTCTGGCGACGCAATCCCAGCTCATTGGCAATACCGCGTCTCATGTCATTCAAGCAACAGCGATCATCACCTTTATCGTTAACTCATACCTTGTCATTTTCCGCTTTCCCAGCCCCATCGCCATCAGCGATAAACTCCGACGCGATTGAGCTAAAAAAACATTATTTCTTATGAACAACAATGACCCGCCCGTATTGTTGTCCCGCTAAAATTGCATCGAGGTACGGCGCGACTTCGTCCAACGACACTTCAGTAACCGCCGTGTCGGGCCACGAAATTCGCCACTCTCCGGCGATTTTGCTCCACATTTCAGACTTAAGCTCAATGGGAATCTCTACCGAGTCAATTCCCAGCAACTCCACGCCTCGCAGAATAAACGGAAACACAGTCGCATTAAAATTTGTGCCCGCGGTCAAACCACAAGTCGTCACTACGCCACCCGCCTTCAATTGTTTGATTACCGAGCCAAGTGCCTCACCCCCCACACAATCAATTGCTGCTGCCCACTGCTCTTTTAATAATGGTTTATTTGACTCGGCTATCGCGTCTCGTCGCACCACCCTGGATGCACCTAAAGCCGAACAATAGTCACCCGCCTCCGCCTTGCCTGATACTGCCACAACCGAAAAACCGAGCTTTGCCAAAAGTGCGACTGCGACCGATCCGACTCCCCCACTGGCGCCGGTGACAAGAACTTCGCCCTTATCAGGCGTCAAACCGCGTTGTAGCAGTTTATTTACCGACAGCGCTGCGGTGATGCCTGCCGTTCCCCAAATCATCGATTCCTTTAAAGTGAGCGCCTCCGGACGCCGCACACACCATTGGGCAGGGACACGAATATATTCTCCCAAACCACCCGCCGTATTCATGCCAAGATCATAGCCCGTCACAATCACCTCATCCCCAACGGCGAATAAGGGCGAATCGCTCGCCGCCACCACGCCAGCGGCGTCGATACCCGGGGTATGAGGGTATGTCCTTGTCACTCCCTTGTTACCCGAAGCTGACAATGCATCTTTAAAGTTCAAAGATGAATAAGCTACCTTGATTAACACTTCTCCTGCGGGAAGATCATCGGTTTCACAAAGCTGGATGGCCGTCTCAAAATAAGACTGGCCTTCTTCGTTTAACTGCTCAGATACTCTAAATGCTCGAAATTTCATCCAGGGGAGACTCCAAAAATAGGATTAAAGCGGATTACAAGCTGTGTCGTGCTGTCAACCGACCCCAGGCACGCTCTATCGCACCTTCAACTCCTACAGAGGCTGCAAGCCCCAGCTTTTCAGGAATTGATTTCCGCTCTACAAATTTAATTTCATACACCGTTGCTTCTTTACAGGCTTGCATTAGATACGCATCAGACGTAACAAGTTCGTCTACAAGCTTTACATCCAGTGCACGTCTACCAAACCACACATCCCCTGTCGCCACTTTTTCAATATCCACAACGGGACGATGCTCATTTACAAATTCTTTGAAAAGAACATGAGTATCCTCCAAATCCTTAATGAATTTCTGACGCCCCTTATCTGTATTTTCACCAAATACGGTTAGGGTTCGCTTAAATTCACCCGCGGTCAAAACCTCAACATCAATATCATTCTTTTTAAGCAGCCGATGTACATTAGGAATCTGGGCAACCACACCAATCGAGCCCAAAACGGCAAATGGCGATGCCACAATTTTGTCGGCAACACAGGCCATCATATAGCCCCCGCTTGCCGCAACCTTGTCTACACAAACCGTCAGTTTCAAACCGTGATCCTTGATTCGCTGAAGTTGTGCCGAGGCGAGCCCATAGGAGTGCACCATACCCCCACCACTTTCCAGCTTTACAACCACCTCATCATTGTCTGCATCAGCAACTTGCAAAAGCCCTGAAATAGCCTGACGCAGGCTATCAACAGCCGAAGCGCGAATATCACCATTAAAATCGAGAACGTAGAGGTGCTTTTTCCGTGCTTCGGGCAACTCTCCGGCTTTTACCTTTTTAGCCATCGCCTTATCGCGAGCTTTTTCTTCTTTCTTCTCAGACTTATGACGCGCTTTTAGCGAATGCTTGTCCATCACATGATATTCAAGCATCTCCTTCATTTCCTGAAACTTGTCATTCAACTTAGTGACTTCCAGAAACCCATGTGCCCCACGCTTTGGCTTCGATGCAATGGCAACCATACCACTGACAACCACTAACAATGCGGCAACTACGGTAACGCTCTTTGCCAAAAATGTTCCATAATCCACTAAAAATTCCAAACGAAAACCCTCACTTAAGACACGCACACCTGCGCCTGACCAACCAGACCGTTCTCTCGCTCAATAACCAGACCGCTGCCTCGTTCAATAACCGGACAACGCTCTCGTTCAATAAATAGTTGAACTAGCCTTCAGATGGGGGCAAAAAATGATATTCCAATAGCAATCGAAATATCAGCGCTTAAATTAAAGCCCGCGCTTTAAGCGTTACCCCTCCACAAATTCGATTAAATAAAAAAATTCACGCGAACCATATTTCAAACAAGCGTTCGCTTGGCTATTGACAAATTTGAGTAATCAACCTAATCTCGTTTGGCTTTTACCATCAGGAAGTCTTTTTGATACACCTGATGCCTTTATGAAATATGCAGCCCAAAGGTATAACGCTTATTGTTTAGCTGCATATCAACCATTTTGAACTAGCAAAGGATACTCCCATGTCTGTAGCAAATATCTTCGAAACGTTAAAAGCGAACTTCAATGCGGATGCAGCCGCTGGCCTGGATCTGGTGTTCCAATTTGACATCGAAGATGGCGATGCATATCACCTGATCATCAAAGATGGTGCTTGTGCCCTGGAAGCAGGAAACCACGATGATCCGTCTGTGACCCTGATCATGAACTCCGATACATTAAAAGGGATCGTAAGCGGCGAAACTGACGGAATGCAGGCTTTCATGTCTGGCCAACTCCGCGCCGAAGGTGACATGATGCTGGCTACGCGTCTTGGTTCACTGTTCAGCATCGGATAAGATTTATCCATAAAAAAAGTGGGTACCATCCCACTTTTTTTTAAAGCCGTTTGCAATTCACAACACAGTGATTACTTCCACTCTCCAACGGCATTTTCTGCAATATTGTTAAGCGGCTTTCCAAATAAAGCTGACTCGCCCAGCCTGACTTCGAAGATTGCACCGTCCTTCATCGGCAAATACGTTCCCGAACCATGATTCACAATCGCCCAAGGCAAAAAATCATACTTTTTTGCAACCGACCACACATCCAAAACCTGACGACCTGAAGACACTTTAAACAATGTCCGAGGCTTAGACTGTTCATCTTCTAACGAAAGGTAACGACCACTCAACCGATCCAGCTTATAACCAGTAGTCACGCCAACCACACCCATCCAGGCCGGCCAGGCAATTACCCTGGCATCCAGTTGCCAGAAATCTCCCGCAACAACATATCGCTGCGAATCCCCTCCGGCAACAACCACATCGACCTGGTACTCCTGTGGCCCTAACTGATGGGTACTGATTGTCGCCACGTAACGATCCTTATCCCACAGTGAATAACCCGAAAAATCATAGGCAAGCAGCAGAATTGAAAACGCAAAGGCTACCAGCAGTAGCGATAATGTAGACTTGAGCCAGACGAGAAACCACCGATGACGAAAAAAAGGCTTGATGCCCCAATATATGCAGACCAGCGCCAGTAACAATAAAAGCCCGGTCAGTAGCGAATAAAACATATCAAACACAATCCCTTAGTTGATATCAGACAGTCTTCATAATTCAGGCAATACTGTACCCAATAGACTTGAGACTTTCTTCGGCAAGCACCAACAACTCCTGACTAGGCCTGTCCCTACCGCTCATGGTTTCTATGTAGTACTCCAATGACGTAAGCGCATCCGCCATGGTTTCAAGAATATTTGAATCCGGCTTGCCATTTCGCTCTATCAGTTCGCTATGCAAACAGCGCATACAAGCCGCGATAACTTTTGCCAGCATAACCTCACCCAACATAAGCATCCCGCCTCTTACGGAATCCAGTGCCGGCTCAACAGCCGTAAGGTGCAATTTATCCCAACCCGATTCGAGATAAGCCGTAATGGAGCGTTTCGCCAGCGCAATGGCCGACTGGGCCTCTCCAATCAATACGATCTGGGCCTCTCTGAAGTAATGCAGTGACTCGTTTTCTTTTGCTTCCGCAAGATCAACATCTGACACAATACCCGAGGTTTCAAGTGTTTTTACCGATTGCTCAATATTCAAAACCGCATTCGCGACATTGATAAGCTCGGACTCGGAAGGCACTTTTCCCGCTTCTGCCCACCCCTCCAAAATGCTGCTTTGACGACTGGCAACTCCAGCCAGCGTAGCCAGTGACAACATGGACAAGGTACTGGACAAACGAGCCATACCAGACGCAATTACCGAAAAGTCGGTAACATCAGGATCAATACCCCGTTCGATAATATCCAGCTTATCCTTAATGTAATTCAGCTCCTCTTGCAACGCGCCAGAAAGCGAACGAAGAACGTCTGCGCCAGGCCCCAGTAACCGGCGCCTGTTTTCAACCAACAACTGCTCATTAAATTCCGCCGGCTGTAACGAGTAGCCATCCAGCAAAGCGATAACTTCCGGATTGTGAGATCCGCTTAAATACAGGATATAAATTAATTCTCTGCGAATTGAATCCGGCGCACTTTTAGAGTTAACCACTTTACCGACGTACACCAACTCCCGAGCATACTTTTCGATTTTCATGAACAAGCGTTTGCGGTTAGGATTCATTTCCATACGCCGATCGCTCATTGCCTGAACAACAATCACCACCAAACACCATAAACCTGAAAGCTGTCCCCCCTTACAAAGTCTGGCTAACCCCTTCGCGGAGTGAAACAGCAATTTCAGATTTACTTCAATATTTTTATCTTTCAATAACCCCAATAATGCCACCTGATAGATGTGACGCAGGCGTCTTGCCCGGGCCTCAAAATCCACACCAGGATCAAATGCTTCTACGCGAATCAATCCGCAATAGTCCACAGAGCGTGACAAATCAATATCGATAAAATGGGAGTCGGCAAAAGGTTTTGCGTGCTGGGCAGTGCGTAATTCGTTGATAATTGGCAGCAGTAGTTCAGGATGATCCTGCCGGTATTGCCGATAGTATTCGACATAGCGTCTTAATATAAAAAAGGCGTTATTCAGGGACGTTAACAGGCTGTTTTTATCATCACTCGCCCCGATAGGGACTTCATTCGCCAGCGAAACGGCTTCCTGACACAGGATAACGGCGCCCTGTATTTCCACCAGAATGAAAATACCACGCAATTGATTCAAGTAGTCTATACAGTTTTGCAGATCTTCACTGCTTTCACGATTTTCCTGAAAGCTTATCAAGTTCTGTTCCGCCTGTTTGATCGTGGTTTCAATTTCAATTTGAACCATATCAAAGGCTTGTGTTTTTGCAGCAACGGCCGTGGCAGACATACCCTGAAAACATCCTCAGCGAGCGCAATAGCTTCGCATCTAAAACAATTTACATCTGAATTTTGCGTTTAACGATATTAACTTATAACACATTTTTGAGACCAAACAAGAAATCGCAGGACAACTTACAATTCTTTACCCGGTCTCGCCCTATTTTACCCTCTTCCTTCGTTAACCATGCCCATAAAGTCGAGATCAAATCGACATATTGAGAACGGATCCCTATTCAGCCCAGAAACCAGAGTTTCAAGCATACCCTATGCTAATACTTGGTTTTTCAGCACATTAATGTAAAATTCACGTAAATTTATTAACTACAGTTAATTTATTAAACTCACCCTGACACAATCAGGAATACACAAATGACCAACACGCTATCACAAGCTTTTTACCAAAACTTCCTTGGCCACTCACCCAACTGGTACAAGCAGGTCATCGTCGCTTTTTTAGTCATCAACCCGGTTGTATTCGCATTACACCCGTTTTCTGCCGGCTGGCTATTGATCATCGAATTTATTTTTACGCTGGGAATGGCGCTGAAATGCTACCCGCTGCAGCCCGGAGGCATACTCGCCCTCGAAGCTGTGATTATTGGCATGGTGTCGCCGGACGGCGTTTACCATGAAGTGGAAAACAACCTGGAAGTCATTTTGCTGCTGATTTTCATGGTCGCAGGCATCTACTTCATGAAGAATTTGCTGCTATACCTGTTCACAAAAATATTGCTTGGCATTCGCTCCAAAAAGATGCTGGCCTTATTTTTCTCGGTATCCTCCGCGTTCTTGTCTGCATTTTTGGATGCGCTCACCGTTACAGCCGTCATTATCAGTGTTGCGGTTGGGTTTTACGCGGTGTATCACAAAGTCGCCTCAGGCAAACACTACCATCACGAGCATGATCATGGCGATGATAGTGGTGTCGGTCACGACCATCGTACCGATCTCGATCAGTTTCGTGCGTTTTTGCGCAGCCTGCTGATGCACGGTGCCGTGGGAACCGCACTCGGGGGAGTCTGCACTCAAGTGGGCGAACCTCAAAACCTGATCATTGCCGACCGGGCAGGTTGGGATTTTATACAGTTTTTTGTACAGATGGCTCCCATCACCATGCCGGTATTATTCGCCGGGTTAGCCACTTGCGTCATCCTAGAAAGCATCAAAAAGTTTGACTATGGCGCGGAACTCCCAGTCGCCGTCCGCAGCATTCTTGAAGATTTTAATATGGCAGAACAAAGCAAGATGACGCTGCAATTGAAAGCATCATTGATTGCACAGGCTCTCGTTGCCTTACTGCTGATTATCTGCCTGGCGCTGCATGCCGCTGAAGTTGGGCTGATCGGTTTGATGGTGATTGTTCTGGGAACCGCTTTCACTGGCATTACTGAAGAGCATCAGATTGGCAAGGCCTTTGAAGAAGCCCTGCCATTTACCGCCTTGTTAGTGGTTTTTTTTACAATTGTAGGCGTTATCCACGAACTACACCTGTTTGCGGGCATTATTAACTATGTTCTTCATTTGGAAACTGACGTTCAGCCCGGCATGTTTTTTCTCGCAAACGGCGTACTGTCCGCAATTAGTGACAACGTATTTGTCGCGACGGTTTATATCGACGAAGTGCTGCATGTCTACAAAGCGGGAGAGATATCAAAAGAGCATTTTGAAAAGCTGGCAATCGCCATTAATACCGGCACCAATCTTCCCAGCGTGGCGACACCTAACGGTCAGGCTGCGTTCTTGTTCCTGCTGACTTCAGCCGTGGCGCCACTAATTCGGCTCTCGTACGGAAAAATGGTTTGGATGGCTCTCCCCTATACGGTGGTTATGGGTGGTGTAGGTTTTATGTGTGTAGAGCTTTTTCTATAACTATTGCACTCGATTTTGGCTGATAAAAAAGGCGTAAACCTTTCTGGTTTACGCCTTTTTATTTATTCCATGGCAAGTATTTAACACACTGCCCTCACTACTGAGGGGTTTGCAACCAAAGCACTTTTCCTGCAGATTTTTCAATAGCCTTCAGTCGCTCCTGATGTGCAGCCAGCTCATCATTGTTTGCCCGAATGACCCTCAAGTTAAACTTCGAAGGCACCAATCGGATAATTTCAGAGGTTTGAGGCCCGTCACCTTCTGACTCGCCTTCCAACGATAAGGCCGTTTGCCCTCCCGTCATGGCCAAATAGACATCCGCGAGAATTTCGGCATCCAGCAAAGCGCCGTGGAAATCCCTCCCACTATTATCTACACCATAGCGCTTGCAGAGTGCATCCAGATTATTTTTCTGCCCCGGATGCTTTTTACGAGCCATAGCCAGCGTATCCAGCACGGAGCAGTAATCAGCAACCGTCCCCCAAGACTCGCCCAGTAGAGCAAACTCGTGGTTTATAAACCCGATATCGAACGCGGCATTGTGAATGACCAGCTCAGCACCTTTTACAAATTCCAGAAAAGGTGTCGCCACTTCTTTAAAGAGAGGTTTATCTGACAGGAACTCATCCGTCAATCCATGGACAGCGAGCGCACCTTCCTCCACCAAACGTTGAGGATTTATGTAACAATGAAAATGGTTTCCTGTAAGTTTCCGATCAACCACTTCAACGCAACCAATTTCAATAATCCGGTTCCCATCCGAAATATTGATACCTGTGGTTTCGGTATCGAGTACGACTTGTCTCATAGCAGTCATGCTTCCGATGTATAAAAAAATGTAAAAAGTCTCGGCTCGTATCTTACATGGATATCAACCACGTCGGGCCAGTCCTACCCCTCGATTTGCCAATTGATCTGCACGCTCATTTCCCGGATCACCGGCGTGCCCCTTCACCCAATGCCACTTTACAGTATGTTTTTTGGTGAGTTCATCAAGCGAGCGCCAAAGATCATCATTTTTAACCGGCTGCTTTGACGCCGTTTTCCAACCATTTTTTTTCCAACCATTAATCCATTCAGTAATGCCTTTTCTGACATACTGCGAGTCTGTAAATAAATCGACCTGACAGGGTCTTTTTAAGGCTTCCAATCCACGAATCGCTGCGGTTAATTCCATACGATTATTGGTGGTATCAGCCTCACCACCACACAATTCTTTTTCGTGTTCACCATATCTAAGAAACACACCCCAGCCTCCAGAACCGGGATTACCCTTACATGCGCCATCGGTATAGAGCGTAACTTTGTCAGTCTGAGCCGTCATGAATTTCCTGAGTAATTTCTAAATGTCTGTTTTGAAGCTGTTAGCCACGGGTAAACCAATGACCTTTGCTTTTTGCCAGCGAGGGCGATAGGCGATATGACATCCAATTTGCTTTTGCGCAAGAATTGAATAAAAAGTACCCACGGGGAAACGCAATTTACCTAAAGCAACTTCATGAGGTAATGCGCTTTTTTCTGCATTGTTATCAAAGGGCATCGCCATCATATGGTAGCCCATACTATCGATCCTGAAATCCAGCAAGCCCAGCCAATCTTCCAATCTCCGACCAGAAATAAATCTGGCGTTCCAGGGTGCCTGATCTCGGGAGGACAACATTTTTCTAATCCCCCATAAGCTGAGCGGGTTAAAACCCACCACCAAAAGGTGCCCGCCACCTTTAATAATTCTGGACACATCACGCAATGTTTGATGCGGCGATGCCGCAAAGTCCAATGTATGATGCAGCACGACGACATCTGCCGTATCGTGAATCAAGCCGATCTCGTGTGGAAGGCTAACAAGCACATTATCAGGCATGTCTGATTCAAAACTTGGGCACACAATCACCTTGTGCCCCAAGCTGCTTGCCGTTGCGACAGGCAGTCGATGACTCACACAGAAAGAAAACTGCTGATATCCAAACAGGCTGGCCACCTGATTGTCAATAATGTTGCGCTCGAAGGCGAGCAAACGGCGCCCAAGGGGCGTCTGAAACCAATGCTCGAAAGATTTCAACATCATTCTATAATCAGTAGTACTGCGATTATTTATCAGTTTCACGACCTTATCGTTCTCGCACGATACCCAAAAGCAACCCGATTCAACCTACATGGTATGCCAGTTCGGGCCGACTCGCCAGTGGAAAACACACCTATGACTCAAGCAACATACATGGTTCACGCGCTTCCTGCCTTTTATGATAATTACATCTGGGTGATTGAACGCTGCTCTGACGGCCATGTTGTGGTGATTGATCCGGGAGATGCCACGGTTGTTCTAGACTGGCTTGCCGAACATTCTTTTACTTTAAAAGCGATTCTGATTACGCACAAACACGCTGACCACATTGGTGGAATTGCGAAACTGACGCAATTTACCCCTGTTCCGGTGCATGGAAACCTCACGTCCAGTCACTTGATTACCCACGGTATTTCAGTGGGTGACGAAATTGAAGTCATCGGATTAAAGATGCAGGTACTGGATTTAAAAGGTCATACACTGGATCACATTGGTTTCTTTGCGACAGCAGAAAACAACATCCCTGAACCTTGGTTATTCTGTGGAGATACACTTTTTTCGGCGGGTTGTGGCAGACTATTCGAAGGTTCTCCCTCTCAAATGCTGACGGCACTGGATAAAATTGCTGAATTACCCCGACAGACACAGATTTACCCTGCCCATGAATATACCTGTGCCAATATCCAGTTTGCCCTCCATGTCAATCCGGGTAATGCCGAGCTGCATAATTATGCCAGTGTATGTCATCAACAACGAGCGAAAGGCCTGCGAACCTTGCCCACAACACTAGCAATGGAATTAGCAGTAAATCCGTTTCTTAGATGCCAGGATCAGGAAATAATATCTATTGTATGTCAGCATTTAAACAAGACAGATGCCAATAGTCGGCTAAGCGTATTTACCTCTTTGCGCGCATGGAAAGATGTTTTCAAAACAAATTGACACCTATTACAAATTGGTTATTCCACTTGCGGGTCGCGTTTGGGTTGCCTATGATGCCTGCCTTTCCAGGCCAACTCTTCTTTAGTAACAATGAGGGGTTGATCAGAATCCACGCCAGTAAACAAAATTATTTACGCTCTGATGATAAGATTCCTCACGATATTTTTTCTACTCAGCCTGACAGCATGCAGCGCGCCTTTTATACAAACCAGCGAGCCCGTAACGACTACATCCGCTGAAACATCAATCAGTACTTCATCATCACCATCGGCGCGATTGGAGCAAGATACGTCTTATCTCAAGGACAAATGGCAATCGGAACAGAATAGACCGCAGCCAGATTCTGCGGAACGCACGCCATCCGACATGGCTCACGAACCTGCCAATGAAAAAGCCGATCAACTTACCCAACTAGGACAATATTTAAGCGACACCTTGTCTCTGGATCGCCTGAATCAGTGGTTGGCAGGTCCACCCGCGATCACTGTGCCCAAAGTAGCCCAGACAAAACCGCTGCCCAACCCGGTCGAGGACTCTCCGAAAAGCGTTGGCAAGTCCTCAAGTGATTGTGATGATATTGATTGCGAAACCATATCTGAACATCTGTTTTCCGCCCCATCAGAATCACAGCGCACCTTTCAACCCGATTTATGGCATCGTATTCGAAAAGGCTTTTCGCTAAATCATGACGTTAAAGATGCCAGACTTCAGCAAGAACTAAATTGGTACAGCACCCATCCTCAATATTTGGAGCGTACCGCGAAGCGAGCTGAACGCTATATTCATTACATTGTTGAACAAGCGGAAGAAAAAAATATGCCGCTTGAACTCGCACTTCTCCCCATTGTCGAAAGCGCATTTGATCCTTTTGCGTACTCTCACGGGCGAGCCTCAGGCATCTGGCAATTTATCCCCTCAACCGGAAAGATGTACGGGCTAAAACAAGACTGGTGGTACGACGGACGGCGAGATATTGTTGCATCAACCGAGGCTGCACTAAGTTACCTTCAGTCGCTGGCAAACCAGTTTGATGGCGATTGGACGCTGGCCCTGGCGTCTTACAATTCGGGTGCGGGTACGGTTGCAAGAGCCATCCGCAACAATAAAAAGCGCGGAAAACCTGTCGATTTCTGGTCACTGAATTTGCCCAAGGAAACCGAAGCTTACGTTCCAAAGCTACTTGCCATTGCAAAAATTATCGCCACTCCTGACGATTACAACGTCGAACTTTATCCGATTCCCGATGAACCTTATTTCCAAATCGTAAAACTAAATTCACAAATAGATCTGGCTCACGCCGCGGATCTGGCCGAAATTGACGTCGATGAAATCTACATGCTGAATCCCGGATTTAATCGTTGGGCAACGTCACCCACCGGCCCCCACCATTTGGCTATACCATTGGAAAATGTTGAGGTGTTTGAAGATGCCTTGACGCAATTAACCCCCAAACAACAACTCAATTGGCGGCGTTACAGCGTACAATCTGGGGACTCGCTGATCAGCATTGCCAAACAGTACCGAACAACACCAGACGTTATTCGCCAGGTCAACAACCTTTCTGGTCATCAGATCAAAATCGGACAGGCGCTGTTGATTCCTGTAGCAGCCCAAAATCAGGACTTCTATTCATTCAGCCAAAACAACCGACTCAAGAAAAAGCAATCGCTGTCTCCCGTGAACAAAAGTGCCTCCAAACTCGAATACACCGTTCGATCTGGTGACACATTCTGGGATCTTTCCCGAAAGTACAAAGTGGGGGTCAGAAGCCTGGCTAAATGGAACGGGATGGCACCGGGAGATCCTTTACGACCCGGCCAAAAGCTGGTCATATGGACATCATCTTCCCCCGGCAAGAGCGGAATATTTACAGGTAATAGAGAAAGTAAAGTTCGAAAAGTTGTATATATGGTTCGCAGTGGCGATTCCATTGCGGGCATCGCACAGAAATTTAATGTCAGCAGTAAAAACGTTATTTCATGGAATAATCTTAACCCCAAGAAATATCTCAAACCCGGCCAAAAGCTCACACTTTACGTTAATGTAACCGGGGGCTAGATAACGCACAACGGAACAGGCAAAACCTTCAGTAATTTGCTATTTGGATGCCAACACGCCAAGGCACATATTGCTTTGCATGGCAAAATGCCTGAATCCGTTAAAATGAGTGTCGTTTAACGATCTTTTACTCATCCCCATATCCGCGTAAATCACACCCACCTGTTTCGCTCCTGCCTTTAACGGGGCCAGGAAAAAGTGTCGCATGCCTGTAATTTGAATATATTCTGTCGAGACGCGCTGGCTCATTGAAGCGAAGTCGGCACCACCAATCCAGACAGGCGATCCCAGAGCAAACACACTTTGCAATAAGCTGGTACTACTCTTATCGAATTTCAATTTGAAACTCTGAGTCCAGGTTTCCGTGCCCGCTCCCCTTACCACTTTAGCGGTTATATATTCCCGCTTTAGATCAAATAAGGCGATGGCAACTCTTTCCAACCCCACTCCTTCATGTAAACCTTGCACGACGAGGCGAAACAGATCGATCGTATTGATGCCACCGAGCATCATTGAATTTATTTTCTGAAGTATATTTAGCTGCTCTGCAGAATCCGGCATCAGCAGATTGGTATTATCTGTGCCGTCACACAACACCTCCGAGGTTTGAGGAATAAGCGCCACAAGCTCTTTGCTCCCATAGTGAGCAGCCATATCTTTTGCCTGAGCCGCACTTTTAGCAATCTGTGCATGCACCTCTTTCTCACCATATCCCGTGTAAAGGCTGACTTTACGAAGCAGATCCCGATACTCTACCGACTCCACACCGGACTTCAGCACACGACATAGCTCTTCGCCCAAAATAACGGCCTCGCCTTTACGCGAAATATCTTTACCCGGTTGTAATGCTTCAATTAACGTATCACCTAAATGCCACTTGGTCGCTAACGCTAAAGCCATACGAGTAAAGCTAACCCCTAATATACGCTCAGCAAGCCGATCCTTTTGCTTTTGAGTTGCATCAAACGGCAGTTCAGCTTCGAGCCGCTTTGCCGGAGGTTCCCCGGTACTCAATACCAATAGCTCGGCAATATGGAAGAGCAACCCGGATACGAACACCTCTTCTTTCATTACGCTGTTCATTTTGACGCAGATATTTCGAGACTGAACAGCAGAATGTATGGAGTCAGCGAGTGTTTCAACAAGCATTCGCGAAGGATGATCCTTTAAAAAGGTTTCCAGCAATTTTATCGAGATACACAGCGATTTAATGACATCAAAACCGATGATGAGTATGGCCCGACTGATCGTTGTTACGCTTTGTGAAGACGGGTTATAAAAAACGGTATTTGCAATTTTCAATAACTGCGTTGCCAAGGTTGCATCACGCTGAATTACTTCCGCCAACTGATTTGCCGAACTCTCATCCGAATGCGTCAGCTTGTTTAATTCACGCATCGTCTGACTAAGCACGAGGGCATTCTCGCGTTCAATTCTCGCCAGCCATGCATTTAACCCTTTTATTTCCACAACATTAACCCTTAAACTCAAATTAACTTCAATATAGCCTATCTTCCTGATAAGGTATTGAAAATTTGGAGGTTCGGCAGCAACAGAGCCTTATAAAATAATAAAATATAAGAATACAAATGGATCGTCAGTTTAAGCGAATTACAAACTATTTCTTTCATTCCGTGTTACTGCTTGTATTTTGTATACCTGCCTGGTCAGCGGGAGTTATTGAAAGTCATGGATTTTCATTATTCGGAAGCCTCAAATACCCTGAGTCTTACACCCACCTTCAGCATGTAAATCCTCAGCCCCCCCAAGGTGGCGAACTGAAGCTCATGGGTTTTGGTACATTCGATACCTTAAACCCCTATACACTGAAAGGCACAAGCCCTTATAACTCGCCCGGATTATATATCTATGGTTTTGGTGAACTGACGGATTCCCTATTAGGCGGTTCAGGCACGCATCAAAACCCGGGAGATGAAAAGCAGTCAGCTTACGGCCTCATTGCGTCGCACATGCGTTATCCTGAAAACATTACCTGGGTTGATTTTATACTGCGCGACGAAGCCCGGTTTCAGGATGGTCATCCGATTACCGCTGAAGACGTTGTTTTCTCCTGGCAAACGCTGATCAAAGAGGGCCATCCCCGTTTTCGTGATCAGTTACGAGGCATTCAATCCGTTGTAGCTCGCGGCCCAAAACTCGTGCACGTAGAGTTTAATCACCCGAACGCACGCAGCGATGTGCTCAGGTTTGGTGAAATGCCCGTGCTCCCGAAGCATTATTGGGAGGGGAAGGATTTTTCCAAAACCACACTGGAAGCACCGGTAATCAGTGGTCCCTACAAGGTAGAGCAGGTTGATGCGGGTAAAAGCCTAAAATTGGTGCGCGATACGAATTACTGGGGAAATAACCTGCCTTTGAATAAAGGTCGTTATAATTTTTCAGCCATTCGAATCGACTTTTACCGCGATCAAACGGTCGCATTTGAGGCGTTTAAAAAAGGTGAGTTTGACATTTTTGTTGATTACACAGCCAAGAACTGGGTGACGGGATATGACTTTCCCGCCGTTTCCGAAGGGCGGGTCATTAAACAGGAAATTCCACATCAACTGCCCTCAGGCACGCAGGGTTTCTTTTTTAATACGCGCAGGGAATTATTCAGGGATGCCAGGGTACGTCAGGCCCTCGCGCTGATGTTTGATTTCGAGTGGAGCAACGCACAGTTGTTTCATAACGCTTATCGGCGCAATAAGAGCTACTTTCCAAATTCGGATTTTTCAGCGGAGGGCTTACCCTCGGGAGAGGAGTTAAGCTTGCTTTCGCAATTTAGAGCCCAGCTTCCTCCGGAACTTTTTACCACCCCCCTGACCTTTCCCCTCACTTCAGGCGATGGTCAGCTTCGACCACAAATCAGACAGGCCCTCGCATTATTGAAAGACGCGGGCTGGACCTTGCAGAATACCACGCTCATCAACAATGACAGTCAACAGCCTTTTGAATTTGAAATTCTGCTACAACAAAAAGGACTCGAACGAGTCATACAGCCCTTTATTCAGAATTTAAAGCGAATAGGCATTCAGGCGGATATTCGCCTGATTGATACCGCCCAATATAAAACACGCCTCGATAATTTCGATTTCGATATGACGACCTTTGTGCTTTCACAAGGCCTGTCTCCGGGGCATGAACTATTTGACTATTTTCATTCGCGTTCAGCCCGGACACCGGGAAGCCAAAACTACGCAGGCATTCAACATCCAGTGATCGACAGTCTGGTGGAACTAGCCACCAATGTCTCGTCAGTAGAACAACAGGTGACCACGCTCAAGGCACTTGATCGCGTACTTTTGTGGAATCACTATATAGTACCCAACTGGCATTTAAACTATTATCGAGTCGCTCGCTGGAATCGTTTTGGAACACCCTTGCAGCAACCACCATACACCCTGGGTGTCGAAAACTGGTGGATGCTTCCGGACAAAGAACTGCGAGATCATTAAGATCTCATTGGTCTAAAACAAAGCTAACTTATTTATGACTTATAATAAAAAACCTGTCACCGGATATCACATGCTTAATAACGCTCCCAGAAAAAGTACCTATTGCCATTCACAAGATGGCAACGCCCTGCATATCCGTCGCAGAGGAATGACCAGCGCACTCTGGTTCGGCATTCTGAGCTTTTTCACTACTGCGCTGGCGGCCGCCCCGGAACATGGCATTGCGATGCATGGCCAACCCAAATATCCGGCCAGCTTTCAGCATTTTGACTATGTAAATCCAGAAGCCGTCAAAGGCGGCACACTCCGCCTGGGCGTCGTTTCCAACAATTTTGACAGTTTTCACCCTTTTGTTCTCAAAGGCGTGCCTGCCGCAGGCGTAGGTAAATACCTGTACGATACACTCACCTATCAGTCGGAAGATGAAGCCTTTACAGAGTACGGATTAATCGCCGAAAAAATCGACATGCCGGAAGATCGAAGCTGGGTTGCCTTTCATATTAATCCCAAAGCACGTTTTCAGGATGGCACTCCTATAACCGCACATGATGTTGAGTTCACTTTCAATGCCCTGCTGACCCAAGGCGCTCCCTTCTATAAAGCTTATTATGGTGATGTGGCCGAAGTAAAAACCGAAGGTGACCTGCTGGTTAGATTTATATTCAAAAGCAATGAAAATCGAGAACTTCCACTGATACTGGGTCAACTTGCTGTCCTTCCCGCCCATTATTGGAAGGACAAAGACTTTTCAAAGTCATCGCTGGATATCCCCTTAGGCAGTGGTGCGTACCGTATTGCAGAATTTAAACCCGGACGCTCCGTGACATACGAACGCAATGAGAATTACTGGGCCAAAGACCTTCCTGTACGCAAAGGCCAGTACAATTTCAATAAAGTCATTTATGAATACTATGGCGATGACACCATTGCCCTGGAAGCATTCAAGGCTGGCGAGTATGATTTCCGCGTTGAAAGCTCTGCCAAAAACTGGGCTACCGCCTACGTCGGCGACAAATTCGACAAGGGAATCATACTTAAAGAAGAAGTGAAGCATGAAATGCCTGTGGGTATGCAAGGATTTGCATACAACACGCGTCGTCCGGTGTTCAACGATCCGCGCGTTCGCGAGGCATTAGGTCTGGCATTCGATTTCGAATGGACCAACAAGCAATTGTTTTTTGGGCAATATACCCGAACCCAAAGTTATTTTGAAAACTCCGAGCTTGCATCTCACGGACTGCCTTCTCCAGAAGAACTTAAAATTCTTGCCCCCTTTCGGGGAAAAATTCCTGAGCGGGTTTTTACCACCCCCTTCGAAACCCCGGCCGCAAAGTCACCGGATGAACTTCGCAGCAATCTCCGTCAGGCAGTGAAATTACTTAAAGAAGCGGGTTGGTCGATCAAGAACAAGCAACTGGTTAACACTCAAGGTCAAAACTTTACCTTTGAAATTCTGCTGTTTCAGAAAAGCTTCGAGAGAATTATTCACCCCTTTGTACAAAATCTGGAAAAGCTGGGTATTAAAGCAGAGATACGCTTGGTCGATACCAGTCAGTTTATTGACCGGATTCGCAACTACGAATTTGACATGTTCGTCACTACGCTGGGTCAGTCAAACTCCCCGGGGAATGAACAGCGCGATTACTGGCTGTCCAGCAATGCAAATACGCCAGGTACCCGAAACTATATGGGGGTGCAGGATCCGGTGGTTGATCAACTCGTAGACATGATCATTTCGGCTCCCGACCGAGAGCAGCTGGTATATCGGACGCGCGCGCTGGACCGGGTACTACTCGCCAATTATTACGTCATACCGCAATGGCATTTGTCGATGAATCGCGTGGCCTATTGGAGCCATTTGAAGCGCCCTGACATCACCCCGAAAAGCGGTGTAGACATAGACACCTGGTGGACTAAGCCTTAACGTTTGCTGGTTTTGTGATACTTCGAAAACGCGACTGCGGTAAACGGCTTACAAGAGATCCTATATGGCGAGTTATATCCTTCGACGGTTATTGCTGATTATCCCAACGTTGTTGGGCATCATGCTGTTGAACTTTATCATCATCCAGGCGGCCCCCGGCGGACCGGTTGAACAAACGCTGGCCAAACTACAGGGTATGGATTCTGGTGTTCAGAATCGTATGGGCGATGCCAGCAAGGTTGAAGTATCTTCAAGTTCATCAAGTAAGTCGAGCTACCGCGGAGCACAGGGACTGGATGCCGACCTGGTCAAAGAAATCGAGCGCATGTACGGATTCGACAAGCCTGCCTATGAACGGTTCTGGATGATGCTGAAAAACTATGCGGCGTTCGATTTTGGCAATAGTTTTTTTCGTGATCGCTCTGTGGTAGAGCTTGTCATTGAAAAAATGCCCGTCTCCATTTCTATTGGTCTCTGGTCGACGTTAATTATCTACCTGATATCCATTCCCATGGGTATTAAAAAGGCGGTCACCGATGGCTCACGTTTCGATGTCTGGACCAGCAGTCTGATTGTGGTCGGCTACGCGATCCCCGGTTTTTTGTTTGCCATCTTGCTGATCGTTTTATTCGCGGGAGGCACTTACTACGATTGGTTCCCCCTACGGGGATTGGTTTCCAACGAGTTTGACCAGCTATCCCTGTTTGGAAAAATTACGGACTATTTTTGGCATTTAGTGCTCCCCATCACCGCCAACGTCATTGGTGGTTTTGCCACGCTGGCGTTGCTGACGAAAAACTCCTTTCTTGATGAGATTCGTAAGCAGTATGTCATTACAGCCCGGGCCAAAGGATTGGAAGAAAACCGCATCCTGTACCGGCATGTTTTCCGTAACGCCATGCTGATTGTCATTGCGGGCATGCCTGGCTTACTCATGTCTTTGTTTTTTTCCGGATCATTGCTGATCGAAGTTATTTTTTCTCTGGACGGATTGGGGCTGCTGGGCTTCGAGTCCGCGTTAAACCGGGACTACCCCGTCATGTTCGGAACTCTCTATATATTCACACTCATGGGTCTTTTACTAAAACTGGTCAGTGACCTCACCTATGTCCTGGTCGATCCGCGTATCGACTTTTCCAGTCGTGAGGGTTAGTCGTTTGATGAACATATTTAACCCGAATCGCTGGAGCCCCATCAATCAACGTCGTTGGCACAATTTCCGCCATCATCGTCGCGGATTTGTTTCGCTTTGGCTATTCCTGACACTTTTCACGCTGTCGCTATTCGCCGAATTTCTGGCGAACGATAAACCGGTTCTCATTCACTATAACGGTGAATGGTTTACCCCGATTTTCAAGGCTTATCCCGAAACCACTTTCGGTGGCGATTTTGAAACCGAAGCCGATTATCGTGACACGTATCTGCAAGATCTCATTAACGACAAAGGCTGGATACTCTGGCCCCCGATTCGCTATAGCTACAGTACCATTAACTACAACCTGCCCGTACCCGCTCCCGCACCACCATCGGCAGAAAACTGGCTGGGAACGGACGATCAGGGACGAGATGTTGTGGCTCGTCTTATCTACGGATTTCGCATTTCTATACTCTTCGCATTAACGTTAACCATTCTTAGCTCCATTTTTGGTGTGATTATTGGTGCCGTACAAGGCTTCTACGGCGGACGGGTTGATCTTGTCGGACAGAGATTAATCGAAATCTGGTCGGGCCTACCGGTTCTGTACCTCTTAATCATTCTTTCGAGCTTCGTGCAGCCAAACTTCTGGTGGCTGTTGGGTATCATGCTGCTGTTTAGCTGGATGAGTCTGGTAGACGTCGTCAGAGCAGAATTCCTTAGAGCCCGGAACTTTGAGTACGTCCGGGCCGCTCGTGCGCTGGGGCTGAACAACCGAGGCATTATGTTTCGCCACATGCTCCCCAACGCGATGGTCGCCACACTCACCTATATGCCCTTTATCCTTACGGGTGCCATAGGAAGCCTCACATCGCTAGATTTTTTAGGCTTTGGTCTCCCGCTAGGGTCACCCTCACTCGGTGAATTGATCTCCCAAGGAAAGGCCAACCTGCACGCCCCCTGGCTGGGATTGTCTGCCTTTGTCGTATTGTCACTGATGCTAACGCTACTGGTCTTCATTGGGGAAGCCGTTCGAGATGCCTTTGACCCACGGAAATCATAAAAAACATAACGTGGCGGGATGCCTGTTTGGATTCTTCCACGACTTGGCTAAATATACTTACGCACAGAGAACTTATGTCTGACACGGCCTTGCTTTCGGTTCGCAATCTTAGTGTTGAATTTACCAGCGGAGAGCGCTGCATCAAGGCGGTCAAGTCTCTGTCGTTCGACATCCACAAAAATCAGACCCTTGCCATTGTCGGAGAAAGCGGTTCCGGAAAGTCCGTCAGTGCGCTCTCGATCTTACGTCTTTTGCCCTACCCGGTCGCACGACACCCTAGTGGAGAAATTTTTTTTCAGGGCAAAGACCTGTTGAAATCAAGTGACAGGCAAATGAGAGCCATTCGCGGCGAGCGAATCAGTATGATCTTTCAAGAGCCAATGACCTCTCTGAACCCGCTTCATAGCATCGAGCGGCAAATAGGCGAGACTCTTTTGCTGCATAAAGGTTTAACCGGAATTCAGGCACGAAAACGGATCATCGAACTTCTCGAACTGGTCGGTATCCCTCAAGCATCAGAACGGCTTGGCTATTATCCTCATCAATTGTCTGGAGGACAAAAGCAGCGCGTCATGATTGCGATGGCGTTGGCCAACGAACCCGACTTGCTTATCGCAGATGAGCCAACTACTGCCCTCGATGTCACGGTACAAAAGCAGGTTCTTGAACTTTTGAAGTCTTTACAGGCTCGACTGGGCATGGCCATTTTGCTGATTACGCACGACCTGAACATCGTTCGCCACTATGCCGATCGTGTACTGGTCATGCAGCATGGCAATCAAATAGAAGACGGTGATTGCGAACAGCTATTCCATTCACCACAGCATGCTTATACCCGACAGCTGATTGATGCCGATCCGACCGGCTCACCTCAGCCGGTCGCCGCAGATGCAGCTATACTTCTCCAAACTCAGGAACTAAACGTTTGGTTTTCCCAGAAAAAAAATTTTATGGGCAAAACGCTCTCGTGGTTCAAAGCGGCGCAGGATATCACCCTATCTCTTCGGGCGGGCGAAACACTGGGTATTGTAGGTGAAAGTGGGAGCGGGAAAACAACCATTGGGCTCGCGCTGCTCAAACTCATATCAAGCCATGGTGAAATACATTTTAATCAGCAACTTATTTCGCCCATGAACCAACATCAGTTTCGACCATTGCGGCGGGAAATCCAGATTGTATTCCAGGACCCGTTTGGCAGTTTAAGCCCTCGCATGTCAATTGCAGAAATTATCGGGGAAGGTCTGGATATTCATCGGGTGGGCAACAAAGAATCCAGAGAGCAAGCCATCATTGACGTTCTAAAAGAAGTGGAACTCGATCCGGAGTGTCGTCATCGCTATCCTCATGAGTTTTCAGGGGGGCAACGCCAGCGTATCGCCATTGCCAGAGCACTGGTACTACAACCCAAGCTGATCGTGCTTGACGAACCCACCTCTGCACTGGATCGAACTGTACAATGCCAGGTGGTTAAACTACTGCAATCACTGCAAAACAAATATCAGATAAGCTATCTTTTTATCAGTCATGATTTAGCCGTAGTTAAAGCACTCAGCCATAGAATTATTGTGTTGAAAAGTGGTCGCGTAGTTGAGCAAGGCGAGGCAAGCCAGATATTCAATCATCCTAAAGAACCCTATACGCGCGAACTGATTGATGCCGCTTTCTTCTACGAAAGCAAAGCACTCGCAAACAATGAACTGGTAAATACAACAAGTTAAATGAAGTTCGACTCACCAGGTCAGCCGAATTTAAGAATCGAATCTGTTAATTTACATGGGAAGGCACAACATGGGTTTTCTTGCAGGAAAAAAAGCACTGGTCGTCGGGATCGCCAGCAAACTTTCTATTGCCACCGGAATTGCCAGAGCGCTACACAGAGAAGGTGCAGAAATAGCGCTCACATATCAAAATGACAAGCTTAAATCACGTGTAGAAGAGTTTGGTGCGGAATGGAACTGCAACATTGTTCTGCCTTGTGACGTATCCAATGATGAGCAAATAGATCAACTTTTTGCCTCTCTCGCTGAGCATTGGGAGGGTATAGACATATTGATTCATTCGGTGGGATTTGCGCCAGCAAGTGAACTCGACGGAAATTACGTCGACATCACCACCCGAGAAGGCTTTCGTATCGCTCACGATATCAGCTCATACAGTTTTGTCGCTTTGGCTAAAGGCGCAAGAGAACTCATGAAAGACCGTAATGGCGCACTTCTGACCTTAAGTTACCTGGGCGCGGAGCGCACCATGCCAAACTACAATGTCATGGGTGTGGCCAAAGCCAGTCTGGAAGCTAACGTACGCTACATGGCATCCAGTTTGGGCCCTGAAGGCACCCGTGTAAATGCAATCTCCGCAGGGCCGATCAGAACACTGGCGGCCTCAGGCATTAAAAGTTTCCGCAAAATGCTCGCGGCCAACGAAAAGCAAACCCCGTTACGTCGTAACGTCACGATTGACGAAGTAGGCAATGCCGCCGCATTTTTGTGCTCTGATCTTGCCAGTGGTATCACAGGGGAAATTCTTTATGTAGATGGCGGTTTCAATATCACGGCCATGGGTGCATTGGATGATTAAAGGGCAATCTATAGTGATGACGTTGAGATAAGCGTCATCGGTAGCAATTCATTCTGTACGTTTTTTCAACATTCTCGTTTTTTTTCGACTACGTCACTGTAACCATTCGTAATAACTTGTAATTTAGAGCCATACATTGGAGGAAAGATCTTCATCGGGTCTTTCCTCTCATCACAGGAACAAATGCGTTAAGGTTATGGTCCCTTTTATGTCAGTATTGCGTCATCTATCTCTTGTTTTTGTTCTGTTATTTTCCGTCCTGGAGCTCTCTGGCTGTTCCAGCATGAGCGCAGCCATGAGAGCCAGTCCGTCTTTGGCCAATGCAATGGGCGTTACCAGTATTCCACTAAAAGATCTAAAAAAGCAGTACACCACAAAAGATTCAAAATGGGTGAAGGTCAACGGTCTTGATATTCACTATCAGGATGTAGGTGAAGGCCCGGTTGTTGTTCTTGTACACGGCATTATGTCGTCTTTACAGACTTGGGATGGCTGGATTCCTGAACTGGAAAAAGATCATAGGGTTATTTCCCTCGACGTTCCAGGTTATGGACTGACTGGTGCCCCGGAAAATGCAGACGACTTTAACGAAGCGTTTTTAATCAATACCTTTGCCAAATTCATTGATGAGATTGAACTCGAAAGATTTTCCCTGGCAGGCAATTCACTTGGTGGGTATATCAGCGCCCAATACGCCTCACTGTATCCGGATCGTGTTGAAAGGCTGATACTGTTAGATCCGGTAGCATACCCTCAACCTGTTCCCTGGATTTTTGAGTTGGCGATCGCGCCCGGAGTAGCCCAAATGGGTCAGCTGATTCAGCCTCCGCTCTTTGTAACCATGACGATGAATGACGTCTATGGTGATCCCAGCCGCCTGACTCGCTATCATCAGGATCGCTATGTTCACATGTCTCAGCGTCCTGGCGCAAAGGCCGCCTATATAAAAACGATTGAAATGCTGGTTGAGCGAAGCACGACTGAAATGCCAATGCCTTTCCATCGCATAAAAGCCCCCACATTGCTGATGTGGGGCGAGAGTGATCGTTGGGTTCCAGTTGCTTTGACCAAACGCTGGCAGGAAGATATTCGGGACTCACAGGTACTGATTTATCCTGGTGTTGGCCACATGCCCATGGAAGAGATTCCAGAAAAAAGCGTTGCTGACGCTAAAGCGTTCTTGTCTGGTGAACCATTACCTAATGCGGGTCTGGCACAAGCAACCGTAAGCCACGCAGACAGCACACTATAAAAGCAATTCGGCGATATCAATTGCAAGAGAAGGGGCACCACTGGTGCCCCTTCTCTTTTTAAGCTATACCAATGGAGGTGGATATTTAAACGGGGGAAGAATTGATGTCAAATACATCCGGGCACCCGAACACAGTCACCTCCGTCAACTCGACGAACCAATCAAAACTTAATCACTGGACCGTCGACAAAAATCGCTGGCCATATGATGAGCCGCTTCCGAACGATTTTGTTTCGGAGTTGGATGCAGCAACTCACCCCGACGCAACTCCGGGTGGCCAAAGCACCTCAGACTTCGACTCCGCCGCCAGCAGATCTTATTATGAAAAGATCATGCAAGCTGCCAGGGGAATTCCACTAAGCCTATTCGAACAAATCATTAGTGTTTTTTCGTTAGATACCCCCGAAGGAAAATCTTTACTTAAAATTGTGGAAGCATTACCTCGCACCGTTAATGAAACACAAGCGTTACAACTTATTCGCGAAAATCTGAATTACGGACGATGGGATCATTTCTTCAATACAGCAGACTCTGGCGCTGTCGATAGCCTCATACTGGCCTTGGAAATAGGTAAGGAATTTCTTGGCTTACCTGAAAATATCCCGGGAAAATCGTCATTACGAGAATGGTTAAAACATAAGGGAGAAATAGCCTTACTCATAGGCATTAGAAAGTTTGTCGATAAGCTAGGACAGCAGTTTGTGTGTGGTGAAACCCTACCTGACGCGCTCCGCCAATCGCAACCCGTCATTTTTGAAAACTACACGCAGTCTTTTGATATGCTTGGCGAATCGGCTCTGACGCTGGCAGATGCCAACTTCTATTTTCAACAATACCTCGATGCGATCTTGTTTTGTGCACAGCACACAGGACAGTCCTTCAAATACCCACCGTCCATTTCCATTAAACTCAGTGCATTAGATCCCTGCTACGAACTTCGATTTTGGGAAACGTTGAAAGTCAGACTAATACCTAAAACGCTAATGCTTTTTCAGATGGCCATCGAAAATAATATCCAGATAACCATAGACGCAGAAGAAAGCTGGCGTCTCGACTTGTCTTTAAAGGTGCTTCAACATACGCTCAGTTTGCTCAAAGAAAAGCCCACCGAAAACCTAATCGGCATTGCGGTACAAGCCTACCAACGACGAGCCAGTCGTGTCATTTATTGGTTAACTGAGTTGGCCTCGACATACCAGACCCGCTTTCATGTTCGTCTCGTTAAAGGCGCCTACTGGGACGCAGAAATTAAAGCAGCGGAACAACTGGGATTAAATCACTATCCGGTATTTACGAAAAAATCCGAGACGGATGAAAATTACCTCATCTGTGCCTCATTATTGATCCGGCATGCCCAGTATCTTTCGCCACAGTTTGCCACCCATAATGCCAGAAGTATCTCTCAAGTACTCGCGCTTATTGATAGCAGCTTGCCAGGAGCGTGTGAATTTCAAAAGCTCTACGGAATGGGCGACTCAATATATCAAGCCGTATCTCAGCTAAAACCCGCCTTGATGATTCGAACTTACTGCCCGATTGGAGAGCATCGCCAATTGCTTCCTTATCTCGTTAGACGACTTTTGGAAAACGGTGCGAATACCTCATTTCTCAATCAGTTTTACAAAAAGGCGCTCAAAACCAGTGACGGACCTAACACACACAATGTTTCTTTGCTGCCGGACAATCCCAGACACATATTGAAGATAAAATCCCCGCCACCCTTACACTTGCATAGCACCCCACTGGCGAGAGACCTGTTTAAGAGACTCACCCGGCAACAGGATCCAGCCTCGTGCAAGAGTATAATCAATGGGGCTCATCTTGATAGCCGCAACCAGATCTCCGCTCCCAGTCCAGGAGACCTTTCTTTTATTGTGAGTGTTAGAAATCTAGCCTCAGAGGAAGCGATTCAAAGCACACTGACGGCGCTCACACACCCTTGTTCATGGTGGCAAACCGACGTAAAAACACGCATTAAGTCAATCACTTCACTAGAACAGCTCATTAGACGGCGGGCTCCAGACTTTCTTTATCTTTTAGTACACGAAGCGGGTAAGTGTGTTACTGATGCTTGTAGCGAAATCAGGGAACTACTTGAATTTTGCAACTACTACCCGATACAGTTCACCAAGCTGATTAAATTTTCCTCCTCATTGGGACAATACAATGGTGAAAAGAACCAACATAATCTGTCTCCAAGAGGCGATTTCCTCTGCATTAGTCCCTGGAATTTCCCACTGGCGATCATGGGTGGCCAAATAGTTGCAGCACTTCTCACCGGTAATCGAGTAGTCGCCAAACCATCCAGCCATACCCCACTTATCGCGCAATTCTTTTGTGAGCTTTGCTATGAGGCCGGTATTCCTCACGATGCGCTTCAATTCTTGTTAGTCGACGGCAAAGCAGCAGACACACTCATACAAGAATACCGTTTTGATGGAATTGCCTTTACGGGATCAACCGAGGTTGCCAAAAAAATTCAACATCAAATTGCTACCTTTCATGAAGGGTTCCCTCAACTCATCGCGGAAACCGGTGGCATCAATGCAATGATTGTTGATACGACAGCGTTACCAGAGCAAGTCATCATTGACGCAATGGCTGGAGCATTTAACAGTGCGGGACAGCGTTGCTCCGCAACCCGGCTATTGCTGGTTCCGGACGATCAGATGGAATTTTACTGGCACAAGCTAGTGGATAGCAGTCGCACACTTAATTTGGGACATCCCGCCGTGGCGGATTCCCACCTGGGCCCCCTGATTTCGGCGTCGGCCAAACAAACCATAACCAACTACATTGCTGGAGATTTCTCTGAAAGATTTGAGGCTCCCTCTACTGACCTGGTGGGCTATTATCAGGCCCCCACCCTGTTATTCCATCCTAAATGGTACGATATGAAAGAGGAAGTCTTCGGGCCGGTACTTCATATTGCCAGTTATGCATCCAATGATTTCGAGCAACAACTCCACCATATCAACCAGTTAGGATTTGGCCTTACCGCCTCAGTACACTCTCGACTGAGCCTCCACATGAATCAAGCCCGGGCCTCACTCAATGTGGGTAATCTATATTTAAATCGCAATCAAATTGGCGCAATCCCCGGCTGCCAGCCTTTTGGGGGTATTCAACGCTCCGGCACCGGGGCAAAAGCCGGTGGGCCGTTTTATCTGATGAACTTTGTCGTTGAAAAAACCATCTCGGAAAATATGATGGCGGCAGGAGGCAACCTTGATATCTTTAATCAGGCATAGTATTGGATTATAGATCTAGATATGCGGCGTCAGGGTTTGGGCAACACCTCTAGAAAATTTATCGAAACTTCCGACTGCTTTACAGGCCGGGAGAAAAAATACCCATGCCCCAGATCGCACCCCAATCGTTGCACCACCTGAACCTGCCCTGACGTTTCCAATCCCTCCACGACCACCTTTAGAGACATCGCCCGAGCCAGATCAACAATCGCCTTAACGATAAAGACACTTTGCTCATCCTGCTCCATTTCAAGTACAAAGCCTCTATCAATTTTTATGACATCAATAGGAAACTTCCTAAGATAAGCCAAAGAAGAATAGCCTGTGCCAAAATCATCCAGTGCGATTTTAATCCCTAATTTACGTAATGCCTTGAGAATTTCGATACTACGATCTTCGTCTTTGAGCAAAATACTTTCAGTAATTTCAATTTCAATTTTCTCCGGATTTATCTGGTACTGCGACACGGCATCCTGCAGATCCTTAAGTGGGTCTCCCAGTGCCAGGTGCTGGCCGGAAATGTTAACCGCGACGGTCAGATCAGAAAAATAAGGAATATTGGCCCAACTCCGTAGCTGATGACAGGCCTCCATGAGAGTATAACGTCCAAGCTCATTGATCAGGCCGCAATCTTCCGCCACCGGTATAAACTGAATGGGTGGTATGACGCCTTTTTCCGGGTGCCTCCATCGAATCAGGGCTTCCACCCCGGTGACTTTTCCACTGCGTAAATCCACTTTTGGTTGATATTCAAGATAGAACTGGTTGAGCTTGAGCGCTTTACGTAGCTCACCTTCTATTTCAATGCGACGCGCCACTGCAGAATTAAGTGCTTTGGTAAAAAACTGGTAATTGTTCTTCCCTTTTTGTTTTGCTTCATACATGGCCAGATCGGCGCTTTTAACCAGATTCTCCGAATTTTTACCATCCACCGGGTACATCGCGATACCCACACTGGCGCCCACGTTAACCTCTCGGTTCATGACCATAAAGGGGGCAGAGATCACATCAATAATTCGCTGTGCGACAAGCGATGCCTGATGCGCCTGACGCAAATCCGTCAGCAACACGGTAAATTCATCGCCTCCCAGCCGCACGACCATCCCGCTGGCTTCAGATCCATCCTCAAAGTCTTCAAGTTGTCTGGACAGTACATCGGCATTTCGTAATGAACTTTCCAGGCGTCGGGCAGCCTCTTTAAGCAAGTCATCTCCAGCTTGATGCCCAAATACATCATTGACGTACTTAAAGTTATCCAAATCAATAAAGAGCAAAGCCAGGACTTTGTTGGATCGTTCACAACTCTTCAACGATTTGTCCAGACAAATATTGAACGTTTCGCGATTGGGTAGCCCAGTCAAGGTATCGTAGTAGGCCAACGCATTTACTTTTTCCGTACTTTTAGCAAGGCTACCGCTCATTTCCCTGAAATCGTTAGCCAATTCGGATAACTCATCGTTGCCAAGTAATTTTACATCCTGTTCCAGATGCCCCTCTTTAAAACGGGCAACCATTCGTCTTAAATGATTAATCGGATTAATTAAAAGCGCATTGACTTGCTGAAAGATAATTAACGTGGCGCAAATAACAGCTATAAATACAATCCAGATGAAATAGCCGCCCAACTCCTTTGCCGTCGATTCAACGACCGCCTGAGGAACGATACCAACAAGAAAAACCTTATCAGTAATTCGTTTAAACCCTGCATATACCGATTGATTATTGACGTCTTGCAACCGAATACTTGATACCCGTTGACTTACAATCGACTGAAGCGCCATTTTTGAGTTATCGAAAAACTTTTCATCAGTTGAGTAAAAGACTTCTCCCGTTTGATTAGTCAGATAAAATACGCCTTTTTGTCCCTTGGCGGCGTCAGTCATTGATTCAACCACTTTGTCCAAAGCAAACGCAATCAGAAAGTAACCACGAGGCGAAGGTTTCACACTCAATGACTCGGAATCAGTTTTCCGGAGTTTGATCATCTTGGCCATAACATAGTCCAGGCCAACGCCGCCTTCCGGAAGCCCGGCTTTACTCAGCTCGCCCAAGGTCTCTAATTCACCATCAAATAAACGCTTTAAGAAACCGGCTCTATCATGATCTGAGCGTTCAATACCCGATAATACTTTTAAATCTTCATCCCCATTCGGTAAAAAAATGCGAATATCATATATATCCTTATTCGCATGTTGATAATCGCGAAACTGATTGATTAGGGGACGATGAATTAATTGATAGCGAGTTAAATCATCAGCGGTCATATAACGACGAAATAACTCGGAAGCACTGAGCAATTCAATATTGCCCTTCGTACTATCTATTTGGCTTTTTAGATTGCCGGCAACTTGCTCCATCGCCGTATCCATCTGGCTTGTCGTCGCCCGATAGCTGTGGGTATTGATATATACATAGGCGAATCCGCCCAATAAAATCAAGGGCAGCACACTGGTGGGTAAAAGCAGTAGCAGAATCTTTGACCGAAGTTTCAATCCATTAACTCCTTAATTGTTCACTTCGGAAAAATAGATATTGCGCAAACGAACCCCTTTGGAAGATAAACTGTGATAACTCTCGGAATGAGATAAAGCCTCAGCCTTCGGATAAATTAATTCATTCCCGAGATGTTCTTCACTCAAGAACGCCTTTGCACCGCCCACGGTTGTCGCTGTACTCGTATACGAAGACAGTTGTGCGGCATGTTTGGGATCCAACAAGAAATTTATGAATTGCATGGCTGCAACTTTGCGCTCTGAACGGGCAACCACAGCAATATAATCAACCCACAAATTGGTGCCCTCCTTAGGCAACGCGTATTCAATTTCAGGTTTATATTGCTTTAACAACTGAACATCGCCACTGTACGCCATCGCCATCCAGATGCGTCCCGTGACCAATTCCGAGTTTTCGCCCAGGTTCAAATACGAATAGGCACTCACAAAGGGCTTTTGCTTTTTCAACAAAGCCGTAGCCTGCTTTAGCTCGGCGACATCTTCAGAATTAATAGAATACCCAAGCGCTTTCAGTGCCATTCCCATCGAATCTCGCGAGTCATCTATCATCATAATCTTTTGATTTAAATAAGGCTTAGGCTCAAAAAGATCCATCCAGCTATGCACAGGCTCCAGTATTTTATCTTTACGATAAGCGATACCCAATGTGCCCCAAAGCAGAGGTACCGCATAATTGGCCGCCTCAGTATTAAACTCGGTCCATCGCTGATCTACATTACCCGCGTTTGAAAGAAACTGATCATCAAGTACTGATAACCATCCGGCGGGGATGTAGGAGTATAAAGAAATACCGGACGTAACCACCAGATCAATGCCCTTACCTTCTGTCGTAAGCAGGAATTGATCTTTTAACTCATCAGTTTCATAGTAAATCTGGTCGACATGAATGCCTGTTTCCTGCTCGAACTGCGCTAACAGTTCGGGGTCCATGTAGTCTTCCCAGTTGTACAACACCAGATTTTTTACGGCATCGGAAGGTGCAACCTGCTGTGCTGCGTCAACACGCAAAGGAAACGTCGCGATAACACAAACAAGCATTGAACACCAAAATAGTGCACTTCGTTTGATAGTTTGCACTGCATAATATAAAAAACTAACGCTCTCACTCACTCGTTTTACCCACCGGTTCATTCCAACCCCCAGAGATTTTGCATAAATCAGGCTCACCCCGAAAAACTTGCCCTACGCCTGGCATCCCTGGGCTAAGAAATATCCATTGAGTAGTCATTATTAAAATTCGTCGGCTATTCCAACCAACGTGCGACCGTAACTTTCCAATCAAGAATTGCAGTACCATCCGATTCAAAAAGCAAAAAGCCCGCCAGATATCCTCCCAGGGTACTATCTTCACGAATCCAGCGGACCTCAGCCATCAATTCGTAACTTCTATCATGTCCAGGAAATACGAGCATAAGAGGTAGTATAGCGCCTTGGGGAATTTTGTCTGGCAATCGCACCTGTAGTCCATTCGTTGAGAAATCAACCACGCCACATTCAACCACCTTCGCCTCGCCCTCACCCGGCATGGCAGATTCAACCTCAAGGTAGAGTTTTGCCAGACTACTTAATCTCGACTCGGCCCGTTGATTGTCTTCAAACTGTGCTGAATTAAATTGATCAGGCATAACCCCCCGCCTACATATGTCGTCTGGTATTAATGTACGCTTACTTTCCTACCCGAATCCGTCCGACAACGCGTTCAAGCGTTTCAGCAAACTCTGCGCCATCACTCAGTACTCTCGCTGCACCCTCTATCAGTCGGGCCATCAGTTCTTCACGTTTAACCTCCTGCCTGCGCAGTCCCATGCGATCTACAAAGATTAGTTTATCCGTGGCATTTATGCGTACGGCAAGCTTCATTCTCATTAACTCATCATTCACCCGCAATTCAACCCATGCCCCCAGTTTGATATTGTCTATGGTTTCTAATGTTTGTTGCTCCAACTCCAGTTTTCTACGCAACTCATCTTCTTTTCTTTCCTCAGCCAGTTTTTCCGATTGCCGTTTCGCCTCCTCTTCGGCACGACGCATGGCCGCCTTTTGCAATTCTGCACGATAACGAGCCTCAGCTTCGGCTTTGAGTCGAGCTTCTTCCTGCATTTTTCTGAGCAACGCCGCCTCTAACTCTGCCTTTTCCTTTGCACGCAAACGAGCAGCCATCTGAGCCGAAGCAACTTTCGTTAAACCACGCTCTGTCTCGGAAACGATTTCACGAATCGAATACACATCACTGACAGCCATCAGAATCTGCTGATCAATCCAGTTTTTGAAGGTAGTGTAAGGAACTAACGCAGATTTCATACCTGCGGAATTTACCAACAAAAATTCATTGGTAGCCTCCAGATAATCAGAGACCAACACGCGACTCGCACTCTCAACGGATTTAAACACAAACCAGTGAGCTACGTGCGCCTGTATATAACCTTCATCCGGCCGCTCACTTTCATCCAATTCAAAATCGCACGACAAACGATCAAAAGAGATTTTTGGCGTTTGTACCCCTTGAATTTCAAATATTAAAAGCTGATTAAATAGTTCGAGATAGTCGTTCACATCTCGTTTATCTACGAAACATGCCGCCAGCTGGTCTGTCAGTGTTTCCCCCACACCAAACAAGGCTTCCCGATTTCTGTTTCCGTTCCCGGTAAATGCCCAAACGATCGTCCTGGTCAATTTCTGATACGTATCCCACGTATCACTGTTCACCTCGGTTAAACCCGCTAAACGTAATAGATCGAGCCAGGGTCCAGAGAGGAAATCAATGACTTCGGATGGCAGCGAGTTTCCATCCGCAAACTCATTGATCAATCTAACCGCCTTCACTAGAGAAGCTCGGGCAAGCGCCGCCCCTCTTTCAGTTTCATGTAAACGGGATAGCACCTTTTCTCGGTTTGATCCCTGGGACGCCGTCCATGAGGCCAAATCCTTTATTTGCACTAGGAGCGCTTCCCTGTAGAGGGCAGGACGCTCTGCGATCGCGACCAGTAAGGCAAACTGTTTGATCACCGTTTCCGCCAATCGTTTCGGTTCCGGCGACCAGCAATTCCAAACGCCTTCCAGTAATGCCATCACCACAATTAAGGGGGTATCCTCAGCGAGCCCCGCCTCTTGAGGGTCCGACATATCAAAAGCCAGACCCGCGCGTAACAATCCCAGCGGGATTGTAAGCTCATCAGCAAATGTATTTTTTCTCAGGAAACCATCCAGAATTCGATCCGCAACATACAAGCTGTTAAACATCAGCACCGGCAAATCCTGCTGGGGATAAAGTGACTTAAAATAAGCGACCAGTCCCATATCCGGCTGATCGCTAATATAGCGGCACAAGTACCCCCTGAACGCTCGTTCGTAAGCGCTGAGCGACTTTTCAAATTGATAGTTAAAATCTGGCATACGTAATTCGTTGAGTATGCTTTTAAATGAACTCACTAAGCGTCCCTTATGTCGATCGACACCGGTTAAACTCGCATATCAAAATTAAAATCAAAAGCGAACTTCCCACGCGCAGCAATAGCTACAACGCATAAAAATAGTCACATTAACATCAATAGCTTACTACATTGTCAAAACACAGCTACCCGACAATTGCGACAAATCAAAACCACTGTCTATTGTCGAGTACATTCGTTGCAATCTTTGATTGAATCAAGCAACATAGGATCCACTTATATCATGGACTTGTGCCATAGGATCATACGCACAAGTTACTACAAAAACCCGCTATCAAAACTGTCCACGCACTTTATTTTGGCGAGACGTTAATCGCTTTAGGTGGTCGTCCGACAGTTCTATTAATTCGCGACAAACGCACGGATCAAATTTGTTCAGGACATAAAATGAGTTCTTCAGTGATAGATAACCTAAATGTTGCCAGTCAGGAAATCCTGATTACCCCCGAAAACCTGCGTAATGAAATACCGCTTACTGAAAAGGCATCCGCCACTGTGTCCAGCGGTCGTGCAACAATTAACGACATTCTTGATCGAAAAGACCCCCGGCTTTTTGTAGTCGTCGGGCCTTGCTCTATTCACGATGTTGACGCTGCCAAAGAATACGCACTTAAGTTAAAGAAACTTGCCGACGAATTGCAAGATACTCTTTATCTGGTCATGCGGGTGTATTTTGAGAAGCCAAGAACAACTGTCGGCTGGAAAGGATTAATCAACGATCCGCACCTCAATGACTCATTTTGCATTGAAGAAGGCCTGCACATCGGTCGCCGCCTGTTGATGGATATCGCAGAGATCGGTTTGCCAACGGCGACTGAAGCGCTGGATCCTATTTCACCTCAGTACCTCCAGGACACCATATCATGGAGTGCTATAGGCGCACGGACAACTGAATCCCAGACACACCGTGAAATGAGCAGCGGCTTGTCCGTAGCCATTGGATTCAAAAATGGTACAGACGGCGGACTGGCCGTGGCCATTAATGCACTTAAATCGGCCTCTGCACCACATAGTTTTCTGGGCATAAACCCCCAAGGACAAGTCTCTGTGATTCGAACCAAAGGGAATCCTTATGGTCATGTTGTTCTGCGTGGTGGCAGTACCAAGCCGAATTATGACTCCGTGAGTATTGCGTTGTGCGAGCAGGAACTTGCCAAAGCGAAACTGCCAAACAATATCATGGTCGATTGCAGCCACGCGAATTCAAACAAAGACCCTGCACTACAACCCTTGGTCATTCAAGACATCGCTCATCAGATCATGGAAGGAAACAAGTCGGTCGTGGGACTGATGATTGAAAGCAACCTGAACTGGGGAAGCCAGAACATTCCGGAAGATCTCAGTCAGCTTAAATACGGCGTATCCGTAACAGATGCCTGTATCGACTGGGATACCACAGAAAAAACCCTGCGCGAACTTCACGACAAAATCAAAAACGTTCTTCCGACCCGTTAATTCTGTCTTTAAATAGTAAAAAGCCCTGCACATTGGCGGGGCTTTTTACTTTTAACATGACGATCCGAAGTTTCGCTTCGCAGCCTGAGCTATCGCCATTGTAACTTTTCACGAAGCTTCACTACTTCGCCAATAATGACCAGCGTCGGCGCTTTGATATCTTGCCCTTTGATGGTGTCTACAATATTTTCCAGCGTACCGGTAATCACTTTCTGGCCAGGAGTTGTACCTCTGGAAACCAGCGCAACCGGCATCTCTGGTGACATCCCGTGCTGTACCAGCTGTGATGCTATTACCGGCAAACCCACCAGTCCCATGTAGAACACCAGCGTTTGTCTGTTTTGGACAAAGTCCTGCCATGCCAGATCACAAGTATTATCTTTCAAGTGTCCCGTAATAAACCTTACAGACTGTGAAAAATCCCTGTGCGTCAGTGGAATTCCTGCATAGGCAGCACAACCGGAAGCGGCGGTAATCCCCGGAACAACCTGAAAAGGTACACCCGCATCGGCAAGACGATCAATCTCTTCTCCCCCCCGGCCAAAAATAAACGGGTCACCGCCCTTCAAACGTAAGACCCTGCGCCCCTGCTTGGCCAAAGTCACCAGCAATTCATTAATGTCCTGCTGAGGAAGAGTATGATTCGCACGTTCCTTCCCTACATCCACTTTTTCGGCGTCTGCCCGAACCAGTGACAGAATTGCAGGAGACACGAGGCGGTCATAAAGAACAATATCTGCCTGACGCATCAGACGTAGTGCCTTAAATGTCAGGAGATCCGGATCACCCGGGCCGGCACCGACCAGATACACCTCGCCTTCATTGCTATATTCTTCATCTTTTACCGAATCTTCAATGAGCTGTCGGGCTTCGACTTCCTTTCCAGAAAAAACCAATTCCGCAAACCGGCCTTCTAAATGTCGCTCCCAGAATTTTCGCCGTTGATTCACTTCGGGAAAACGCTTTTTCGCCAACGGATTAATTTCCGCAGCCAGTTCCGCCAGTCGCCCATAAGCCGGCGGAATCGTCGACTCCAGCAAGTTTCGTAGCAAGCGCGTGAGTACCGGCATTTGCCCGCTGCTGGATACCGCCGCAATAACCGGCGAGCGATCGATGATCGACGGAAAGATAAACGAAGACGCCTCCGCATCGTTTACTACGTTCACCGGTAAATGCCTGAGGCGTGCCTGGGCGGCGATCGCTGCATCCTTTTCTGCATCATCTGTCGCCGCAACCACCAAATCCGATGCTTCCAGCAAATCCGGAGAGTAAGTTTGTACATGGCTAATCTGAGCATTCGCAGCCATTAATTGTTGCAATGCCGGAGCCAAGATTTCAGCACACAAGACAATCTGTGCGTGTGTTTTAAGCAGCAACTCGGTTTTACGGGCAGCTTTTTCTCCGCCACCCACCAAGAGCACTCGACTACCGTTCAGATTAAAAAATAATGGCAGGAATTCCATCACGCCCCTTACTCTAATTCAGAATCAATCATGGCCTCGACTGGTAGCAATTTCAGCCACCAATAACATCGACACCACCCATGTAAGGCTTCAACACCTCTGGCACACGTATTGAACCATCTTCATTCTGATAATTTTCCAATACGGCTATCATGGTTCTCCCTACCGCTAAACCGGAACCATTGAGCGTATGCACGAGCGCAGGCTTTCCGGTAGCAGGGTCTCGATAACGTGCCTGCATTCTTCTGGCCTGAAAATCTCGTGTATTGCTGCAGGAAGAAATCTCGCGATAAGTTTGCTGACCCGGCAACCAAACCTCAATGTCGTAAGTTTTTGCCGCCGAGAATCCCATATCACCACCACATAACGCGACCACCCGATAAGGCAATTGCAGTAGCTGCAAAATACGCTCAGCATGCCCAGTGAGCTCTTCGAGTGCTGCGGAAGACTGCTCGGGGGCAACCACCTGTACGAGTTCAACCTTGTCAAACTGATGCTGGCGAATCATGCCTCTCACATCACGTCCATAGGAGCCCGCTTCGCTTCTGAAGCAAGGTGTGTGAGCTACAAAACGCAAAGGCAGATTTTTTGCGTCAACAATCTTGTCACTCACCAGGTTTGTAACCGGAACTTCTGCTGTTGGAATCAGATAATAATCACGCTCGCCGGGTACTTTGAATAGATCTTCTTCAAACTTCGGCAACTGACCTGTGCCAAATAACGCATTGGCATTGACCAGATAAGGAACGTAGGTTTCTTCATAGCCGTGATTGGTTGTGTGCGTGTCCAGCATGAATTGAGCTAATGCCCGATGCAGGCGCGCCAAAGCGCCGCGCATGACGGCAAATCTCGCACCTGAAATCGTAGAAGCCGTTTCAAAATCAAGCAATCCATGCATTTCGCCCAACGCAACGTGGTCTTTGGGCTCAAACGTAAAGCTTTCGGGTACCCCCCACTTGCGCACTTCAACGTTATCGTTTTCATCCTTTCCTTCGGGAACATCATCATCAGGAATATTTGGCACTAAAGAAAGGATACTCTGCAGCTCTTCCTGAATCGCTTTCAACTCTACTTCCGCATTTTCGAGATCTGACTTGAGCGCGCTCATGGCTTCTTGCAATGCTGAAACATCTTGTCCGGCCTTTTTTGCTTCACCAAAAGCACGCGAACGAACATTTCGCTCTTTTTGCAAATCCTCGGTTCGAACCTGAATTTCCTTACGACGGGATTCCAGTTGATTAAGCCGTTCAACGTCGAGTTTGAAACGCTTTTTTTCTAATTTGCTGGCAACCAGATCCGGCTCAGCACGAACAAGTTTTGCATCAAGCATGGGACTATTCTTTTCCTGTGAGGTCACTGAGAATAAAAACTACCTGGCCAGTGCGGTTCCCGCCCATACGGCCAAAACGCATAGTATAACTGACGTGCCTATATACGTAAAAGCGACTCCTATCTGCCCTTGATGAAACAACTCAAAGGATTCCAGAGAAAATGTCGAAAAAGTGGTAAATGCGCCCAAAAATCCTGTCACCACGATGGCCCGATATTCCGGCTCAAGGTGAAGTTTTGACATAATCACCACATACATAATGCCGATAAGAAAAGATCCGATGACATTTACGGCAAGCGTTCCCCAAGGAAACCCTTTACCCACGTGACTTGTGATCCAGGCTACACACAAAAATCGGCTGATTGCGCCCAATGCCCCCCCCACGGCAATCGCTAATAGCTGTGCCAACGAAATCGTCATGTCATCCCCCCCTGCTAATTTTCTACACACTCACGTTAGTTACAATCAAGTTCATTGGTGATGGGTTGAAAATCTCAGTATCACCTAGTCTTCTACCTTGAACCGCTGAAACCCGCTTTGTTGATTCTGCAAACGTAAGCGCGTGAGCTTTTCCAATATTTTTATCTCGAGCCCCCGCTCAACCGGCTCATAATATCTAGTGCCGGCCAGTGCTTCAGGAAAATAACATTCTCCGGCAGCAAAGGCTCCCGGCTCATCATGAGCATAACGATAAGAGTGCCCGAAACCTTCTTTTTGCATCAGGGTCGTAGGAGCATTGCGCAAATGCATGGGAACATCATAGTCGGGCTGATTCGCAACCTCAGACAAACAACGTTTATAAGCGGAGTAGACGGCATTGCTTTTGGGTGCCACTGCCAGATAAGTCAGCGCCTGCGCGATGGCCAGCTCCCCCTCAGGACTTCCCAGTCGTTCCTGCACATCCCAGGCATTCAATGCCAGCGTCAGCGCTTTGGGGTCTGCGTTACCAATATCCTCACTGGCCATACGAACGACACGCCTTGCGATATACAGAGGATCACAGCCTGCACTAATCATTCTGACAAACCAGTACAACGCAGCATCCGGGTCAGACCCTCGCACCGACTTGTGCAAAGCAGAAATCTGCTCATAGAACAAGTCGCCGCCTTTGTCGAAGCGCTTGAGCGAGGTTTGCATGACTTCTTGCAATATTTCCCGTCCCACCACTTTCCGGCCCGCCACCTCATCGGCCAGATCACAGGCTATCTCCAATAAATTCAAGGCTTTGCGCGCATCACCATCGGCCACCCTGGCCAGAACATCCAGTTCATCATCTGCCACCTCAATGCGCTGAGCGAGCAGCACGTGATCCCCCGTCAGCGCATTCTTCAGCAGTTCCAGAATCTCATCATTGCCTAATTTTTTGAGAATGTAGACGCGACATCTCGAAAGCAATGCGTTGTTTAGTTCGAATGAAGGATTTTCCGTGGTTGCGCCCACGAATATAATGCTGCCATCTTCTACGTAGGGCAAAAAAGCATCCTGTTGTGATTTGTTGAATCGGTGGACTTCATCAACAAACAGAATCGTATCCTGCCCCATCGCCTGCTTGTGCTGGCGTGCAAGTTCAACTTCCTGCCGGATATCCTTCACCCCGCTCAGTACGGCAGACAGCGTGACAAAGCGAGCCCGACTTAACGAGGCGAGCATCATGGCAAAGCTCGTTTTCCCTACGCCAGGCGGCCCCCAAAGCACCATTGAATGAATAGCATGGCGCTCGATAGACTGGCGTAGAGGCTTACCTTCACCGAGTAAATGTGCCTGACCAACATAGTCCGACAAGGATTTTGGTCGCATACGTGCTGCCAGCGGCTGCCCCGCATGAGACTCCTCATCAAACAACGAATTCATCAATTTAAACCATCATCAATCACGTCAGTACCTGGCGGCGGAGTGAAGTTAAAGATCGCATCTGAAAGTGCATCATTGAGCTTTACACTAATAAACGACAAGGTGCTTTTTTGCCCCAGCGCATCAGTAAGACGCATCTCAATTAAAGAGCCCTTTTCAAATCTTAACCAAAGCGTTTCAAAAAGCGATTCGTTGCTTTTTGGTCTGAGCACATAGTACTCAACGTCACCTTCCCACGCAGTTCCTTCAACTTTGTATTCCTGACTGAGTTTTTCTACATTCCCGCTTAACAGCAACGCGGGCGTATTTCCAAGCGT
The DNA here is from genome assembly GCA_024234505.1 of Hahellaceae bacterium. Taxonomy (GTDB): domain Bacteria; phylum Pseudomonadota; class Gammaproteobacteria; order Pseudomonadales; family Oleiphilaceae; genus JACKOD01. Next base: position 443,028 of record JACKOD010000001.1, on the reverse strand, counting down.
TTTCCCTACAGGGTGAACGGTTGCCTGTTCAAGATCAGGATCATAGACCACAATATTTTTCTGGTTAGCAACAACAATCTGCTCCAAGGGAGGAGCAATATGCCAATAAAAATTACCGGGGCGTTTTGCTTTTAGCTCACCGCGAGTTTCCTGTATCCGATTTCCACTTTTATCCACGACATACTGAATAAACTCAGCCTGGAACGTTTCATAGCCACGCAGCCGTTGAGTCAGCTCTTTTGCACCAAGCAGCTCAGACGAGTCCGCGTGCACAGCTCCTTGCCAGGTTAAGGCAAGCAGCAAGACCAGTCTTTTCCAATTCCACATATCTACGCCCTGTTCAGCATCTTTTGAAAGATAATTTACGTTGAGTTGGCACCGGTAGCGCCTTCCTGCAAGCCTGTTCGCATGAATACCAACGTTTTATTGCCCCCCGTACTAACGAGGAGGTGACGGCGCAATAACCTCACGATTCCCGTTATGACCAGGCGAACTGACAACGCCTGCCGCTTCCATTGCCTCCACGAGATTGGCGGCACGATTGTATCCAATTTTTAACTTACGCTGGACCGCAGAAATAGATGCTCTCCGGGTTTCCGTAACAAACGCCACCGCCTCGTCGTACAGAGCATCCTGTTCACTATCACCAGAACCTCCGTCGCCCATCGCCGCCATATAAGGATCAACGGTGTCCCCCCCGGTCAGAATTTCATCGAGGTAATCAGGCTCCCCGCGACGCTTCCAGTCACTAACCACACGATGAACTTCGTCATCAGAAACAAAGGCACCATGCACGCGCACAGGATTCCCGGAACCGGGCGGCAAGTACAGCATGTCGCCATGACCGAGAAGCTGCTCTGCCCCCCCTTGATCCAATATGGTTCTGGAGTCAATCTTGGACGAGACCTGAAAAGAAATTCTCGTCGGGACGTTGGCCTTGATCAGGCCGGTAATCACGTCAACCGAAGGTCGCTGTGTCGCCAGGATAAGGTGAATTCCCGCCGCGCGAGCCTTTTGCGCTATACGGGCGATCAATTCTTCAACCTTTTTACCGACAATCATCATCATGTCAGCAAACTCGTCGACCACGACGACGATAAAAGGCAACGTGCCCAGAAATGGTCGATCAGCTTCCGTATTGTTCAAGGCCTCGTGAGGTACCCACAAAGGATCGCGTATTGGCTCGCCCCGCTCTTCTGCATCTTTAACCTTGCGATTAAAACCGGCGATATTCCTAACCCCCATGCTCGCCATCAAACGGTAGCGACGCTCCATTTCGGCGACACTCCAACGCAGCGCGTTGGCGGCATCTTTCATGTCAGTTACAACCGGCGTAAGGAGGTGAGGAATGCCATCATAAATCGAGAGTTCCAACATTTTAGGATCGACCATAATGAGCCTAACCTCTTCGGGTGTTGCCTTAAAGAGCATGCTCAGCAGCATGGCATTCACCCCGACTGACTTACCCGAACCGGTTGTACCCGCCACCAGCAAGTGTGGCATTTTGGCAAGATTCACCACCACCGGATTACCGGCGATATCGTTGCCTAATGCTAACGCAATCGGAGAGTCGCACTCCTCATATTCTTTCGATCCGAGCACTTCACTAAAACGTACGATTTCGCGCTCTTCATTTGGAATCTCGATCCCTACAACGGATTTCCCGGGGATAACCTCAACCACGCGAACGCTCAGTACCGCAAGTGATCTTGCCAAATCCTTAACTAAATTCGAAATCCGGCTAACTTTCACCCCGGGTGCGGGTTGAATCTCAAAGCGGGTAATAACCGGCCCCGGATTAACCTCAACCACCTCAGCACTGATACCGAAGTCGGCCAACTTCTCTTCAAGCAAACGAGAAAGATATTCCAGTGCCTCTTTGGAGTACCCCGTTTTTTTAGACTTATCCGGAGGGTCAAGCAAAGTAATAGGGGGCAATGGCCCATCAACAAAATCAAACAAGCCTGCCTGCTTTTCGACCACATTGGCAAGCGGGTCGTTAGGAAGCTGCTTTTGTGTGAGCGGTTCGATTTTGACTGCCTTAGGGGCGTTTACGGCCGGCGTGTCTGCCGCCGGACTAACACTCACCATCTGAGGAGAGTCAAGCACACTCGGCTCCCTCGTCGCATACACTTCTGGTGCGGGATCCGGTCTGGATGCTTGTGGTCGATCCTCGGGTGAAACCGACAATACGGGTAACACCTCCAGGTCGACTTCAGGATTTGAGTCAAAGCTACGCTGATCTCGCAACGCCACCTTGGGAGGCTGGATATGCTCCACTGTTGCGGTCGACATCTTCTCAACCGATAATGTCGCTTCAGTATTGATGCTGGAATGAACAACCGGTTCATTCTCCACAAACTCACTCTCAAAAAACTCATCAACCCGAATAACCGGCTCAACGCGCCGGAATTCCTGGCTTTCCCCCTCGTCACTGTGATGATACAAGGGCAATTCAAAGGGTTGACTGTCATCCTCCTCCGCAACAACCACGGGATTGGCTTTTCTTTTTGAAAACATTCTTCGCCATAGGGACGGTTTAATCTCAGGCGAGAGCTTCGTAATGTCCTCAGCACTATTTTGGCCGAAATCAGATTTGACCTGCTCAGCATCAAATAGTGCTTCGGGGATACCCGTTTCCGGATATTTCGACTCACTGTTATGCAGTCCTTCACCTGAAGTCGCATCTACATGAATTTCTCTCGGGATACGCCTCATTTTAAGCCAAAGCCACAATGAACCTTGTAGTAATGTCTTTATCAGCGCCAGCGTGCCAAACCCTATGCGATCGATGAGCCGTAACCAGGAAAACCCTGTAAACACGGTCACGCCAAACAAAAACAGCGAAACCAAAACCAGCGTAGTTCCCGAAAGGTTAAAAGCAGGCAAAAGCAGTCTAACAATTTCTTTGCCTAATACTCCTCCTGCAGTATCAGGTAATCCCGCTATCGAGTAGAGCGCCAGCAGCCCCGTCGCAGACACAAGAATCACTACAAATCCGGTGGTTCTCAGAATAAATAGAGGCCAGTGAAAAGGATGTTTTGGCGACAGACGGCGCCGGAACATTTTCCAGCAGCGATAGGCTGCCATAACGGGAAAAAGAAAAGCGACATGACCTAAAAAGTAATACAGAATACTGGCCAGCCACGCACCGGTTCTTCCGCCAAAGTTAACTACTTTCCCGCTGTGCCCCGTGCTTGCCCAGCCGGGATCAGAAGCGTCAAAGCTAACTAGCGCCATCATCAGATAAATGCAAACCGCGATCATCGCGATCAAACTACCTTCTCGCATTCCTTGCGATGCAATCAGCTGATAGCGAGAATGGCTATCGGATTCCTTCGTTCCTTTCATCAATTAAACCTTTTGGAGTACGGGCCGCCGCGATGAGTAATCGTAACGCATAGACGGAAGTATTTATCTTTATTTACAACGTGACCAGCAGGTGAATAGCGCCAAGGCAGAAGCCATTAAGGTTCTGCCTTTAAAATATAGAAACAATAAGAGAAATCACAGCTATTTAAATGAAATTACTGTAATTTTCTTACTATCAGGAGATCAGACCCGCAGATTGCAAGCCCCGGTATAAATCTTTCTTTATGTCTTCAACAGCCTCCAGCCCTACTGATATTCGGATAAGATTATCAGTAATGCCTGCCGAAGCTTTATCTTCAGGCGATAAACGGCCATGCGTAGTTGTTGCAGGATGGGTAATCGTGCTTTTTACATCGCCCAGGTTGGCCGTTATCGATATAAATCGCACGCCATCAATAAAGCGCCAGGTTTCTTCTCTGCCACCCGAGATACGAAATGAAAGCACTGCACCAAAAGCAGATTGCTGCTTTTTCGCCAAGGCAAACTGTGGGTGATCTTCCAGTCCGGCGTAAAACACCTTTTCTATACCCGGTTGATCCTTTAACCACTGCGCGATTTCCAGCGCTGCCGCACTTTGCGCTCTAAGCCGAAGCCCCAGCGTTTCCAGCCCTTTCAGAAATACCCATGCATTAAAAGGACTCATGGTCGGGCCTGCTGTGCGAAGAAATCCATAAACTTCGTTCATTAACAGCTCAGAGCCCACGACGACTCCCCCAACGCACCGTCCTTGTCCATCGAGATATTTGGTCGCGGAATGAATCACAATGTCGGCACCAAATTCAAACGGACGCTGCAATGCCGGTGTGCATAAACAGTTGTCAACGACCAGCAGCGCATTGGATCTTTTAGCCAGTGAAGACAGGGCTTCGAGATCACCAATCTCACATAGCGGATTGGAAGGCGTTTCCAGAAACAGCATACGCGTTTGTTCCGTGATCGCCGCCTGCCAACCCTGGATATCCGTTAGCGAGACAAAAGAACAGGTGACACCGAATTTTTTCATGTATTTTTCGAAGAATACATTGGTAGTGCCAAATACTCCGCGAGAACATACGACATGATCGCCACTTTTCAACAACGCCATGCACGTAGCCAGAATCGCTGCCATGCCAGATGCCGTCGCTACCGCACGCTCCCCGCCTTCCAGCGCAGCGATGCGCTGTTCGAACATCCTCACCGTAGGATTAGTAAAGCGGGAATAAATATTTCCGGGAACCTCCCCCGAGAATCGCGCAGCAGCCTCGGCCGCACTTCCAAAAACAAAGCTGGACGTGGGAAATATGGCTTCACTGTGCTCCATTTCGTGAGTGCGGGACTGCCCTGCCCTTACGGCAAGCGTATCCAGTTCGGCACCATCCAAATCACAAAAAGGAATGTTAGCGATAACTTTGTTTATATCCGGCATAGTATTCTTCTGGCACCATTCGTTAAGTGCAAGCCTGTTTGGTGTTAAGTGTTGTTGTGCAACCCGATAATGGCATTTTCTTCCGCTTTTTTGGCTTTATTTGTCTCGCCACGCGACAGCTGCAGTCTTTCAAGGTACGCCTGATTAATATCACCTGTCACGTAATGCCCGTCAAATACGGAACAATCAAATCGATCGACCATAGGATTACCTTCACTGGCACATTCGATCAAATCTTCCAAATCCTGATAAATCAGCCAGTCCGCGCCAATTTCTTCCTGAACTTCCTGCTCTGTTCTTCCATGTGCAATAAGCTCTTCTGCGGCGGGCATATCAATGCCGTACACATTAGGGAAACGAACGGCTGGCGCCGCAGAAGCGAAATAGACTTTAAGCGCCCCTGCATCTCGTGCCATCTGCACAATTTCCTGGCAAGTCGTTCCACGCACAATCGAGTCGTCAATCAGCAGAACATTTTTTCCTTTAAACTCCAGCTCAATAGGGTTGAGCTTTTGCTTAACCGATTTTTTTCGCATGTTCTGACCGGGCATAATGAATGTCCGCCCGATGTAACGATTTTTAATAAAACCTTCTCGGAATTTAACTCCGAGTTTTAAAGCCAGCTGTAACGCCGAGGTTCGACTGGTGTCGGGAATCGGCATAACTACATCAATGTCGTGCTCCGGGCGAAGCCGGGTAATTTTCTCGGCCAGCTTTTCACCCATTCGCAAGCGCGCCTTATAGACCGATATATTATCGATGATCGAATCAGGACGAGCGAAATAGACATGTTCAAAAATACAAGGATTGAGCTTCGGATTGTCTGCACACTGGCGTGTATAGAGCTCTCCATCAGACTCGATATAAACCGCTTCACCTGGCTGGACATCACGTTCAAGTGAAAACCCTAAAGCACTCAATGCCACGCTTTCCGAGGCAACCATATACTCTTTGCCCGAAGGAGTTTCACGGGTACCAAAACACAACGGGCGAATCCCGAACGGGTCGCGAAATGCCACCACACCATACCCGGTAATTAAAGCAACCACCGCGTAGGCACCACGACAACGTTTATGGACGGCGGCCACGGCCGCAAATACATCCTCATGCGTAGGGTTGAGTTTACCCAGCTTTTGCAACTCGTGTGCGAAAACGTTAAGCAACACTTCGGAATCCGAATTCGTGTTGATATGGCGTAAATCGGAACGGAAAACGTCCTCAGCCAATTCATTTGTATTCGTTAAATTACCGTTATGTGCCAAGGTAATGCCATACGGCGAATTCACATAAAATGGCTGGGCTTCTGCAGAACTGGATGAACCGGCCGTCGGATATCGAACATGGCCGATTCCCGCGTTCCCCTGCAATCGACGCATGTGGCGAGTTCGAAAAACATCGCGCACCAACCCATTGTCTTTTCTCAGAAAAAACCTGTCATCCTGATAGGTTACCATCCCTGCGGCGTCCTGGCCGCGATGCTGTAAAACCGTCAGCGCATCATATAGCGCCTGATTGACATTTGATTTACCAACGATTCCCACAATACCGCACATTGACGTTTTACCCCGCAGCCTTACAACGTAGACATATTTTCATATGCCGGATTCAGAAATTTTACCCAGTAAACCAGATACGTTGTCACCCAACGCAGATCTGGACCACTGTTCAACCAATTCAATTTGTTTGATCAATATCGATTGTTTCCACCATTCACTCTCAACAAATGGCGTCACTCGAATAAGTGCAACCGCAACGGTCAGAAGTATCAAACCACGCGCAAAACCAAAGAACATCCCCAACAATCGGTCGGTTGTGCTCAACCCGGTCATCTTTACCAAGGTACCAATCAGAAAACTAATCGCAGCGCCCACAATCAGTGTGCCGACAAAAAGAACAGCAAATGCAGCGATAGAACGAATAACCGGCGACTCTACCTGTTCTGTGAGCAGGGTCACCATATTGCCATGGAACATTCTTGCAACAACGAAAGCCGCCACCCAGGTGACAAGCGATAATGCTTCCTTGATAAAGCCTCGTTTAAGGCTCATCACCGTCGATAAGACCACCACAATCACGATGGCCCAATCTGCCCCATTGAAATTCATAACGGTACTCTGTGCCGACTAAGAAAAAGAGCGGAGATTCTAGCAAAGTTACGACAACGAACCAACGTCATTCGTTTTCAGAACCCCATCAATTTGCAATGTCTCGTATCAGAATGATTCTATGTTTTGAACAATCCCAACAATCTTTTCTTTGCCCAGAGCTTTATCGAGCTGGAGTTTTCGTGATTTTGCTTCTTTCTCACTAACAAATGGTCCGGCATAAACCGCAACAAGAATCCGGCTGTCGCGGGTCAATTGCCGTGTATGTGCGGTATAGCCCAACGTCCTCACTTTATCACGCAGTTGATAAGCATTGGTTTCCTTACCGAAAACCCCCAAGCGAACCATCCAGACATTTCGAAACACCTTCTGATCTGCAACTTCTGGAGAATCCAACAGTTTCGCCACAGGTTTCGATGGTTCACGCACTGGTTTAGCAATTGCTTTTGACGCGGGAGAATCTGCTTCCTGATGAGCCTGAAGTACTGTTTTGTTCGGTACCTTTTCTGCAGCTATCTTTTTTTCTCTTTTGTCGGATTCTAAAGGAGGCGGCGGAATCTCGTCATTACTGCTTTGATTAGAATCTTGTTCATCGGCCAGCAATACATCATCCGTCATCTCAATGTTACTATCAAACTGAGATACGGTTCCCGTTTCATTACTACTCTTTTGTTTGGCACCGATTTCAAACACCTGAAACTTCGGTGCCACGGGTGACGCAATTTGTATCACCGGGCGCGCTGGAGCAACAGGAATGGGAATAATTCTGTTTTCCGACTTTACGTGCGGCTCATCAAAAATCATCGGAAGAATAATAATAGCCGCACACACTAGCACTACGGCGCCGATAATTCGCTGTTTGAAGCCGTCAACACTCGAAACACTTTCTGTTTCGATATCTGTTTCATTAACCATAAAAAATAGCCAGACGAAAACCAATTAGTTGGAGTGAGCTTTCATCCAGTCTCTGGCGCCCTCAACAATATAAAACGAGCCAAAAACCAGAATAAACACACTATCGTTAGCATGTGCTGTTAACAAATCCAGCGCATGATTTAAGGAAGGATGCGTAATGAAAGACGAACCTGTCGACGCAAGTTCATGAGTCAACTGCGCCATAGGTTTTGCCCGATCACAATTTAGTGGCACGAGATGCCATTCATGAATGACCTCGTTCAATTCATTAAATACGCCTGCGGAATCCTTATCCATTAAAGATGAATAGACCGCGATAATTTTTCGCCCCTTGCCCAGTGCTGCCAGTCTCGACCGTATAAACCGGGCCGCATGGGGGTTATGTCCCACATCCACCATTAGTGGGGGGCTTTCACGCAATAATTCCATCCGCCCGGGAACACTTAATGAACCCAGCACTCGATTTATCTCGTCCTGAGAAAAATCGAGTCCCAATGTTGCCAGGGCCTGAATTGCAACAATTAAATTATTTCGGGGCAACAGTGATTCCGGCAAGTTAATCGTTACTGGTCCGGAACGGGTTTGTATCACAACGGGCGTCAACCCCTTGCTCGAATCCGACACCCCTTCCGAAAGATCGCCAAAATCCTTCCCAAAGACTTTAAGAAGTACCTTCTGTGCATTGGCAAATTGCAAAACACTAAGCGGAGGATTTGACTCGCCATATAAGGCGTGGCGGCCGGCACGAAATATGCCCGCTTTTTCGTATCCGATGTCTTCCCGGTTGTCACCCAGCCAATCCATATGATCGAGATCGACACTGGTTACAATCGATAAATCCGGATCAATGATGTTCACCGCATCCATCCGCCCCCCTAAACCAACTTCGAGTAACACGACATCAAGAGGTAGCTGAGTAAAATTATAGAGCGCCGCCAGTGTGCCAAACTCAAAATACGTTAAGGGGATAGAGCCTCGAGCACGCTCAACCACCCTAAAACCTTCGATAAGTTGTTCATCTTCCAGCAAGGATCCATTGATACGAACGCGCTCGTTGTACAGATGAATGTGAGGCGAGGTATAAACACCTACCTTGGCCCCCCTGGATAGCAACATTGCCTCAATGGCAGCAATGGTGGATCCTTTTCCATTAGTTCCACCCACGGTAATGACAATTCTTCCGGGTTTTCGTGCTTTCATTTTCGCCCAAACTGCAAGTACCCGGTCTAATCCAAGTTCTATATTGCTCGGGTGGGAACACTGAATAAAGGCAAGCCAGTCCTGCAAACTATTCAAACATTCAGATTTCAGTTCCACATCAAGCCTCTGGCAAAATTGCAGTTGGCGAATCGGCAGCGGGTTGTGGCAGGCCACAGAGTTTTGCCAATATCGACGCTATTCGCGGGCGCAGCTCTGAGCGATGAACAATCATATCGACCACCCCATGCTCGAGTAAAAATTCGCTACGCTGAAATCCGTCCGGCAGCTTCTCTCTCACCGTCTGCTCAATCACCCTGGGACCCGCGAATCCAATCAACGCGCCAGGCTCGGCAACATTTAAATCCCCCAACATCGCCAGACTTGCGGACACGCCACCAAAAACCGGGTCAGTGAGCACAGAAATAAAAGGAATGCCCTTTTGTTTCATTCGTTCCAATGCAGCCGCCGTCTTGGCCATTTGCATCAGGGAGGCCAACGCCTCCTGCATCCTCGCCCCACCGCTGGCACTAAAGCAAACCAAAGGCACATTTTCCTTTATGGAAACATTTGCCGCCCGAACAAACTTCTCCCCAACAACTGCCCCCATCGAGCCGCCAAGAAAGTTAAATTCAAACGCCGTCACGACCACAGGAACACTCTGAACCTTACCACTAAAAACGACCAGGGCATCTTTTTCGCCGGTTGCTTTCTGATTACTGACCAATCTATCCCGGTAGCGCTTGCTATCCTTGAATTTCAATCGATCAACAGGTTCCAGTTCGGCAGAAATTTCCAGACGATCATCCGGATCGAGAAACAGATCGATGCGACGACGAGCACCAATTCGGTGATGGTATTGGCACTTCGGACAGACATCCAAATTCTTTTCCAGCTCTGGCCGATAAAGCACAGCATCGCAGCGCGGGCATTTTTTCCACAACCCTTCGGGAACTACACTTTTCTGAGCCGAATCCGAACGGATCATACTGGGCATAATCTTGTCCAGCCAACTACTCATGCCTTGCGCTCCTTATCTACCATTATCAGAAAATCCTGCCATTATCAGAGAATCCTGCATTTTTGCTGTCCAACCGAAGGTATTCTACAACCCGGATTGTGCGCGGGCTGTTGATACCTACCACAGTCAAACTGTAAGAGAGACTTCCTCGCCCCTATGGCCGAGCCACGGTTGCTGAAAGCGCCCCGAGGACGGGCCGCCTACACCTGTGGGGATGTCACTTCATCCATAGCCTGTCGCATTGACGCGATAATTTCTTCCAGTCGAGATTGAGCAGCCGCTGAATCACGCTGATTATCTGCAATTGCGTTAACCAGCACACTACCGACAATCACACCATCAGCAAACTTTGCAATCTCGGCAGCGGAGCGGGCATCCTTTATTCCGAAACCGACACCCACGGGCACCTGACTCTGCTCGCGAATGTGATTCACTTTTGCTTGCACTTCCAAATGATCCAGCGCACCTGAGCCCGTGACCCCCTTCACCGAAACATAATAAACATAGCCCGAACTATGCTCACATATCGACTTTATCCGCTCATCCGAGCTGGTTGGCGCGATCAGGTAGATTGAATCCATTTCATTTTCACGCAGCAGACCGGCAAAATCTTCCGATTCTTCTGGTGGCAAATCAACCACAAGAATACCATCTACACCAACAGAGGCTGCTGCAGATACAAACTTGCTATAACCCATCATTTCAATGGGGTTAAGGTAACCCATCAAAACGACAGGCGTTACTGTATTGGTTTCCCGAAAGACGCGCACCATTTCGAGAACATCCTTCAAAGAAACATTGTGAATTAGCGCCCGTTCGCACGCCAACTGAATAACGGGGCCGTCTGCCATCGGATCAGAAAAAGGCACACCTAACTCAATGATATCCGCACCGGCATTCACCAGTGAATGCATAAAGCCCAGCGTATAGTCAGGATGCGGATCGCCCGCAGTAATATAAGGAATGAGTGCTTTACGATTATTCGCCTTTAGCGCAGCAAGCACTGATTTTATTCTGCTCATGTCACTAATCCTTAAATGCTAATGCCGTCAATACCTGCAATGGTATGTATATCCTTATCACCACGACCCGAAAGGTTAATGATGATGACCTTATCTTTATCCATAGAGGCTGCAAGCTTCATCCCGTAAGCGATGGCGTGACTGGACTCCAGTGCAGGCATAATGCCTTCTACCCGGGTTAATTTACGAAACGCATCCAGCGCCTCATCATCGGTGACTGACACATAATTCGCCCGCCCCGTATCTTTCAACCAGGAGTGCTCAGGGCCCACACCGGGATAGTCCAAACCGGCGGAAACCGAATGTGTTGCACTAATTTGCCCGTTTTCATCTGACATCAGATAGGTTCGATTTCCATGTAATACACCAGGACGCCCCGCACACAAGGGGGCAGCATGCTCACCCGTATCCACGCCGTGACCGCCTGCTTCAACGCCGTATATCGCCACCTTTTCATCACAAAGGAACGAGTAAAACAAACCGATGGCATTCGAGCCGCCACCTACGCAGGCCACCAGGGCATCAGGCAAGCGCCCTTCTTTCTCCAAAATTTGCCGTCTCGCTTCCCGCCCGATAATCGCCTGAAAATCGCGCACCAGCATGGGGTAAGGGTGTGGCCCCGCGACCGTACCAATAATGTAGAAAGTGTCATCCACATTGGTCACCCAGTCACGCATGGCCTCATTCATGGCATCTTTCAAAGTTTTGGTACCGCTTTCGACCGCACAGACTTCGGCACCCAACAACTTCATCCGGTAGACATTGAGGGACTGACGCTTAACGTCTTCCGAGCCCATAAACACCTTGCATTTGAGCCCAAGCCTCGCAGCAACCGTCGCCGTTGCCACACCGTGCTGACCTGCGCCCGTTTCCGCAATAATCCGGGTTTTACCTGAATACTTTGCCAGCAATGCCTGCCCGATGGTGTTATTGACCTTATGAGCCCCTGTATGGTTCAAATCTTCTCGCTTAAGATAGATTTTCGCGCCACCGACTTCCTTGCTTAAACGCTCAGCAAAATATAGCGGAGAAGGACGCCCTACGTAATCAGCCAAATCCTGATCAAACTCTCTCTGAAAATCCGGATCATTTTTTAGACGATTATATTGTTCTTCCAACGCCTCCAGAGAACCCATGAGTGTTTCTGAAACAAACTGTCCACCGTAAGCACCAAAATGCCCCTTGGCATCCGGAAAATTTTTAAGCTGCTCTGGGGTAAAAATATTACTCACCGGCCACCTCTCGAATAAATTGTCTTAGTTTAAACTCATCTTTTCGACCTTTGGATGCCTCCACACCTCCGCTCACATCAACTGCATACGGATGAGTTGAACGTATCGCTTCAGAAACATTTTGAGCATCCAGCCCCCCTGCAAGTATCAGGGGCTTTGAAGATTTTTGGGGGAACAGACGCCAGTCAAATTGACGCCCCGTACCACCCGGAACATTTTCCACATAAGTATCAAGCAAGATACCTTGTGCAGAAGAATACGAAGCGATAAGTGGCTCAAGAGTCTCACCCTCCCGAACTCGAAGCGCTTTAATATAGGGTCTTCCGAAGCAGGTGCAAGCAGATTCGCTCTCATCACCGTGAAATTGAAGTAAATCCAGTTGCGCACAGTCAATAGCCGCACGAATATCGTCCGCTGGCGCGTTTACAAACAACCCCACCAGCGTGACAAATGGCTGAACAGCCCTTCGGATGGCCGCCGCTGTATCTAAATCAACGTATCGAGGACTGGGTGGGTAAAAAACCAATCCTAACGCATCCGCACCGGCATCTATAGCCATCAACGCGTCTTCTACATTCGTAATACCGCAAATTTTTACACGGGTCCTGAACATTGATCTATAGGCCTTGTTAAAAACAAAAAGAATTTTTAGCGTATTATTTTAGAGATTAAATGCATCGATAAATGCAGGTCCCGTTGACCACTTGGGTATCTGATAGATCGAGGGATAAATCACGTCGACGAGGTACAGACCATACGGATGAGCGGTGACGCCCCCTTGAGTGCGATCTTTAGCCTGCAAAACCTGCTGCACCCAACTTTCCGGCGCCTTACCTGCACCAACGGTCATTAATACACCTGCAATATTTCTAACCATGTGATGTAAAAACGCGTTTGCCTGAATATCTATTACAACCAGATTTCCCAACCGCTTTACACGCAAATGTTCTACGCATCGAAACGGCGTTTTGGATTGACATCCCACGGCACGATAGGAAGTGAAATCATGCTCACCGATGAGACACTGAGCGGCGCTATGCATTTTATCGGCGTCTAAGGGCCGATAATTCCACGTCACCGACTTTCGCATACCTGCCGGGCGCACGGGATGATTGTAAATCACATAACGATAACGTCGTGCCACCGCCGTAAACCGGGCATGAAAGTCGGCTGAGATATTTGAGACCCAAAGAACACTGATATCGTCAGGCAAATTTGCATTTGCCCCCATCACCCAGGATTTGGTGGTACGAAGTACTTCGGTATCAAAGTGCACTACTTGATAGCTGCCATGCACACCCGCATCGGTGCGACCCGCACATACCACTTCAACACTATGACCCGCCACACAGGCCAAGGCCTCTTGCAAACGCTGCTGAACACCAATCACACCGGTTTTCTGCGCCTGCCAGCCATGATAACAAGAGCCATCATACTCCAGAATCAGGACAACCCGGCCACTTCCAACCAGTTCAGGTGATGAAAAATCAGGATACAACGAAGACAAATCAGTGATACCAAATAACCTTACAGGGGTGACATAGATTACTTGGTTTAGACAAAGAGGAAAACTCTTTCTAGAGTTTTCCTCTTAATTCAGAAGTTACCGAAACTCAGACAATGGATTTAAGCAACGTTAGCGCTTCCTGCTTTTGCGTTTCACTCCCTTCCAGTGAGACTTCTTCCAGGATATCCCGAGCGCCATCAACATCGCCCATATCGATATAAGCCCGTGCCAGATCCAGTTTTGTGGCGGCTTCATCCGTTCCGGAAAGGAAATCGAAATCCTCGTCACCTTCCAGCTCTGCTTCAAAATCATCGCTCGAAGCGACTGCCTTTTCAGCCAATGAAACTTCATCCACCTCATCCGCCAATGAAATTTCATCCGTCTCATCTGCCAATGAAAGCTCATCCGTTTCATCAACCAGTGACACCGCATCAACATCATCAGCTACGAGTTCTACCGAGCCTGTATCGGCATCAAGCTCTTGCTCCAAGAGGCTAAGATCACCTTCGATATCGGCCAACGAAAGTTTTTCTTCGTCAGACAACCCGCCTTCAAACTCCATGTCGCTTTCGAGCAATGCTTCGTCCATGCCCTGTTCTGATGAAGAATCAAGCGTGAGTGATTCATCCAGTTCAAGGTCGGTACTTTCATCGCCTTCAGACATGAAGGACTCAAGCCCAAGATCTTCGTCAATGCTCGCCAGCATCTCCTCTGGCGTTTGCCCCTGCAAATCAGCGTCAGCCATTAGCAGCTCGTCACTACTTGCCTCTGCGGTCTCATCCAATAGCGCATCTTCGTCGGTCAGACTGGCCAGCTCGGCTGCCAAATCCATACCTTCAAAGTCCGAATCTTCAGTTGCCACTTCTTCGAGGGCATCGCCCCCTAGTGATAACTCATTGTCCTCTTCATCTTTGCCCGATTCCGCTTCATCGCCTGCAAAACTGATGTCGCCCAGATCCAGATCCAGTGACTCGCTATCACCTTTATCCGCAACTACCGCTGAAGCTTCCTCGTCCAATAGAGATTCATCGAGATTAAACTGCAAATCTGCCAGCTCGCTTTGCGAAGCGCCTGCCTCAACAACCTCATCCAGCTCACTGACATCGAAATCAATATCAAGATCATCATGATCCGAACCAAGCACGTCTTCTTTCACCGCTGGCGACGACACATCTTCGATATCATCCAGTGCCAGGTCAGTATCAAATTCAAGTGACGAGATATCATCACTTTCTGCCTCTGACAGTGAGCTTACGACACTGTCTCGACCTAATGCAGACTCAGATTTCTTGGATGAGCTATCCGAAAGCAACTGGCTTTCGAGATCATCGAGCGAAATAACCTCTTCCTCATCACCCAAATCACCTCTAAGGCGATTTGCCTGATCAATGGCATAATCATCGCCCATCGCTTCCAGTTCACGATACTGCACGTCAAAGGCTGCAGAATTTCCTTGTTGGGAATAAACCTCCAGCAACTTCAGACGAATGTCCGTTCTACCCGGTTCGGCAGAAACGGCGCTTTCCAGCATAGAAGCTGCCTGATCCAGACGCCCGTACATAATGTAGGCATTGGCTTCGGTTAACGGGTCACTTGATTCATCATCATAGTTATTCGCAACTTCTGAATCTTCTTCCTGCTCAGGAACTACACTTGCAGTAGCCACCTCATCCTGCTCGGTAGCCTGTCCTATAGACTCATAAAACTCCTGTTCCTTGCGCGCATTATTTCTCGATATCATCCACAACAGCAGCACCAGTAACAGGCCTGCACCGGCAGCCAATCCCTGATACAGCGGATTGTTACTCAATGCAGACATAATCTGATCAGGCAAACTTTTTGTTTCGGGAGCTACCGGAGGTTTGGGCGCGACCGGGGGTGGCGGAGCAATCGGCTTACTCTGTACCGTACTCTGTGCCGTAGTTGGAGACTGAGTACCCTCGCTCTCTCCCGATACCGAGGCAGGCTTGACATTGCCCATATCCGCTGGGGTGCCGGCATCCTTCGGCGTAACCGCCTGACCTTCTTGATCTACACCACCGGTGTCAGTAGCCGTTTCAGGAGAGGTTACAGCGCTGACTGACTGCTGTGCCGGTGCATCAACAGGTTTGATTTCCTGTTCGGAAAGCTGACCCATTTGAGCCTGCATAGCCGCTAGCTGGTCGTCTTTGAGTGATAACAAACGTTTCAGCGTTTGCATCTGCTCTTCAAGATCTTTAACCTTACTGCTTAGCTCATCCTTTTCTAATAACGATTTATCCAACCGTTCCTGAGTCGCAATAAGTTCGGTTCGTACGGCCTCGTCACCTGCACCACCAATTTCACCCGCATGCGCTTTAGCTTTTGCTGCCTCCTGTTGCGTTCTGGGGACAACCAGTTTCAATTCATCGCCCGTTGTTGTTCTTGCTAATGGGGCTTTATTTGATGAAAGCGCTGTGGCATCAACAGTTTGAGGGGCGAGCTGACCGGTCTCAAAAGCCCTATTCTGCGCAACAACTGCGCTGATAGCTTCACGATTGGATCGTTGTTTGATTTGCTCCAATGACGGAGTACGCAATACCTGCCCCGCCTTTAGTTTATTGATATTGCTATCATAAAATGCGTCAGGATTGAGATCCTGTATAGCCAGCATCGTCTGCTGTGGTGAAACACTACTTTCCGGCCGTACTCTCAACGCGATAGCCCACAACGTATCGGCATTGGTGGTCGGACCATAAGTACCTTCTTCGCTGGCCGTGCTACGCGTATTAGTTACCTTTGTAGCCCCTCCTGTAGAAGACACTGAAGGTGACACCGCGACACCGGAGCTCGCCGGAGAAGCATTCGTGGTTGTGGTGCTGCCGGTTTTTGCCTGATTCACCGGCATGGCTTTTTCTTCGCCAAATACAGGAGGATCTATCAATAGCGCATATTCGCGAAGCAAGCGGCCACTGGGCCAGATCACTTCGACAAGAAAATTCAGGTAGGGTTCTCGCACGGGCTTATTGGTGCTGAGCTGTATTACGGGTCGCCCTTTGCTGTCGTTCACTACGTTAAAACGTAAGTCGGACAAGAAGTAGACGCGTTCAATGCCTGATCGAATAAAGTCCTCGCGGGTAGCAAGTCCCGGCAATATTTCGTCAGCACCCAGATCTTTGATATTGAGGAGTTCTATTTCGGCATTGAGAGGTTGATTCAACGTTGACTTTACTGTCGCTTCACCCAAGCCCAGTGCATTTACCGTGCTTGCCCCAAGGGCTGATATCAGTGAGATGGCCACTGCGAGCTTGCGCTTCATCCGATTATCCCTTAATTAACTGTGCTGACTATTGTTTGTTATGTATTGATTATGGCGATACGTTAATTGTGTGTGTTCACAAAAAACTTACACTATGGCAACTAAGTAGCAAGTATTGTTCATAAATCCTGATTTATCAATAAAAGTGTCTGTTTCTTATTGTTAATAGAATCAATACGTTCGAATAACTTCATAAAAGGTTTCCTACGCCCGTTGCCTAACATTTCCATTGTCATATGCCAAACAGGATTTCGGGCATAAAAAAAGCGATCCCTTGATCGCTTTTTTAAAGTAGATGCTTAATCAGCGATGATCAAGCGAGCAACTTACGCTGCCAGGAGGATTCTCAACATTCTCCGCAATGGTTCTGCCGCCCCCCAGAGTAGTTGATCACCAACCGTAAATGCCGACAGGTACTGCGGCCCCATGCTTAACTTTCTCATGCGTCCGACCGGGACGGTCAGCGTGCCAGTTACCTTGGCAGGGGTTAGCTCTTTTACGGTGGCTTCTTTGTCGTTAGGAATGACCTTAACCCAATCATTCGCTGTAGCCACGATAGATTCAATCTCATTCATCGGCAAATCCTGCTTTAATTTAAGCGTGATTGCCTGGCTATGACAACGCATGGCACCGATCCGAACACACAGCCCATCAATAGGAATCCGATTATCAGAACGCCCCAGAATCTTATTGGCTTCAGCCTCGGCTTTCCATTCTTCGCGACTCTGGCCATTGGGCAGCTGCGTATCGATCCATGGAATCAAACTACCCGCCAACGGAACACCGAAATGATCCACCGGGAAGTTGCCACTGCGCATGGTTTCAGACACAGTCCGGTCTATTTCCAGTATGGCCGATGCAGGATTAGCCAGTGATTCAGCCACAGAACCATGAATGGTGCCCATTTGTGCAATCAATTCACGCATATTTTGCGCGCCGGCTCCCGAGGCCGCCTGATAAGTCATCGGACTAGCCCACTCAACGAGATCTTTTTCGAACAATCCACCCAACGCCATAAGCATCAGGCTCACGGTGCAATTGCCACCGACAAAATCTTTGCGTCCATCTGCAATGGCGTTCTCGATAACCTTGAGGTTCACCGGATCAAGAATGATGACAGAACTCTCGTTCATTCGAAGAGACGATGCGGCATCAATCCAATAGCCATTCCAGCCAGCTTCACGCAACGCGGGAAACACAGCTTTCGTATAATCTCCGCCCTGGCATGTGATAATAATGTCCATTTCGGCAAGATCGGCAATATTGTTGGCGTCTTTCAATAAAGACACCGATTTTCCAACATCAGGCGCTACCTGACCTGTTTGTGATGTGGAAAAAAATACCGGCTCTATTACATCGAAATCGCGCTCTTCTCTCATACGCTGCATGAGTACAGAGCCAACCATTCCCCGCCAACCTACCAATCCTACCTTTTTCATTGAATACTGTTCCTGCCAATTAACGTAATTTCCGGAATCTATACTTAAAACCTAGCGGCTAAACCGTTTTTAACCTGATTGCTGATTATACGAACTTCTATTTGTTCATATAACGTTTAACCAATCAAGTTTTTTAAATAAATATTGCCAAACAGTTTAACCGACAGCTTCAATCTGGAGCCATCGGTAAACTTTGTCTTTGATCTCTGGCAGTTTTTACTACTTAGATGAGCTCATTCAGTGCCGCAACCACCGCTTCACCCATTTCAGCCGTTCCCACTTTTTTCATACCTTCAGAATAAATATCGGCCGTACGGAAACCTTGATCCAGAACCACGCTTACTGCCTGTTCAATTTTCTGTGCGGGCGCTTCCATTTGCAGACTATAACGCAGCATCATTGCAGCAGACAAAATGGTGGCTAACGGATTCGCAATTCCCTGACCAGCAATATCCGGAGCAGAACCGTGACAGGGCTCGTACATTCCCTTGCCTTCGGCATTCAAAGACGCGGACGGTAGCATCCCGATTGAGCCGGTCAGCATGGCCGCCTCGTCGGACAGAATATCACCAAACATATTTCCGGTAACCAAAACATCAAACTGTTTAGGTGCCTTCACGAGCTGCATCGCGGCGTTATCAACATACATATGACTTAATTGTACATCCGGATATTCCTTCGCGAGATCATTCATAATTTCCCGCCATAACACCGTTACTTCCAGAACATTTGCTTTGTCAATCGAGCATAACTTGCCACCACGTTTGCGAGCGGCTTCAAATGCAACATGACCAATTCGACGAATTTCGCTTTCACTATACACGTAGGTATTAAAACCCTGGCGCTCGCCATTTTCCAACGTGCGAACACCGCGAGGCTGACCGAAATAGATACCTCCGGTCAACTCACGCACAATCAAGATGTCCAGACCGGCCACAATTTCGGGTTTCAGTGAGCTGGCATCTGCCAACTGGGGATACAATATTGCCGGACGAAGATTTCCGAACAACTCCAGCCCCGAGCGCAATCCCAGCAATCCCTTTTCTGGACGAATGGCCATCTCGAGCGCATCCCATTTTGGTCCGCCGACCGCCCCCAACAAGATCGCATCCGCACCACGCGCTTTAGCCATGGTTTCTTCCGGCAACGGACCGCCAGTCGCATCAATGGCTGCGCCCCCAACAAGCGCGTGATCAAATACCAGACCCAATGACATCCGTTCGTTTAGCAAGTTCAATACTTTCTGTGCCTCTGCGACAATCTCAGGGCCAATACCGTCACCCGCCAACATCAATACTTGTTTAGTCATCTGTTACTCTCTGAGTAGTTTAAATCATCAAATTTGCCTGCGTGGTAAGAACGCAGGCAGTTCATTCCCGCTATCGAAACTAATTAAGGTTATGATGCTTGTATCGCATCAAACAACCAAGGGGCCTCTTGCCGGCGTGACACTTCATATGCCTTGATGGCGTCCGCATCTTCAAGTGTAAGTCCGATGTCGTCCAGCCCGTTTAATAGACAGTGTTTTCTAAAGGCGTCTACCTCAAAACCGAATTCCTTTCCATCAGGCGTTACTACTTTTTGTTCAGCCAGTCGGACTTCAAGTTGGTAGCCTTCTGTCGCGAAGGTTTCCTTAAACAATAAATCGACATCGCTTTCACTTAAAATGACAGGAAGTATCCCGTTCTTAAAGCAGTTATTGAAGAATATGTCAGCATAGCTGGGCGCAATCACACAGCGAAAACCATAATCATCCAAAGCCCAGGGCGCGTGTTCACGACTTGATCCACACCCAAAATTCTGGCGGGCAAGCAATATATTGCTTCCTTGATAGCGTGACTGATTCAGCACGAAATTTTCGTTTAAAGGGCGATTCGCACAATCCTGATCTGGCTGGCCTTCATCCAGATAACGCAGCTCATCAAACAGATTTTTCCCAAAGCCCGTGCGCTTAATCGATTTAAGAAACTG
The DNA here is from genome assembly GCA_024234505.1 of Hahellaceae bacterium. Lineage (GTDB taxonomy): Bacteria > Pseudomonadota > Gammaproteobacteria > Pseudomonadales > Oleiphilaceae > JACKOD01. Next base: position 422,565 of record JACKOD010000001.1, on the reverse strand, counting down.
CTTTGGAATAATCATGTCGGTGTCGACATTGGCTCGATCCATCGGTGCAACAATTCCTTTAAGGGTCGTAAAAGCTTTCATTGATATTTCCTCACCAACCGGCGTTAATTAATTAGCATCGCCAGAGAGAAACTCTCTAACATCAACAAAGTGGCCCGCAATAGCCGCCGCTGCCGCCATCGCAGGACTTACCAGATGCGTTCGCCCGCCAAACCCCTGACGCCCTTCGAAGTTCCGATTGGAAGTAGAAGCGCAATGCTCTCCCTGGCCCAGCTTGTCAGCATTCATCGCCAGACACATAGAGCAGCCGGGCTCTCTCCATTCCAAGCCGGCCTCTACAAAAATCTTATCCAGACCTTCCTGCTCGGCTTGCGCTTTTACCAACCCGGAACCCGGTACTACCAACGCCTGTTTCAGGGTCGCCGCCACTTTACGCCCTTTAACGACTTCCGCCGCCGCACGTAAATCCTCAATGCGAGAGTTAGTGCACGAACCAATGAACACCCGATCCAGCTTGATATCGGTAATGGCCATATCTGGCGTCAATCCCATGTAAACAAGGGCACGCTCAATCGCTTCTTTTTTAACGGCGTCATGTTCTCTGGCTGGATTAGGCACCGTACCATCGACCGAAGTCACCATTTCCGGCGACGTTCCCCAGGTCACCTGAGGTTTGATATCCGCACCATTCAATTCAACAATGGCATCAAATTTTGCATCCGCATCACTATGCAGATCAGACCAGGCCGCCACTGCCTTTTCCCAAAGCTCGCCTTTAGGTGCATAGGTACGACCTTTAACATAGTCAATAGTGGTTTGATCTACTGCGACCATACCCGCCCGGGCACCTGCCTCAATCGCCATGTTACACAGGGTCATCCGCCCTTCCATCGATAAATCGGAAATTCCCTGCCCGGCGAATTCCACGGCATAGCCTGTACCACCCGCCGTACCAATTTTTCCAATAATTGCCAGTACAATATCCTTGGCAGTCACTCCGGGCCCCACACTGCCATTAACCCGGATCAGCATATTTTTCATTTTCTTTTGAACAAGGCATTGCGTTGCCAGTACATGCTCAACTTCAGAAGTACCAATACCATGTGCCAATGCGCCAAATGCCCCATGCGTCGAAGTATGGGAATCTCCGCACACCACCGTCATACCCGGTAATGTTGCGCCCTGTTCAGGCCCAACCACGTGCACAATACCTTGCCGATGATCGAGCATTTTAAATTCGACAATACCAAACTCGTCGCAGTTCTCATCCAGCGTTTTAACCTGAATACGCGATACCGGATCAGCAATGCCATCTACACCCGAGGAGCGATCCGTGGTTGGAACGTTATGATCCGGTGTTGCCAGATTTGCGTCGATTCTCCAAGGGTTTCGTTTCGCAAGACGCAAGCCATCAAACGCCTGCGGCGAGGTTACTTCGTGAAGCAATTGACGATCGATGTAAATCAACGCAGATCCGTCATCTCGCTGTTTTACCAGATGAGAATCCCAAAGTTTGTCATACAGTGTTTTTCCAGACATGAACATTTCCTCTCTCGGTATTTATCCTGCGAAGCGTTTAACCGAATGGTTCAAACGCTGCCATCAGCACACCTGCGGATTCAGGCTTTGCACAAAACCTGCACATGCCGTGCTGACGATAAACGGCATTTTAAGACAACCATCATAATGAAACAAATTCATATTTTTTATACAATGAATAACCAAAAGGAATACAAAGTACACCCCTGCAGAACAACGGAGTTTATGTGAACCTGGATACCATAGAAGCCTTTCTTGCCGTGACCGATATGGGCTCATTCAGTCTTGCAGCTGAACAACTACATATTACTCAACCGGCCATCAGCAAGCGGATCAAACAACTGGAAGAGCAGCTCCAAAGCCAACTGTTTGAGCGTGGCAACAAGCAACTCTTATTAAGCCACGCCGGACGGCAACTTTTGCCTCACGCCAGAGCGATATTACTTGAAGTAAAAAATGCCAAAGAAGCGATTGAACTCCTCAACGACACGGTTTCCGGACCTTTAGGAATTGCCGTGAGTCATCACGTAGGATTGCATCGCTTGCCCTTGATTCTCAGACGATTTATTCAGAAATACCCGCAGGTGGATTTACAACTTCGGTTTCTGGAATCCGAAAAGGCAATAAATGAACTTGCCGTCAATGGATGTGATTTGGCTTTTATTACCCTCCCCCCGGTGCTTAGCGATGAACTCAACCTGCACCTCAAATGGAGAGATCCCATGCGCTTTGTATGTGCTCCCGATCACCCGCTATCTAAGGAATCGCAGGTAACCATGGGGCAGCTCGCCACTTTCCAGGCGGTGCTTCCGGCATCAACCACCACAACTTTCCAACTGATTAAACATCTGTTCGAAACTCACGCGCTCACGCTAAAAGCAAGCATTCCTACCAATGATCTGGAAACAATCAAAATGATGGTCAGTGTGGGTATCGGCTGGAGCGTGCTACCTGAAACCATGCTGGATGGCAATGTGCAACAACTTGTCACCAAGGTAAACACGCCCTACCGACACCTGGGTGCAGTATCCATCAAACGAAAAAAGCCAGGCAAAGCTGCACTGGCATTTATAGAAGAAGCCCAAGCGGTCTGGGGAAAAGATTAAATTGACTCTTGATTGACAAGTGCAAACACCGCCCTGAAAAACGCAGCGGTGTTTGAATCGTTTTAAACTACTTCTGACACCTTACGCTGCACATAGCTCCCTGGGGCATCTTCAATCGCCTCTAGTTTGCCATCGCCAGGTAGACGAGCAGTAATCAACTCACCACTTTTGGGTGCAGACCAGCCTAGCCAATGTGTCCACCACGAACCTTCATGCTGCGTAGACGTTTTAAACCAGGTATCCGCATCCGCAGGCAAGTCATCATTGGTCCAGTACCCATACTTATTTTGATTGGGCGGGTTCACCACACCAGCTATATGTCCTGATCCAGCCAATACAAAAGTCACATCCCCCGTATGAACTTGGGCACCTTTATAGGTGGTTTTCCATTTAGCGATATGATCCTGCTGTGTCGACAGGAAATACACAGGTAAATCGTTTCTTCGCAAATCGATTTTTTCTCCTGCCAGCTCAACACCATCAGGTTTGATCAGCAGATTTTTCAAATACATGTTGCGAAGATAGAAACTGTGCATCGTCGCAGGAAGATTTGTACTGTCAGAATTCCAGTAAAGCAAATCAAACGCGGTTGGCTTTTCCCCTTTGAGGTAATTATTTACAAAGAAGGACCAGAATAAATCATTTTCGCGCAGAATATTAAAGCTGAATGCCATCACCCTACCGTCGAAATAGCCGGTGCGGTTCATTCGCTTCTCGATACCCTGAATCGATTTTTCATTGATGAATATACGAATTTCGCCAGGATCCGAGAAATCCAGCAAACTCGTCAGATAGGTCGCACTTTTAATCGGATGTCGCCCTTTAGCCGCCAGCCACGCAAGTGTCGAGCCCAACAAAGTTCCGCCAACACAATATCCAATCGCATTGATTTCCTTTTCCCCGGTTGCCTTTTCAATCGCATCAATGGCTGCCACCGGCCCTTCCAGCATATAGTCAGCAAAACTTTTATGTCGAAGACTTGGCCCCGGATTAACCCAGGAAATAACAAACACAGTAAAACCCTGATCAACCAACCAGCGGATCAGTGAGTTTTTCTCTTTGAGGTCAAGGATATAAAACTTGTTTATAAAAGGTGGAATAATCAATAGCGGAACCCGATACACCTGCTCCGTCGTCGGCGCATATTGTATGAGTTGCATCATGTCATTTTGAAATACCACCTTACCCGGCGTCGTCGCAACATTCTTGCCTACAGTAAATGCCGAAAAGTCGGTCATCGACACATTAAACTGCTGAGGATTGCGCTTTAAATCACTCCAGAACTGCTTTACGCCATCAACCAGATTCGTTCCGCCGGTTTCCACAGTTCGACGAAGCACTTCCGGATTGGTAAACAGGAAATTCGTTGGTGCCAGCGCATTCACCAGTTGACGGGCATAAAAAACAAACTGATCATGCGTATGATTTCCCGAACTTTCCGAGTGATCCACCAATTCCATAAAGGCCCGGGAATTGAGTAAATACGCCTGCTTCAGATAGTCGAAAAATACGTTGTCGTCCCAGTCTGCATAGCTGAATCGACGATCCCCTTTCTCAGGTTTTACTAGCGGTTCGACCGTTTTTCCAAACAATCGCTTACCACTTCGCAGCAATAGCTTGGCATGATCTTTAATGAGATTGGCTTCTGTTGCAGCCAGATGAAGAGGATGCGTTACGAACTGTTCCAGCATCTCTCGGTAGGTATTTAGAGTTTCAAAATAATCAGTGAGTTGTGGTGCATCGGAGATGCCCAGAGTTTCTAACCATGAATCCAGGTTTTTACGATATTCTTCACTCAGTCCATCAATGGCACCGAATGCTTTTTTAACGGATTCATTGGCCGTGTTATTGTTATCGTTCACGCAATGTTCCCTGCCTGAGGCATCTGGCTGAAATGGCACCGGAGGCCCGGAGGCCCCCGGTGGCTTCCGACTTATTCTGAGTCTTTCTTGCTCACAATCTTTTCAATTTCATCCTTGAGCTGCATACCCATTTCAGAAATTTCTTTAAGATCGGCCATGACCTTTTTACCGACTTCACTCGCGATTTCGGTTTGGGTCTCGCCAAAGGCCTTAAGTCCTTCCAGATCACGCGCATTAGCCAGCGCTTTCCACTGTCTTGTGGCCAGTTCGGTGTAGGTGCGGAATGACTGAAGCTGAAGTTCGGCCAGTTTTTCCAGATTTGCTTGCACCAAGGAGCCGACCTTATTCATAGGCTCAATAGATTGCTTTAGCTGTGAAGAGAGAGTTTCAATTATATTGTCAGTCATAAAAACATCCGCCTGTCGATGTGTTATTGGTTTTATAGTCCGTATCTTGCTTAATGAAAAAACGATTTTGGTCAGATCCCGTAAGAAACAAATGGTTCTGGCACTCTATTTTCAACATAAATGTTAAGGTTATATTAAACACTACTTAATAGGTAAAATATCTTGATTGCTGTCACTAAATGAAAAAGAGAGTTTCGGGAATTTTGCGTGCGAACTCCCGCCTCCTAATGTTTCACTCTAGTACAGCTCTCATCTGGCCGGTAGTGCAACATCCCCAGGATCAAGGCGCCTATGGTGACTAGTGCCGAAAATAGAAATGACGATGCCATGCCATACAAGTCGGCAAAATAACCACCCGCTAAGGCACCTAAAAATCCACCGCCCCCAAAGCTGACACTAGCATACAGCGCTTGACCCTGCCCCTCTGCGCGACCATAAAAGCGATCATGAATAAAGTGCATGGCTACTGCATGCATGGCACCAAAGGATGCGGCATGCAGAAGTTGCGCTAAAAACAAAATCAACAAATTGTCGGGTAACCTGGCAATAACTATCCATCGGAACGCGGTCAGCAGCAACGCGGTCAAAGTTATGCTTCGCATGGAAAACCGCTCCAGCAGTTTTGGCATGAAAACAAACAGAATCACCTCTGCCCACACACCTACGGCCCATAAGGTTCCAATGATCAGACGAGAATAATGGTGCTGCTCCAGGTACAAACTGTAAAAAGTGTAGTAAGGCCCATGACCCAGCTGTAACAAAAAGCTGATACCCAGAAAGGCAATAACACTCCGCTCTTTCAATACACCCCGCAACGCCCCCTTCTTATGCGCCGTTACTCCGGAGGCGTCATTAAATGGCTGCATTCCCGCCAGCCAAATTAACAACAGTAAAACGCCGAGAATATAGGGTAACCACTCAATTGAAAGATAATCAAACACGGCACCCAGAAGCTGTACTGAAGCAATAAAGCCAATAGACCCCCACAATCGGATCTGGCTATAACGGGAACGTTGATGCCCTAGATTATTGAGTGTGATTACTTCAAATTGCGGCAATACTGCATTCCAGAAAAAACTGAATAATGCCATGACAGACACAAACCACCAGAATTCGGTCTGCATCAAAAAGCCGGCAAAAATGACGAACGCAAGAAAGCAACCCCAGCGCATTAACAACAATCGGTGACCGGTGCGATCTCCGACATAAGCCCACAAATTAGGCGCAATCAATTTTGTCAGCATGAGTATGGACATCAGTTGCCCAATCTCTAATGCAGAGAAACCTTTGGATTCGAGGAATACACTCCAGAACGGCGCCATTCCGCCTAAAAGCGCAAAATAAAAGAAATAAAACCCGGAAAGACGAAAATAGAGGGGGCCGAGGCGACCCCGATCATCGTTGGAATCGCTCGGTTTACGCATCGTGGCTACTTATTAACAGGTTGGCGCTGGATTACCGCAGCACCAGGATGGGCGGGTATCGTCGGCGCGGGACAAACCACATCCTGATTCTGAGCACGATTTCTCAAAAAGTGATCCATTAACACAATAGCCATCATCGCTTCGGCAATCGGCGTCGCCCTTATGCCAACACAAGGATCGTGACGACCATGCGTTACCACATCGATTGCCTCGCCCTGCACATTAATACTTTTTCCCGGAATCCTCAGGCTGGACGTAGGCTTAAGTGCGATGCTTGCCACTATATCCTGACCGGATGAGATACCGCCTAAAATGCCTCCGGCCTGATTCCCTAAAAATCCTTCGGGAGTCATCTCGTCTCGATGTTCGGTTCCTTTTTGCTCAACCACCGCAAATCCGGCTCCAATTTCGACACCCTTAACTGCATTAATGCTCATCAAAGCATGAGCCAAATCTGCATCCAGTCGATCAAAAATAGGTTCACCCAATCCGGCAGGCACACCGCTTGCGACGACGTTAATACGCGCACCGATGGAATTCCCTTCTTTGTTGAGCGCCTGCATATAGGCTTCCATTTCGGGAACTTTGTTGACATCCGGACAAAAGAAAGGGTTTTGTTCGACTTGAGACCAATCCAGAACTTCCGCTTTGATTGGCCCGAGCTGAGACAAATAACCACGAACTTCGATACCCAGTCGCTCCTTCAAATACTTTTTGGCAATCGCACCGGCGGCCACTCTCACGGCGGTTTCTCTCGCTGATGATCGCCCTCCCCCGCGATAGTCTCTCACGCCATACTTCTGCATATAGGTGTAATCGGCATGTGCAGGGCGAAAAGTGTCCTTAATATTTGAGTAGTCTTTGGAACGTTGATCTGTATTCTCTATCAACAACCCAATGGGCGTTCCTGTTGTTTTTCCTTCGAACACGCCTGACAGAATTTTTACGCAATCATCCTCGCGTCGCTGGGTGGTATAGCGCGATGTTCCGGGTTTACGTCGATCAAGATCAAATTGCAAATCTTCTTCAGTCAACGCGAGCCCCGGAGGACAGCCATCCACGATACATCCTAAAGCCAGTCCATGACTTTCACCAAAAGTCGTCACGGTGAACAATTTTCCGAAGGTATTACCAGACATAACCACACCTAAAAATAAATCGTCAAAGTACCAAAGTCGTCAAAGTACCAGAATCGAAAAAGTACCAATCTACGCGAGTCTTAAAGGGCTCAGGCAAAATAATCGGCGTACATATCAAGTTCTTGGGCAGTCATAATGAACACACCCAAGCCGCCATTTTCAAATTCGACCCAGGTGAATGGCACATCGGGATAAGCCGCTTCCAGTGCTTCCCAGCTATTCCCCACTTCAACGACCAACAACCCTTCTTCCGAGAGATAATTTCGCGCCTCTCGTAAAATTCTGCGCGCAATATCCAACCCATCATCACCGGCCGCCAGCCCCAACATGGGCTCGCTGTGAAATTCAGCGGGCATACCTGCGATATCTCCCGCATCCACATAAGGCGGGTTTGAAACAATTAAATCAAATCGACCTTCCAGATTATCGAAAACATCCGATTGGATCGCCTGAACCCGGTCTCGTAACTTATGCCGATCAATATTGCTCTCCGCAACCAACAAGGCTTCCGCTGAAATATCAGATAGCACCACTTCAGCCTCCGGGTATTGATAGGCGCATGCGATACCAATACAGCCACTCCCGGTGCACAAGTCTAAAATACGTTCCGGAGCCTGCTGCATCCACGGCTGGAAGTCAGCCTGTATCAGCTCTGAAATAGGAGAACGGGGTACCAGTACGTCCTGAGTGACATTAAAAGGCAACCCCATAAACCATCCCTCGCCCAGAATATAGGCACTTGGCAAGCGATTTTCGATGCGTCGCAGAATATTACCCAAGACCACTTCACGCTCCACCATGGTGAGACGGGAATCCAATAAGGAACGGTCAATATCCCAAGGCAGGTACAACGTCCTGAGCACCAGGTAGACAGCCTCATCCCAGGCATTGTCAGTACCATGCCCGTAAAACAGATCCGCCTCATTAAATCTCGATACGGCAAAACGGATGTAATCTCGAATAGTGATTAGATTTTCAGTAATCTGCTGCATTGGTGAACTCAATTTAAATAAAATGGTCGTCGGGGCACCGCCACATCACTTACGTTACCGCACGACAGATTTTCGCATTATAGTGACATTAGTCGCCCTAAGCGATATTAACGACAGGGAGTGCGCTCAGGGATTTTTGGCGTTTTCAGGCGCAAGAAACTGAACCTCAATACGGTTCCCCGTTCGCCCTTCCACATTCACCGGTGCTAGCGGACCAAACCCGAAGCTGTGCACCCTGTTTCTATCTATTCCCTTGCGCACTAACAAATCAGCGACGATTTGAGCCGCCTGATCACTATCCGCCAGCGCTCCTGCAACGGTTTCATAATCGTCAATCCGGTGACCAATGATATAAAGATGTAGAAGCGGTTCCTTTTCTGCGAACTGAATAATTTCCGAAATCGTTGTTGGATCAGGGACAAATGACAAATCATGCGCCAACTGGTCGATCACAAATAAGCCATTGCCACTACCCGTCGGCAAATATTCCTGCACCGAGGCAGCCTTTGTCGTTAATCGCTGAATGTAAGCCAGGACTTGTCGATTACCTCGTTCAACGACGTACACAATATCTAACTGAGCATTGCTTCCTGCTCGCTTCACACTGACCATATAATGCTGATCAGCATCACGCCCATAGAGACGCGCTTGTCTGAACACATCATTTGCCCAGGAGTTGCTCTGACCGCAGTCTCTCGAATGACACTCAAAAATCAGCTTACCTCCCTGCGTTTGCAGCACAGACTGATAGTGCTTGAATACGGTCAATGCCTCGTGCCCCTCATCAATGAGCACTCTTCGAGCCGTTCCGGTGACATCTGCGCGGATTTCGGAACTTACGCGCAAACTGTTATTGATTTTACGAGCCGGACTGGTCACGACACGATAGTCCCGACCTACAACTACATGTTCATCTTCTATACTCGAATACGGGTAATCCTCCGAAATCGATTGCCCTCCGGCCGTCATTGATGTCAGTGCCGCCACCATTAAAGCAAACATTCGGCATAGGGATTTTAGAGGGTTAGCTACGGCCATTATGCCTCCGCCTTACTTTGCGCCGATTCGTCATATCCATCGACATCGGACAAAAACTGGTTGATAAGGATTGCAGCCTCGGCTACATCGCCATCCATGTGAAAGTGATGTCCCCCAGTCACCGTATGAAGGGCAACATAGCGGAGGTAGGAAAAGCGTACCTGCGGCGCCTTATCAAACTTGAACAATCCATCTTCAGCAGCAATAACACAAACCGGGCACTCAATTCCTTCAAAAAGATTTTTCACCTGGCCTTCCGTCAACCGAGAAAGTGACGGCGCCTTTAACCTCGCGTCAGATCGCCACTTGAAACCATTGTCGCAAGGTATCAATGATCGCTCCACCAACAACCTCGCGGAGGATGATTTCAATGCGGTCATACCCGTCATTCTGATCCGGGTGGCCTGCTCCAGCGATGCGATTACTTTTACCTTATGCTCCCGTTGCGCGGAAACATAGTCAATTGCATGCCTTAGATTTGCCAGAGTCTGTTCTTCTTTGGCCGTCATGGGCCCGAGTGCATCCAACATCACCAGTCGAGTCACTTTTTCGGGAATGACCGCGCTCACCACGCTGGCGATGGCGCCACCAAGCGAATGACCAAGTAACGTGACTGGTCGATTAAAGACATGAATAAGCTCAACAATATCCTGAACATATTCCAGAAAATGATAGCTCTCTCCTTTCGGCCGATGATCACTCAGTCCATGACCGGGCAAATCGATCGCAATCAGTCGTTTGTTTTCCAGATTCAGATGTTCCGCCACCGGTATAAATGAAGCGGCATTATCCAGCCAGCCGTGAATGGCCAGAACAATCTCCCCATCCGACGCGCCCCACTCAATAGCCGCAAGTGAAAGCCTTTGTAACGAATAAGTTTGTTCTTTCATGTGAATATTCTCACCCAACACCAGCATGACCGATGTCTCTTCTGAATGTGTGACTGAAATACTGTAGCCGTACTCCCTTTCCCGGAATCTAATAATTAACGCGGTACTCGAGAAAACAATTTGTGAAAATTGTTTGTAGTGGATTGTGCCAACGCATCTATCGAAATCCCCCGCAATTCTGCAACAAACCGGGCCACATCAACCACATACTTTGGCTCATTGGATTTCCCTCGGTAAGGAACCGGCGCAAGATAAGGCGAATCGGTTTCTATCAACATACGATCTAACGGTATGGCTTTAGCTACCTCTCTTAATGCGTCGGCATTGCGAAACGTTACGATCCCGGAAAATGAAATATAGAAATTCATATCCATTGCAGATTTTGCCATTGCTAAATCTTCCGTAAAGCAGTGTAAAACCCCCGCAGACTCGAAGTCAGCTTCCTCGCGAATAATACTTAGCGTATCGGCTTTTGCATCCCGCGTATGCACAATAACCGGCATTTGAACTTCTTTGGCGGCACGCAAATGCACACGAAACCTTTCCTTTTGAGCCTCCGCAGAATCCTGGCCGTAGTAGTAATCCAACCCCGTTTCTCCGATGGCAACAACCTTCGGGTGGTTTGCCAGATTGACCAACAAGTCCACACTGGGCTCCACGCCATCAGCCGTGGACGGATGAACACCGACCGAGGCGTAAACATATTCATGTTGCTGCGCAATCGAAATGACTTGATGAACGTTATCAAGATCAATTCCTACGCAGAGCATTTTGGAAACGCCACAGGCGCGTGCAGCATTTATCGCCGCATTCAGATCCCCTTCATAGGCATCCAGTTTGAGTCGATCCAGGTGACAGTGAGAATCAATAAACATCTACATTCCTGATTAAGTCAAAAAACAATATCGGAAATAAAAAATAAAAGGCCAGCCATGCTGACCTTTTTGTCATATGCAGAGTCTATCAAATCAATACAAACTAATCAGAAGGTTGGCGTATTTTTGTTACCGGAATCAAGCGGAACCGCAAAATACCCGATTACATTGTGTGAGTGGTCCGGTCAGAATTCAGCGCGCCCGCAAGATAGGTTTCAATCTTTGTTTTCGCGGTTTCATCGCCTTCCGCAAACTGCACACCCACGCCTTGTGCGCGATTACCTTGTGCGCCTTTGGGTGTCACCCAAATAACTTTTCCTGCCACCGGAATTTTCTCGACCTCGTCCATCAAATTCAACAGCAAGAAAACCTCATCCCCCAACTGATAGTTTTTAGCCGTGGGAATAAACAATCCGCCATTACGAATAAACGGCATATAAGCCGCATACAAAACGGCCTTATCTTTGATAGTCAACGTTAATATGCCACTTCGGGCCGCACCCAACGACATGAATTCTCCTCAATTCTATCTATAAAACTCATTCTAGCTTTAATGCTGTATTGTGCCAGAACATAACCACGCAAAGGATTCGCTCTGAAGCTTATTTTCCTGGCATTAGTTTGAGCCAGCCAAACAATAGTTTTTCCAATAGCAAGGTTGGGTTCGGATTGCTCTGCTGCAAATATACGAGCGCCTCAGTGAGCTGATCATGCACAGAAAACAGCATCTGAGAATCATTTTTTTCTGCCAGATAACGAAATACAGTGGCCCCGGGCATCCAGTCCAGCAACGAATCCTGTCCTGCACACGAGAAACGTAATGTCGCCTGAATCCACTGCAACATGCGTTTTACCACCACCTCGGGCTGCCCAGCTTGTTTAATCCAACTTGTCGCCACCTGCGATGGCAAAACCTCACGCTTCAGCAAACTGGCCAAGTCTTTTGTCATGGCGATATTTTGCTCGATATCACCCGACGCCAATGCGTCAAGTGCAACCAGAGGAGCGCCACCAGCTAATTTCAAAGCGATATCTGCACTCGTGCCCCCCTGAGTTTGGCTTTCCAGCCAGTCAAGCGCTATGGGGGATGCCGGTACATCAAAATTAACAACCTGGCAACGGGAGCGAATCGTAGGCAAAATCAGGCCGGGGCGATCCGAAATCAAGAGCAACAACGTCTTAGCTGGTGGCTCCTCAAGGGTTTTCAGCAGCGCATTCGCAGCCGCTGTCATCATGGCCTCTGCAGGATCGACTACTGCAACCTTATAAAATCCTTGTTGACTGGATTTCAAAACGAATTCGTTACAGACCCTGATTTGATCGACTTTAACAACACTACTTTTTTCTTCTGGCACAACATAGCGTACGTCCGGATGTGTTTCGGCGTGTGTTAAGTGGCAGGCATGACATTGACCGCAGTGCCGACCTGAGCCTGTACGCGAATGGCAAAGCAAATAGCGTATCAATCGTTCGGCGAATTGACGCTTGCCAACGCCCGGCACACCGACGAACAATAGGGCGTGGGGTAAGATCCCCTGATCTACCAAACGCTGATAACGCTCCCACAACGCGTTATGCCAAGGCAACTCGAAAGATGTCACGATTAATTATTCACTCTTCAAATTTTGCTCTTAAATAAGCCAAAAACCTGCCAACTATGCTGCTAACAACCACTCTGCCGCTAAATAACGTAGTACGCTGAGCGTAGTTAATAACGGCGCCCCTACTTTATCTGAACTGACTTGAGGATTCGAACAATATCTTGCAACAAGCGACGCATAGGCGCCAGCACCTTCTTTTCGCGAACATCGGCGGGCAGTGAAGACGCATAGTGAATAAATTCAAGCCGCTGTAGAAATGCCATTAATTCGGGTTTTGCATCTGGCACTATTTCACTCGCCCGAACCAGATAAGCCCTGAGCGTTTCTCCGGTTTCCCGTTTTATACCGGCTTTCGATAATCGCTTTTCCAGCTTTTTAAATAAGACCAACGAGGGAGGCAGTACCGAACGCCTTCCCGACCAAACAACAACAATACTCATCAACGTCAGTACGCCCCCCCCCACCAGCGCCAAGGCGACAGCCAACGATGTGGCTGACACGGTACCTAACATGTCTTTTAAAAAATTTTCCTGGGTCTCTCCGTTGTAGCCAACGACCCAGCGCTGCCAGGAATAATTCAACGAGTCCATTTTGAGCCTAAGCCAACGCACCACTGATACGTTGTCAAACTTGCGCGCGGAAAAAATAACCCCTTCCAGAAAACTTCCCTCCTCTGCAACGGCCATTTCCAGTCCATTCAGTATTCGTTCCGGCGCAACCTGCGCGGTCGGATCATAACGGCGCCATCCGGTTTCAGGTAGCCAGGCTTCAACCCAGGCGTGAGCATCATACTGATGCACAATAATATACCGACCATCTTCGCCAAGTTCGCCGCCCTGATATCCTCCTACCAAACGCGCGGGAATACCGGCGGCGCGAAGCAAGAACACCATACTGCCTGCATAGTGCGAACAAAAGCCCTGCCGGGAATCGAATAGAAATTCATCCACAAGATCTTTCTCGATTTGCGGAGGTCTTAATGTATAGAAAAACGGTTCGTTGCGATAAAAGGCCAGTATTTCCGCAATAAGCGCACTGCCAGTCAGACCTTTGCGTTGACGCTCATCTATCCAGTTTCTTGCACGAGTACCGATATTTGCCGGCAAGCGAAGATCTCGGGTGGCAGGAGCCACGGACGAAATTTCATCATTTTCACGCCAATAAAGCTGATACTGTTTCGGTTGCTCGACATTTTGCGCAAAACGAAACAAGCCTTCGCCGGTGCGTACCGGATCATTTCCTGCCACCATCGAGTTGGACAAACCAAAGCCCCAACGCTGTTGCGTCGGATCCAAAAGTACCTCGTAGGAAGGCCATGACTTTAATTGTGCTGCGGTCAGTCCTGGCTGAGAAACTTTCGCTGCCAGCACGCCCAACAGTTCCGACTGTCTCCAGGTTCGACCATCAAACTCATCAAAAATCAGTCCGCGCCAGTACCACTCTGATTTGGCGGGCGCTTCTCCAGAAAAGGTCACCCTGAATGCCCGCTCACCTGATTGACTCAACGACGCGATATCACCAGGCGAAAATTGATCGGAAATTCCGGTCTTCCCCTTGCCAGTATCCAAATGAAACTGCCAGAGCGGGCCAAAGCGAGGAAAGAATATAAATAGAATAATGACCAGAGGTATAGTGAAACTGATTAGGCCAAAAAATCTCCCCAACCCGGAAACTAGTGACTTTCCTGCAGGAGAGGAATGTAATTTTACAAGCGCGAACAGACATAAAAGCATCGCGCTCCATACATAAATGGTCCACAAAATACCCTGTTCAAATAGAAATCGGGTGGAGTTAAGGTACAGCAACAAATAGATTAGCAGGTGACAATCCCGCTCAAACCGAATTTCCAAGAGCTTTAGCGCGGAAAACATAACAAAAAAATTGACGGCGGTTTCCACCGTATACTGATACCTATACTCAAAAAAATACAATAACCCGGCTATTGCAACTAATAACGTTTTCATCCAGCGTCCCGGGAAATGAAATTTGCCAAGCTGGATAAGTATCCGAAAAGCGAATAACCCCGTGATCAGACCCACGAGATTACCCGGCAAGGAAATGAGTACAGGTAAAAAACTGACGATAAAGGCCAATAAAAGCCAGAACAGTTTACCGCCTTTTAAAAGCACACCCGACTTCATTTATTAGTTCCCGAAAGGCTCAATCGATAGGTTGCCAGCGACCGCAACAATTCGCGCCGGTGAATATCACCCATCCCTCTGGCGCTTTTCTTGTCACCCAGAATCACGCCGTATGAAGCCCCTTTCACATCAAGCTCCAATAGATCGAAACAAAGATTCTGTAACCGTATCTCTAAAGAATTAGACGCATACTCGTCCAAGCTCAACCAGACTTCACTTCGACCCGCATCTTCACGATCTTTTACATATAACGCACCTTTCGATGCAAAGTGCTTCCAGGATACGCGACTCAAGCTATCTCCTGCCAGGTACTCACGCACGCCAGAAATATCTCCCGTCCCTCGTAGGCCACCGGAGGGCCATTCTTCATCAGTGGTATCGCCAACACATCGACTTCCCTTTACGGGGGCTGGATATACAAAAATATTGCCATCCAGTCGAACCCAGCTCCAGGCTCTAACCAGCCCCATGGGAAACGCGGTTTCTATAAGCAATCTGCCTGGAGACAATTGGCCTCTGGCACGACATTTAAGCCCAAGGGAAACACTCGTTGAGTGCCCTACACAGTCAAAGATCTCTCTATCCCCCGAAGTTTCCAAAGTAAGCATCAACCGCTGTCGCCTCTTTTCTTTTGGGTCAATAATCACAAAATTGAACGAGGCCATCTCGCCATTGAAACAATCGTCACTATCGCGTAAAGACAAAATCAGCCCCGATAGATTGCTAAAGGCAGCCAAAATCGACACAACAAAAAGTGTCGCCAGAAAAAATGTTGTCAACAACACCAGGCTATTTTGATAATTCACACCGGTTATAAACATGACCAAGAGCATCAAGCCAAACAGCAAACCCTTAGAGGTTGGCAAAACGTAAATATTTCGTAGCGTTAGTTCAACCCGAGCTTTAGACGGTGATCGGCGGCCTATCCACTGCCAGAATTTTTGCTCTAGTAAATTCCTCAACGGTTTAACTAGCTCCATGAAAAACAACCTCAAAAAGAATACCGACTGCAAATTCCTAACAATCTTTACTTGAAAATTGGGATGGCAGACTAAATACTGTTCATTATGAAAAGTTTGCTTTTACGCATAGCAAACTTACACTTTCAATTACTCAGGTTCGGATGCCGCATGACTCATTTAAGCGCAATTACATTTAAGCGGACACTTCTCTTTTCTGCCACAACTGCGATGCTTCTGGCGTCTGTCGTTGAGGCCGATGTTAAATCCTTATCGAGTAACGAGCTGACCGAAACCTATATCAAAGATTCTACAATCATCGTTGCGCCGAAAAAGCGGCAGCAGGAAGACCAAGCGAATAAAAAGCTGGCAACGATAACCATCTCGCCAGGCGATGCGCCGGTGAGTGATGAAGAAAAGCAATACGAGTTCGAAAAAAGAACTTCGGAAAATGCATCACAACTCGACGCAGCCATTGCTAACGCGGACGAGCAAGTCAGAGAAGCCGCGCTCAGTGTAGACCAGGCTGCACTAGGGGCAATTCAGCCGACTATTCCTGAGATCGTATTTGCTAATCCTCGACCCACGCTGCCCGGAGTGGTTATTCCGGAAGGCGATTTTGATATGAATTTTGTTGGCAATGATTTGGGTCTCAGCCGCGCAGGCGACCAGGTCACTTTCTCATTCGGGAATCTTCCTGGCGTAGACACTATCAACGTTCCGCAGAGCATCAATGGAGAAGGTGTTCAACTCATTCCACGGCAAGGGGGTGGATTTGATTTGATTATAGACGTACCCAAATAGCCGCTCTCCATTAAACACTCCCCCCTCTAAAGCTCCTTTCCGGAGCTTTTTTTATATGAGTTACCCACTAAGCGTATTGATGTTTTGCGCTATTACTCATTTACACATCTACTGATAGGGATTGGGTTGTAGGCGGCCCATCCTCGGGGCGCTTTCCGTTAAAATGACTCGGCTATTGCGGTGACGCTATAGCGCAATAGAGGTAAACATCAACAGCCCTTGATTCAATTGGTTATATTTCCTAAACGCCAGAAACGCAAAAAGCCACCCGAAGGTGGCCCTTTGTGGTTTTCGTCAGGCCGCTTGCGCGACCCTTCCGATCTTAGTGACCGTAGATAACCATTGAAGTGTTGCTTACAACCAGGTCATCCATTGCTACTGAACCGATTGAAGTACCACCGATTTCAACTGCAGCGATGTTGATGTCTGCTGCGAAAGTTGGGATAGAAACCGCCAAAGAAGTTACGCCGTCTTTGTTAGCTGCAGTGCCCATAGTGATCTGTGTGAACGCGAAGTGAGCCAGACCAGTACCGATACCAGTGCCTACGCCACCGTTAGTACCAGTGACAGTCAGACCACGGATGCCTACAGCCAGGAAGTCTACGTCTACGTTCAGGTTTTCTACAGAGAAACCTACGTCAGCGATCAAAGTGTCAGTTGCCGTGTCAACACGGATGTCCAACTGAGCCAACAGACCGATGGCGCTGAAGTTGCTCATGAGTGTTGTGCTGTCAGTGCCACGCAGTTCAGCAGAAGCGAAGCTCATTCCCCAGTCGATTGGGTTGCCAGAGATAGAGTGGATAGACAGAACTGCGTCACCGTCAGTTTCTACGTCGATGTCGATGTACAGGTCATCCAACAGTGCAGTGCCACCCAGCGCTGCGCCAGCACCGCCCAAAGTGATACCAGATACAGCGAAAGTACCTTCGTCAGTGTAGCGGAATTCACCAACAGCTACCTGAGTTTCCAGTTCGATAGTCACACCCGCCTGACCAGTCAGGGTACCCATGGTGGCGTCGTCAAGTGACTTCAGTTCAGCTTGTGCAGCGAAAGAAGCAGCAGAGATAGCAGAAACCAGTGCAAGTTTTTTCAGGCCTTTCATTTGTATTCTCCTTGGAATGGAATTTTTTAATTTTTGTTATCAAAGTTCCAACAAGCTGCCTACTTTGTATTGTTTTGTAGTGCTCATCAGATGGTTCCCATTCTATGTATCTCTTGCGTAACATTCCGTGAATGAATGCACACTTTCGTCTTGCCATGCACACACAACCTTTATCCGGTCGCAGGCAATCCGCCTCAGTTCAAAGCCCATTTCCCCTCAAAGGTTCTGCAAGCATTAGGATTTCGTAAACGATTTAACGCAAGCCGCTCATTCATATAATAAAACAGCCAAACCCCGGCCTTAACTTTTGTTTAAAATAGCCCATCACTATGCATTTCTTGATATGCTATCCCTTGCTTGGCTTCCCGCACTTTTTGCATACTCCCTGGCGTGAACAGCAAAATACTAAAAATTGAGTTAAGGACTTATAAAAATATGAAAAGCTTAAAATTAGTTTGGGTATTCGCCCTTTATTTAGCGACATTGGCACAAGTTGCACGCGCTGGTGACGTAAACGTTAACGTTGATAAAGTTAAAGAAGTGGTGGGTCAGAATTTTCAGGAAATCATGGCTGAAGGTGTTCCGTTTGCTGAAGAAAAAATACTTGCAAATGAACATGTTGCATTCGCGGTAATGATACTTGTTGACGGCCGCATCAAAAAAGTCAATTTTAAAGAATCTTCGCAAGCACCTGTTGCCGCCACCGTTGGATTACTGCAGCGCTCTCTCTACGCACTGGCTAAAAAGAATGAAATAGGCGCATCAGGTATTTTCTATACTGCGCCAGATCCTAAAGACGCCTCAAAAATGATTTTGGTAACAGAACTGGAGCATATTTATGGCGTAGCCGTATTAAGAGCTACTGGCTACACACAAGAAGGCAACAAGCTTGTATTCGGCTCGCCAATTGACGTCAATAAAGACTTCAAAGTTTTTCACTACACCGACCCTGCCGATAAGGGCAAGCACTAATATTTAGTGTTTAAGCGGCTAATTTTGCTCCCAATTATTAGCCGCTTTCAACACTTCCTCCTAGATTCCCTTGTTCTCCTGCCACCCAATACAGCACTATTCGCAGTTAACTTTTAGTCCCCACCTTAAAACAGGTAATTCCCCCGATATATTTTTAATGCATCACCCTAACCAGTATCCCACGATTTCAATTACCTCTCAGCTCCTGCATCAACATGCTCGTACATCGGCAAAACCCCGCACATCAACAGAACTCTTGTATTACCTTGAAGCAAAATACAATCGGCAACTTCGGAAAAAGATTACTTAAGGGATGTTGACGCCTGCCTCCATCACACTGTAGCGAGGGGCGTCCTCGCCGCGCAGATCGAAGCCGGTTGACTCAAATACTGCACCAACCCCCGAGCGCCCCGGGGACGGGCCCCGCCTACAGTCTCGCCTCTGTCGGTGGAGCTGTTAACGGGTTACAGGACAAAACGTCAACACGCCCTAGGGTAAATAGAGTGTTATCATTCCCGCGCATGCGGGAATCCATATAAATCAACAGATTGGTTGCCCGCCTACGACGAATTAATTAGTGTTTCCTGAGGACTCATGCCAAAGTGCGAGATCTAAATAGATTGGCCAGTAATAGACTCTTACCACTAAACGCAAAAAGCCACCCGAAGGTGGCCTTTTGTGGTTTTCGTCAGGCCGCTTGCGCGACCCTTCCGATCTTAGTGACCGTAGATAACCATTGAAGTGTTGCTTACAACCAGGTCATCCATTGCTACTGAACCGATTGAAGTACCACCGATTTCAACTGCAGCGATGTTGATGTCTGCTGCGAAAGTTGGGATAGAAACCGCCAAAGAAGTTACGCCGTCTTTGTTAGCTGCAGTGCCCATAGTGATCTGTGTGAACGCGAAGTGAGCCAGACCAGTACCGATACCAGTGCCTACGCCACCGTTAGTACCAGTGACAGTCAGACCACGGATGCCTACAGCCAGGAAGTCTACGTCTACGTTCAGGTTTTCTACAGAGAAACCTACGTCAGCGATCAAAGTGTCAGTTGCCGTGTCAACACGGATGTCCAACTGAGCCAACAGACCGATGGCGCTGAAGTTGCTCATGAGTGTTGTGCTGTCAGTGCCACGCAGTTCAGCAGAAGCGAAGCTCATTCCCCAGTCGATTGGGTTGCCAGAGATAGAGTGGATAGACAGAACTGCGTCACCGTCAGTTTCTACGTCGATGTCGATGTACAGGTCATCCAACAGTGCAGTGCCACCCAGCGCTGCGCCAGCACCGCCCAAAGTGATACCAGATACAGCGAAAGTACCTTCGTCAGTGTAGCGGAATTCACCAACAGCTACCTGAGTTTCCAGTTCGATAGTCACACCCGCCTGACCAGTCAGGGTGCCCATGGTGGCGTCGTCAAGTGACTTCAGTTCAGCTTGTGCAGCGAAAGAAGCAGCAGAGATAGCAGAAACCAGTGCAAGTTTTTTCAGGCCTTTCATTTGTATTCTCCTTGGAATGGAATTTTTTAATTTTTGTTATCAAAGTTCCAACAAGCTGCCTACTTTGTATTGTTTTGTAGTGCTTATCAGATGGTTCCCATTCTATGTATCTCTTGCGTAACATTCCGTGAATGGACGCACATTTCATTGCAGCCGAGTAAAGATTGTTTAAACCGCCGATTGTCCGACAAGCCCGCCCGCTCCTGGTGACATTTTACGCCAGAAACGTAAAAAGCCACCCGAAGGTGGCCTTTTGTGGTTTTCGTCAGGCCGCTTGCGCGACCCTTCCGATCTTAGTGACCGTAGATAACCATTGAAGTGTTGCTTACAACCAGGTCATCCATTGCTACTGAACCGATTGAAGTACCACCGATTTCAACTGCAGCGATGTTGATGTCTGCTGCGAAAGTTGGGATAGAAACCGCCAAAGAAGTTACGCCGTCTTTGTTAGCTGCAGTGCCCATAGTGATCTGTGTGAACGCGAAGTGAGCCAGACCAGTACCGATACCAGTGCCTACGCCACCGTTAGTACCAGTGACAGTCAGACCACGGATGCCTACAGCCAGGAAGTCTACGTCTACGTTCAGGTTTTCTACAGAGAAACCTACGTCAGCGATCAAAGTGTCAGTTGCCGTGTCAACACGGATGTCCAACTGAGCCAACAGACCGATGGCGCTGAAGTTGCTCATGAGTGTTGTGCTGTCAGTGCCACGCAGTTCAGCAGAAGCGAAGCTCATTCCCCAGTCGATTGGGTTGCCAGAGATAGAGTGGATAGACAGAACTGCGTCACCGTCAGTTTCTACGTCGATGTCGATGTACAGGTCATCCAACAGTGCAGTGCCACCCAGCGCTGCGCCAGCACCGCCCAAAGTGATACCAGATACAGCGAAAGTACCTTCGTCAGTGTAGCGGAATTCACCAACAGCTACCTGAGTTTCCAGTTCGATAGTCACACCCGCCTGACCAGTCAGGGTACCCATGGTGGCGTCGTCAAGTGACTTCAGTTCAGCTTGTGCAGCGAAAGAAGCAGCAGAGATAGCAGAAACCAGTGCAAGTTTTTTCAGGCCTTTCATTTGTATTCTCCTTGGAATGGAATTTTTTAATTTTTGTTATCAAAGTTCCAACAAGCTGCCTACTTTGTATTGTTTTGTAGTGCTCATCAGATGGTTCCCATTCTATGTATCTCCTGCGTAACATTCCGTGAATGGATGCACATTTCATTGCAGTGCTAGTTTTGGCCTTTTTCTTGTAGAAATGTATTAAGCGCCTTAATCTACCGAAACCACGCTCCGAAAGTTTATTCGTAATCGAGATTGAATAGCCGTATAATGCGAACTAATCGAAAACAGGCGACACGCCTCTCCTTTTAGATTAGATGGCAACGATCGTCGCACGAATCGGGCATGCCATTTCCCAATTCGCTTGCATGCCACACTCACATCGTACATTTAACCAAATTAACTACTGCTTAATGAATCCAATCCAATACAGCATTCCCCATATAACGCTAAGCCGTCTTTTAATCGCGTTAAAATCGAATTTTAAAAGCACAATATGCTTAGACAGTGGCGACGGTTTTGGAGAAAACAGCCACTACAGAATTACAAGTGCAGAACCCTTTATCGAGTTTGAAGTTCCAGCAAACTCACAGGAAGCTGGCGATCGCCTACCAGAATTCTGTGCCGATTTGGAAGCTATTGTCCAGGCACATCGTATCTGCTCGCCAGGAGAGCTACCCTTTGTTGGCGGCATTGTGGGATATCTGGCTTATGACGCGCTTAACACTCAACACAAAGTAAAATGTAAGCAACCACCCGCCGATGCAATCATAAAACTGGGAATATATAGCTGGGCCGTAATTGAAAACCTTAGTAATGGCGAGTGCTACTTAATTTTTCACCCCGCATGCCCCACTTCGTTACAACAGCGAGTGACAAATCTACTCGCTGAGTTAACAACTGCAGAGAATGACGACATCCACCTTCCCCGTTTTGAACTGGTTACGCCCTTTTCATTATCTACGAGTAAAGAAAGCTACCTGCAAGCAATCGCGTCGATACAAACCTACATACAGAATGGCGACTGCTATCAGGTTAATTATTCACAACAACTACAGAGCCGGTATATCGGCGATCCACTCACTGCATTTCTCGCACTGAGACATCATACCAACGCTCCCTTTTCTGCTTATTTGAATTGTGGCTCCCACGATATTCTTAGTTTTTCCCCCGAAAGATTTCTATTGTGTGAAGATAGTGGCCTTATCGAGACTAAGCCAATCAAAGGTACGCGTCCGAGGGGAACAACATCGCAAGAAGATAGTGATTTCAAACTTGAGCTGGCATCAAGCCTAAAGGATCGGGCAGAGAATCTAATGATCGTTGATTTGCTAAGAAATGATCTCGGCAAATTTTGCGAAACCGGTAGCGTTTCTGTCCCCAAGCTTTTTGAAATAGAAACCTTTAGTAATGTACATCATTTAGTCAGCACCGTTTCCGGCAAATTGTCAGATCAGCATACTCCACTAGAACTTTTGTTCGGCGCATTTCCTGGCGGATCAATCACCGGGGCGCCTAAGAAGCGGGCTATGGAAATCATTAACGAACTTGAACCTCACTCCAGAGGACCCTATTGCGGTTCCATTTTTTACTACAGCTTTAACGGTAGAATGGACAGCAACATCGCTATTCGCACACTGCTATTTAAAGAGGGTTCTGCTTATTGCTGGGGAGGAGGGGGTATTGTTGCCGATTCGGATCCAGAAAGTGAATATGCCGAATCCATCATCAAAATAAGAAATCTTATCAGCCTGCTTGAAAATCAATTTCTAAAAAACTAGCCGACAGGCGCTAACGCAGCGTACGCCCCTTAATGGAAACAGAACATACGCTGAAGGTTGGCGATTTAAATTGCCCTTAAGCTTGCTTTACGGAATTCTTCTTTCAGCTCATCGTAAGTGTGAACCGCAGGAAACTGAGGAAATTCCGCAATCACGTTATCCGGTGCATGGAACAAGATACCCTGCTCTGCCTGCGCCAACATCGTGGTATCGTTGTATGAATCGCCGGTTGCAACAACACGATAATTCAACAACTGGAAAGCGCGAACCGATTGGCGCTTGGGATCGCGTTGACGCAGCAAATAATTGGTAATTTTGCCCTGGTCATCGACTTCCAGCTTATGACAAAGCAACGTCGGATGCCCAAGCTTTGCCATTAGAGGCATCGCAAACTCATAAAAGGTATCAGACAAAATCACGACCTGAAAGCGCTCACGCAGCCAATCCAAAAACTCTTTTGCTCCCGGCAGCGGATCCAGCTCTCCAATGACTTCCTGAATCGCATCTAAACCATATCCATGCTCATCCAGAATTCTTAAGCGTTGCTTCATTAATACATCGTAGTCGGGAATATCGCGTGTTGTTGCCTTGAGTGCATCAATACCCGTTTTTTCCGCAAAGGCTATCCAAATTTCTGGAATCAGTACACCTTCTAAATCCAAGCAAGCAAGTTCCACAATATACTCCCGATGATGTTTTGTTTGAGCGGGTTTCTGAAAAATTGTGCGGGATTATAATAGAGCCTTGCCACTTTGGGCAAAGCGAACCGCGCAGAGTTCACATTTTTTCGTTAAAATTAAGCTATCCATAGTCACCCCAGGCTCAAAATTTTACTTAGGGCGCGCTTTATATAACCTATGTTTTTCTGGTAACGTCCTACTCATTACTCCCTGCAGGATTACAAAATCAATGAATTTACAAGAAATTGATAAACTCAACGAAGAGCTGGCCACCAAGTCACCTCGAGAAATTCTCAAGTTTGCCTTTGCTCATTTTGATAATATTGCAATTTCATTTAGCGGTGCCGAAGATGTCGTGCTTATCGAAATGGCAAAGTCCCTAACCAAAGAGTTAAATGTATTCTCTCTTGATACCGGACGCCTTCACCCCGAAACTTATCGCTTCCTTGACAAAGTTCGCGAGCACTACGGTCTCAGCATTGATTTTTTAGCTCCCGATTCTAAGGAACTTGAAGAATTCACCCGCACAAAAGGTCTTTTTAGCTTTTATAAAGATGGTCATTCAGAATGCTGCGGCATTCGGAAGGTTAAACCCTTGAAGCGAAAGCTCGCCACACTGGATGCGTGGATTACCGGTCAACGTAAAGATCAAAGCCCTGGGACAAGAAGCGATGTTCCTGTGATTCAGGTTGACGCAGGAAACTCCACACCAGAAAGAACCCTGATCAAGTTTAACCCTTTAGCCAACTGGACATCCAAAGAAGTATGGGATTACATCCGTATGGCAGAAGTACCGTACAACGAACTTCACGAAAAAGGTTTTATCAGTATCGGTTGTGAGCCTTGTACTCGTGCCGTACTGCCTAATCAGCATGAACGGGAAGGTCGTTGGTGGTGGGAAGAAGCAACGCATAAGGAGTGCGGGCTGCACTCGGCGAATATAAAAAAATAAATGATATAAATGAGAATGGACAACTCCATTCTCATTTTTTAGCACTAGCAACGCTACCCCTGACTACAACAACTGCCGACGCGCTCTACTAACTACTAATAGACAGGCAGCTCAATATCTTTGAACAAATCATCCAGATCCGTTTTATTGGCATGCAGACTATAGGCTTCGTCCACCAGCTCACGAGTCAAATGAGGCGCAAAACGCTGCATAAAATCATACATATAACCTCTTAAGAACGTGCCTTTACGAAATCCGATTTTGGTCGTGCTCGGCTTAAACAAGCCACTCGCATCCAGGCGCACCAAATCATTATCCGACACGTCACTGTAAGCCATTGTTGCAATGATACCGACACCCAACCCCAACCTGACGTAGGTTTTTATGACATCGGCATCTGCCGCAGTAAATACCACATTTGGATTCAAGCCTTTTTCAGCAAAGGCCTCGTCCAGCTTGGATCGCCCGGTAAAACCAAAGACATAAGTTACCAAGGGAAACTGGGCCACATCCTCCAGCGTAAGAACTTTCAGCTTTGTCAGTGGATGATTCTTAGGTACGACGATACAACGATTCCAACGATAACAAGGCATCATTATCAAGTCTGAAAAATGCTCCATTGCCTCCGTGGCGATCGCAAAATCAACGGTGCCATTGGAAGCCATTTCTGCGATTTGCATCGGTGTCCCCTGATGCATATGCAGAGAAACCTCGGGGTAGGAATCCATAAAATGCTTGATCACCCCCGGCAGTACATAACGGGCCTGGGTGTGGGTTGTTGCGATTGCCAAATCGCCTTTTCTTTCGTTGCGAAACTCTTGGGCAATCTGCTTAATGCCTTCTACCTTGCGTAGCACTTCCCCGGCGACCTTTATGATAACTTCACCTGCGGGCGTAACTCTGGTCAGATGCTTACCGCTTCTGGAAAATACTTCCACCCCCAACTCATCTTCAAGCAGCCGTATTTGTTTACTAATACCTGGCTGCGAGGTGTAAAGACTTTGAGCGGTCGCGGAGACGTTTAAATCGTGGTGAGCCACTTCCCAGATATAACGCAACTGCTGTAGCTTCATTCCGCTTCCCCTTTGCCCCAAAATTACGCCTAAAAAAGAATAAAAATATAAGTAAATATTCTTTTTAAGAATAGCAAATTATCGTTAGAGTGGCATGATTCGATAGCCATTCTCATTACTAAGGTAGTGTAGACCAAAAATATGGAAATACTTGATGTACTCCAATATATAGCCGCCGGAGCAGGCGTTGGCTTCGCCGTTGGTGTTACCGGTGTCGGTGGCGGCTCGCTAATGACGCCTCTGCTGTTGATGTTCGGGTTCCCGACACATATCGCCATCGGTACCGACTTAATGTATGCCTCGATCACCAAATCAAGTGGCGTTATTGCACACCATAAACACGGCACAATTGAATGGCCTGTGGTACTGCGCCTCGCCGCTGGCAGCTTACCCGCATCACTGATGACTGTTTTTGCGCTTAAATACCTGTTTGGTGACCCTGAGTCATATAAACACGTGTTGCTTAGCACCTTAGGGGTCATGCTGATACTTACATCTGCTGTCCTTCTTTTTAAGGGTCGGTTACAGCGTACACGTCAACAGCACTCACCCTCGAATAGCTTTCTGGTGAAACATCGAAATACATTGACCGTACTCATGGGCGTATTGCTCGGCATTTGTGTCACGTTGTCATCTGTTGGTGCGGGAGCCTTTGGGGCCGCAGTACTGTTGATGCTTTACCCTGGCTTGAGTTCGATGAAGGTTATAGGTACAGATATTGCCCATGCCGTCCCCCTCACTATGATCGCCGGATTCGGGCACTTCACTCTGGGTAATGTTGATTTCTATTTACTGGGCGCGCTGCTCATGGGCTCTTTGCCTGCCATTCACTTTGGAACCATGGTCGCTAAAAAGCTTCCTGAACGGATTTTGCAATCAACACTCGCCAGCATTCTTTGTGCTATTGGTATTAAATATGCCTTTTTCTGAGAGCTAACGTTGCACCACACCCTACTTACCAGTCCAACAACAGATCCAAATTTCACGTCTTCTTGAGTATAAACGGACTTAATCTTGGTAAATTCTTGACATAATGTGCAAATAACGGAAAATTCGCGCTAGCTATACTTATCGGTATTGGCAATTCATTCAGGCTCACGCCTTCATGGCACAGGATACGAAGCCTAATCATGCTGTTAAAGACTAAATTTCTTGCCCCTGCATCAAATGCGCGATCAGTTGAGCGTAGTCGCTTGCTTAAACGGCTGATGCCCCGAATGGGACGAAAAATTGTTCTACTAACAGCGCCTGCCGGTTACGGAAAAACAACCCTGGTCTCTCAGTGGCTACATAAGTTCGAAAAGAACTACTGCTGGCTGTCCCTGGACGATTCTGACAACCAACCGCTTCGTTTCTGGCAATATGTCATTGGCGCAATTCAGCAACGTCATCCTCAATTTGGTACAGAAGCAAACCAGCTTTTAAAGAAGGTGGATGATTTACCTTTCGATGCTGTCGTTACCGCAATCGTGAATGAACTTCATGCGATTGTTTGTGAACAATCGGAGCCTCTCAATCTGATTCTTGATGATTTTCATGTCGTCAAAGACCCGGCGATTCATCGACAACTTGCCTATTTGATTGACTTTCTGCCCCCCGGTTTTCAAATTGTTATTACGTCACGAATTGAGCCTGCGTTACCTATTGCGCGTTGGCGAGTGAAAAACTGGGTTGACGAAATTCACGCGACTGATCTTTCTTTTAATGAAGATGAGTGCGACAAGTTCTTTCGATATTATCTGGACCTCAATCTGACAGAAGAGGAAATCCAGAAAATCCGGGAAAAAACGGAAGGATGGGTCGCAGCGATGCAGCTTGCCGCCATGTCTGTGCAAACGGTAACTTCCGGAGCGACAAATTATATCAAGCCGCTGTCAGGCGAAGACAAACTGATAAACGACTACGTTTTGTCGGAAATACTGGAACAGCAGTCGGAAGATTTACAAACGTTCCTTCTGGACTCCTCGTGCCTCTTACGAATCAGTAGTGATATTTGCGACTACATAAGAGAAAAGACCGACAGCCAGCAATTTCTGGATTCGCTCGAACAACGCAATCTATTTCTGATTCCACTGGACACGACACATTCCTGGTATCGATATCACGATTTGTTTCGGGAATCTCTTCATCTTCGCCTTCGACAGCAAAATCCCCAGCGCGTACGACAACTCCAGCGTCGAGCGGTTGAATGGTTTATGGCTCACGATCAGTTTCAAGAGGCCATTACTCAGCTGATTCAATTAGCAGATTGGGCCTGGCTTGGAGAGGTGCTCAAGACGCACGGCAATACGCTGATTCACAAAGGCTACAATCTTCAGGTATTAAGCTGGGTGGCACACCTTCCGGATGAAATGCTGGACAACACGCCACGCTTGCTCATGCTTCAGGTGTGGGCACTATTCTTTAGCAATAAGCTGGATGTTATTCATCCGTTACTGAATCGTCTGGAAGACTTACTGGATCGCCGAGTTGCCGATTCACATCCGGATGCCGCTGGTGCGCTCGCACTACACTCAGAAATATCACTGATTCGCTCATATCTTGCCCGACTAAAAAGTGATCTCCAAAGTGCGGGCGCTTTGTCTGAAAGGGTATTGAAAGAGCTTGATCACTCTAATATGCCACTCAAATCTGTCACCTATTACGGCATCGGCATGGATTGCTTCATGAAAGGCGATCTAAAATCAGCCAAATCAGCTTTGCTGTCTGCCATTGAGTATGGAAAGCTTGAAAAAAAGCACCCTACCGTGCTTTCGAGTACCGGTTTGTTAGGTTGGGTGCTGCTTCAACAGAACGAAATAGACTTCGCACGCGAAACCTGCATTACATCGCAACAATGGATTGATAGCTACTATCTCGATCCAGAACAGCCCCGACTGGTTTCATGCTGGCAAAATACCGCATTAGCCGAAGTTTTTCGTGAGCGATTGGAGCTTACCGTCAGTCAGTCCTATGTGAATCCGCTGTTGAAGCACCTCGAAAAAGGCACGGAGGCTGGACAGCATATTATGATTCAATATGTTCGAGCACATCTTGCCTTTGCACAGCAGGACTTTAAGAATGCAATCGACTATCTCGACGATGCGATCAACGTGTTTGATCACAAAAGAGATACGATATTATTTGATCCTCCGCCACTTGGTGCACTGCGTGCTCGTTGTTATCTCTCCTGTGGCGAACTGGAGAAAGCGCAGCACTGGTTAAAGCAGCTGGACAAGCAGGATTTTGCAACAAGCCCGCTAAACAGGGAACAGAATCAAATTACCGCCGCCAGGGTGCTTATTTGCACGGGTAAAGGTGCCGAAGCTGCGGACAGGCTCCAGGCAACCATTTCAGCCTGTCGTGACGCAGAGCATTTGCGAAATTTAACAGAAGCTCTGAGTTGCTTATCCATGGCCCGGCTTTTAACCGGTGAGAACGAACTCTCCTGCTCAAATATTACCGAGGCGCTAGAGCTGGCTGACAACGACAAGCTGTACGGCATTTTTACTGAAGAACTCCCCCTGATCAAAGAGTGTCTGAAATACGCTGATATTGGCGAAATCAGCGAAGTATTTCAGCACAAACTCGAAGAGCTTCTGGATATTTCGTTAGGCAAATCGCAACTGAATGAAAGCTTCACGATACGTACACCGTTAGTAACCCCCGGAAAAATTACGGCCCCCGAATTACTCGAACCCATCAGCCAGCGCGAGCTGGAAGTTCTCGAACTAATTAATCACGGCTTAGCCAACAAGGAAATTGCCCAAAAACTGGGGTTATCACCCGCTACCGTCAAGGCTCACATCAGAAACCTGTATGGAAAAATTGGCGCCAAGAGTCGTACTGAAGCGTTAGCCAAAGCAAGAGACATGGAAATCATCAAATAAATTGTGACGCGCTTCACAATGGCATTTCAATCCGGTTCGCAGTAAGCCTTTCGGACGATTCAACTACGCCCCCCTTGCTCCTAGACTAGCTCTATCGCAAGTAAAGATGTTTCGGACATAAAACTCAGGCCTTTATCTCCAGCACCTTTTCAAATTCGGGCACTTTTCTGGCCCACCTTATATAGCGATGACATGATCAAGGTTCGGCATCATGTCATCGTTTTTTTATTTGTACCAAAATCCTCCCGGTTCTATTTTTTACTCCAAATGTACCGCTCGGTAGTCATCGTTCGAGTTTATTCGCCCCCCTCTACTTAATGCCAAAAATCATTTGTCTATCCTCGTGCTCGATTTGGTCAATCCTTTTGAAACGGCTTGCCATTTTGAAAAACTCTTCCATGAACTACCTTTGAAGGCAAGGCCAGGTTCTATTTAACTGCACCGTGTCGTAGGGGTTCCCCTAACGCGTAAGCGCCCGGCTATCATGAGAACACCAGTTAACGTTGTGCTCTCTCCATTCGTAAATAAAACGGTATCCCGTGATGACAGACCAGGCTTATATTTTCGACGCAATTCGTACCCCCCGAGGTAAAGGTAAAAAAGACGGTTCACTTTATGGCATAAAACCGATCGACCTCATCACCGGCCTGCTCACCGAATTACAGAGTAAACACAACCTGAACACGGCGTTAGTTGATGACGTAGTCTTAGGGTGCGTCACTGCTGTGGGTGATCAAGGTGCAGACATTGCTAAAACCGCCACGCTCACCGCCGGATGGGATGAATCCGTCGCCGGCGTTACCCTGAACCGCTTTTGCGCATCCGGTCTTGAAGCGGTCAACATGGCGGCGATGAAAGTCCGATCAGGATGGGAAGACCTCGTGGTCGCCGGAGGCGTTGAATCCATGTCAAGGATTCCTATGGGATCTGATGGTGGTGCATGGGCAATGGACCCCGCAACCAATCTGAAGACCGGCTTCATGCCCCAAGGTATCGGCGCCGACCTGATTGCGACGCTGGAGGGATTTAATCGCACAGAGATAGATACCTTTGCCTTAAATTCGCAACGCAAAGCCCATCATGCCCAAATGCAAGGTTACTTCAAACAATCCATTGTTCCTGTGCGGGATCAAAATGGAGTCATTGTTTTGGCGGAAGACGAGTTTATTCGACCCGATAC
This sequence comes from Hahellaceae bacterium, assembly GCA_024234505.1. Lineage (GTDB taxonomy): Bacteria > Pseudomonadota > Gammaproteobacteria > Pseudomonadales > Oleiphilaceae > JACKOD01. The sequence goes on along the minus strand of JACKOD010000001.1, from coordinate 391,625 downwards.
AACACTGGAAGCACTAGGGTCACTAAAGCCCTCTTTCCAGATGATGGGTGAAATGGGTTTTGATGGCGTGGCCAGAAAAAAATATCACGCGGTAGAACGCATTAATCATGTGCATACCCCCGGCAACTCCTCTGGCATTGTAGATGGTGCTGCGGTTGTTTTAGTGGGTAATGAAGCCGCAGGAAACAAGCAGGGGATAAAGCCTCGAGCAAGAATTATTGCCACCGCCGTGACCAGCACCGACCCAACTATCATGCTCACAGGTCCTGCGCCCGCCGCACGAAAAGCACTGGCAAAAGCGGGCCTTAAGGCGTCGGAGATTGACCTGTTTGAAGTTAACGAAGCATTTGCTTCTGTTGTGATGAAATTCCAGCGAGAACTGAATATACCCGATGAAAAAGTCAATGTGAACGGTGGCGCCATCGCACTGGGTCACCCTCTGGGCGCCACCGGTGCCATGATTCTGGGCACATTACTCGATGAGTTGGAACGCCGGCACTTGCGCTACGGCCTGGCGACCTTGTGCGTGGGCGGAGGGATGGGTATTGCCACCATTATTGAGCGTATCTAACGGCCAGCTGCTGATTTACCGCTGAACAAGGTAAGAATCACACAGCGCGGCATGGATAAAGATACACCCACCGTATTCACATTAAGAAAAGCCAGACTCTATATGGCAAGCGAGCAAAACATGACAGCAATACGCTACGAGATTGATCAAGATAAGATACTGACCCTGACAATTGATATGCCAGGGCAAAGCGCCAATACAATGAATGCAGAGTTCCGCGAAGCCTTCAGGGCAACCACTCAGCGCATACTCGAAAACGCCCCTGAATTAAAAGGTATCATTGTTGCCTCTGCCAAAAAGACTTTTTTTGCAGGAGGTGACCTTAACGAACTTATTAGCGTGACTCCGGCGCAGGCAGAAGATTTCTTTGCCATGGTTCAATCACTGAAGCAGCAAATGCGCCAAATTGAAACGTTAGGAATTCCTGTTGTCGCCGCCATCAACGGATCCGCATTGGGTGGCGGTTTTGAAATATGTCTGGCTACACACCATCGTATTGCCATCAATGATCCTAAAATCCAACTGGGTTTGCCAGAAGTTACACTGGGTTTGCTACCGGGCGGCGGCGGAATTACCCGAATGGTTCGTATGCTGGGCCTTGAAAAAGCCTTTCCCTATTTAACCGAGGGCAAAAAGGTCTCTCCTGCGGATGCGCTTAAAGCCGGCTTGATTGACGAGTTAGTGGAATCCCCAGAACAACTATTAACACAAGCAAAAAGCTGGATTCTGTCCCATCCAACAATGAAACAACCATGGGATAGCAAAGAATATAAAATGCCCGGCGGTACGCCCAGCGCTCCCAAGGTCGCCCAGATGCTTGCCATCGCGCCTGCCATCCTTAAGGAAAAAACCAAAGGTTGCTACCCGGCCCCCGAAGCCATCATGTGTGCAGCTGTCGAAGGTGCACAAGTTGACTTTGATACCGCCAGTACCATTGAATCTCGATATTTTACCCAGCTAGTTATTGGCTCAGTATCAAAAAATATGATGGGTACTTTCTGGTTCCAGCTCAACGAAATAAAGCAGGGAGCCAGTCGCCCGGCATCCATTCCTGTCCATAAAACCAATAAAGTCGGCATTTTGGGCGCAGGTATGATGGGCTCAGGTATTGCTTACGCTTGCGCGACACGAGGCATGGCGGTCATCCTAAAAGATGTCAGTCTCGAAAGTGCCGAAAAAGGTAAGGCTTATTCCGAAAAACTGCTCGCCAGACAAGTCAGCCGCAACCGGAAAACGGCAGCCGAAAAGGATAGTATCCTGGATAGAATCCACCCCACAGCAAATGAGATGGATTTAAAGGACTGCGATTTGATTATCGAAGCGGTTTTCGAAGACAGCACACTCAAAGCAAAGGTGACCCAAGAAGCCGAGCCTCAACTGGCTGACGGTGGCATTTTTGCATCCAACACCTCCACTATTCCCATCACACAGCTAGCCAGTGCCAGTCGAAATGCGGCCGCGTTTGTAGGGCTGCACTTTTTCTCACCGGTGGATAAGATGCCACTTGTTGAAATCATCAAAGGCCAACAAACCTCACCAGAGACGCTTGCCAAGGCGTTCGACTTTGTGCTTCAAATTAATAAAACACCGATTGTTGTCAACGATAGCCGGGGCTTCTTTACTTCGCGCGTCTTCGGCACCTTTGTAAACGAAGGTATCGCCATGCTGGGTGAAGGTATCGCCCCCGCATCCATTGAAAATGCGGCGCAGCTTGCCGGAATGCCCGTTGGACCGCTGGCACTCTGTGACGAAGTTAGTTTGACGCTAATTACCCATATTCGAGATCAAAGCCGAAAAGACTATGATGCGGAAGGAAAAGCCTGGAGCGCCCATCCTGCCGAAAACGTGATTGACCGGATGGTTTCCGAATTCGGACGGAAAGGCCGCGCAGCAGGCGGTGGTTTTTATGACTATCCAACCAATGGCAAGAAAGCATTGTGGACAGGATTACAACAACATTTCGTAAAACCAGACATTGCAAAGGCCGCCAACCTTCAGGATTTGCAAGACAGAGTTTTATTTATTCAATCACTGGAAACACTACGCTGCCTGGAAGAAGGCGTTCTCACCTCCGTGAGAGATGCCAATATAGGTAGCATCTTTGGTATCGGCTTTTCCGCCTGGACCGGTGGAGCCATTCAATTCGTTAATCAATACGGCGTAAGAGCGTTCGCACAGAGGTCACAAGCACTCGCCGATAAATATGGTGAGCGATTTTTGCCACCGACGCTGCTTCTGGAGCATGCGGAACAAAACAAGTTGTTCGAATAAACCGTACCACGCAAGCTGGAAGTGCTTTTCCTAAAGCTCTCCATGGTATGAAAGAGACAAGCGTCAACCATCACTGATATATTTCCTCCAAGCGCCCTGTTTGGCATTGCTACCAAGCGCTTGGCGGGAATAAAGTGAACAAAATTCGAGTGCCGTTCAGAAAATGCCCAATTACAATATTCACGCACTTTGCTCGCAGCACAAAAAGCAGATTTAAACTGCCCAAAGGTACACTAACCTCTAAAAAAACCTGTAATTTTCGCACCCTATCTGTAATCATCGTCAAACTTGTTACGCAAATGTCCTTGCGTGACCACCCTTAACAATTATTAACGGCGCTGAATCTGGTCATATGGATTGGTCTGGCCTAAAATCGGTACAACTTGATTTTTCAAAACCGTTCCCATTGTTAATGCTGATCGAGCTTAAATATTTAATTGCGAGTCGTCGCTTTAACACTAATTCAGAACCAAGCGTCTGCGGAAGAAGCGCAGACCCATCAAATGCGAATACTTTCTAATGATGATATCGAATAAAAAACACCTCTTGGGCTCTACCGGTAAAAGAGGAATAAAAAACATATTCAGCCCCATTCTGCTGACCTTCGCATTTGTATCAGCAAGCTCCTGTGCGGCAATTGCAGATAATGAACTGTCCAAGCTCGTTCCTGATGCTGAGCAGGAAACCGCAAACGTTCATATCGCCCGTCAGTTTATGGTTAGTCACTATCGCAAACAGCCAATTGACAGCCAGCTTTCCGAGCGGGTTTTCAACAGTTACCTCAAAGCATTGGATCCTCAAAAACTCTATTTTCTTGCGGCAGACATACAATCATTTGAACCCTACCGGTTTCGCCTAGATGGAGCTTTAAAAACCGGACAACTCGACCCGGCTTTCACGATCTACAATCGTTTTCAGGAACGCTTGATTGAACGCTTGAAATATCAAATCGAACTGGTCAATGCAGGATTGGACAAGCTCGACTTTAACAAACAGGAAACGATTGAGAATGATCGGGAACAAAGCCCTTGGCTGACCACGCTGGATGCACAAAATGATTTATGGCGCAAACGCGTTAAAAATGCTGCCCTAGCGCTGGAATTAAGTGGAAAAGCGCTCCCTGAAGCGCAGGAATCATTAAAGAAGCGTTATGAAAGCCAACTCAACCGGGTTTACCAAACGCGCAGCGAAGACGCCTTCCAAATTTATATGAACGCCTTTGCCGGTGTTTACGATCCTCACACAAATTACTTTTCTCCCCAGACATCCGAAAACTTTAATATCAATATGAGCCTGTCTCTCGAAGGCATTGGCGCCGTTCTGCAAACAGACAATGAATACACCAAAGTTATTCGTCTGGTGCCTGCCGGTCCTGCCTCGAAACAGGGCCAACTCCAGACTTCCGACCGAATTGTGGGTGTGGGCCAGGGTGAGGACGGAGAGGTAGTTGATGTCGTCGGTTGGCGTCTCGACGAAGTAGTAGCTCTCATTCGCGGGCCGGCAAAAAGTATTGTCCGTCTTCAGATCATTCCGTCTGACAGCAAAGACGACAGCCAGACGCGCATGATTAACATCGTTCGCGACAAAGTTAAGCTTGAAGAACAGGCAGCGCAAAGCCAGGTTTTGGAAGTAGATCGCAACGGTAAAAAATATCGCATGGGGGTCATCGACATTCCCGCTTTCTACGCAGATTTTCGCGGTGCTCAAAATGGTGATCCGGAATATCGCAGTACCACGCGAGACGTGCGTCGACTGCTTAATGAAATGAACGCACAGGGGCCATTGGACGGGTTAATTATTGACTTACGCAATAACGGGGGCGGCTCACTTCAGGAAGCCAATATGCTCACAGGCTTGTTTATCAAAGATGGTCCCACCGTTCAAATTCGTGGCGCAAACGACAAAATTGACGTTATGGAAGACCCGGATCCTGAACTGGTTTACGGTGGCCCGTTGGTCGTTATGGTTAATCGATTGAGCGCCTCAGCATCTGAAATCTTTGCCGGGGCCATTCAGGACTACGGTCGTGGCGTCATATTAGGAAGCCAGTCTTTTGGTAAAGGAACCGTGCAATCAGTGAAACCACTGAATCATGGCCAAATTAAACTGACGCAAGCCAAGTTCTACCGGATTTCCGGCGGAAGCACTCAGCATAAAGGTGTCATGCCCGATCTTTTAGTGCCCTCTGCAATTGATTCTAAAGAAATCGGTGAAGATGCACTGCCCGAAGCGCTGCCCTGGGACTACATCAAAGAAGCACCTCATACTCGCTATGGTTTGAATCACGACATTCTGGCGCAGCTTGCCGCTAGACACGATGACCGTTTTCAGCAAAAGCTGGAATATAAAATACTCCTCGAGGAGATATCCTGGCTCGAAACGCAGCGCGAAAAGCGCCCACTCTCGCTTAACAGGGAAACGCGTCTGCAAGAACAAAAGCAGGCCACTGAAAAGCACTTGTCTCTGGTAAACAAGCGTCGCCTTGCAAAAGGGGAGCTGCCATTTGCCAATAAGGATGAGTGGGAGGCTTTTGAGAAAGCTCAAGCCAATGATACGAATAAAAAGAAGGAATTAGATTTCGTCATTCAGGAAAGCGGTGAAGTGCTTGTAGATTTGATTGGTATTCAAAATACCGTTGCTTCACAGCAAAACCCACAGTAATGCCACACAATGGATCAGACCTTGAACCTATCAAGATCTGATCCTTTATAAGGGATCTTATGGATAGGCCAGGGCCGGCACCAAACTCATTCTCACCTCGATATCTTTTCTCCCGCTCTCGGGAGTGGAGCTACACTGTAATAGAAGCGGTTATCGATAAAGCAACACTATACCTTGATGAGATAGAGCATTTCATGACACAGGAAAGCGATACCCCCAAATCTTCGGGAAAACCCTCTTCTAACGCCCCGGATTCTGCAAAAAGCTCACAGTCCAGATCGACAGAAGATCCGGGTAGAAAATCGGACGCAAAACGCACCTCCGATCAGGAAAGCAAAACCCCTAACGGTAACAGGAGTGTAAATGCTTCGGAAAAATCCACACCGCCTGAAGATAATGGCTCACTGATTGACAGACTCAGCGGACTAACAAACTCGGCCTACCGATTGGCTCGCAGGACTACCGGAACGTCGCTTAAAGTTGGCAAAGCCATCATTAAGTCACAAGACCAGCTCAAGGTCATGCTGGCCGCAGGACAATCACTAAGGGACTTGCGCGAAGTTGCCGGGCTGACTGTTTCTGATATGGCCGATGCGCTTAATCTTAAAGATAAAACCCTTCTGGAAGCGGTCGAAAATGGTACAGCGACATTATCATTTGAGCTGATTCTTCGACTTGCTGCACTTCTCGCCCGGAATGATCCTATACCGTTCATACTAAGGTATACACGTACCTATAGCCCCGAAACCTGGCGAATCCTGCACGACTGGGGAATTGGCCGAATCCCTCTTCACTTTGAGCGTGAACGCAATTTCATTAATATTTACAGAAGCCACGATGCTGCCAGAAAGCTCTCTGATGAAGGATTTGAAAAAGTACTCGAATTCACCCGCAAAGCATTCGAACTCTCATTGCATTTTATTGCAGAGCAGGAACACATAGACCGACTGGATTCCGAAGAAGAGATGGATGAGGCGCAACGCCTTGCAGAAGAACTCAAGCAACGTCACGAAAAAGATATGAAAGGTAGTTGACCGGAAGCCTTCTCCAGTGCGACTGCAATTGGGGAAGGCCTCTGTGCCTTAACGTCATGCCCTGCTGGCGATATTTTTTTAATCAGCCGGCCATCATTTCCTGCATTTTCTGCGTATTCGGATTAAGCACAACGCCCCGCTCTGTGACTATGGCATCAATCAACGCTGCCGGTGTTACATCAAAAACCGGGTTGTAAGCCTCAACATTATCCGGCGCCATAGCAACGCCACCCACGTGTGTCACTTCATGTGAAGTTCGCTCTTCAATATGTATTTCGTCTCCCTGACTCAATGACATATCTACCGTACTGGAAGGCGCGACCACCATAAACTTTACGCCATGGTAACGAGCCAGTACTGCCAGACTATAGGTTCCGATTTTATTGGCGGCATCACCATTCGCAGTAATTCGATCGGCTCCGACAATCACCCACTTAACTGCGCCCTGCTTCATAATATGCGCTGCGGCCGCATCGGCGTTTAACACGACAGGAATACCTTCCTGCTGTAATTCCCAGGCAGTCAAACGTGCCCCCTGCATCCATGGACGCGTTTCATCAGCACAGACATGCGAGAGCATACCCTTCTTGTAAAGGCTTCGGATAACACCTAACGCGGTACCGTGGCCTCCGGTAGCCAGCGAGCCCGTATTACAATGTGTCATGATGGCGATGGGAGACGCGCACTCTGCGGCAATCAAAGCGGCTCCGGCCTCTCCCATTTTCAGATTTGCCTGATAGTCTTCTTCATGAATTGCTAACGCTTCTTCCAACAAAGCACTTTCAGGCGAATGCTCATCTGGCAATGCATCAATCAGGCGCTGCATCCGAGCCAGCGCCCAAAACAAATTTACTGCAGTTGGACGGGATTGAGCGAGCGTATTCATAGCATCAACCAAGGCTTGCTTCCAGCCAACTTGTGCCGTAGCAAAGGCATTTGCCGCTGCAAATACAACGCCATAGGCAGCCGTAATTCCTATGGCAGGCGCACCACGCACAATCATATCCCTGATTGCCTGAGCCACCGCGGCCGCATCAGTGTAGCTATGCCAGATTTCTTCATGTGGCAATACACGTTGATCCAGTAACTCCAGTACGCCATTGCTCCATCTTATTGCTTCAACTTTATGAGTCATTTCTTACACCTATTTAAATTCACCACACCTTAAACTAACGTTGGCCCACTTAGACTGCCGCACGGAATTAGAGATGCATTATAAAGTTATAATCGAGCTAATTAATAACAATAGACGGTTCAAATGGTTATAATTACTGCGGCTTTTTTGGAAAGGCAGCAGAAGTAGGTAACTTCTGCATTCTCGCTCATCGCGAAAACCTTTAAATGCGAAGAGTTCTCCTATTTTTTTCCGCGCCAGAGGAATGCATGACATCGATGATGACTGTTGATACGGCCATTTACGCTCGTTGGATCGTCCCCATACGACCCGCCAATATCTGCCTGGAAAATCATTGTATTCTCATCAGGGAGCGTAAAATTGTTGCCATTGTTCCCCAAGATGAAGCGTCGCAACAGTATCGAGCAAATCAAGTAATCGAACTCAACACTCATGTCTTGATGCCCGGATTGATCAATGCTCATGGCCATAGTGCCATGACACTGTTCAGAGGACTCGCTGATGACCTGCCGTTGATGGAGTGGTTATCAGATCATATTTGGCCAGCCGAAGGTCAGTGGGTCAGTGAAGAGTTTGTTCAAGATGGCACGTTGCTCGCGATTGCAGAAATGATAAGATCAGGCACCACCTGCTTTAGCGATATGTATTTTTTCCCGGAAATCACTGCCAAGGTAGCACTGGAGCACGGTATTCGCACACAGATTTGCTTTCCTGTGATGGATTTCCCGACGGCGTGGGGTTCGGGTCCCGACGAGTATATCCACAAAGGCCTCCAATTAATTGACCAGTACCGCCACAATGATTTTGTGTCTGTTGCCTTTGGCCCTCACGCGCCCTATACCGTTTCGGATGAGCCGTTACAAAAAATTGTTACACTGGCGGAACAGCTTGATGTTCCCGTGCAAATTCATTTGCATGAAACGGCTTTCGAAGTTTTTGATGCCGAAGATAAAAGTGGCATTCGGCCAATTCAGCGCCTGGCTGACTTGGGGCTTCTCAGTCCCAGGCTGCAATGCGTTCACATGACCCAAATTAGCGACGAAGATCTTGCCCTGCTTACTTCGTCACGTGCCAGCGTGATTCATTGCCCTGAATCGAATCTTAAACTGGCAAGCGGCTTTTGCCCGGTTGATCGCTTGCTGGATGCCGGTGTCAACGTTGCATTGGGAACGGACGGCGCGGCAAGTAACAACGACCTGGATTTGCTCGGCGAACTACGCACAGCCGCCTTGCTCGGTAAGGCAGTGGCCAACAATGCCGCCGCAATCAACGCCTTTACCGCATTAGAAATGGCCACTATCAATGGCGCAAAAGCGTTAGGTCTGGATGAAAAAATCGGATCGCTGGAAATCGGGAAGTTTGCTGACATTATCGCCATTGATTTCAGTGAGATTGAAAGTGCTCCCCTTTACGACCCGATTTCACATCTGGTTTACGCGACTTCCAGTCGCCAGGTTACACACAGCTGGATTGGCGGTGATTTGCGAATGAACAACCGCCAACTCACGATGATAGACTCGCAAGGTCTGCGAGAAAAAGCAGACCAATGGGCGAGCAACATCAGCAATCACAACATGAAGAAATAACGGACGACCTTATGCAAGCCAATGTGGATAATGCCGAAATTGCCAAGTTCGAAGCACTGGCCAGTCGCTGGTGGGATAAAGAGAGTGAATTTAAACCACTGCACGATATCAATCCATTGCGTTTAAATTACATCGACTCGCGAGCCCCTCTACCCGGAAAAAAAGTGCTGGACGTAGGATGCGGTGGGGGCATTCTATCAGAGGGTCTATGTCAGCGCGGTGCTCACGTCACCGGCATTGATATGGGAGAAGCCCCCCTAGCGGTAGCACGACTGCATGGACTGGAATCAGGAATCAAGGTGGATTACCGCCGAATTACGGTGGAGGCGCTGGCTGAAGCTGAACCGGAACAATACGATGTTGTTACCTGTCTTGAAATGCTTGAACACGTTCCCCAACCAGCCTCCGTTGTTCGTGCGTGTGCACGCTTACTCAAACCTGGCGGGCAGCTGTTTCTATCGACGCTGAACAGAAATCCCAAAGCCTGGTTATTTGCTATTGTAGGTGCTGAGCACATACTTAAACTTTTGCCGAAAGGTACGCATGACTTCAAGAAGTTCATTCGCCCTTCCGAATTAGCTCATTATGTACGTCTGGCCGGACTGGACTTACAGGATATAAGCGGCATGGTCTATAACCCCATTACCAAGCATTACAGTATAGGGAACGATGTGGATGTAAACTATCTCATGCATGCCAGCAAGCCTGGAAATACAGATTGATCATCCGCTACAGGCAACCCGCTGCTTTGTACCTTAATGCGACCGATAGCGACTGGCTTTACTTTAGGTAAATCAGAGATTTATTGAAGATATTTTCATGACATTACCACTCTCCGCTGCACAGGCGATTTTGTTTGATCTCGACGGGACGCTTTTGGATACCGCCCCCGATTTCGTTCGGGTAGTTAATATGCAGCGAGCGCAGCACAATCTCCCGCCTCTGACAGACGACAAGATTCGCGCCGTGGTTTCCAATGGTGCTCGTGCGCTTATCGAACTTTCCTTCGGCATCGCGGAGGGTCATCCTGAGTTTGCATCTCACCTTCAGGAACTACTGGACTTATATCTGCAAAACATTGCCATCGAAACCAGATTGTTTCCTGGAATGGCCGCGTTATTGGATCATCTGGAGCAGAGAAACATCCCATGGGGCATTGTGACGAATAAGCCACGCCGATATACGGATCCCCTGCTCTCTCAGCTTGGACTGGATTTTCGCGCCGCAGTGACCGTCTGCCCCGACGATGTGGTCAATCGTAAACCACACCCGGAACCGTTATTCAAAGCATGCGCAACGCTCGGTCTGGCCCCTGAAGTTTGTGTATATGTTGGTGACCACGAAAGAGATATTGAATCCGGACAATCTGCAGGCATGGCAACTGTAGCCGCAAGCTACGGGTATATTGAAACGCCTGCCAAAGTACACGCATGGAACGCCGACTATATTATTGATCAAGCAGACGAGCTTATTCATTTACTCAAAAATTAATCTGACTTCTGGAATACATTCTCATGCAAGACTACCAAGCTCCGGCTGAGTTACTTAAAAACCGAATCATTCTGGTTACTGGAGCCGGTGACGGTATAGGCCGCGCGGCTGCAAAAACGTTTGCGGCATACGGCGCAACTGTGCTGCTGGTAGGCCGAACCATTAAAAAGCTTGAAGCGGTTTATGATGAAATCGAAGCCGCCGGCCATCCACAACCCGCCATCTGTCCGATCAATCTCGAAGGCGCCACCTCTAAAGATTACGATGACCTCGCCAACACCATCCAGCAAGAGTTCGGTCGTTTGGATGGACTGCTTCACAATGCAGGTCAACTGGGTACACTTACTCCCATTGAGCAATACGACACGGAAACCTGGAATAAATTGCTGCAAGTGAATCTGACAGCCCCCTTTCTGATGACTCAGGCACTGATTCCTTTGCTTAGAGAATCGGGTGATGCCTCTGTGATATTTACCTCTTCCAGTGTGGGCAGAAAAGCCAGAGCCTATTGGGGGGCATACGCGGTTTCCAAGTTTGGTACTGAGGGCTTGATGCAGGTATTAGCTGACGAGCTGGATGATGAGCACAATAACATCAGAGTGAACAGTATTAACCCTGGAGCAACTCGCACGAATATGCGCGCGCATGCTTATCCGGCAGAAAATCCGATACACAACCCCACACCAGAGCAGATCATGCCGGTCTACTTATATTTGATGGGGTCAGACAGCCAAGGAGTCACCGGGCAAATGTTTGACGCACAGAAAAAGCAGCCCTAGATTACACTCCTTTAATCAAGACGACTTTTTTATCACAAACCAGGCAGCATGAATTACACTTTAATTTGATTTTGTAACCTTGGCCTTTCGTTTGGATTCTGCCCGATGGCACATCCAAACGAGGGCGTTAGCGAGAGATCAATAACAAGAATGGAGTGTAGAAATGATACTAAGTGATAAAACACCAGTGCGTTTGGTTCAAATGTCGCTGTTCTTTTCCGCCGTCAATTTTCTTATGGCGGGAATCCACGTAAGTAGCATCCTGTTATTTCTGGTGTTTTCCGCGTCGGTTTACATCTGTAGCAGGCTATTTATATTAGTCGAAAGGCTGGATATGACACTGACACCCGAACTACCCGAAATTAGAAGCTTTCTGATGCTGGGAGCCGTACTTTTTATCAGTATTGCCAGTTTCGCATACTCGTGGGTGTTTGGTGTTTTTTACGCAAGTGTTTTCGGGCTCTATCTGATATCGCCTTACGACAGAGACTGGATTGCCGGTAAATCAAGCATGGTCGTTCACGATAACAAAGTTGAATATCGCAAGTCAGAAGCCTGATCAGAAATACTTCAGAGCCCCGCCCGGAATAGATACTCCCTTATTTCCGGAAGGGGCATGAACTTACTGCACCAGCGTATTGATTGTCAGTTTGATTACTTCACCTGATCCCACCTGAACCGGCGATAAACGACCCTCCAGATCACCTGGTGAAGCGGCAGCCGTACCCGACTTGGACACTCTGGCAACCAGCGTGACTTCCTGCGCCGTGGAAATCTTTGTCATAGGCCCCATTGCCAGACTATCATCCAGAACAAGCTTTACAGGCAGCGCCGATACACTCATTCGTTTAATAGCCATAGGCATTCGCTGATCAACAGCCGTTGCAAAAACAAAGAGCGTATCACTAGCGGATATCTGAGAGATCAACGCAGGCTCAAGACTCACTTCAACAGCAACCCGACCTTCTCCTGCCAACACCTCTGTGTCAGGCGCCGCATCAGACATTGTCATTTCAGTCTTGCCCGAAGCCACAGAATTAAATGCGCCCGACTCCAGCGGCCCCATTCCCATACGCTCTCGCGCGTTGTTTATGCCGGCAATAATAGAGTCTCTACTGGGATGATCCGGTTGTAACTCCAGAATTCTTGACCAATAGCTCACGGCTTCTTCGAAGCGCGCATTCTCCATCGCTTCAATGCCCAGTAATCCCAGTGCATTGATTTCGTCCGGATTCAACTCAATGGCCTTATCCAGCCATTTACGCGTATCTCCTTCCAAACGGCCTTCTGTAGAGAAAAATGAAGCCTGTGCTGCAAGTCCGTAGGCGGCACTAGCATCTTCTTCTGCACGTTCCAACGCCATCGCCAATTGCACAAATGCGTCAGTCGCAAGATCGTACCGTTCGATACTCATGCTTGAACGCGCAAGCATATACCAGCCATCAACGTTATCGGGTGATTGTTCTAGGCGTTCTTTAAGGCGAACAATCAGGTTCATCATATCTTCCGCTGATGCGCCCTCAGCCGATCCATCCGGCGAATTTTTCAGCCATGCCTGATAGTTTTCAACATCTTCTACCGCGCCCCAGTGATCGTACAAACCGTAGGAACCCGCTACCAATGCAACAGTAACAATCCCACTCAATGTAAACAGCGCAGAACGGGTTAAGTATTTATCAGCACCGGGCGTGACCTGCTTTTCGGTTTGCACGTCATTCAGAAGGCTGGCTTCCAGCTCGGCCTTGAGTGCCTTGTATTGATGCTGATCCAGATTACCGGCGTTAAAGTCGGCCTCCAGCTCTGCCAGCCGGTCTTTGAAGACCAGAATATTCTGATGTCTACGCGCTTCGTTTGCATGCGCTAATGAAGGGGATTTACGAAGTGCCGGATAAACCACAAAAACCGCGGCCAACAAGGTCATTAAAATAGTCGCAATCCAGAACTGCATCATGATATTGTCTCGTCTTCAGCCAGAATTTTTTTCAATTTTTCACTTTCCTCCGCAGAAAGTATGGAATCAGAAGATTCAACTTTGCGACGCGCCATAAGAACCACCACTAAAACGCCCAGAATGCCTATGACCGCTGGCCCCAGCCACAGTAACCAGGTACTAAAATCAAAGCGAGGCGTATAAACTACAAATTCACCAAACCGATCCACCATAAAGGCGACTATTTCGGACGACGATTTTCCTTCCAGCGTCATCTGATAAACCTGGTGCCTCATATCCTTCGCAATAGGGGCATTGGAATCTGCTATATTTTGATTCTGGCATTTTGGACACCGTAGTTCTTTGGCCAGTTGCTGATATTGAGCATGCTGAGCTTCATCCTTAAACTCATAAACATCAATGTCAGCCTGCACGCAAGCACTGACCAAAAACAAAATGCACAAGAAAACCCTGGCAGAAATAAATTTAACCATCATCAAACAATGCTCCCCCACTCTTTTTCTGCAAGGATGATTTTACGCTGTGCAGCGCAAGTTACTCAGCTTCGCCTTTTCAACTCAATAATCAACGGCTTCAAGGTTTCATTCCAGACCCGCGTGTCAACCGCACCGACATGGCGATATCTAACCACGCCATTGGCGTCCACCACATAAGTTTCGGGTGCGCCATACACGCCCAGATCAAACCCTAAGGTCCCTTGCGGATCTGAAATAGTGAACCGATAGGGATTCCCTAGTCGCTTCAACCATCCCATGGCTGCCGTGCTATCATCTTTGTAGTTCATGCCAATGAGCGTTACTGCCTGCTCTCTGGCTATATCCAGAAGATAGGGGTGCTCTGCCTTACAGGAAGGGCACCAGGTTGCCCAGACGTTGACCAGAAATACGTCACCTTTAAGGTCACTCTCGGTAATCTCCCGATTTCCATCTTCCAGAGCGGTCAATTTAAATGCCGGAAACGCTTTTCCAATTCTTGCAGATTCCAGGTGAGTCGGATCGTTACCCAGCCCCGAACCCAGCACCACCAGCAAAAGAACCACCAATACCAAGGGTACAATCAATAACAAGCGCTTCATGACAATGGCTTTCCTTTCATACTTTCAACTCAGGTATTTTTAGTCGTAAGATCGCTAATTTTTTAAAGTGCCGACATCTTCGATGTTTCAATAAAGGCATTATCTGAAGCCTTTGCTTGAGCGGTTCGTTTTAAGCGATAGCGCCGATCTGATATAGCAATAAAGCCACCGATCGCCATCATGAGCGCGCCTAACCACATCCAGCGTACAAACGGCTTGTAATGAATACGTACGGCCCAGGCTTCTCCTTCCAAAGGCTCTCCCATGGCAATGTACAAATCACGGAACAATCCCGGATCGATGGCAGCTTCGGTCATCATATTACGTTGCGCCGCATAGACCCGCTTCTCGGGGTTTAACTGGCTGATTTTCTGCCCGTTCTTCCAAACCGTAAATTCTGCCCTGCTCGCACTGTAATTCGGGCCCTGAATTGGTTTCAATGCTTCAAAGTGGAATTCATAGCCCGATAGCATCACCGTATCTCCGGGCTGCATACGTAGATCCCGCTCCTGTGCATAGTTGGACACCAGACAAATTCCCAGAATGGCTGCCGCCAAACCCAGATGACCTAACACCATGCCGACATAAGCGCGTCCCAGATTTAACAGTCCGCTCAATCTTCCTTTGCTGCTTTCAGACTTGCGCAATACGTCTTTTAACGTTACGAATGTGATCCATAAAGTAAGCCATACGCCCCAAAAAACGGCTGCATTAAAGGCGCCGTCAAACAGGAAGGGGAATGCCAGCGCCAGAACGAGGCTTCCTGTGGCACTTAACCACAACTGCCTGATCATTAACTGACTATCGGTATGTTTCCAGCGACTGACAATGCCTGCCCCCATCACGACGGTCAACACCGAAACGACCGGTACAAACAGGGTGTTAAAGTAGGAAGGCCCCACAGAAAGTTTTGCCGCCCCCATAAAATCGATGATCAGAGGAAAGAGTGTTCCCAGTAATACCACGATCATTGCCACAATCAGCAAAACATTATTCAACAGCAAAAAGGATTCTCTCGACGAAAGTGCGTGGCTCACGCGACTCCTTACCACAGGTGCTCTGAATGCATACAGCGTGAACGAACCGATCAGGGTAATGGCCAACAACATCAGTACAAACTGTCCCCGTGCCGGATCTGCAGCAAAGGCATGCACGGAAGTTAACACACCGGAACGAACCAGAAATGTACCTAACAAACTTAATGAAAACGCTATAATTGCCAGCGCCACCGTCCAACTTTTAAACACACCGCGCTTTTCTGTCACCGCCAACGAATGGATCAGTGCCGTTCCAACAAGCCAAGGCATAAAAGACGCATTTTCTACCGGATCCCAAAACCACCAGCCGCCCCAGCCCAGTTCGTAGTACGCCCACCAACTCCCCAAGGCGATGCCCATCGTTAAAAATGCCCACGCAATGGTTGTCCAAGGTCTGGACCATCTTGCCCAGGCAGAGTCCAGGCGACCACTCATCAAAGCCGCTAAAGCAAAAGCAAACACGACGGAAAAACCAACGTACCCCATATACAGCATGGGGGGGTGAAATATCAGCCCGATGTCCTGCAACAACGGATTTAAATCTGCGCCTTCCTGGGGAATATCAGGTAGCAACCGTGTAAACGGATTGGAGGTTGCAAGAATAAAGAGCACAAAACCGACGCTGATCATTCCCATTACAGAAATGACGCGGGCCAGCATATCTACGGGTAAATTTTTACTAAAAAGGGCAACCGCAAAAGTCCATCCACCCAGTATGAGAGCCCATAAAAGCAATGATCCTTCATGTCCGCCCCATACGGCACTCAGCTTATAGTAGGAAGGCAGTAATGTATTCGAGTGAGACGCGACATATTTGACCGAGAAATTGTCGTCCAGAAAACACATTCCCAACAATGAAAATGACAACAGCAAAAAAACAAACTGGCCGGTTGCCAATGGGCGGGAAAAGTTCATTAGACTGCGATTATTTAAGAGTGCGCCAGCCAACGGAATACTGGCCTGCGCTACGGCCAACATAAACGCAAGTATTAATGCAAAATGTCCGAGTTCCGGAGTCATCATAACAATCAGTCTCTCTATTGCACTGTCAGAAGAAAGCACAGAGGTTAGTCATCAAATCAAATGTATCGCCAATACATCTACTTTTCGGAAGATTGAGCAGGGATAATATCCGACCCGTCTTCCTGTTTGCCTGCCTTTTTTAGCGCATCACTCACTTCAGGAGGCATGTATTTTTCGTCATGTTTGGCCAGAACCTCATCAGCCACCAGTAGTCCGCGTCCACTCACTTTGCCCATGGCGACAATCCCCTGCCCCTCTCTGAAAAGGTCGGGTAATATCCCGCTGTATTGAACCGCCACAGTCGATTTGTAATCGGTTAGTTGAAAAGAAACCAACAAACTTTGATTGTCTCGCGATACGCTCCCGTTTACGACCATGCCTCCCACTCGAATCCGCGCACCCTCAGGAGCTTCACCATTGACAATCTGTGAAGGGCTGTAAAACAAATTAATATTCTCTTTCAGCGCCACCAGCATGAGGCCGACCACGGCCGCAAACCCAAATACCAGGAATAAAACCAGAATAAGACGCTGTTTACGTTTTGGATTCATGACTCGATACTCTCTCGCTTGATTCGCTGAGCCAATGCACGCATTTTTGCCTTGCCTTGCATCAGGGGCTGTACCAGATTAAAACCAATGACGGTAAGAAATACCCCATAAGCAAGCCACACGTACAAACCATGACCTCCCATGGCAAGAAATTCACTCACACTCGAAAAATGCATTACTTCACCTTGGACAGAACGATATCTTTGACCCACCGTGTGCGACGTTCGCGCTCAAGAATTTCATTGCGGGTACGCAATAAAATAACAACGGCAAAAAAACTATAAAAGCCAATGACCATTACCAGCAACGGTACCCACATTTCCGCAGGCATCGCCGGCTTTTCGGTCAGCTTGAATGTGGCCGGTTGATGTAGTGTATTCCACCACTCCACCGAGTATTTGATGATAGGAATATTGACCAGCCCAACTAATGCCAGTACGGCACTGGCCTTGGCAGCAACCGAGAAATCCTCTATCGCCGCCTGCAGAGCAATTACGCCAAAATATAAAAACAGCAGGATGAGCATGGCGGTCAGACGAGCATCCCATACCCACCAAGTCCCCCAGGTAGGTTTACCCCACACCGCGCCGGTGAATAGTGCGAGAAAGGTAAATGATGCCCCTACGGGAGCCGCCGCCTTGACAAACATGTCAGCCAGTTTCATTTTCCAAATCAGCCCGATAGCACCCGCTACGGCCATCATCATAAAGCACGACTGCGCCAGTATGGCAGCGGGCACATGGATATAAATAATCCGGAAGCTATTTCCTTGCTGATAATCCGCTGGAGCGTAGAGCAACGCCCAAACGATACCTGTGGCCAGTGTCAGCACCGCCAGTCCGCCAAACCAAGGCAACCATTTTCCAGAAATATCATAGAACCACTTGGGTGAACCAAGTCTATGAAAAAAAGCCCACATCACGTACGTCTCTATCTTTGTATTAACTTTGTATTCAATTGCTTTTACGCTTACAACCACTGAACATTGATCTGCAACCGAAGATTATTAATCTGCAACCGAAGAACACTGATCCCGTTCCCAAAAGCTCGCTAGTGTACTTCATTTAACGCGATCTTTGCGCAATTCCTACCTGACCGTAATGAAACCATTTTAATATTTTCGGCTCATCGCCTGTTGGCTCAGATCAATTTCCCAATGGACTTTGCCACGGAGATGATCCCGGTCAAATCTGCTTGCAACATTCTGATCGATTAGTTTGAGAAACTAATACGCAAGGCGGCTGCGGCTGCGAAGGGTGATAGCGTTAACGCTAATGCGAGCATGGCACCGAGAATGGCGAGATAACCAGTGACAGGCAGGCCGCTCAGTGCGGCTGAAACCGTGCCGGTACCAAAAATTAGCACCGGGATATAAAGCGGCAATACCAGGAGCGAAATCAGCACGCCACCTACACGTAATCCGACGGTGAGCGCTGCACCAATGGCACCTATAAGACTTAAAACGGGCGTACCTATCAGCAGTGTCAGCATCAGTATAGGTAATGTGTCTCCATCCAGGTGCATCATGATTCCAAGTACGGGAGACAAAACAATCAGCGGTATTCCGGTTACCAACCAGTGAGCAAATACTTTTGCCAACACCAGAAAATAGAGGGGCTGTGGCGCCAACACCATTTGCTCAAGCGCACCATCTTCAAAGTCGGCACGAAACAGTCCATCCAGCGATAGTAGCGTAGCTAGCAGTGCGGCTACCCAAACCACACCGGCGCCCGCCGTTTGCAGGAATGTTTTTTCAGGACTCACACCCAACGGAAATAACGAAACCACAATCACAAAAAATAACAGCGGGTTAAACAGATCCTGGCGACGACGAAACGCCAGTAGCAAATCGCGTTTCAGAGTCGCGCCCATGGCAGACCATAGTGAGGCCATCGGCGTATCGGCAGACGGAAGCGGATGTTTCATAACAACACTCCTTGGGCCAGACGACTTTCTCGACTGACTCTTCGCCCCAGCGTCACTTTTCGCAAGTGCTGATATAGGCCAAACTCGTGATGCGTTGTTAAAATGATGGCGCCTCCGGCTTTTGCTCGCTCAACCATCAAGGCCTCCAGATTAGCGACACCCTGTAGATCGATCGCGGTAAATGCTTCGTCCAGAATCCATACGGCCTCTGTCGAAAGAAACAGCCTCGCCAATGCCACCCGCCGGTTCTGCCCTGCTGACAAACTGTGACAAGGTACCTCTTCATAGCCATAGAGGCCGACTTTACGCAGCGCGTCCAATATGGCCTGCAGATCGGGTGCTCGCCGGATACCCATCCAGGACACCAGATTTTCCAGCGGGGACAAGACTGACTTGACCCCCGGCTTGTGTCCTAAATACAAAAGATTGGAAAAATAGTCAGTACGGTTTTCTTCCAAGGGCTGGGACTTCCATAACAAACGTCCCTCATAGGCTTGAGACAGTCCCGCCAGAATACGCAAAAGTGTCGTTTTCCCCGCGCCGTTGGCACCTTCAATCTGCACGATATCGCCAGCATTCAGTTCAAAATCCAGATGCTCAAACAATATCCGGTCATCTCTTTCGCAAAACAGATTTTTTGCCTGAAGCAATGCACCCGACACCGGTAGCTCCTGTAAGTTCAACAAATCATGTCCCCGTCATCAACACGGGGGGCTAAAAGTAGCTGGTAACCTTCCGCCAGGTATCGGTACGCAAGCCCGTTAAGCTTGCCGTGTGCTGACCGGAATAGCGGGCTATTATATACAAATGAAAATGCATTATCTCTTGATCTGGCGCAGTGATCATTCAGGGCTTGTCGCCGTTTTATCTTAGTGCATTATTGCGATGGCAAGATGGCGGCTCAGGCAACCTGATTCAGGGAACAACCGACCTCAGACTATCTATACTTAAAATTCAGGGCAAAATCTGCCTCTAGCGTGCGTGCATCATGCCAATTGATCCTATAAGACCCGTCAACAACCAGAGCGCATTGCCCAGACAAATATCGTCAGGCGAAATGTCCTCAAATAGCGCGCATCCAGCGCCTGCAAGCAATACTAATGAGGTTGCTGGCGAGGCTAAGGGGTCTTCCATTTTAAAACCGGATTCAGCTCTCAGCTCAAACGCTGAAGCCACATTAAGCAAAGCCGGTCTCATCAATCAGGCGATTTACAACGCCAAGGTAATGGCAATCAAATCAGATGCGAATGGCACAACAACTCAACTATTGCTGCAAATAGGCAAGCAGCAAATTTCGGTACCGGGCAACCTTTCAGTCAAACCCGGGGAACATCTCCAAATACGATTTACTGCGCCGGATACGCTGACTATTGTCCAGTCGCCAACCACAAATTCGGCCTCGTTACAGAATGCTGTGCGTTTGAATCATCAACTGGCCTCGCTTATCGGGAAACAGTGGCCAATAAATCAGCTACTTTCACAGTTACATCCGGACAATCAGATGCCGCCCTCATCGCCACAAGCATCACCTGGGTCACAAACAGCGTTGAGTGCACTGTTCAAAGCGATGTTGCCTGCCAGTATTTACACTACCCGAAATGACAGCCAGGCGACTTCCTCTGCGACGAAGCCAATGGAAAAATATATTCAGTCACTGGCAACCGAAACGCTCATTAAAGGCTCCGGCTTATTTACGGAAGCAACGATTGCCAAGCGGATCGTGGAAATGCAGAAGTCGGTTCAAGCGGCAATGGGTTCGGAAGCCAACGCCCCTATGCAGGCGCCGATCAAAGCTGCATTGTCAGCACTGGCTGATACACTATTAACAGGTCGCACAGCGCCAACCGTGCCAACATCCAGCCCTGCAACGATTGCGACACCGTCGAGCACGACACTGATTGAACCTGACTTGGATCTCAAAACTCGCCTCCTTCTCATCGAAAAGCTCTTACAAACGGAGCTTAAACGCGACGGCGGCATGGTGCCCCCCGACAGTGCGATGATCTTCAAGTTGGGCGTACCCTCGGCGAATCCGCTAAATTTTCCTTTTGCCTCGCATACCGACAAGCCATCGGGTGAGTCACCGGCGCTTACCACAGGAGAGTTGTTGAAACTTGTTTCTCTCTCACTGCAAAGAATCCAGTTTCACCAACTCGGTTCGCTGCTGCAATCACAACAAACCACCCACGAAAATACCCAGTTGACTACCTGGATCATGGAGCTTCCGTTGCTCATTCAGCAGCCCCCCTGGATTGATAACATCCAGTTGCGTCTGGAACGAGAAAAGCGTTCAACACCGGAAGACTCATCGGAGCCGAAGCGAAACATCGCTCCTCGCTGGAAAATCACGCTGGCATTTAACTTTGAATCCACCGGCCCGTTCTACGTTCAGGCACAGATCGCACAACAAGAAGTAACGCCATCATTATGGGCTGAAAGAGCAGAAACCGTAGGGCTAATAAGTAAAGAAATCAGTTATTTCAGGGATCAGCTTTTAGCGCTGGGATTACAGGTCGGCGACATTACCTGTCGACAAGGACAACCGCAACAAGCCCAGACCAAGCTTGAGCGACAATTAGTGGACATAAAAGCATGAGCAAACAGATTTTTACCACCGCCGTCGCGTTAAAATATGAAGAAGGATGTGCCCCCAGAGTCACCGCTAAAGGCGATGACGATCTTGCCAATGAAATCATTCGAATCGCAAGGGAAGCCAATGTACCGCTTTACGAAAATCCGGAATTGGTAGGATTGCTTGCGCAGATTGAGTTAGGAGATGAAATTCCTGAAACACTCTATCGAGTCATTGCAGAAATAATAGCTTTTGCCTACTACCTGCAGGGTAAAGTTCCGGCAGGCTATCAGGCAAAGTAAGACGTAATGACGGCCTCAACACATCATTCCGCCTCATCAATTGAGTGACTGCTTTTGGGCCATCTGTTTTCGACTCAGCGCGCTCACCAGCTCGGCTTCGGGGCGGCTGATACCACAACTATTCATCAAGTCTTCCACTTCCGCTCCCAGCTCTACAAGCTTGGATGCTTCGGAATAGGAAACCCGGTTTGGATCATTTCGCACCATTTCTTCCAGTCGATTTTCCATTTGAGAATAATATTTCTCAAGCCCAATAATCCGCTTACCCATTCCTGAGACACCATGATGCGTTGCGTATAAATCGTTCACCAGCTCACCCAGCTGGGCTTGCAATCGTTTAACCTCATTTTCGTTCTGACGACGCAGCAAAATTGAGTGTGCAGCCAACAAGCTTAAACCAACCACGATTAACCAGGGAAACATCTGCGCCATCATAAAAGCATCCTATGGATTTTCCTGTGTAAGTACATGCCATTTTATTGTCACTAAAGGCACCGCTAATTAATACAAGCAAATACCGTGACAACTTTTACACGACTTACTTAAATTGCAGATATTTCCCGTAAGTTGATTGAGCCCTGCGGACAAGTATTCACAACACACGAAGATCGACAGTGGCGGCAGGCAAGAAGGCCCCAACCTGCAAATAGCAGGTGGGCTTGAATAAACTATAATGAGATACAGAGACTTTTAGTGAGCCCCGTTAAAAAGGACGCTGAAAAAAACAGCCGCTAATTCGTTCAACTTAAACTAATCAAAACGAATGCATATCAGCCCATTCTTCGTCGCTGAGCATTTTCTCAAACTCAACCAGAATAATCAGTTCACCATTCTTATTGCAAACGCCCTGAATAAATCTGGCGCTTTCTTCATTTCCGACATTTGGCGCCGATTCGATTTCTGACTGTTTGAGATAGACCACTTCTGCGACCGAATCGACCAAAACCCCGATGACCTGATTTTCAATCTCCAGAACCACAATACGAGAGTGATCGCTGATTTCTGTTTCATCTAACCCGAATCTTTTACGAGTATCGATGACCGTAACCACGTTACCACGCAAGTTAATGATTCCCAGTACATAGTCGGGTGCCCCAGGTACCGGCGCAATTTCTGTGTAGCGCAAGACTTCCTGAATCTGCATCACATTGATGCCGTAGGTCTCGTGATCCAGTTTAAACGTGACATACTGCAGAATAGGATCTGACGGAGCTTGTGAACTGTGACCACTTTGAGAAGCCATTTCCAAAACCTCTAATACTCATTCTAAATTTTGTCTTTTTATCATCTTATCCTGAAAAAGATAAGACACGTAGCAAACGATACTGCTCGTTTGTCAAAAAATCAGCATTACCTGATTATTTACTATAGAACAGGGCGGCATCTATTCCAGTTTGCGATTTATTTGTTTCTAAATCACCCGCCTCTAACCATTAAATGGGGGCAATTCTTTGTTTACTCGCCCGATCCAGAAGTTGTGCCAATGCAGCAGCATCCATAAGTGCACACATATGTTCTATTACCGTTCCAGCCAACCAGGGTCGTTTGCTTCGCTGTGTTCGCCAGCGCACGTCATCCGGCGTTAATGAAAAGGATTGAGCAACCTGATCGCAAGCCATTCCCCACTGAGAGTTATTCAGTCTAATCACATAACGATAGGCGGTTTGAAGTGATGATTTATAGCGATCAGGCATCACCCATTGCGCCGTATCCACGACCTGCACATTACGTTCGCCCACACGCATCAGCCCTAAAAACCATCCGGGATGCCCAAACAAAGGCGTTAGCTGCTTGTCCAGCGTATGAATAGCCCCTAGAGAAACCAGCGGCACCGCGAGCTTCAAACCGGATACGGTAAACAACAAGCACTCGAATCGCCCCTGTCCCCATTCAGGCTTTCCGTTTGGCAGCCAGCTATCAGGTGGCTCCTGCGCCTGTTCCGAGGATAATTCAATCTCGGGTAATTTTTCTGTAACAACGGCTACTCGCCGGACTTTCTCTGTTTCCGGTACGGATCTAATTGCAGGCACCCCGATGGGTAACTCTGCCTTCATCACTGGTGCACGCTCCTGCACTTGCTGCAGCCTTCGGGGGGTCAACTTTTCGAAGCGGGCATTGCTCGCAGGAACGATAACTTCAGAAACCGGCGTCACCACGTCACTTTTGCTGTCGACCTTCGGATCAACCGGAACTGCAACCGGAACAGCAACCAACGAACGCTCGTATTCCGCCCTCCGCGCTTCCATTCGTTGCCGGGCAAGCAACTTGCGCTCTTCCGAAACGGCCGGTTTTGTTTCGATTGGCGTCGGCGTGGAGGGCGTGTCTACTGCAACATTTTGAGCCTCTTGCGGAGGCGCAAAGACAAGCTTCGGCATAAAAATATTGGGAGAGAGTGCAACTGGCTCACGAACCTCATCGGCATAAGGCAGTCCCTGCCGGCGAGATTCCAACCTTAACGATGCCAGTGATTTACTTTCTTGCACCGAGGTGTGATTGTGTATTAACAAGTCATCTACCCATACTGACGGAACCGGTTGAGCAGATGTAGTCTCCCTGGACTTTTTACTTTCAGCCTTATGTCGGGCCTCTTCTCTTGCCCGCGCTTCCGCCTCCTCGTCCGCCTTACGCAAGCGATCCAGCGGATTTTCTTCCCCCTCCTGATCCGTAGACGCAAACGACTCCTGCAACAACGAATCGAGGTAATTCATCATCGCTGCTTGAGGGTTTACAGGATCAGGAATCCGTTTCTTACTCACAACATCTCCCCAGGAGGCATTGAGACAGGCCGGCATGAATGGCTAGAGGCACGCGAATTATTGCGTCTGTGTTGCTCATAGTATAAATCTCATACAACGATCAGTCAGATATCATGACTGAAGCTTGAGTCATTAACTGAATATTTGACCTAAGCAATCTCTCGAGACAGCAAGGTTTCCAGCAACTTTTCATATGCCCGTACACCATGGGTTGTCGCATCCAGAGCTGACGGTACGATGCCCGCCCGACTGGCATCCCGGAATTTGGTATCTACCGGTATTGCCCATCGCCATACCTGATCACCCCAATTTGCTTTGATCGTTCTCAAACTCTGCATAGATGCCTGGGTTCGTCTGTCAAACATGGTGGGCACGATTAAAAATTCGAGTTTACTTTTTTGAGACTTCATCACCATGGTCAGCGTATGCATCATGCGTTCTAGCCCTTTAATGGCCAGAAATTCAGTTTGTACTGGCATGATCAGCATCTGTGCGGCGGCAAGCGAATTAATCATTAGCACCCCAAGCGACGGAGAATTGTCGATCAACACATAATCGTAATCATCCCACAAAATGGCGAGGGTTCGAGAAATGATTAACCCCATACCCTCCACTCCCACCATCCGGCGTTCGAGCGTAGCTAGCGCTGACGACGCGGGCATCAGCCGCATGCCATCCATCGAGGTTTTAACAATCAACGTACGAGGAAGATCCTCCGGCACCTTTCCCTGATACATAAACAAATCGAAGGCGCTGTGCTCAATATTATCCGGGTCATAGCCGAAATAAGACGTTAAAGAGCCATGAGGATCCAAATCCATGACCAACACCCGCTTTCCCTTCTTCGCTAAAATGCCTCCGAGCGCTGCCGTTGTTGTGGTTTTTCCAACCCCACCTTTCTGGTTCGCAATTGCCCAAATTCTCACATTCAACCCCTAAAGCGGTTTATGACCCGTAGCGTCAACTCATTTCATCGACATTTAACCCGTTTGGATTAAATATATCGGCTATAAATCCCATCTCTATAGCAGACAAAGATAAAAACCGTGCAAAAACATTACGATGTATAAAAGTCCTACGGCAAATTCTTGCCACACATTCACTATCTATTGGCGCACTTATATTGTTAAGCAGGATTTGCGCCAACCCATAAAGCAATGAAAGCCGACACATAAACTAACCTGTCAATGGCATTCGATCTGAAAAAAACATGGGAGGCGTGACTGAATGGTCAAGGAAGAATGATTTGATCTATTTCCGCAAAGCCACTCGAACCTGGCTTTCCTTTGACACCAACAAGACGACCCGACGATTTTTACGCCGACCTTCGAGCGTATCATTGGTAGAAACGGGCTGAAACTCACCATAACCTATCGCGGCCAACCGGCCGGGGTCGACACCTTCAAAGGCCAGCATTCTGACCATGGCGGCAGATCGGGCCGATGACAACTCCCAGTTGGACGGAAATCTCGATGTTCGAATAGGTATATTATCGGTAAACCCTTCTACCAGTACCGCATTGTCGTGTTGCTTTAAAATATGCGCCATGCGTTCGATAATGGGAAACGCCTCATCAAAAGGTTCTACATCGCCCGACTTGAATAACACACTATTGGTGAGCGATACCTCAATCCAGTTTTCGTTTTCATTAACGGTCACCAATCCCTCGGAAATCAAACCCGCAAACTGAGAGGTAAACTGATCTGCCATTTCTCGCAGACCTTTATTACGATCAGCAATACGTCCATCACTTCCCCGCGTAATCGTCTCGATGGGGCGGATTAGATTCTCTGTCTGTTCGCCGGCTTTCTCTCTCGGTCGATTTTCGCCCATCTGTATCGGTTTAACCGTTCGCTGTACTGAATTAAAAGCCCCCTCCAGTGTCTCGGACAACACCTTGTATTTACCTTCATTGACCGAAGAAATCGAATACATCACCACGAAGAAGGCAAAGAGCAGCGTAATAAAGTCAGCATAGGAAACAAGCCAACGCTCTTTGTTGTGAGCTTCGTGGTGCGCGCGTTTTCTTCTCATGGCATTTGAAAGCCTTTCAGCTTGAGGTCGATTACACGGGGATTTTCTCCTTCGGCAATAGAAATAATTCCCTCAATCATCATTTCTCGATAGATGGATTGCCGCTTGATTACTTCTTTGAGTTTATTCGCCACAGGAAACGCAAACAGGTTGGCAAAAGCTACCCCGTAGATTGTTGCGACAAAGGCTGTCGCGATACCGGTACCCAATGACGCAGGATCCTCCAGATTACTCATGACATGAATTAACCCCATCACCGCCCCGATAATGCCGATGGTTGGTGAATACCCGCCCATCGCCTCATAGACATTGGCAGCTTCCAAAGAATACTGCTCCTGACTATCCAGGTCCATTTCAAGCACTCGGCGAATACCCTCGGGTTCTTGCCCATCCACAAGCAGCTGTAATCCTTTTTTGGCGAAAGGCTCCGGCTCCTTTTCTGCCAAGGCCTCTAAACCGAGCAACCCTTCTTTACGTGCCCGCATACTCCAGCTAATCACCTTTTCCATTCCGCCTTCAATATTTACATAAGGAGGAACTATCACCCAAAGTAACATGCGAAGCGTTCTTTTCAACAAAACAAATGAAGTTTGCAAACTTACAGCAGCAAAGGTTCCCCCCAGCACAATGAGGGTGGCAGGAACATTCACCAGCGATGATATATGCCCACCCTCAAGATAGTTGCCACCCAGGATAGCCGCAAATGCGAGAATAACGCCGACAACACTGAGAAAATCCATCAACCCACTCCGTTAATCAAACGAAGAGCGACCTCACTTAAAGGCAATATTTCATCAGCAATACCTGCCTTGGCAATCGCCATGGGCATGCCATAAATTACGCAGGATTTTTCATCCTGAGCCCATATGACACCGCCATTTTTCTTCATTAATTTTGCGCCCTCTTTCCCGTCAGCGCCCATTCCCGTCAGCACGATTCCCAATGTTTTACCCGGATAGGCCCGCGCTGCTGAACCGAAAGTTACATCAACGCACGGCTTGTAGTGTAGTCGCTCATCACCATCAAGAATTCTGACCTTACCCCAGTTGCCACCGCGTTCAATCAACATCTGACGTCCACCGGGCGCCAGCAACGCAAGCCCAGGCTGTAATAAATCACCATCATCTGCCTGTTTTACGCGTATATTGCACAGCGAATTTAAACGCTCGGCAAAGGCCGGAGTAAATGAAGCAGGCATATGCTGAATCAAAACAATCGGCTTAGGAAACGAAGCAGGCAATTGTGTTAACACTTTTTGAAGCGCTACCGGCCCGCCCGTCGAGGTTCCAATGGCAACCAAACTAACATCAGATAATCTTTCCGTTCGGGCCCTCGATGATTGGGTGGCAGACGGAGATTTTGCAACGGCAAGCTCACTTACTTTGTTTACACGCGAGGGCTCTGCTTTTTTCGGGAGCGTTTGATTTGCTGGACGAACTAACGTTGATCGCTCCGTTCGACTGGTTACTTCAGCCGGAATGGATGGTTTTTGAAAGGCTGGGGCAGGCTCTACTTTGCGAGCGGTGCTCTTGCTGCGCGCTAACGCCAGAATACGTTGACGTAATACGTCTTGCATCTGACTGGAGTCACGGGATATATCTTCGAAGTTTTTGGGTAAATAATCCACAGCACCGGCATCCAGTGCATCGAGGGTTACCCTGGCACCCTCATAGGTCAGTGAGGAAAACATCAGCACCGGCGTCGGACAGATATTCATGATGTTACGAACGGCCGTTACGCCATCCATAACAGGCATTTCATAGTCCATGGTAATCACATCAGGGCGCAACTTCTGCACCAGGTCAATCGCTTCCCGGCCGTTGCTGGCAGTACCTATCACTTTTATGTCACTCGTGGCGCCCAGGATTTCACTCACTCTACGGCGAAAAAATCCCGAATCATCAACCACCAGAACCGATACTGCCATCAAATGTACTCCTGATGCCTTGCTTGGTAACCCCCTTCCTTATTTTGTATGACAGATATTCTTATCAATTATTCAGATCAGATACCTGCTTACGAAATCAGGCATAACGGGATAACAGACTGGGTATATCCAGAATCAGTGCTATTCGTCCGTCCCCGGTAATCGTTGCTCCTGCCATTCCCGGGGTGCCATGCAACTTCGCCCCCAAAGGTTTGATTACCACTTCTTCCTGCCCAATCAACTGATCAACCACAAATCCGACTCGCTTGGTGCCCACAGACACAATCACAACGTGGCCAGTACCGCTCTTCTTGTTAACAATTGCACCGCGAACCAACCAGCGTTTGATATGGAACAGCGGGTACACTTTGTCGCGAACAACCACGCATTCCTGGCCATCCACAATATTGGTCCGAGTAAGATCCAGATGGAATATTTCAACAACACTCACTAACGGAAAGGCAAAGGATTGATTCCCTAACATCACCATCAAGGTCGGCATAATCGCAAGCGTTAAAGGCACCTTGATCACGATCCGTGACCCCACCCCGCTTTCAGACTGAATGCTGATGGTTCCATTAAGCTGGGTGATCTTGGTTTTAACCACATCCATCCCTACGCCACGACCGGAAACATCGGAGATTTCCGCTTTAGTGGAGAAACCGGGAGCGAAAATAAGATTAAAACACTCAGTGTCTGTCAAACGATCAGCAGCGTCTTCATCATAGAGGCCTTTTTCCACCGCTTTCCGACGCAATAAGTCGGGATCCATTCCGGCACCATCATCTTCTATAGATAACAAGATGTGATCACCTTCCTGTTCCGCAGCAAGCACCACGCGACCGGTACGGGATTTCCCATTCTTTTCCCGTACGTCAGGATGCTCTATGCCATGATCCACGGCATTACGCACCAAGTGAACCAATGGATCCGATAAGGCCTCGACCAGATTTTTATCCAGATCGGTTTCTTCACCTTTCAAGACCAGGTTAATTTCCTTGCGCAGATTTCTCGCCAAATCGCGAACAACGCGCGGGAAGCGACCAAAGACTTTCTTTATGGGCTGCATCCGGGTTTGCATAACGGAAGACTGCAAATCTCCCGTCACTACATCCAGATTCGACACCGCTTTTTGCATCGCCTCATGATTAAACTCATCAGCCAGACGCTTCAACCGGTTTCTCACCAGCACCAGTTCGCCCACCATGTTCATGATGTCATCCAGACGCTTGGTATCTACGCGAACGGTTGTTTCTGTTGCAATTGAATTCTGGTCCTTTGCAGCACCCGCCTTGCGCCCTACTGCTCGACCTTCACCCGAATCTTCATCAGCATCATCCACCACCTCAGGCTTGGGTGCCGGAGCTGGCGCAGGTTTGGGTTTTGGCTTTGCAACAGTCGCTTTCGGCGGTTCTGCTGGTTTGGCTGCCGCAGCTTCTACATGTGTCGGCCCCTGACCCTTACCATGCAGATCATCCAGCAATTTTTCAAATTCATCGTCTGAAATCAGGTCATCGGACGCATCGCCCGCTGACTTCGAAGAAGCTTCAGCAGAAGATTTTGCCGCCGGTGTTTTGGCGGTTGGCGTTTGCGCCGCAGGTGCTTGTGACTGTGCAACCTCACCGTTAAACTGCCCTTTGCCATGTAAATCGTCAAGCAGGCGCTCAAACTCGTCATCCGTAATCTCGTCAGATGAACTCGGGGCAGGGGTTACGGGTGCAGGTGCTGCCGGTGCAGCCGCTGCACCGGAAATTTTTCCGGAGCCGTGCAGCTGATCTAACAGCTTTTCAAATTCTTCTTCTGAAATTTCGTCGTCGGAACTACTTTCGGATACAGGGTCATCCAATCCAAACAGATCATCGCCCCCATCCGCCGGTTCCTGAGCCTTAGTTTCCGGCGCATCCAGCGCGTCCAGCAACTGTTCGAATTCGTCATCAGTGATATCGCCTTCCGACGTCGCACTGCTTTCTGGGGATGGCGTCTCTTGTTCGACTTCAACAACCTCTGCCGGTGCCGCAACCGCGTCACCCTCATCAGGCTTGGCCATTCTCGCCAAAGCTTTAAGTACGTTTGGACTGGCGGGTGTGAGTGTTTCCCGGTTTCGTACCTGGTCAAACATCTCATTGATGGCGTCCAGTGCCTGCAAGACCACATCCATGAGCTCCGGCGTGACATGCCGTTTGCCATTTCGCAAAATGTCGAACACGTTTTCTGCAACGTGGCAACAGTCAACTAGCGCTTCAAGCTGCAGAAACCCCGCTCCGCCCTTTACCGTATGAAACCCACGGAAAATTGCGTTAAGCAAGTCCCGGTCTTCCGGATTTTGCTCCAGATCGACCAATTGCTCTGACAGAAGCTCAAGTATCTCTCCCGACTCTACCAGAAAGTCCTGAAGGATCTCTTCGTCCGCCTCAAACCCCATGCAGCCGCTCCTCAAAAACCTAGGCTGGAGAGCAAGTCGTCCACATCATCTTGTCCAGAAACAACGTCTTCACGTTGTTCGGCATGAATTTGCGGACCTTCACCACGCTCACTTTCGTCTTTTTGTTCTATGTCTTCGTGCGTAACACCGGCCATCATGTCAACTTTGCCCGCCATTACCACAAGGTTTACAAGGTTTTCTTCAACTTCTTTTACCAGACCGATAACACGTTTAATCACTTGCCCGGTCAGATCCTGAAAATCCTGTGCAAGAAGTATGTCGGACAAATTACCGTAAACTTTATTGGAATCTGTGGATATTTGTTCGAGAAACACTTCCATTCGATTAGACAAGTCCCGGAACTCATCGGGCTTCATTTCCCGGCGACGAAATCTTGCCCAGTCGGCTTTAATCGCATCAGCGTCGTCACGAATCTTTGAAGCCATGGGCATGCTAACTTCGACCAGGTCCAGCGTCTTGTTCGCTGCCTTGTTCGTCATATCAACCACGTACCCAAGACGGTCGGAGGCGTCATCTATCTTAGATAACTCCTCCTTACTGGAGGCACTTTGTGTGTCAATATGGAAATTTCGTATGGCCTCATGAAGTGACCGCGTTAGTCTCCCCACTTCCTGATATAAAGTTTTATCCCGGGTTTCATTCAACTGCGAAATAACTCGCAATGCATCCCCGAAGTTACCCGCGTCGACAAGATCCTTCAAGCTGGAGGCCTGAATCTTTAACTGCGACTCGAATTCGTTAGATGTGTCTTTTTTTGTTTTTTTTGTGGTCATGACCCCGCCTGTAATCAGGATTCGATGCGCTCAAAAATCTTTTCAATTTTCTCTTTCAGTACGGCTGCGGTAAATGGCTTGACAACATAGCCATTAACGCCCGCCTGAGCGGCAGCAACAATCTGATCTCGTTTGGCTTCAGCCGTTACCATCAGCACGGGTAGACTTTTGAGGTTGTCATCTGCTCTCACCGCGCGTAAAAGATCAATGCCGGTCATACCTGGCATGTTCCAGTCAGTAACAAGGAAGTCGTATTTTCCTGTCTGCAGCATCGGAAGCGCAGTACTGCCATCATCCGCTTCATCGGCATTTGTGAAGCCAAGATCCCGCAACAGGTTCTTAATAATTCTTCTCATTGTAGAAAAATCATCTACCACAAGAATGCGCATGTTCTTATCCAAGTCGACCTCCAATATTCAGACACCGGAATCCCTTTTAATTCATAATGCTACTGACCATCGCTCAGTTTAAGTCTAGTCAGAGTTTAAAGGGTATCCAGTTTTTTTTAACTTGTTCGTATTATTAAACGACCATCCCCCCTTTCGGGCCGCTTCAAACCACACAACGATTAAGGTGGCTGAAGGGATCAATCATGATCGTTCACGGTTTCAAATAGATTGCACTCAGAACCAGTCAGATAATCGGGAACGTAATCGCATGGCCGCCTGACTGTGAATCTGGCTCACTCTGGATTCACTTACCGACAGTACTTGACCAATTTCTTTCAGGTTCAGCTCCTCATCGTAGTAAAGAGAAAGCACTAACCGCTCCCGCTCAGGCAAACCGGCAATGGCATCGGCCAGTCCTTGTCGAAAAGCATCTTCCTGCAACCCTTCAAATGGTGAGGACACAGCCTCCCCGACATGCTCGATTAAGCCTTCCGAATTATCTGTGACCTCTTCAAAACTGAATAATTTTCCACTAGCACTGTCCTGAAGACAAGCATAATACTCGGCAATATCAATACCAAGTTCGTCAGCGACCTCCTGATCCCGCGCATCTCGCCCTACCCGGTCCTCAACGGCCTTGATCGCTTCGGCAATACGGCGGGAGTTCTTGTGAACTGACCGGGGTACCCAGTCTCCTTTGCGGATTTCGTCCATCATGGAGCCGCGAATACGGATACCTGCATAGGTTTCGAAAGAGGCACCCTTGGACGGCTCGTATTTTCGGGAGGCCTCCAGCAATCCAATCATACCCGCCTGAATCAGGTCATCCACCTGGACACTCGAAGGCAAGCGTGCCATGAGGTGATGCGCAATACGCTTCACCAGC
This sequence comes from Hahellaceae bacterium, assembly GCA_024234505.1. GTDB lineage: Bacteria > Pseudomonadota > Gammaproteobacteria > Pseudomonadales > Oleiphilaceae > JACKOD01. The sequence continues at coordinate 358,452 of JACKOD010000001.1, read as the reverse complement.
AGGGCATGCTGCTTTACCAGAGCATCAGACCGATCTAACGAAGATTCAGAGTACATTGAGTAGCCTAAAGCATGCGTCATGCCAAAACTCAGACTTGAACAAGCCGCTCGACAAAGAATTCCAAATGGCCTCGCGGTGTTGAAGGAAGAGGCCACGCATCTGCCCGCTGTGCCAGCGATCTGAATGCAATCGCTGCCTTTGAACGCGGATACAACTCCAGCACGGCCTTTTGACGTTGTACTGATTTTTTAACCGACTCATCAAAAGGGATGCTTCCTTCATACTGTAGCGCAACATCCAGAAAACGGTCGGTTACTTTGGTAAGTTTTGCAAAAAGGTTGCGTCCTTCCTGCGGTGTTTTGACCATATTCGCCAACACCCTGAAACGAAACAAACCATGATCACGATTGAGTAACTTAATGAGTGCGTACGCATCGGTAATTGACGTTGGCTCATCGCACACCACAAAAAGAATTTCCTGAGCAGCTCGCAGAAAACTGACCACGCCCTCGGAGATGCCCGCGGCGGTATCGACAATCAACACATCCAGATCATGTGATAGCTCGCTAAACGCATTAATCAGCCCCGCATGCTCCATGGCGCTCAGGTTGGTCATGTATTGGGTGCCGGAAGAGGCAGGTACAATTTTAAACCCTCCCGGCCCTTCGACCATCACTTCTTTGAGCGTGCAGTCACCACGCAACACGTCGGCCAGGTTGCGGTTGGATTTGATTCCCAGGAGCACATCAATATTTGCCAACCCCAGATCTGCATCCAGCAACACCACACGGCGACCCAACTGGGTTAGGGCTAGTGCCAGATTGACAGAGACGTTACTTTTACCCACGCCCCCTTTCCCACCTGTCACAGCAATTACCTGAACCGGACTGGATTTTTGCATATCAGTTTATTTCCCATCATTACAACTTGTCGGACGGCAGAACTATAAATCCGCCCATTTTTCAACAGTGTAGCAAAGTTTCGCAATTCTGTAGCACTGCCTGTACATTTATACTGCCGTACGGTGCAGAACCCCAAAATCACTTTCAATTACAGCCTGGGTTTGCAGTAGTTCATCAGCTCTTTTTATCAGCATCGGGGCATCCGCGGGATGAATGTCATCCGGAATTTTCTGCCCGTCGGTGAGATAGGCCATCCGCAATCGACTGCGAATCAAAAAGCTAATGACTTCACCCAAAGTGACGGCTTCATCTGTTTTTGTCACGACACAGCCTGCCAATCCGGCCATTTTGTAATTATGGTACGTCGACTTCATAATTTGTGGCTGATTGATCGCCGATATCACCAGATAGTTTTTGACCGAGAAGCGCGATCTGCGCAATTCCTGAAGCTGCTCACTCCAGTGAGGGTCCAGATGATTAAGGCCGGCGGTATCAATCAGCACCAGTTTTTTGTCGCTTAACGAAGCCAACACCGCATCCAGTGAATTGGCCTCATCGACCACTCTCACAGGTACATTCAATATGCGACCAAAGACCATGAGCTGCTCGTGAGCAGCAATTCGGTAACGGTCGGTCGTTACCAACGCTATTTCTTCCGGCCCGTTTTCCAATACATACCGCGCAGCCATCTTTCCAATGGTGGTGGTTTTTCCTGACCCGGTAGGACCAATCAGCGCAATCACCCCGCCCTGACGGATAATATCCGCGCTTTCTGTGCTTACAGCCCGACTCAAATGCGTCAGCACTTTTCTCCAGCCTTCCGGCATCGCATCGCTATCATTCGTACGAGCCAGCAGAGGTTGAACTAGATCGCGCTCAATCCCCATCTGCAGCAGCTGTTCCTGAATCCCCTGTTGTACCAGTGACAGTTCTTTGCTGCCCGCCGCGGCCTGACGCATTTGTTGATCAAGCAACTCTTGCATACGATTGAGCTGCGCCCGCATTTCTGCCATTTCCTTTTCATCTGAAGCGGCGCGTTGTGTAGCGGGTGCAGACGTAATGGCCGTCGCAGGAGCGCTCTCCCTTCCTTGACGGGTTTCGCGCACTTTCGCTATTTTTTCGCGGCTGCGTGCCATTTCTTCCTGCAGCATGACATGGCGCTGCGCATGGTATCTGGCGATTTCCCCCGGCGTCGGTTCTTTGACAGCCGATTTGGGTTCGCTGAATACCGGCTTCGCCTCCGCGTTTGGTTTACGATCTTCTCGAACCGCCTTGGGCTCTTCTCGCGTCGACTGCAGGCCTTGACGAGCAGCCTCCTCGTCATATTGCACCGACGCGACAATTTCTACACCACCGTCAGTTTTCCGACTCGACAGAATTACGGCGTCGGGCCCCATTTCTTCACGAACGCGCTTAAGAGCCTCTTGCATGCTTGCGGCAATAAATCGTCTCACGTTCATATTTAACCTCTCTCGGACCCTGCCAGGCGGCTTAAATTTATCAAACCAGCCAACCGTATTAATGCAATCAATCTCTGACTTTCGTATTGCCGCTCACCTTGGCTCAAGTTACTGACCTACGGTAGCAACAATCGTAATCTGTTTATTTTCAGGCACTTCCTGATACGACAGGACATTCATTCGATCGACACCGTACCGGACAAATTTTGCCAGCGGCGATCTTAATGGCGCGGAGACTAATAAGATCGCAGGTTTGCCGAGCATTTCCTGGCGCTGTGCTGCATCAGTTAACGAACGCTGCAGCCTTTCAAGTAGCTGGGGCTCCAGAATCATCCCCACATCATCTACCGCGCCAATTTTTTGTGCCTGCTGGAGAGTCTTAAGCAAGAGTTGTTCCAATTCGGGATCAAGCGTAATAACCGGTATCTCCAACTCAGGGCCACAGATACTTTGTACAATCATTCTGCGCAGTGATTGGCGCGCCGCGCCAGTCAACTGATTGGCGTCCTGGGTCTTGGGGGTGACATTGACGATGGCTTCTGCAATCGACCGCATATCCCGTACCGGAACATCTTCCACTAACAAATTCTGCAATACCTTTAACAACAAACTGACCGACACCGTATTCGGAACCAGTTCTTCGGCAAGTTTCGGCGAAGCTTTGCCTAACTGTTCCAGCCACTGCTGAACCTCTTCGTGACCGATGAGTTCGTGGGCGTGCTTTTGCAAAATCTGATTGAGGTGCGTTGCAACTACCGTGCTTGAATCGACAACCGTGTAACCCAAAGTTTGTGCATGATCCTTACGACTGGACTCTATCCAGATTGCATCCAATCCGAATGCCGGATCTTTGCCGGGAATACCATCAATACTGCCAAAAACCTGTCCGGGATTAATCGCCAATTCACGCTCTGGATGAATCTCTGCTTCAGCAATGGAAACTCCCATCAAGGTGATGCGGTAGACATTAGGCATCAAATCCAGGTTATCCCGGATATGCACCGATGGCATGAGAAAACCGAGCTCTTGCGAAAGCTTTTTACGCACGCCCTTAATTCGTCCCAGCAACTGCCCTCCCTGATTTTTGTCAACCAGCGGAATTAACCGGTATCCGACTTCCAATCCAATAATATCCACACTGAGTACATCATCCCAGCCCAACTCCTTGGGTTCTGGCTGCTTGGCAGGCAAAGCTTCGGTCGTGCCCGCTGTTGTCCGTGGAGAAGGAAGCGGCTGTGCGGAAGAAGTCGCCGGTGCTTCAAGTGATTTAGTTCCACGCTGGGTAACCTGTGCTTTAGCTTTATTAACCAGAGAGCCGAGCGAAGGCGCTTCCAAACCTTCTTCTTCGTGTTTTTTACGCAAAGCCAGAAACCAGGCAAAGAATGCCGCTAAAAGCCCCAGCCCGAGAAAAGACATATGCGGCATTCCCGGGATGCTGCCCATCAAAATCAGAATACCGGAGGATACGCCCAACGCTTTGGGCGCACTAAACATCTGATTAAAAATCTGGTGGGACATATCCTGAGTGGTGCTCACCCGGGTAACCATGATTGCCGCAGCGACTGAGAGCATTAAAGAGGGAATCTGCGCCACCAGACCATCACCAATGGTCAGTAGTGCATACTTTTGCATGGCATCGGAAAAGATCAGATCATGCTGCATCATCCCGATGCCGACACCTCCGATAATATTAATCGCAAGGATCATCAAACCTGCGACCGCGTCCCCTCGCACAAACTTACTGGCACCATCCATCGAGCCATAAAAATCAGCTTCCTGAGCGACTTCGGAACGACGCAGTTTCGCTTCATCCTGGTTTATGATGCCGGCATTCAAATCGGCATCAATCGCCATTTGCTTTCCGGGCATTGCATCCAGTGTGAATCGGGCACTAACTTCGGATACGCGCCCGGCCCCCTTGGTCACCACCGCAAAGTTAATGATCATTAATATGGCAAAGACCACCAGACCAACCGCGTAATTTCCCCCGATGACCACTTCACCAAAGGCTTCAATCACTTTACCGGCCGCATCCCCCCCTTCATGCCCCCACAGAAGCACCACACGGGTCGACGCTACATTCAGTGCCAAACGTAGCAAGGTGGCTACCAGCAACACTGTCGGAAAAATGGCAAAGTCCATCGGACGCATGGCATAAACACACACCAGCAGTACCACCAGCGACAAGGCGATATTAAACGTGAACAACAAGTCCAGCAAAATGGGAGGCATGGGAAGCGTCATCATGCCCAGCATGATGAGTAACAAAATGGGAATCCCAAGATTGCCGTTGGTTAAACTCTTGATGTTTTGCCAAACTAATGCGCGATCCATAGTCACCTGGAAGTCGGGTTGTTTGTCGTCATGAATTTGACGATATTACTTAATGTGATCGATATACAGGTATTACGGCAAAATTCATACCAAATAACACCAGAGAATGAATGGAGGCAAGCGATCCTGAACAGAACTCGCGTTTACTCGTCCTTTTTTAGATCATTGGGTATAGGCAGATCAGGCATGCGTGGTTTCGGGTTGCGGCCACGACGATATTGTCGTAATTGAAACACGTAAGCGAGTATCTGCGCGACTGCCACATAGAGTCCACTCGGAATTTCCTCGCCGATTTTTGTATGGTGATAAATCGATCTCGCAAGGGGGGGCGCACTAATAATCTCGACCTTGTGCTCACGTGCAATTTCACGAATCTTCATGGCAATTTCATCCCCGCCTTTGGCTAACACCACCGGCGCATCCATGGTTTTTGCATCGTATTTAAGCGCAACCGAATAGTGTGTGGGGTTTGTGATGACCACGTCGGCCTGGGGAACGTCCGCCATCATCCGGCGCTGGGCCATCTCACGCTGTAACTGACGAATACGGCCTTTAACTTCGGGTTTACCTTCGGAGTCCTTATATTCATCCTTGATTTGCTGTTTGGTCATTTTTAGCTTTTTGTTGTGCTCATAGAGCTGATAGGGCACATCGACCGCGGCAATCAATATCATCGTGCATGCCAGCGTCAGAAAGCTCCAGGATAATATGTCGGTTACATGCGCCATGGCGGGCACGGCGGCTTCCCGACTAATGGAAAACATTTCACCAAGATTTCGCTTAATCAGCCAGATGGACACCCCTAACACCAGTGCGACCTTGGCAACCGCTTTGGCCAACTCAACCAGAGATTTGGCAGAAAACATGCGTTTGATGCCTTCCAGCGGATTTAAACGATTAAATTTAGGCGCAAGCGCCTTGCCCGAAAACAACCACCCCCCCAGAATCGCAGGGCCTACCAGTGCCGCCAGCACCATCATGCCAAAAAATGGCAGTAGCGCCCACGCAGCTTCTTGTCCGCTCTGGAGCAAAAAAATGGCCATTTGGCGCAGATCAAAAATCGCATCACGCGGCAGCGAAAAACTGTGCCGCATGATGCCCTCCAGCGTCGTGGCCAACTGTTGCCCGAACAGCAATAGACTGGTTGCTCCCGCCATCAATACCGCCATCGTGTTAAGCTCGCGGGAGCGGGGAATTTGCCCCTCTTCACGGGCTTTCTCAAGCCTTCGGGGGGTCGCGTCTTCGGTTTTTTCCTGACTGCTATCGTCTTCTTCGGACATGGCTAACGCCCTTCCAGTTCACGAAGAAACACAAAGGTTTCTTCTGACAACGATAGAAACTGAGGAAGTAACTCCTGTGCACTCGCCCAAATAATAAACAACCCAAAAATCAGGCCGACAGGAAAACCCAGAGAAAAAATATTCATTTGCGGCGCGGCACGCGTCATCACACCGAAGGCAATATTGACGATTAGCACCGCCGTTACAACAGGCAGGGCAATCAGCATCGCCGCAGCAAACAGCCAGGAGATGTGATGCACCATGTCCCACAGGATACTCGCGGAAAAACCACCATCGTTAAACACAGACGCGCTGACCGGCCAGGCATAAAAGCTCTCGACCAATACCTCCAGCATCACCAGATGACCATTCATGGCGAGAAACAACAAGGTCGTCCCGACTAAAAAAAACTGCGAAACCACCGGAACAGAAACGCCATTGGCAGGATCCATCATCGAGGCAAACCCCAACCCCATCTGCATCGCGATCATTTGTCCACTCACGACGAAAAGCTGCATGAGCATCATGACCATAAATCCCAGCGAGCTACCAATGAGCACTTGCTGCAGGGTAATCACCAGCGCATTCAGTGAGAGGGATTCGACTTCAGGCATCGGCCCAAGCAGTGGGGCAATCAGAACCGCCAGCCCGAAGGCCATCGCCAGCCTGACGCGGGTAGGAACCAGCTGGGTTCCAAAAATGGGGGCGATCATCAGGAAGCTGGCAATACGAAACAAGGGCCATAGCAGCCCCCCGACCCATGCACCTAACTGGGCTTCGTTTAACTGCAGCATTTCCATGACTGCACCTATCCGATGAGCATGGGAATTTGCTTAATCAGCGATTCAGTGAATTCCATGAGCTGCTGATTGATCCAGGGGCCAGCGATAATGATCACCATAAGCGTAATGATCAAGCGTGGCAAAAAACTTAACGTTTGTTCGTTTATCTGCGTGGCTGCCTGAAAGGTACTCACCACCAGACCGACTATCAGACTCGGCACCAGAATCGCCGTCGAAAGCAGTACGATAAGCCACAGCGCCTCTCTGAGAATATCCATCGCTACTTCGGGTGTCATCGTATTTGCCTCTTTTTCAGATACCGAAACTGGCGGCCAGGGTACCGATGATCAGGGCCCAACCATCGACCAGTACAAACAGCATGATTTTGAAAGGTAGCGAAATGATAATGGGAGAGAGCATCATCATCCCCATGGCCATTAAAACGCTGGCAACCACCATATCGATGATCAGAAAGGGAATGAAAATGATAAACCCGATTTGAAAGGCCGTTTTTAGCTCACTGGTAACAAATGCCGGCATGAGAACCCAAAAAGAGACGGTGTCTACACTTTGAAAGGTTCGACCCGACAGTCTGACAAAAAGCGCGAGATCATCTTCCCGGGTTTGGCCCAGCATAAACTCACGCAAGGGTTCACTCGCCTTTTCCACGGCCTGTAGCGGTGCCAGTTGCTCCTTGAGATAGGGCTGAATCGCCTGATCATTTATCTTTTCAAATACCGGCGTCATGATGAAAATGGTTAAAAACAGAGATAAGCCGATCAAAATCTGATTCGAGGGCGCTTGCTGCAAACCCAGTGCTTGTCGCAGGATGGAAAATACAATGATGATTCGCGTAAAGGATGTCATCATCATCAGAAACGCGGGTATAAAGGTTAGCGCGGTCATCAGCGCCAACACTTGAATGGTCACGGTATATTGCTGTGACCCATCAGGATTAGTCACCAGTGTGACGGCCGGCATACCGGTGACTTCTGCGTGAACATGACCATGCGCCAAACCCAGTATCAGGCCCATCATCACGGTCAGTCCGGGGATAGCCCGATGCCACAGGGATCCCGGAATCAGCTTTCTAATAGACTTAAAAAAAGACATGGAATCAGGCATCCGTTTTTTTTACCAACAAAGACTGTAGCTTGGCCGCAAACTCGCTGACAGGCGGCTCGCTACGCTGAACGATCGGATGCTCAAACGACTGAAGCAGATTGATCTGATGAGGCGTAATCCCCACTAGCACTTGCTGCTCTCCCACTTGCACCAACGCGATTTTTTCACGCGTTCCTACCGGCATCACGGCTATCACCTTGAGTACTCCGGCCTGTGCTCCCTGCAAAGCGCCGAGCCGTTTCACGGCCCATGCGCAAGCCAGTATCAGCGCAATAACGACGAGCAGGGCCACTAACGTTGAAAGCCACGCCCCACCCAGCCCGACCGCGCTGACGGTTTTAACAGACTCCGTTTCGGTGGGAGTGGCCAATGCCGCATGGCTCACAGAGGTAAAAAACAGGCTCGCAGGAACAAACCATCTAATCAGAACAATCCATCGAATCAGAACGTTCGTCTGGCGGAAGCATGCCGTAAGTGAAATCAGGCCAATAAATTTTCGCATTAACGCAACCGTTTGATACGCTCGGTAGGGCTAACGACGTCGGTGAGTCGAATGCCAAACTTTTCATTGACCATAACCACCTCACCATGAGCAATCAAAGTGCCATTCACCAGTACGTCCAGAGGTTCACCTGCCAGACGGTCAAGTTCGATGACCGAGCCCTGGTTCAATTGCAACAAATTGCGAATTGGAATCTGGGTATTTCCTACTTCCATCGAAATGGTCACAGGTATATCCAGAATCACATCCAGATCGGGACTAATTGCTTTTGCCCCACCCGCTGACGCGGAAAAATCTTCCAGCGGTGCCGTCGTTACCGGACTCGCCGCACTACCGGCACCACCTGCGGCACCGTCGCCCGCCGCTTCGGCTTCGGCCATGGCGGCAGCCCATTCATCTTCCACATCATTTTCACTGCCTGATTCGGTCATGGCGGCTTCCCATTCTGCCGCAAGCTTTTCGTCTTCTGTCATCACACTACTTCCTGCCCTGATTCACAAGGCGCTGGTTAAATCTATTCGGTTTTTTCTGCACCGCTACTCAAAAGCTGCATCGATTCTGCCTTACCCGGCAAAACCCCTACTCGTTCGATACGTTTTACAATTTTCAATGCCAGGTTATTGTGCAAACTCCCCAATCGAGTCTCAAACAGGGGAATGCGATTTGCCATCATCACTACAGTTTCCGGTAAATCCACCGGAATAATATCTCCGGCCTTAAAACGGGAAACTTCCCTTAGTGAAATTTCCCGTTTAAGGACGGTCGCGTTGACTGGCACTTTGGCGCTCATAATGTCGTGCTGCAACGCTTTGATCCAGCGTTCATCCACATCATCCACATCACTTTGCACGCCGGCATCCAGCACTTCACGAATTGGCTCGATCATAGAATAAGGTATGGCAAGGTGTAAGTCGCCACCTCCGCCGTCCAGCTCTACATGAAAGGTACTGACCACGACCACTTCACTCGGACTCACCACATTAGCCATCGCCGGATTAACTTCAGAGTTGACATACTCGAAGTCAACTTTCATTACCGCATTCCATGCCTCTTTCATGTCTACAAACACTTGCTCTAGTACCATCTGAACAACGCGAATTTCAGTAGGCGTAAACTCTCGACCTTCAATTTTCGCATGTCGGCCATCGCCACCAAAGAAGTTGTCTACGAGCTTGAACACCAGTTTGGCATCCAGTATGAACAGCGCCGTCCCTCTGAGGGGACGAATCTTCACCAGATTCAAACTGGTGGGTACATACAGGGTATGAATGTATTCGCCAAACTTTAATATCTGAACGCCACCGGTGGCGACATCCGCGTTCCGACGCAACAAGTTGAACAGACTAATCCGGGTATAACGTGCAAAGCGTTCGTTAATCATTTCCAGGGTAGGCATTCGCCCACGAACTATACGATCCTGACTGGCCAGATCGTAATTTCGCACCCCCGACGCATCGACATCCTCTTCGGTGTCGATATCGCCTTCATCCACGCCATGAAGAAGGGCATCAATTTCGTCTTGTGAAAGTAAGTCCTGCACCTTTACACCTGTCTAAAAAGACTGATAAAAAGCACGATTCAATACAGGATTGACGTGCTATTGCATTACAAAATTAGTAAACAATATTTCCTCAATTTCTGATCCGGTTTCTTTATGCACAACGCTGTTTACCGCTTTTAAACATTCGGCTCGCAGATTTTCTTTGCCTTCATTACTCTGCAACTGCACAAAATCCTGAGAACTGAAAAGACGAATCAACTGATTCCGGATCACCGGCATATGCAACTCCAATCCATCGAGAGCGGCTTTGTCACGCCCCATGGCCGTCACGTAGACCTGCATATAACGTTGCTTTCCACCCACATCAAAAGTCACCACAAACTGGGGTTTGAGATCTGCGTATAATGCTGGCTTTTTAACCGGCTCGGCAGGTGCCGCAGGTGCTGTGCCTGCATTTTCAGCATTGCTATCCGACCCCAGGAAAAACAGCGTTGCCCCAACAGAGGCGGCTATCGCAATGATCACCGCAATAGCGATAATAATGATCAGTTTTTTATTTGATTTGGGAGCCTCTGCGGCCGCCTCCTGCTTTTTGTCTTTTGCGTCTGCCATGCGAATTCCTGAGAAGGTTGAGGTGACTGTAATTATTCAAAATCACAACCGGGATTCAGAATGCGGCCTGAAAACAACGTCAAATAAATAACAACTGCTTCACTAAATGTTAAACGAGCAATTCGCAGGCCAACTATTTGAGGAACAAACAGACTTCATTCTGTTTCTATTACACAATTTTAGTCTATAAATGAATAACGTAGGAAGGATAGTCGAAAATGAAATGAATGTACTTCCGTTTACCTCTATTGATGAAGTCGGAAGTACAGGTCAGAAAGCCGGAACTACAGTGCGGGAGGCCGGAAGTACTAATCAGAAAGCTGATAGTACAAGGTTAGGCATCATTGAGACGCACGCACGCCCGTCACGGTACCGATCAGGACAACGCCTACACCTTAAGATCAATTAGCTGATCAGATGATATGGACGTCACTTGCGCCTCTACTATCTCAAGGTCAGCATCATCGGCATTCGCCTCCCCACCCCAGCGCTGACCTGCAGCCTCAGCCTGACGTTCGGAATCCCGACCTTGAGCATTCTGATCGGAAACATTCACATCAGAAAGATTTACCCCATTGTCATTGAGCATTTCCCGTAACCGGGATACGTTTTGTTCAATCAGGTCGCGCACCTGCGGATGATGCGCTGTAAAACTGACCTGTGCCTGATCATTATGCATATGCACCGACACCTGGATCGGCCCGAGTTCTGCCGGATTCAGATGAATTTCGGCAGACTGAATTTGCCGACTGACCAGCCATACGACCTTTTCGGAAACTTCTCCCTGCCACTCAGCATCCCCGACCTGCGTATCCACGCTGGTAGTATATTCCTGCAGGCCGGGTGTTCCACGAAGATTCAGCTCGGGCATACGAAGTGCCGGATTACCTCCCCCAGTGATCATTCGTTCGTCCCCTGCCGTGCCAGACAATGAATCGGCAGCACTATCTGACCCCAGCAATTTGGAAAATTCTGTCGAGAAAGAGAGGTCCGCATCAGCTGCTTCTGCGGACAAACCGTCCACGGGCATCTCACTCATCGAGGTACTCAATCCGAGGGCACTCAACCCGAGACTACCCGATCCAATACTTCGCCCGCCAGACTCTCCGTCAGCAAAAATAGTGCTCGCGTTATTATTGATAGTGGATTCGGCATTCTTCATTCGCCCCATCATGGGAGCATAATTATTTACCGGCAGATTGACTGCGATCACCTCGGAACTGACCGCATTTTCAACAGGCAAACCATCCGCGGTTAATGACAGGATCGCACCATCGGCATCAATACCGGAGTCTGAGTCATCAGAAAATCCGTCAATATCAAACTCGCTCAAATCTATATTCGAGGCACCCGCCGCTTCACCCTCATCGAACGGCATTAGCATGGTCAGATCGAACGGAGTGGCCGCCCCCTGCTCCACCGGCAATTTTTCACCGTTTTCGGCAATGACATTCTCATCCTTTGCCGCTTCGGCCTCTGGCGTCTTTGCCACTTTTCCCAGGTTATCGTCTCTTGCTTCGAGCGTTTCAGATGCCGTTGAAACCTCTTTGTCCGGTTTGGTTTGATCTGCCGCCTTTTGATCTTCGTTCGAAGACCGCTGCTTATCTGCTTTTTTGGCAGCCATTTTTTCCGATTGCGATTTCATAACATCATCAAATCGAGCCGAAGAGGGCTTATCTGGCTCCGCCGCCTTATCATTGGGCTTTTTACGGGCGATATTCTCCGTGCCTACCGACAAAGTTTGCGTATTCGGCTTGATTGGCGCTGCAGCCAGATTCAAAGATAGAGGATTCATAAGCTACCTGTCACACACAATGATCACGACACCTGAATATCATCCGATAACGGCAAGTTGATTCAGTTATCATTAAGAGGTGCATAATGCAAAGCAATTCACAGGCCAGCTTTATCTACTGCAAGCGTTACCATGGGAAGAAAAGAACAAACAGAAGCGTGCGATCAGGAAGATACTTTCCGAAAAGCACAATAGGGATAATTCAATACAACGAGAGAAATGGCACTGCGGGCGCACAATGAGGCACCCTGGCCGCATTAAGTCACAACCCAAGATGGGCCTGTAATTGCTGTGTGACTATTTCAAATTCATTTTCAATTTTTTCTATGAGTTGTTGACCTTGCGACAAATCCCCTCCTTTACTTTGCGTTTCCGCCTCCTGGCAATATTGCGCCAGTAGTACCACCCCAAGATTATTACTGCTTCCTTTAAAGCTATGCGCCGCTCGGCTGAAGGCATCTGCATCACCGGCCGCATACGCGCTTTTCAATTGCTCAATTCTGTCCAGCGAGTCATTAAGATAGGTTTCGAGAAGAATGGTAAATTCTTCTTCCATCACTTCTTTGAGTTCCGCCAGTGCGTTCAAATCTACATGTGTCACGTTGTCAGTCATCCAATCATTCCTGCCAATACCCGAGTGGCGGGCATTCGCTCTTTCGACGTTAGAGGAGGTGTCACTCCGGTCGCCACTCAAACTCTACTTCTACTATATTACCTTTGCCAAGATATTCCACCCGACGACATAAATTACCTATCAGCGGAATGCCTCTACCACAATAGCCTTTATTCAAGTTCGATTTGCTTTCAAACTTCTCATAGTCAAAACCTTCACCACTATCCTCTACACGAACCATCAGCACGCCGCCTTTTTCCAATGGCTGATGATCAACTGAAACCCTGATCCACCCTTGTGAGAAATCCTTAAGCCGCTCTGCTCGTGACATGTAATAGGCCGCGAATCCGGCCGGCGTTTCTTTCATTTTCGAATCCAGACCCAGGACGCCGTGCTCCAATGCATTAGACATCAGCTCTGCCAGCATCGTATATACCTGACCGCTGAATGTTCTCAACCCCGGAACTTCCATAATGACGTGCAGCAGCAGTGGCAGCGGATTAAATTCCCGAAGCGTTTCATTACGCATTTCATAGGTAAAATGCCAATTCACCGGACCGATTAACGCGCTTTTACCCACTTGCGAGCCTTCAAGCCCCAGCTCTGATTCAGGCATCATGGCGACTTCGACCATTGTCAGGTCATCATCGTATTCCTTTTCTCCGATAAATTGCTGAACTGATGACTGTATTTCACCAAACAGCTGTTCGGGCACATGGTTACGATCGAAAAGGTCTAGCACACGTGACTCGCCAAACATATCTCCAGAAATATTGCGCGATTCGATGATGCCATCAGACCACATGTAAAAGCGGTCGCCCATCCCCATTTCATATTGATAGGTTTCAGTCTTAAAACGCTCGGTAGACAAGACGCCCAGTGGCAGATGATTAGATTTGATGCGAATAATTTCACCGCTTGAGCGGTATAAAATCGCATCAGGCAAACCGCCAATCCAGACTTCGATATCCTGATTTTCAAAGTCCAGATCAATCATGCACGAGCAGCAGAAAAAACCTACCGGTAGAATTTGCTTCAGTTTCTGATTAATTTCCCGCAGCACATCGGTCATGTTGAAACCTTTATTGGTCATACCATAAAAGATTTCAGCTAACGGCATTGCACCAATCGCCGCCGGTAATCCATGACCTGTAAAGTCACCTAACAGAACATGCATCCCGCCCGAAGGCTTTTGACAAGCCAGTAAAACATCACCGTTAAACACAGACAAAGGGGATAGCAAATGTTTAATGTTGCGAGCATGCAGGCACCCCATATGCGCCACATTATCAAAAACCGTTTTTGCAACCTGTTGCTCCTGCAACAAATGCTCGTTGTTTTCGGCAATCTGATCGCGCTGTTCCTGCAACGTACTGTGCATGATACGCATTCGGTTGAAGGCGTTTATTTTTGCCTGCAGTATGATTTGATTATAAGGTTTCGAGAGGAAGTCATCGCCCCCGGCATCCACACAGCGGGCCAAGGACTCTGCATCGGTAAGTGAAGTAAGAAAAATGATCGGGACCAGTTCTTCACCCGCCATTTTCTTGATAATTTCGGCAGCTTCAAAACCATCCATTCGAGGCATAAGCGCATCCAGCAGAACAATCTGGGGGGCTGTTTCCCGAAATTTTTCGACCGCTTCAGCACCATCACGAGCAGCAACCACCTGATGCCCCTGGCGCTTGACGATGGCTTGCAGAATCATCCGATCTGTATCGTTGTCATCTGCAATGAGTATTTTCAAAGACTCGTTAGACATGAGGCCCTCTTCTGAAAAATAAACGCGCAGATAAACTGCGCGTTCTCTGGTCAGATATTAAAAAAGGGCTACTTGATTGAAAAAAGTTGTTCAAAATTGGAAATGGTCAGGATTTTTTTGACATCATGGTTGCAATTGGTAATAGACACCTTGGCAGCATCGCCTCCCGCGAAATCTCTCAGCAGCAACAACATCCCCAATGCAGAGCTATCCAGATATGAAGTTTCACTCATATCTATCAAATATTCTCTGACATTATCATCAGCATTTTCGTAGGCATCACGAAACTCCTGATGCGAACTAAAATCGAAACGTCCTTGAATTCTAATATTGATGACACTGCCATCTGCCGACTTACTGGTGGTAATTGACATATATGTCCCCCTGGTATTACGACTACGGCTACCATCCCCGCAGCGCACGATTTTCAATCAATTGAATAACGACAATATTAATATGTCCAGGAAATTACCGCGTCTAACAACTCACGCTGTACGCTCCCGACACGGGTACAAGCTTTTATAACGCCTTGCTGAATGTCATGTAGTTATTTTACTTCACTATTCAACAGCTAAGCGGAACATCACAACCGATAACAATAGCGTAGCAGACTCTCACCACGATGCTACATTTAACACCACCTATTTCAACGAATGGCACAGGCCGCCAGTACTTTCTGGTGTATCTTTTCCAATGCACACACTTCAGAGGCCGCACCAAGCTGCACGGCAGCCCCCGGCATTCCCCAAACCACACTGGTTGCCTGATCCTGTGCGATCGTATAACAGCCCTGCTCTTTTAGTTTCAGCAACCCGGCTGCGCCATCCCTGCCCATCCCTGTCAGCAAGGCACCCACGGCGTCGGAACGACATAAATCCGCGACCGAATCGAACATCACATCAACGGAAGGCCGGTGCCGGTTGACCTGCTCGGTCTGTAACAACCGGGTAAAATATCTGGCACCTTTTTTCTCAAGCACCAGATGGAAATCTCCCGGCGCCAGATAAGCGCAACCTGGCTCCAACTGCATACCGCTCTGAGCTTCATAAACTGTTATGTCACACAACCGGTTCATTCTTTCGGCAAAGGTGGTGCTAAACACCGGAGGTATATGCTGACTAATTACGATGGGCGGACAGTTAACCGGCATGCCAAGCAAGACTTCCTTAATTGCTTCCGTCCCGCCGGTCGAGGCTCCAATGGCGATCAATTTTCTGGGGTCATATTTGGTATTTCGTGCGCGTACCCCGGATTCGCGAATGGTAGTCATCTGACGACTACGATCCGTCATTCCCATATTTGCACCGGCGGCAGCACGGATCTTTTCGTGAATATCGTCGGTATAAGCCTGTAAACCCTGCATCTGATCCGTTTTTGGCTTCGCCAAATAATCAACGGCCCCGATTTCCAATGCTTCGAGCGTGGCCGGGGCCCCTTTTTCAGTCAAGGTCGAAATCATGATGACTGGCATGGGACGCAAACGCATTAGATTCCGGAGAAAAGAAATACCATCCATTTTGGGCATTTCAATATCGAGTGTCAGTACATCAGGGTTTAGCTGTTTTATTTTTTCCCGCGCATCATAAGGATCCTCTGCCGTCCCGACGACATGCATATCCGCCGCAGCATTAATTATCTGAGACAACACCCTGCGAATAAGCTCAGAGTCGTCGACTACCAATACGCTAATCTTTTTCACAAATGCTCCGTATTAAACTCAAGTGCCTGATTCGCCCTATTCCAATCAATAATCATGATCGGTTGTACTCATTCATAGACACTTTACTTCGAGACTGCCGATATATAAAAATCAATCAAAAAGTTCTACACCGCCATCCTGAGAGCGCTGCTTGATTTTCTCAAGATATGCGCGCTCACGACTAATGAGCGTATCGTTCTGGACACTACGTAACTTTCGCATTTTAACGGCGCCCGTATCCGGAAAATACAGCACCTTTCTGGGATAAATATCACCTACATCCTTGGCTATGATTGAAAGCCCCTCCCGCGCAACATACTCTTCAACAAATTCAATATTGCGCTTACCTATATCTGTCATGTTGCTAAGGACATTGCCACCACCAAATATTTTCACTTCCAGATAGCGACGCTCTCCTCCGGCTTTCAGAATTTCGTTGATAAGGTATTCCATCGCCCAATTTCCGTAGCGGGAAGATGAACTGACCGTACTATTGCCCCATTTCGAGCTCGAAAACTCATTTTGAGCCGGCAGCATAAAGTGGTTCATCCCACCGATCCCGTGAACCCTATCTCTGACACATGCAGAAATACAAGATCCAAGCACAGTAACAATCATTTCACCACGAATGCTTACATAGAACTCCCCGGGCAACAGCTTTGCTGCCGGCAAGCTCATGTTTTTGTCCCAGTAGCGGTTTATATGCTCAAACCCTGGAAGCGCTTTTGGTGGTCTGTAGTTTATTTCATCATCCACAAGTCGATATCTCACGCTTTCTTTTTATTAATCCATTCCAGCCGTGGCGAGTGTTTACCGGTCTCGAATTAAAACCGCTGTCGTTCGGGACGGCTACCCGGCCAGTCACGAATACGAGATGGTGCCTCTCGAATACCCTGTAGCCCCTGCAGTGAATCAATCGCCGCTATATTTTTTGGCTAAATTTTCTGATAAATAGTGTGTCCCAGCGCTTTAAACCGATCGGTAACTCGATTCAGTGTTTCTGAATGGCCGATGCATAAATACCCTCCATCCACCAAAATATCGGCGAATCGATCAAATAACTGACGCTGAGTGTCCTTGTTAAAATAAATCACGACATTACGACAAAAAATAATGTCGAAAGGCCCCTTCATGGGCCAATCTTCAATAAGGTTCAGACGTTTAAAACTGATGGTTTTCTGTATTGCCGGCTTTACCTTAACAGTCTCACCCGAGGCATCTTTAAAAAACCAGCGCTGTCGCTGCGCCATATCCACAGTTTCAATACGCTGAATATCATATACACCATTGGAACCATGACTCAGTACGTTGGAATCGAGGTCCGTCGCCAGTATTTTGCAATCCCACCGCTGCGTATCCATCACCTCATTCACCGTGATGGACAAGCTATAAGGTTCTTCCCCGGTTGAACATCCCGCAGACCATATTCGCAATTTTTTGCTGTGGGCATTTCGTTGTTTTACTTCTGGCAAAGCCCGATCCCGTAAAAAATCGAAGTGATGCCTTTCTCTGAAAAATGAAGTGAGATTGGTCGTAATTGAATTGATAAAACCACTGAGCTCACCACTGCCCGGCGTATCTAGCAGATCACAATAGGCATTAAAATCCCTCAACCCCAAAGCGCGGATTCGACGCGCCAAACGGCCATAAACCATATCACGCTTGTGAGCCCCCAAAACAATACCGGTATAATTGTGGGCAAGTTGACTTAAACGCTGAAAGTCCGCATCCGTCATAGGAAATTCGCGGCTTTCGGTCGGCGTCGAGCGCCCCTTTAACTCTTGCATCGTATTTTGAATAAGGTCGTGACTCATGAATTTATTTTGTATCCGATAAAGGTCAGCTAAAAATACGAATCACGCTAATCGTCGGATCGGCTTCTCAATGACGAGAAGTCCGCATCGTCCTGAGCGGTCAGCATGGCGTTAATGTCCAGCAGTATCACCATCTTGTCATTGATGTTGCCTAATCCGGTAACAAAAGACGTGTTCCGGTTGTCGGCCAATTCTGGCGAGGACTGAATATCACTGAGCGCGAAGCTGTGCACGTCAGACACGGCATCCACCACGATACCCATTACCTTCACCCCGTTTTCGGCGTGCACATTAACAACGATAACCACCGTCAGTGCACTATATTCCGCCTGATTCATACCGAAACGTAAACGCAAATCAACGATAGGTACCACGGTGCCGCGCAAGTTAAGCACCCCTTTTACGTAACCCGGTGCGTTGGGTATCGCCGTAGCAGCCTCCCAGCCCCGGATTTCCTGAACACTCAGAATATCTATTCCGTATTCTTCATTGTCCATGTAAAACGTCAGGAACTGGCAATACTCCTCATCGGACGTTGCTTCACTGATCTCCTGGTTCAGCATGTCGATTGTGTCATCGATTTTGCTGGTCTTGCTCATCTGGCGCACTCCATTTCTGATATCCTCTGACGGGTCTGCACGATGATGGGCTCAGGCCGCCCGCCCACTGTCATTTTTCACTCGCTTGTATTCGTCCCTGCGAACACCGGCAAGTTTGATCAAACCGGAAATATCCAGAATGAGCGATACCGTACCATCCCCTAGAATGGTGGCGCCGGAAACACCCTCCACGCGACGATAGTTTTCTTCCAGACTCTTTATTACTACCTGCTGCTGGGCGAGCAAATCATCCACAAGGATTGCCACTTTCATGTTATCGCCCTCAACTACTACAAGCAGGGCATCGTCGAGATCCCGGTATTCAGGCTCGATATTGAAAATCTTCCACAGCCGGATGATAGGGACATACTCATTACGCAGTCGAAGTACATCACACCCACCGGCAACCCGATGAATCATGCCCTTAAATGACTGCAAGGATTCCACAATCGAAATCAACGGCAATATGTATACATGCTCGCCCACGCGAACCAGCTGACCGTCCAGAATAGCCAAAGTCAGTGGCAGACGAATGGTAAATGACGAACCAACTCCTGGGTCAGACTCCACTTCCACGGAACCATTGAGCTCCTGAATGTTCCGTCGAACGACATCCATTCCGACACCCCGACCGGATATGTCGGTAATTTTTTCAGCCGTAGAAAACCCCGGGCGGAAAATCAGATCATAAATCTGCTCGTCAGCTAATTTATCTGTCTCGGCAATCAAACGATTGGCAATGGCTTTTTCGCGAATGCGATCCCGATTAAGTCCTGCACCATCATCCTGAACCTTGATGATGATATTACCACCCTGATGATAGGCATTGAGCGTAATGACGCCCGTTTCCGGCTTGCCCGCCTTGATCCGGTCTTCCGGCTTTTCGATTCCGTGATCCAGTGAATTACGAACCAAATGAACCAGAGGATCGCCAATTCGCTCCATGACCGTTTTGTCGAGTTCGGTGTTTTCACCAATCATTTTGAGTTCGATTTTCTTGCCCATCGTACGACTTAAATCGTGCACCAAACGAGGAAACCGACTAAAGGTGAAACTAATGGGCAGCATGCGAATTCGCATCACGCTTTCCTGCAACTCGCGGGTATTTTGACTGAGCTGGTCCAGACCTTCCAACAATTTGGGCAGCTTATCCATGGTAAAATCCCGTCCGAGCTCACCAAGCATCGACTGAGTTATTACCAGCTCGCCGACCATATTGATCAGACTGTCGACCTTATCAATCCCCACCCGGATCGACGAAACCTCGACTTTGCTTTTATCGACTTTCGCTGATTTCGATTCTGTCGCCGGGGGCGCACTGGCCTTTTCTGCCGAAACAACCGCCGGAGTCACGGCAGGCGCTGTAGTCTGGGTATTAGTCTGAGCAGGTAGGTCCGCCACAGCGGGCTTCGCACTTTCAGGCTGGGCGGCTGGTTGAACAGGAGTCGCGGGTTGCGCCGGGGAAACCGCCTCAGTTGCTGCGATCGCCTGCTCTGCCCCACCCAGAGGTTCGATGACAATTTCCGATTCATCAACGACCCATTCAAAGGCTTCATCTACTGCCGATTTGTCCACATTCGCCAATAACTCAAGGTTCCAGCGCAGATAACTTTTTTCGGGGTCAATACCACTAATCGACGGCAGATCATCCACAACCACCGAAACAGTTAAAGGGCCATGAGAGGCCAATTCACGAAACATCCGCAGCGGATCGTTGCCGGTGCGCATAATATCTTCACCGGGTTTAAAATATATTTTCCAGCCCGACGGAGCCGCGTCTGCTTTTGCTTCATCGGCGATAGTTGCCGGAGACGGCGAACCGCCGCCGGTATCCTTTCCGGCAAGGATGTCTTCGAAATTTTTTCGAATCGTGGCGGCTTCAGGAATATCACAAGGTTCTTTTGCTTCCAGCTGATTCATCATTCGGCGGATACAGTCCACCGCCTCCAGAAACAACTCCACAAAATTGGCCGTCAGTTCCCGCTCTCCGCCGCGAATCTGATCCAGTAAAGTCTCGACCACGTGGGTAAATTCGGCAACCTGTGAAAACCCAAAGGTCCCGCTCCCTCCCTTTATGGAGTGAGCGGCTCTAAAAATCTGGTTGATTGTTTCAGCGTCGACATTAGCGGGATCGAGATTGAGCAGCGCCGACTCCATGATATCTAAGCCTTCGTAACTCTCTTCGAAAAAAACCTGATGAAACTGGCTTAAATCAATACTCATAGTGTTTTTACCTTCCAGTAAACGCTGCCAAATCAACCCGCCTCAGAATGCGACAAGTTAGGCCTGTTAACCCATTACCTTTTTGATTGTGGCCAAGAGTTGATCCGGGTTAAAAGGTTTAACCAGCCATCCGGTTGCGCCGGCACTTTTACCTTCCATTTTTTTATCGCCGGCAGACTCTGTAGTCAGCATAAGAATCGGCGTAAATTTATAGTTAGGTAACGCACGTAATTCTTTTACCAGTGCGATCCCATCCATCACAGGCATATTCACGTCTGAAAGAACAAGGTCTACCTGCGTGGTTTTTGCTTTATCCAATGCCTGTTTGCCATCTGCCGCTTCTATGACGTCGTAACCCGCCCCTTTTAATGTAAAAGCGACCATTTGGCGCATAGATGCTGAATCATCAACAGCAAGAATCTTTGGCATATCTAGCTCCCTAATTTTCCGAAAAATCTAAATTTAGTATTTGTTAACAACAACCGGTGGGTTCTGTTGCCCAAGTCAATTGGCCGCGACAAGCGTTCACGATACGTTGCGACGAGCAACCGTTTGTCGTCGTGAAATCGCGGCTCCGACTCAGGCGCTGCCCCTTAATTCAACTCAATCAAGTCAGCCACACCCAGCAAGTTTGCAGCGTCTTTAAAATCGTCAGAGGCCGACGACCAGGTTGCAGATGTACCTGCTTTTCTCATGCTTGTAAAAAAAGCGACCAGTAATTGCAGTACAGAGGTATCCGTGCGTTGAACCTCACTCGCATCCAGAACCACGGGAGTGCCTTTTAAAAAGGCATCATCCAGCTGCTGGCTCAGCGCTTCTACCTGCGCAATCACAGCATGACTATCAAGTTTAATGCGCTGAATCTCGCTCATGAATATAAAACACCTGCAGGGCTTTGGCGAAAAACAAATACCCGATCGACGGACATGAATATAACTGAAGCTCACCGAATCGGAATGTCACAACTAACTCTAGTAGTATTTGGGAAATTTGCTAAAAAATAAGTGTGTTAGCCCATGGCAGAAAATCACCGGAAACGACTATCAGGGAGGCAGGTTAAAGGTCAATAACGGTTTCGAGGGCGTTGGGATGCTTCATCCATTTGTTGCTGCAGCTTTTTTTCCTGTTCGGCTTCTTCCTGAACTTTGCAGCGTTCGATAAAGTCGCCCATACCTTTATGCTTGTGATGTAGTGCCAGCCAGATATCACGGTAGTGCTGCACCTGACGACGGGCATTGTCTACCACCAGTGCCTGCTGTTCGATTGCTTTCTGTAATTGCCCGAGGAATTGCTGATAAGAGGTCAGCATTTTGGCGAGATTGGCGCCCGTCGTATTGGAACGCACATTATTCATGTAACTTTGTTGATAATCGATCAGGTCGCTCTGTCGCTGCTCTTGCGCTGCCAGTTCCTTTTGAACCTGCTTCAACTTCTGTAACGCTTCATCTTCTTTTCGTGCGGCCAACTGCAGAACAATTTGCAGGCGTTGTGAGCGCTTCATCTTGCGTACTCCGTCAATTAATCACCGCCAGGGAGACATTGCCCCGTCAGTTGTTCCGCTATTTGTTGGATCCCTTAGCAACCATGCCTGCCATTAATAGATTAAAGGCTTGCGCGCTTTCATCCCGCAAGGCCGACTCGGTTAATCCCTGCTGTAAAAATGCTCGCATCTCAGGCATTTTTACAATGGCCAGATCGGTCTCCGGGTCAGCGCCCTGCATATAGGCTCCAATGCTGATGAGATCCCGGCTTTGCTGGTAACGCGCATACAACTGTTTAAATCGTTGAGCATGTCGCAAATGTTCCGGTGTCACAACGTGCGGCATCACCCGACTGATCGAGGCTTCAATATTGATTGCGGGGTAATGCCCCTCCTCGGCCAGACTCCGCGATAGCACGATGTGTCCGTCCAGAATCGCGCGCGATGCATCGGCAATCGGATCCTGCTGATCATCCCCCTCCGTCAATACTGTATAAAAAGCCGTAATTGAACCGCCGCCGGCCTTTCCGTTTCCGGCTCGTTCGACCAATTGAGGCAGCTTCGCGAATACTGAAGGTGGATAGCCCTTGGTCGCCGGTGGCTCACCTACCGCCAGCGCAATTTCACGTTGTGCTTGTGCATAACGCGTCAGCGAATCCATCAGCAGCAAAACCTTTTTGCCTTGATCCCGAAAGTATTCGGCAATGCGGGTCGTCAGCATGGAGGCGCGGAGCCTCATCAATGGAGAATCATCTGCGGGAGAGGCGACCACAACAGATCGCGCCAATCCTTCGGGCCCCAGAATATCTTCGATAAACTCCTTGACCTCTCGCCCCCGCTCACCAATCAAACCAACAACCGTAATATCCGCATCGGTAAATCGGGTCATCATACCCAGGAGCATACTTTTACCCACACCACTACCGGCAAATAGGCCCAGACGCTGACCCACACCCACGGTTAAAAGGGAGTTAATACAGCGAATACCGACATCCAGTGTTTCCCGAATGGGCGCTCGATGAAGCGGATTGATAATAGTGCCATTGTAGGGAATATGGGTATCCGGCTGGAGTGGTCCCCGACCATCCAGTGGTTCGGCATTGCCGTTGAGTACGCGGCCCAGCAAGTTAAAGCCTACGGGAATTTTTCCGGCACTGGCGACGGGCGTAACCTTAGCTCCTGGCTGAAGTCCTTCCACGGTCGTAAGCGGCATCAAAAACATTCGGCCGCCTTCAAACCCCACCACTTCAGCCTCTACCGGTGCGGATCCGGCCCCGGAAATCAAACAGCGATCACCAACCATCATGGGGCAACCTACCGCTTCCAGGGTCAGTCCAATCATGCGCGTAAGACGGCCGGTAACCTCCGGCAGAATGGCATCAGGTACAAAGCGCTGGTAATTTCTGATGCGTTCAGGAAGCGAAAGGCGACTCATCTTCTTCCGAGCCTGTCGCGTCAGTATTCTGTTGATGAAGATCCACTGTCTCCGAAGCCGCGGTTTCCCCGGCATCGCTCTCTATCGACGACAGCGTCTCCGCGCTCAAATCAGCCATATCTTCTGAATCATGGCGCAGGTGCTTCTCTGATGGGCTATCAAACTTCACATCCAGTAATTCAGTGTGAAAATCGGTCATCTCCCCCATGGCATCCGCTAAATCCGGGGTCTCATCTGTCGGTGTATTGGAAATATGTCGATCCAGCATTTGTTGCACTACTTTTTGAAAACGCTTTTCAACTGTAAAGTCTATCAGGCTATGCTGGGTTTCCACTTTGCAGCCACCGGCAAGTATCGCGTCGTTCATCGAGAGGCTCGCGTTCGCTTCCAACTTCGCCAACAGCGGAGAAACCCAAACCTCATCTACCGGATTAATGTGAATGCGAACATTATCTTTTGTCTCAGGCAAAAGCTGGAATGCCTCCCGGACTACGCCAGCAATTTGACGGCTGTCGATCTGTAACTCTCGGCGCGTAACCGCCCGACTGATCGCCAGCACCAAATTCAGGACAGCTTCTTCAATTTCATCTTCGTGTAAGCGAATGGGTTCCAGTAATTCCTCCAGAACACCGGAGACACGCTGGAGCAACTCATCAATTTCCTGCTGGCGCTGTTGCTGTGCATGCTCGGCACCCAGTCGCATGCCTTCGGCCTTGCCCTCAACCAGTCCTTTGGCTTTGCCCTCGGCATGCCCTTGTTCCAGTCCTTCGCTATGCCCTTTGGCCAAGCCCTCTTTACGCCCGTCTTCCAATCCTTCATTCCATGCGGCCAGCCGGATATCTTCCAGTTCCGCTGCGGTTAAAGGTTTTACCTCTTCTTCCACTTCGACCGCTTTAGGTGGGGTGCGCTGAGTTTCATTCCCCTGTTCATCCAACAGGGGTAACTCCCACCGCTCGTAAGCGGTGAGTTGCTCAACAGGGATCCGTTCCGGGGTTCGTTTCATAATGCACTACAACATTTCAAAGGGTGCGAAATTTCAAAAGGTGCGAGCTAAACGGAAACAGTGATGATGGCACTAGAGCATTTCCTCACCCGATCCACCCAACACAATATCACCGGCATCGGCCAGTCGGCGTGCGATTGTAAGAATTTCTTTTTGCGCGGTTTCAACTTCAGATACTTTAACCGGTCCTTTCGCATCCAGATCGTCGCGTAACATTTCTGCCGCACGCTTAGACATGTTACGAAAGATTTTCTCTTTCAATTCTTCATCAGAACCTTTCAGCGCAAGAATAAGAATATCCGAACTGACTTCGCGCAACAGCACCTGAATACCACGATCATCAACATCCTTGAGGTTATCAAAGACGAACATGAGATCTTCGATCTCGCTACCCAGATCAGCATCGACTTCTTTGATGCTTTCCATCAGATCGCCTTCTACCGTACTGTCCATAAAGTTCATAATATCTGCAGCCCGTTTCACGCCACCAATTTTACTGGTTTTGGTGGAGGAACTGCCCGAGAACTGTTTCTCAAGGATGTCATTTAATTCCTGCAACGCCTGAGGTTGCACGGTTTCAAGAGCGGCGACACGCATAATCACATCCAGTCGCACTTTTTCATCGAAATTGGACAACACTTCCGCAGCCTGGTCAGGATCGAGATACGACACCACAATCGCCTGTATCTGAGGGTGCTCGTAACGAATAATATCCGACACCGAACGAGGCTCCATCCATTTCAGCGTATCCAGCCCCGTTGTGTTCCCGCCAATCAAAATACGATCAATCAGGCTGGCGGCTTTATCCTCACCCAATGCCTGCGTCAGCATGGTACGAATATATTCGTCTGCACCAATCCCCAGACCCGTCTGCCCGCCCACCGCATCAAGGAATTCTGCAGTAACGGCTTCAACCTGTTCTTGCGTGACATCATGCAATTGCGCCATGGCCGTACCGACTCGCTGAACTTCCTTCGGCCCCATATGCTTCAGAATCGAAGCGGCGTCCGCTTCGCCCAGAGACATCAGCAAGATGGCTGAGGCCTCCAGTCGGTTTACCTTTTTCAGCATTTTCTTATCGGCCGTAGCCGGGACTTGGTCAGGCATCTGAGTTTATCCACTGTCTGATAACTTGTGCGACCCGCGCCGGATCTTCGGCAATCAGGCCTTTCAATGCGTTCACTTTCTTATCATACCCTTCTGAAGCGCCCGGCAAAAGGAAGTCATCCCCGGCCCCCAATGCCAATGACCCGGCTTCCATTTCTTCGCCAATGCGATCCAGTTCCGCCAGACCCTCTTCATCGCCAGCCAGGGCAAGCTCTTTGGCCTGCTGGCCGCTTTGGGTCAAATTCTTCAAGGTGGGGCGTAACAATCCGAAGACCAGAATCAGAACCACCAAACCAGCCATCACCGGCTTCATCTTGTCCCAGAACCATGGCTGCTGCCAAAGCGGAATATCTTCGCTCACCAGCGCTTCTTCGGGTGCAAAGGGCGTATTGATAACATTCACACTATCCCCCCGGACCGCAGAATAACCGACGGCATTACGCACCAGCAGTGTCAATCGTTCCAGCTCGGCATCCGACCAGGATGAAAATACCACCTTGCCCGTCGCAGGGTCCACACGGCGAATATCATCCACTGCGACCGCAATGGTTAAACGCTTCACGCGTCCCTTCTGATGTTTGGTATAGCTGACAGTTCGGTCAACTTCAAAGTTTCGGGTGGTCTGACGACGAGAATCCGTCACTTTGCCCGCTGCTTCACCATCTGCCCCTGTCGCCACTTCTGGTACGGTCACCTTTCCGGGAGGCTGATTGGAAAGCGCCCCCGGGACGCCGCCCAGGCTGCCACCCGAACGCTGTTCATCCAATGCCTGTTCGCTGCGTAAGGCTTGTTGATCAGGATTAAATAACTCTTCGGCCTGCTCCACCGCATTGAAATCCACTTCGGCAGAGACTTCGGAACGAAAACGACCCGCGCCGATCACCAGCTCCAGCATGCTGGCAATACGACCATTTAACACGCCCTCAAGCTTGCGCGTATATTCAAACTCTCTTGAGACCATACGGTCTTCATCGGTATCATCATTGCGAGATAACAGGTTACCACGCTGATCCACGACCGTAACATCTTTCTTATCCATCTCAGGAACACTGCTCGCCACCAGATTCACAATGGACGACACCTGCTCCCGCCCAATATCCTGGCCTGCAAACACTTCAACAAAAATAGACGCCGATGGCTTGCGATTATCCCGCACAAACACCGAACGCTTGGGAATCGCCAAATGGACGCGGGCACTTTTGACTGAGCGCAAACTGGTGATAGTGCGTGCAATTTCTCCTTCCAGACCACGACGATAACGTGCCGACTCCATAAATTGACTGGTGCCCAGCGCCTGCTCCTGATCCAGTAACTCGAAGCCGACACTTTTATCTTCCGTCAACCCGGAAGACGCCAGCTTGAGACGGGCACGGTAGATATCATCTGATTCAACCAAAATGAGCCCTGTTTTGGGTTCCACTTTAAAACCAATATCATTTTGATTGAGCAACGTCGTAATCTGTTCCACATCCATATTCTGGATGTTTCCCATTAAAGGCTGATAGTCCGGCTCTTGCGACCACAAGACCACCGCAAAGCCAAGCGCGACACTCGCTGCCAACCCTACCATCAAACCGATTTGACGAAGCAGCGTTAGCTTGTTAAAGCCGAGCAGCATTTCGTTTTCGATCGTGGCGACTTCCGGGCTCACGGCTTCAGGCGCATCGCTGATGGTCGCCGGTGGATTCATATCTGCAGTGGTTGCGGGAACACTTGCCATAACCAGTTACCTTTTAAACACTCGATTGTCTGTTAAGTTCGCTTAATACGCCGGATGTTTACCCCACCCGGTTCAAATGCCATTAAACCGGCATTTTCATTATATCTTCGTAAGCCTGTACGACTTTATTACGCACTTGCGTCAGGGCCTGAAAAGACACGGATGCCTTTTGAGACTGGATCATCACACGAGTGAGATCAACATTGGGATCGCCCTTTTCATAAGCGGTCGCCAAAGCACTGGCTTGTTGCTGCGTTTCGTTAACTGAATTAATCGCTTGCCCGAACAGCGCACCAAAGCTTGGCTGCGTTGTGGTGGGCGTAATTTTGTTGACCTGACTGGGAGAGATTTCGTTGCCAACGCGCTCTGGCTGACGCAGCTGCGCCTTCATTGCTCGCATTTGCGCCAGTACGCTGTTGATGTCGGCACGATCGCCTACTGAATTAATACCTGACATACCTCATCTCCTGTCAAATTTATGTCCGGGCCGTCAGCGTTTGAACTACAGGCGTAACGTTTAACGAAAAAGTGCGTCAATATCCCGGCATTATCTGAATTTGGATCACTATTACAGAGGGTATAAGCAGGAAACAGGCCAATTTATGAATTTGCTTTATTAGCAACGAAACGAAGGCGTTTAATCAACGCAAAACGGCGCCCCGAACGGGGCGCGCGAACGACAATACATATAGTGCATTACAAAATACAGTGCAGTACAAAACAGACCTGACATTCAATTAAAAAGCGGTTGCAACCGCTGTACGTCAGGCGACTTCCAGCTCGCGATCAATATCAATACCGCACTCACGCATTCTCGCCATTTTGTACCGCAAGGTCCGTGGGCTGATACCCAGTGTTTCAGCCGCTTTGTTTTTGCGGCCGCGCACCTTGCGCAAGGTGTCAATGATGATCTGAAACTCCCGCTGGCGAAGATCCTGTCCAAGCAAGCTGCTTTCGGAGTCAAGCAGGAAACCCTCTTCCATTCCTGCCATAAAATCGTCATCATCGGAATGAAGCTCGTCGCAGCTCAGCCTGTCATCTGCCGCCTGCACCGGCGTGACAAATGCAGCTTGCCCCACCGACGTCATACCTGCAGACGAGAACTCGCCGCCCAACGCCATTTCTTCAATACACAAATCGCCTGCAGTGATACGATTTCCGGTTTGCAAGATCAAGGCACGCTGAATGGCATTATCCAGCTCGCGTACATTGCCCGGCCACGCATAGCTTTGCAATGCCTGCTCTGCCCCCTTGTCAATCACCATCGCGGGCAACTTCATTTTCGCACAATGCACTGACAGCAAATGCTTTGCCAGCGGCAGGATATCCAAAGGGCGCTCCCTCAATGGCTTCCATTGCAGCGGGAACACACTCAAACGGTAGTAAACGTCCTCGCGAAAGCGGCCTTGGGCAACATATTCCTTGAGATCACGGTTCGTAGTGGCCAGCACGCGCACATCCAGAGGGATGGGTTTGCGCCCCCCGACCCGTTCCACTTCGCGTTCCTGAAGTACCCTCAGGAGCTTCGCCTGCAACCCCAGATCCATTTCTGACACTTCGTCCAGCAAGATAGTGCCGCCATTGGCTTGTTCAAATTTCCCCGGTGCACTCGTATAAGCGCCGGTAAACGCGCCTTTTTCGTGACCAAACAACATGGCTTCGAGCATATTCTCAGGAATAGCCGCGCAATTGATCGCAACAAAAGGCTTGTCTTTGCGAGGCGAATTGTCATGTATATAACGCGCCAACACTTCCTTACCGGTACCGCTTTCGCCCGAGATCAAAACCGTCGAATCTGCCACCGCCACTTTTTTGGCTAACTGAAACAGACGTTTGCTAAAGGGGTCTTCTCCAATCGCACCGCGCTCTTTCTGATCTCCGCCACTTTCACCCAGACAACGCTTGATTACGCCGGTGAGCGTTTGAGGATCAAAAGGTTTTACCAGATAATCCACTGCGCCTGCCTGCATCGCAGAGACTGCCTGATTGATTTGTCCATAGGCCGTCATCAGCATCACAGGCGTTCCGGGATAACTACGCTGAACCTGCTTGAGTAGCGCATAACCATCCATGCCAGGCATGTTTACGTCACTGACCACCAGATCAACCACATGCTGCTCCAGAATACTCAGTGCCGCCTCAGCACAATTGGCCTCGCGGTATTGGTAGCCCGCCAGCGTCAGCGTCGTTACGAGCGCCTCTCTCAGGTCGTTGTCATCTTCAACAATCAAAATCGTCGCTTTGTTCATTGCTACTCTCCGCGCTACACGCTTAAACGGGTTGGACTTGCGAAGTCTGCGCTGCAGCATCCGCCCAAGTTGATTTACACACTGGCAACGAGATCACTGCACAGGTGCCACTCTTGTCCGACGAGATATGGAACTTTCCATGATGTGCCTTGGTAACCGCCTGCACCACAGACAATCCCAGCCCCGTTCCCTGTGGCTTGGTGGTATAAAAGGCCTCCATCAGCCGGCTTTTCTGCTCAGCGGTGAATCCCGGTCCATTATCCCGAACCACAATATTCAGCACACCTTCACCACTTCTAACCAGACCGATGGTCAATCTGGGCGCCACCTTGCTTGCCTCAAGGCTGTTGTTTATCAAATTCAGGCAAGCGCCGATGAGCGTTTCCCGGTTACAAAGTACTTCCGCACCTTGAGACTGATCCACCCAGCGAACTTCGGCACCTGCATTTTCGATCGGGCCTTCGGCCGCCTGCTTTAGAAAAGTCAGCAACCGATTCGCCGGCAATTGCTCCGCTAAACGGGTTTCACCTTTCGCAAAAATAAGCATGTCACGAATTTGACGCTCAAGGTGAACCAGACGCGCCATGAGCTTTTCAGCGCAATTCAGACGCATCTCATCGCTCATGCCAGCTTGCTTTAGGTGACCTGCATAAAGCATCGCCGTCGACAGGGGCGTACGAATCTGATGCGCAAGCGACGCCACCATTTTACCGAGTGAGGTTAACCGTTCAGATCGGCTGACCTGCTCTTGTAACGCCCGTGTTTCGGTAAGATCTTTCAATAGAATCAATTGACCCGGACCGCCTTTCATCGAACGGGTTTCCAGGCTCACACGACGACCATCCTTAAGCGAGATTTCATGACCATCGTCATGACGTGGCGCGAAGCAACGATCAATCACATCAACCCAGCGCTGCCCCTCCAAAGGCTCACCTAACAGATCCAGCGCGGCAGGATTACATTGTGTGATCACTCCACTACCATCCAGCACCACCACACCGGCAGGCAATATCTCCAGTAGTGTCGACAGGCGATCCGCCAAGCGCTCTTTTTCGACCAGCTCGGCCTGCCGTTGTTTCACTTCCGAATTAAGTTCACCATTGAGCTGTGTGACTTTACGCTCCAGATTTCGATAAGACTGCGTTAGCTGCGCTGACATGCGGGTAAACAAATCGAGCGTTTCCGCGGCGGCTGCTCCCTGCTCAGGAACAGAAGTCAGCGTGCTGCTTGCGCACCCTTGCCCCCAAGGTATAGAGATACCCGTGGGGCGGGAAAACAAACCGTGAATGCCTGCGTCACTCAGTGCAGTCATTGGCGCGCTTTCATCTCGAGACATTAAAGACATGGCAACATTATCCTGGTAACTCATAAATTCACCTTCATCTCGTCACCGGTCTTTTTTATTGTCACAGCGTGACCGGGGCGTTTTCTTGACAGGTTGATCAGTTACCAAGCTAAAAGCAGATTATGTGCCAGCTATGCTTTTTTTATATTTATTTCATATAGATACGCAACACTAGCTCCGACACCACCGATAGCCGCGCCAAAAAAATAACGCCCCTTAAGCTAATCGTATTCTCTCAACCAACACCAATTAATGGTCTACACTTTGAGAGTGATAGCATCGTTTTATATAAAGTTACTTCGTTGATTTCTCGAATGTTTTGAATCAAGCCCATTTTCAGCACACTTAGCAAAGAGACCTTACCTGTGTTATCAAAGCAAAATGCTCACCCGCTGGCGCAAGAGATGGATCAACGCGTTCAGGCAGGCCAACTCGATATTCCTATGCTGCCCGACGTAGCCCGCAAGGTTCTTCTAATCACCAATGACCCGAATTCAGATGCCGCTCAACTGATGAAAGTTATTCAAGCCGATCAGGCGCTGGCGGCCCGAGTCATGCGAATTGCCAATTCAGCGGCCTATACCCCCAATGCCTCTATCGTTTCTCTACAACAGGCCATCGCGCGATTGGGTATGCTGGTCATTCGCGACATCGCTCTGGCTACTTCACTCAATGCGCGCATGTTTAAAGCACCCGGATTTGAAACTCAGATTGCCGAAATGTGGGAACACGCCCTCACGGCGGCACTCTGGAGCAAAGAAATCGCCCGCAAAGCTCGAAAGAATGTCGAAGCGGCTTTTCTCTGCGGCCTTTTACATTCCATCGGAAAGCCGATCATTCTCCAGGAGACGCTGGATAACATGAAAAAAGAGGGGCTTAACATTCCCCCAGGCGTGGTCATGGATATTGTTGATGAATTACATCTGGATGCCGCACGTCTGGCATTGCAGCATTGGAAAATGCCGGAGCTGGTGATTGATGCGGTCACGCATCAGAATGAATATTCAGAAGCCACGGTCGGACAGGATCAGGCCAAAATCATTCGGGCGGCAAAACAGTTTGCCGCCCACACACTCACCGGCGAGCCCACCGAAGATCAACTCCTGGCACTGCCCGCATTGGCGGATCTTAATCTGTATGAAAACGAAGTTGCCGATCTTTACGCCCTTAAAGAGGCCGTCAAACAAGGGTTGGAGGCGATGCGGTCATGACACACTACGACATTATTGTGATTGGAAGTGGCCCTGCGGGCCAAAAAGCCGCCGTGCAGGCCGCCAAGGCCGGCAAACGCGTTGCACTGATTGAGCGCGATGCGGTACTGGGTGGGGCCTGTGTACATCGGGGCACCATTCCCAGCAAAACGCTGCGAGAAAATGCATTGCGCGTCAACAATATGCGGAAAAATGCCGCGCTATTCAATTTCAAACTGGGCGAAGATCAGGAAATGGCCACCTTGATTCATCGCCTGGACGAAGTACTCGCCGCACATGATGCCTATATGACACGGCAGATCGCCCGAAACAATATTGTCCGTATTCACGGCCGTGCCAAATTTATTGATACCCACCACATTCAGGTCAATACCGTACGCGGCGAAAACACCACATTTACCGCTGACCACTTCGTGATCGCTTCGGGCTCTTACCCGCGCAAGCCAGATAACATCCCTATTGATCATGAAAACATTTTCGATAGTGACTCCATTCTATCCATGCTTTATCTGCCCAAAAGCCTGACCGTTTTAGGTGGCGGCGTCATTGCCAGCGAGTATGCCTCCATCTTTCAGGCGCTTGGCGTAGAGGTCACCATGATTGATCGCTACCCTCGGCCGCTAGGCTTTCTGGACGCCGACCTTACCGATCACTTCGTGAATATATTTGAATCGATGGGCGGCACCTGGATTGGCAATTCGGTAGTCAAATCTGTCGAGTATGACGGTGTCTCCACCGTCGTCACCGAGCTGGAGGATGGCCGCATCGTGACCAGCCAGAAACTCTTGTGTGCCGCGGGTAGATTAGCGAACGTTCAGGAGCTGTGCATCGAGAATATCGGCTTACAACTTGACGAGCGGGGGGTAATTCCGGTCGACGAACAATTACGAACCAAGGTTGCCAATGTCTATGCTGCCGGCGATGTCATCGGCCCCCCGTCGCTGGCCTCCGCCTCAATGGAGCAAGGTCGACGCGCAGCCTGTAATGCGGTAGGTCTGGAAACCGGTGCCATGCCGGATACCATTCCTGTCGGCATTTATGGCATTCCCGAACTGTCATCAGTGGGTATTAGCGAACAAGAGGCAATCAAGCAGAATGGCAGCGCCATGGTTGGTAAGGCGCCTTTCGGAGAAATCGCCCGTGGGCTGATTTCCGGCAACGAAGACGGCATGCTGAAACTGGTTTGTGACCCCGAAGGCCAAAAATTACTTGGTGTACAAATAGTCGGGGAAGGTGCAACAGAACTCATCCACATAGGCCAGATGGCGTTATTGACGCGTGCTGATGTCGATATTTTTGTAGAAAGCATTTTCAACTTCCCGACATTGGCAGAAGCCTATCGCGTAGCGGCATTGGCAGTGATTGGTCAGCGCGGAAAAAAACGTCTATCTGACGAATAACTACTTCTGCATGGATCACAGAAGGCGTCAAATCCGGCGCCTTCTGTATCATAAAGCAAACCCTGCATCGCATGCCTGCCCTATCCGGTAAAAATAAATCCTCACAACTGTTCAAATATTAGCCATACTTTAATTCAATACCATCGACAATTCTCTGGAGTCCCTCATGACTGTAGACGAATTCTTCGCCCGGCTCTGGCAGCAATACTGCGCCATTACACCGCAAGCCGAACGCATTCACAGACTATTCGAACAGCTTGATGGCCATGTGTTCAACGATCATGTCGCTTTTCGCACATTCGCCGAAAGCCCTATTGATATTACCGCCCTTGAGCCCGTGATCATCCAACTAGGCTACCAGCGGGATCAGGAATACCACTTTCCCGAAAAAAAGCTGCGAGCCTATAGCTACCTTCCAGATAACCCCGGTCACCCTCGCATTTTCTTGAGTGAGTTACGATGGCGCGAATTCAGCAAACTATTTGAGTCTGAAGTCTCTGCCCTCATCCGCCAGATTCCGCCGGATAGTGCTTGTTCACCAGAAGTTTTCTGGCACGGGACACTTTGGTCCATGCCGGGCAAACACACCTTCGAAATACTGGAAAAGGAAAGTGAATATGCCGCATGGCTTTCAGTATGGGGGCTGCAGGCCAATCACTTTACTGTGAGCGTCAACCATCTGACACAGACTGGGACACTTCAAAAGGTGGTTGAATTGATGCATCAGCACGGCATCAAACTCAATGAATCCGGAGGCATTATTAAAGGATCGCCCGGCGAACTGCTTGAACAGGCATCCACCATGGCAGACAGCATGACCATCAATTTTGCTGATGGTCCGGGCAAGGTTCCGAGCTGTTACTACGAATTCGCACGTCGATACCCTACCCCTAACGGTGCGCTTTATCAGGGATTTATCGCCGCAAGCGCAGACAAGATATTCGAGTCGACCCATCGCTCCTAGCTCGTCGCTTGAGCCAGAACAGAGGTAAACGGATATGAATCAGGTGCTAATCATCGGCGCGGGGCGAATCGGGCACTGCATCAGTAAACTACTCGCGCGCAGTGGTCGATTCCACGTTACGCTCGCAGATCAGAACGAAAGTGCCCTGTCGCGCCTTTCGGGTGGAAACATTGCCACCCTCCCACTCAATGTCTACGATCAAAGCGCATTGCATGAGGCATTACAGAATAAGCAAGCGGTGATCTCCGCCTGCTCCTTTAACGAAAATCCTCACATCGCTGAGGCTGCGCTCATCAGTGGCGCCAGCTACTTCGATTTGACCGAAGATGTTGAAACCACCCGGCATATTCAAAAACTGGCCAAAAAAGCCCGGCCCGGCCAGATATTTATGCCTCAATGCGGTCTGGCGCCCGGCTTTATCGGCATTCTCGGTCACGCGTTGGGTCAGCGTTTCGAAAAACTCGACACATTGAAACTGCGCGTAGGAGCACTCCCGGAATTTCCCAGCAATCGCATGATGTACAACCTGACCTGGTCGACCGAAGGCCTGATAAATGAATACTGCAATCCTTGTGAGGCCATTAAACAAGGACAATATGTCGAAGTTGAAGCGCTCGAAGGCCTGGAAAGCTTTTCGCTGGATGGCATTGATTACGAAGCGTTCAACACCTCGGGTGGGCTGGGAACACTCTGCCAGACACTCAAAGGACAGGTGCAGGAACTTACCTACAAAACCATTCGCTACCCGGGACATCGCTACCTCATGGATTTTCTCGTCAACGGTTTGCGCCTGGGTGATTCCGCAGAGCGACGCAATCTGCTCAAACAGATATTCGAATCATCCATCGCCGTGACGCAGCAGGATGTAGTTATTGTCTTTGTCAGTGCAAACGGCTGGATTGAGGGTCAACTCACTCAAATTAGTGACTACTTCCGCATCTACCATGACGATGTGGAAGGCGAGCACTGGAGTGCCATTCAAATCAGCACGGCCACAGGCATCGCTTCCGTCGTTGATTTGTTTTTTACGGGCAAGCTACCTTCCCAGGGATTTGTTAGCCAGGAACAGGTGCGCCTGAGCGACTTTATGGGAAGCGAATTCGCGCAAGCCTATCGCGAAAGCCGCCACCACCGCCGGAACCAGTTTCAGAATAGAACCCCCTGAGCGTATCGCACAATTCGCGCGCCCAGCCTATCAAGCCGAGAGGAACCAGAGATGAACAACCTTTTTTATCGCTCACTGATTTCCGACGGAAGACTGCTCGCTATACAGCAGGGGAACTATTGCCTCCCAGGAGAACTGCCTCTCAACAACGTTCGCTGTCCAATAGACGGTAACCCCCTGTACAGCTTTGGAACGCCGGGACGCACCGAGGTCGTTCAGACCGTCCGGCAGGCAAAACATGCTTTTTCATTGTGGCAACAAATTCCTCCCCCACGTCGAGGAGAGCTGGTGCGCCGCTTCGGGAATCTCGCAAGAGAGCACAAACAGGCCCTTGCTGAACTGATTACGCTGGAAGCTGGCAAAATAGAACAGGAAGCGCTAGGTGAAGTTCAGGAGATGATCGACGTCTGTGATTTCGCCGTCGGCTTGTCTCGTCAGCTATACGGCCTAACTATCAGTAGTGAACGACATACACATCGGATGATGGAGCAATGGCATCCGCTGGGCATCGTCGCCATTATCACAGCATTTAACTTCCCTATGGCAGTATGGGCCTGGAATGCCATGCTGGCGCTGGTCTGTGGAAACACCCTGATATGGAAGCCCTCTGAACAGACCCCACTTTGTGCACTGGCATGTCAACACCTGCTGGAAGAGGCCATGGCCACCATGGAAGATGTGCCCGAACATATTTCAGCTGTGATTCTAGGTAGTAAGGAAGTATCTACCTTACTGGTCGATCAAACGGAAATCAGTCTGGTGAGCGCGACAGGCTCCTGCCAAATGGGCAAAGCCATCGCCTGTCGTGTCGCGGGACGCCTGGGCCGTTACTTACTGGAGCTGGGAGGAAACAACGCCATGATTCTGGCCCCCACCGCCAATCTCGATCTCGCGATACGCGCGGTCGTATTTGCGGCGGTGGGTACCGCAGGTCAACGTTGCACCAGCCTCCGTAGACTTTTTGTTCACGCCGGAATTTACGATGTGGTCAGGAAAAGGCTGCTTAAAGCCTACGAAACCCTACCCATTGGAGACCCAAGACAAACCAGCACACTGGTTGGCCCGCTTATCAACGAAAACGCATGGCAACGTATGATTGACGCCATTGTGCTGGCAGAGGAACAAGGTGGCAGCCTGCTGACGGGCGGTCACCGCATTTCTGATTTATGTGGTAGCGGCATCTATGTTCAACCTGCCATCGTGGAAATGCCGAAACAGACCGCTATCGTAGAAGAAGAAACCTTTGCCCCGCTTTTGTACTTGATTAAATATCACGATTTTGATGAGGCAATGCAAATGCATAACGCGGTACCGCAAGGTCTTTCGTCAGCCATATTTACCAATGACCTACGGGAAGCTGAAATGTTTATGGGGCCGACCGGATCAGATTGCGGGATTGCCAACGTTAATATCGGTACATCGGGTGCAGAAATCGGGGGGGCGTTTGGTGGAGAGAAAGATACGGGCGGTGGCCGAGAGTCCGGTTCCGATGCCTGGAAAAACTACATGCGTCGAGTGACCAACACGATCAACTACGGAAATGACCTCCCGTTAGCCCAAGGCATTCGCTTTGATACCTGACAACAGACGAGCCTTTTTAAGCGAATGCAAAAACGAACCGATCCGGCCTGCCGCCACAAAGAACCCTTGTAGTGGCCGGCCAAAAATCAGATATCCTCGCCTTTCAGCCCATATTTACGCACTTTTTCTACCAGCGTCGTGCGTCGAATCCGTAATTTTTCCGCCGCACGGGCAACCACCCCTCCGGCTTCATCCAAAGCTTGCTGAATCAACGTTTTTTCAAGGTTGGCCAGATATTCTTTTAAATCCAGACCGTTGATGGGCAGCAACGCCGGCGCATCCAGCCCGACCAGACCGGGTGCAGACGGCATCCCGCGATCATCGAAAGGCATGTTTTCGTCAAGATCATCCACATACCGGTACTTTTTAGGCAGCTCTTGCACCCCGATAACATCATAGGGATGCATAATCGCCAGTCGTTCAACCAGATTGGCCAGTTCCCGAACATTGCCCGGCCATTCATGCCGGCACAAACTCATAATCGCCGCACTGTTAAACCTTATCGAGCCACGTTTTTCGGTTTCCATACGCGAAACCAATTCGTTAATCAGTACAGGAATATCCTCTGCTCGTTCGCGCATTGCCGGCATTTCTATGGGAAACACATTGAGCCGATAGAACAAATCTTCACGGAAGGTGCCTTCGGTAATCATTTGCTCAAGATTCTTATGGGTCGCAGCAATCACTCGTACATCCGTACTTTGGGTTTTATTGCTGCCAACTTTTTCGAAGGTTTTTTCCTGCAATACCCGCAGAATCTTAACTTGCATACTCAGAGGCATATCCCCGATTTCATCGAGGAAAAGCGTACCGCCTTCGGCGAGTTCAAAACGCCCTGCCCGGGAGGTTATTGCCCCCGTAAACGCCCCTTTTTCATGACCAAACAATTCACTTTCCAACAGCTCGCCAGGGATTGCACCACAATTTACGGGAACAAACGGCTTTTCTCTGCGGTGCGAATTATAGTGCAGGTTACGGGCAACCACTTCTTTCCCCGTGCCTGACTCACCGGTAATCAACACGCTAACGTCTTTGTCAGCTACTTGAGCCATCAACGCCCGAACCATGTTGATACCGCGACTGGTTCCTACCAGACTGCGAAACAACTGGACTTCGCGCTGGCGAGCACGTCCACTGCGTGCGGCATATTGTTCACGATAAATCTGTGCACGATAGAGGCTATCAAGCGTTTTGTTATAACCCAATGGCCAGTCCAAACGTGCAATGATCTTTCGACGATACTCACTCTCAATATCATCCGCCGCCACTTCGCCGACACTAATCACAGGCAGACCGGCATCCCAGGCATCAAGATCCTTGAGCAACTTTTCTATATCTGGAGTATCGGCACCAATAATCACACTACCAAACTCACCACTGGACTCATCACCACTGCCGACTTTTTTTTGCCAGTCCGATACAGAGGCCGGCACAATATCTTCACCTAAAAACTCAAGTATGACTTGCAGCTCCCTGCGCTTCTCCGCATCATCGAGAATTACAAGAACATTGGCTTCTTTACGCATGGGACAACAAACCCCTACCTGTACAATTTTTCTAATATTAATCGTTATAGTTATAAATCTTTCTAGATGAGCTTATTAAAGTCGCAAATCGTCAGCCAGTCAAATAGTTGGCGTAAAAAAAGAGAATTAGTGTCATCATTTATAGATGCCTGAATTTTGGCAATGAATTCAATAAAACATACGTTGGTATTCTTAAAACTTGCCAAGATTAGACAGATATTTGTTGGCCGCCGTGTGACTATTTCGTAAAGAACGCATCTCCACAGCAAGACTGCCTTTGTGGGTCTCCAGCGCGGTTAACACGGCACTATGTCGAGACTTCAATTTCGTTAAAAGTGCCGCCAGTTCGTCGGCAGGTAGCTGCCCAGCTTCAATTTCGGCAGTTACACAGGCCACCAAATGCTTATCCAGCGTTTCTATCCGCCCCCAATCCTTGCTGTTTAACGCCTCATCGAAGTTATCAATCAGCTGTTGTATCGGATTTAATTGATCAGTCATCGAATGCTCCTTTTGAAATTCATCATAATCACCTCGCGCATTGCACACCAAGCCACTGAACAAAAAAAGGCCCTCGAAAGGGCCTTTTCCTACACTTTATATATGAGTACTAACGTGCGAGCATTAACCAATAAACTTGATCATTACGCCCGCAGCAACCGCCGAGCCTATAACACCCGCCACGTTAGGTCCCATGGCATGCATCAACAGGAAGTTCTGAGGGTTTGCCTCAAGCCCGACCTTATTGGACACGCGCGCCGCCATAGGTACAGCAGACACACCTGCAGAACCAATCAACGGATTAATGGCTTCTTTGGAGACTTTATTCAAGAGTTTGGCCATCAGTACGCCCGCCGCAGTACCGGCACAGAAAGCCAACATACCCAGCACCAGAATACCCAACGTCTGCATATCCAGGAACTTATCAGCACTCAGTTTTGAGCCCACCGACAAACCAAGAATAATAGTAACCACGTTAATCAGCGCATTTTGAGCAGTATCACTCAGACGATCCACCACACCACACTCACGCATCAGGTTGCCCAGACAGAACATACCAAGCAAAGGAGCCGCATCCGGCAGGAACAAGGCAACCAGAATCAACAATACAATCGGGAAGAAGATCTTCTCGGTTTTGCTGATATGGCGTAATTGAACCATCTTAATTTTGCGCTCTTCTACTGAAGTCAGTGCCTTCATGATCGGTGGCTGAATCAGCGGTACCAGTGCCATGTACGAGTAAGCCGCAACGGCAATCGCACCCAGCAAATGAGGAGCAAGCAAG
Source organism: Hahellaceae bacterium (assembly GCA_024234505.1). Taxonomy (GTDB): domain Bacteria; phylum Pseudomonadota; class Gammaproteobacteria; order Pseudomonadales; family Oleiphilaceae; genus JACKOD01. The sequence continues at coordinate 317,981 of JACKOD010000001.1, read as the reverse complement.
GTAGCCACATAGATAGAAGTTGGGCCATCAGCACCACCAATGATACCGATAGCCGCGGCTTCATTAATGGTAAAAGGCACCAGCCCGCTATTAGAAAGCAATGCTGCCCCAATAACAGTACCAAAAATACCAAACTGAGCTGCCGCACCTAACAACAATGTTTTCGGGTTCGCCAACAGCGGCCCAAAGTCAGTCATGGCACCGACACCCATAAATATCAGCAAAGGCGCCGCACCGGTCAAAATGGCCACTTTAAAGAAGTTATACAGCATGCCACTGGAATAGCCCAAATCCTGAGCCATCAAGGTTGCCGCTTCATGCACTGACGCAGTAGAACTCTTATAGGCAACATACAGAGCATGACGAACTTCTTCGCTCAAAACCGTGACATCAGGCTGCCCCAGCACGTGCGCCAACTGATTTAACTGTGTCGCCGTTCCCAGGTGGATCGCATTTTCAACAGCGCTCATCGCCAGACCCGCTTCAGGAATATTGGCCAACAGACCACCAAACCCGATGGGAACCAACAACAATGGCTCGAAACCCTTGCGAATTGCCAAGTAGAGCAACAGGAGGCACACGGCCATCATGACAGCCTGACCGGCTGTTAGATTGTACAGGCCACTGCCTGTCCATAAGTTTATAAGCTTATCCATAGAATCCGTAATCCCGCTTAAGCAATAGAGAACAACTCGTCACCCACAGCGACGGCGTCGCCAACCTTCACTGCAAGCGAGGTTACAGTGCCTGCACGTGGTGAGCGGATTTCGGTTTCCATCTTCATGGCTTCCAGAATAACGACCAGATCACCTTCCTGAACGATGTCGCCAGCAGAAACGATCACTTTCAGAATGTTACCGGCCAAAGGCGCAGGTACAGGCTCACCACCACCCACAGGTGCAGCAGGTGCTGCAGTCGCAGAAGAAGTTGAGCCTCCTAGCGCGCCCAGCTTGGTCACATCGCCACCTTCGTTCACTTCGACAACATAGCTCTGGCCACCCACATTGACCGTAAACACTTCCGGACCGGACGCTTTTTTCGCAGGCGCAACATCTGAAGCACTTGGTACCGGCTCGAACGCAGACGCGTTGCCACGGTTTTCAAGGAACTTCAGGCCGATTTGCGGGAACAGCGCGTACGTCAGTACATCGTCAACTTCTGCCGCCGCCAGCTTGATACCTTTATCCTGGGCAACCTGCTTAAGTTCGGCAGTCAGTTTGTCCATTTCCGCCGTCAACAAGTCGGCAGGACGGCAAGTGATGGCTTCTTTACCTTCAAGAACGCGTGCTTGTAATTCTGCGTTGTAAGGCGCCGGTGCTGCACCGTATTCACCTTTGAGAATACCTGCCGTTTCTTTGGAGATACTCTTATAACGCTCACCCGTCAGAACATTTAATACCGCCTGGGTACCTACGATTTGAGAGGTTGGTGTGACCAACGGGATGTAACCCAGATCTTTACGAACGCGAGGAATCTCTTCCAGTACCGCGTCAAACTTGTCAGCCGCACCCTGCTCTTTCAGCTGGCCTTCCATATTGGTCAACATGCCACCCGGCACCTGAGCCACAAGAATCCGCGAATCGGTACCGCGCAGTGAACCTTCGAATTTTGCGTATTTCTTACGCACTTCACGGAAATAAGCCGCAATTTCTTCCAGCAGCCCCAGATCCAGACCGGTATCGCGATCGGTGCCTTTTAAAGCGGCAACCACAGATTCTGTCGCCGTATGACCATAAGTCATGGACATAGAAGAAATAGCCGTATCTACGCGGTCAATGCCCGCTTCAACCGCTTTCAAAATGGTCATATCAGACAAACCGGCGGTTGCATGAGCATGCAACTGAACTTCCAGCTTGGTTTGAGCCTTCAGGCGTGACACCAGACTAAAGGCATCAGAAGGCGTCAGGATACCTGACATATCCTTGATCGCAATGGAGTCAGCGCCCATGTCTTCGATTTGCTTCGCAAAATCGACCCACATGTCCAGCGTATGCACAGGGCTTGTAGTATAGGATATGGTTGCCTGTGCGTGCTTGCCTACACGCTTGACGGCCTTAAGCGCCGTTTCAAGGTTACGTGCGTCATTCATCGCATCAAAAACGCGGAACACATCCACGCCGTTTTCAGCTGCGCGCTCAACAAACTTATTAACTACGTCATCAGCATAATGACGGTAGCCCAACAGATTCTGGCCTCTCAGCAACATTTGCTGACGAGTGTTCGGCATGGCCTTTTTCAGTTGACGAATACGATCCCATGGATCTTCGCCAATATAACGAATACATGAGTCAAAAGTTGCGCCCCCCCAGGACTCAACGGACCAGTAGCCCACCTTGTCCAGCTTACCTGCGATAGGCAGCATGTCGTCTAATCGCATGCGGGTTGCCAGCAACGACTGATGCGCGTCACGCAACACAACATCGGTAATGCCAAGCGGTTTTTTAGAATCTGTCATTGTTAAAAGCCTTCTTGTTAAAGGATCAAATCGTTAATCTGACTCACTTCTTTTGGCGTGAGCGATACTCTGCAACCGCTGCTGAGATAACAGCAATCAGTTGGGGATCGTTATTTGCCGCAGGTTTTGCGGGAGCTGGTTTCTTTGCAGCCGGTTTTGCCGGTGCAGGAGGCTCAAAACGTACCACCAGCTTCGACATAACGGATGTTGCACCGACTAGGATTGTGAGGAATACGAATACGAATCCCATACCCACAATCATGAGGTCGATCGCTTGTGACATCAGTTCATTCATGTAAAAGCAACCTTGTTGGTTAATGGAAGATTTTCCGTTCTTTTCAGGATATGCCCTGTTGAGGCATAAATATACCTACCCTTTCGAGCAAAAAATCCTGCGTAATGTACCTGCATTCCAGACATCAGGCAACCAAAGACTTTACCGGCAAAACAGCCGGGCAACGATAACCTGTTGTAATTCTGGCTTATTCAGACAGAGGTATAACGGACATTCACAAAAACAATGCAAAACATTTGTACCATTATGTGTGGTATTCACCTATGCATCTAACGCTAATCCATAAAAGGAGAGGCATCGCCCTTCCCCTGACGAATCACCACTGGCGCATCCTCACTCAAGTCAATGACCGTTGTGGGCTCAAACCCGCAAAATCCACCGTCAATCACTAAATCCAGTTCATGCTCCAGCATCGTACGAATCTCATAAGGATCCGTCATAGGCATGTCTTCACCGGGCAAAATCAGCGTGGTGCTCATTAAAGGTTCGTTCAACTCTTCCAACAATGCCAATGCGACCGTATTTTCCGGAACTCTCAAACCAATCTGACGCCTTTTAGGGTGAAGCAGACGACGGGGAACTTCCGTGGTAGCAGGCAATATAAATGTATAGGCACCGGGCGTATGGTTTTTCAACAAGCGGTATTGCGAGTTATTCACTTTCGCATAAGTTGCTATTTCCGACAGGTCGCGACAGACCAGCGTAAAGTTGTGCTTGTCATTCAGTTTTCTGATGCGCTTTATTTTATCAGCTGCAGATTTATCACCGATGTGACAACCCAACGCATAGGCAGAATCAGTAGGATAGGCTACCACCCCACCTGAACGAATAATTTCAACTGCCTGACGAATGAGCCTCGACTGCGGATTGTCGGGATGTATTTGAAAGAACTGGCTCATACGGAAGCCCTCTTGGCGGCAAGCGGCTCTTTCTTGCTTCCTCCCATGCATTGCGGAGAATCCGGGCTTTGTGCGTTAGCCAGTTTCCACTCCTCCGGGGTATACAAATGCATCGCCAGGGCGTGCACCCCGCCTTTTAATGCAGCATCAAGATTTTTATACAGCAACTGATGTCGTGCCACTTTGCTTTTCCCTTCGAAGGTATCGCTGACCAGTACGATTTTGAAATGCGTCTCACTATTTTTTGGAACACTATGCTGATGACTCTCATTCAGTACCTCCATAAAAGAAGGTGCAAAGTCAGTTGCTAGTGTGTCCTTGATAAACTGCTCTATATTCATTATGGGCCACTCCAGATAATGCTTTTGCCCGTCATTGTACTCTGTGACATTTTTTAATACACGCATCACATACGATGTGCCATGAATGGATTCGGTCAAGCCCACCGAACCAGCTGACTAATGACGAAGCACCTGATATTTGTCAGAATAGGAGTAACGAACGGCATACTCCGGATAGGCTATTTTTTAGTCCTCATTTCAGGGTGTCGACCAAAAGCATCTTAAGATTTGCAAGAACACCGAACTCAATTCAGCTTATCGTAATAACAATAAAACTCAGGGATACCACATGAAAATCGCTCTGCTAGAAGACGATATGGAACAAGCAAGGCAAGTCCTCAGATTTCTCGAAGAGGAGGGGCACGAGGTGGATCACTTTGTCTCAGGACAATCGTGTGCATTTGCCGTTACGCATGAAAGCTATGAACTACTGATTCTGGACTGGCAAGTCCCCGATTTCTCAGGCATCGAAGTCATCAAAACGGTGCGAAAGCAAGTCAATTGGCCTATCCCTGTATTGTTTCTCACCCAAAGAGATAGCGAAAGCGATATTATTACCGCGCTGAATGCGGGTGCCGACGATTATCTGGTCAAACCACCGCGCCTGGGTGAACTTAAAGCCCGAATACAAGCACTTGCCCGCAGAGCCAATCCACCGGAAGACGCTCTCAACGAGAGTTTGAACTTCGGCCCATTTGTGATTGATGTCCACGCAAGAACCATCACCAAAGGCAGCGAAATTATTCCGATAACTGAAAAGGATTTTGAGCTGGCGCTCTTCATGTTCCAGAACATCGGCCGATTGCTATCACGAGATTTTCTTCTGGAGCGTGTCTGGGGGGTTTCAAGTGACCTGAATACCCGAACCGTAGACACCCACGTCAGTCGTCTGCGTCGCAGATTAGGCATAAAACCCGAGAACGGGTTCCGAATAAAGACAATCTACCAACATGGCTATCGACTAGAAACGATCAATTAGTCACAATATCCCTTGGACTCCGGGATTTATACAGTGTCTGGCGGGTAAAAAAAAGATGCACCCATTGACAATCAGTCAACCCTATCGCCACTCGACAACGAGTGACATGCAGGGTAAACCTGAAAAAAGGTTCGTATTCCTGACCCAAGGGTGGTTAACCGTCGCGCTGTTCTGTTTAGCGATATTTTCACATGGCAGCTCAATGGCTGCCTCAGATGCAAATCATTTGTTAGCGGATACTCCCCCGCAATTAACTGCCGGGCCAGACTGGCATTATACCGTTCGCCCTAATGATACGATCTGGAAAATTGCACAGGAGTTTCTGCGTCCCCCACTTACCTGGATGGACCTCGTCAAACACAATCAGTTGGCGACACCAAAACACCTTGCCCCCGGCACCTCACTCAGCATGCCGGTTGACTGGCTGAAGCAACAACCCTCCCCCGCCGTGGCCACTGCCGTTTCGGGCGAAGCCTGGTATAGACGCCATCACGAAAGCCGTGCCCAACTGCTTCCGGTCAACACGCAACTTAATGTGGGAGATGAAATACGAACTGGCAAAGGCAATGTGCTCCTGCGCTTTGCCGACGGCTCCCTTTTGCGAATGACCGACGAAACCCAGTTAACCCTCAATCGACTGACAAAATTCGGCAAAACCGGCATGGCCGATACTCGCATGCGTTTGGAAAAAGGTAATATCAGCACCAGCGTAACCCCCCAGCGTGACGAAGGATCGCGTTATGAGATTTACACTCCCGCGGCAGTCGCCGCGGTACGAGGCACCGGATTTCGCCTGAAAGCCGATCAACAGGGCACACAAATGGAGGTCACCGACGGTAAGGTGTTCTTTTCAACACTCCCTCCGAACACCGCCAGCAGTATCATTCCCGCAGGACAAGCCGTTAGACTGTTTCCTGGCAGCAAAACATTTGACCTTATAGAAATGCTTCCGGGGCCAGCCATCACGGCGAATGACCTTCAAATCAGAAAACTTCCGCTAATACTGCGCTGGGCGCCCGTTTCCGGTGCCGAAAAATATCTCTACCAGTTATACCGTGGATCTCCTGGAGGAGAACTCATTGAAGAAGCTTACACCAAGATCCCACAAGCATCGTTCATGCAGCTAAGTAACGGGCCATTCACTTTTTCGGTCACCGCGATCAGTCCCCAAGGTATCTCTGGCCTGTCTTCAGAGGTCATACTCAATGTCGTGCTGCACGCGGACGCGGCCAAACTGATTGCACCGGCCAACAATCAGAGAGTGACAGCCGACTTGCCCGAGTTTTCCTGGCAACTTCCGGCAAATGGGGAGCTGGCACGACTTGAAATCAGCGAAAGCCATGCGTTTGACAAGCTTGTCGCCACATCGGAGTTCGCCCAGGATTCAAACGTGCTGCCCAACCACTTGTTGCCTCCCGGCAAGTACTTTTGGAGAGTAAAGACGGTTATGGGTAGCGACGCTGTAAACGTGAGTGAAATTCGCGACATAACGATTGTAGATATTTTGCCCAAGCCAAAGATTGCCAGCGCGTTTTATACCGCAAATAATGTCCGTCTTTTCTGGAAACCGATTGTTAATGCGTTAGCCTACAAAATAGAAATTTCGGAAGATGTGAATTTTGGGTCCATACTGAAAGACGAAACGATATATCAGACCAGCACGGTAGTAAAACTGAGTCCCGGCAAACGTTACTACGCAAGATTAATCCCCATACCCTCCGAATATTATGTAGCGGAATCCGGGCCTGGCTATGAGTTGTACGTACCTTAAGCCCATAGGGCCTTCGCTGGCATGCCAGCCAACACAATGACACTATAGATTAGAGCATGCGGCGCTTCTTCCAATCGACACGACAAGACACAGAACAGCTTTTGTCGTCATTCTTTTTAATTGCGCTCGTATCATTGGTGATCTATTCCGGCGTTGCCGAGCGCCTCAATCTGGTAATTTACGACAGTCTGTTAAAAATATCCCCTGCACCCGTCGCAGATGAGGCTGTCATTATTGCGATTGACCAAAAGAGTTTGACGGCCTTGGGGCAGTGGCCATGGCCCCGACAAATACACGCCGAACTTCTGCACAAATTAAAAGACAGTGCAAGCGGGCCGGTCGCTTTTGACATTCTATTCACTGAACCTGACTCACATGATCAAACCAGTGATATTCGTTTTGCGACAGCCATCGCGCAGCACGGAAACGTATTTTTGCCGGTTCATGTGTTTCCTCAATATTTTTCATCAACGCTCACCGAAATACTCCCATTACCCGACCTCATTGCCAATGCCGCCGGGATCGCTCATGTACACGTAGAATTAGATCAAGACGGAATTGCGCGAGGCCTATATCTTAAAGAAGGCATTGGAAGCCCCTACTGGCCGGCGCTATCACTCGCACTGGCAATGCATGTCAATCATGATCTAAAGCTGCCGGTTCCACTCAACGCCTCTGCCGTTCCCGCTTATGTCATGGTTAGAGCGGGCTATATACAAATTCCTTTTGTGGGTGTTAGCGGTACCATACCGGCTTTCTCTTACATTGATGTACTAAACGGCACCATTCCCGCCGCCAGCCTGGCCGGCAAAACCATCTTTATCGGCGCAACTGCGGCTGGATTCGGCGATGTACTGCCCACACCGGTCTCTGGTCTGAGCGCCCCCATGCCCGGAGTAGAGTTTCACGCTAATGCGTACTCCGCGCTTGTAAATAGTGCGACTATTAATCGTTTGCCCACTTACTGGATCTACTTGCTGACGTATGCACTGATTCTGATTCCTATTCTTCTGTTTCCTCGCATTTCACCGGGAAAAAGCCTGCCCATTCTTCTATCCGGGGTCACAGGGATTGTCATCTTCTGTTACCTTCTGCTGTTCGCAGAAAAGCTCTGGTTTCCCCCGGCAGCCGCACTTTCGGGCATGCTTGCATCTTATCCGGCGTGGAGCTGGCAACGACTGAAACAAATGGATAGCTACCTGAGTAAAGAGCTGACCAAGCTCCAAAATGAACCTGTCATGCATAGAAGTGATGACTGGCAAGCGCTGCCCGAAATCCAAAAGATGACTCACGAAGTAAACACGCTCGCGCTTTTATTGGATACTCGAGACTGCAGGCTTACTTATGGAAAGGAGGTGATTCTGGACAGCCAGACACCAACGTCTTTACCCTCTAAACCCCTGCCTCAAAATCAGTGGTATCATTTTTCCGACTCCAGCTGGTTACAATCAGGCAAATACTGCATTGCATTGTTCTGGAAGGATGGCACCAATCTGGATAAAAAACGCCAGTTCCTGCACCGACAAACCGGACTGACGTCCACCACCGCTCTACCCCCATCAATTCCAGCATTGCATGAACGCATGGCGGATCGTATTGCGCAAGTACAAGCCGCCGTAACCAAAGTCAGGGAAATGCGTGAATTTATATTCCAAACGTTTCGAAATATGCCCGACGGCATTATTGTCACCAACACACGGGGACAAATTATTTTCGTTAATGGTCACGTTGGCAGCTGGTTCTCGATAGACGAAAATGCCATTTTGGGACGCTCTGTTCTGACGCTGCTGGAGACCCATCAACCAGATCATTCCAACTGGCAACACCTCCTGCAAAAGGTATTAATTGAACATCGACCTGTGCAAACTTCTTCCAGCACTCAAGGTCGCGAATTAATGTTCAGCTTCGAAAGCATCATCGGGCAGCCGGAGTCAGAAACCGGCATGATTGTAAATATTTCAGATATAACGCTCTTGCGACAACAGCAGCGAGAGAAAGAAAATCTGATCAATTTTCTATCACACGATGTTCGCGCCCCCTTGGCCGCACAAGCCTTGGTACTGGAACAACTGGTACAAAAAGAACGGGAACCAGATTCCGAAACGCTGGCCTTACTCGTAAAACAAAATACGCGAAGCCTTAGTCTGGCCGAACAATTTGTTCAACTCAGTCGGGCACAACATCTGGATGCCAACAAATTCTACGATCTCGATCTGGTGCAGGTGCTGGAGAACGCAATTGATGAGGTTGATCTTCAGGCCAGCAGTAAAAACTGTGACATTCTTTTTCATACACAGCCAGAATCTTTCTGGATCAAGGGGGATGCCGAGCTTTTGGAACGCGCCTTTATCAACCTTTTGTCCAACGCAATCAAATTTAATCCCGTCGGCGGCTGGATAAAAGTGCACTGCAGTCTGGATGCCCAAGATCTCAGTATTACCATTGAAGACTGCGGCTCAGGTATCTCCCAAGACCTGCAAACCCGGTTGTTTGAGCCTTTCCAGCGTGAGAGGAACTCCCAGGCGGCGGGAAGCGGTTTGGGGCTGACTTTTGTTCATACCACACTGGAAAAACATCAAGGCAAGATTTCACTGATCCCCAAAGCCCCCCCTGGCACTATATTTCGTGTCTGGTTACCTGCTACGCAGTTTTCAACCTGACCTACGCACCGATTATTTTTCACTATAATCACTACATCGATTCCAAATAACCTTACCCACAGATGCAGGCCTTTAATGAATTCGCTAGAACAAACGAAAACCTTTCAGGACTTATTGCTGGACTATTCCCACGAAGCCGATAGTGACAAGCGGGCCAAGATCGAGCAAACGCTCTGGGATGAATATGGCCAGTCTTTAGCCGTCATGATTCTCGATATGTCCGGATTCTCCCTGCTCGCCCAACGCTATGGCATTGTTCATTACCTTTCGATGATCAGGCGGATGCAATTAATCACTGCCCCGATTATCGAGGCGCACGGCGGGTATGTCGTTAAATATGAAGCGGACAACTGCTTTGCCGCCTTTCCCAAAACCAAAGCCGCCATTGCTGCCGGAATTGCTATTAATAAAGCCTTCACCGTTGAAAATGAATCAACCCCGGACGAATTCGATATTCGTGTCGCCTGCGGCATCGATTTTGGCCAAATATTACTGATCGGCGGAAAAGATTACTTTGGCAATGCAGTCAATCGCGCCAGTAAGCTCGGTGAAGACATTGCCAACCCCGGTGAACTCTTGGTCACCAAGGAAGCCTGGGACACATTAAAAGATGACACGCTATTTTCCGGAAAACCGATGAAGCTGGTCATTTCCGGCATTGAAATGGATGCCATTTCAGTCCAGTTCTGAACTTCAGGTATCCAAAGGAACATTTTCAGTGCCTATCGATCAATCAAAACTCACTCGGCTGGTGGAAACCTTGCCAGCCTTTCCCGAAAGTGCACAAAAGATTATCGCGCTGACGTCTAGAGTCGACTGCTCACCAAAACAGCTGGTCAAGATTATTGAACATGATCCGGTGCTCACCATGAAAGTGCTGAAGCTGGTCAACTCCGCTTATTTCGGGCTATCCAGAGAAGTGAAGTCGGTCAACCATGCGGTTGTCTATGTGGGCATCAATACTATTAAAAATCTGGCCATCAGTGTCGCCACCACCGGAACGCTTCCCAAACAAAATGCCGCGGGTCTCGATACCCGGGCCCTGTGGTATCACTCACTCAAAGTTGGCGTGCTGGCAAAAATACTGGCCGAAGAGCACGGCACCCCCAGCACTCAGACAGTGAATTATTTTGTGGGCGGTTTATTACATGATATTGGGCGTCTGTTGGTAGCGCATTTCTTCCCGGATGAATACAAATCCATGCTGAGTCACATCAACGCGTCTCAAGATTCAATCCTTGAAAGCGAAGCCCTTGTTCTTGGAATCACTCACGCGGAAATTGGCGCCATGGTGTCTGAACACTGGCAGCTACCTGCTGAATTGCAACATTGCATTCGACATCATCACAGTACACAGGCAGAACTTCTTGTCAATGCACCACTGACCATGGCGGTAAATGCAGCCAATCTACTGATTCATCTGAAAGACGAGCCAGAAAAAATAACCATTCCCGAATGTATACTGCAATGGCTCGGTGCACCGGTTGAAGATGTCCTTGCTCGTCTAACCACACTTGAAAACGAAGTAGATAAAGCAGTCAGTTTTATTGAAATTGCGGGCTAATTATGAAAATAACACTTTATGGTGTACGGGGATCTATTCCGGTTCCAGGCAAAGACACGGTGAAATACGGCGGCAATACAACCTGTATCGGATTAGAAACTCCCGAGGGCGATCAGATTATTTTTGATGGCGGTACCGGCATCCGCGTCCTCGGAATGACGCTCATCAAGCAACTCCCCGTAAAGTGTGCGCTATTTATTACTCATACACACTGGGATCATATTCAGGGCCTGCCTTTTTTTACCCCATTCTTTATTCCGGGTTCCGAAGTCAACATCTACGGTTCGTTCGATCCCATCTATCGTAAAGACCTGAAAACCATTTTATCGAATCAAATGGAATACTGCTATTTTCCCGTCAGGGAGTGCGAACTCAACGCGCAAATTCAATATAACCACGTTATTGAGAGACAGCCAATCACTGTGGGCAGCGCAACTATCACCCCTATTCTACTGAACCATCCTGTGCTCAATTATGGTTACAAAGTCGAATGCCATAAGAAAACATTCTTTTTTACAGGAGACTATGAACCACCGTATAACATTTACGATCCGGATGATCATGAGTTCTCAGAATACGAAACGCTACTTCAACAACAGCGAGGACAGCTTGCTGACTTTATAAAACACTGCGATCTGGTTGTGGCCGATTCACAATACAGCTCGGAAGAATATCCGTCGAAAAAAGGCTGGGGCCACGGCAGCTACGACACCTGCATACAGTTAGCAAAAGAAGCACAAATAAAGCACATGGTGATGACTCACCACGACCCGCTTCGCACAGATGCTCAACTCGAACAGATCTGGCAGGGTTTTTCATCTCGAACCGATCTGCCCCAGAATACAAAATTCGAGCTAGCTATCGAGGGAAAGTCATTCGTTCTGTAAAGATCGACAGCTATTACCGCGACACCAGTTCACAAGGCTATCTTGAACTGATAACGCTTTGACATTACCTCAAGATTTCGCACAAGCTTAATAACAAAAAAAGGGAAGCATTTCGCTTCCCTTTTTATATTCGTCTTATGGTAATCCGGATTATTGCCAGATAACCTTCTGACGAGCAGCATACCAACTCTCAAGATTTTGCTTATAAGCATCCTCAATGGTGTTACGCTTCATCTTCATAGTGGGTGTCAGGAACTGATTTTCGATCGTCCACTGCTGATCCACAACGACGAAGAACTGTAATGCCTCATGGGGATCGACCGTTGCATTTACCTGCTTAAGCAACTCATTGAAGCTCTGCTCCAGCTCCTTACGGAAAGACTCATCTGCACGACGCGCATGAGCCTCATCCGAAAGCATTAACATGGCGTGAGGTTGTGGGTATTCTGCCCCAGCCACACAGACCATCTCAACGAAAGGATGACTGACAATACGATTCTCAATAGGCGCTGGCGCAACATATTTGCCTTTGCTGGTCTTGAAAATCTCTTTAATACGACCGGTCAGTTTCAAACGGCCCAACTCGTCTACTTCGCCTTTATCGCCGGTTTTGAGGAAGCCGTCTTCGGTGAAAGTTCCCTTGGTGTTCTCTTCGTCTTTATAGTAGCCCATCATGGTAGCAGGGCTCTTCACCTGAACCTCACCCACTTCACTGATTCTGGTTTCAACACCAGGCAAAGGCTCACCCACAAATCCTGTGCGACTGCGCCCAGGCTTAGACATGTGAGAATAAGCGAAGTTTTCGGACATGCCGTATCCTTCAAGCAATTCCAACCCTAAACCCCGGTACCAATCGAGAATATCCTCAGACAAGGGCGCTGAACCGCTGCCCGCAAACTTAACATATTCCAGCCCAAGATTTTTCAGAATCTTCTTCTTGATCAAACCCCGAACCAATGGAATTTTGAAGAGACGATCCATTTTCTCTTTCGGCATTTTCTGGAATACACCCGACTGGAACTTGGTCCAGATTCGTGGAACCGCCAGGAACAGCGTGGGTTGTGCGCGACGTAAATCTACGACAAAGGTATCCAGGGATTCAGCAAAGAACAGCTTGAAGCCGCGCTGTAAAGATCCCATTTCAACGACAAAACGCTCAAATACGTGAGACAACGGCAGGTAAGAGAGCATTCGATCCGTAGATTCGATATCCAATGCTTCTATCGCGCCTTTTGACGCATAAGCCATATTGTAGAACGATAACATAACGCCCTTCGGACGACCGGTGCTTCCGGAGGTATAGACGATCGTCGCCAGCTCTTCTGCGTCTCTGGCGATATTTTCTGACATGGGCTCATGACGTGCGATAACGTCTTCCCAAGTAAGGTAGTCATTCTCAGGGCTCAATGGATATGAAATACAGTGCATGCTATCGGGCACGCCGGGTTTCATCATATCCCAATCGTCAAGCTTGCCAACAAATAAGGCCTTCGCTTCACTGTGCTCAAGAATATAGCCGACCGTTTCTGCGTTCAGTGTTGGATAAAGGGGCACAGACACATGTCCTGCCAGCCAGATTGCCCAATCACTCATAATCCAATGTGCACAATTCTTGGACAGAATCGCTATATTGCTTTTAGGCGGCAGATTGAGTGATTTAAGATACGCAGCCATTCTGCGTGCCTCATCTACTGCCTTTTTCCAGGTATATTCCTTAACAACACCCTGTCCCATAGGCTGAACCATATAGACAGAATCTGCTTTTTCTTTTTCCCAACGATAGACTAAATCCAGCGCCAGCGGCATGTTTGTTTGCTGTACCATATCGAGTATCCTTGCCTCTTTTATAATGAAATCAGAGTTATTGGTATAATGTTAAAAGTGTTATCGGCCGTTTTACTTTTGATAAGCTTTTTTACTTATTGATGTTTTGTGTGTTTTCATATGCACTGAAATGATAAAAGTTAGTCAGTCAAAATGAAACCGCGCAGCACGCCTAAAAGTGTGATGCTCTTGGGAATCTGGGACTTTAACGCTTCTACGACCTTCAAACAAAACTCCAAACGGCTCAAAATGTTCTACAATCCCACAATTTACTCCTTTTCTGAATCACTCAATAGCCATTTTGGCAGTGAGTCATTATGAGCTACGAATGCAATAAATGTCGTCACGGGTATATGAAACCTGTGGCATCTGACGACGATTCCGAATACACCGATACATTTGAATGCGACAAATGTGGCTATCAATCGCAAATACCCTCAGGCGTAATCATTCTCAGTCAGTTGCTGTCATCAATCATTGGCGCAGGCCTGACCGGTTATTTACTGCTGATCCACGTTTCAAAAATGATGACCGCATTTCAGTTCAACGACTATGCAACGATCTGGAAGAACCTCCCCCAGGCCGGTGCAGCCACCGTGTTTATTGCTGGCTTTATTTTTATACTCTACAAGGCATTCAACGGTTTTCTGCTCAGAAAGCGCTTCGTACGTAGTAAATAAACCAATAACGAATCCCGCCAAGACAAATCGGAGCTTTTTTTATTCTGTTGGAAATGACTTTAGTCAAGAGGCTACTCCATTAGTTAACTTAAACTGGCATCGCCATATGAGACATTTCCTCCCCATTTCAGGGTGCATATGCACCCTTTTTTCTTTCCGATTCTTCTTTTATCTATTCGACTCACCTGATCTCGCGCATTATTTGATCAAATACTTTGTAGCCGTGCGTTTTTATCTCCAGCCACAATGGGTCAAAAAGATTCAACATCTGGAGAATATTCAGGCTTACCGATAAAACCAGCCCAGTAAAGAGCCAAAGAGCACGCCTTTTATATTTTTTGATGGCACTCAGCAGGTCCGTCTCTGGATTATTGTCGTTTTGCTTGGCAATCTCGGAGGAGTTTCCCTTGCGTTGCTTTTCCAACACAAGATTGATGTATTGCAGTTCTGACAAAACGGTATCCACGCTCTGTGGCCGTTCGTCCGGCTGGCGATCAAGCATCCGGGTCAAGAGTCTTTGTACATCGGGCATTAAATCTGAGAACGCCTGACCTCTGATCAGCTTTCCATCTTTCTGTTGCGGGGGAAGCCCTGTGAGCATGTGAAAGAAAACGGCACCCAGCGAAAAGACATCATATCGCTCAGTCAGTTCTTCGGTGCGTTGTGGCGAATACCAGTTTTCCTTGTCACTACTAAAGCGATAATGTTCATCAAACCCGAAATCTGAAAGCTTGGGCTGATTCTCATCAGAGAGCAGGATATTGCCCGGCCGAAGATTGCCATGCAGCACACGGTTATGGTGTGCAAACGCCAGTGCTTGAGCAATTGGCTGTGCCAATATCAAAAACTCGTCCAAAGGCATGGCTTCAATCAGACGATCTGCCAGCGTACCACCGGTTAAATACTCCATGACCACTATAAACATCTTGTCTTTTTGTGACGTCCCCAAAATACTCACAATATTGGGATGTTTTAGTGGAGCAAGCAGTTTGGCCTCTTTTAGCCCGGAAGTTGAGGCTGATCGTTTTTTAATCACGATCAACTTGGCAGACTTTCGTTCTTCGTAAAGATAAACCGCACCATAGCGATCTTCCTTAATAACATCCAAAAGGCCAAATCGCTCAGCGATGGAGGACATCCCCTCACCGGCCCGAACTTGTTTCTCCGCCGCGATATGCTGACCCTGCATGGCGCGAAGAATGATATTTTTTATTTCTTCTACTGATTCTGGACGGTCTATCGGATCCGCGGCCAGACATTCCTCTACCAGTGCATCCAGCACCTCAGGCACGGCCGATTCATAAGCCGAAGGTGGCACATATTCTGCCGCAGGCAACTGTCCGGTAAGCACCTCATAAATCACAATCCCCAGCGAAAAAATATCACTTTTTTCACTGGTTTCGGATATGCCCAGGCGCTGCTCCGGGGCCATGTAAGAATCCGTTCCCATAATAATGCGCGTTTCATCGCCCTGAGCCTGTTGCTCCTCTTCAAAAAACGACGCAATACCAAAATCCAGTAAACGTGCGTGCCCTTCGGTATCCAGCAGAATGTTTGCTGGCTTGATGTCCCGATGGATGACGCCAAGTTTGTGGGCGTAGGCGAGCCCTTTGCAAACTTGCACGATGACATCAATTTTTCGTTTAAAATCCAGCGCCCCCCCCTTTATCGCGTCAGCGAGATTTTCACCTTCGACAAACTCCATCACAAAGACCGGGCGCCCTGAGCTGGTCGTTCCTTTGTCGATAACATGAATGATATTGGGGTGATTCAAACGCGCTATAATCAGTGATTCGCGAGCGAAACGTTTTCTGATAGAAGGGTTATTCGATAACTGGGCAGACAAGACCTTTATTGCCACAGGTCGATTCAATGAAAGCTGTACGCCACGGTAAACCGTAGCCATACCGCCTTCGCCTATCTTATCCAGATACTGATAACGCCCTTGCTGCATTGCCATATCGCACTTCTAGGAAATGATTATTTTAACGGTTGTGAACAAATCTTAGTGACATCCCTGCATTAGAAAACGTCGGGCAGCTAGCTTGTCCGCTTAGTTCTTGAATAACAGCGCTATCAACCCGACAACCACGAGCGCAAGCCCCACACCAATCGACAATGCAACCAGTCCGGCTTTCCAAATAAGCGCTGTATCAGAAGTTACTGCTTTCACTTCTTCTGCTTCATGGATTAACGGCTTTTCTTTGCGCAGGACATTTCTATCCAATCCGATAATCGCCAGCGTGACATTATCACTACCACCGGCAACCAGCGCCGCTTCGAGCAGCATATCCAGCTTTTGCTGGTCGCTAATGCTCGACGACATGGCTGCGTATAATTGGTTGCGGCTGATCTCACCACTTAACCCATCACTGCATAATAGCAGTCGATCATCTTTCTCCAGTTCGCCATCCACTAACTCTATCTCGATGGCCCGCTCCAACCCCAGAGCTCGTGTCAGGTAGTGCTGCCCCGGGTGCGCGTCTGCCTGGGCTTCAGTGAGATCATCCGTTCGCTGTAGCTCGCCCGCCTCGTTGTGATCCGTGGTGAGCTGTCTCATCACGCGATTAGACAGCAGATACGCGCGGCTATCGCCTACCCATGCCACTCGAAACCGATTGCCATGAAACAGGCAGGCTACAATCGTCGTAGCCATTCCCCTAAGATCCGGATTTTTACGTGCAGCTTCAACCACCGACCAGTGTGCGGCATCAATTGCATCAACCAACGGAATGCCTTGCCGAACCTTTTTTTCGACCGTTTTAACCGCTAACTGACTGGCAAATTCACCATGGACATTTCCGCCCACGCCGTCGGCAACCACCCATAACCCTAAGTCCGGATTCGCTAATAGTGCATCCTCGTTTTTCTCTCGGACATGCCCTTTGTGGGTGGTGGCAAACGATATATACATAGTTACCTCTTCGACTGACTTGTCTGAGTATAGGTAACAAATTTCATTTGGTAACATTAATAGCCTTAAATCATCAGCTTATCTGGTTCCAGATTCACAACTGCATATTGGCTTTTTGACGCTATACTAGATCAATAAAGCACACTCCGACCCAATGCACCTTCATCATCGCAGAGGACAACATGCTCAAACTGCAATTCAAAGATCGCCGACAAAAAGCGATCTGGCTGGTCAATGAATCCTTCACCATCGGCTCCGCCTCCACGAATAGCCTGGTTCTCTCCGAAAAAGGTGTCGCATCGGCACATGCCGAAATCACTAATCAAGATAACTCAGTAAGCATTCGAGCGTCAGATAACCAGGCGATACTGAAGGTCAATAATGAACGGGTCGTTGGCAACACACCACTAAAAGCCGGTGATACAATCCAAATAGCATCAATAGAATTTGAGATTATTGATCCGAAATCTGAGCAAAAAACCGTTTCACTGGGACTGTCCTCAAACAATGCAACAACAGAATGGCAACTTCAGGCAACTGCCAGCTGGATGGCCGACAAAGTATTTCCGATTAAAAATACAGTCACTATTGGTCGAGATCCTTCATGCGACATCAGCATCAAGGTTGAACACCTTTCCAGAAAACATGCAGAAGTCGAAGTCAAGGGCGGGAAACTTTTTGTCAAAGATCTGGGCTCATCCAATGGCACCTATGTAAACGGTAAACCTGTCAAGGAAGCTATGCTGAATGCCGGAGACAAGCTGAAACTGGATGTCGTGACGTTTGACGTCGTAGGGCCGGAAGCAGACCCCAACAAAACCATTATCCGAATGAATAATGCGGGCCAGTCGAATACGGCATCACCCAAGCCCAAGGTTCAACCTGCAAAGGCTGAAATTCAAAACAAAGCGGCACAAGCCAAACCAAACACTACCGCAAGTACAAGCAGTGCAACCAGACCTCAGAATAAGACGACCAGCAAGCCCCCAATTGCACTTTTTGTCGGGATAGGTTTCGTGCTGACACTCGCCATTGTCGCAGCGGTATTTGTGATGTAGGAATAATCCTTCACGAAGCGGATAATTCCGCTCCGTGAATGGAACTACAAGCCAGACGATTGATGCGCCGTCGGCCACGAGGACAAAATGGCTTTGAGCATGGTTGCCAATGGAATGGCGAAAAACACTCCCCATACGCCCCATATCCCGCCAAATACCAATACTGCAACGATAATCATCACTGGATGAAGGTTGACCACTTCAGAAAATAGCAGCGGTACCAAGATGTTACCGTCAATCGCCTGAACAATGGTGTACACAATGATCATGTAGAAAAAATCGGAACTCCACCCCCACTGAAACAAACCTATCATCACAACAGGAATCGTCACCAGGGTTGCACCGATATAAGGAATCACAACCGACAGCCCCACCAAAATAGCCAATAAAGCGGCATAGTTCATGCCTAGCAATATAAACGCTATATAAGTTGCACCGCCGACTACGAATATTTCGACCACCTTTCCCCGAATGTAGTTCGCAAACTGCTCATTCATTTCAATCCACACGCGAGTCATTGCTCCACGGCGATTCGGCAGCAGGCGCGCCAATCCTTTCAAAATGACTTCGCGATCTTTCAGGAAAAAGAATACAAGTATGGGAACCAAAACCAAATAAATGAGTATGGCCACCAGTATCGGAAAGCTTTCCAAAGAATAGGACAATACCACCTGACCAAATTTCGCTGCCTCGCCCGTGGCCTGCTGATACAGGGTATTAACAACCTCATCACTCACAAACGCCGGATACTGCTCGGGCAGCAGCTTGATATAAGCCTGAAGATCCGTAAACATCCGGGGAAGCTCCCGAACCAACGACGTCATCTGTTTCCAGACCAAAGGTAACAAGCCAAACAGGAACGCGACCATAAATCCCATAAACAGCGCAAAAACCGCCCCTACAGCAACATGCTGCGGTACACGCAAGCGCACCAGCCGGGCCACCATGCCCTGCAAAATAAAGGCAATAATCGTGCTCCCGATAACAGGAGCAAGTACTTTCCCCAAATAAATAACAGCCATCAATCCCAAAGCGAGCAACAACAGCAGTACAACCGCTTCTTCATCAGAAAAATACTTATCAACCCAATTTCTTACGATAGAAAACATGGTTAACAGTTACGCCCCTTTTTTTATCAGATAAATATAAGACTCGCCACGAACCTCCGAACTTAAAAGCATGTGAGTCGATAGCGCTACAAAACTCGAAAAATCACGTTGCGAACCTGCATCTGTGGCAATCACCCGCAGCAACTCGCCCGGTTGCATGGCGTTCAGCTTCTGCTTGGCCTTTAACAAGGGCATAGGACACGCCAGTCCGGAAACATCTAACGTGTAGTCTGCACTTGTTCCATCGAAACCTGATAAATCGGCAGTCATCTTAAAAGCCATCCCATTGAAGGACATTCAGCGTCCGGAATTAATGAAATTTAATCGAATGCAGCAACGCCACAAGAAAAATACGCTTAGTATTTATTTCTCTACCTGTTATGTTTTGTATCGTCAGTCTGCTATTTTAGGACAAAGAGAAAAGCATGCTCATTCTACGCAATAAAACGAGTCTGTTCGAGGAAAGTTAAGCGCCACCCGAAATGATTAATATACGGATACCGTTTCAATTGACACATCAGGCACACAAAGGATTATAAATTGAGCTCGAAACACCCGACAACCACGCGTAAACCGCGCCCACGCGTCATTTCGCTACGTAGGCAGGCAAAACTATTTACGCTTTTGCTCGTGATCCTGTTCAATCTCGGCAAAACCCCTTTGGCATTCGCACAAAATGAGCACGATCTTCCCTCGCTTGGCGATGCCACTTCGGGACTCATCTCCCTGCAGGAAGAAAAACTTTTAGGCAGCGCATGGCTTCGCGCCCTCAGGGGGCAAATACAAACCTTTGACGACCCCTTGGTAGAAGACTATTTTTCTTCGCTGATCTATCGCCTAGCCGCAAATTCGGAAGTAACCAACAAGAATCTCGAACTCATTATTATTGATAGCCCCGAACTCAATGCATTTGCTGTCCCGGGTGGGGTCGTTGGCATCAATACGGGCTTGTTCTTACATGCGAGTACCGAGCAAGAATTCGCCTCTGTATTGGCGCACGAATTGGCCCACTTAAGCCAACGCCATTTCGCCCGCAGACTGGAACAGCAGCAACAGGAACTTCCCCTCAGACTTGCCGGGATTCTGGCCAGTATTGTGATTGGTGCAACCGTAGGATCCGATGCAGGAATGGCAGCCCTCGCAACCACGCAAGCCGCAAGCATTCAATCTCAGCTCAGCTATTCGCGCCAAAACGAACAAGAGGCCGACCGACTGGGTATTCAAACGCTCTACCTCGCAGGCCTTGACCCGCGAGCCATGCCAACCATGTTTGAAGAAATGCAGAGAAGTACGCGTCTGTATGGAGGGCAGCCGCCGGAATACCTTTCAACTCACCCTGTAACTGAATCACGAATATCCGACTCGCGAAATCGGGCTGAACAGTACCAAAATCGTCGCTACGCTGATGACATCGAATATCACCTGATGCGTACAAGAGTGGTTCTATACAACAAGAAGCGCGAAGCAAATGCTATCGACTTTTTCAGCAACGCGCTGTCGCAAGGTCAGACATCCAATACTGTCGCAACACGCTATGGTCTGGCACTCGCCTATATACAGGACAAACAAGGCCAAAAAGGCTCGGCAATTCTTGATGAACTTTTGAAGGAATACCCTGGAAGAATCACGTTTATGGTCAGTTATGCCCAGGCACTGATTACCGAAAACCGTGATAGTGAAGCCCTCGTCTTTCTGCAAAATCAACTGTCACTCAATCCAGATAACTATCCGCTACTTTGGACACTCGGGCTCGAGCAGATAAAAACAGAAAATTATTCCGCAGCGATCAAAGCATTGCAGAAACTGAGCTACCGACACCCGTCAAATCCAAGTATTTGGTACAAACTCTCGGAAGCCTACGGAAAAATCGGCGAAATCGTTCGAGTGCACCAGTCCTTAGCTGAATATTACCTGCTCACGGGTGAGCTGGACAAAGCCATTATTCAACTGCAACAAGCACAACGAAAAAGCGTCAGTGAAGCGCAAATTGCCGCCATTCAAAAACGAATGGCGGACATTTTCCAATTGAAAAAAATCAAATTTTAATAAGGTAAAGTTGGCCAATTTATTTTGGCGAGCGAGCGGAAAAATCCAACATGCGCCGTAGAGGTATCAACGCTTTTTGGCGCACACTCTCTTCGACAAATATTTCGTTTTCACCCATTTCCAGGCTCTGTGACAGATTATCCAAGCCATTCATAGCCATCCATGGGCAATGTGCACAGCTGCGACAAGTCGCGCCTGATCCAGCCGTGGGCGCCTCGATTAAGACCTTGCCCGGTGCAGCTTGCTGCATCTTGTAAAAAATACTGCTGTCAGTTGCAACGATAAAGTGGGTATTAGGCATGTTTTTCGCGGCAGCAATCAACTGAGATGTCGACCCGACAACATCTGCAAGTTCCACTACCGACTCAGGAGACTCCGGATGCACCAGAACTGCTGCATCAGGGTAAATCGCTTTCAGATCCAACAATCCTTTTGCCTTGAACTCCTCGTGCACAATGCAGGCGCCCTGCCACAGCAGCACATCGGCACCGGTCATTTTTTGTACATAGCCACCTAAAAATCGATCGGGAGCCCAAAGTATCTTTTTACCTTCTGCATCTAGATGCTCAACTACTTTCAATGCAATGCTGGAAGTGACAACCCAGTCAGCCCGCGCTTTAACGGCTGCAGAAGTATTGGCATAAACCACAACAGTACGATCCGGGTGTGCGTCGCAAAATGCATTAAACTCTTCTTCTGGACAGCCAATATCAAGACTACAAGTCGCCTCAAGCGTCGGCATTAGCACTCTTTTTTCCGGATTCAGTATTTTCGCCGTTTCTCCCATGAAGCGAACGCCGGCAACCACCAGCGTTTTAGCGGGATGTTGATTACCGAATCTGGCCATTTCCAGTGAATCAGCAACACAACCGCCGGTTTCCTCTGCCAGCGCCTGAATCACCGGATCGGTATAATAATGCGCTACCAATACCGCATCTTTCTCAATAAGTAATGCCCGGATTTTATCCAGATACATTGCCTGTTCTTGCGCATTAAACTGATGTGCCTCATGTTCGTGAGCCAAATATTCCTGCACCCGAACACGATCTTCCAAATTAGTCATCAGACACCTCAAGCCTTACGATTCCATCAAACACTTACCACAAACGTCGCGGTCATAGAACGCACAAACAAAAACGGGAGCCATCAGGCTCCCGTTTTTAATAATGGTGGGTCGTGTAGGATTCGAACCTACGACCAATTGGTTAAAAGCCAACTGCTCTACCGACTGAGCTAACGACCCATTTTTAAACGCTTCAGCCTTGGTATTCTAAATTAAGAATCAGGCTTTTAAAACAACGATAACGTTATTTTAGAATTCGTTGGTGGGTCGTGTAGGATTCGAACCTACGACCAATTGGTTAAAAGCCAACTGCTCTACCGACTGAGCTAACGACCCAAGCGAGGCGCATATAATACGGATTTTATTTTAAATGACAACCCCTTTGTGCACCCTGATTTTCATTTTTTAAGTGCGGACGACAAAAAAGCATCACCACGCTTAACGAAGTTTATTTAACTGATCCTGTGCGAGCTTAGCGGATGATGTTGCAGGAAAACGACTCACAACCTCTTTCAGGTAGAGTTCTGCCTGAGATTTTTCTGACAACCGCAGACTGGTCATGCCCAGCTTGTATAATGCATCAGGCACTTTTCGATGCTCGGGAAACTGTCGCGCTGCCACTACGAATGCCTGCTTCGCTTTTTCCGGCTGATCCTGAACGAGAAACACTTCACCCAACCAATAATAAGCATTACCGGTCAGCTCAGAGTTCGGGAAATGGTCAATAAAAGCATAAAATGCGGTGACCGCTCCCGAGAAATCTTTTGCGCCAATTAACGCATACGCCTTGTTATATTCGGTTTGTGCGGCATCCGACGACGCCCCCTTGTCATTCTGTTGCACCTGGGTTGGAGCAGCCTTGGTGCTTGATTCAGAGACAACTCCAACTTCAGGCGTTTGCACAATTTCAGCAACAGGCGCACTTGCCGCCGAAGACGATTTGGAGAGCAGCAACAACCGCCCATCCAAATCACGATATCGCTCACGGCCCTGCTCCTTCAGCAGCTTGATCTGGTAGGACTGCTCCTCAACCAAACCCCTCAGCGTTTGAACCTCCCTCTGTAACTGCTCCATCATCATCAATAGCTCAGCATTCGCACTGATTGCCTGAGAAGGAGCACTCGTTACAGGTGGGGTCACCTGAAAAGAAGGTACAACGTCGTCAGCTGCCGCCGTTGCACACAGCAACAGCGCAAGAAGCAAGGGCTTTTTCATCATAATCTTTTACTAGTAAGCAATAACTGCGCGACGATTTTTCGCCCATGAAGATTCTTCGTGACCCATGACCGCAGGTCTCTCTTCCCCATAACTGACCGACTCAATCTGATTACGAGCAACGCCATTTACAATCAGGAAGCGTTCCACCGCTTTAGCGCGTTTTTCGCCCAATGCCAGGTTATAGTCCTTGGTACCGCGCTCATCAGCATGACCTTCAACGACAACTTTTACACTCGGATTAGCGGCGATAAACGCTGCATGTGCAGACAGGGCCAACGTTGCTTCTGATTTAATTTCATACTTGTCAAAATCGAAATAGAAAGTGCGAATCGCTCTGAGTGCCGCCTGCTCTTTCGACTTGGCTTCTGCAAGCCGTGCCATCCTTTCGGCCTCTGCTTTACGAGCCGTTTCAGCCTGTTGAGCTGCCAGTTCCTCAGCAGTTAGGGTTCCGGTATTCTTGGCACCAAAAGTCGTTCCTGAGGTTTGCTGATCATCTGCCGGCACACCTTCCGCTTTGTTTCCGGTAGTGCCACAGCCTGATAGCAATGCGGTAGAAATTACCAGTGCTAACGTCGTTTTTGCCATTAAACCTTTCATAGTGCTTCCTTCTTCCAAACATTCAACCAAACCCACGCCTGTCACAGGTGTGGTACTAATTTACATAAGGCGACCAAGACGGCTCCCGAACGTCACCCTGACTGGAGGGAAGGAAGTATTTTGCCTTACCATCCAACGAAACAACAGCCAAAACACCGTTTCTACCCCGTTGTGTTGCATAAATCAACATTCTGCCATTAGGTGCCATACTGGGTGACTCATCTAACGGTGTCTGTGTCAGTATTAATTGGGTGTTCGAGCTCAAATCAAGTGATGCTATATTAAATGCGCCATCCGATTGATGCACATAGATAATCTGTCGATTGTCACCGGTATATCTCGCCCTTGCGTTGTATTTGCCGTCAAACGTCAATCTTTCCTGACGTTCACCATCTACGCCCATCCAATAAATCTGGGGCCCACCACTGCGATCACTTGTAAAGACAATCGACTTCCCGTCGGGCGACCAGCTAGGCTCAGTATCGATGGCATAATGATTCGTTAAGCGCTGAAGCTGCCCTGTTTCAAGGTTGAGTTTATAGATTTCAGCATTCCCATCTTTGGATAACGTCATCGCGAGATATTTTCCGTCAGGAGACCACGCCGGAGCACTATTCAAGCCCGTATAAGCAGATACTGTTTTACGGTTTCCACTCTCAACTTCCTGAATATAAATAGCAGGGCGACCCGTTTCAAACGAAACGTAAGCCAGCTTTTGTCCATTCGGAGACCAGGCAACGGATAAGACGGGCTCGGTAGTTTGCAATAACATCCTCGCGTGACGGCCATCTGCATCGGCAACATACAGTCGATAGTCGTCCTTGCCTTTCGCATCCCGATTCAAGGTCACATATGCAATCTTAGTCGAAAATATGCCCTTCACCCCGGTTATGGTTTCATAAATCCGATCGCTAATTTTATGCGAAACCTCACGCAACCTGTCGGCTGTCACAACATATTTTTGCCCTACAACAAACTTTTCCTGAAAAACATCATACAATTCGTAGCGAATCGAATATACATTTTCTATCTGGGAGTACTCAATATCACCGATGACCAGATAAGACTGCCCCACCAGGCTCCAGTCACGATAGCGTACTTCATCACCACGCGAAGGCAGGCTTAACATACGGGAAATATCCAGCGAGGTAAATTCGCCACTGCGTTGCAAATCATCACTGATAATCTGGCGCACATCATCAGGCAGTGGCGCTACCGACCGATTTGCGAAGGGAACCACGGCCACTGGAATGGGATTGTCCACTCCCTCGCTAATTTCAATTGTTAACTCGGCACGACATAGCCCGGTTAACACGAGCCCCGCCATTACAAACCCAAACCAACCCACGTTTTTCACAATCATTTGTCTCTTCTTTAATTTTTTACACTGTCGTTAGCGCAGTACTATTTTTTGGGGCTGAACGCTAATCTAAATTGTCTGAAATTTTTCTCAAAAACGTCCCGATCTTGAGGAACCGGGTATCTGTCTACGCTTGTTGCAGCATTTAGTGCGGACAAATCAAATGCATTGTTACCGCTGCTTTCGACAATTTCTACTCGATCCAGGTCACCACTGGGAAACAAACGAATCAAAAGCGTGGCTATCATTTCATTGCGAGCACTGGGCGGTTTTCGCCATTTGCTCTCCAGACGGTCCTTAATCAAACCCGTAAACCGGGCGACCTCACTCTCTTCAAGCGCTGCTTTGGCACGATCCGCCGCAGCTTGTGCCTGCCTTGCCTTTAACTCCGAAGCAATACGTAACCGCTCTTCTTCCTCAGCCTGACGCATGCGCTCCACCAATTGTCGCTCGCGCTCCGCCTGCAGTTCAGCCTGCTTTTCCTTTTCGGCCTGCGCGGCAATCGCAGCCTGCAGTTCTTTCTTGTTACGCTCAGCCTCTTCGTTTCGCTTCCTCGCTTCTGATTCCTTTCTGGCCTGTTCGTCCAGTTTCGTCTGCTCCTGCTGCCTTTTCAGGGCGAGCGCCTTTTTATCCGCTTCCGCTTTGCGGGCCGCCTCGTCCGCTACTTTTTTCTTTCGCTCAACTTCCTTACGCCTGCGTTCTGCGGCCGCTTCAGCAATTTTCCGCTGTTTGTCTTCAATTCGGCGTTGCTTATCCTTCTCTTTCTGCTTTTGCTCAGCCAGCTTTGCCTGTCTGTCATCCTTCAGGGCTTGCAATACAGAGGCATCCACCACCGTTGCCTGAATATGCCTGGGAACAACCGCTTGAACTTCCTCTTTCTCTTCCGCCCAGCGCACCGATATCACAATCACGAATCCGATATGCAATAGAACACTGCCAATTATTGGCCAGCGATACGCCGGATCACGCAATGCAACGCGAATTTGACCCAGGATCTCGTTGATAAGTCGTTTCATTTCGGATCTTCTGTGACCAAACCAATCCCGGGTGCACCTGCCTGCTGAAGACTCGCCATTAGATCCACCACGACGCCATATTCCACATGACGATCACCGCGAACCAAAATTTGCAACGCCGGATTATCAGTCAACTTCAGTCGAACCTGCTCCTCGATCTGGGACAGCTCCATGGGGGTTGAAGCCACATCGGCCTGCTCCAGGTAATACGCCCGGTTGGCGTCGACAGAAACGATTAAAGGAGGATTGTTTGCAAGATCCTCAACCGGATCAGAGTTGACTACAGGCAGGTCAACTTTTACGCCTTGCGTTAGCATGGGTGCCGTTACCATAAAAATAATCAATAGCACCAGCATCACATCAATGTACGGAACGACATTGATGTCAGACATTGGCTTTCTTCTTTTAGTTTGCGCCATGCGAAAGCAACCTGTTCACTTTGTTATCTACCCCGGTGGTCTTTATCGACGTAAAAATCACGCTTGCACTATTTCCGCTTTTCTTCAGAATGCACATTTCGATGAAGGATGCTGGAGAATTCATCAGCAAATGTCTCGTAAGCATTCGCCAATGCATCCACCCGAGCCGAATAACGGTTATACGCAATAACAGCAGGAATAGCTGCGAACAATCCCATCGCGGTGGCAACCAATGCTTCTGATATCCCCGGTGCAACCGTCGCTATCGTTGCCTGATGCATCTGGGCCAAGCCCCTGAACGAGTTCATAATGCCCCAAACCGTCCCGAATAACCCCACATAAGGACTGGTAGAACCCACCGTAGCCAGAAATGGCAAATGCGCTTCCAGACGTTCAGTTTCACGGGCCACAGCCACTCTCATAGCTCGCTGTGTACCTTCCATTACTGCATCGGCCTCTGCATTTCCTTGTTGTCGCAAGCGGCCAAATTCTTTAAATCCCGCACGAAAAATAGTCTCCAGACCACTATTTGTATCAGGTGCCGCATTCACATCGCGGTATAACTGCCCCAAATCCATACCTGACCAAAAACGCTCTTCAAATGCCAAGCGCGCTTTTTTAGCTGCAGAAAAAACACTTCCGCGCTGGAATATTATCATCCAGGAGATGACAGACGCAGAAAGCAAAAGAAGCATGACAAGTTGCACAATAAAGCTTGCGTTTGCCACCAGTTGCCAGAGAGAGAGTTGATTGTCCAAGGGGGGTTAACTCCGATTTTCTGAATGGATTTATTAAAAGAATTGATTAGTGCAAACCTGGTCGACCCGGTAAACTCCGCAAATCACGCGATTCTTCTCGCGTTCAGCGCAGCGATCAATGACTCTGGCAAAGGCCGCGGTTTGCCAGTGCACAGTTCAACACAGGCCACTTTTACGTGTCCAGTTACTAATAATTCATTCTTTTTATTGGTTATTTTCTGGTCAAACTGCATATAAACCCGTCCCTGTTTCGCCAGTGAAACCGATACAGTCAGCTCATCATCAAGCAGTGCCGACTTAATGTAACGAACATCAAGATGAGCTACAACATAGCTAATGTTGTCTCGCAGCCCTTCTCTCAGATTCAGGCCTAATGAGCGCACAAACTCCGTTCTGGCGCGCTCCATAAACTTAAGATAATTCGCATAAAAAACGATGCCTCCCGCATCCGTATCCTCGATGTAGACGCGCACCGGCCAATGAAACTCGCCATCCGGAGTGGCAAAGGATGTACTCGTAAGATCATTCATCACACACCGCCTGCTTAGCCGCCTGCCCAGAATCTGAAGGTGGCTGCATACCAAAATGCAACCAGGCACTTGAAGTTGCCATGCGGCCTCGCGGTGTTCTCAGAATATAACCCTGCTGTATCAGATAAGGTTCCAACACATCCTCAATGGTTCCTCGTTCTTCACTGATGGCCGCCGCCAGACTGTCAACACCCACCGGCCCCCCATCAAACTTTTCTATCATGGCCAATAACATACGCCTATCCATATGATCAAAACCGCAGTTATCAATGTTAAGCATCGTCAGCGCCTGATCCGCCAACTCCCTTGAGATAATGCCGTTACCCTTAACCTGCGCAAAATCCCGTACACGTCTGAGCAGACGATTCGCAATGCGGGGCGTTCCTCGCGATCGTCGTGCAATCTCCTTCGCGCCATGTTCATCAATCGAAACGCCTAATTTCGACGCCGATCGCAGAATGATATGCGTTAAATCGGCCGTGTTATAAAACTCTAGACGCTGCACAATGCCAAACCGATCTCGCAGCGGTGAGGTTAACAGGCCGGCTCGTGTGGTCGCACCAACTAAAGTAAACGCGGGCAATTCCAGTTTTATGGATCTGGCAGCGGGCCCCTCGCCGATCATGATATCCAGCTGATAATCTTCCATGGCAGGATAAAGCACTTCTTCAACGGATGCACTTAACCGGTGTATCTCGTCGATAAAGAGAACATCACCCTCTTCAAGATTGGTCAGCAATGCGGCAAGATCACCTGCTTTTTCCAAAACAGGGCCGGACGTCGTCTTGATGGATACCTGCATCTCATTGGCAATAATGTTGGCCAAGGTTGTTTTACCCAATCCCGGGGGGCCAAAAATCAACACATGATCCAGTGCCTCCTTGCGATGTCTGGCTGCGCCAATAAAGATATCCATTTGCTCTTTAACAACCGGCTGCCCGACATATTCGCTCAGACTGACTGGGCGTATCGCTCTGTCCTGGCGTTCTTCCGGCGCCGATACCGCCGGTGAAATCAGTCGATCTTGCTCTATCATCTAAAAGTATCCATTTGACGTCGTTCCGATATAAATTTCAGAACATCCAAACTCGAATGCTACCCGGATTTCACCATACTTTTGAGCGCCATGCGAATCATCATTTCACATGCCATATCATCTCGAGCCACTGCTTTGACGGCTTTTGCCGCTTCTGCCGGTTTATACCCCAGCGCTACCAGCGCCGCTTCTGCCTCGCCTCTAGAATCTTGTACCGCCGTCGACTCCTGTACGTGAGACGCAAGCACCATTTGGCCGCTGGGCAACCAGTCCTTAATCCGGTCTCGCATTTCAATGAGTAAGCGTTCAGCCGTTTTCTTCCCGATTCCGGGAATTTTTACCAGCGTGTTCAGATCTCCATCCCGAATACAGGCCACAAACTGCTGACCGTCCAATCCGGAAAGTAGCGTTAAGGCCAATTTGGGGCCGACACCATTTACTTTGATCAGCAGACGAAACAAGTCACGATCAGAAGTATTAATAAATCCATATAGCAGTTGCGCATCTTCACGAACCACAAAATGAGTATGCAATACCGTGATTTGGCCCGGCTCTGGCAGTTGAAACGACGTACTAAAAGGGATATCAATCTCGTACCCCACTCCAGCCACTTCAAGCATGACTCGTGACGGGCTTTTCTCTACCAGAATTCCGGTTAACCTACCGATCAAACGCCTTCCCCTTTTTTAGGTGACCTGTTTCCATTTATTTAAATAACCTGCTGCGCAGGCTGGATGCACTGTTAACGCATTCTTCCCCGCCGACTGGTCGTTGCCTGTCCGGCAAGACGCACCAGACTTTGCCATGTATGGGCATGACACAAGGCAATAGCCAAAGCATCGGCAGCATCGGCTTGTGGCTTTGCGGGTAATGCCAATATGGATTGCACCATATGCTGTACCTGAGATTTATCTGCAGCGCCATTACCCACAACTGATTGCTTAACCTTTCGTGCGGAATACTCAGCCACATCCAGGCCTTTATTCGCGGCAGCGACAATAGCCACACCTCTCGCCTGCCCAAGCTTTAGCGCAGAGTCCGGATTACGCGCTAAAAAAACTTCTTCGATGGCAAATTCTGTCGGTTTCCAGGTATCGATGACTTCGCTTACCCCGGCATAGATTTGCTCTAGACGGGATGCCAGACTCCCTTCTTTCACGCGAATACACCCGCTGGCAATGTATTGTGCTTTTGACCGTTCAAAAAGGATCACGCCGAAACCGGTGATTCGCGAACCCGGATCTATTCCAAGTATGATCGCCATAGCTACCCTTAATAATTATCACATCAGATTACCACACACCGCGTGATTTCCAATGTTGATGCGGTTTTCGGCAAGCCGTATCGGCCCTATCTTCGGCAGTCTCTAATTTAACACCCACACACCGGACACCAAAATCGATAAACAAAAAAGGCGGCACAGCTCTACGCTGTACCGCCTTTCGGAACAAGACTACCTCCAGTGGCAACCCGCTTCATGACTCAGCTGTTAAGCTGTTCCATTACAACGTCTGGAAACTCGGCATTGGAATAGACGTTTTGGACATCATCAAGATCTTCGAGCATATCGATAATCTTCATCACTTTTTCTGCCGACTCCGCATCGAGTTCAACATAGTTTGCAGGAACCATGGATACGTCACCCGCATCAGCAGTCAATCCCGCCAAAGCCAGTTTTTCCTTAATACCCAGAAACTCTTCCGGCGCACTCACCACTTCCATGCTACCGTCCGGCTGGACAAGAACATCTTCCGCTCCTGCATCCAGAGCCGCCTCTAACAATCTTTCTTCATCAACTCCAGGTCCAAAATGGAAACTGCCCTGCTTTTTAAACAGGTAAGCCACCGATCCATCCGTACCCAGATTTCCGCCATGCTTGGTAAAGGCATGACGCACCTCCGCCACCGTACGATTTCGGTTATCTGTCATGGCTTCAATAAGGATCGCTACTCCGCCCGGACCGTAACCTTCGTAAGTCAATTCATCGTAATTATCACCTTCACCACCACCCGCTCCACGAGCGATGGCTTTGTCGATGGTATCACGCTTCATATTTGCGGTAAGGGCCTTGTCGATAACCGCACGCAACCGAGGATTATCCGCAGGTACACCGCCACCCGCACGAGCGGCAACGACTAACTCACGAATAACCTTGGTAAAAATCTTGCCGCGCCTGGCATCCTGCGCGGCTTTACGATGTTTAATATTGGCCCATTTGCTATGACCAGCCATATAAACTCCGGTTTTACTTATCTGGCTCTCACCAGAAAATTACTTTTTAGCCTCTGCCTCAGGCTGACGAACACGAATGCTCAATTCTTTAAGCTGCTTTGCATCCACCTCACCAGGAGCCTGAGTCAACATACAGGTCGCGCTTTGGGTTTTGGGGAAAGCAATCACTTCACGAATTGAACGGGATCCGGTCAGTAACATCACCAGACGATCCAGACCAAACGCCAGTCCGCCATGAGGAGGGCAACCAAACTTGAGTGCGTCCAGCAAAAATCCGAATTTGGTTTGCGCTTCCTCATCCTCAATGCCCAAAATACGGAACACCGTTTTCTGCATTGCGCCATCGTGAATACGGATAGACCCTCCACCCAGCTCTGTACCGTTCAGTACCATATCGTAAGCACGAGACAGCGCTTTTTCCGGCGCGGCTTCCAACTCCTCTGGAGTGCAGGAAGGTGATGTAAACGGGTGGTGAATGGCTGTCAGCCCCCCTTGACCATCTTCTTCGAACATGGGGAAATCCACTACCCACAATGGTGCCCACTTGCAGGTGTATAACTTAAGATCTTCGCCCAGTTTAATTCGCAGCGCACCAATCGCTTCGTTCACGATTTTAGCCTTGTCTGCACCGAAGAAGACGATATCTCCATTTTCAGCCTCAACGCGTGCCATAATTTGCATCGCGATGTCATCACCGAGGAACTTC
The DNA here is from genome assembly GCA_024234505.1 of Hahellaceae bacterium. Classification (GTDB taxonomy): domain Bacteria; phylum Pseudomonadota; class Gammaproteobacteria; order Pseudomonadales; family Oleiphilaceae; genus JACKOD01. The sequence continues at coordinate 285,564 of JACKOD010000001.1, read as the reverse complement.
ACTATGGGTGACTGCAAACCTTCAGCACCCTGCGTCAAATCATTAACCTTGATATAGGCCAGTCCTTTAGCGCCGTAGATTCCCACAAACTTGGTGTAATCATCAATTTGCTTGCGTGACAGCTCGGCCCCTTTAGGCAACCTCAAAGCAACCACCCGACCTTTGGCATCATTTGCCGGGCCAGAGAAGACTTTGAAATCAACGCCGGACACGAGATCCGCCACATCCACCATCTGTAATGGAATACGCAGATCAGGCTTGTCACTACCATAGAGACGCATGCCTTCTGCGTACGTCAGACGCGGAAAGACCGGCAGATCCACATTAAGAAGATCATGGAACATCTCACGAATCATTTGTTCCATCAGTGTCGTCAAGGTATTTTCATCGATGAATGAACATTCAACGTCAACCTGGGTAAACTCTGGCTGGCGATCAGCGCGCAAATCTTCATCGCGGAAACACTTTGCGATCTGGTAATAACGGTCAACACCGGAAACCATCAACATTTGCTTGAACAACTGTGGCGATTGCGGCAATGCAAAGAAATTTCCGGGATGTGTACGGCTAGGTACCAGATAATCGCGTGCACCTTCCGGAGTTGCGCGCGTCAAAATAGGCGTTTCTACATCCATGAATCCCTGCCCATCCAGGAAGTTGCGGATATAGCTCGTTACCTTGGAGCGGAAACGCAATTTATTGAGCATCTCCGGACGGCGCAAATCCATAAAGCGATATTTCAGTCGAATATCTTCGCCAACATCCACATACTCATCCAGTGGGAAAGGCGGCGTTGCGGCTGCATTTAATATTTCGAGCTGCTTACACAGCACTTCAATCATACCGGTCGCCAGGTCCTTATTTTCCGTACCTGCAGGTCGACGACGAACACGACCAGTAATTTTAACAACATACTCACTCCGAACTCGTTCGGCAGCCGAAAAACTTTCAGGGGTGTCGGGATCCACTACGATCTGTGCCAGACCATCCCTGTCCCGTAAATCGAGAAAAATAACTCCGCCGTGGTCGCGTCTGCGATGCACCCAGCCACAAAGGGTGACTTCCTGATCGACGTTGGATTCGTTGATAGCTCCGCAATAATGGCTGCGCATGAATATTTACCCGTTTCTTATGATGATCTTTCTAATGGGAATCCCGAAGCAAAGGCACTGCAGAATTCAAGGAATGTGTGAGCGTTTCACCCGTTATGATGAGGATTCGCTGTAGTTGGTTAAATTCTTTTTCTTACCTGTTTTAAAGTCGGTTTCGTACCAGCCACCGCCAGCCAGTCTGAAGCCCGCTGCTGAAATTCGCTTATTGAACGCCTGCTCATGACATGAAGGGCATTCTTTTAACGCTGCGTCACTAATCTTTTGCAGCACATCTTTTTCAAATCCGCACGAATTACAAACATATTCATAGATAGGCATCTTAAATATCCAACCAATCGACTACTGACCAACATTAACTCAACTAAGTTTACCCAGGCTGTACGTACCTGCCGCGTAAAAACGACACGAAAAGCACAGGCATCGGGGAAATAAAGCTGCACATTATAAACAGAAAAAAGCCCAAAATCAGTCCCTGTTTTATCATGGAGTGAATAGGAAATACGGAATTTCGATTAAGTTTTAAGCAGTTTCGCCGATAACCCATACAAAATCTGAGCTATGTTTATAAGCAGTCGCTCCTCTGGCCTCAGGCTGGAAAAAAATGGCCAACCTTGCTTCTGCAGTCTTACCACCAAGGAACTTCGCATGCCCATATCGCTCCCCGATTCGATTGACGATAGTCTATTTGATGACTTTTTTAACGAATTTAGCGAAGCCTATCATTTTTGCGAAGTCAAACTCGTTGAGCTTGAGCGCACCCCGGAAAATCAAGATCTTGTAAACCAGATTTTCCGAGCCGTACACACCGTCAAAGGAAATTTCTCCTTTGTCGGACTATCTGCACTGACACCGCTATTACAGGCAACAGAAGACATATTGGGTGCTGTTCGGGAAGGCTCCCTGCGCTTTGATAACCATCTGAGCGATATTGTCCTGCTTACCATGGACAAAGCCAATGAGACGATGGGAGATCTGGTCAGCACCGGCGTCTCCCCCATCACGCTTGCAGAAATCAACAAAATGAGTCGACTCATCGCTCGGGTACCCGAAGCCTCTGCAGAAGAGTATGTCGACAGGGTTCGCGAAGCTATTATTGCTCTTGACCCGGGAGCAGAATATGTCTCCCCCTTAAACGCCGGGCCTGACCCATCACTCTACACGCCGGAGCAGCACAACCCCGAAAACCACCCGTTGCTTCAGGGGGACCTTTCAGCGCACCTTGAACCTCAGTATTCCAAACTATTCAAGCGCTACAACATAACATTGCATGCAGACATACTGTTCTTTTTACAACTGATGAAACCCATAGAAGCCCGCTCCATCTATTGGAGTGGCCGCAGCAAACGACTTTTGGTACTGGCGCTCGGTATGAATCGGCTCGCCGGGTCGCCCGTCGATGCCACCCAATTATCAGCTGCGGTTCTGATGCACGACATCAGCATGGCTTTTCTCCCGCTTGAATTACTGCATAAAGCCGAAAGTTTTTCCGCAGAAGAAAGAAATATGGTGGAACAACACACCCAATCCAGCTTTGAGCTGCTACAGAAAATGCAGATTTGGGAAGAAGCGTCTCAAATTGTGTATCAACACCATGAACGATCAGATGGACGTGGATACCCGAAGGGGCTGGGCGAACAATCCATCTGTGATGGAGCAAAAATACTCGCAATAGTAGATACCTACGATGCCATCATGCATGCCCGCGCCCACACGTCCAAAGTAAAACGTCCGTTTATTCGGGCAGTACTGGAAATAAACAGTCAGTCGGGTACGCAATTTTCACCGACCTGGGTTCAACACTTCAACACTGTAGCCCGAAAATTACAGCAACTTCAAGGCAACTAGCATCGAAGGTCAGATTTTCGGCGAACACAACTCAGTGGAACAACCCACGATATACGTTTATCATGTGCGCCTCTGTGTAAGGATTAAAACCATGGCAGTACGCGCTGAACAAAAGCAAAAAACCCGTCGATCATTAATGGATGCAGCCCTTCGGCAGCTAAGCGCTGACCGGGGCTTTTCCAATCTCAGTTTGCGCGAAGTCGCCAGAGAAGCAGGCATTGCGCCCACCTCTTTCTACAGGCATTTTACCGAAATGGACGAACTGGGGCTCGCCCTGGTCGATGAAGCAGGGGTTACACTCAGACAACTTATGCGACAAGCTCGCAAGCGCATCGAAAAAGGCGGCAGCGCGGTCACGACGTCGGTCGATACCTTTATGGAATATCTGGCCTCAAATGCCACACATTTTCGATTGTTACTAAGGGAACGTACCGGGCTGTCTCATCAGTTCAGAACCGCGATTAAGGCAGAAATAAATCATTTTGTGATTGAACTCGCCGAAGATCTGCGCCGCATCGGTGATGACAAGCAGCGCCCGCTGGACGAACCGGAACTGCTTGCCGAAGCGATGGTGACGATTGTGTTTACACTGGGTGCTGAAGCTCTGGATGCTTCGCCCAAAGAACGCAGTGCACTTGCAGACAGAATCAAAAAAGAACTACGCATGCTGATTTATGGTGCCGAGGCCATGTCACGCATTCAGCGCGAACGAAACAAACCATCATCGCCCTAGTCCCAGACTCGCTCGCTCAAAACATTTAATTGCTTTATTCGGGCTTCCAGTGCTTCAGCACTGTAGGGTTGGGCGGAAAAGTTACCCCAGACTGGCGCGGGCCAACATATATCCGACTTAAAGCGCACGACATGGTGCACATGCAACTGACTGACGACATTTCCCAGCGCCGCCACATTTAATTTATCGCCTGAAAACTGGCGCATTAATTCCTGCCCAAGAACACTGGATTCGCGCAGTAATTGCACTTGTTCCTGTTCGGACAATTCGAATATTTCACGAATACCCGGCTTGCGCGGCACAAGGATAACCCAGGGAAACGGTTCAGCATTCATCAACAACACTTCACACAACGGCCAGCGGGTGAGTTTAACCGTATCCTTGTATAAGCGTTCATCCAATTCAAATTCATTCATCTGGGCGGCACCGAAACGTTAGTATCTGTTGACTTGCTTTGACCTTTAGCCTTTTCTTCTCGCTTTTGCTGTCGACGTAACTTGAAGAACTCGCTCAGCATTGTGCTGCACTCTGCTTCCAGTACTCCGCCTTCATAAAGTACTCGCGCATTCATTGCAGGGTGATCAAATAAATTGTTCTGACTAACCACCGCGCCAGCCTTGGGCTCTTTTGCGCCAAAAACGACCCGGCTTACACGTGCATGTACGATCGCGCCGACACACATGGTGCACGGCTCCAGCGTGACATACAACGTGGAATCAACGACGCGATAATTTTCCTGCTCACGAGCGGCGGCTCTCAGCGCCATGATTTCTGCATGAGCGGTCGGATCATGTGCGGCAATGGGGTGATTCCACCCTTCACCGATTGCACGATTATCACAAACTACGACCGCCCCTACAGGAACCTCGCCTGCATCAGCTGCCTTGACGGCAAGCGTCAAGGCATACCGCATCCATTTCTGATCTTCATCAGAAACCACTACCTCACCTTCCGTATCTTCCAGTCTTGCTCATGGCAGCATCCGACTCTCAACTACATAGCGATCAAAATCGGGTATCACTCCCACTCAATTGTCGCTGGCGGCTTGGACGAAACGTCATACGTCACACGCGAGATCCCCGAGATTTCGTTAATGATTCGATTCGATACCAGCTCCAGCAACTCATACGGCAGATGCGCCCAACGAGCCGTCATAAAATCGATGGTTTCTACTGCTCTGAGAGCAACAACATACTCATAACGACGCGCATCGCCCACCACACCCACTGACTTAACGGGTAAAAAGACAGCGAATGCCTGACTTGTTTTGTGGTAATAACCCGAACGGTGCAATTCTTCAATAAAGATCGCATCCGCCTTGCGTAAAATATCGGCATACTCCTTACGCACTTCTCCCAATATACGCACCCCCAGGCCTGGTCCAGGGAAAGGATGGCGGTATACCATGTCATAAGGCAAGCCTAACTCAAGACCGATTTTGCGAACCTCATCTTTAAACAGCTCCCGCAAAGGTTCAACCAGCTTCATTTTCATGTCTTCAGGCAAACCACCCACGTTATGGTGAGATTTGATGACGTGTGCCTTACCGGTTTTCGCCGCTGCAGACTCGATAACATCAGGGTAAATCGTTCCCTGTGCCAGCCAGTTTACATCCTTGATTTTCGTAGCTTCAGCATCAAAAACATCAATAAAGGTATTTCCGATAATTTTGCGCTTCTGCTCTGGATCACTCACCCCTTTCAACAGGGACAGAAATTGCTCCTCGGCGTTTGCCCGAATAACCCGAACGCCCATATTCTTGGCAAACATGTCCATCACCTGATCACCTTCGTGAAGACGCAACAGGCCATTATCCACAAAGACGCAGGTCAGTTGATCACCGATCGCCCGGTGCAGTAGTGCTGCCACCACAGAAGAATCCACACCACCAGAAAGCCCAAGCAGCACCTTGTCAGTGCCCACCAACTGCTGAACTTTTGCAATCGCATCTGAAACAATATGACTGGGCGTCCACAACGCGTCACATCCACAAATATTCAGCGCAAAATGCTCCAGCATGCGCTTACCTTGCAGAGTATGGGTTACTTCTGGATGAAACTGCACTCCATAGAAATGCTTCTCGGCATGATACATCCCTGCAATAGGCGCACTTTCAGTGGAGGCCATAAGCTGGAAGCCCTCGGGCATCACCACCACTTTGTCACCATGGCTCATCCAGACATCGATCAGCGCCTCTCCTTGTTCCGTGAGGTGATCCCGAATATCTGACAGCAAATCTCCGGCTGATTGAATTTTAACCTGGGCATATCCAAATTCGCGCAGATCGGAACTCGCCACTTTTCCGCCCAACTGCTCTGCCATGGTCTGCATGCCATAGCAAATACCCAATACCGGCAACCCCATCGTAAAGATACACTCCGGTGCTCTCGGGCTACCTTCTTCCGTGACGGATTCTGGCCCGCCAGCCAGCACAACCCCTTTGGGTGCAAAATCGCGAATTTCGTCTTCGGACATGTCGAACGCGCGAATTTCACAGTAAACGCCGATTTCTCGAATGCGACGTGCGATAAGCTGTGTATATTGAGAACCAAAATCCAGAATAAGAATGCGATGAGCGTGAATATCTTGAGCCATGATCAACAAGCCATTTCGATAAAATAACAGGAAAATAACGCAAAACGGGGCTCAATCGTCAGCTGAGCCCATGCTCAGCACCTGACGACTGAAAACCCCGTCACTGCAACTATATTACTAACCTACCCGATAATTGGGGGCTTCTTTGGTAATTGTGACATCATGAACATGACTTTCCTTCATGCCCGCCGATGTAATACGTGTGAACTGAGGCTTTGTCCTCATTTCTTCAATATTACTGCTTCCGGTGTATCCCATCGCAGCACGCAGTCCACCAATAAGCTGATGCACGATATTCGCCATCGGCCCCTTGCAGGCTACGCGACCTTCTATCCCTTCCGGCACCAGTTTATCCACGCCCGCCGTACTGTCCTGGAAGTAGCGATCACTGGACCCTTGGGTTTGCCCCATGGCGCCTAAAGATCCCATTCCACGATACGCTTTATAGCTACGACCCTGGTACAGCTCAACCTCACCCGGTGCCTCATCCGTACCGGCAAGCAAGCTGCCTACCATGATACAGTTTGCACCAGCCGCAATTGCCTTGGCGATATCACCCGAGAAGCGAATCCCCCCATCAGCAATGACAGGAACACCGCGATCTTTCAGTGCCGCGGCTACGTTGGCAACCGCCGAAATCTGCGGAACGCCAATACCGGCAACAATACGCGTTGTACAAATAGATCCGGGTCCAATTCCCACTTTAACGGCATCAGCGCCAGCATCGGCCAGGGCCAGTGCAGCTTCTGCGGTAGCAATGTTACCACCGACAACCTGCACTTCAGGAAAGTTCTCTTTTACCCAGCGAACACGCTCAATCACACCCTTTGAGTGCCCGTGCGCGGTATCAACCACCAGCACATCGACCCCGGCGTTAACCAGTGCGGCAACACGCTCACCGGTATCAGCTCCGGTTCCTACGGCAGCGCCCACACGGAGACGACCCAATGAGTCTTTACACGCATTGGGAAAATCCTGCGCTTTCTGAATATCCTTAACGGTCACCAAACCTTTAAGTTCGAAATCCTCGTTTACCACCAACACCTTTTCAATGCGGTGTTTATGCAGAAGATTCTTAACCGTTTCAAGATCGGTACCTTCTTTCACAGTGACGAGCTTGTCTTTAGGCGTCATGATTTCTGACACTTTCGTATCCAGTCGTCCTTCGAATCGGATATCGCGCCCCGTCACAATGCCTACCAGATCTTTACCATCAACCACGGGCAAACCGGAAATCTTGTTTGCAAATGTGATGTCCAAAAGCTCCCGGACAGAAGTCTCGGGTGACACGGTAATCGGATCTTTGACCACGCCACTTTCGTATTTCTTTACGGCGCGAACTGCAGCGGCCTGCTGCTCGATCGTCATATTTTTGTGCATAATCCCTATGCCGCCCTCCTGCGCCATGGCAATTGCCAGTTTGGCTTCGGTGACCGTATCCATCGCCGCCGACACAAGGGGGATATTGAGTTCGATCTCGCGTGTAAGCCTTGTTTTCAAAGACACGTCGCGAGGTAAAACTTCTGAATAACCAGGAATTAAAAGAACATCATCAAACGTAAGTGCTTCTTGTGCAATTCGCAGCATAAGGGAGTAGCCTTCCAACTTGCCAAGTACAATCGAACGATTATATATATATCGGCATTATTCGTAAACTAACCCCTAAATGTTGTATCAAACTCATGCAATTGACAGAAAACACCACAAACGTTGCTCCTGCGGGCACATCAGATCACGCATTCAGTGTCAGCGAGCTCAACCGCCAGGCAAAAAAACTTCTGGAAGTGAGTTTTATGCAAGTGCTGGTACAGGGAGAAATCTCGGGATTTACTCGCCCCGCGTCCGGTCATTGGTATTTCACATTAAAAGACGACAAAGCCCAGATACGATGCGCAATGTTCAAAGGCTTTAATCAAAAGCTCAGGTTTGTGCCCGCGAATGGCGATTTAATGATGGTTCGTGCACGCGTCACGCTATTTGAAAGTCGAGGCGAATATCAGCTCAACATTGAGCATATTGAGCCTTTTGGTCTGGGCGCACTGCAAAAAGCCTTTGATCAATTAAAATCCCGTCTCGCACAAGAAGGGTTATTTGAAACCAGGCGAAAAAGGCCCATTCCCGCATGGCCCAAACGTATTGGCGTAGTGACCTCGCCTACCGGCGCTGCGATACACGACATTTTGAGCGTTATTGAACGGCGTTTTCCCGCCATGCAGGTCACACTGTATCCGACCCTCGTTCAAGGCGATGCCGCAGCCCAGGCTATTTGCAAAGCCATTGCCCTGGCGAATCAACACTCAACGTGCGATGTACTTGTCGTCGGACGAGGGGGCGGATCACTAGAAGATTTATGGCCGTTCAATGAAGAAGCGGTTGCCCGAGCCATCGCAGCAAGCCGCCTGCCGATTGTTAGCGCGGTGGGCCACGAAGTAGATTTCAGTATTGCAGATTTCGTCGCCGATCTTAGAGCGCCCACCCCTTCTGCGGCAGCAGAGTTGCTCACCCCCGATCAATTCGAATTACAACAGCGCCTGGATCTTTTTGAACACAGACTGACAGCCGGCATAACAGCCAGACTAGAGCGCTGTTCGCGGGAGACACGCAATCTTTCACAACGACTTACCTCCCCCCTCCAGCGCCTTGAGCTGCAAGCACGCCAATTGGCACAACTCCAACGCCGCTTGCATCTCACCCTCCAACATCAATTGGACGCAAAATGGCAGAGATATAAAAGCGCAAACCAATCACTTCGTCTGAGCAGCCCTAGTCAGAAATTACAGATGACAACCCGTCAACTCACCTCTCTGGCAACGCGCTTAAATCAGTCGATACGGCAAAACATTCACTACAAAAGCACCCGACTTTCAGAAAAAGCACGACACCTTCAGGCGCTTAGCCCTTTGGCCACGCTGGAACGAGGTTATGCCATTGCATTTTGTGACCAGCATGTAGTGACTAGCAAAAACCGCGTTGAAGAAGGAAAAGATCTGACACTGCAATTTGGCGATGGCCGCACAACCTTCAAGATTGGCCCGCTACAGAAGTAGCACGTTACGTAGCATCTCGTCACCGGACGCGAAATCAGCCTGAAAACAAGCGAAAGACAAGGGTTAAAAAACGGGAAACAAAAGAAGAAAGGGGTACTACTAAAAAGCTAAAACTTTTTACCCCTTGATTTCTCAAATACGAAAATGCCTCAACCGAATGAGGCTCATCCTTGACACAAGACCCGACACTCTAACCACTTGCTACGAGTGCCTTGCCCATAATTATTAGCATGGCGACCACAATTTTACAAACATTTAACAAATTATTTGTAAAAGCCTGCTAACTTTTTGATTCCCATACCAACGCTATCTAGCTGATAAGAGGTCGTGGAGACGATATTCGGTATTTTGCGTCAACTGCCTTACCTCTGAAGGCAAGCCATCCGCCAGCACAACCTCATAGTCCAGCGTGACGCCAAATCGAAGTATTTTGGAAACTGCTTCTCTTCTGCTCACAAAGGGGACGTTTAACTTAGCTTTCATCTCGTCAGCAAATTCTTCAGAGACGCGCATCTGCAACTGGCCATCGACGGCATTAACTTCTCTACCCTCTAAAGCAATGGATTGTTGCGTACCATTCACATCAATCACTAGAGCGCGTAACCTCAAAGAGTGATTCTGATTATTTCTGACAGACAAAAACTCGCCATCTACCACCACAGAAACATCGCTATTATGACTGGCATAGCTGGGCACAATGACACCGAACTTTCTCGCAAGGATTTCAACAGTCACTGGTATCTCGAAACCTGAGTCGGTTCGAGCGGTAGAAGATGGACAGCGCACCGCCACTTTATACCCGCCAATAACCTCAGGGTAATGGCACTCCACTCCGTAAAGGCGGGTCACCTGAGCAAGATCCCGCGTGACCTGTGCGACATCTTTTTTATACTGCTGCTTCATTCGTGCTGCGAGGATATTTGCAATGGGCGCAATTGCATTCGAGGTATCTATCTCTTGCATTTCATTGGCAATATCCGCATAGGAGAACTGCCTCTTCTTGTATGTATTCGGCTGGACTTCGACACGTCCGGTCCATTTTGCGTCATAGCCATAATAGCCGGAACGATCAATTACCTGATAAGCAATAACCTTTGGCTGCACCTTCGCTGCCGAAACATACTCCCCGATGATTTTTTCCTGCTTCACACGAATATCGGATTCAAAGGCCCGCCCGGTTGTTTTGAGCTTGGAATAAACATCCTTTGCCGACATCTTTGAACCGATTTCTTCACCCTCAACAATCGCTTCTGCAGTATTGAACAGATTCAATTGGAGCGCCGCCAAAGCGACACTATCTACACTAATGCTCACAATCGCCTGCGGCTCAGGAGGTGCAGGAGGCGGTGTAACCACGACTTCTTTTTTGCCTCTCCAGCGATCAAAGGCGCTCAAAGGCGTTGGCGCGGGTATTTCCGGTGGTTGATAAGCGGGAGGGCGAGCGGGAAAGCGACTGAATATACTTGAACAAGGCGAATATCCATACTGCTCGCGATCATCTACGCGCTCAAAGCGACTACATTCAAATTTGCCATTGTGCACACCGAAATCCAGTGAAATGGTTTTTGCTACCGGATCAACAGCAATATGCTCACTCCCGGCAATATCAACATCCCCTCCCCACTCCCATGGCACATGAAAATTCCCCGACTCATCACGCGTGATCCAGAAACTGATCTCGGTAGGACGACCCGAAGGCTTCGGCAAAAAACGATACCCGGAACGATAGTCCGAAATATCTGTCACTGTGGTGGCCTGTCCAACGGTTGCCGGATAAATTGGCGCATTGTCTGCCATGGGTTTTGGCTGGGGGGTTGAACATCCGGTTAACCCCATGATGGTTGTTATGCTGGCGTACTGCATCCAGGCATATTTAAATTTTGCCACAAGCCTACCTCAATCCCTGATCGGAACACGCGTACCTAAAATAGAGGGCAAATTTTAGACAAAGCCTGAGTTCAAACTGTGAGCTACGTCATGTTTTTTGAGTTGTTGCTCTAATTTAGTCCAATTGCTCTTTGGTACCGAAGGAAGGTAACGCATAGCTTCCCGTGACGTGAGCAACCAATCCGTCATGCCGATCAGACATGACGCGCACTTCACAAAAAGCCAGGCGACGGCCCATTTTCATTACTAACGCATCTGCAACCAGATCAGCGGGCGCCGGCTTTTGCAAAAAATTTATATTCAAATTACTGGTGACCGCCATTTCAACCTTTCCCAAGGCTCCCAGAATAGCGGCATACATGGCCGCATCGGCAAGCGCCATCATCACCGGTCCCGACAACGTACCTCCCGGACGGACATTTCGAGCATTAAAAGGTACACGGACCCGCGCACCTCCCGCCCCGATTTTCTCTACCGTCAAATCAATATCCCTGGCCATCGGTGCACCTTCCCTGATAATGGTCTCTACTTCTTTGGCGGTTAACACACCCCTTCCCCTTGCATCACACTTCGCAGTTGCAGGAAACACCCCAGGCAACAACGACAATAAATTAACCACGACTGTACGATTGAGGAGCATACACTTACAATAGCGAGACGTATCAAGTGCATTGATTTTAAGTGATATCCCGCGCATTACTTTATTTCACGAAACGAGAATTTTATTCCTATGCGAGCAAGCCGCTTTCTGATAGCCACCCTAAAAGAAACTCCCGCCGATGCAGAAGTCATCAGCCATCAGCTGATGATGCGCGCGGGTATGATCCGCAAACTGGCCGCTGGCCTTTATACCTGGTTGCCTATGGGCCTGAAAGTCTTGCGCAAAGTGGAAAACATTGTTCGCGAAGAGATGGACAAATCAGGGGCGCAAGAAGTCCTGATGCCCGCAGTGCAGCCTGCAGAGCTTTGGGAGGAATCCGGCCGCTGGCAGCAATACGGTGGAGAGCTTCTGCGAATTAAGGACCGCCATGATCGTGATTTTTGCGTCGGCCCGACCCATGAGGAGGTTATCACTGACCTTATTCGCAATGAGCTTAAAAGTTACAAACAGCTCCCTGCGAACTTTTACCAGATTCAAACGAAATTCCGCGACGAACGTCGTCCCCGTTTCGGCATAATGAGAGCCCGCGAATTCCTTATGAAGGACGCGTACTCATTTCATTTGAATCAGGCTTCGCTCGATGAAACCTATCAGGTGATGCATGCCACTTACACGCGTATATTTACTCGCCTGGGATTAGATTTCAGGGCAGTTCAGGCTGACTCGGGAAGTATTGGCGGCAGCTCGTCTCACGAATTTCACGTACTGGCACAATCAGGAGAAGACGATATCGCGTTTAGTACCGACAGCGATTTTGCCGCCAATATAGAAATGGCTGAAGCTGTTCCCACTGTGAGCGAACGTCCTGCGCCCACTCAGTCGATGGAGAAAGTATCCACACCCGATCAGAAAACCATCGAAGAAGTGTCTGCTTTTCTTAATATAGCTCCGTCTCAAACCATTAAAACACTGGTTGTGAACGGCATACCCGACGAAAAAGGTCAGTGCCCGCTCGTTGCGTTGGTATTGCGTGGAGATCATACACTCAATGAAATTAAAGCAGAAAAGCTCGCGAACATAGCCAGCCCGCTCACCATGGCAACAGAAGCAGAAATTGAGCAAGTGATTGGCTGCAAACCTGGCTCTATCGGCCCGGTAAATATAACGATTCCGGTAATTGTTGATCGCAGCGCAGCGCTTTTAGCGGACTTTGTCTGCGGTGCAAACGAAGATGGCTTCCATTACGCTGGCGTCAACTGGGCACGAGACGCAAACATTTCCGACATCGCTGACCTTCGAAATGTTGTTAATGGTGACCCCAGCCCTGATGGAAAAGGCACACTGGTTATTAAACGCGGGATCGAAGTAGGACACATTTTCAAGCTGGGCAAAAAATACAGCGAAGCGATGAACGCCAATGTTCTGGATGAAAATGGACGCGCCACCATAATGGAAATGGGCTGCTACGGCATCGGCGTTTCGCGAGTTGTCGCATCTGCCATCGAACAAAACCATGACGAAAAAGGCATCCTATGGCCGGAAAGTATCGCGCCATTCCACATCGCAGTAGTCCCGTTAAACGCACAAAAATCAGAGCTGGTCGCCAGTACCGGTGAAGATATTTATGCACAATTGCAGTCAAAAGGCCTGGACGTGCTATTAGATGATCGCAATGAACGACCTGGCGTCAAGTTTGCTGACATGGAGCTCATTGGCATTCCTCACCGAATTGTCATCAGTGATCGCGGTTTGGCACAAGGAGAAGTTGAGTACAAAGGCCGTAAAGACTCTGACAGCCAAAATATCGCACTGTCTGACCTCATGGCGTTTTTAGCAGATAAAGTTTCGGCCCTTAAAACAGCCGAATAACCACAAGAAAATGTTCCGCAGGATGAAAATAGCGATCGCCAAAAGCAACGTAACCATGCGTCAAAACTCAGGGCATCGAAAAGCAGGCAAGCCATGCAAGTTGCGAGGAATCCTCATGATGGCATGCCTGCTGCACCTTTCGGCTGCGGGCGCATCCATCGAAGCGCCCGACCCCGAATTACGTGCCATTCTGCAGCAAACCGTTAATGACCAGTCAGTCTTCGCCGATCGCTTTGATGGCGAAGTCTGGCTGGTAGATATGTCTGGCAGATTAAGTAAGTTTCTCAAAGATCCCTACGAAAGATTGAATTTTCTGCGTCTGGTTCACCAGGAATCCATGCGAGCAGAAATTGATCCAGAATTAGTCCTGGCGGTTATTCAGATTGAAAGCCGCTTTGATCGATTTGCCATATCCAGCGTGGGAGCCCAGGGGCTGATGCAGGTGATGCCATTCTGGAAAGATGAAATTGGACGCCCGGACGACAACCTTACAAACATGGCTACCAATCTCAGATACGGGTGCACCATACTTAAACATTATCTTAAGAAGGAACGGGGCAATCTGACGCGTGCACTCGCACGCTATAACGGTAGCCTGGGCAAAACCTGGTATTCCGAAAAAGTACTGGATGCCTGGCAAAAATATTGGTTTTTCGATAGAACCTGAAGACAGATCAGTTTAAACACATGCAGCATATCACTTTGAGTTTGACTATACCTGCCGACGAATGGCAAAAGCTTTATCGTGGCGTAACCCGCGTGGTACATGCAATAAGCGAAGATAAAAGGCGCGTTCAGTTTCCCGCCAACATCTTATTACCGTTCGTTACCCATGCCGGAATTTCAGGACGTTTCGCTATCACTTTCGATGACACTGGAAAATTCCAAACCATACAACGAATTTAAACCGCGTGCGATAAATCAGGCTCAGTGCATATGCCGATACACGGCGGAAGCCACCCACCCTTCTTCGTTCATTTTCTTTATTTGAGCATCAAATCGACTAATCAGCGTTGGGCATTGCGGATTATCTCTGGCACAAATCAAATGTAAATCATAATTTTTTATAGGGGGCTGCTCTACAAAATAAACACGATTGGCACTTTCTGCAAAATGCGTCAACAAAAGCTGACGAGCAACCAGTGGATCAATCACAACCGCGTCCACCCGATTATTAAGCAGCATTTTCATGCTCACAAATTCTTCGTTATTTTCGAAAATCTTAAGTTGGCTTTTAAAGCTGTCGAACTCATCGCCATAGCTATATCCCCTTGCCGTTGCCAACGTAAAGGGTTTCAGGTCTTGCAATGTTTTCCATATCAATGCTTTACCCTTTAACACGGCCAGAACAGTTCGGCCTTGCATAAGCGGTTCAGAAAACAACCATTTTTTATCACGCTCGGTATTGTATATCCAGCCGAATGAAACCTCGCCGCTATGATCAACATCAAACTCTACACGAGGCCAGGTTTTAAAAACCAGATCGACTTTATAGCCGACACGGGCGAAAGCTTCGGTCACTATTTCACTGGCAACCCCATTCCCCTCCTGAGACGAATCAATATAAGGAGCCCATTCTCCAACCGATATTGAAAGCGGAGCGCTTTGCTGCTGTTCGCCAAAAACGTTCAGCGAGCCACACAGCAGAAACCAGGCAAAAATCTTTTTCCCAATCATAGAATCAATTACTCGACCAACAATTTACTGACAGCCTATCTGACTGATGCCGTACCAGTATAGCCGACAGCTGCGATCTACCCAGCCAATAAGATGGTTAACGTGGCAGCCAGATAATCATTCCAAAACAGACCAAGGCCAACAATATAACCGCCGTTCGGAAATGCATTCTTAACGCAGGAATATAGCCATCTCTCGCAGGGGGAATCCCCATACCGCATCGACTGCACATACGCTGATTGGAAGCCACCTCTGCTTTACAACCGGGACAAACCGTCATCACCTATAAACCTCTTCTCGCTATTAACGTACTTATTCCCTGTCCAGAGTTCAATTCCAAGGATAGCTAGAGATTACCCTGTCCGACACCCAATGATATTGATGCGTATCACTCAGAAAACACCGGGACAAATAGTAGGAAATATCAAAGTTACTCATTTCTCGCATTAAAATTTGAATTCCAACAACGCAAACCAAGGCTATCGCGCTGAAAATTAAAAAGTAAAATTTTGCGTATTTAAGCCCGCACTATTTAATTACAAAAAAATATAATGAGAAGCAATTCACACTTTATACTTACATTTGAAACATTCAGGCTTTTCATGTTAGTTCTCCTTGCTGAGAAGACTCATTTAGTCGGTGCCGCTATGCGGCACTTTTTTTATGCTTCTTTGCAGACATCACTCACAAGCCGTCCTCTCCACCCAGATATCCTTCCAAGAAGGATTGCATTTTGTTTAAGACTGGGATATCTTAGCCGCCCTCTTTGGTACACAGATGATTGGTGAGGTGTCCGAGCGGTTGAAGGAGCACGCCTGGAAAGCGTGTATACGGCAACGTATCGAGGGTTCGAATCCCTCCCTCACCGCCAATCCATCTGAATCTCTCCCTCCTGAAAAAGTAAAATAATCGAACTATTTATTAAGCGCTAATACAGAATTCAGCTTGAATACTGTGCCTTTCCTGGACGACGCTCTTTCCATAGACTGAAGAACTCCAAAGCCGGCAAAGGCTTGGAAAAATAGAATCCCTGATACGCAAAGCACCCTTTAGTCTGCAAAAATTCCTGCTGAACCAGTGTTTCCACACCTTCTGCGATGACACTTAACTCAAGATTGCGCGCCATTAATATAATCGTTTCCACAATTACGGCATCACTGGCCTTGGCAGGCACATCCCGAACAAAGCTTTTATCAATTTTAAGCTGGGAAATAGGCAGCTGCTTTAAGTAGCTTAAAGATGAATATCCCGTTCCGAAATCGTCAATAGATATAGAAACCCCCAGTTGCTTGAGCTGTTCCATTTTATCCACCGCATCTTCGAAATCATCTATAAAGATACCTTCCGTTAATTCCAACATGAGCTTCTCTGCGGGAAGCCGGCTCTCGGCCAGTGACCGCATCACCACGTCGACAAAATCCGGTTGCCAGAACTGTCTGGAACTCACATTGACCGAAATGTGTGAAAATTTTAGGCCATCTGAAATCCACTGACTCAATTGAGTGCAGGCTTTGCGTAGCACCCACTCGCCTATTTGAACGATCAGTCCGGTTTCTTCTGCTACGGGAATAAACTCCATCGGTGACACCAGCCCACGCACGGGGTGATTCCAGCGTATTAAGGCTTCGGCGGCGAAAGCCACGCCACGGACATCGACCTGGGCCTGATAGAACAAGGTAAACTGTTGTTCTGTCACCGCTAATCGCAGAGCTTTTTCAAGCTCCAATCTGGCACTGGCCGACTTTTTCATTCCCGGCTCGAAGAAGTTAATCGTATTTCCACCACCATCTTTCGCCAGATACATGGCGGTATCTGCTTGCTGGATATAATCACTCGCCTGCAAGCTGTCTTCCGGATACAAGGATATCCCCATACTGGACGTGCAGTGATGGATGGTGTCAGTCAACTGATAAGGCTCATTTAACGCATGGCGAATTTTGTTTGCCACAAGAAAAGCCTGATTGGCCGCTTCGTGCAAGGTTTGCGAATTACAGTCCAGCACCACCACAAACTCGTCCCCACCCAACCGGGCTGCCGTGTCTGCATCCCGCAGCGCTGCCCGAATGCGACCCGCTGCCATAATCAGCAGCTCGTCACCAAGATGATGCCCGGCCGTATCATTCAGAAACTTAAATCGATCCAAATCCATAAAAATAATGGCGCCATAGGTATTATGTCTACGCGCTGCAGCAATGGATTGCTTTAAACGATCGATAAGCAGGCGCCGGTTAGGCAAATTGGTTAGCGGGTCGTAAAAAGCCAGTTGTGTAATTCTGTTTTCGTTTTCCTTTTTCTCAGTAATGTCGGTGCACGACATGAGAATCGCTTCAGCTCCCTTATATTTAACAAAAATAGCCGACAACATAATCCACAAAACATCGCCATTTTTATCGCATAAACAAACCTCGCGCGCGTTTAACTCCTTGCTTACCCGAATAGCCTCCAGCAAAGTTTCTCCGGTAGAAGAGTCCTGTGAAACAAGCAAGGGGTTAATGTCTGAGGAATCATGTTTAAAATCAAGGCGATCATTCGCTTGACGATTCATGAACAACAGCTCGCGCCCCCGAGAATCTACGATGACAATCATCGAAGGCGCTGCCTCAAGAATGTTATTCAGGTTTTTTTCACTATCCCGCAACGACTGAATCTGTGCATTGATACGAGTCACCATGCCGTCATAGGTACGTGCCAGCAATCCAATTTCGTCCCTGCGCTTCAGCGGCAGCATTTTTCGACTTCTGGCGATATTTGAAGAATCACCAATAGCCAATATCACCTGATTCAGAGGTGCCGCCAGCAATCGGGAGAACCACCACGAAAGAATTAAAGAAAGCAAGGCAAATACCAGGACAACTTCGAGACTCATGCGTTGCATTTGTGCAGTGATCGAAAGCAATCGACTGTAGGGCAACCCCATCCCCATAACATAGGCATTGCCCAATCGCTCTTCGCCCAAATAAATACGTGTAAATGCCGCAACATAACCATCGCGCGACCAACCATCCAACTCGTTGATCACCTGGCTTTGAAAGTCGTCCTTGGCCACTTGAGGGAATTCATCACCTATAACAAAGCGATGCCCTTTATCTAAACCAAAGGTTTTTTGAGGGTCTGGGTGAATCAGTATGTCGCCATCAGGTCCTGCCAGATAGAGATTGGTTTCCTGGCCGATGTCTCGCTTGAGATTTTGAAACAGCGTATTCAAAGCGACGTTGATAACCACCACACCTATCGCCCCTGAGCCACCTCGATAGATGGGGATAGCCACCCTCACGGTAGGATTATTCGCAACAATCAAGGATGAATTTTCTTGCTTGATGTTGACACTCGAATAGTAAATACCATCTGGTGGCAATTCTGCGGTTTTATAAACATACGGAAAATGTCCCTTTTCCCTGAGCAATGACCTTGAAACCGTTTCCGCACCATGCTCGGTTCTTACCACTCGCACCTGCTCTTTACCGTGATCGGTCAATCCTACAAAGCTAATGTCCAGATACTCGGTGTGCGCTTCAATAAAATCACGAAATACCGTTTCAAGACTTCCCTGCGAGATGGAGTCCAAAGTGCGGCTGATATCATCATGAGTTGATGCCTCTTTGAGAGACAAACTTGAAAGGTGGGAAAGTACCTTGAGATCTGACTCTACATTGCCAGTCGACTCCAGAAAACGACGCGCCAAAAGGTTGGTAGACGTCACCAGATCAGCCGAGTAGCGCTCGATCATAAGTTGCCGGTGTCGCTCAAAACCAAGGTAACCCATCGAGACGGTTAACGTAAGCGAAATGACGGAAAGCCAAAGCATCAATTTTGTTGTTATTTTCATAAACAGACAAACCTTACCTGAACGTTTCCGGAGCATCTCCCGCTCTTATTCGCTCCCACAATGAGATTCGTTTTTCCGGATCCTCCAGGGTTTCCAGCCAAACCATTTTATCCGTGTCTTGTTGAAGTTCAGGCTTTGTTAATGTATTCGCCAGCCCCTGACGCTCAGTCAGAAGATGACTGACGCTTGGCGTCAGCATGTAATTCAACCAGGCATGCGCAAGCTCCTTATCCTTAGCCCCCCGACTGATAGCCCAACAATCCAGCCACGCAAATGCCCCTTCGACCGGCACAACATAGCCAATATTCAGGCCCGCCGATTTCATTTTGTTAACCTGCTGCGCTCCGTAATTCGCGTAGATCAAAGCGATATTACCCTCCTTGTATAATTTAAGTGCTTCATCGGGATCGCTATAAAGTGTAAGAATGTTTCGTCTGAGCTCGATGAGTTTTACAGCCGCTTTCAGCAACTCATCATTACTCATTTGAAATGGATTAGGAAATCCTAGTGCTTGGGCGGCTATCGAAAAGTTATGGTTGCTCGCATCAAAGGCAAGTACTTTACCTCGATAAGCGGTATCCCAGAGGGCGTTAATAGACGTTGGCGGAGGCGAAACTATATCTTTATTGTAAATCAACCCCATTTCAGAATAGGTAAAAGGAATGGCGAAAGGCTTACCTCCGCTCACTAACGGACCGGCATCGAGCAACACTCTAAATCGTGGTAACTGTAACTTTTGATTGGGCACCAATGAAAGATCAATGGGCATCACCTGATCTTTTGCAAGATAGCGCTGTAATTCGGCGGTATTCGCCGCAAAAACATCAAAATTACTGCCGTGTTCCGCGCTCAGCCTGCTCCACAAGTCATCATCTGAAGTGACATAAGTTACACTCACCTTCGCATTATATAAACGGCTAAAGTCTCGTACTACATCCTCATCAGCATATCCTGGCCAAGTGAGTATTCGTAACCTTGATTCTTCTGACCGGGCCGTAAAAGTAAATAAAAAGCCAATCAGAATCCACAAGCTACCGTACATCATGCGTCGCGTTGAACTCTTACGCGCGGTACGATTCACGCAACCAGATTTTTTTATTGCTTTCACGTTTACCTCGACCTGAATAATTAATACCGCCTTACCAAATACCAATGCATTTCAGTGTAATGCAAAATTCGCTAAACGCTCATTTATCCGGTCAATTCAAAGCCTTTAGTGAATTCACAATTTTACGCGTCAAACAGGAAAAGCAGGCAGCGACTCCAGCTTTGCTATACTCATCTGCACACACAACATAACCAAACAGCGGGATAGCCGTGCACGCACTACGAAACCGAGTATCTGCTTTCATCGCACATATTTTCCTCTTGGCCTCGCTTTCCGTGCAGGCGGCAGATTACTATTTTATCGTTGAGGATGGCTCGGGCCGGCCTCTGGCAAATACATCCATTTCTGCCCCCGCTGAAGCGCATTCTATTAGCGCCGAAACAACGAGCCCACAAGTCAGCGATAGACCGGCCATAATGGATCAAATCAATAAAACCTTCGCTCCCGGGACGCTCGCCATATCCAGCGGCCAGCGAGTTCGCTTTCCAAACAGTGACAACATTCGTCACCATGTCTATTCCTTTTCGCCAGCAAAACCTTTTGAACTCAAGCTATACAGCGGAACGCCGGAAGCACCGATTCTTTTCGATACCCCCGGCGTTGTAGTGCTCGGCTGTAATATTCACGACTCAATGATAGGGTATATCTATATTGCAAACTCTCACGTATACACGCTTACCAACACGCAAGGAATTGCCTCCTTTAAAGACATTACCGTTATAGACACTATTCACGTTTGGCATCCCTCGTTATCACCAGACGCCCAAACCATTCTTGAACTGAAATTAAGTGAGCTTCCACAACAAACACTCAACAATGAAACCTACTTTGTAATTCGAATCACACCAAACACTGCCCCCATCGCCCCTAAAAAAACCTTCAAAAACAGACTATTAAATCATGAAAACAAATAGCCTGCGCGCCCAGATGCTCACCCTGAGCGTCAGCACCGTCTTAATTACTGCCCTCACCATATTAAGTGCATTTTGGTGGACAACCAGCAACTACACACAGCAACAGGTCAGAGTGCACATTGACAGTGCGCTTAAAGTATTCAATCAATTTCTCGAGTCCCGCCAGCAACAATTATTTATCAGTGCAGAAGTACTTACATCGGACTTCGGATTTAAGCAAGCCGTGGCCAGCCGCGACAATGCAACCATCACCAGTGCTCTACTCAATCACGGCCAACGCATTAATGCCGACTTGATGCTGCTGATCGACCTTGAAGGCGATATCGTGGCATCCAGCGATGAAACCGGCGCTCCCGGCACCCCATTTAATCACCCACTGCTCATACAGAAAACGCTCGACGCTGGGGGCGCAACGTCGTTTGTACAACTAGGTGATACCGTATTTCAAATCATCCTGCTCCCCGTGAAGGCGCCTCTAACGATTGCCATCGCCGGCATTGGCTTTCGACTGGATCTTTCCGTCGTCCAGCATCTCAGAAATCTTAGCGGCCTGAATGTTACTTTGATCAGTACAGGACAAGGTATTCCGGTGACCATCTCGACCCTCGCGCCCGAAACACAGCCATCCGCATTGAAATCCCCATCAGAAGTAGCCCGGGCAGCGTTACTCCCTTTTCATCAGCAACAACACTTCAGCAGTCACAAACTAAATCTGGAATCTCATAACGACTCATCCGTCGACGTGGTATTAACAGAACATCTCGACGAGGCTTATGCCGATTTCAATCGCCTCGGCTGGAATATACTGACAATATCCGGAGTCACAATCATCCTGGCTATACTTGGCAGCCTGCTCTTTTCGCGCGGCATGACTCGGCCACTAAACACCCTTGTTGCATTGGCTGAAAAGTTTGCGAAAGGCCAATACATTAAGGTGCATACCCCTTCATCCGTGACCCGCGAAATCGGAACCCTGATGAACGCCTTTTCGAAAATGGGGAGTGAAATTGAAAAACGCGAACAGCACATTACCTATCAAGCCATGCATGACCCACTGACCGGGTTACTTAATCGGGCCACCATGCTGGAGCGAATAAATTTACTCACAAACGAGACCGGCGCACCTTTTGTGCTCATCGCCTGCAATATTGTTGGGTTTCGAATAATCAACGACAACTTTGGCCCGACTACCGGAGATTTTTGTTTAAGAGCCGTAGCACAGCGCATGACTCACTTTGGGGAAAAGCACCCGCTACTCGCCGCCAGAGTCAGCGGTGACGAGTTTCTGATCGCCATTTCACACCATGCAGAATATTCCGAACAGCTAAGCCATGCGCTCATGGAACATCTGTCCTCCCCAATGACTTATGGCGAAATCATATTCACCCTTAATTTCAGGTTTGGTATATCGCGCTTTCCTGATGACGGAAACAATGCCTCTGTTCTGTCGCGCAGAACATCAATTGCGCTGGATGCGGCTCGCAAGGAACAGGTATCACTTCGTCATTACAAGGAAGGTGAAGATGACGCACACCTGCTTCGCCTTAAAACAATCAGCAACTTAAAGCAGGCCCTGAATAGCGATGACGGCCAGCTATTTATGTTTTATCAACCCAAAAAAAATCTGGTTACCGGCCGCATCGAAAAGCTGGAAGCGCTTATTCGTTGGATTCATCCCCAGGAAGGCTTTATAGCCCCTGATTATTTTGTCGAACTGGCAGAACAATCCGGCCAGATAGACCAACTCACCGACTGGGTAATTTCACAGGTACTCAAGCAGTTGGCACAATGGCAGCAAAGCGGCCTGAGTATTCAGGTAGCCATTAACATCTCTGCACACGATCTCGAACGAGAATCTCTGCTAAACAACGTTACCCACCAGCTATCTGACCTTGGGCTTCCCCATCACAGTGTCAGCTTCGAGCTCACAGAACGGGATATGATGCAAAATGCAGATCTGGCCATTGAGCTAATGGGGAGATTTAAAAAACAGGGCTTTAGTTTATCCGTAGACGATTATGGCATTGGCTATTCATCGCTCTCCAAATTAAAGCAAATGCCCGTGAACGAGCTAAAAATCGACAAAAGCTTTGTTCTGCAACTAGACCAATCCGAAAGCGACCAGATCATCGTACAATCCACCATTGATCTCGCACACAGCTTTAATTTGAAAGTAATCGCGGAAGGTGTCGAAAATCAAGCCACCCAGGAAGTACTCAAAAGCATGGGTTGCGACTATATTCAAGGCTATTATCTGGCCAAGCCCATGGCGGCAGCAGACGTGGCGCAGTGGATTAGTAATCATGAAAAAAGCATCTCGACCCTATCTGCCTAAACCGCCTTTCTCTCCTTTGATTTTAGGGCTCAACCTCGTCCTGACAGCTCACCCTTGTCTGGCAGGAAGCGGCAAGCTGCTTGGAACGCCCGGTACAACTCAACTGGAAGGTTCCGCAGGCGGTGGTCTGGTTCCCTGGGCAGGCCTGGCAGGCTATGCCACGAGTGACGAGGTTGCAGTCTCCGCATTTGCAACCCAGGTCAACTTGGATGACTTTCGACTAGATGTCTGGGGAGCGGCAGCCAATCTTTACGACAGAATAGAAGTCAGCGTCGCTCAACAACGATTTTATGTGCAACCGCTAAAAAGCGAAATTGAGCAAGCGATTTTCGGACTTAAAACAAGAGTTGCCGGTGATCTCGTATTCGATGAGCTGCCACAAATAAGCCTGGGAACCCAATTAAAGCACCTGCAAGACAAGCAAATTGCCCGATCGGTGGGTGCAAAAAGCGTAAGTACCGGTGCCGATGTCTACCTTACCGCTTCAAAGCTTCATCTGGCCGCCGCCTGGGGATACAATGTCCTCTGGAATATCACTGTAAGGGGAACCAGGGCAAACCAACTTGGCTTACTTGGTTATGGAGGAGACACCAACAACAACTATCGATTAGAAGCAGAGCTGTCCAGCGCCCTCCTGATCACACCCCAATGGGCCTTGGGGGTCGAGTACCGCCAAAAACCCAACAACCTTTCTGCACTCAAAGAAACGGATTGGAAAGACGTTTTTTTAGCCTACTTTCCCAATAAACACCTTAACATGACGATTGCCTGGGCTGATCTTGGCGAGATTGCGGGGCAGTCCTCACAGCAAGGCACCTATATTTCTATAACAGGCTATCTTTGGTAGGGGTGTCAGATGATTCATTACCAATCGCGTCTAGTGGCTGCCCTTCACACCCTCTGCCTCGCTACAGCGTTATATGGATGCAGCTCACTTCAATCCAATACAGCGCTTTATGACCAAATAGGCGGGCAAGCTACGCTAAATGCTATTGCAGACAATTTTATAAACGAAATCGCTTACGACAAGCAAATGATGGCCTTTTTTGCTGAAACCAATGTAGAGCGATTTCGAGATAAATTTGTTGAACACTTGTGTACAGTAACCGACGGCCCCTGCACCTACTCTGGCGACAGCATGCAACAAATACATAAGGGTATGAATATCACTGAGCGGGATTTCAATCGCGCAGTGGAACTGCTCATCATTGCGATGACTAATGCCAACGTTTCAGTTGCAAATCAAAACAGGATATTGAAAAAGCTAGCCGAATTACGCAAAGAAATTATTTATCTTTGATTATTTAGACTTGATAAAAAAGGCGCTTGATAACAAAAAAAGGCTGTCCGAAGACAGCCTTTTTTCTATTTAAATGGTGCGGCTGAGAGGATTCGAACCTCTGACCGCCTGGTTCGTAGCCAGGTACTCTATCCAGCTGAGCTACAGCCGCACACTAAACTTTTAGAGACATGCTCTATGTCTCTCGGCAAAAATGAAGCTATAAACAGTTTCAATTTGCCTTACACCACATTTACTTGCGTAAGCTAGTACTCAAGTAAAAAAATATGGCGCGCCAGGAAGGAGTCGAACCTCCGACCGCCTGGTTCGTAGCCAGGTACTCTATCCAGCTGAGCTACTGGCGCAACTCAAAATCCGTTGAATCAAGCCATCCTTGTTGCCGCTCTTAACGGCTTGGTTTTCGTCATTTAATATTCACTAGAAATACCAAATGGCGGAGAAGGAGGGATTCGAACCCTCGATGAGATTTCTCCCATACGCCCTTAGCAGGGGCGCGCCTTCAGCCTCTCGGCCACCTCTCCAACGAACGCGGCGTATAATACCACAATAAATTTAAAATCAAAGGGTAATTTAAAACTTTCTTCACACCACGTTAACTATCTACTTCCGGACTCAGTCGTGATCAGGACGACCATCAGTTTTTTCTTTCTGAATGCGTTGATAGATCTCTTCCCGGTGTACGGCAACTTCTTTAGGTGCATTTACACCAATACGAACCTGATTACCTTTAACCCCTAAAACGGTAACGGTCACATCATCCCCAACCATCAGTGTTTCTCCGACACGACGGGTTAATATCAGCATGTTTCTCTCCTTTATTATAAAGAACTACAACCTATTCCAGCACAAGCGTGTTTGTAACAGGAAATCTTGTTTCTGTCGGTTCGAAGAGCCAGCTCTCCAAACAACTTACCCCAGAATCTTTGTGTTCCATGTCCAGTCTGGATCAGCACTGACCTCAATAGCCAAAAGACTGACACAGCCGTTTTCTAGCATAGTGCAGACACATCGCAGTTGCTCGCTTTTTTATCGATTATTGCAATATTTGTCTGCACATATTATGCATATCTTTCGCAAAATACAGTCAGTATTTATACGCCAGTTGCATTTTTATCTGCGTCGAGATCAAAAGCACTGTGCAAGCCACGAACGGCCAGCTCCAGATACTTTTCTGCAATGACCACAGAAATTTTAATTTCAGAGGTCGAAATCATCTGGATATTGATGCCTTCTTCAGAAAGAGAAGCAAACATCTTGGTCGCCACACCAGCATGTGAACGCATACCCACGCCCACGATCGACACCTTGGCAATTTTGTTGTCTCCGCGAACTTCTCTTGCGCCCAGGCTTTCTGCTACTTCGGTCAGAATAGCCTTTGCCTTGTTAAAGTCATTGCGATGAACGGTAAAAGTAAAATCTGTCTGATTGTCAGCCCCAACGTTCTGCACAATCATATCCACTTCGATATTGGCATCGCTGATAGGCTTTAAAATCCGCGAAGCGATTCCAGGTACATCGGGCACACCAATAACAGTCAGCTTTGCTTCGTCGCGATTAAATGCGATTCCAGAAACTACGGGTTGTTCCATATTGCCATCTTCCTCAAGCGTAATCAGGGTGCCTGGACCATCGATAAAGCTGGAGAGCACTCGAAGGGGCACATTATATTTGCCTGCAAACTCAACCGAACGAATCTGAAGCACTTTCGAGCCCAAACTCGCCATTTCAATCATTTCTTCAAACGTTATGCGATCTAAGCGACGTGCTGTGTCAACGACACGCGGATCGGTCGTATAGACGCCATCAACATCGGTATAGATTTGACACTCATCTGCCTTAAGGGCAGCGGCCAATGCAACCCCTGTCGTATCTGAGCCACCCCGCCCCAGCGTGGTAATATTGCCTGCCTCGTCTACACCCTGGAATCCAGCAACGACCACCACACGAC
This sequence comes from Hahellaceae bacterium, assembly GCA_024234505.1. GTDB lineage: Bacteria > Pseudomonadota > Gammaproteobacteria > Pseudomonadales > Oleiphilaceae > JACKOD01. The sequence continues at coordinate 258,767 of JACKOD010000001.1, read as the reverse complement.
CTTCAGAGAGGTCTCGACGCATGTTCGCTTCGTCAATCGACTGAATACGCGCCTTGGTGTGCGCCGTGTCGGTAGTAATTCGAACCTGTCCACCGGTATAGGATCTGGCAGGACAACCCTTCTTTATCAGGGCCATACTCAGCAACGCTATGGTTACTTGCTCGCCAGTCGAGACCAGCACATCCATCTCACGAGGAACCGGTTCATCCATAATTCCCTTGGCAAGTGCAATCAATCGATTGGTTTCACCACTCATCGCGGAAACAACCACTACGATGTCATGCCCCTCATCCCTGAAGCGTTTGACCTTATCGGCCACCGCTTCTATTCGCTCGATGGTGCCGACAGAGGTGCCACCAAATTTTTGAACGATTAACGCCATTGTCTTCTTCGCATCCTAAAAGCTAATCTGAACAATCTACAAACTTACGCCTTTCGGCGCTGATCTGAGCACGCACTTACTTTTTATCACCAACCCACTGCTGGACGTAGGCCAAGGCCGCAGGAAGCTTATCCAGATCGGCGCCGCCTCCTTGAGCCATATCCGGACGCCCGCCACCTTTACCGCCGACCATAGCAGCTACATCCCGCATCAAATCACCTGCGCGGAACTGGCCAACCAATTCTTTACTGACACCCGCGACCAATACCGCTTTACCATCCTCTTCGGTGGCAAGCAATACCACGGCACTGCCAAGTTTATTTTTAAGCTGATCCACCATGTCCATTAATGCTTTACGCTCAATACCAGGCAAGTGCTCCGCAAGGACATTTACTTCGCCTACCTTGATAGCCTTACTTACCAGATCATTGCCCGCCGCACTGGCCAACTTAGACTTGAGTTGCTCCAGCTCCTTTTCCAGCTGGCGATTGCGTTCGTACAAGCCTTTTACTTTTTCGACGACCAGATCTTTACTTGCCTTGAGTAACCCGCCCAGTTCTTTCAGGCTGTTTTCCGAAGCTTCTTTCCAGAGCTGTGCGCCCATACCTGTCACAGCTTCTATACGTCGGACGCCTGCCGCCGTCCCCCCTTCAGAAACGATGGTAAATCCACCGATATCACCTGTTCTGGCAGCATGCGTACCACCACACAATTCGACCGAGAACGCATCTTCACCCATACTTAACACGCGCACGGCATCGCCGTACTTTTCACCAAACAGTGCCATTGCACCTTTTGCCTGTGCCGTTGCCATGTCCGTGACTTCGGTTTCAACCACGGTATTCGCACGAATCTGCGCGCTAACCATGCGCTCAATGTCACGCAGTTGCTCAGGCGAAACGGCTTCAAAATGAGCAAAGTCGAAACGCAAACGATCGGCATTTACCAGCGATCCCTTCTGCACCACGTGCTCACCCAGTACACGTCTCAATGCGGCGTGTAACAAATGGGTTGCGGAATGATTAAGTGCGGTTGCCTGCCGTTTTTCCATATCAACCTGCGCGTGTACAACCTGCCCAACGCGCAGATTCCCACGAATCACTTTACCTATGTGCAGATGGTTTCCGCCTTCCTTGCGGGTATCCTCAACAGCAAACTCACCACCGTCCCAGGTGATCGTCCCCGTATCACCAGCCTGACCACCGGACTCACCGTAAAAAGGGGTTTGCTCCAAAACGACAATAGCAGACACCCCTTGACCGGCATCCGCAGGCTTACCATCGACAAACACCGCTTTAACGGTCTCAGTCTCAGCCAGCCTTTCGTATCCTGAAAACAGGGTGCGTCCTTCGACCACAATCGCCTCATTGTAGTCGACACCAAATTTACTGGCTGCGCGAGCACGCTCCCGCTGCGCTTCCATTTCCTGCTCATAACCCTGGTAGTCCAGGGTCAAACCACGTTCACGAGCGATATCATTGGTCAGATCAACCGGAAACCCATAGGTATCATAAAGCGTGAACACCGTACTGCCGGGAATTTCACTTCCTGACAGTTCAGCAATATCCTGCTCCAACAATTTCAGACCTTTGTCCAGGGTTCGGGCAAACTGCTCCTCTTCCTGAAGTAGCACACGTTCTATCTGCGTCTGCGCCCTGGCAAGATCGGGATAAGCCTCACCCATTATGCTTGCAAGCGCGGCAACCAGCTTGTGGAAGAATGCGCCCTGTGCCCCCAGTTTATTTCCATGCCTTGCTGCCCGACGAATAATGCGGCGCAATACAAATCCCCGACCTTCATTGGAAGGCATCACGCCATCAGCGATCAGGAAAGCACAAGAGCGGATATGGTCAGCAATAACACGCAATGAGGCTTCGGTACTTGCTACGCCCCCCAATATCTCCGAGGCGGCGGCAAGCAATTGCTCAAATAAATCGATTTCATAATTGCTATGTACATGCTGCATGACGGCGGCGATGCGCTCCAATCCCATGCCCGTGTCAACCGAAGGTTTCGGCAGCGGGTGCATTTGTCCATCGCTGGTGCGATTAAACTGCATGAACACAACGTTCCAAATTTCTATATAACGATCACCGTCTTCATCCGGACTCCCGGGAGGGCCTCCCGCAACGTCTTCGCCATGATCATAAAATATTTCCGTACAGGGGCCGCACGGACCGGTATCACCCATCTGCCAGAAATTGTCTGAAGCATAAGGTGCCCCTTTATTGTCACCTATTCTGACAATACGCTCGACTGGCACGCCCATCTCTTTTGACCAGATATCAAAAGCTTCATCATCGGACGCATATACGGTAACCCATAGCTTTTCAGTCGGAATATTCAACCACTGGGCAGAGGTGAGGAATTCCCATGCGTACTTGATGGCCTCTCGCTTGAAATAATCACCAAAACTGAAATTACCCAGCATTTCAAAGAACGTGTGATGACGTGCGGTATAGCCAACATTTTCCAGATCGTTATGCTTTCCACCGGCACGAACGCATTTCTGGGAGCTGGTCGCGCGACAATAGCTGCGCAGCTCCTTCCCCAAAAACGCATCTTTAAACTGATTCATCCCTGCATTGGTAAACAGCAAGGTAGGGTCATCCATAGGCACCAATGAACTACTGGCAACCACTTCATGCCCTTGTTGGCGAAAATAATCCAAAAAGGCCTTTCTAATCTCTGCAGTTTTCATCTTGTCTAAACCATCCACCCACGCCGTTAAGCTACTATCCGTATTTTTTATCCGTACTCATGTCTAGCTGCGCTCGCGTTCGATTCATAACGCAGAGCAATAAGTTTTCTTTGCCATCACCACATGCTAAAACGGGAGTTCGCTTTCAGAGCGCAGGCAATCAACGCACCTTTAGAACTCCAGCACATTCGCGGGCAAAATTTGACTGCGTACTCTAGCATAGAAAATTCTGTCTAAGAATCAGTCATCATGGCTTTTTTAACGCCCACGTTCATTTTTCTAGCTGAGACTTATCCGAGATCAAGATAGCCTTTAGTGACCGCTATCTCTGCTATTAAATGCCTGCAACTGTTCGGCACTCGCCTCTTTCTGGTACTTTTCTTTCCATTCGCTATAGGGCATGCCATATACCTTTTCTCGCGCCTGTTCATAATCCAGCGAGACACCTGCATCCTCAGCGGCAGCCACATACCACTTCGCCAGGCAGTTACGACAAAAGCCAGCCAGATTCATCAGATCGATGTTCTGGACATCTTTTCGTGAATCAAGATGCGCCAGCAATCGACGCAATACGGCCGCATCCAGGGCTTCATTGACTTCATTCATCCTTATATTCCTCCATCGGTAGGGGTAGAAAGCAAAAGCCCGACTAATTAGCCGGGCTTTTGCTTTCTATTGATTATTTAAGTCATTGTCAAATCCAGCGATACTTTTCGGAGCACCTACGCTGCGATTTTTTCCAGTAATTTCGCAAAGAAGTCCTGATGTGAATGGGCCAGAATGTCCGCGTTTTCGTTAGCTGGTGGAGCCATTTGATCCAGAAAATCTCGCAAAAGTTTTGCCGGCTCTGCAAAATGCTCAGCCTTCGCAGAGGCCTGACCCATTGCAGAAGCAAAATCCGCAAGCGGTTTAAAAGCGCCCCGCCCTGAACCGGCGTGCTCCGATTGACCAAGACGCGATACCTGCTCGTAAGCAGATACCTGACGCACCTGGGATTGAGACAAATTCAACGAGAAGTCAGCAATTTCATTTCCATCAAAGCCCAGCTTCATCGCATTCTCAAATGCGCCTTGAAAGTCTCCGCCAAAGAATTGATCAGACAAAGACTGAACCTGTGCGAGAAGATCCTGTAGCGCCGTCATTTCCCCCTCATCCAATTCGCCATCAATAGATAAGCCAAAAGAGGCTGACTGCATATAACCAGCAGACAACTGGGTTGACGAGCCGCGCGGGCCAGATGCCTGGTTAAACTCGAAATACCCGGCAGACGAATTGGCAGCCTGAATTTTTACTTTGTCACCATCGCGAGTTGTAATTTCAATAGACGCGCTATTATTCTGCCCGGAAAACGCACTGGCCCCAAACCGGTATACACCAGGCAACGACTGGTGACCACGCCCCTCTACAACGGCTCCCGCATCGCCCTGATCCGGGCTTGCCGAATTACGTGATGGTACACTTTCTGAATCGGAGCCTGCACTGGTAGCAACGGTTTCGTCGCTTTCACTCGCGTTACCGAGATATTTTTCCTCAAAACCATCCAGCCCTTCACTGATCAAATCAAAGCTTTTCCCGATTTCGTCATTCAGCGAATCGCTCATCAGCCCCAGACTTTCGATTTGGGATCTCGCCTCGGAAAATCCCTGCTCTACGCCTTTACGCGCCTGACCCAGTAAATCTGAAAGACGTTCCTGACTGGCACCGCCTTCTGCCTCAAGCTGCAAACGTTTCTCTACAAATCCCAGTACCTTTCCTGCGACTTCTTCAGGAGACGGCGGTTCAAAAACAGGCATGCTGGCCACTGAATCATTTTTTGCAACGCCTGCGCCTTCAAATCGTGCTTCCAGTTCATGCCCCAGAATTTTGATTCCACGTCCATGAACAGACAACGAAACCTCGGACAGGCTGAGCGAGACAGACACACCACCACCAGACGGATTCGCGGCAGGCGCTTTAAACTGGCCTAAATGTAAACCGTTATCATGCCCTTTTCCAAAGAATGCATTTAACAGCCCTACCCCTTGATGATGAATGCCTGTCGCCATATTCATAATTGTCACCGATCACAACTGATTTCCTGATTACTCAAGGTAGCGGCCAGTATCAAAAAAGCTTTAGCAACACTTAGCTATAAAAACGTCCCGATAAAGACACGTTTAGCGCAAGAAAGAAAAACCTCTTTTTCGGGCTATGGTATAGTGTGCAACACGAATCCCATGAGAATTGAAGTAGGAGCTCAGTCTAAAAAATGCATCGAAAGTTTCCCGAAACACCCTCAGAAATCAGTCATGCCTCGCTTCTTCGACGCTTGGTGGCAATGCTTTATGATGCCCTCATTTGCGTTGCGCTGTTGATGGTCACGACCGGCATTTACATGGCGACCAGCGCAAGCATCATGGGGACAGAAAAATACCAGCAGCTCACCGAATCCGGTGGCACATTACATGACCCGCTACTCTCTTCATTACTATTCGTTGTGCTGTATATGTTTTTTGGATATTTCTGGACTCGCACAGGTCAAACGCTGGGCATGCAGGTTTGGCACATCAGGATTCAGAATCCCGATGGTACCTCGATCAGCTGGATGCAGGCATTGATGCGCTTTTTTATGGCGGGAATTGCAATGGGATGTGCAGGCCTGGGTTATCTCTGGATGTTTATCGACAAAGGAAAGCTTACCTGGCAAGACCGATTTTCGGATACTCGCACAGTACGCATTCCAAAACGGAAATAACACCTTATCGATCCGAATATTCGAAGAACCCGAACTAGCGGGCTCTTCGAAGCAGATAGAAACCGGCCACCATACAAATCAGGATAGGAGCCAGCGTAGCTACTACAGGATTAAAACCAAACACCTGACTCATTGGCCCCAACAAATCCTGCATATACTTGAATAAAAGCCCGACAACGATTCCACTAAAAACACGGAACCCCATCGTTACCGACCGCAGAGGTCCAAATACAAACGAAATAGCCACGAGCACCAGTACAGCGGTAGCCAGCGGCTGAAGAACTTTCTTCCAGAACGCCATCAGATAATTGTTTGCATTCAGGCCCTGATCCAGCAAATACATTGCGTACGTAAACAAACCAGAAATAGACAAATTATCCGGCTTGATTATCAACGTGCTTAACACGCCAGGCGTTAACTCGGTCTCCCAGGCGACGGCTCGATAATTCGCCGTTTGAGTGCTGTCCATAAAGATTTTTGTTTCAGAAACATCCTCAAGCTGCCACTCTTCCCGCTGATAGATTGCGCGTTTGGCAAACCAGGTTTTTTCCAACCATTGATTTTTGTCATAAAACATCAGAGTAATACCGTGGAGCACGCCATTCGGCTGCACGGCATTAAAATGCATAAACACATCTCCTTCTCTATGCCACACCCCGCGATGTGACGAAATATCATGCTCGGCCCCCTGTGCAATGGCACGATTGCTCTGGGCGATCTCCTCGGTGTAGGGTGCGATATATTCCCCCAGAATCAGTCCAATCACGACCACCGCCACGGCGGGCTTCATTGCTGACCAGACAATTCTGAGCGTAGACACACCCGCTGCTCGAATGATGACCAGCTCACTACTGTTGGCCAATGCCCCCAAACCAATCAAACTCCCTATAAATGCAGCGACCGGTAGATAATCATATATACGCCGTGGAAGCGTTGTCACGACATAGAGTAAGGCCTGTGGAATCTGGTAATTGAGTTTAAGCTCATCCAGCTCGGCAATAAAACCAAACACCACATCCAAAGACAGCACAACCAGCAACACCATCAAGGTGGCGCCCGCAACCGAAGAAACGATATACCGATCAAGACGACGCATTAAGCACAGCCTCCTGCCGACGTTTGACGAAATAGCGCATGATGGATCCCTTCGTATTCAGAAACATCGCAATACTGAAAAAGACAAAATGTACAGCCCACACACCGATCCATTCCGGAATTTTGCCCTTCTCAAGTTTGTTTCTCGCAACGATTAGCAACCCGAGATAGCCCACATAGATGAGCATCGCGGGCAACAGATGAAAGAAACGCCCCTGACGCGGATTCACTCGACTGAGAGGAATCGCCAGCAGTGCGACTATCGGCACCAGCAACGGCATCGAAATACGCCACTGCAATAACGCTTTGTGTTTATTAACGTCAGAACCAAAAAGCTCAGACGTGGGGATTGCCTCATCTCGCTGAGAGCGCCGCTCACCTTCGGGACGCTCAATACGTACCCCGTAACTTTCAAACTCTACGACTCTGTAATCCGCCTGACCCGGCACACCCTCAAAGCGGCGTCCATTTTTTAACACCAAAAAGCGACTACCCGTTTCCTGATCAATTATCTGAGTACCGGTACGTGCCGTTAAAACCGCAACGGTATTTCCGGTCTTACCTGTTTCTGAAATAAAGACGTTGTTGAGCTGCCTTTTATCGTCGGAGAGCGATTCGGTATAAGTAACACGGCCACCTGATCGCAACGCCTGAAATCGCCCTGGTGCAAGCATTTCAAACTCGGTCATACGAGTCTGGTCAGTCAGCAAAGCCTCTACCTGCTTAATGCCTTCTGGAGCGAACCAGAGGCTCATCACACCGACAATCACCGAGACAATCATTGACGCGCCCAGCGTCTGCATCACCAACTTGCGCTCACTATAACCGCAGGCAAAAAGCACCGTCATTTCGCTTTCCAGGTACATACGACCATACGCAAGCAAAATACCGATAAATAGCCCCAACGGCAGTATTAACTGCAAAAACTCGGGCAAGCGATAACCCATCAGGGTAAATAAAACGTCGGCCGATATCCCCCCGGCAGCGGCCTGGGCCAGATATTTGATAAAGCGACCGCTCATGAACACCAGCAGCAGTATTCCGGAAACTGCAGTCATACTAATCAATACCTGGCGAGCCAGATAACGAAAAACTATATTCAAACCATCACCTGTGTGTTGACATCCAGCGAGTCAGGAAAAAAAGAAAGCCAAATCGGACAATACGACGACCGCCCCCTTGCATTCACTTCAATAAAGACCCAGAAACTTCAATAAAGACCCAGGCGTTGCGTACCAAGCATTCAAGAATAATGGCTGGTGTCGTCGTGCATTGCTGGAAACATGGCGGTCTTTGTGGAAGGTATTTTAGTGACTGTTTACGATGGCGACCAGACACAATAGACAAAAACCGATTCGATTAGGAAAATTTACTTACTTTCGCGTAAACTGTGGCGACAACCTACTGCTTAAATACAGGCCACTCAAGGCAATTTATGCAGTCATAAAATGATTGAAGCCAGCGTTCGCTTCCCTATTTTCATCACCTTTGCACCAGTGCGGAGCCAGCATGAACTTTACGTTTTCCAGCCAGTCCCTTACCACCGTTAATGCCGATGCCATTGTTGTTCCCGTTTACGAAGACGCCTCTGTCAGCCCTGCTGCGGCAGAAGTCGATAATATTTGTGGCGGGCTGATCCGTACGCTCATTGACGAGGGTGACTGCAAAGGAAAAGTCGGCTCCACACTTTGGCTACCCCTTAACAATGCTCCCTGGAAGCGCTTACTCATTGTTGGCGCAGGCAAATCCGAAGAATGCAACGATGCGACACTTCGAAAAGTACTCACCGCGACCATTAAAATTTTGAAAGAAAGCACTGCAAAGTCAGCGCTTTTCTGCCTGGGTGATATTACTATTCCAGGGCGAAACACTGAGTGGTTGGGTGCCTTTGCATCCGAAACGCTTGAATCCGGGATGTACCAGTTTACAGAGCTCAAATCAAAACAACCTGAACCTGCCGCGCTGACCAACATCATAGTGCACACTCAGGAAGGACAAGAAGCGGCGATGACCCACGCCCTCACACAGGGCGCGGCGATTGCCAGGGGAGCGGCTACCGCCAAAACCCTGGCTAATTTGCCCGGAAATATTTGCACCCCCACTTATCTGGCAGATAAGGCAGAACAACTTGCGACCGAATATCCATGTCTGAAAACCCAGGTACTGGACGAGGCACAAATGGAACAATTGGGCATGGGGTCATTGTTGGCCGTTGCCCAGGGCAGCGAACAACCCGCAACACTGGTTGTTGTATCCTATCAAGGCGCTGCGCCAGACAGTCAGCCTCACGTGCTGGTAGGCAAAGGCATTACCTTTGACACAGGTGGAATCAGTCTCAAACCCGGCGAAGCCATGGATGAGATGAAGTTTGATATGTGTGGCGCGGCCAGCGTACTGGGAACTCTGCAGGCCATCGCCGAAATCCAGCCAAAGCTTAACGTTGTGGGTATCATTGCCTGCGCCGAAAACATGCCCGGGGGACGCGCCATCAAGCCCGGTGATATTGTGAAATCGCTTTCTGGCCAAACTATTGAAATTCTGAATACCGACGCAGAAGGGCGCTTGGTACTCTGTGACGCACTGACTTATGCAGAGCGCTTCAATCCGGCCTCTGTGGTAGATATTGCTACGCTAACCGGCGCATGCGTTATTGCCCTCGGCGCACATGCCACCGGCTTGCTTGCCAACGATGACGCACTGGCAGACGAACTGCTGTCGGCAGGACAGCTAGCGGGTGACCGTGCCTGGCGCCTGCCCTTATGGGATGAATATCAGAGCCAGTTAGACAGCAACTTTGCGGACATGCAAAACATTGGCGGACGTCCTGGCGGCACCATAACCGCCGCTTGTTTCTTGTCCCGGTTCGCAAAAAATTTCAAATGGGCACACTTGGATATCGCGGGCACCGCGTGGAACTCCGGCAAAGAAAAAGGTGCGACTGGCCGCCCCGTTCCCTTGCTTACACGCTACCTGCTGAATAAAGCATAGACGAGGCAAGTGTATTACCATGGCATTGCAACAAGCGGACTTCTATATCATTGAGGCGACCGATTACGAAGCCCGCTGGCGCTTTGCCTGCCGTCTGACCGAAACCATACTGGCACAGGGCAAAAAAGTTCACATCCATTTAGGTTCGGAACAAGACGAGCAATGGCTGGATGAACTGTTGTGGTCGTTTAAACCGGAAAGCTTTATTCCGCACCTGAACGTTGAGGCTCCCGACGCGATGAGTGTCAACGTTCACCTTTCCACTGGCTCACAACAACCAGTGAATGCCGATGTGTTGATTAATCTGGCACCGGTACTACCCGACTATGTTGGAAAATTTGCCAGACTTGCAGAAATTGCTTCTGGTGACGAAGCACAGCTACAAATATTGCGTGCTCATTATAAACAGCTAAAACCCTTAGACATCGCGCTGAATACTCACGACATGCGTAAAACGCCCAAACGCTCACGAGGCTGAATTCAGCTCAGGATTTGAAACACACCATGGAAACGATGATAAAAGACTTAACTACGGCCCAAAGCCGCTCGCCAACTGACGATGAGACCGGAGAAATCCCGTTGCTTGACGACAAAATCGCGATGCCGTCTGATGACAAGACGCCAGGCTCCTTCGTCGAATCCGACAAGCGGAAAGAAAACCCCTTTCTGCCGTATGCCCAACTGGAGCAGCTGGCGCGGGAGCGCGAAAAATTCCGCAAGGAGCTTGAACAGTTTACTCAGCGCATGCAACAGCAAAACGCAGCATCGCCGTTGCAGAATGCCGCACTCAATATCGCCTCGTCAAACCAAACGGGCGAAGCGGGCAACGAATTTATTAATCTACTCACACAACAAATTCTGGAACAGCTTCGCCCGCAAGTTGAGCAAATGGTGATAAAACACCTGAATGGCAACCAAACCGCCCTCTATTCCGGCGTGAACAGCAAAGGGTCGCAAGCGAAGTAAACAGGCATGTATAATGCCTGCCAAAGACATCCGAATATTTTTTAACTCCTGAACAAGACAGAGAATAAAGAAGCTGACCATGGAAAAGACCTTTCAACCGAGTGACATTGAACAAAACTGGTATAACACCTGGGAAGAAAAGGGTTATTTTGCTCCCAGTGGCGAAGGAGACAGCTACTGCATCATGATTCCACCGCCCAATGTCACCGGCAGTCTGCATATGGGCCATGGCTTTAACAATGCCATCATGGATGCTCTGATTCGTTATCGCCGCATGCAGGGTCGAAACACCTTGTGGCAGCCAGGAACAGATCACGCAGGTATTGCCACACAAATGGTGGTAGAGCGACAGCTCGCCCAGCAAAACATTACACGCCATGATCTTGGTCGTGACAAGTTTCTCGAAAAAGTCTGGGAGTGGAAAGAGCAATCCGGTGGAACTATTACCCGTCAAATCCGCCGTTTGGGCTCATCCGTTGATTGGTCAAGAGAACGTTTCACCATGGATGAAGGGTTGTCCAATGCGGTGAAAGAAGCGTTTGTACAACTCTATGACGATGGACTGATCTATCGCGGCAAACGATTGGTTAACTGGGATCCGAAATTACATACAGCGATTTCTGATCTGGAAGTTCTGTCAGAGGAAGAAAAAGGATCGCTGTGGCATTTCCGCTATCCATTGGAAGATGGTTCGGGCCACCTGGTCGTAGCGACTACCCGTCCGGAAACCATGCTGGGAGATACTGCCGTTGCGGTGCATCCAGAGGACGAACGCTACCAGTCGCTGATTGGGAAGCAAGTTCGATTGCCCATTACTGGGCGACTCATTCCGGTAATTGCAGACACGTACGTTGAAAAAGATTTCGGTTCGGGGTGCGTAAAGATTACGCCCGCTCACGATTTTAACGACTATGAAGTTGGCAAACGCCACAATCTGCCTTTAATTAACATTTTGGATCGTGATGCCAAAATACTCAGTGAATTCACCGTTCTGACTTTTGAAGGCTACGAAAGCCAGCATGGAGAAAAGGCTCCCGAAGCCTATGCAGGAATGGATCGATTCGAAGCCCGGAAAAAAATTATTGCCGAATTTGAAGATGCCGGCTTATTGGAAAAAATTGACCCGCACACCCTTAAAGTGCCTCGCGGAGATCGTTCAGGTGTCGTTATTGAGCCTTGGCTGACGGATCAGTGGTACGTTAAAGCGTCCGTACTCGCCAAACCTGCTATTGAAGCGGTTGAAGATGGTCGCATTCAATTTGTCCCCAAACAATATGAAAACATGTATTTTTCATGGATGCGCGACATTCAGGACTGGTGCATTTCTCGCCAACTATGGTGGGGACACCGAATTCCCGCCTGGTATGACAACCAGGGGAACGTTTATGTAGGCCGGACGGATGCCGAAGTTCGCGAAAAATACAATCTCGGCGCAGACATCGCGTTACGCCAGGATGATGACGTTCTGGATACCTGGTTCAGCTCCGCATTGTGGACATTCTCTACGTTGGGATGGCCGAACAATACGACGGAATTGAAAACCTTCCATCCTACCGATGTATTGGTAACCGGCTTCGACATCATTTTCTTCTGGGTAGCACGGATGATCATGATGACCATGCACTTTATGAAAGATGAACAGGGTCAACCCCAGGTTCCTTTCAAGTACGTCTATGTTCACGGCCTGGTGCGCGATGGAGAAGGACAAAAAATGTCCAAATCCAAAGGTAACGTATTGGACCCGCTGGATATAGTAGATGGCATTGAGCTCGAAACGCTGGTACAGAAACGTACCACGGGATTGATGCAGCCACAAATGGCGAAGAAAATCGAAGAACGTACCCGTAAAGAGTTTCCGGAAGGAATCGCATCTTATGGTACCGATGCCTTGCGCTTTACGTTTTGCTCTCTGGCATCAACGGGGCGCGACATCAAGTTTGATATGGGGCGCGTTGAAGGATTCCGTAATTTCTGCAATAAAATCTGGAATGCCGCACGCTATGTTCTTATGCAGTGTGAAGGGCAGGATACCGGTGCAAACAACGAAAGCGTTGAATTAACACTGGCTGATCGCTGGATTATTTCCCGCCTGCAGCATGCTGAGCAGGAAATCTGCCGTCAGCTGGATCAATTCCGTTTCGACCTGGCCGCACAAGCACTGTATGAATTCATCTGGAATGAATACTGCGATTGGTATCTGGAATTATCCAAGCCGGTACTCTGGGACGATACCGCCTCGGCAGAACGGAAGCGGGGAACCCGTCGCACACTGGTAAGAGTACTGGAAACCTCCCTGCGTCTGGCGCATCCCTTTATGCCTTTTATTACCGAAGAAATCTGGCAGCGCGTTGCGCCGTTGGCTGGCGTAAAAGGCGACACCATTATGTTGCAGCCTTACCCCGCGCCAGATGCTGCAAAAATAGATGAACAGGCATTGGGTGATATCGAGTGGCTTAAAGGTGTCATTCTGGCCATTCGTAATATTCGTGGAGAAATGGATATATCGCCTGCGAAGCCCATTCCGGTGTTATTCCGAAATGGCAGCGCCGAAGACCAGCGCCGCGCAGAATCGAATCTGGCGGTGCTTCGCTCACTGGCAAAACTTGAAAGCATGACCTGGCTCGGTGATGAAGAGCCTCCGATGGCCGCAACTCAACTGGTCGGAGAGCTGGAGATACTGGTGCCCATGGCAGGCCTGATAGACAAGGAAGCCGAAGTTGCACGCCTCAGCAAGGAACTGGATAAAATTGCAAAAGAAGTGGCTCGTGTTGCGGGCAAGCTGAACAACGAAAGTTTCATCAGCAAGGCACCCGCCGATGTCGTAGAGAAGGAAAAGGCGAAACTGGCCGATGCCTCGGCGACAGAAGCCAAGCTTAAAGAGCAATTGGATAAAATTCAGGCAATGTAATGAGCACTGTTTGCATTTTAGGTGCAGGTGCACTGGGCAGCCTCTGGGCTGCCCGGCTCTCAAACACCCACACCGTAAAAATCATCCCCAGACTTAACAAAAAGTCGTCACTCAGTGGGTACGACTTTTCACTGCAAGACGCCGAAACAACCACCACATACCATTTACCCTACCTCCCCCTCTCATCGCTGCCGGATGGCCCCCTTAGCGAAAATACGCGCGCCTCTTCGCCGTCGGTGATTTTACTGGTGTTCTGCAAAAGCTTTGACACGCTGCCGGCGCTGACCGCGATCAAACCTTACTTACCTCATCACATCCCGATAGTGTTGTTTCAGAATGGCTTGGGTAGTCAGGTCGAAGTAGGGAAAGCCTTTCCAGACCACCCTGTTTATGCGGCTGTAACAACGGAAGGCGCAAACAGGAAAACACCTCAGCATATAATTCATGCCGGGCGTGGTTCTACCTGGATTGGCCCATTTAACAAACAGGCAACCATGGCAGGTGCGAAAGAAGCTTGTGCAGTGCTTGCCGATTCAGGACTGGAAGTATCAGCCGAAGCAGATATCACGCTACGTCTCTGGAAGAAGCTGGCGGTAAACTGTGCCATTAATCCAATGACAGCACTACTCAACTGCCCTAACGGAGAACTTCCCAGCCAACCCTATTTTACAGCGCGCTACACCACACTCTGCAAAGAGCTTGTCTTAATCATGCAGTTAACCATAGGCTACGAAACGACGAGTGACGCCTTGAAAGCGCAGATAGACGAAGTCATTCGAAAAACGGCACAGAATATATCGTCCATGCTGCAAGACCTTCGCGCCGGAAGAAAAACAGAAATAGAAGATATTTGCGGGTATCTGGTTAAAGAAGCGCGACAACAGAACATTGCCTGCCCCACAATCACACAACTCTATCAGGATGTCTTAGCGTTAGCGACGACAGGCTCCCAATAACATCGGAGCCTTATTCAATACCGGGGCTTTCTTGCGATGATTTGCACAGTCACAACCTTTGGATTTGTCGCGCTGTGCACGCGGTTACACCCTAAAGGCTTCAATCAACGTTTGCAAAGAACCGGTCAGTGAGGATAGCTCTTTACTTGCGCCCAACGTATCTTTCGCATTATTTGCGGTTTCCTCACCCAGATCCGAAATATGGGTAACATTGTTATCAATGTTTTTGGCGACCGCGCTTTGCTCTTCTGCGGCACCGGCAATCTGGTGACTCATATCCACGATAGTTGAAATACTGCTGACAATCGTATCAAGTGCATGTGCCACCTTCTGCGACTGATCTACGGTGACTAACGTGGTCGAGTGACTACTTTGCATAGAGCTAACCGCTTCTTTCACTCCTTTCTGTAAACGTTCAATCATCTTCTCAATTTCTTCGGTTGAGCGCTGTGTTCGCTGCGAAAGCGTACGAACCTCATCAGCCACCACCGCAAACCCTCGTCCCTGCTCGCCAGCGCGAGCGGCTTCAATCGCTGCATTTAAGGCAAGCAGATTGGTTTGTTCAGCAATGGCCTTTATTTCGACAAGCACCTGATTGATATCCTTGCTATCTTTAGCCACCCGGTTGATGGTTTCAACCGAGTGATCAATTTCGGCAGCTAAATGATCAATGGCCTGCAAAGTTTCATCAACCACTCTTTTGCCATTATTAGCTTCTGAATCTGCAACATTCGCCGCATCTGATACACTCTGGGAACTGGCGGCCACTTCTTGCACCGTATCAACCATTTGGTGCATGGCTTCCGAGATTTGCGCCGTTTCCATCATCTGGCGCTCGACGGCAGAGCTATTCGCTATCGCACCATCATTCACCCGACTCGCCTGCAAGGCAACATCTGACGTGGTGTTGCTGACCACCTGAATCAACTGATGCATTTTTTCCGTCATGTGATTGAATTCGGTCGTGAGCTCTCCCATTTCATCCGAAGAATACTTTTCCAGTCGAACCGTCATATCGCCGCCTGCCACTTTCCTGGCAGCCTTTGAAAATCCCTCTATCGTTGTACGCACCGACACGGAAAATCCGGTGTAAAGATACGCGATAATAAACAACAACCCACCAAGCACTATAAACATGGTCATCCGTGCATTCGTTTCTTTGCCCAGACGAACATCGAGAATGCTTCGGATTAAATCCAGCATGTTTGCATTGAAGGCAAACAGCTTCTCGCGTTCATCGTTCACTTGCTGGTTAAAATCCGACCAGGGCATCGAAAGTCTCATAGGAGTAATCACATTTTCATCCAGAGAATCCCGTACCGACAAAATCGCTCCTCTGAGGTTTTCACCCGAAGGCCCCAGTTTCGCTTTCACTTGCATGCTCGCGCCCAGCACCACATCCAGCGCTGGAATAAAGGTGGACTCCGTATTGGTCAGCACGTCGAACACGCCATTCAATAACTCACTGGTCACCGAATTCAATGCACCTTCATTGAGCCCAAACATCCCCAGACTGCGTGTGCGTCCTAAACGATCGGTCGCACTCACCAGGGTTACTGACGAAAACTCCAGCAACAGCTGCATTTCCCGCGCAGAATCCTGCGCCAGACCTGAAAGCTGAATCACGGTGGTCAGCAGGCTACGAGTCTTTTGGGTAAACTCGTTGTAGTACTTGTATTGACTATCGATGTCGTTCTGAAAAACATCTTCTGTCACAAGATGCGTCCAGTCTTTAGCCAGCTTTTCAATCTGGTTTTGCAGGTCGCCATGCGAGTCAAAATCAAAGGAACTTTCCTGAAGCTCCTTCAGCATACGATTAATTTCTTTTCTTGATTTGTCAGCCATCTCGCCCAGCTGAGGCACCTGACGCAATTTTGACACTGCTTTATAGTCGCGATAATTCATCGACTCATTAAACAGGCGATAAGAAAGCTCATAGGCATTCAAGCCATCAACTTCATTGCTGATACGGCTGATAGACTCATTCAGCTGGCTGACCAGCATATAGGTCAAACCGACGATAGGAATCATCCAGATAAAACTTATCAGCAAAAACTTATAGACATATGTCAGCCGGTTCATTAACAGCATTGCCGGCTTAAGGAAGCTCTTCACCCCATGTCTCCCCGAATTTCAAATAAATACTCATATACAAATATGCAGGCTAAAGAATAGGCCAACACGCACTTTTTACTAGAAAACCCATCAGTTAACACTGTATTTTAATGAGTTTATTGAGTTTTCGATGTAACTATCTTTTTAAGTTCAACTTTTTAAATTCAGCTTTCGCTTATTTTATATCGACACATTATGCATAAAATTTAGTGATTGAATTTATTATAATCCACACTCACAAATTCAGGACGGGATTTAGCATGCGAATTGGCATCGACCTTGGGGGAACCAAAATAGAAATTGCGGTGCTTGATACGGACGGTCGCGTTGTTTTTCGACAACGCAAACCTACACCTCAAGGTGACTATGATGCCACATTAATGGCGGTTGCCTCTCTGGTGAATGACGCAGAAGAGGCGCTCAACTGTCAGGCCAGTGTGGGTATTGGCATTCCCGGAAGCATTTCACCTGACCACGGGCGAGTCAAAAACGCCAATTCCGTATGCCTCATCGGCAAGCCAATGAAGCACGATCTCGAACAATTGCTTCAACGAGAAATTCGCATCGCGAATGATGCTGACTGCTTTACCCTCTCGGAAGCCTGCGACGGGGCGGGAGCCGACTTCAAAAGCGTGTTTGGCGTCATATTGGGAACCGGCGTGGGCGGAGGATTTTGCTGGAATCGCCAGCTTATTCAGGGACCGAACGCAATCACCGGAGAATGGGGACACAACCCTCTGCCCTGGGCAACGCTCGCAGATCAACCCGCCCCTTCGTGCTATTGCGGTAAATTCGGTTGCATCGAAACCTGGCTTTCAGGCCCCGGCTTTGAACGGCAATACCTGAAACTCAGCGGAAAAGAACTCACTGCACCGGATATTGTTATACTAGCAAACCAAGGCGATGTCATCGCAAAAAGGTGCTTGAATCACTATATTGAACGGCTTGCAAAGTCGCTGGCAACTATCATCAATGTATTCGACCCTTACGCTATTGTTTTGGGAGGTGGCATGTCAAACATTGATGAGATTTATCCTGAGCTAAAGCAAAGTATTGCTCAATTTGCCTTCTCAGATCAGGTAAACACCGCACTGCTGAAAGCGCAACATGGCGATTCCAGTGGTGTACGTGGTGCCGCCTGGCTTTGGCCAGAGTAGTGCCTGATCCCCCGCTATCCAATATTCTGTTTATCTAAATGGTGACTAATTTGTACACGCCCCCCCCTGCTCCACACTGGATTACAGATGAGCAAACATTTCAGGCCATCAGCCGATTACTTGACACATTTGTAGCCTGCTCGCTAAAACAAACAGGCACCCTGCCAGCTATACCATACGATGAAACCTGGCTATCACCTTGCCTGAAGCTGCCCGTCGATTCAAAACCTACGGGAGAAGCAGTCTGGCAACCTTGCTTAAGATGTGCCTCCTCACCCATTCCAGAAGGTCTCCAAAAAGCCTTCGACATTGAGATACATGCGGCTTTTACGGCTTATTTTTCAAGCTACTGGTCGGAAGGCATCGTGGTGGACTCGCCCTGGGGTCAATTGCATCTCATACAACTATGGAATGAACAAGATGAACAAATGCTCGGCGAAAATCTGATTGGACATTTGATGATGCAGAAGAAGAAGCGCCTGTCGCCCACACTTTTCTTTGCCTGCGGTCTTGCCGAAAGCGTCATCTGCATTGATAACAGCTCTGGTAAGATTGTGATGGAACTGCCCGGCAAAGCACCACATAAGGTACTCGCCAACAGCATGCCTGAATTTCTTCAGCAGTTACAACCCACACTCATTCGATATAGCGATTAGGTGCGACCCATGAGCCGATCGTTGGTCAACTCCACGGCAACCCGTGATGCATGATCAGGCCAATAAAATCGAAATCAACGCAAATGCACACAACCAAACAGCCAGACTACGACTAGTCAAACTTCTTAGTGCCCGCAGACTGGACTCACCTGCGGTAATCACGGCCGTCGTCCCTTTCCCGTTGAGTTTGTCAGGTGCGTGCTGATCCAACGCTCCGGAGGCTGCCAGCATAATTAATTTCGATGCATCCACTGAATAATCCGAAGTAAGTCCTCTCACATGCTTCAGGCAGCCGACAAAATCACCCGCAATGGCGAAGGTAAAGACCAAAAATCTTGCAGGTAACCAATCCAGCATGTGATTAATTGCGCTCGCACTTTCAGCGATGGTGCCATAGCTTTTGGAAGCCAGGTGCTGATTCAAGCGAACCATCACGCCACCGGCAGGCCCCGCGATAAAGAACCAGAAAAGCACGGTAAAAAAGCGAGTAAAATGATGATTCAGATACGCTGATACCAACGCTAAATGCACGACTTCGGGCGTCACCTCCTTCTGCGGTGGATAAAATGCCCCAAGCATGCGCGACTTGTAACACGCCGACTGAATGTCCCCTCGTCCCCAGCTCTGATGATAATCGTCCAGTAGACTTCGATAACCCTGCCCACCCAGCAAGAGCAACAAGGTGGCTGTATCGAACAGTACCGCACCGACACCCCATAAAAATTGATTTAACAAGTAGACGAATAGAAGGATCAGGCCGAATACCACCGCATTAAGCAGCAGAAGCGCGTAAATCAAATCAGATGATCTCGACGCACGTCCACACAACGGGCCGAAGACGCCACCAAGAAACGCATCGAATCGCAGACTTAAGGACAAATCGAATTTTTGTTGCAGAAGATAGGCAACCAACAACGAAAAGAAATGCATCCGGCCAGAAACTCCAATGACAGTACCCAAAAACAGGCATTATCAAGTATGCACCATTCCCCTCGGGGTGCAATGTTTCAGGCCAAGATGGAGTTGTCACAACAGGCGCTTATAGCGCTGCCAATCAAAGGAAGCTCCGGGATCGGATTTGCGCCCAGGCGCGATATCGCTGTGCCCTGCAATATTTTCCGGCACCAGCTTCGGAAAAACAGAAAACAGCTGTAGGGTTAGCTCAGCCAGGCTTTTATACTGGTCATCGGTATACGGCATGTCATCCGCACCCGCCAACTCGATCCCGATTGAATAGTCATTGCAATCTTTTCGTCCGTTAAATACGGAAACACCGGCATGCCATGCCCGGTCGAAAACATTAACGAACTGAACCACTTCACCATTACGACGGATATAGAAGTGTGCAGAAACCTTTAGCCCTGCAATCTGCTCAAAATAGGGATGTGCGTTAGCGTCAAGTTGGTTGCAGAAAAACTGCTCTACAAAACGCCCATCAAACTGCCCGGGGGGCAAGCTGATATTATGTATGACCAGTAAACTCACCTCCCCCTCCCCGGGGCGGGCATTAAAATTAGGAGAGGGGATCATTTCCACCGCATCAAGCCATCCGGAAAATTGTGCGGCGTCTATGTGGTGTGTGTCATCCATGCATTAATACTCATCCAGACATCAAATTAACGATCATTTCAAAGGGCATGACGACCCTGCTTGCGCAAACTTCCAATCACCGACTCCAGTGCGCGATCAAACAACAATCCTTCTTCCAATAAACGCATTGTGCCCTGAGCCAGCGCACCTGCCAGTTCATCGCGATTAAACTCGCGAACTTTTATACCATTGCGATTGACGAAAATATACTTGCCACTGGCCCTGATTTGCGCCGCCAATTTGCAGCGTAATTTATCTTCGCCCGGGGCATGATATTCAAGCCACGCACCGACACGCAAACCATCAACCTGTGAATAATATTGCGCTTCCGCCTTTACGCCATCAGAGGTTTCCACCGCTACCGATAATGCACCCGGATCAACAGGATTTGCAACGGGAGGCACAATTTCGGATGCTACAGGCGTCAATGCTTCCGAAGCACTGACAAAGTCACTGGCATCAGACAACCAATCATCCATGGAAAAGCCGTCTTCTTTACTGAGGCTGTCTGGTGCATCAACAGGCTCAGGCGACAATGCCACCTCTTCAAATACCACCTCGCTAATCTCTGCGGTTGCAGAACGCTCATCAACAACAGCGACTTCTTCATCCTCAGGGATGGTCGTCAGGTTTTGCAAGGCATTTAAATGGAAGGGCTTTAACGCATTGAGCTGATGATCCATTGTGGCCTTATCAACACCACACTCGGTCAGGCCACTTCTAACCCGCTTCAATACACCCGGAATCATGTGCAACAGCTGCTCACGCAATTGCATACGAAATGACATATTTCGCACTTTGTCATGGGGTACCTGGGGATCCAGACTCCAGCCCAGATCCTTTAATGTACAAAGTGCAGTCTGCCACTCGGCGCTTTCCTGTCCATGACGCAAATAATTGAGCATCATGACCTGGCGCCACCCACCTTCGATCAGCGCAACGGCTTCTTGTGGTACATCAAAATCGCGAAGCACTGCCTGAATAGAACTATCAACAATGTGCTGAGCCAGCTCACTGACGGCTTTGCCTTCTTCGGCATCTTTCACTCTCTGTTCAATAAGCTCAAGACGCCGGCGTTCAACATCGGTAAATTTTTCAAAATCCGCCAGTATTTCCGCAAACACCCGGGGGTCGTGCTCGAACTCATTCAGCAGGCGATAAACAATGGCTTCCACTTTCTCGCGGAATAGATCCTTACGACCATCCTGGCGTTCCACCCAACCAATCGCTGATTTAGAAATTTCGTTAAGCAGCTTGCGCGCAGGGTGCCCTTTTGAACTGAAAAAGCTCTGATCCATCAAAGCTACCTTTAAAATGGGTATCTGCAATCGCGCGATCAATGCCTTCATCGTAGGCTGTAGCTGACGATCATCTAACACGAACTCGAACAGCATGGATACCAGGTTGATCGTATTCTCGTGCTGCTCAGAAGAACTCAGGAGCCCGGCTTTAGATAGGCTATCGCTCCAGATACGTTGAAAATCCTGCAAACCATAGGAAGCGCCCGCTTGCGCCGTGCCAGGTACGGCATGCTGCAAAGAGGAAAGTTGCTTTAAGATGTTTTCATCCAACGAAACAATAGTGCCAAAGCCTTGTCCGCTATAGTTATTATTACCATTCCACGCGGGAGCTGAGCCTTCTTGGGCATTCACGGGGGCATTCGAGCCTCCGGTCGGGTTATTCGCCGCAGAGGCCGAACCTGAAGACGAGGGCTTATCACGCAGATCTGAAGAAGATTTCAAATTGGGAAGAATCCCCTGGCTCGCCATCAATCGATTGGCAAGCTCAGCCAACTCCTCATATTTTGTAAGCACGTGCTTTTCAAAAAGCTTAAGTACAACCAGTCTGATCTGGGTAGCGAGTTGAATTGAAGACAACGCATTCGCAAACGCATGACACAGGGCTTCCGGGCTGAAAGGATTCCCAAAAGGATCTAGTTCGTCTTTTTTCAACCAAAGCGCAATGCGCGCATCAAGACAGGCCAATACATCATTGTCACGATTACGGCACTTGTTTGCCATCGTTTCCAGTGCGACCTGAATCTCCAGTGCATTGTCATCCAGCAGACTCAGACCCTGGCTACCATTCTGTGCATCTGCAGAGCCATACACCGGAACCTTTTTCACGCCGAGCGAACGATACAAAGAAACAAGAGAAACAAGAAAAGCCTTAGCCACGTCCTTTCTTTGCAAGCGGATTTCCCGCATGGCATCGAAATAAATTTTTCGCTGATCTTCCGAGCTATTTCGATCAGACAACTCGTACAGGGTATCATCAACGCTATCAAACAACGCTTGCAGGCACCGTTTTAACTGACCCACTGACGCATCGCGAAGCTGCATGGCCAAGCTATTCGCAGGCACAACCGCCTCTGCGGTTGTGCTTGGACGCACTGTTTTAAGATCTACAACCTTTGTTTGCGTATTCATAACGCACTACCACCCTGTTACTTATCCTTCGCTAAGCCATCACCACACACTGACTCGGTGAATGCTGACCTGTTATCTTCGATTATTACTCGCTGAACGGTCAGTTACTGTCACATTTTGTCACCGCGCGAAGTTGATCACATAAATAACCCATATAAATCATTTGAACGCTTTTTGACCACTGACCGCAACTAATTTCTTTATAGCTTTCGCTCAACTCATTGCCTCTTTATTACGATTCAGCAGCGATAGACATTCACTAGAATCTCCTCTTTTAGTATAGTTACCCGTTTTTAACACAGGGTTAAATCATGCACTCCCTTGAGCAAACCATTCGGGAAAATGTCCGCGCTGCACTTTTAGAAGATATAGGTTCAGGTGATATCACGGCAGAACTCATTCCTCTGACACAAAATGCCCTGGGACGTGTTATCACGCGTGAACCTACCATTATTGCAGGGCAAGCCTGGGTAAACGAAGTATTCAGGCAGGTGGACCCCCGAATCCAGCTCGAATGGCTGGTACAGGATGGCGATGAAGTCGCGGCCGATGCCGAGCTATTCCGATTTAACGGGCCTGCCCGGGGCCTTTTAACCGGGGAGCGAGCTGCATTGAATTTTTTGCAGTTGCTCTCGGGTACCGCAACCCGCTGCAAATCATTCGCTAGAAAAGTAAGCCACACCCAAGTCAAACTTCTCGACACAAGAAAAACCATTCCCGGTTTAAGACTGGCACAAAAGTATGCCGTCACATGCGGCCAGTGTTACAACCACCGCATTGGTCTATATGACGCATTTCTCATCAAGGAAAACCATATTATGGCTTGTGGGGGAATTACCACTGCCGTTCGCACTGCAAAGCAAATCGCTCCGGGAAAACCTGTTGAAGTCGAAGTTGAAACCATCGACGAACTGAAGGAAGCATTGAATGCCGGTGCAGACATTATCATGCTGGACAATTTTTCTCTCGACGATATGCGCTACGCGGTCGGTTACAATGCAGGAAAAGCAAAACTTGAAGCCTCCGGCGGAATTAATGATCAGACGTTGGTTGCCATTGCAGAGACCGGCGTCGATTTTATTTCGATTGGAACGCTCACCAAAGACTGCAAAGCCATCGACTTGTCGATGAGATTAAAGGCTGAATAAATATTGCACTATTTAATTACTGTTTTTTGCCGATGCAACTGTAATAATTTAAAATCACTAGTATGTACAACCAAACGCTTTCCAGCGTACTGATCGCGTTACTTCCTGCTTAGTTTTTTCCTGTTGATAGGGATGCACAAATGGACTACCTCAAGAAATTGTCATCCCAAAATAGCGACTTGTTGAGTGAAACGCTCGAAATAACGAACAGTCTTCCAGCTGGCGACTCATCAGAAGAGGCGCTGCAACACCTCATTTCCGCGCTTAATATCGAAATTGAAACGCGCAAAATGGCTGAAAATGCGCTGGAAGCCGCCTGTGACAGGTTTCAGGCATTGTTCGATACCGCCGGCAGTGCCATCGTTGTGATAGATCACCAATATATTATTCATCAGTGGAATAATAGCGCCGAAAATCTTTTTGGTTACAGTTGCGACGATGCCATGGGCCAGAATTATCTGGATCACTATGTACCTCCGGCATGGAGAGACGAAACCGCCTGGAAAATCCGAAAAGTGTTCGAAAGTGAGTACATCAAAGAAACTCTCGAAAGTGAGTGCCCTCGCTTTGATGGCTCCACCGCATCCATGCTGTGGAATTTAACCCGTCTTAATTCGGGCAATGACGGCAACCCTCAGGTGATTCTCGTCGGCCAGGACATAAGTGAAATCAGGCAAACACAAAATCAATTGCACCATTTAGCCCACTATGACTCGCTTACCGGTGCCGCCAATCGCCGCTTATTTGAAGACCGTTGTACGCAGGCGATCAAACACGCCTTGCGTAACCGCCAGGAAATGGCGGTATTAAGTCTGGATATCGACTTTTTCAAACGCATCAATGACACGCTGGGGCACGATGCCGGTGATGCACTATTGATTCAAATTACCCGGCGCCTGCAAAGTTGTGTGCGCGGCGAAGATACCATCGCACGCCTGGGTGGCGATGAATTTGCCGTGCTTTTACTTAACGTTTCCGGGAGGCTGGGTGCCGAAAAAGTAGCCAGAAACATTCTGAAGGCCATCACTGAACCCCTGACAGTGCCAGGCGGCGAACTCATTATAACTACCAGCATCGGAATTACCCTGGCTCCAAGCGAAGGCAAAAACTATCAGGAGCTAATGAAAAATGCCGATATGGCGATGTACCGTGCAAAGAAAACGGGTCGAAACGGCATTCAATTTTACAGCGAAGACATGAACTCTGAAATGCAGCAGCAAATGCGAATTGAGCACGCGTTGAGAACTGCATTAAAAGAGGATCAGCTCAAACTCTTCTACCAGCCCATATTTGATTTAGAGTCCGGTAAACCGGTCGTACTGGAAGCATTATTACGCTGGGAGCATCCAGAACAAGGCCTCTTACTTCCTGATACTTTCATTTATATTGCAGAACAAACGGGTCAGTTACAGGCTATCGGAGAATGGGTGATTCGTAAAGCCTGCCTTGAATGTCAGCGAATTCAGTCGATTTCCGGCCATTCCATTCCCGTGTCAGTGAACCTGTCGCCCCGACAATTTATTTATCCCCAGCTCACCGAGCAAGTCCAGTTAACACTCGAGGAAACCCTGATCGACCCAGGACTTCTGATTATTGAAATCGGAGAAAAGTCACTCATTGAGCATATCGAGCTGGCCCCCTCTGTCATCTCCGGACTCAAGGCACTTGGCGTGAAACTGTGTATTGATCACTTTGGCAGCGATATTTCGTCGCTAAGTCAATTGTGCAAGTTGCCTATCGACTTTATCAAAATTGACCGTACCTTCATTCAGGGCGTCCCGGTTGATCACGACGATATGACCGTGACAGAAACCCTTTTGGGCGTAGCCCGACAAATCGATATTAAAACGTTTGTGGCAGGTGTAGAGTCACGCGACCAGGAAGCCTTTCTCAAAATCAACGGCTGCCAGTTCGCACAGGGTTTTCTTTACAGCAAAGCACTGTCCGGTGAAGAGCTGGAACAGTTTTTCCTCATGCAGCCCATTGCCCCGTCTTCGTAACATCACCTGATCATGCGCAGCTTTATAGGGTTCTCCATTCCCGCAGAAACAAGACGCATTTTGCTGGAAATAATGCAAAACCTTAACACCGACCACCCAAACAAAATGCGCTGGTCTCCGAGTGAAAATCTGCACCTGACACTCTGCTTTCTCGGAAACATTAATGAAATCCAGCAAGCCCAACTCGACCACGACCTGCGACTCAAAGGCGATATACCTCCACTCCCACTGCTCAAAATTATAAGCATGGGCGCATTTCCTTCACACGAGACCGGGCCGTTCTACGTCGCCAAGCTTGAACATTGCGCAGCGCTCACAATGCTCTACGAGGTGGTGGCATCGAAACTAAGTGCACTCAGCCTGAATACAAATACACATGCCTACCGACCACACATCACGCTGGCCCGCCCCGACAAACGATGGCCTGACGATGGCGCAAACCGGTTACCTACACTTCCTGCAGATTTATATTTTAATGCGGGGCCTTTGACACTTTTCCATAGCCATCAAACCAAGTCAGGAACGACTTACATCCCCGTGACAACTTACCCTTCAGCCGTATCATTCTGACGACGAGAAGGATAAGCGACGTCATAGCTCAAGATAACGCAGGTTGCGCGATTTCCTCACCCTGCAACACCTTGTAGAGATCAACAAATTGCAGCGTCAGATTATGCTTTGGCGCAAAATGAATCAGCGGCTGATTGACCTGATGGGACTCTTTCATTTTGATAGACGAAACCAGGTGCACGGGCAAAACAGGCAAGCCTTCGTCCAGCATTTCCTGTATTAACTGCTTAGGTAAGCTAGCTCGCGGCTGGAATTGGTTGGCGATAATCCCTTCAATGGACAAGCCCTCATTGTGATCCTGCTGCAACTCCTGTATTTCACCCAATATCGAATATAGCGCCTGTCGTGAAAAGTTGTCGCAATCAAAAGGAATCAAGCAGCGATCCGAGGCGATTAGTGCTGAACGCGTATAAAAGTTCAGTGCCGGAGCCGTATCGATATAAATACAATCGAAAGCTTCCGAGAGCTTGTTCAAGCCCTCTCGCAACTTGTATATCTTGTGCTTGGATTCCAGCTTGCGCTCCAGAAAGTCCAGCTCGGGGCTGGAAGGCATCACGTACAGACCGTTAAAAGGTGTAGCATGGACAAAATCTTCAGGACGCTTATTGAATATATTGAAAGCCACCGATTGTTCAAAAAAATCAGCAACCGTATCTTTCATCCCGGTCGTCGGCTTACCCATTAAATAATGGCTGGAGTTGCCTTGTGGATCGAGATCCACCACCAGGGTTCGCTTCCCCTCTACCGCGCTGATGGCCGCCAAATTACATGTAATGCTGGATTTCCCTACCCCGCCTTTTTGATTGAATATAACTCGTTTCATAACCCCTCTTCTTTTTATACCCGCTTACTTAAATAACTACAGATGTTTAATAATTATAAGATTTAGTATGGTCTAGACGTCTCGATTCCGGAAAGCATTACCAGCCCAGTATTTCTTTGACAAAGGGCACTGTAATTCGTCGCTGAGCCTTATAGGCCGCTTCATCCAGACGTTCAAATAAATCAAATAGCTCATGCAGCGTCCGATTACTTCGCCGCATGATAAAACTGATCACCTCATCCGCCAGCTCAACCCCCGTTTCTGCAGCACGCCTTTTCAGCGCCTCAGACTTCTCCTGATCATCCAGTTCCTTCAACGGTAATACCACCCCCCAGCTCAATCGGGACAACAAATCCGGCATCACCACTCTCAAGGCCGCAGGAGGCACTTGAGCGCTGACGATCAGTTGATGACCGGCATCTTTGAGTCGATTATAAAGGTTGAATAGTGCTACTTCGTGATCGCGATGGCCTGCCACCTTATCGATATCGTCAATACAGACGAGATCAAAATCTTCCACCCCCTGCAAGCAGTCCGCGAGATTCCCGGTAACATCGCGCAACGGGAGATATATTACCCGCAACCCCGATCCGGAAAACTGGCAGGCTGCGCATAACAAATGTGTTTTCCCGGTGCCCTCGGGGCCATACACATAGGAAAAAAAATCCCGACGCTGCGTCAGCATTTGCTCAAGAATCGCTACAGGCTTTCGATTGCTTTCTCCGAAAAAATTATCGAAAGAGGCTCCCGCCATAAGACGTAATGGCAGAGCCAGCTGCTGAACGTCATTGTCATGCGGTTTATTGTCCACCAGTCGCCTGCCCATACTTAAATATATTAATTAATTTCATCAAGTTAGAGCATAATCTAGTGCTGATCGCGCCACTGCTGCCATCCCCGACGGCCCCAGATAATCAGATAATGCCCACCACTTAACACACAGACTCCTGTCACAAGCCACAAGCCCGGATCGATCCAGCGAGCCATATCAACCAACCCGGCCATTTCGATAATCACCAGTAAGACATAGGTAATCTGAAGCAGCGTATTCAGCTTACCGAGCCAGGAGGGGCGCATCTCATATGGACCAATCATATAGTGGTATGCCAGCCCGCCACCGACAATCAACAGATCCCTGCTGATAATCAGGATGCTCAGCCACCAGGGGAGCACCTGAATGACACAAAGCATGACGTAGGCAGTGACCAGTAACAACTTATCTGCCAACGGGTCTGCAATCGCACCAAATCGCGTCTGCCAGTTGAACTTTCTCGCCAGGAAGCCATCCACACCATCCGACAAACCTGCAACGAAAAACAACAATAATGCCTGACGATAAGCTTCTACATACAGGCTGATCGCAAATGGCACTATCAGCAAGATACGAATGAAGGTCAGTAAATTAGGTATCTGTCGCCAGGCAATAACCATGCTTACCTCTTAGACTCCTTAAAACTCAGTGGGCACCCTGCTCGTTTTCAATAGCCACACCCGGCGTCCATCTGAAATAAATTCGCGAGTCAGCGTTGTCATCACCAGAAACAAACCCCGGACGGCTCTGTAACCAGGCATCCAGCGCAACATACTCCTGCAGCAGATCGGGACTCCCTTCCATTCCCAGTTTAAAACGCACGATATCGCCCTGAATTTTTAGCGGCACCACCGACTTTACAGGGGCCAGTGACGTAAGATATCGCGACACCTCAGCATAGGATCTAAAGGTATTGATATCCGAAATTTCAACCTCCAGTGGAGCCAGTGCCTGCCCGCTCTGTTTCACTGCATAACGCTCAGCAAGCAAATCGGTAAACTGGTCAACCAGCATTTTAATGGCTTGTGCTCGCCCTGATGCCTCAATTTTACCCTGCAATTGAGTATCGCGCAGTTTCAATAACCACGCTGCAGTTACGCCCCCACCCGCCGTCTCACTCACCCGGGCCATGGCAACCGCATCGGCATTGTAGCGAGCTGAAGCCGCCATCAACGGGTCAGCAAACAATCCCCAGATATCAGACTCGCTCACCGCAGACTGATCCTGTAAATCCATGCTGGGCAAGTAGACGGGTAAACCCCGTTCGCCCGCCGAAGCGGCCAATGCCCCCAGCACCAAATCATCCGACGACCCGGAGGACACGATATATCGTCCCGATGTAGACTGAACTCCCAGCCAAAACATCAACGCCGGCCGATTAAGCCCCCAGATTGGCGCATCGGCGCTTTTCAAAAGCTGATTTACTGCGCTAGG
Organism: Hahellaceae bacterium; assembly: GCA_024234505.1. Lineage (GTDB taxonomy): Bacteria > Pseudomonadota > Gammaproteobacteria > Pseudomonadales > Oleiphilaceae > JACKOD01. The sequence continues at coordinate 229,304 of JACKOD010000001.1, read as the reverse complement.
AGCAAAATCAACTTCAATAGCGGTATAGGAAACCGGTTCTGCGCTTGAAGTCGTGTAACTATATCGCTCAACGTAGCGCTCGGCCTGCTCAATATTCTGCGATATCACTTCATTAGACAGCACCGCCGACGTGCCCCCCACTTTAACCAACACTTGTTTCAACGCGCTTCTAAAAGCCTGTAACCGTGCTTCCGACTCTTGATCGCTAACAACCACAGTACCTTTATATAGGCCTTGCACGGGAACGGCCTGGGTCTTTCCTGACCCGAGCCAACCAACCAAACAGACGAGACCTAACACGGCCACATTTATCAATCTCATGCTGCAACACACCTTGCTCGCTGGCAGACTAAAAGTTGGCGATAGAATACAACAATAATGTTTCTGTTCCTACGCCGGGGACAACGCATGGCAGAACTGACCAGTGCAGGTATTTGGATGTTCGCCCTACTGCTGTTAAAATAGCGCCCTTTTCCACCATCAGGTTCGAGACCATCCATGACAAACAAGCCGCAATCCATCAGTTACAAAGATGCCGGAGTCGATATTGATGCCGGTAACGCTTTGGTTGAACGCATTAAAGGTGTTGCCGCGCGCACACGCCGCCGGGAAGTACTGACCGGCCTGGGAGGTTTTGGTGCCCTGTTCGAACTTCCAGAAGGCTACAAACAACCTGTTCTGGTTTCCGGTACCGACGGTGTTGGCACCAAACTACGTTTGGCCATGGATCTGGGCAAGCACGACACCATCGGTATTGATCTGGTCGCCATGTGCGTGAACGATTTAGTCGTGGGTGGAGCAGAGCCTCTTTTCTTCCTGGACTACTATGCCACGGGAAAACTGAATGTTGATGTTGCAACCAATGTGGTGGACGGCATAGGGAAAGGATGCGAAATGGCCGGCTGCTCACTGGTGGGTGGAGAAACCGCTGAAATGCCCGGTATGTATGAAGGCGAAGATTACGACCTTGCCGGTTTTTGTGTCGGCATTGTTGAAAAGTCCGAGATAATCGACGGCAGCAAAGTCACCGTGGGAGACACGATCATCGCCCTGCCTTCATCAGGTCCGCACTCGAATGGATACTCCCTCATTCGTAAGATTCTCGAAGTCAGTGGTGCCCGTCTTGATGAGATCGTAGATGGAAAATCACTGGGTGATGCCCTTATGGAGCCGACCCGAATTTACGTTAAGCCATTGCTTGAGCTGATTCGCAATAGTGAAGTTCGTGCGCTTGCACACATCACTGGCGGTGGTTTACTAGAAAATATCCCCAGAGTATTGCCCGATGATGCCAAGGCCGTCATCAACCTGAACTCCTGGACGATGCCGGGCGTATTCCAGTGGCTACAGGAAAAAGGCAATGTACAGACACGCGAAATGTACCGCACACTGAACTGCGGTGTAGGCATGGTCATTTGCGTCCCCGCAGACAAAGCGGAAGATGCACTGGCGTTACTACAGGCTGCAGGCGAATCTCCCTGGATTATTGGCCACATCGCACATGCGGATGCGGACGAAGAACAGGTTGAACTGCAGGGACTGAGTGCTGAATGAGCCTCACTAAACCCAAACTGGTTGTATTGATCTCGGGCGGCGGCACCAATCTGCAAGCTATCATTGATGCCATTGCAGACGGGCGCTTGCATGCCGAACTGGCAGCCGTTATATCAAACAAACAGGATGCGTTTGGACTGGAACGCGGACGTACTGCAGGAGCTGCAGTACGTTGCGTCGACCACCGGCAGTTTGCAGACAGAGATTCGTTTGATGCCGAGCTTATGCAGGTCATCGACGCGTTCGAGCCTGCCATGGTGATTCTCGCCGGGTTTATGCGCATTTTAACACCCGGTTTTGTACGACATTATCAAGGCAAGCTACTCAATATTCACCCTTCGTTGCTTCCCAAGTACGCGGGTCTGAATACCCACCAACGCGCACTGGATGCCGGTGAATCTTATCACGGAGCGACCGTTCATTTTGTGACAGAAGAACTGGATGGCGGGCCGGCGATACTTCAGGCAAGTGTAGTAGTCAATAAGAATGACACCGCCCTTACACTTGCTTCCAAAGTACTCGAAAAGGAGCATGAGATTTATCCTGCCGCCATTCAGTGGTGTCTCACAGGTAAAGCAAAGCTTACGGATGGTGTCGTGCATCTTGACGACCAGATACTCCCCAAGAGCGGGACTCAATGGAATAACGAAGACCGCCACTAAGCGGCTGCGACTAAACTTTCCGGTACTTTTTCCGATGCTATTTTTTCCGTACTCGGGGCATACCACGGTACGTTAATTCAATAGCAAAATGTACCGCTAAAATACCGGAAAATTTTTAATTAATTACTTAAATGGCGGTAAAGGCTTGCCATCCCCGCTGCCGCACTATAACTTTGCACACTACCTCCATTAATGTGCATAGGTGCGCCCCACGCATGACGCATCACCTCAAGAAGCTGAGTTTTATAGTGCTGATTTGGTGCATCGGCCTACCCTCTCTGGCGCTTGAACTGACACCGGAGCGCTGTGAATATTATGCCCGCTATCGAACCGGCCTCCCTATCGCTGGCAAGGGATACAGCCAACTGACCCGACTCGACGACCATCACTGGAAATACGAATTTAAAATTGATGGTTTTTTCGTTGATATTGAAGAATCTGTAACCTTTACCTGGCAACCCGGCCAAATCATCAAACCAGACAAATACCATTTTCGCCAGTCCGGCTGGCTGATCTCCTTTCGCGAAGCGACGGTGGATTTTCAGTGGAACCATCAACGCGTCAGAAATGACGTCGAGGATCGACCCTGGCTAATGAAAATACCCGACGGAACACTGGACAAGCTCAGCTATCAACTCCAGCTCAGGCTTGATTTGGCTGCAGGAAAAACAGACATAAACTATCGAATTGCAGATGGCGGACTTCTCAAACTTTATCAATTCAAGGTTGTAGGGCAAGAGCAGCTGGACACTCGCTACGGAAAACTCGAGACCGTGATTGTGGAGCGCCTGCGTCCACCTCAAAGCAAACGAAAGACAACGCTCTGGTATGCCTCACAGCTCGATTTTACGCTCGTAAAGTTAGAGCATGAAGAGGCCGACGGAGAGGAGTATCAGATTGAACTTAAAAGTGTAAAAAAATAATCGCTTTGTACCAGTAGAAAATAAAAGTACGCTATATTAAAAGCTGGTTGTTTTTTAAACGAGACAAGACATGAGTCGATGGATCATAGCCATTGCATTCAGTATGGTCGCGCTATCAAGCACGGCAGATACACTAAGCATCGCTTACAACCAGGATTGGCAACCCTATTCGTCTGGCGAAGGGAACAAAGTAGACGGCATATTGGTCAAGCTCATGAATGCATTGCTGGCTGAGCACATGCACCTCAAAATAAGCCACTACGGCCTGCCGTGGAATCGCGTCCAATCCAGCGTCAAGCAAGGGCAGTTTGATGTGTTTATCACCGTTCCCACCCCCGCTCGCCTGGAGTACAGCGGCAGTTCCAGCAACACAGTTTATACGATTGAAATGCGCCCTGTAGTTTTGCGCAACTCGGAAACATCGCATCGCATTCCCAACTTAAATCAACTCACACAACTCCGTGACTTTCGAGTCTGCGATATCATTGGCAACGGTTGGGCAAAAAATTTTTATGAATCGCTGCAAGTAGAGTTTACCAAAGTACCTACTGTAGACAATTGCCTGATGATGATCTCCCATGCCCGGGCAGACCTTCTGGTTCAACCGGTAGAAGTCACGAGCATGCACGCAAAAGCCCTCGGACTCACGGATTCACTGGAAATTTTGCCGCTCACCTACGGCAAAATGGAATTCACCCTCTTACTCTCGAAAGAGTCCCACGTTTACCCGGCTTTTATTAATCAATTCGATACGATGATAAGCGAGCTAAAAACATCCGGAGAATATGATCGGCTAATTGAACAAATCAAAATGCAACATTACTAGGAAGGGTTGACGCTTGCCGCAATCAATCTGTGGCGAAGGGCATCCTCTGTACAAACCACGGCCGACGTTTTGATCGATTCACCTTGAACAACTTTTTGAAGTAAAAGAGCGCTTTGCCAATAGAATTCCAATGTAGTTGCCCACCTTGAATCCAGTCGCGGGGTTTGACCAAAATCTGCGCGACACGCTGGAATAGCTGTAAACACTTAGATCTCCCTATCCAAAAGCTCTGCGATAGGACGCTCACCGACATACCATTGCTCGCAATGTCTATCTGCTTCGAGAATCCCTGACTGATATCCGTAGCCATAGACCCCGCGGCCGGCACGCACCTAGTCGCAGGTGCCCACCAGGAATACGAACCGCCATAGCGTTCACCAACCTGATCCTGATGGGTAATACCTTTGTAAAAAGAAGGATCGCGATGGCGGTTTCGACAAAGAGGGGGAAACCGCGTCTCGTTGCTACTAGCCATAAAGCTGGCCCGCATTAATGCCAGTCTGTATAGCTAAGCTGGCGATCATGTCATTGTATGCCAAGCGGCAGCCAATGCCGGAGCAACGTCATCTTTAACTGATTGCGCCAGCACCAAATCCCCCGCAGCCGGATTGCCAAAAGCGGCCATGGCCGAAATCAGCAGTTCCACGTCGGTGTTCGCCAGGACCTCGCCACCGGCAATGACCTGCTCGATCTGCTGCATCTGATCGCGATACCACTGGGACAAGGTGACGCGGTCAGTCGAACCAACAAGATCGATGACCAGATTGTCACCCTGGCGGGTAAACCACAGGTCATCTTTGGTGATGCCGGATTCGAACACCAGCTTGTCAGTTTCGCCATTTGCATTAGAGAGATCATTAATCGTGTCGCGACCATCACCCCATGCGAAATGATACTGATCATTACCCCTGCCGCCCAACAAGTAATCATCGCCCTTGTTGCCGAACAGCACATCATCCCCCGCGCCGGCATCCACATAATCGGCGTCAGAAGACCCCAAAAAGTGCTGACCACTTAAATCACCATAGGTCGCAGTGCCGTAAAGAGACGCTTCGGGTAGCTGCTGATAGTCGGGTGAATCCAGAGGGTCTGGGTTACTCATGCCATAGGCGGTAAAAATCTGGTCCGATGTAATATAGCCGCCACTTTCAAATTCCACGCGATCTACGGCACAATCGCCGCCCTTGAAGAAATCACGAATGGTAATCTGATCGGAAGTACCGTTAACCCGCAAAATTAAATCATCACCTGATTTCAACAGTCCCGAGGCCACATCGCCAAATGCTATCGCTCCGGTAAAGCGGATAACATCAAAGCCGCCGTGCAGGTTATCTATCACATCCTGACCATCTCCGGCAGCAAACAGGTAGATATCATCACCTTGCCCTCCCAGCAGTCTATCATTCCCCCGATGGCCCGCCAGGGTATCGCTTCCGGCCTGTCCGGCCAGGTAGTCGTCTCCCGCGCCACCATCAAGAATATTGTCAGCCCCATCTCCGAGCAGCGTTTGGTCATAACCGGGAGCGACTTCTGTAGGCATTGGCAATCCGTAGGCGCTGAAAATCTGCTCGGCGGTAAGCTGGTCACCATTGTCAAACTGAATGACATCAATAGACAACGCGCCCCGTATAAAGAAATTCTCCACGGTGACCTGATCCGAGCCGCCATCAATGCTCAGAATTAAATCATCACCCGATTTTAACAAGAAGGAGGCGACCTGACTGAAAGTGATGCCTCCGGTAAACTGCAGACGGTTCACGCCAGCGCTATCCTCGATCACGTCCTGGCCACCTCCGATCGTAAACAGATAGGTGTCATCGCCAACGCCGCCCAACAGCTGATCGTTACCTGCGCCACCCTGAAGCTGGTCATGGCCGGCACCGCCCAGCAGCACGTCATTGCCGTTGGATCCCAGCAGCACATCGTCTTCTCCCAGCGAAACGACTGGCTCCGTCGGTGTTTCCGACTCGGGTGCTGTAAGCGGATTCAGATCACCAATAGTTAACGCTGAAACAGCAGTCCTTGTTCCACCGTAGGGCTCCACATAATCCAGCGCCCACTCTCCACCCAAGAAATGATTAAGCACCCTAATCTGTTGCTCTGCATCATTATCAACACGAATCACAAGGTCATCGCCATCGCGCCAATAACTAAGCCTATCCCCGGTTAAACCACTCATAAACACGATGCGGTCGGCAGACCCGCCACCTCGGTTGTCAATCACATCCGAGCCATGGCCTTCACGGTACACATAGCGGTCATTCCCAGCCCCACCCAACAGGGTATCGTTGCCCAATCCTCCTTCGATCAGATCGTTGCCTGCCAGGCCGGAAATCACATTATCTGCTGTGTTGCCCGTCAGAACGTTGCTTAACGCGTTCCCCGTGCCATCGATGCTTGCAGTTCCGCTCAAATACAACTTTTCGACATTGTCGCCCAAAGTGTAGCTAACCGTGCTTTTGACCGCATCAGAGCCTTCACCGACCTGCTCAACCACCAAGTCGCCCACGTTATCCACGTAATAGGTATCGTTGCCCTTGCCTCCGACCATGGAGTCAGCGCCGGTCTTGCCGTTGATCAGGTTGTTGCCGTCATTGCCGGTGATTAGGTTGTCCAGTTTGTTACCATAGCCTTTAATCGACGCGGTTCCGGTCAGTTCGAGGTTTTCGACATAGTTTGGCAGGGTGTAGGTGATGGCGCTGAAAACGGAATCAGTACCTTCATGATTATTTTCCGAAACAACATCGCCGGTGTTATCGACATAATAGGTGTCGTCGCCAATATCGCCTGACATTTGGTCTGCGCCTGCCCCGCCGTCCAGAGTGTCGTCACCTTCCCCTCCGACCAGCGTGTCGTTACCGGCTCCGCCAACGAGATGTAAATCTGGTTCAGCCTGAACGCGGGCAAGAACGTCCGCCTGGGAAAGTTCAAGCACTTCATTCTCGTTTCCAATCCAGACAATATTTTCCGTAATACCTTCTACAAACCAGTTCAGTATCGTGACTTTATCGGTCGTTCCGGACACCCGAACTTCCAAATCCAGCCCTTTCTGAATAAACTGCAGGTCACTTGAATCAATATCATAGAAACTGATGTAATTGGTGTCTTCTGAGTCGGAAGTCTCGATTATGACGTCCTGACCAAATCCTGGGTAGAAACCGTAGTCGTCTCCTCCGGCACCGCCCTCCAGGTAGTCGTTACCTTCATCCCCAAAAATAAGGTCATCCCCCTCTCCTCCAAATAACTGATCATTCCCTGCATCACCATGAATTTCATCGTCGCCAGTATAGCCATTTAAACGATCTGAGCCTCCGGCACCATACAAGGTATCCCCTTTACTTCCTCCTTCTAAAATATCATTCCCTTCCGTGCCATTAAGCACTTTGGGCAGTTCCACTCTCGCCATGATGTCAATCAAGTCGCTATAGGTCCAAACGGTGCCGTCTGCGAAGCGTATTTCGTCTAACGGGACACTGTTCGAACCAAAATTATTTAATATTGAAATCGACATTGCGTTATTTCCACTGACCGTGATCTCAATATCTTTCAGTGACGAATAATCTCCTAGCCAATCAAACTTCAAATCAGAAGGTAGAATTCCTTCTAAAAATTGCAGAGTATCAAAATCCGAACTTTTCCCACCAGGTCCCCAATGCGTTCCTGGCTCGCTGAATGAGGGGCCATTTTCGATAACTACACTGCCAGATTGTATGCCGTACAAGTAGGTATCATTGCCATCGCCACCGTGCATATATCCACGGCTGGCGTTACTGATGTACAACACATCATCACCATCACCACCGTACATCGATACGTAATTAAGACCTTGCCCATTGATTAAGAGATCGTTACCGCCCTCCCCCACCAACGTTCCATTATTTCTATTTCCGACTAAAATATCGCTCCCACTACCGCCGTATAGGGACAAAGCAGTCGTAGTTCCGACAATCAATTCCGAACTCGAAGTTCCTTTAACAAGAGTAGCCGAGGCGTCAAAACTGAGAGACGTATATCCCAAAGGCGTATTTTCACCGTCATAAAGGTCATACAAGGTGCCAGTATTCTGCTCCAGATAATCCGCATTCCAAACTATGCCATTTGCAAATTCAATTTGATCGATCGTTCGGTCATAGCCGAATTCAAAAAACTTTTCCAATCGAATGCTGGCACTGAATCCAATGACAACAAGCAAGTCGGTTCCGGCTCGAACAAGTTGAACATCATCCGGACTCACATCGTCAAAAAAGCGCAATACATCTGTGTCTCCTTCATTGGAAGCGGCTATAACATCAATCCCACCGCGTTTACCAAAATAGAAGACGTCAGAACCGGCGCCACCTGACAGCTCGTCATTCCCTTCTCCACCAATCAAAATGTCGTTACCGTCTCGACCAAACAAACGGTCATCGGTATCGCCCCCAACTAGCAAATCGTTACCGATAGTGCCCTGCAAACCATAGCCTAAATCGTTATTTTGTGTAATAAAACGCCAGGCATTTCCGCGTACTTCGTCTGGTGCATCGTAGTAATTGGACACTTCACTAAGCATGGTCGAATCTGCCTTCAGGTATACGCCTTGTGCAGTGAAGTTCTCCACAAAGTCCCCATTTTGAAATTCGATACGATCAATGCCCGCGAACTCAACAGAATATTGATTTTCCACTAGTGCTAAATTATTCGCATCATTCACCACACCCAGTGCCAGATGGTTCCCAAAACGTCGAACAACCAATTCAGAAGCCTTTGTGTAATCCGCAAAACGTATTGTATCCGTATCAGTCTGGCCGCCATCAAAGATTGTTACTCCATGTTCTGAGCTTCGCAGTAGATAAACGTCGTTACCTGCACCACCGATCAAAAAGTCGTTTCCTCCACCGCCCATAAGGACATCATGGCCAAGACCACCAAATAGCCTGTCGTTACCAAGTCCTCCACCAAGCGTGTCGTTGGCAGCCCCCCCATACAGTTCGTCATCACCTGCACCGCCAGAAAGGCTATTGTTCAGATTAACAATACCGTAAATGATGTCATTGCCACCTAACCCGTCAATTTCAGAGCTCTCTTGCCAGCCCAATAGCGTATCGCTTTCATCCGAGGTTTGTTGCAACCGGGAGATGATGTCTGCTTCATTCCACTCCGAACCGTCTGGGAACTGAATTAAAACAGCACGGGAAGCTGCGGCTACGCCCCCCGAAAGTTGGCCAAAGTAACTCATTAATCGAAGGCTGTCTGAAGTTCCCTCTATAGATAAAACCAAGTCATACCCTCCGTCGAATCCTGTACTACGTTCCAAATGCAGTAACAGATTTTCCTGCGAGATATCATCGCTCAGTTGCACTTTATCTGTTTTTGAATTGTCTCCGAAAGCACGATCCTGACCACTGCCAACGCCAAACAGATAAGTATCCGAACCGCTACCGCCATCCAACGTGTCGTTCCCCGCGCCTCCGACCAGGATATCGTCACCAGACTCTCCATAAAGAATATCGTTGTCACTACCTCCTTCGAGCCGATCGTTGTCGTTACCACCCCAGAGCGTGTCATTACCACCATCCCCGAAAAGAGCATCATCTCCCCCCAATCCCGACAATTCATCATCACCTTCCAAGCCGCGCAAGGAGTTGTTCAAATCATCACCGCTCAGCTTGTCGTTTGCAGTTGTACCTTTCAGGACCAGCCCTTCGATATCACTTTCTTTCCATATCTCGCCTGTAGCAAATCGAATTTCATTGACGGCTTTGGTACTTCCAGAAAAATATCCTTTTACTAAAATCAAATCCAACGTTTTACTATTCTTTAGGTGCAGATCGTATCCACTACGTACTGCAATTACATCGGACACTGAAACGGTCTCATCAAAGTCGATTACATCCAGCGAGCCGTCGTAATTTTCGTTGATTACTGTATCGAACCCGTCACCAGCGCCAAACCGATAGGTGTCACTACCACCATTGCCGCGCAATTCATCGTTTCCTTTACCTCCCACCAGTATGTCGTCACCCTCCATGCCGAAGATTATGTCGTCGCCATCATATCCATTGAGGTTGTCTGCACTGTCCAACCCTTGAATCTGATCCCAGCCATCCGTTCCCTTAACCATTTCTTCCAGAATTTTACCTAAATCCCAAAAGCTTCCATCTTCAATAAAACGAATGCCACTCAGCGGCTGCGCGGAACCGCCCATGGCAAAGAAATCGATCACATAGACAGAACCATCAAAATCTTTGAACGATATTTCCAGATCGACGTATTTGCGCCGAACGATTACATCTTCCGGTTTGATACCTTCCTGCAACTCCAGAATTTCTTGATCGGATGGCTCGTAATCATTGTTATAAAGGGTATCCGCACCATCTCCCTTACCGTAACGGTATACATCGTCGCCAACACCGCCTTCCAGATAATCATCCCCTATGCCTCCTACCAGAATATCGTTGCCGGCTCCGCCATAAAGTTTGTCCTTGCCACTTTCTCCGAGCAAAGTGTCGTTGCCATTTTCACCATAAAGTTCATCTTGACGGGCTCCGGCCGCAAGATAATCGTCACCGGTAGTACCTTCTAACTTGTCATTAAAACTGCTGCCGTAGATAGCGTTTTCAATAACCGGCATAAAAGGTATTTTATCGACGATTTGCTCATGCGTTAAGGTGGATCCATCATCAAGTTTTAAGGCATTGATTTGATAGGCTAAGGTATCACTGTGGAAATAGTTATAAACACTGACCGTATCCCCCGTGTCCAGTATGCTAATCACGAGACTATCGCGCTCGCGGGAAAAGGATAAATCATCTTCGACGATACCTGCTTTCAATTGGAGTACGTCATACCGCCCATCCGCATTGTCAAAGGCATTTATTTCGTCATGCCCATCCCCACGACCGAACAGGAAGATGTCATTACCCAAACCACCCTCCATCCAGTCATCGCCACCTAGACTGTCTAATGTATCGTTACCCTCATCGCCATAAAGACGGTCATAATGCCCATCCGTTGCGGTAAAGGCATCATCTCCAAGGCCTCCGTGCCACGATTTCCCGCCAAATCCAAAACCTATCACCGTATCATTTGTTTCTGTTCCTATAAAGTCATCTACAATGGGGCCAAAAACAGGAAATACATTATTGCCATTTCTATCTTTGACAGATGCGATATGCGCTAATGCATCGACGCTCAAATATAAATAATCCTGTTCCCCCGAACCATAACGAACCGAATAGACAGGCTGAAAAAGACCGTCAATTTTTACCGTATATCTGTTAATCTCAATCGAGTTCGAAGCACTGTTTGCCATCAGTTTAATAACATTACTGCCCAATATGTCATTAATAAACTCTACGCCCGCGCCGGAATAAAGTTCATAGACATCGTCTCCCGCGCCACCGTCAAGCGTGTCATTCCCCGCACCACCCGACAATGTATCGTTACCTTCGCCACCCCACAGCTGGTCGTCGCCGTCTCCGCCAATTAGGGTGTCGTCGCCTTCACCCCCTATCAATTGATCATTGCCCGCTTCACCTAGCAATGTATCGTTATCAGCATTGCCGAACAGTTTATCGTTACCTTCGCCCCCATTCAGCAGGTCATTACCTGCCCCACCCTGCAATTCATCATTGCCAGACTCACCAAATAGCTGGTCATTTCCCTTTATGAGCGCGCTGCCCGTATTGTCATCACCATAAAGCAGATCATCGTCGGCACCTCCATAAATGACATCATCGCCCCCATTACCCAAAATGGTGTCCTCCCCCGCATTGCCATAAAGGGTGTCACTTCCATGCCAGGATGGATCAAGCTTAACGAAGTCATCTACCGAAATTTGTATCGTGTTGCCCTTATTATTCACAAAACTGGCATACTGCCCCTGCAATCCACCGTAGCGGCCAGGATCATCCAGTTTGTCTCCTTCTATCCAGTCATTGCCATCTCCGCCAAATATCAGGTCATCTCCGACTTCGCCAATCAGTGTGTCGTGGCCCGCTCCGCCGTCGATAACGTCGTTATAACTCAGTGCCGCATCTACATGGTCAATATGATCTACAAATGTGAACATACGGATCGGTTCGCCTAACGCCTGTGAAATATAACGGGCCTGATTACCGGCAGAATCCCCCATGATCGTATCATCACCCGCGCCGCCGCTCAGCGTATCACTCCCCGCGCCACCAAACAGTTTGTCAGCGCCTGCATCGCCCGACAGCACGTCCCGATAACGACCGGCAGAGATCCAGTCGTCGCCTTCGCCGCCAGAGGCGATATCGGAATCACCGGTGTTGGTTCCGGCCACACTTAAAATCGCGCCCGTTTCCTGGCGAACATCCACATAAGGATTATTTGTAAAAATAAAATCATTGCCCTCCCCGCCGAAAATCAGGTCCGAACCGGTGTCGCCAATGAGCTGATCCTTTCCGCCGTTCCCGTTGATCAGGTCATCCCCACTGAACCCGAACAACTTATCCTGGCCAGACTGGCCCTCCAGGCGATCGTCCCCCCAGCTGCCATAAAACTCACCATATTCCGCGCCGTATTGGCTGAACAAGGTGGCGTCGAATTTAGCCGCGTCATAGTCCAGTGAGGCTTCTAACGCGCTCGGCGAACGCACGGGGTTCCAGTCGGGGTAGACATTGTTGGTAGTAGGGTTGGTTACATTGTGGCCAGAGCCGATTGAGATAGAGAAACTACTTTCAGATAAATCCGATTCAACTGTGCTAAGGAAATTTTCCAACTTAGGCGCAGCGGCACCACTGGCCATTCCACCTTCAAGCCCAGCAAGTGCCACATCATAATTACCCAGCTGAGCGGGATCGCGCAACATGATCAGCTTATTCGAATCTCCCCCTATTTCGATAACGATTCCATCCGACAGCTCACGATAAATATTGCCAAAGGCATCTTTATAGGCGCCTTCGATACCCGCTAGCGAAGTGACCTTGTCGATAATGTTGCCATCTATTACCAAAACGCCGCCGTCATCATAAATGGTGTCTACCCCGAAGCCATCGGCAGAAGAAAGCACATAAGTATCTTTACCTGCCCCGCCGATCAAGCTATCGTTTCCGGCATTGCCATCCAGGATATCCTCGTCTCGCCCTCCCCACAGCCAGTCATTGCCGGCGTTGCCTTTTAAATGGTCCTTGCCGCCCATGCCATAGATATAATCACTGCTGTTGCCGCCATTCAAAAAGTCTTCACCGATATCATCGCCGCTGCTGCCAAACACCACTCTGCCGGTATCTTCCGTGGCGTCCTGTCCTTTAAGGTGAATGCCAGCGCCTGCGCTCTCGCGCTGCGATACGGCATAAAGATCCCAATAGTTAATGGCGCCCGAACCGAATTTAACGTCGGAACCCGCATCTAAAAGATTGCGATCCATCAGTCGATTGTAAAAATCAAATCGTGACTCCCAAAATTCCTGAGGATATTCCCCTACGGCATAATCCTGGTTTGCGGCAAGAGACGTATCGAAGATGCCCGCCGCGTAGCCAGCAGAAGGGATGACGGCAAAAGGTGCACCTTGCAACAAGGCGTATCGCACTGCCATGCCTTTAACCGAAGTGTCGTGGGCTGCAATCGACACCACGTTATCCATGCCGCTCAGCGTTTTCAATGTAAATACCGGCGCACCCGTCGCGGTAAGTTCGCTATAAAACGCTTCGGCGTCGTTTAAGGTATTCAGTGCAGCAAAGGCACCGCCGAGTACAGTTGCCAAATGCGCCATCACGAGATCCAGCGATTTTGCAGCCTTGTCCGGATTGCTTGCATCGGGCGTCCCATTGTCCGCACGGATCTCAATTTCTCGATTATGCGCCTGCCAAAGCATCGTGTCGGTGACGCCGGGGTCGAGATTGCCTCCCAACAGAGCCAGTATCCGCTGTACGGATAGGGCATCCACCAGAAAGCGCATGGAGTGGTTGTCCATGGACAAGTCCGCGCCCTGCTTTTCGATGAACAGGCCGGTACGCTCGCCGGGCCGGTCGAAGCTGAGGTTGTTGGCGGTGACCTCGAAGCCGGGCTTGGCGAAGAAGTTGGTCACCTGGCTATCGCTCAATGCTGGCTGGGACGTAATCAAGGGTTTGATCAGGTCGAGGTAAAGACTGTCCAGCCAGCCGATGCCCGCGCCATTGAAGGTGGTGGCATGGTCCAGCAGGCCGGGAAAGTAGTAGGCGGCCATCAGGGTCAGGTGGCCGCCCAGCGAGTGGCCGACGAAATCAACCTGGTGGGCGAACCCCGCCGCCGGGTTGCCGTCGCCGTCCAACAGGCCGGCGTCTTCCAGGAAGCCGGCGATCTTGCCGTCCTGCATTACCTGGCCCACCGTGGAGGACAGGCCGAGGGCCAGCGCCAGATCCTGCACCAGGTCGGCTGGCGCGGCGGAAAGCTTGTCGCCCTCGGTGCCGCGGAAGGCGACGGTGAGTTTGTGGGTCGTCTGTTCTTCAAAAATCGTGGCCGCGAAGCCGACGTTGGTCAGGGAGTTTTGCTGGTGGGCAAGTTCGCCATTGGGGGCCATATAAATTTTGTACTTGGCTTGGAACGCCTCGAACTGCATGAGGGTGAAGCCCCTGTCTCTGAACAATTTCACGGTGTCGAATGACGAATTTAGGGTTCCATCGGCATTCAGGATTTTCCGGCTTGAAATCGATATAAGCCGCATCCGCCAAGAGTGCCTTCTGATATATTTGCTCGACATTATTTGTCATTTTTTTCTCCTTTATTCACTATTGGCAAAAGAATATTTTCTGGAAATCTGACCATATTGAGATCAATACCTGCGTCATCACAGCTATATGACTGGGCGTAACTCAACGCGGATTTTTTGAACGGCAGAAGTCGGTAGTACTTTTTGGTGGCGATATTGGTCTTATCGATCACATCCTCAACGGATGCATATGCCTCAACCAGTTCTACTTCTTCATTTTTATCTAAATATCGGGTATTAATACCGTTGCTATACCAATACCGGCTTTCCGGTCTATCCAGTTTTCTGGCAGCCAGACAGTGAGAGACAAAGAAATCGCGAATGTCCTGATCTTTCGGATGCTTAAACACAGCAAATTCTTCATCTAAGCGAGCCTGGCAATTTGGATCATCTCGGTTTGATTTGTAAATATGCCAAATACCGGGCTCTTTCATGGCACTGTAGTGATAGAAGGGCTTTTCCGCTTCCTCGTATTCTATGAACTGGTAATCCGATCTGATCAAACGCATTAGATCGGTTCTACCCAACTGCCCATTGGCATCGAAATACCCCTCGGTATGCACCACCTGATAGATCTTGTCCCCTCCATCCAACCGGCACAGCCGCTTCAGCTCGCCCATGCCGGGGGTGTAGAACCAACTCACGCATCCTGTTAACGCCGAGATACACAGGCCAATCCATAAAAATGCTACTTTTCTTATTGTTCGATTCATCACTTTTTTCCTCCTATACGGCCATGGACAGGTGGGGTGTCAGCGTTAAATGCTCCCCCAGCGAGTGGCCGACGAAATCGACCTGGTGGGCGAACCCCGCCGCCGGGTTGCCGTCGCCGTCCAACAGGCCGGCGTCTTCCAGGAAGCCGGCGATCTTGCCGTCCTGCATTACCTGGCCCACCGTGGAGGACAGGCCGAGGGCCAGCGCCAGATTCTGCACCAGGTCGGCCGGCGCGGCGGAAAGCTTGTCGCCCTCGGTGCCGCGGAAGGCGACGGTGAGTTTGTGGGTCGTCTGTTCTTCAAATATCGTGGCCGCGAAGCCGACGTTGGTCAGGGAGTTTTGCTGGTGGGCCAGCTCGCCGTTGGGGTCTTGATAGACCTTGTATTTGGCTCGAAACTCCTCGAACTGCATGAGAGTGAAGCCTCTTTCGAGAAAAAGATCAAACGTTTCTTTTGTATCCTTAATGACGCCATTGCTTTCGACATGGACGCCAACTTTAAAATCTATATAGGCCGCATCGGCCAATAGCGCATTCTGGTAAATCGTTTCAACGTTACTTGTCATTTTTTATCTCCTTGTTTTTTTAGAGGTAAGAGTATCGCTTGTGGAAACTGCACAATGTTGATTTCAATACCGGCGTCTTCGCAGTCGAATGTCAGCGCGTAATCCAGCGCGGATTTTTTGTACGGAAGCAGGCTGTAGTACCTTCTGTCCGCCAGCACTTGGTTAGTGAGGACATCCTCTATTGACTCCAAAGATGTACGCAACTTAACTTCCTCATTGTCGTCGAGGTAACGAGAGCTGGAAGAATTCCGATACCAATACCGGCTTTCCGGCCTGTCCAGCTTTCTCGCGGCCAAACAGTTTGAAGTGAAAAAATCTCGAATATCCTGATCCTTCGGATGCTTAAACACAGCAAATTCTTCATCTAAGCGAGCCTGGCAATTTGGATCATCTCGGTTTGATTTGTAAATATACCAAATACCGGGCTCTTTCATGGCACTGTAGTGATAGAAGGGCTTTTCCGCTTCCTCGTATTCTATGAACTGGTAATCCGATCTGATCAAACGCATTAGATCGGTTCTACCCAACTGCCCATTGGCATCGAAATACCCCTCGGTATGCACCACCTGATAGATCTTGTCCCCTCCATCCAAGCGACACAGCCGCTTCAGCTCGCTCATGCCTGGGGTGTAGAACCAGCTGACGCATCCCGTTAACGCCGAGATACACAGGCCAATCCATAACAATGCTACTTTTCTTATTGTTCGATTCATCACTTTTTCCTTCTATGCGGCCATGGACAGGTGGGGTGTCAGCGTTAAATGCTCCCCATTCACAAAACAGGCATACTGCCACTGCAATCCACCGTAGCGGCCAGGATCATCCAGTTTGTCTCCTTCTATCCAGTCATTGCCATCTCCGCCAAATATCAGGTCATCCCCACTGAACCCGAACAACTTATCCTGGCCAGACTGGCCCTCCAGGCGATCGTCCCCCCAGCTGCCATAAAACTCACCATATTCCGCGCCGTATTGGCTGAACAAGGTGGCGTCGAATTTAGCCGCGTCATAGTCCAGTGAGGCTTCTAACGCGCTCGGCGAACGCACGGGGTTCCAGTCGGGGTAGACATTGTTGGTAGTAGGGTTGGTTACATTGTGGCCAGAGCCGATTGAGATAGAGAAACTACTTTCAGATAAATCCGATTCAACTGTGCTAAGGAAATTTTCCAACTTAGGCGCAGCGGCACCACTGGCCATTCCACCTTCAAGCCCAGCAAGTGCCACATCATAATTACCCAGCTGAGCGGGATCGCGCAACATGATCAGCTTATTCGAATCTCCCCTATTTCGATAACGATTCCATCCGACAGCTCACGATAAATATTGCCAAAGGCATCTTTATAGGCGCGCCTTCGATACCCGCTAGCGAAGTGACCTTGTCGATAATGTTGCCATCTATTACCAAAACGCCGCCGTCATCATAAATGGTGTTCTACCCTGGAAGCCATCGGCAGAAGAAAGCACATAAGTATCTTTACCTGCCCCTGCCGATCAAGCTATCGTTTCCGGCATTGCCATCCAGATATCCTCGTCTCGCCCTCCCCACAGCCAGTCCATTGCCGGCGTTGCCTTTTAAATGGTCCTGCCGCCCATGCCATATGATATAATCACTGCTGTTGCCGCCATTCAAAAAGTCTTCACCGATATCATCGCTGCTGCCAAACACCACTCTGCCGGTATCTTCCGTGGCGTCCTGTCCTTTAAGGTGAATGCCAGCGCCTGCGCCTCGCGCTGCGATACGGCATAAAGATCCCAATAGTTAATGGCGCCCGAACCGAATTTAACGTCGGAACCCGCATCTAAAAGATTTGCGATCCATCAGTCGATTGTAAAAATCAAATCGTGACCTTCAAAATTCCTGAGGATATTCCCCACGGCATAATCTTGGTTTGCGGCAAGAGACGTATCGAAGATGCCCGCCGCGTAGCCAGCAGAAGGGATGACGGCAAAAGGTGCACCCTTGCAACAAGGCGTATCGCACCGCCATGCCTTTAACCGAAGTGTCGTGGGCTGCAATCGACACCACGTTATCCAATGCCGCTCAGCGTTTTCAATGTAAATACCGGCGCACCCGTCGCGGTAAGTTCGCTATAAAACGCTTCGGCGTCGTTTAAGGTATTCAGTGCAGCAAAGGCACCGCCGAGTACAGTTGCCAAATGCGCCATCACGAGATCCAGCGATTTTGCAGCCTTGTCCGGATTGCTTGCATCGGGCGTCCCATTGTCCGCACGGATCTCAATTTCTCGATTATGCGCCTGCCAAAGCATCGTGTCGGTGACGCCGGGGTCGAGATTGCCTCCCAACAGAGCCAGTATCCGCTGTACGGATAGGGCATCCACCAGAAAGCGCATGGAGTGGTTGTCCATGGACAAGTCCGCGCCCTGCTTTTCGATGAACAGGCCGTCGCGGTCCCCCTGTCCCGAGCGCAGGAAGGGGAACTCGTTGGCCGTCACCTCGAAACCCGGCTTGGCGAAATAGTTGTTGATCCGGTTCGGGTCCAGCACGACCTGGTTCATCAAGGGCGCCAGCAGCGGCTTGACGTGATCGAGGTAGAGGCTATCCAGCCCCGTGGTGCCGGCGCCGTTGAAGGTGTGGGCCTGATCCAGCAGGCCGGGGTAAGCGTAGGCGGCCATCAGGGTCAGGTGGCCGCCCAGCGAGTGGCCGACGAAATCGACCTGGTGCTCAAATCCCACCGAGGGATTGCCGCTACTATCCACCAGGCCGGCGCTTTCCAGGAAGCCGTCGATTTTACCGTCTTGCATCACTTGGCCCAGGGTGGAGGAGAGGCCCAGGGCGAGGATGACGTCCTGGAGCAGGTCGGAGCCGGGGACGATGCCGCCGCCGGGTTCGGTGCCGCGGAAGGCGACGGTGAGCTTCTCAGTCGCCCGATCCTGGAAAATAGTTGCCGCGAAGCCATCCAGGGTGTTTTGCTGGTGGGCCAGCTCACCATTGGGGGCTTGGTAGACCTTGTATTTATTCTGAAACTTGTCGAATTGTTCGAGGGTGAAGCCTCGGTCTCTGAACAATGGATATGTTTCTTCATCCTTGATTTTGCCATCAATTTCAAGATCCGCACCCTTCTTAAAATCAATATAGGCCGCATCGGCCAACAACGCATTCTGGTAAATCGTTTCAACGTTACTTGTCATTTTTTATCTCCTTGTTTTTCAGGTAAGAGTGTGTCCTGGGGAAATTGGACAATCTTGATATCGATGCCTGCATCCTCACAATCGTAAGTAAGCGCGTAATCAAGCGCCGACTTTCTATGGGGAACCAATCTGTAATATGTTCTCGTTGCCAACACCTGCTGATTCGCCGAATCCTCTATCGACTCCTGCAAAGTGTGAAAGAGCACTTCCTCATCTTTATCCAGAAATCTGGATGTTGTTCCATGCCTGTACCAATACCGGCTTTCCGGCCTTTCCAATTTCCTGGCAGCCAGACATTGATTTGAAAAGAATTCTTTAAAAAACGGGTTCACAAAATCTGCAAATTCCTTCTCTAAATGCGGCCGACACAGCGGATCATCTCGCGTAGACTTATAGATGTGCCAAATGCCAGGCTCTTTCATCGCACTGTTGTGGTAGAATCGCTTTTCCGTTTCTTCGTACTCAATGTACTGATAGTCCGATCTCATTAGCCCTTCCAAACATGTAGAACCGCAGCGACCATTCACATCGAAATACCCCGCAGTATGTACCACTTGATAGATCTTGTCCCCTCCGTCTACCCAGCATAACCGCTTCAACTCGCTCATGCCGGGTGTATAGAACCAACTGACACAGCCGGATAACGCCGAGATACACAGGCCAATGCAAATCAACGGTAGCCGTTCAAAATTTAGTTTCATAATCACATCTCCATATTTCTCCAACGTGGCGGTGCCATATCCTTACTACTTAAATTCAAAACGTGTGCGCGTCGCTTTAATTACCTGCTCACTTCGAAATTTCAACAAAGTCACCGCTCCCCCAAACTCTCCTGCTTGTACCGCAACAACGGCGACAAGAAAAACTCGATCATCCGCCGTTGCCCGGTCTTGATCTCGCTAACGACCGTCATGCCGGGCGAGAGTTTGACCGGTTTGCCTTCGACATTCAGCGTGTCTTGTTTCAGCCTTAAACGAGCACTGTATACCAGCCCCAGTTTTTCGTCCTGAATGGCGTCGTCGGATAGGGTGGTGATTTCCGCGTCGAGATAGCCGTACTTGGTGAAGTTAAAGGTATCGATTTTCACCTCGGCTGGCTGCCCTTCCCGCACGAAGCCGATGTCCTTGTTCAGTACCAGCGCTTCCACTTCCAGTTGGCTGCTTTCCGGTACGATTACCATCAGCGGCTGGGCAGGCGTGACTACGCCACCAAGGGTATGTACCGCCAGTTGCTGCACCTGTCCCGCGATGGGCGCGGTGAGGCTTTGCTGCTCCAGGCGTGTTTCGGCTTTGATCTGCTCTTGTTGCAAGGTGGCGATTTGCAGTTGCGTCTCTTGCCATTGGGTCAGGTTTTGTTTGCGCTGTTCGTGCAGCAGGCTTTCGCGCTGGCTTTCGGCACTTTGAATGGCGGCTTGCGTCTGTTGAAGGTTGGCTTGCTGGATCGCCAGGTCCTGCTGCTGTTCGATGAGTGTCTGCTTGAGCTCCAGGTATTGCACGCGAGAGCCCAGTTTCTTTTGCTGTAGTTGGTCCAGGGCGTCTACCCGTTCTTTTAGCACGGGCAGCACTTGCCGCTTCTTCTCGATTTCGGCCTGGGTCATGGCTTGTTCGGCCTGGAGTTTGGCGATTTCACTGTTGAAGCTGGCCAGGCGGGCACGTATTTCACTGACTTGCTGGTGTAGTAAGGCCTCTTGTTGGCTATTCAGCTGCGTGGCTTCGACCAATGCGTCCGGCAGCGCGAACCAGTGCTCGAAAGCTGCCTGACGTTGCTGCTCCGCCTGTCGCTGTTGCAGCTCGTGGCGGATACGAGTTAGGTCAGCCTGTGCTTGGGTGGTATCCAGCTCGATCAGGGTTTGCCCGGCGTGTACCTTCTGGCCTTCCGTGACATGGATAGCGCTGATTTTACCTGCTTCCAGCGGTTGAATCTGTTTGCTGTGGCCGCTGGGGATAATTCGTCCTTGAGCAACCGCAACGATATCGATTTTGCCTACGCAGGCCCAGACTACGGCAATCACCAACAGCAGGACGATGCTCCAGATCATCGCCTGGGCCACTGGCGAGGCGGGGGTTTGTTCCACTTCCAGCGCGGCGGGCAGGAATTCCAGCAAGGTTTTATCAGTGACCTGGCTCATGCGTTTTGCTCCTCGCTATCCTTTTCTCGCAAAAGTGCTTCGCACCAGCTTTCATCCACTTCCTCGGCGACTTGACTGACAGGGGCCTCGCGCGTTGGTGCTACACTTTGCACCACACTGGCGGCGTTACCTTGCGATGATGGCGCGATAGGGAAACGCGGTGCGACGGCTTCCTGGTTTTTCACCATCCGAATTTGCGGTACATGGTTCTGGTGGCTGTGCAGCTTGGCGTAATAACCGCCTTTCGCCAACAATTGTTCGTGGGGGCCGCTTTCCACCAGTCGTCCCTGCTCTACGACGATAATGCGGTCGGCGATGCGCACCGTACTCAGGCGGTGGGCGATAATAAATACCGTGCGGTGCTGACAGATGGCGCGCATGTTGTCCTGAATGACGCGTTCCGATTCGTAGTCCAAGGCGCTGGTCGCTTCATCGAAAATGAGGATGCGCGGGTTGCCAATCAGGGCGCGGGCGATGGCGATACGCTGCTTCTGGCCGCCAGACAGAGAGGCACCCTGTTCGCCTACAACGGTGTCGTAACCTTCCGGTAGTTCCAGGATAAAATCGTGGGCGCCGGCCAGTTTCGCGGCCTGAATCACTCGTTCCATGGGCAGGCTGGGGTCGCTGAGGGCAATATTGTCCTTGACGCTGCGATTGAACAGCAGGTTCTCCTGCAGCACCACACCCACCTGACGGCGCAGCCAGGCGGGTTCCATCTGTGCCAGGTCGATGCCGTCCACCCGCACCCGACCGGATTCAGGCACGTAGAGGCGCTGGATCAGCTTGGTGAGGGTGCTCTTGCCGGAGCCGCTGCGGCCGACGATGCCGATGATCTCGCCCGGTTTTACGTCCAGGCTCAGGTCTTTCAGCACCTCAGGCCGGTCGGGTTGGTAGCGGAAGGTGACGTGCTCCAGGGTGACCCGGCCCCGCAGTTGCGGCAAGGTGGTGCGGTTGGGGTTGTGGCCGGGCTCGGTGGGCAGGTTGAGGATGTCGCCCAGGCGCTTGATCGAGATGCCGGCCTGCTGGAAGTCCTGCCACAGTTGTACCAAGCGCAGGATGGGGCCGCTGACCCGGCCGGCAATCATGTTGAAGGCGATCAACTGGCCGATGCTGAGGTCGCCGCCCATGACCAGGGTGGCACCGACCCAGAGGATCAGCACGGTGACGATCTTATTCACCAGTCCGGCGATCTGGTTGGCGATATTGCCCAGGTGGTTGGCCTTGAACGCGGCACTCACATAGCCCGCCAATTGTTCTTCCCAACGCCGTTGCATTTGCGGCTCGACGGCCATGGCCTTGAGGGTTTCCACGCCAGACACAGCTTCCACCAGGAACGACTGGTTCTCCGCACCGCGTTTGAATTTCTCATCCAAGCGGCCGCGCAGAATCGGCGTCACCCACAGCGACAAGCCGATATAAAACGGCAGCGAGCCCAGCACGATCCAGGTCAGGGTCGGGCTGTAGTAGTACATGACGGCAAAGAAAACCAAGGTGAAGAAGAGGTCGAGCACCAAGGTGAGCGCGGTACCCGTAATAAAGTTACGGATGCTGTCCAGCTCCCGCACCCGCGCCACCGTATCCCCCACCCGACGGGATTTGAAAAAGGCGATGGGTAAATGCAATAAGTGGTCGAACAGACGCGCGCCCAAAGTCACGTCCACCCTGTTGGTGGTATGGGAGAATACATAAGTGCGCAGGCCGTTGAGCAGTACGTCGAACACCGACACCACCACCAGGCCGAAACAAAGCACGTCCAGCGTCGTCAGCCCCTGATGCACCAGCACTTTGTCGATCACCACCTGGAAGAACAGCGGCGACACCAGGGCCAATAGCTGAATCACAAAGGAGGCGACAAAGACCTGGCCGAGCAGCTTTTTATACTTGAGGATGGCGGGGATAAACCAGCGAATATCAAACTGACTGCCCACCCCCGGTAATAGCGAGCGCTTGGTTACCAGAATCAGTCTACCCTGCCATTGCGCCTGAAATTCGTCCGCACTGAGCGTTTGCGGCTGGCCTTGGGCGGGGTCCTGTAACAGCACCTTATCGTCAGCCACGCGTGCTAGTATGACATAGCGCCCATCCTGCAACAGAGCTATCGCCGGCAAGGCCTGATTAACCAGTTTGCTCCAAGCGGTGGTATGACTGCGGGCTTTAAGCTGTAGATGCCGGGCGGCACGTATCAGTTCGCGTTCACCGAAGGGACGGTCATGTTGGCCGTAATGGTGTTGGAGTTGGCCTGCGTCGGCGGCGACTTGGTGGAAGCGGGCAAGCATGACGAGGCAGGCCAAGCCGCTATCCAGTGATTTTTGGGCAGGCGAATGCTGGGCAGCGTTGGTAAACGCGCCTTCCTTGTTGCGTAAATTGTCCATCCGTGACTTCTACTACTGCTTTAAGTGAACACCATGTCCACTACTAGACTAGCGATAGTAAACGTTAGTTTATATAACGTAAACACACCTTATAGGTAAAAATTCACGTTTTTTAAACAGCGATTAACCCGTAGGTAGAGGCATCTTCGCCCCGATGACTATGCCACTAAAGCCAAAAACGCACAGAATGCGGATCGAGTACCGGAATATTCAGCCCCGGGCGCTTAACCCAGTGCATCATACAACCCTCGAACGACAGACCCTAATACCATCAACCCTCGCTCCACGACGGCATCATCCTGAGAATAGGTAATGCGAATACACTCCTGACTATGTTGCCAGACGTCCTTCAGACCAGGAAAAAAATAGTGCCCGGAAACCACCAGCACGCCTTCAGCCTTTAAACGTTCATACAACGCCTGACTCGACACAGGCAAACCGGGCAGCCACAACCATAAAAACATGGCCCCTTCGGGCTTGTGAAGCATAAACGGATAGCCCTTTAGTTCCCGATTTAACACGTTCTGGGCATGCAATGCCTTGGCCTGATAAAAAGGTCTGACCACGTCATTGCTTAAACGAAGAATTTCGCCCGTTCTAACCAGCTCCCTCGCAAGCATGGCGCCAAAACTGCCAGTAGTAAGGTTCACAATCGCATTCACACTCGACAAGGCTTTGATAATGTCTTCTCGAGCGATAACGATCCCTGTGCGCGCGGCCGGCATTCCAAACTTGGAAAGACTCAAGCAAAGAATAATATTCTCATTCCAGCAGGGTGTGGCCTGACTGAAAATCAGATTGGGGAAAGGCGTTCCATAGGCGCCATCAATAATGAGCGGAACCTGTCGCGCGCGCGCCATTTCATCCAGCGTTTGAAGCTCATCATCGGTAATGACATTACCGGTCGGATTCGTGGGCCGGGAAACACAGATCGCCCCCGTATTTTCATTAATGGACAGCTTGTCGAAATCAACGCGATATTTGAACAGGTGCTCATCAAGCTGTTGAATCACCGGGCGGGTCGCGTGAAAAAAATCGGGAGCCAACCCGGCATCGGCATAACCGATATATTCAGGTGCCATCGGCAACTGAATCACTCTATCCACTCCGTCCGCACCTTCACCTGCAAACATATTGAATAGAAGAAAAAACGCCGATTGACTGCCATTAGTCAACGCGATGTTACGCTCTGATAATTTCCAGCCAAACTCGTTATTAAGCAGCCTGACCAAATGAGAAATAAAAGACTTTTCACCCTGCGGCGGGTCGTACACCCCCACCAGATGATGAAAATCCTGATCATTGTCGAGAATCTGTTGCATGCACTCTTTTAAACGCTGATGAATGGCCGGTATATATCCGGGATTGCCTCCGCCCATCATCACCATTTCTGCATCGCCCGACATGGCATTACCCAAATCGTCCATCAACGAGGTAATGCCGGCATTGGCGGTAAACTTTTCGCCAAACGCTGACAACTTCATTCTGCTTCGCCTTCCTTGCACGAATCGGAAATCGAGATATCTTCCACCTCGCTTTCATCCTCATCTTCTGTCAGACAAATGCCAATATTACTGACCCCGTCATCGGCGGCAAATTCACACATTTGCAATAGAAACTCCGCTGACGGAAACGGTTGTTTACGCAAGCGGTAAACCAGCTCCTTCTGAAACTCAAGCTCCCGCTGCATTAAAGGGCTACGATCAAACAGCTTAATCAGCTTGTATTCAGACAGCCCCTCGCCCTCAGACATTTCCAGAAAATCCATCACCGTCTGCAGTGAGCGCTCACCCGCATCGCCGCCACGAGGCTTCTCCGGATTGATCTGACTTAACAAGGCCTGCTCGATGAGATAGCAAAAATCGCACGCGGGATGCACGCCATAATAATCATAATCTTCTGCCAACGGTGTCCGTAGCTGCACATCATCCAGCCACGCGATCAACCGATTTTCAGCAATGCGCTCTGACATGGCCGCCCAAAAGTCAGAAAGACAGAGTGCCACTCTGTCAGCCCCTTCAAGCTGCACCGCTTCTGAAAACAACTGGTAGTTGGGCAAGGCCCGCTGTGCCAACGCCAAAACAAAAACCGTTTCCCGCCAACCCTTTAACTGCCTGACATACCGACTAAACTGGTGACTTTTCACACAAACCTCACGAGGTGCAAACCATTAATACCATCATACACCGATGAACTTGGGTATGCGGATCTCTGAGCCGATTAAATTCCATCAAATATACACTTTTTGGACTGTACGTTTTCTTAATAAAAAAGTTTGGCCTGTACAGATACCACAAAACTTCGCTGATTACCGCCACTCAATCCGGAAAGACCATTGAGGATGAGCGGTGCGCCTTACTGAACACCCTGAGCAGTGCCATACTTGCGTCGGCGATATTGTCGCCCCAGGCAACCACCCCATCCTCATGTCCCAGCATTGCAAATACCCCGCTAGCCGCAACAGAATTCGCCTTCCATAGTTGCCGAACGGCATCGGCCATCGCCGGCGTGCCATAAGGTATATGTTCAGGAATTACGGGCAACTCAAGCGGCGCACTGGCGTGCCAGATAACCGGGCTATGAACATGAATAACCGCCCCAACCCTCATTGATTGCTGATAAAGCGCACCATGGGTCATTGCCTCAGAAGATGGCGGCGTATTACCTTGTGCGACTAGCCGATTACGTGCAACATCGCACTCAGACACTAACGCACAATCTTCTGCCGATAACCACTCCAATCCGCTCGTCTGGCTTCCTGTGATCAAGAACGCTCCCAATGGCGAATAACGGATAGACATATTGCCGAATCCCAAGCCGTGGTAGCGCTCTGGCACCTGGCCAATCAGCCCCAGCCCCATAAACACCTGTCGCCATTGGTCTATTTCCGCCACTAACGACATCAGACTTGAATCCAGCCGGGCCAATGTGACCGGCTCAAACTCAAGCGTATATTTAATGACACCTTCTGCGTCAGACACCCGGTTGTTTCACTCAAATTTAAATTACGCGCCGATAAAAAAGCCGCTCTCAAAGTAGCGGCCGTTTATTTCATTTTGGTGAACTGGCTATCAGGCTTTTGGTAGCGTCACGCCAACCTGTCCCTGATATTTTCCACCGCGATCACGATAACTGGTCTCACACACTTCATCAGACTCAAAAAACAACATCTGAGCCACACCTTCATTGGCATATATTTTAGCAGGCAAATTGGTTGTGTTTGAGAATTCCAGCGTGACGTGTCCCTCCCACTCGGGTTCCAGTGGTGTGACATTCACGATAATACCGCAACGTGCGTAAGTTGATTTACCAAGACAGATCGTCAGTACATTACGAGGAATCCGAAAATATTCCACGGTTCTCGCCAATGCAAAAGAGTTGGGAGGAATAATGCAGACATCACTCGTAATATCTACAAAACTTTGCTCATCAAAGTTTTTCGGGTCTACGGTGACCGAATGAACATTCGTAAAAATTTTAAACTCGTTGCTGCAACGCACGTCATAGCCATAACTGGAAGTGCCGTAGGAAATGACTTTCCCATTGGCAGAGGCTCTTACCTGTTGGGCTTCAAAGGGTTCAATCATGCCGTGCTGTTCAGCCATACGACAAATCCACTTGTCGGATTTGATGCTCATCTCGTTACATCCACTCATTCGGTTGGGCAGTTAAATTGGCGTAAAATCATACATGTTTATTGCACTATTAAAAAGCCCGCCAAACTTGTAACAAGCCCGCCAAGCATGACCGCCGTGACACACATTTTTAAACGCCCGCGCACAAAGTAAAAGATTTAACCCTGTGCGCGGACAGAATAGCCCTGACTATGAAAATACAATTTCAGGGAACGTAGTTTGCTGACCACTTATACGGTCTGCAACGATCGCACTAACCTTACGCGCGACGTCACGATACCTGAGTGCAATTTCCGAGTCTGGTGCAGCAATCACTGTGGGAAAGCCACTATCCGTTTGTTCGCGAATTGTTCGATGTAAAGGCATCTTGGCCAACAATTCTGCCTGATACTCCGCAGCAATTTTCTCCCCCCCACCGGAACCGAACAAATCATCTTCATGACCACAATGGCTGCAAATATGAACACTCATATTTTCCACCACGCCCAACACTGGTATTTCTACCTTGCGGAACATTTCGATACCTTTTTTACAATCCAGCAAGGCCAGATCTTGTGGTGTCGTTACAATGATAGAACCGGTCACAGGTACCCGCTGGGATAGCGTCAGCTGAATATCGCCGGTTCCCGGCGGCATATCCACCACAAGATAGTCCAGATCTCCCCATTTGGTTTGCATCAGCAGTTGCTGAACTGCACCACTTACCATGGGCCCTCGCCATACCATCGGCGTTTTCTCATCCACCAGAAACGCCATCGACATCGCCTGAATACCGTGTTTTTCGATGGGAATAAAAAACTTGTCATCCTCTGTTTTAGGGCGAGTACCTTCGGGAATTCCCAGCATCAAGCCCACACTGGGCCCATAAATATCCGCATCCAGAATGCCCACGCGAGCCCCTTCCTGCGCTAATGCCAACGCCAGGTTAATGGAGGTAGTAGACTTGCCCACCCCACCCTTACCGGAAGCCACCGCAATAATATTTTTTACACCCGCCACCGCCGGTACGTCGCGAGGACATTGGTGGGCCTGTACAGACACTGATACAGTGATATCCACGGAGTCAACGCCATCAACATCTTCCAGCGCGTTACTCAGCAACTGCACCATCGCCCCCTGAATACCAGCACAAGGGTAAGGCATGGTTAATGCCAGCGAAACCTTTCCCTGGGCATCCACATTCAAAGAGCTTACTGCGCCGAGCGCAAACAGATCTTTACTCAAGTAGGGATCCTGGTAAGTTCTAATTGCCGCCTCTAACGCGGCTTGATCGGTAACGCTCATCAAACAATCTCTCTACAGAATCATTGGTTAAGTAAGAAAACATGACATCAGACGCCTGCTAGTCTATCGGGAGCCCCCTAAGTTCTCAACGAAAAACCTATCTTTTTAGTCAGCTATTCGTGACATAATAGCGCTGTAACTGCCATTGATTCACGCATAGAAAGATAACCTTCGAAAAGGTCTGAATGGGGTTGTGCTGATTTCGAAGCGAAGCCATCGACACTGGAGCACTGGCCATTTTCGAGATGAAAATCAGCCGTTAAACCGTTATCATAGCGCCCATTTTTACTGTAACGACAAACTGTCGAATTATTTTGTGCCGAAATACCGGATTTTAAACTCGCGGTAACCGTTGAAAAACGCCAGGTTAGACATCGACAGCAAAGCGTATCGTGAAGCAACAAGTGAGCTTGGAAACGAATTAATATGACAAAGCAACCACGTAAAATTCTGGTCACCAGCGCATTACCCTACGCAAACGGCCCCATTCACCTTGGGCATTTGCTTGAATATATACAAACGGATATTTGGGTGCGTTTCCAGAAACAGCGTGGTGAAACATGTACCTACGTTTGTGCCGATGATGCCCATGGCACCGCTATTATGCTGCGCGCAGAAAAGGAAGGCATTACTTCCGAGCAATTGATTGATCGGGTCAACGCAGAACATCAGGCCGACTTCCGCGACTTTCTAATTGAGTTTGACAATTACTACTCAACCCACTCGGAAGAAAACCGGGAACTTTCTGCCTACATTTATAACCAGTGCCTGAAAAATGATCGCATTTCACAGCGCCCCATTATTCAGGCCTATGACCCGGAGAAGCAGCTGTTTCTGGCAGATCGCTTTATTAAGGGCACCTGTCCAAAGTGCAAGACCGAAGATCAGTACGGTGATAACTGTGAAGCCTGTGGTGCGACTTATACCCCCATGGAGCTTATCAATCCGCGCTCCGCGATCTCTGGCGCCACGCCCATAGAAAAAGAATCCACGCATTTCTTTTTCCGCCTGCCTGAATTTCAGTCGTTTCTGAAAACATGGACACGCAGCGGTACCCTGCAACCACAAATTGCCAATAAACTCGCAGAATGGCTGGATGCAGGCCTGCAAGAGTGGGATATCAGCCGGGATGCCCCCTATTTCGGTTTCGAAATACCTGACCAGCCCGGCAAGTATTTTTATGTCTGGCTGGATGCGCCTATCGGTTACATGGCCAGTTTCAAAAATCTGTGCGCCCGTCGCGACGATCTGAATTTTGACGACTACTGGCGCCAAGGCTCCGAAACCGAGCTGTATCACTTTATCGGCAAGGATATTATCAACTTTCACGCCTTGTTCTGGCCTTCAATGCTGAGCTGCGCGGGATTCCGTACACCGACAGCCGTCTATGCTCACGGTTTCGTCACCGTAGACAACAAAAAGATGTCCAAGTCCCGTGGCACCTTTATAAAAGCACGTACCTATCTGGAGCATCTCGACCCCGAATATTTGCGCTACTACTTCGCAGCCAAATTAAATGGCAATGTCGATGACCTGGACCTAAATCTACAAGATTTTGCACAGCGAGTTAACTCGGATTTAGTAGGCAAAGTCGTCAATATCGCCAGTCGCTGTGCAGGATTTATCACCAAGCGTTTCGACGGTATGCTCGCTGAACAATGTGATGAAGAATTATTGCTACAGAAATTTATCGCTGCCGGAGATGACATTGCCGCACAATACGAAACACGGGAATTCGGTCGGGCCATTCGTATGATTATGGAACTGGCCGACCTGGCCAACCAATATGTCGATGAAAAAGCACCCTGGGTCATTGCCAAACAAGAAGGCAAAGAGGCGGAATTGCAGGCGATATGCTCTAATGCGCTAAACATGTTCCGCCAGTTAATGACCTACCTGGCACCGGTACTTCCCGCCATGACACAGAAAGCGGAAGCTTTCCTGAACACCAAGCTGAACTGGGAGTCTCGTACCCATCTGCTGCTGAACCATAAGATTGACGTATTCAAACCGATGATGACACGCGTTGACCTTGATAAAATTGAGGCAATGAAAGCCGCTTCCATTGAGCCAGACATCACACCGGTTAAGCAAGCGGCCCCCATCGACGACAGCATCGAACCCATTGCGCCGGAAATCGAATACGATGACTTTGCAAAAATTGACTTGCGCATTGCCCGCATCGTTAAAGCCGAATCAGTGAAAGGGGCCGACAAGCTACTACAACTCACGCTGGACATAGGCAATGGCTCCCGCAATGTCTTTGCGGGCATTAAATCTGCTTATACGCCGGAGCAGCTTGAGGGCAAACTCACGGTTGTCGTTGCCAACCTGAAACCGCGGAAGATGAAATTCGGCCTGTCCGAAGGCATGGTACTGGCTGCGGGTCCGGGTGGCAAAGAAATCTGGCTGCTTGAGCCACATCAGGGCGCACAACCAGGCATGCGTGTAAAATAGGTGCGCCTGATTTTGCACATTATCGGGATCGATCCGGTAATGTGCGCCGGAATACCCATTGATACATAAAATCAGGCTCGACTATTCGCTGGTGAGGTCGAACCGACGCGGGGCAAGTCTCCTACTCAAACCTGGAACAACAAATGAGTGAATACCTTCTAATACTGGTTAGCACCATTCTGGTAAACAACTTCGTGCTGGTACAGTTTTTGGGTCTGTGCCCCTTCATGGGCGTATCCAATAAACTGGAAACCGCCATGGGCATGTCGCTGGCCACAACCTTTGTGCTGACACTCTCCTCTTTGTGCAGTTATCTGGCGTTTACCTGGTTGTTACAACCACTGGGATTGGAATACCTGCAAACCATCACATTCATTCTCGTCATCGCCGTGGTCGTTCAGTTTACGGAAATGGTGGTTAAAAAAACCAGTCCCCTCCTGTATCGGGTTCTGGGTATTTTTTTACCGCTCATCACCACAAATTGTGCCGTACTCGGTGTCGCCCTCTTAAACATAAAGAAGCAAAACGGATTCATTGAGTCCATTTTGTATGGCTTTGGAGCTGCCGTAGGCTTTTCTTTAGTGCTGATTTTATTTTCTGCCATGCGAGAAAGAATCGCCGTCGCGGATGTCCCAACCCCCTTTAAGGGCGCCGCCATTGGTATGATTACAGCCGGACTCATGTCACTGGCATTTCTGGGTTTTTCAGGACTGGTTAATATTTAAAGGTAGTCTGCAGAATGAGTATCGTTGTTGTCGCCGTACTGGCATTGCTCGGACTGGCGGTTGTATTTGGAGCCCTACTTGGTTACGCCAGCGTGCAGTTCCGCGTAGAAGGCAATCCAATTGTGGATCAAATAGATCAGTTGCTCCCTCAAACACAGTGTGGACAGTGCGGTTTTCCCGGTTGCAAGCCTTACGCAGAAGCGATTGCAAACGGAGAAGCTATTAACAAATGCCCGCCGGGTGGAGAAGCCACCATTCAGGCGCTCGCCGATTTGCTGGATGTTGAGGCAGTACCACTGGATGCCGAGCACGGCGAAGAAAAAGGCAAAATGGTTGCTGTCATACGTGAGGACGAGTGCATAGGATGCACCAAGTGCATCCAGGCTTGTCCGGTCGACGCCATACTGGGCGCCGCCAAACAAATGCATACCGTAATCGCATCAGAATGTACTGGTTGTGATCTTTGTGTAGAACCCTGCCCGGTAGACTGCATCGATATGCTGCCCGTTACCAAAACACTGCGCGAATGGAGCTGGGCCCGACCCACGCCCTTACCGGTACAAAATTCCAATATCATAGCAACGGACAAAATAGATGAGGTGGCCGCCTGATGAGAAAGTTGTGGCAATTTCATGGCGGCATTCATCCTGATGAGCGTAAATCGCTCTCTAATCAGTCTCCAATTACCCAGGCAGGCATTCCTGAAAAGCTCTACATCCCCCTGCAACAACATATTGGCGCACCGGCAAAGGCCTTGGTATCTATTGGCGATACCGTATTAAAAGGACAGAAAATTGCTGAGGCTCAGGGTAAGATCAGCGTATCTATACACGCCTCCAGCTCCGGAAAAGTCGTCGATATCAGCAATCATCCGGTACCCCACCCGTCCGGAATGCTTGATTTATGTATCGTAATAGAAACGGACGGAAAGGATCGCTGGTGCGAACTGGAAACCTGTGACGACTATTCAACGTTACAGCCAGCCCAACTTCTTGAAAAAATACGCTTTGCTGGTATTGCAGGGATGGGCGGCGCGGGATTTCCGACAGAAGTCAAATTGCACCCTCCACGTCAAAGCAAGGTAAATACACTGATCCTGAATGGCGCAGAGTGTGAACCCTATATCACCTCAGATGACGTACTCATGCGCGAGCGCGCGCAAGAAATCATTCTGGGCATGGAAATCATGGCTTATATTCTCGAACCCGGAGAATGTATTATTGCGGTTGAAGACAATAAACCCGAAGCTATCGCCGCACTTAAAACCGCCGCAGCGCTCACTCGCATAGAAATTGTTACCATCCCGACAAAATACCCCTCGGGTGGCGAAAAACAACTCATTAAAATTCTTACCGGAAAAGAAGTGCCCAGCGGTCACATCCCGGCAGATATCGGTGTCATGTGCCAGAATGTGGCCACCGCTCGCGCTGTATATCGGGCAATTCGCTTTGGTGAACCCCTCATTAGCCGTATTACCACATTGACCGGCTTACAGGTTCAGCAGCCAGGTAATACCGAAGTGTTAATCGGCACCCCCGTTCGCTGGCTGCTTGAAAAAGCCGGTTATGCTGCGCGTAAGCAATCTCGCGTGATTATGGGTGGCCCAATGATGGGCTTTACACTCGGCAATCTCGATGTTCCGGTTGTAAAAACAACGAACTGCCTGCTAGCGGCAGATGCCAAAGAACTACCGCTGCCCCCCCCGGCACAAGCCTGCATTCGCTGCGGCATGTGCGAACAGGCCTGCCCTGCAGATCTGTTACCACAACAACTTTACTGGTTTTCGCGCGCGGAAGAATTTGAAAAAGCCGAACAACACCATCTCGCAGACTGTATTGAGTGTGGTGCGTGCTCGTTTGTATGCCCCAGCGCAATACCATTGGTACAACATTACCGTTATGCCAAAGGTAAAATCAGGGAGCAAAAACTCGAACAGGAAAAATCCAATAATGCCCGCCTTCGTTTCGAAAGCAGGCAGGCACGCATTGAACGAGAAGCGGCAGAAAAAGAGGCCAAGCGCAAAGAACGCGCAGAAGCCGCCGCACTCGCTCAAGCGGCCAAGCGAGCGGAATCTGCAACGGATGCGAGTGAACCGGCCAGTCGAGAAGATAAATCTGCACTGGTTCAGGCGGCATTGCGTCGGGTAGAAGCCAAGCAAAATCAACAAGCAATCGCCAATGGTAGCGCAGAACCCGTTGACATTGAGACCCTGAAAAAGAAACTGCTGAGAGCGCAAGACAAATTTGAAAAGATGACGGCCGCTTTGGATAGTGCGCGAACCAGCGAGCCCGATCGCGTTGATGCACTCGCAAAGGCAACCCAAGCGAGCCGTGAAGCGCTTGAAAAGCTTAAAGCAGAACTGTTAGCTCACCCGCAGAATAACGAAGGTAGCACGCCAGAAGGCCCGGCACTAGAAGAACTCGAAAGCAACCTGAGCAAAGCTCAGGGCAAATTGGCTCTCATGCTGAAGACGCTGGAAGATGCTCGTATTAATAAACCCGAAACCGTCGAAAAACTCGAACGTGCGGTAGAAAAAAACCAGGAACGAGTTGATGCAGCAAAGCATGCCCTTGAGCACGCATTGTCATCATCCCGAACCAGTGAAGCGTCATCTGATAAGAACGATACCACGGCAGTCAAGGATATTACCTAGCATGACACTCTTGAGAATTACCTCTCCTCATACCCAAGGCGCCCAACGCACAGCTAATGTCATGCGCACCGTGATACTGGCGACCTTGCCAGGTTTGGGAGTCATCACCTATTTCTTCGGCTGGGGCACGTTCATCAATGTCATTTGGTGCAGTATCTGTGCCGTAGCGTTCGAGTCTCTGGTCTTAGGTCTGCGCCACCAACCGGTTGGCTTCTTTCTGAAGGATTACAGCGCGCTTGTTACTGCCGTACTATTAGGGCTTTCGCTTCCTCCCTTAGCACCCTGGTGGGTCTCTCTTGTTGCTATTGGCTTTGCCATTGTCGTAGCCAAGCATCTCTATGGCGGCATGGGATACAACCCTTTTAATCCGGCGATGGTCGGTTTTGCTCTGGTTTTGGTCTCGTTTCCTCTCGAAATGACCACGAACTGGGCAACACCATCACCTTTGCTGCAGGATCCGCTGACATTTACCCAGACACTGAGCACAATCTTTGGTACGCCATCCGTTGCGGTCGATGCCTATACCATGGCGACACCGCTAGACGTTTATAAGCACGAAATTAGTCACAACACGGCCGTGGTGGTCACGGCAAAACCGGTTTTTGGCAATTTTGTAGCCCTTGGCTGGGAATGGGTAAACGCGGCTTTCTTGTTAAGCGGTGTCTTTTTAATCTGGAAGCGTATTTTTACCTGGCATACCCCGGTTAGCATGCTCGTGGCACTGACAGTCATGTCAATCGTTTTTGGTTGGGATGCCGATCGCTATACCCCGCCACTGTTACATTTATATGCCGGTGCCACCATGCTCGGAGCATTTTTTATTGCCACCGATCCTGTCACCTCTGCCGTAAGTAATCGGGGCAAACTATTTTATGGCGCAGGTATTGGAATACTGGTTTATATAATCCGCACGTGGGGCAGCTACCCCGACGCAATCGCATTTTCTGTACTATTGATGAACTTCGCCGCCCCATTTATTGATTTCTATACTCAGCCGCGAGCCTATGGGCATGCAAAGGCGGGTCGCAGCGAGAGCGAGGGCTGAATCTTGGATACACTAAAGTCATCTATCCTGAAGTCTACACTGGGGCTCAGCATATTTGCGGTACTCACTACCGGAGTCATCGCCACAACGCAAATTGTAACGAAAGAGCGAATAGACGAAGCGGTACGTAAAGCACAAACCAAGGCGCTACTCGAGATTGTACCTGCCACCATTTTTAACAATGATCTGTTATCCGACGTGGTCATACTACCCCAGCCAAATGAATTGCACCTTGAAGAGGGTGCAACTGCCAATCTTGCGCGCGAAGACGGTAGAGTAACGGCAATTATTCTTCCGGCTATTGCAATGAATGGCTACTCCGGCCCAATTAGCATTATTTCTGCCGTTGACATTCATGGCTCGCTGCTCGGTGTTCGCGTAATAGAACACAAAGAGACACCCGGGCTTGGCGACAAAGCAGAAGCCAGGAAATCAGACTGGATTCAAGGCTTCAATGGCAAATCACTGAGCACACCTGCTAATGATCGCTGGAAAGTGAAAAAGGACGGCGGTGAATTTGACCAAATGACGGGGGCAACAATTACGCCGCGTGCCATTGTTGGCGCAGTAAAAGATACGCTGGTTTATTTTAAAAATCACAAGGCGGCCCTTAGCGGATCGTCAACCAATCCTCATGGGAGCACACCTAATGGCTAATCAATATAGCGAAGTTATTGCCAATGGGCTGTGGAAAAACAATCCCGCGCTAGTACAAATTCTTGGATTATGCCCGCTACTTGCGGTCACCGGAACCGTAGTCAACGCACTCGGATTGGGGCTGGCAACAACGCTCGTTCTGGTAGGATCCAACACGTCGGTATCCTTGATACGCAACCTGGTTCCCCCAACGGTCCGTTTGCCTGCATTTGTGATGATCATTGCCTCATTCGTAACCTGCGCTGAACTGCTCATGCAGGCTTTTACCTATGAGCTTTATCAGATTTTAGGAATTTTCATCCCGCTGATCGTAACCAACTGCTCTATTCTCGGACGCGCCGATGCGTTTGCCGCCAAAAATCCGGTGATCCCATCGGCATTGGATGGCCTGATGATGGGGCTTGGCTTCAGTATCGTACTGATCCTCTTGGGTACCATGCGTGAAATTATTGGCCAAGGTACACTGTTCTCAGGAATGGAATTACTTTTTGGAGCCTCCGCCAGCAGCTGGAAAATGGTTTTATTTCAGGACTACCCTAATTTCCTTTTTGCCGTTCTGCCTCCGGGAGCTTTTTTTGGTCTGGGGCTATTAATTGCAGCTAAAAACATCATTGATAGCAGCATTAAAAACAGAGAAAAGAGAGCCGTGGTTGCCAAAGTTGCTACCGGCAGCAAGCGTGTACGTACCACCGGAAGCATCAGTTAAAGGGCCGCCCACAGACATTGTATGAACTCAAAAAAGCGAGAACAGATATTTTCCCGCCTTCAGGCAGATAATCCGCACCCAACAACCGAACTGAACTATCGCTCGGCATTCGAGTTGCTTGTCGCTGTTATCCTTTCTGCCCAAGCCACCGATAAAGGCGTAAACAAGGCGACCGACAAGCTGTTCCCGGTCGCAAACACCCCGGAAGCAATACTGAAACTGGGTTTAGATGGGTTAAAAAACTACGTAAAGACAATCGGCCTATTTAATAGCAAAGCCGAGAATATCATCAAAACCTGCGAAATTCTGGTCAACAAGCATCAGTCATTGGTTCCCCAAACACGAGAAGAGCTCGAAGCCTTGCCCGGCGTAGGCAGAAAAACCGCCAATGTCGTTCTTAATACAGCTTTCGGCCAACCCACAATGGCCGTGGACACACACATTTTCAGGGTTTCAAACCGAACAGGCATCGCGCCGGGAAAAACAGTCGTCGAAGTAGAAAAAAACCTGCTGAAATTTGTCCCCAAAGGCTACTTAATGGATGCCCATCATTGGCTCATCCTACACGGCCGATATACCTGTGTGGCTCGCAAACCCAAATGCGGAAGCTGTCTGATAGAAGACTTGTGCGACTATAAACATAAAACCGGCGATTAAACCTTAAACGCAAAAAGCCATCCTGACGGATGGCTTTTTAGTCTATCCAGGAGCTAATTAGCCACCCAGCATATCTTTCTTCAGATCTTCCTGAGCAGGCTGATCGCTCAGCCAAATGCCGAACAGCGCCTTTTTGAATTCCAGACCACCGCTGATGGTATCTGTCAGCTCGCCGTTCACATAGACTTCTACACCCTTGCCAGGTACGTAGACCATGTCATACTGGTTGTTTTCACTGGCTTCTTCGCCGAAAACAGCCAGGAACTTGTTGATTTCGCTTTCAATGGCACCAGTGTTGCCATGAGTCGCGTTAACGAAACCTTCTTTTGTGGCATTAACCATCTTCTCGCCAGACACATTGCGCAGCATGTGAAGCTTGATAGCCATAGGTTCGTCAGAATTGATAATTTTGGCAGCGTCAGCGCTCTTGCTAGGCAGATACAAGCCACCTACGTAAACGTCGAACATCCACTTTTCGCGGATACCGGCGCCATTCAGAGTCAAAGAGGCTCCTGTGGTTGTTTTAATGCTGTCATCTATTTTTACGCCAGCGACTT
This sequence comes from Hahellaceae bacterium, assembly GCA_024234505.1. Classification (GTDB taxonomy): domain Bacteria; phylum Pseudomonadota; class Gammaproteobacteria; order Pseudomonadales; family Oleiphilaceae; genus JACKOD01. The sequence goes on along the minus strand of JACKOD010000001.1, from coordinate 191,347 downwards.
CTTTAGCCATCGCTCCGGCAGACAGGCCCATCGTCAATACAAGTGCAGAAATAACTTTTTTCATTGTTCCTTTCATCCCTAATTAGTTTATTTTTTATGTAGTGTCTCAGTGAATACATCAGCCTTCACTCCAAGTGAACCAGCAGGTATTTGAATCAGAATCAGACACCCCAGTCCTTGTTCGGCTTGGCAAGGCCAGTGCACCAAGAGCAGATTGATTATACTTAGCTCGCCCAGTCGCACAAATAGAAAATAGGCGCACGTTGTTACCAGATTTTGATTTTGTGATTCAGGCCTAAATAAAAAGGCCGACTATATAAAGTCGGCCTTAAAATTTAATATGGCTATCAACAGTTATTTAAAAAGCGTTTCGCCCGTCAAGCCCTGCTTTTCAAGGATATCTCTCAAGCGTTTAAGTGCCTCAACCTGAATTTGGCGTACGCGCTCGCGAGTAAGACCAATTTCCTTACCCACCTCTTCCAGTGTGCTCATTTGATAGCCGCGCAAACCGAAACGACGCGCCAGCACTTCCTGCTGCTTATTGGATAGCTGATCCAGCCAGCCATCAATACTATTGTGCAGATCACTGTCCTGGAGCATTTCGCACGGATCTGACGCAGATTCATCCGCTACGGTATCCAACAATGACTTCTCACCGCTGCCGCCCACAGGGCTATCCATGGAGGTAATGCGCTCATTCAGCCCCAGCATGCGCTTGACATCTTCTACAGGCTTATCCAGCAATTCAGCAATTTCTTCAGCGGTAGGTTCGTGATCCAACTTTTGAGTCAGCTCACGTGCGGCGCGGAGATAGAGATTTAATTCTTTTACAACGTGAATGGGAAGGCGAATGGTGCGGGTCTGATTCATGATCGCGCGTTCGATCGTTTGACGAATCCACCAGGTTGCGTAAGTCGAGAAGCGGAAACCTCTTTCGGGGTCAAATTTTTCAACTGCCCGAATTAAACCCAGGTTACCTTCTTCAATCAAATCCAACAGGGTTAAACCACGATTCACATACCGGCGCGCAATCTTTACCACCAGGCGCAGGTTGCTTTCAATCATGCATTTTCTGCCAGACTCTTCTCCCTTCTGTGCCAGGCGAGCGTAATAGACTTCTTCTTCCGGCGTCAAAAGAGGCGAAAATCCAATTTCATTCAAGTAAATCTGCGTTGCATCAAGCTGGCGATACTGACTATTCTCGCTATAGTAACTATTACCCCATTTCTTATTAATAGGGGTAACAACACTACTTTCAAATTCCGAATCATCTTCTATGGTTGCGTCGTCGTCCACGGACTCCATTTCATACGCAAGATCGTCAATGTACTCTTCTCTTTCTGCTGACATAACACTAGCCCTGCTGTTGTTTATCGCCCTTCATTTAGCCCACATTATCGTTTCAGTTTCCTGAACTTTATTATTTATGGGCCTACCCCTTTAACACGCTCACCTGGCGTAGCGTGCTTCACTCACATGGTTTTACTTTACTTTTTTAGTCGTTGTGCTAGTTATCTTTTTATTGTTAATTTTTATTACCAACGTTTTCTTCTCCGTCCGCCTTCAGGCTTTTACCGTCTGGCAGGCAGAAACTTCTCTGGATCAACAGGCTGGCCATCCCGCCGGATTTCAAAGTGCAGCATCACCCTGCTGCTCCCTGAGTTACCCATTTCAGCGATACGATCACCGACCGTTACCTGTTGTCCTTCTTTTACCAGAATTACCCGGTTGTGGGCATAGGCACTTAGATAATGCTCATCATGATTGACAATAATCAAATTGCCATACCCCAGCAGCCCGTTACCGGCATAAACCACCTGTCCACTCGCCGCAGCAAAAATGGCATCACCTTTCTTTCCAATGATGTCAATTCCGTTATTGGCGATATGGCTGGCTTTTCCATTTTTCCGGCCGCTTCCTGAATATGTGGCAATTATCGGGCCAGAATGTGGCCAACGCCAATCAGGTCGATCCGACGCCAGAGGTAAGACCACCTTTGCTTTTGGCTTTTGTGAAGCCTTTTCAGGCAATGCGGATGCATCGGAGACGACAACTTTACTCTTTGTTTTTGCTTGATTTTTTATTGTTTCAGTAGAAACAGTCTGAGGTATTTTTCCGCGTAGATCAAGTCGCACAACCTGGCCAGGATGAATCAGATACGGCTTTTTTATCCCGTTCGCGACCGCTAATTCTCGATAATCCCGCCCATAACGCCAGGCGATTGAATACAGCGTCTCTCCAGCCCGCACGGCGTGTGAGCCAAAATAAACAGGGGGATTAAAGTTGCCATTCTGATATATGTCGGGAGAGGTACAAGCGCTCAATTGGAATAAGGAGAGGAATGTAATGAAGAGAAAACTGGATCGCAGGCCGCGTAAACGCTGACTCGCAAAAAAGTCAGTTGCACAAAATGATCTTTTTTTGCACATCAAATAAGAATCAATTTTGCATTTAATATTCCAAATAAATATATAAAACATTCATAATTTCTTAAGTTTTTCGGCTAACTACTTAATCTTCGTAATATTTTCTCTATCGCAGCGCTCTTTCACGGTTACGCGTCTCCCCACAACGTTACCTTTTGGAACATCGCGCAGTAACGAATAGCTCACACTAATCGTGTGAGCCAGCACTCATTTTTTCAATAAGGAGTACGAGACAAAATCCGAAAACGGCTAGCAGTATCGCCCCCCACAATACAGGATCGGCACCGGATATCTGCTCATAAACGCCTGGCATTACATTTCTTTCAGTCAACGGCAATTGCTCTCCGTGACTATTCAGTCGATAGCTAAGTACCTCTTTCCAAGGCCAGACTTTATTCAAGGCGCCAGCCATAAATCCGGTCAATATAGCCAGCGTCAAATCATGAAAACGACGGAATGCCCATGCCAACAGATTGGCGATACTAAGCAGCCCAAATACACACCCTGACGCAAACACAAGGAGCGTGCCGATCTCAAACGATTTCACCGCACCTAGAATATTGCTGTACATTCCCAATAACAGTAGTACAAAACTCCCGGAAATACCCGGAAGTATCATGGCACAAATTGCGATGGAGCCCGCGAAGAATGTAGTGATGGGAGTCATTTCGATATTGGTGGGCGCAGCACCAGAAAGCTGCCAGGCCAAAGCCGCTCCCGCCACAAATCCTGTAATGGTTTGCCAATGCCATCGCTTGACCGTTTTCCCGACATGCCACACCGAAGCGATGATTAGCCCGAAGAAAAACGACCAAACTAACACGGCCTGCGACTGAAGCAAGTAACTGATCAGTTTGGCCAGAGAAAAGACACTCAACAGAATCCCGGCAAACAGGGTAACAAGGAAATTGCCATTGATATGGCGCCATGCAGCCAACCAGCCTTCTCGCCTAAGAACTCCCCATCCGGTTGTACTAACCGATTGTATCGAGCCAATGAGCAGTTCATAGATGCCCGTGATAAACGCGATTGTGCCACCTGAAACACCAGGAACAATATCGGCGGCTCCCATCGCCATTCCCTTAAAAAAAACCAACAAACGTCCTTTAGTCATGGCGATAGATTGCTCCGGAAAAATTGAATTATAACAATGGAAAAGGTGTTTTGAGGTGGGCTACAACTCAACGAATAATACCAGCCAACAATGGCACGAATTTTACAGGTTCAACAATCTTTTCTTCGAAACGACCGTTACGGCGGGTAACCACCACTAATTCCTGAGAGGTTTCGCCCACAGGGATCACCAGTCTTCCACCTTCACTCAATTGAGACAGTAGCTCCCTGGGTATATCGGCAGGAGCCGCCGTCACAAGAATGCCATCAAAAGGTGCGAGTTCTGGCCACCCCATTCCGCCGTCCGCATGTCGATAGCGAATATTATCGAGCCCCAGTAGTTTAAAGCGGCTAGCCGCCTTGTCCTGGAGAGGCTTAATCCGCTCCACGCTGTATACAGATGAAACAAGCTGGGCAAGTACAACCGTCTGGTAACCTGATCCGGTCCCCAGTTCCAACACCCGTCTAGGCGCATTTTCCAGAAGTAACTCCGTCATGCGCGCAACAATATAGGGCTGCGACAATGTCTGATTATGCCCGATGGGTAGTGCGGTATCTTCATACGCTCGATGAGCGAGTGCCTCATCGAGAAAAAGGTGCCTTGGCGTGGCCTCAATGACATCCAACACTCTATCATCCTTGATGCCCTCGTCACGTAAACGCTGAATTAGCCTTGTCCTTGTGCGTTGAGATGTCATGCCAATACCTTGCAGCATTAGCTGATGATTCACTTAACCCCCTCAATCCAATTCTGCATATCCGAAAATGCTTCATATTTTGTCATATCGACATGTATCGGCGTGACCGATACAAATCCTTGTGAAACCGCGTAAAAGTCGGTTCCCGGGCCTGCATCATCCCCCTCACCTGCGGCGGCGATCCAATAGCGTGTTTTTCCCCGAGGATCGGTGACGCCGTGGGGATCATCACCCCGGGCACGATGCCCGAGGCGGGTCACTTGGATACCCCGCAACTTATCGTAGGGCACGTCGGGAACATTTATATTAATAATTGTTCGCGGGCCAACGGTCAGTGTCCGTGGGTTCGTCAACAAATTCCGAACCACCTGAGCTGCTGTTTCATAATGATTGTTGCCATCATTTACCAACGACACAGCAATCGCAGGTAGCGCCAAAAATCGCCCTTCAGTCGCTGCCGCAACCGTACCGGAGTATAGAACATCGTCACCCAGATTCGCATGCGTGTTGATCCCGGAAACCACGCGATCCACCGGTTCACCAAAAAGGCTGGTAATCCCCAGATGTACACAGTCCGTAGGCGTACCATCCACAGAGATAAAACCATTTTCCAGGGTTACCGGATGCAACGGTCGGGTAAGTGTCAGCGAATTACTTGCGCCACTATGATCACGATCCGGTGCCACTACGCGCACCTCAGCAATCGACTTCAATGTATCGACCAGAATTTTCAACCCCGGAGCATGCACGCCATCATCGTTTGAAATCAGCAATTTCATTCAGCTACCTCAGAAACGCTCCTAACGGCCGTTTCGTAATCCAGAACTTCTCGTAACAGTGCTGTCGCAAAACTTCCCGTAGGCAAACTAAACGACAGACTCAAAACATCACCCGCTATTTCGTAGGAAAAATTCTGAGGAACAACGCGCAGGGAGCGCCACTCCATTAGCATTCGCGCAGATTCCAATCCCTTACAAAGAACCGAACATGCATCAAAAATAGCACGCTCTCTCGGGCCAATGCGTTCTGCCACGCTCAGATCATTGACCCCGGATTTTACCTCACCATACATGGGACCAAGCTCTGGTGAGGCCATCCAACTTCCATCGGTTACTCTTGCTGCGAGGGCAAGATTAAAAATCTGAGAACGTGCCGCTGACAGATAGAAGCCGCGCTGGTCTCGGGATGCTTTGATCTCACCCGAAAAATAGCTGATCGCCCGACTGAGATTCGCGCCCCCTCGACCAAACCGCTGTTCACCAAAGTAATTCGGAAAGCCCTGCGCCTCAATACGTTTCAAACTAGCCAATGCAGTCTGCTCATCACCAGAGAACTGACGCAGAATAATCCTGAAGGCGTTGGCCTGATGCGATCCACGACGCAATTTCTGACGATGCCGTTCAACTCGAAGTACCTTAAGCGTAGGCGAATTTAATTTATCTGCATTAAAATCATTTTCTTTAGGCAAATAGATACTAAACCATTGACGTGTAACCGCATGCCGATCTTTCTGCCCACTAAAACCAACATCAAAATCACGCACCCGCGCAGCCCTGGCAATTTGTCGAGCAACATACGCGGTATTTTCACCCTTTTTCTCTATGAATAACCAAAGATGCTCTCCCTGGCCATCCGGCTCGAACCCCATGATTTCTTCAACAAAAAAATCTTCGTCGCTTGATCGAAACAACGCCGTAGGATATTCGTTTGCCGGAACAACCCGAGGTAGTTCGATACTCAGCATTTTTAACTCTCTTTAATAAGTAGACAGACGGCCTGGCAGGCAATCCCTTCTTCACGACCGGTAAAGCCCAGCTTCTCGGAGGTGGTTGCCTTGACACTGACAGCATCTAACTCAAGCCCCATATCCTGAGCAATCAGTGCTCTCATTTCATCAATATGAGGTGCCATTTTAGGTCGCTGTGCAATGATCGTAGAATCGATATTGATAGTCACGAAGCCGTGATCAGCGATTAACGCTCTGACCGCGCGAAGCAACCCCCGGCTATCCGCGCCCTTCCAATTGGCATCAGTATCCGGAAAATGCTTGCCAATATCACCTAAGGCGGCGGCTCCCAGCAGTGCATCACAGATAGCGTGCAATAACACATCGCCATCCGAATGCGCCCGAATGCCCTGGCTATGAGGGATGGTGACTCCCCCTAAAACAATGCGGTTTCCTGGCATGAAAGCATGCACATCAAATCCCTGCCCAACACGTAGTGCCTTGAAATTCATTTTTGCCTCTGGCTGCAATCTTGTGACTTCATCCATTGGTTTTGTAATGGATGTCCTTAGTAATTCCTTGAATTTCTTGTTGCTGACAATAGAATTCAGCCAGTTCCAGATCCCCCGGTCGGGTGATCTTGATATTGTCTGCCCGGCCTTCAATCATTTGAGGACTGAACCCCAATAGTTCTATTGCCGAGGCCTCATCGGTAACGTCCTGTTGACGCTCTTTTGCCTGCGCAAGTGCATCCAGCAACTTTTCATAACGGAACATTTGGGGAGTAAAGGCTCGCCAGATATAACGCCGATCTACGGTTCTCTCTACACCATTCGCCCCCACCCATTTGAGCGTATCGGCAAGAGGAATTCCCAGAAGACCGCCCACGGGGTGATCTTTCAGCGTATCACACAGGATATTCAAATCATCGTGAGTAATACATGGTCTGGCAACATCGTGCACCAACACCCAATCGCTCGCGTCGGCCCGGTCGCGCAAGGCTTTAAGGGCATTATTCACTGAATCAGCGCGTTCCTTTCCTCCTGAACATACCTGAATACCAGGATGCGAGAAAAACCGGCTGTGCGGCCAATAGGGGTCATCATCGGAAACAGCTAGCTGAATTCCTGAGGTTCGGGGAAAACTCAGCAGGCGGGAAAGAGTGTGATCTAAAACGGTCAGCGAACCCAACTGAAGATATTGCTTGGGTCGGTCAGCGGCCATGCGTGCCCCCACACCCGCTGCAGGAACAACAAACCAAAACCTGGGGGTTACCGAAAGGCCTGAATATGACATGAAAAGACTACTCTTCAATCACCAGGAAAAAGGTCTCATCTTTGCGAATCATGCCCATCTGGCTCCGGGCACGCTCTTCGATCGCCGCGTTACCCGTTTTTAAATCCCGGACTTCTGCATCGAGTTGAGCATTCCGCGCGCCGAGGGATTCATTTTCTGACTGTTGTGCGGATATTTGTTCATTGAGCTGCCATACCTGTGCAAGACTTCCCTCGCCCACCCACAGCCGATACTGCAGCAGGATGACGGAGATAGCTATTAAGGCGTAGAGCCACTTCATTTAAAAATCCACAATCATTCAATCAACCACAAAATAGAAGGGAGTGCAAAAGCACTCCCTGGTAACACAGAAACGGGACGGATTATGCTTGTCCTTTAATTTCTGAACGGCCCTTGTAAGGCGCCTTGCTACCCAGCTTTTCTTCAATGCGCAGCAAACGGTTGTATTTAGCAACCCGATCCGAGCGACACAGTGAACCCGTTTTGATCTGACCGGCACAAGTACCTACTGCAAGATCGGCAATGGTAGTATCTTCTGTTTCACCGGAACGATGGGAGATAACCGCAGTATATCCGGCATCTTTCGCCATTTTAATGGCATCCAGCGTTTCGGTCAGACTACCAATCTGATTGAACTTGATCAGTATGGAGTTAGCAATATGCTTTTCAATACCTTCTTTAAGGATTCGGGTATTGGTCACAAACAAATCATCCCCTACCAACTGAACTTTATCCCCGACGAGCTCTGTCAAAGCTTTCCAGCCATCCCAGTCACTCTCATCCATCCCGTCTTCGATCGACACAATCGGGTATTTATCGCTCAAGCCTTTAAGATATTCGGCAAACCCTGGAGCATCAAAGACTTTACCTTCACCGGAAAGATCATACTTGCCATCTTTGTAAAACTCGGATGATGCACAGTCGAGCGCCAGCGTAATATCTTTGCCCAGCTCATAACCCGCATCAGCAACCGCAATCTTGATGGCTGCCAGCGCGGCTTCATTAGATTCGAGATTAGGTGCAAATCCACCTTCATCGCCGACAGCCGTATTCAGGCCTTTGGATTTCAGAACGCTCTTCAGCGAATGGAAGATCTCGGCACCCGCGCGTAACGCTTCTGCAAAAGTAGGCGCAGTCACGGGCTGAACCATAAATTCCTGGATATCAACGTTGTTGTCCGCGTGCTCACCACCATTCAGGATATTCATCATGGGCACAGGCATAGAATACTGCCCGGAAGTACCGTTAATGTCTGCGATATGCTCGAACAACTCCACACCCTTGGCCTGCGCCGCAGCCTTGGCAGCTGCGAGTGAAACGGCCAGGATAGCATTTGCGCCCAGGCGAGCCTTGTTTTCTGTTCCATCCAGCGCCAGCATCTTATTGTCCAGCGCTCGCTGATCGGTCACGTCCATGCCAACCAAAGCCGCTTTTATTTCACCGTTAATGCCACCCACGGCTTTGAGCACACCTTTGCCGAGATAGCGAGACTTGTCGCCATCACGCAATTCAAGCGCCTCACGAGAACCAGTAGATGCCCCGGACGGTGCACACGCAGTACCCACTACACCGGAATCCAGAATAACGTCGGCTTCTACGGTTGGGTTGCCGCGTGAATCAAGAACTTCGCGACCTTTGATATCAACGATTTTTACCATTTGCATCTTTCTCCAGATTTTTTCTATATGCCTCTAAACTTTTTTGACGAGCAACGATGGATTGAGCCATCAAGCGGTGTCTAATGCCTCAAATGATTTGATCAAATCATCTATCGCTTTCACCTGCGCGAGGAAGGGCTCTAACTTATCCAATCTAAGCGCACTGGGTCCATCACACTTTGCTTTATCCGGGTCAGGATGGGCTTCCAAAAATAATCCCGCCAGACCCACCGCCATCCCTGCGCGTGCCAATTCAGCAACCTGCGCACGTCGTCCGCCGGACGCAGACCCCGAGGGATCACGATTCTGCAGAGCATGGGTGACATCGAAAATCAACGGCATACCACCACTCGACTTCTTCATGGTGGTAAATCCGAGCATATCTACAACAAGATTGTCGTAACCAAAACAGGCACCGCGTTCACACAGTATGATCTTCTCATTTCCGGCTTCCCGGAATTTTTCGACAATATTCGCAACCTGTGGAGGGCTCATAAACTGCGGTTTTTTAACATTAATGACTGCGTTTGTTTTAGCCATCGATACAACGAGATCGGTTTGACGAGCCAAAAACGCGGGCAACTGAATGACATCACAGACTTCAGCCACCGGCTGTGCCTGCCAGGTTTCATGTACATCGGTAATGACAGGTACATTAAAGGTGCTTTTGATTTCTTCAAAAATCTTCAGCCCTTCTTCCATTCCCGGTCCGCGGTAAGAGTGAACCGACGAGCGATTGGCTTTGTCAAAAGAAGCCTTGAATACATAGGGGATACCCAGCTTTTCGGTAACGCGCACATAGGCTTCGGCAATCGTCATCGCCAAATCACGCGACTCCAGCACATTCATTCCACCAAATAGAACAAACGGAAGATTGTTGGCTACTTTCAGTGCCCCCACTTCGACCATCTTTGCGTCTAAATCAACCAATTGTGGCATTGCGCTCTCCCTATAAATTAAACCGCAAACCAATGGAGCTTAGCGTCATCGGTTTGCGACAAACCTAGCGTAGACTATTTACCAGAGGCATTAATCGCTGCTTTGATAAAACCTTCAAAAAGACCATGCCCATCACGCGGCGTAGATGTAAATTCAGGATGAAACTGACAGGCAACAAACCACGGATGATCAGCCACTTCCACCACCTCCACCAGCGAACCGTCTTTGGACCAGCCAGACACTTTCAATCCGGCCTCGGTGAGGCGTGGCAGAAGATTGTTATTCACTTCATAGCGATGACGATGGCGCTCTCTGACCGAACTCACACGGCCATAGCTTTCCCATACTTTACTATGCTCTTCAAGCTTACAATCCTGAGCCCCCAACCGCATGGTACCGCCCAGATCCGAACTTTGATCGCGAACTTCAACCGCACCGCTTGCATCCTGCCATTCAGTGATTAATCCCACCACGGGGAAAGGGCTATCGCCTTTGAACTCAGTACTATGAGCACCCGCCATGCCCGCGACGTTTCTTGCGTATTCAATAACGGCAACCTGCATTCCCAAACAAATACCGAGATAAGGAATCTTGTTTTCTCGCGCAAATTGTACCGTTTTAATCTTGCCCTCTACGCCTCGTTCGCCGAAGCCTCCCGGTACCAGAATCGCATCCACATCTTCCAGAATACCAACGCCCTGCCGCTCAATATCTTCAGAGTCGATATAGCGCGTTTTGATCTTGGTACGATTTTTGATTCCGGCATGTTTCAGGGCTTCGATCAGCGACTTGTAAGCGTCCAGCAAATCCATGTACTTGCCAACCATGGCGAGAGTAATTTCCCGCTCCGGATTTTGCTCGGCTTCAACCACAGCATCCCACTCACTCAGATCTGCCGGGCCTGCCTGCAAATTAAATCGCTCGACAATGATATCATCCAGCCCGTACTGGTGAAGCATACGAGGGATAAGGTAGATGCTGCTCGCATCTTCCAAAGGAATAACGGCCCGTTCTTCTACGTTGGTAAACAGGGCAATTTTGCGACGTGATGACGCATCGATGGCATGATCAGAGCGGCAAACCAGAATATCGGGCTGTAAACCAATAGATCGCATTTCTTTAACAGAGTGCTGTGTAGGCTTGGTTTTGGTTTCACCCGCCGTTGCGATATACGGCACCAGCGTCAGGTGCATAAACAACGCGCGATGAGCGCCCACTTCTACTCGCAACTGACGAATCGCTTCGAGAAAGGGTTGTGACTCAATATCACCCACCGTACCACCCACTTCCACCAGCGCGACATCGACATCACCGGCACCTTCCACAATCCGACGTTTGATCTCGTCGGTTATGTGAGGAATAACCTGAACGGTTCCACCAAGATAATCGCCACGACGCTCTTTGCGAATGACGTCCTGGTACACACGACCGCTGGTAAAGTTATTACGCTTCGTCATTTTCGTACGGATAAAGCGCTCGTAGTGTCCGAGATCCAGATCAGTTTCGGCACCATCCTCGGTCACAAAAACCTCACCGTGCTGAAAAGGGCTCATTGTCCCCGGATCAACATTGATATAAGGATCCAGTTTAAGCATCGTGACCTTGAGACCACGCGCTTCAAGAATGGCTGCCAGAGAGGCGGAGGCGATGCCCTTACCCAGGGAAGAAACCACACCACCAGTGACGAATATATAGCGAGTCATGCAGAACCTGTAGACTGTTTAACAGTTAAAAAATACTTTTCGAAATCCAGAATCCAACAACATCGGGATCTGCCATTTCAAAATCAGTGTGAACAAAATTCTTTTGAACTTTATCGTCTCAGTTTGAACGCCCCGGTATTTTAAACCATGGCCAAAACATTCACGATGACTAAGCTCTTTTTTTGAAATCATCATGCTGATTTCTTTTGATGCCATTGCCGACAGACTGTTATTTTCGGCTTTCAGTAAATTGCAGCAATATTATTTTTACGCAGTTCAGGCAATCAAAAAGTCACAACGATGGTTATCTAAGTATGACTTTCAGATGGCAATCACATGCCGTTGTGGTTTCGCGCTTTATCCGCCAACAAATTTTACCTGGCGAACAGAAAGACCTGAAGACAACATCGACTTTACTGTTCCTTCAGATCCCTCAGATGACACCCGAAACAAGGAGGGAGAATATCATCTCAAGATGGGGCGCCAGAATACCAGAAACACCGATTCGACTCAACGAAAAGAACATAGCGTCTATGTGTATTTTTTATACAGCCATACATTTTTTCAAGTTAATGGCAAGTAAAAGGGTTCGCCATCAAATGTCGAAAACGGCACTGAGACGCCAGCCCGCTTCGCTTGCACTTACCGCGGCTTCAGCCGCCACAAAACGATCAGCCACGCCAACCAGCTGTTCGCCGATGAAAACCAACGGCAGACCTTCACGCTCCCAAACCGGAATGGCGTGATGCTGAAACAGATATTTCAGCGTTCGATGATGCATGTCACCGGCCTGCCTGATAGTTTCACCGCCACCACGCAATCGCAAGGAAGCGGATTCATTCGGTTGAGGATAGCGAAGCCAGACCCCGGGCAGGCATTGTCCTGCGCCCTTGCGGATCACCTTCCAGGCTCGTCCCATCCAATAAACATGTTCATCAATATATGGATCAAATGAGACGATCGCTGACGACCGCACCCTTGTAGCAGCATCTGGCAAGGCCTTTCGAGCCAAATGCAATTGTTGGCGCGAGCGCTGCAGCACAACGTCACCCCAGCGTACTTCGGGATTTGCATCCTCTCTTGCCGCAATCAGGTCAGACTGTATAGCGGCAAACACCTTTTCGCCGGGAACGGGCACCTCCAAACGCCGGAACCAATAACGTAACACGCCTTTTTGTCTACCTGCGGGTAATTGAGTGAGCGCCTCCAGTGATAAGGCCATCGCATGCTCAGACAGGGATACCGTGCAGAAATCCCGGCGTGCCAAATCATCCATCAGCATGGCGACTTCACCGCAATGTCGAGCGGTTGCCGCAAAGCGGGCCTCTGCCGCAGGCCACCTTTCAGCCAGCTTCGGTAATACTTCGTGACGGAGGTAATTCCGGTCAAAATCGACAGCGTCATTGCTTTCGTCATGAATCCAGGTAAGCCCCAACGCTTGGCCGATACGCAAGATTAGCGCTCTGGAAATTCCCAACAACGGCCGATACAGGCTTCCTTTACCCAATGATCGCTGCACCGGCATCGCAGCAAGCCCCTCTATGCCCGCACCTCGCAGCAACCGCAATAATAGCGTTTCTGCCTGATCCCCCAGGTGATGCGCTTGCAATAGCACCTCCCCCTGATCAAGCACCTCTTCGAACACGGTGTACCTTGCCTCACGCGCTGCATTTTCAATTCCCTTGCCAGACAATGACAAAGCTACCCGACGGCCCACCAGCGTTACACCAAGCAAGGCAGATTGATCCAGGCAATGCTGCAACCATTCATCGGCAGAGGGGCTGAGACCATGATGCACATGGACCGCACGAGGCAGCGCCTGTTGATGATACCGACACCAATAGCAGGAAAGATGCAATAAGACCGAGGAATCAAGACCACCGCTATAGGCAACCCATAGCGGTGAAGAAGGAATAGAGGAAAAGGCACGTTGGATTGCAGCTGAGTCTTTCGGGGTCAGTACATTCCTCAACTGAGCAGGAAGCGAGTCTATGAAGGACACTCGACTACTCTACATCAAAAGAATCGATCAAACGAAGTCAGGCGCTGATACCGCTCTTCCACCAGTTCATCCAGCGATAATTTCTGCAATCGTTCCAGTCCATCCCGCAATGCCACCTTGAGATTGGCACATGCCAGCTCATGATTACGATGCGCCCCCCCTAAGGGTTCATTAATAACGCGCTCGACAAAACCCAGACTTTCCAGTCGCGGGGCAGTAATCCCCATCGCCTCTGCTGCCTGCTCTGCATACTCGGCGCTTTTCCAAAGAATAGATGCACATCCTTCCGGAGAAATGACCGCATATGTTGAGTACTGCAACATATAGAGAATATCGCACACCCCGATCGCTAAAGCGCCGCCGGAGCCTCCTTCTCCAATAATGGTCGAAATAATGGGGGTTCGAAGGCGAGACATCACGGCCAGATTTCGCGCAATGGCTTCGCTCTGACCCCGCTCTTCTGCACCGATGCCGGGGTAGGCTCCCGGTGTATCAATCAGACTGATAATGGGGAGGCGGAAACGCTCTGCCATTTCCATTAAACGACAAGCTTTACGATAACCTTCAGGCTTAGGCATACCAAAGTTACGTTTGACTTTTTCCTGAACAGAGCGGCCTTTCTGGTGCCCAATCACCATCACAGGCCTATCATCCAGCCGGGCAATCCCGCCAACGATAGAAGCATCATCCGCATAGAGCCGATCGCCATGCAATTCATCAAAATCGGTGAAAATATGCTGGATATAATCGAGCGTGTAAGGCCGCTTAGGGTGGCGGGCAACCCGTGCAATATCCCATGAACTCAGGTCGGCATAAATGCTTTCTGTCAAACTGACGCATTTGGATTTAAGCCGGTTGATCTCTTCATTGATATTCAGGTCCGAACTGTTTCCGACTAAACGCAGCTCTTCAATTTTTGCTTCGAGTTCAACAATGGGCTGTTCGAAGTCGAGATAATATGCGTTCATGCTCACCTGATCGAAACTCTATGAAATGGTTATTTGAGGTAGGCTATTCTGGCCTAAACCTCTTGAAAACCCAACCGAATTAATAAAAATTCTCTTTCGCAATAACTTTTTTAACATGCTCAAAAGACTAGCATTCGTTACCAGAACCTGCACAATAAGTGGCGGGACATGAATTCAGTGCCGGCTCATTTTATCCAGATATCCCATGGCAAAAGCCGAGACAACAAAAGTCAGATGCATCAATACATACCAATAAAGTTTGTTGTCGGGAATATTCTGGGCATTCATAAAAATCTTGAGAAGGTGAATTGACGAGATGGCCACGATCGATGCGGCAACCTTGTTTTTAAGCGTGCCGGAATCGACTTTACCCAACCAGCCCAACTTCTCTTTTCCCTCATCGATGTCCAGTCGTGAAACAAAATTTTCATAACCACTGATCATCACCATCACCAGCAAGCCCCCTACCAGCGCCAGATCAATCAAGGAAAGAACCAATAGCACCAGGTCAGCTTCACCCAGGCCTAAAATCAGAGGGAAAACATGAATAAGTTCCTGAAAAAATTTGATGCCTAACATCAATAACGCAAGACTGAGCCCGAGATAAATGGGCGCCAGAATCCAGCGGGCCGAGTACATTACATTTTCAAGCAGTCTTTCCATACAAAAGCAGTCTCAATCCCTAAAATTGGCAAACGGGGATTCTATCAAGATATCGAAGAAAGTGCTCGCTGATCAGCGCCACACTGAGAAACGCCGAAACCCTCAACACGCTTAAGATTTCGGAACTCAAGCTTATCTCTCTATTCATAGAACAAAGCTACTTATTCATAGAGCAAAGCTACATTTTTGGTTCCCAGCTTGTGCTTTAAGGCATGTAGCATTTCATCGGCCGGTTTAATTCGCCACGACGCCCCCAATTCAATATCACCAGCGGCATCTCCGCGCTCGTAATTCAGCAATATTTGACATCCTTGCTCGCCAGGCGCACTTCGCCAAGGCTGCAAACTATCGGCCAGTTCGTCAATAAAGCGTTTCGAAAATTGCGAGGCGTTAACAGACAGACGTAGCTTGCGCGCAAACCGCAAACGCGCTGTCAACACATCATATACATTATCCGCCCGTATTTTATTACACTCGGAATAACTGTCGTAACTCACCTCGCCTTCGAGGATTAAAACATTGTCTTTAACCAATTGATTGTGAAAAGCGTCATACGCTTCGCTAAAAAAGCTGACTTCCACCCTTCCACTACGATCGTCCAGGGTAACAAAGGCCATGTTTTGACCCTTTTTATTTTTCATGAGGCGTACCGCAACGACCAATCCCGCAATCGTGGTACCCGCCTTATTGGGTTTTAAATCTGAAATGGCAGATCGTGCAAACTGACGCACTTCCTTCTCATATTCATCAAACGGATGCCCGGTCAGAAACAACCCGAGGGTTTCCTTTTCCAAACCGAGTCGTTCACGTTCACTCCACTCTCGAATACCCTGAGTAGCGGCGTACACGTCCACCGAATCGTCAGGAATAACCTCACCAAACAAATCTTCGATACCGGCATTCTGATTACGGGAATTCTGTCCGGCACGCTGTACTGCCTCTTCAATGCTGGCAATCAGGCGCGCGCGACTCGGGCCGATCGCATCCAGCGCTCCCGCTTTGATAATTGCTTCCAGGGCACGTTTATTCACTTTGCGAAGATCTACCCGATCACACAAATCAAACAGATTTTTAAATGCGCCCCCTTGCTTGCGCGCCTCTATCAGACTTTCCACCGGACCTTCGCCCAACCCCTTGATCGCTCCCAGACCGTAAACTATCTGACCTTGCTCATCGACGGTGAAGGTGTATTCACTGACGTTGATATCCGGCAAAACCAGCTTTAACTTCATCCGACGGCATTCTTCGACCAGTGTCACCACCTTGTCGGTGTTTTGCATATCTGCGGTGAGTACCGCTGCCATAAATTCGGCAGGATAATGCGTCTTAAGCCAGAGCGTTTGATACGAAACCACGGCATAAGCGGCTGAGTGCGACTTGTTAAAACCGTAACCGGCAAACTTTTCCACCAGATCGAAAATTTTCATTGCAAGCTCAGGATCGACGTTTTGACCTATCGCCCCTTCACGGAATATTTCTCTTTGCTTCGCCATTTCCTCCGGTTTTTTCTTACCCATCGCCCGACGTAACAAATCGGCTCCACCCAGCGTATATCCCGCCAGGGTTTGAGCAATCTGCATAACCTGTTCCTGATAGACGATAACCCCATAGGTCGGTTCGAGAATGGTTTTCAGGCTCATGTGCTGAAAGTCCGGATGCGGATAGGCCACCTCAGCCCGTCCATGCTTCCGGTTGATAAAGTCATCCACCATCCCCGATTCGAGCGGACCGGGCCGGAAAAGCGCCACCAAGGCGATCATATCTTCAATATTGTCGGGTTGCAGGCGACGGATCAGATCCTTCATCCCTCGCGATTCAAGCTGAAATACAGCGGTGGTTTCGGCGCGCTTTAACAATTTGTAAGAGGGCGCGTCATCCAGCGGAATCGCATTGATATCAATGGCGTCCAAGCCCTTTTTGGCTCGCTTGGGATTGATCATCGCCAAGGCCCAATCAATGATGGTCAATGTACGCAAGCCTAAAAAGTCAAACTTGACCAGACCGGCCTCTTCCACGTCACCTTTGTCAAACTGGGTAACCAGTCCATCGCCATGCTCATCGCAGTATATCGGTGAATAGTCAGTTAACTTGGTGGGCGCAATAACCACGCCTCCTGCGTGCTTACCTACGTTTCGTGTCACCCCCTCCAACTTAAGTGCCATTTCCCAGATTTCCTGGGCTTCTTCATCTTTTTCGACAAACTCTTTCAGCGCCGGTTCGACATCTATCGCTTTGGTAAGGGTCATACCGACTTCAAAGGGAATCAGTTTTGAGAGCCTGTCGGCCAAGCCATAGGATTTGCCCTGTACCCGCGCCACGTCTCTCACTACCGCCTTGGCCGCCATGGTTCCGAAGGTAATAATCTGTGATACGGCATTACGGCCATAGGTGTCAGCTACGTACGAGATCACTCTATCACGACCATCCATACAAAAATCGACGTCGAAATCCGGCATCGAAACCCGTTCCGGATTCAGGAACCGTTCGAACAGCAGATCATATTGCAGTGGATCAAGATCGGTAATCTTCAATACCCAGGCAACCACCGAGCCTGCCCCGGATCCACGCCCCGGCCCCACAGGAATGCCATGATTCTTGGCCCACTGAATGAAGTCCATCACGATAAGAAAGTAGCCGGGAAATCCCATCTGGATAATGATATCCAACTCGAATTTAAGGCGATCAAAATACACCTGACGCCGTGCTTCGTAATTTGGCTGATCAGGTTTCATGATAAAACGCAGACGTTCTTCCAGTCCCTCGGCAGATATTTTGCGGAAAAACTCATCCATGGTTAGCCCTTCGGGCACCGGGTAGTTTGGCAAAAAGTAAGTCCCCAGCTGCAGTTTCACATTGCAGCGTTTGGCTATTTCTACCGTATTCTCAAGGGCTGAGGGAATATCAGCAAATAACTCCTGCATTTGCTCCGGCGTTTTCAGGTACTGCTGGTCGCTATATCGACGCTGACGACGGGGGTCTGCCAATGTAACACTGTCGTGAATACAGACCCGGGCTTCATGAGCGTCATAATCCGTTTCTGCAATAAAGTGAACATCATTGGTCGCAACCACCGGGCAATTTAATTCGGCCGCCAGCGCAACACTGCCGTGAACGCATTCCTCGTCTCCTGGTCGGCCCGTGCGCTGCAATTCGAGATAAAAGCTTTCCGGAAACACGTCCATCCAAAAGGCCAAACGCTCTTTCGCTTGTTCCATACGACCGTTCAGTATCGCTCGGCCAATATCCCCCAAGCGCGCCCCTGACAGCACGATCAAACCTTCTGCTTGTTCAACCAGCCATTCACGCTCAATGATGGCCTTGCCATAACGCTGACCATTCGTAAAACCGCGGGAAACCAGTTCTGTCATATTCTTGTAGCCCGTTTCATTCCGGGCTAACAAGGTCAGGCGCGTTGGATTGTCATCTTCCTCGGCATTCGCAAGCCAGATATCCACACCAATAACAGGCTTGATGCCGTTTCCTATGGCCGCTTTGTAAAACTTGACCAAAGAGCACATATTTGACTGGTCTGTAATCGCCACCGCCGGCATTCCCATACCCGCCAACTTACCCATGAGCGGCTTGATACGCACCAGTCCGTCAACTAAAGAGAACTCGGTATGAATGCGTAAATGAACAAAAGGTATGGACATCTCATATCCTGTTTTTGCGAATTAATAAGTCATTGATTGATTGTAATTACGTCATTCTACTGCGACGAATACTGCTGAATAGTCTGCCTGAGACCTTCCTGCGATTGCGGCCCCACCAGCGTTGTGACTAACGCTCCCGAAGGCGAAATTAAAAAGGTAGCCGGTAAAACCTGGGGACGGGCTACGCCCAACCCGGGAGCGGGGTCACTCAAGAACTGATCATAATTTATTGACAGTGAGTCCATCGCAGCACGCAGTGCCTCTCCTTGCAGATTATCGTAATTCACGCCCAGTACGCGGATAGCCCCATCTTCACTGACAGCATTCAGTGCAGGTACTTCCTTTACACAGGGTCCGCACCAACTGGCCCAGTAGTTTACCAGAACCCATTGTCCCTGGGGGGCGTTTAAATCAACGCGTTCGCCAGAGAAGAGCTTTTCACTCCCGGAATGGCAGCCAGTAAAAACAGACAACAGCATCACGCTCTGGCAAAAAACCTTAAACCGTTCCTTTAAACAAACCCTGTAACTCACATTCGCCATCTAATTCTGCCCGTGGTTTGTCATTGTCTTTACGTTCTAAAACCAATCAAAGATGATACCCAAAAACTTTTCTTATAGAATGCTCTCTTCTGATTTTTAGCCGTGCATTACAGAGGCAGACATGACCCGTTCGTACCAGATTTTTCACAATCCCCGATGTTCCAAATCGAGAGAAACGCTCGCCCTGCTTCAACAGCAAGGCATTGAACCCGAGATCATCCTGTACCTGGAAACGCCCCCCTCTCATACCGAGTTAAAACAACTTCTGCAAAAACTGGGCATGTCTGCGCGCGAGTTAATGCGCGTCAAAGAAGATGAATACAAAGCGCAAGGCTTAAGCGACCCATCACTGACTGAAGACGCATTGATCGAAGCCATGGTCAACACACCGAAGCTGATCGAACGCCCCATCGTGGTAACACAGAATAAAGCAGCCCTCGGTCGCCCTCCCGAGAAGGTATTGGAGATAATCCAGGCATGAGCCAAAAACCTTACATTCTGGTTTTATACTATAGTCGCTACGGCGCCACGAAGAATCTTGCGTTACGATTGGCTCGCGGCGTAGAACAAGTGTCGGGTATCGAAGCCCGCATTCGCACCGTACCTGCCGTATCGCCAGTTTGTGAAGCCACCAGTGCCACCATTCCTGATGACGGGGCGATCTATTGCACCAAAGACGATTTGGCCGGTTGTGCCGGGCTATTGATGGGTAGCCCCACTCGTTTTGGCAACATGGCCGCGCCTCTGAAGTTCTTCCTGGACACCACGGCAGACCTTTGGGCTGCAGGGCGATTGGTAAATAAACCCGCCGGCGTATTCACCTCCACAGGTTCAATGCATGGCGGACAGGAAACCACCCTGCTATCAATGATGCTGCCATTGCTGCATCACGGCATGATCCTCACAGGCATTCCTTATACAGAAGAAGCCCTGCATACAACGCGCACCGGCGGCACCCCTTATGGCGTGAGTCATACGGCGCTACCGGTAAATCCTAATGCGATCAGTGTCGGAAATCTGAGTGACACCGAATCCCAGCTTTGCATGGCGCAAGGGAAACGTATTGCCCAACTGGCATTAAAGCTGCTGCAATGACGTTTCGTTGACGACCGATTCCTTGCAGCGGGATAAGATACCCGCCCTAAATCGAAAGCTAGCACCAGACGCCCCCTTTACAACCATAGGTTTATACATGAATTTACTACTCAAAATCCGGATATCACATGCAGTCACTTATGTCTGTTATGTCCTGCTGCTTGGCTTGCTGTTGGCCACAACGCCCTTTGATGCCAACCTGACCGCACTCGCGCTGATGCTGAGCGTGAAATTCATCCCTCTGCTGATTGTGCTGCCCGGTATGCTAATGAACAGCCTGAAGAGTTATATATGGCTATGCTTTATAGTGCTTTTTTATTTTACAGAAAGTACCGTTCAGGCTTGGCTCTCCCAAGGTGAAGTCATTCCAACGACCATGGCGATCGCCAGCGTCGTTATGTTTATTAGCGCCATGTACTATGTGCGCTGGCAACGACAAAACGGACTGGGCTTTTAACCGGCAACACGGTCAAAAATCCAGCCAAAACATAAACATTCACTCTCCGCTATACTGGATCAATGAATGTCGGGCGGGCCGTCTTTCGGAACGGCCCATCACCCACAAACAGTCAATCCTCCGACTCAGTTGCCATATCGAGGCGTCAGCGTGCCAACCCAACAAGCGCATCCCAAATTTCGTGATACGTTACTTTCCATGTCAGATATCGTGACGCGTTTGACTGAAGATGGCCTGCTTAATCCAGAGGGAAGCTCAAAGCTTTATGCCCAGTCGCGAGGCGGCATTCAAAGCAGCCTGCATCCACTGGAGATGATTGCCGGAGCAAATCTGACCAATGGTCGCAGCGGCAAGGCGCTAACGATGGATGCGCTGTTACATTGGCTTGCGGCCTGGTCCAAGCAGGAGGTCTTTCACATCGACCCCCTCAAAATCGATTCCAGAAAAATTGCGACCGTTATGTCGTTTGCGTTTGCCCAGCGACACCAGATTCTCGCCGTAGCAGTTTCGCCCAATGAAGTCACCATCGCCAGCGCCCAACCCTTCTATACCAGTTGGGAAAGCGACCTGCAGCACGCATTAAAGAAGAAAATCAAGCGCGTTATTGTGAATCCTACCGATATCCGGCGCTACACCATTGAGTTTTATAATCTGGCCCGTTCAGTCACAAAAGCTAACGACAGCAGCAACTATGCGGCAACTCAAAATCTCGAACAACTACTGGAACTTGGCGCAGAGAACAATCCCGATGCCAACGATCAGCACATAGTTAACATCGTCGATTGGCTGTTGCAGTATGCATTCGAACAACGCGCCAGTGATATACACCTCGAGCCGCGCCGTGAAGTGACCCAGGTTAGATTCCGTATAGATGGCATTCTTCACAACGTATATGAACTTCCAGCGCAGGTGGGAATTGCGGTAATTAGCCGCTTGAAAATTCTTGGTCGACTCAATGTGGCTGAAAAACGTAAACCCCAGGATGGCCGCATAAAAACACGCAATACCGATGAAAAAGAAATCGAATTACGCCTGTCTACCTTACCCACGGCCTTTGGCGAAAAGATGGTGCTTCGTATTTTCGACCCTCAGGTGTTACAAAAATCCTTTCAGGATTTGGGTTTTTCCAAAGAAGACCAGAACCGCTGGGAAAAAATGTGCAACCATCCCTATGGTATTATTCTTGTCACCGGCCCCACAGGCTCCGGTAAAACATCGACCCTTTACACCACACTCAGACACCTCGCGCAACCTGAGGTCAATGTCTGTACGATCGAAGACCCCATTGAAATGGTTGAACCGGCATTCAACCAAATGCAGGTGCAACCGCATATCGACTTAAACTTTGCCAATGGTATCCGGGCTCTCATGCGACAAGACCCGGACATCATCATGATTGGCGAAATTCGCGATCTGGAAACTGCAGAAATGGCCACCCAGGCGGCTCTGACCGGTCATCTGGTTCTCTCAACGTTACACACGAACGATGCGCCATCAGCCATTACCCGATTGCAGGAACTGGGTGTTCCCTCTTACATCATTCGTGCGACACTCCTCGGTGTCATGGCTCAACGACTGGTACGCACGCTGTGTCCTCACTGCAAAACGCCTCACGAACAAGATCCGGATCTATGGCAAACCATCACCACCCCCTGGCGGGCGCCCATTCCAGCCAAAGTCTGTGCCCCCAAAGGATGTCTGGAGTGTCGGGACACCGGCTACAAAGGTCGTACCGGGCTTTACGAGATCATGCCCGTCTCTGCTGCGCTCAAAGGCATGATTCAGGACGATAGTGAAATGGATCAATTACGTAAACAAGCCATCAAAGAAGGCATGTTGAGCCTTCGTATCAGTGGCGCCAACAAAGTGGCCAGCGGCTTAACAAGCGCGGAAGAAATCATGCGCGTAGCCCCGTTGTTTGGACAGAGCTAACGAGAAAAAGTCATGACCGAACAATTCTGGCTGGTTTATTTTTTCCTCAACCACGGCTATGTTTTCTAAATACTTATTTTTATCGGAACTTTCAGACAAAGGAGAATATTACATGTCCCGCATTATACGAAATATCGTCCTCGGCTCTGCCCTGCTATGTTCGGCAGGTGCAGCCCTGGCAGAAACACCCCAGGAAAAAGGACTCGCCATCGCCATAGAGTCAAACAACCGCGATAAAGGCTGGCAAAACTTCACTTCAGATATGACCATGGTGTTGCGCAACAAACGCGGTGAAGAAAGCGTACGAACGCTGAGAGTACAGACACTGGAAGTGGCCGACGATGGCGACAAAAGCCTCACCATCTTTGACGAGCCCAAAGATGTCAGAGGCACCGCACTACTAACCTATTCACACAAAGAAGATGCCGATGACCAGTGGCTCTACCTGCCAGCAGTCAAACGGGTAAAACGAATAGCCTCCAGCAATAAGTCCGGGCCTTTCATGGGCAGCGAGTTTGCATTTGAGGATATGAGCAGTCAGGAAGTTGAAAAATATACTTATAACTTCCTACGCGACGAACCTTGTGGTTCCTTAACCTGTTTCGTCATTGAACGCTTCCCCAAAGACGAAAACTCCGGCTACACGAAACAGATTGCCTGGATTGACCATGATGAATATCTGGTACAAAAAGTAGAATACTATGACCGAAAAAAATCGCTGCTAAAAACACTGAAAATTGAAGGCTACAAACAATTTTTAGGACAGTTCTGGCGCCCTGATAAAAGCGCGATGGAAAATCACCAAACAGGAAAATCAACCGATCTACTGATGAAAAATTACAAATTCAAAGTAAATATGGATGAAAACGATTTTACGCAAAACAGTCTGAAACGTGCGCGCTAGCGCAGGCGTTATCCTTCAGAGGCAGATGACACTCTGCCTCTGATTAAGCTGAACGGTGGGTCAGTGAATGATATTGAATCAGTGAATGATATTGAAATAGCGCATCTGAATCGCTTGCATCGTTCCGTCATTTTGCAGACGGGTTAAACCCTCATCCACAAGATGCTTCAACTCCTCCCCCACAGGCGATT
This sequence comes from Hahellaceae bacterium, assembly GCA_024234505.1. Classification (GTDB taxonomy): domain Bacteria; phylum Pseudomonadota; class Gammaproteobacteria; order Pseudomonadales; family Oleiphilaceae; genus JACKOD01. Next base: position 167,381 of record JACKOD010000001.1, on the reverse strand, counting down.
TAGTAAACATCATATGAATACCTGTGGACGACATTTCAGGGATTGGCGCGTAAGCGAGCCCTTTGGTTTCAAGATAGTTTTCACCCAGCGCACTGAAGCCCGCAAGTATTTCATAATTCTCTACAAACAAATCAAACTCCCCCGCTTGCAGGCGATGGATCAGTTTTCCATAGTTATAGATGCCCTGACTTTGCACATCCTTCGCTTCCAGACCGTAATAGCTATAGTTATATCCGTGAATCCCACCCACCCGATACAACCCGAGATCTGCCCTCCTCGCTAATTTCTGGCTCACCACCTTGCCGTTAATATAAAAATAATAGGGGGTTGTCTGACTATGCTGATTGGAAATCAAATATTCCTCACGCCGCTCGTCATTCACTGTTGCATTAAGCAGCATGTGATACTTGCCATCTTTTACGCCTTGCAGGCAACGTTTCCATGGCAGCAGCTCTATATTTAGCTGAATGCCCAATGGATCCGCTATCTGATGAATCAGAGAAACAGAAAGACCTGCCACCTTGCTGGTTTTCTGGCCATCCATTCGCTCCAGATACACAAAAGGGGGCCACTCGCCTGCATCATCACAAACTTGCAGGCTGGCAGGCAAACCAAAAGCAAAACCACTCGAAAAAATAAATCCACCGCAACCAAACAACACCGCCCACAAACGCGATCCCTTCACAAACAACCTACCTAAAATATGAAATACGTCACACTAAGCTTAAATCAGATTTTCTCAGCGTAAAGTAACAGGCTGTCTCCCTTCGGTATATTTTCGTAACGCCTTCGAATCTCCCCTGCACACTATAGACTGCAACACCCGGGTTATTGATAGTCTTTTACCTGCGCCACCAGACGCTTTAGATGCGACAGGCTTTCGCTCAAGTCTGGTACAGACAGGTGCCCGAGGTCATCCAATTGCCCAACTTCGTCGATAAGCTGATCCAGAACCGCCAGTACATCGCAATTTCTGGCCATATAGGTGTCCCAGTCGCTTTGCTTCACTGCACGGGTGTGGGATGCTTCACCCGGTATCAGCGCGAGTGCTTTTACCAAATTTGCGATCAACGCCTGATAGATTTCCAAAACGCCCTGAGAGTAACGGGAAAACGTCAGCTCGGTAACGCGCAACTTTTTCATCAGCAACCGATGAAACCCCAACACCTTGCCATCCAGTAACAAGGTTTGCTCACGTATCGTATCCAGTGATCGCTGTGCATCGTTCCCCAACCGTGCCGTAGTACTCAGCAAACTTTCAATTCCCAACAAAGCTGGCTGACGAAGCGAATTCAGTTCAACCTTCAGCAAGGCCATCTGATAGCGTTTGACAATAGGTTTTTCCGGAGACAGACGTTTGATCCATCGCCCCCAGAACAGCAACCAGCGCTCACCAGAATCGGGCAGAAAACGACGCAGTTCAATGTGATATTTAAATGATTTAAGCGCCGCCGCCTGCTTTCGAACCACCATCGAATCGGCAAAAAAGGCAACGCCCCATCCAATAACAATGACCGGAAAGCACAAAAACAAAAAGCCAATCAACCCCGCCACACCTAATACCGGAGACATGCCTGCCAACAACGTCAACGTACCAAAAAAGCTTTGTTGCTCTTGCACATCGGCATATACGGACAATGCAAATAGTGCGACCAAAAATGGCTCAAATAATAAGGAAAAAATCACCACCCTTGATGACAACTTCAGTGCACTTTCACAGGCTGAACGAGATAATGTTAGTGTGCTAAAAGCCAGTGGAAACAACACCTCGAACGGAAGATAAAATATCCCCGTAAAAGCGCCCACATCCAGCTTTGCACCCTCAACTGCAGCGACAATCAGCAGGCGCACAATCATTAACGGAAATACCGCAACCAGCGCCCCCAAACTGACGGCGAGCGCGCGCAGAAGCACTGCTTTTGGAAAATTCATAGCAACGTTAACCCAGCTTATCAATGACAAAGGCCACTATTATGACAGCCTTTTAAGATAGAAATGCCATTCTTAAAAAATCGACATTATGGCGCGACAAGTTTACAAAAGATGATTTACAAGAAAAGGAAAAGCGTGTGAACAATCTATCTGAAACAAGTCAACCCACCAGCGCTTCATACGTTAGGCTGGCACAGGATGGCAACCATTTAAAGGCCCTGCCAGGTTACTCACTTTCTGCTTGCAATAGCGGCAATGTGAAATAAAAACTCGCGCCCAAACCTTGCTCAGCATGAGCCCAGATACAACCACCGTGTTTTTCAAGCACGCGTTTAACTGTAGCCAGGCCAATACCAGTACCCTCAAATTCTTTCTCTGTGTGCAACCGCTGGAAACTGCCAAACAGATTATCTGCCATTTCCATGTTAAAACCGGCCCCTGTATCTTTCAGATAAAACAGACCGAAGCCTTCAGGAATATATTCGGGCACAGCACCTATCCCTTCTGGAATGCCCTCGCTCGGCTCCAACATACCAAACATCACCTCCGCTGACGCCTTTTTGCCGCAGTATTTCCAGGCATTGCCGATCAGGTTTTCCATCACAGACTGTATCATTCGCTCATCTGCCAGAATCATGCAGTGATCCCCTTCGATCTGCTGGCTCGCCTGAATGGATTGATTGGGATATCGTCCGTACATTTCCTCAAATACACTGCTTACCAAACTACAGAGATTCACTTGCGTAGGCGTCGTCTCGGTTCTCTGCATTCGGGCAAGCTCAAGCAGGCCATCCATGAGATTACTCATTTTATTTGCGCTTTTATTTATGCGCGTAGCCAGTGATTTCACCCCCGGATCGAGGTTGCTTCCCTTATCTTCAATAATCAGGTTTGCGAATCCTTTGATATTACGCAGAGGTCCTCTTAAGTCGTGCGAGACCGTATAGCTGAATGAATTCAACTCCTCATTGGCTAGTTCCAACTCGGCCACGACCTGATTAAGCTCTTCGGTTCGCTCCGCTACCTTTTGTTCCAGACCGGCATTAAGCTTGCCAATCTCATCAAACAAACGAGCATTCTCTATTGAAATCGCGGCCTGTGACGAGAGGATGCTCAACACCTCAAGCTGATCATCGGTAAATGTGTCGGCAGTAAGATTGTTTTCCAGATAAAGAATACCGCTGAGCTTTCCTTGATAGAGAATCGGTGCACACAATACCGAGATAGGTTTCGATTTCTGCAAGCCGGGATCCATCGCAAAGCGTGTATCCTGGCGGGCATTATTTAACACCAGCTTTTCGTGTGTCCGGGCAACATAGTGAATAATAGACATCGGTAACATCGAACGTTCATTTATGCTGGCAGGAAGAACCACGCCCTGCTCCGCTTTTTCGTCCGATTCAATCTCGACCGAGCGATGCGCGACCACTTGCCAATCATCGCCCTGCTCCATCAAAAGATAACCTTTTTGCGCCCCCGCAATTTCAATGACCAGTTTCATCAGCTTTTCCAGCAAGCTTTCTATATGAATCTCCACCGAAATAGCCTGGGATGCCTTAATGACAGACTTCAAATCAAGCTCAGCCGATCCAAAATCGGTTGATGCGATAATTTTTGTTCCACCAGCGTCCAATGTTCTAACGGAATCATTCTTAATCAGATGTGGTATTTGCTTTTCTAACAACCCTGTTTTTCCGAAAGCTCCCCACATTGAATAATAGTAGTGAGCATCCTTAAAATAGGTTAAAGCCACCTTGTTCAGATTCTTTGATTCAAAAAATATTCCGGCTCGTTCTGCAGCGATCGCTGCATTTTGCAGGTAACCATAGGCCTTTGCAGATTCAATGGCAGCATCATAGAGCTGCATCGCCTCAACTTCTCGCCCTTCCAACGCCGCCTTTTCCGCATCGACCAAAAACAACTGATGTTGAAAATTATCTTCGCTTAAGGTCGCCCAAAGCTTTAGATATTCATAACTCGTATCCACGTTGGATTGAAATGCGCTTATTTCTTCTTTCGATAGGTTCGGATATACGGCGAAAAACACCAGCACTCGTGCGAAATGGAACTCTGCAAAAGCAATATGCTGAACCAGATTGGTCGACAAAGCTTCAAGCGCAGACAAAGCTTCATAGCTCTTGCGATAATATCCAAGCACATAATGTACCTGCATTTTTCGCAGGTAAAAGTAGGCCATCGGCTGACCAAAACCCGCATTGTCCCGGACATAGTCTGCTTCACTGAAGACATTCGAATTGAACGAGTCAGGAACCCTGGTTTTTCCCTGTAACGAAAGCACCGCCATATAGGTGGGCTGTGCGAATGAGTTTAAAAACTCGAGTCGGTATTTACTTGCAAATGACAGGCAATCAACACCACACTGCGCTACCTGATCAAGCGACTGACCGATATAAAAAGCCGGTTGCAATGACATGGCGATGTAATACGAAGCGTAAACCAAGTCGCTGTTATTCACAGCAATTTCAAAACCCTTCTTCGCAAATACCAGATCTTCCTTCACATGGTTAAGCCAGTGATGAATGTTCCAACCATAAAAAGCAGCCACTTTGCCGTAGATAAGGTCGCTTTTAAATTTATGCTGACTGAGCCTTAACGCGAGTTGGCCAAGCTCATACCCTGTTTTATAGTCTTTAAATGCGAAATTAGTAATGACTCCCATCATGACGTAGGAAATCGAAGACACATCAAGGTTGCCATATTTTAGCGACAGGTTAATGCCCATTATCGACATGAGAGGCAGCATTTCGCCCTTCATAGCTATGGCGACATCCCCCAGATTTGTTATGAGGCGAATGGCCTCTACCATGTCGGGATTTGACATATCGGGCAGTGTATACAGCTCTGCGACCGCTCTACCGCCCAATAGCTGCTGGTATTCTTCCAACTGACACTGAAACGCGGCATCAATAGCAACGCCATCGCCGGGTTCTGGCATCGTCAGGCCAAGCTGGGTCAAAATATCAAAATCAATTTGAAACGCTTCGTCGGCCTTTTGTTCACTCGCTTTTTGTCGAATCTGGATATGATAGATAGGCATTTTATCGAGAATGGTCTTCGCGTTTTTATAAACGATTTCGAATAACCGGTTCGCTTCCTCGAAATGGGTGGCGAGGTACTCACATTCTGCTAATTCGCAGTAAATCTCCAAGGTAAAATCGTAAAACGCATCCCAACGGTTGGTTGGCAGGAGCGCTACTGCGGTTCTCAAAAAGCCAACGGCTCCATCATACGCCGCAGAAACCTTCGCTTTTTTCCCTGCCATCAGATTTAATCGTGACAATCTCAACTTTTCTTGTATGTCGTCAATCAACGTACATCCGGCATTAAGTTGGCCAACTATGTCAAAAAGCTTTTCCTCCAACACCTGCTCAGGAGTATTTTCGAGGAGTAAGCGGCCAATTTTTAAATGCAATGGTTGCAATTCATCGTCTTTTATTAATGCATAAGCCGCTTGCTGAACCCGATCATGCAGGAAGTGGTAGGTGACCCGCGCATCCTGATCCGTGGGGCGTAAAAATTTGTAGGCATCATCATTCGGTATGATCAGTCCAGTCAGCAAGCTCTCCCATAAATCATTCGCGGTTTCTGCCAAACTTTGCTGTCTGATCATGGATAGCATTTTTAATTCAAACTGATTGCCAATACTGGCAGCGATCTTTAATGCTTCCTGGGTGGGTTCGGGGAGCTTTTGGATTTTTGACGCAATCAAATCGATAACATTATCGGTGATAGCCTTACTTTCAAGTTGCTGAACATTCCATTGCCATTGCCACATACTCATATCAAATGTCAGCCATCCTTCCTCATAGATAGACTGTAAAAACTGTTTCAGAAAAAACGGGTTACCTTGTGTTTTTTGATAACATAATGAGGCGAGCTGGAGAGACGATTCCACAGGAATCATTAAGGCATCAGAAATCAGTTCACAGATAGCTTCCAGTTTTAGCGGACTCAGCGAAATGAGTTGTTCCTGAACCCCCTCTTCGTGAACTTCATCCAGCATGGCCATCAGGGGATGAGTGCGATCAACCTCATTGTCACGGTAGGCACCAATAATCAGAATCGCCGCCTGTTCCATATCACTGAGAAAAGACTTTAGTAATTTAAGCGTCGGCAGGTCTGCCCACTGCAAGTCATCCAGAAAAATGACCAACGGCCGCTTATCTGTTGCTAAGGCACGAACGAAATTTTTAAACGTATTATTAAATCGATATTGAGATTCTTCGGCAGGAAGGTTCGCAACACGGGGCTGTGGTCCTATAATTTTTTCCAGCTCGGGAAGTAGTTCGATGATCACCTGTCCATTGGTGTTCAACGCTTCTAATAATCTGCTTTTCCAAATCAGGAGTTGGCTTTCTGGCTCACTCAACAATTGTCGAATTAAATCCTGCAACGCCTGAACCAACGAACCGTAAGGTATATTGCGCTGAAATTGATCACACTTGCCTGAGGTAAAATGGCCTCGTTTAGCGACGATCGGCTTGTGGACTTCGCGCACCAAAACCGACTTTCCGACCCCCGAATAGCCTGCAATCAAGATCAGTTCGACTCGCCCGGCAACCGCTCTGTCAAATGAGTCCAGCAACACCTTTATTTCTGCTTCACGCCCGTAGAGCTTTTGGGAGAGCTGTAATCTACCCGAAAAATCTTGTTTACCTAAAGGAAATGCCGGGATAGTCCCCGACGCACTTAATGCATCCAGACACCGCGTCAAGTCGGCTATCAATCCATAGTCTCCCTGATAGCGGTCTTCCGCCATTTTAGACATCAGTTTCATTACGATATTTGAGACAGGTACGGGCAAGCGAGGATTTAAAATATGGGGCGGTTTAGGCAATTTAGCGATATGTGAGTGAATCATTTCCATCGGGTCAGACGATTGGAAAGGTAACTGCTGTGTGAACATTTCTTGACTTCCTCCTCTCCCTGAAGCGAAGAGGATTCCTAAGGGCCATTACAACCCCAAGACCAGGACGGCTTACGCCGCTACCTTTTCTCCATCGAGACGACTTAGTCCAGCCGCAAGGATGTTGATCGCCGAGTTTCTATCTCGGCACGCATGGTGTGTACCGCACACCTCACATCGCCATCCCCTTATTCGCAATCCTTCCAGGCCTCTGGGGCCTGTGTGGCTTTTACACTCACTACAGGTCACGGTGGTATTTGCTTCATTCACTTCCCTAAAAACAATGCCAGCGTGCGCGCTTTTATACGACATCATTCTTTTTAAGGTTGACCAGCCGGCATCTAACACCGACTTGGCCATGTGGGTTTTCACTAATTTTTGACTGCTGACATTACCCACAAAAATAGCCGCATTTTCATTTACCAGTTTACGACTGTATTTGTGCAAACTATCCTGCCTGCGATTTCTTATTTTGGCGTGAATCGCTTTGACTCTCGCTTTGTTTTTTGCCCTCTGTGCGCAGGCCAGCTGTTTTTCCAGCTTTCGGTACTCTCTGCCCCTGACACCCTCGCCGTTAGAGTCGGTGGCCGCTGCTTTACACCCAAGATCAATGCCTACCGCGCCTTGACCGAGCCCCTTTTTCGGCTCGATTTCAACCACCACATTAAAGTACCAGCGGCCTCGCGCATCTTCTGAAAAGCTTCCCGCTCTGAATCGGTATTGGCTCAGTCCGTAGCTATCAAACACTTTAAAGTGCTGACCTGCGTATTTGACTTGGCCATTCCCCCATGTAGCCGCCCCCGATTTAAAGGGTATCCAGCCTAACGACCGTCGGACGCCATGACTCTTGCGCCAAGCCAGTTTCGTTTTTTTGAATTGTCGTCGGCGTGTCGCATACTCTTCGCATATCACCTGGATCGCGGTGCTATCAATCACAAGCAGCCTGGAGGCCCCTTTCGTGTATTTCTGAAGGTCGTACCCTGAAAGAAATACGCCCTCTCTCCGGAGATATCGCACCCCGAGATCGTTCACATAATTCCAGACAAGATTCACCTCCCTTGCGCCCTGGCGAAGGAAGCCCGCATGCCTGTCTTTTACGCGTACTTTCAGTGTTTTAGTGATCATAGCTGTATATAAACACAGCCCTAAAAACAAGGCAAGCGTTGCTTGCCGCGCTTTCCATCCGCCCCCTAAAGAGAAGCGGCTTTTCGCTCATTTTGTTGACATCCTCCCCTCGCTAAAGCAAGGGGATTCCTACTGGTTCACACCATTACTGGCGTGATACCTTCGGCGGGTTCGTGCTTCATCGAGCGGTCTTGTTGCACCCTCTCTCCACACGCTAATACGGCATGTCCTGCCGCTAAGATATTCATTGCGCCCACTAAATCAGCGTTATTGGCATAGCCACATTCCACACATTCAAACTTGGCTTGCGTGGTGCGGTTTTCTTTGGCGATACGCCCACAGCATGGGCAAGTACGGCTGGTATTGCGTGGGTTGACCGCGATCACGCCCCCGCCTAGCCATGCTTGTTTGTATTCAAGCTGTCGCCTGAACTCAAACCAGCCTTGGTCCAGGATGGAGCGGTTTAAGCCTGATTTGGCTTTGACGTTACGTCCTTTTGCTTCGATTGTTCCCTTGGCACTTTTGCTCATATTCTTTACCTGCAAATCTTCTATCACGATCATGGCGTGGTTTTGGCTGATGGTGGCAGTCGTTTTGTGCAGGTAGTCGCGTCGGGCATTGCCGATACGGGCATGGATTTTCTGGATGCGGGCTTTTGCCTTTTTCCAGTTGTGGCTGAACTTCTGTTTGCGGCTCATGGCTCGCTGAGCCTTCGCCAAGGCGATTTCCTGGCGTTTGAAACTGTTGAGCGGAGCGAAATAACTGCCGTCGCTCAGCGTGGCAAAACGGGCAATCCCCATATCGATGCCCACAATGGCGGTCGAGGGATGTACCGGCGCATCGATTTCGCGCTCGGTCTGGATCGAGATGTACCACTTGCCTTGTTTGCCGGACACGGTGACGTTTTTCACCGCGCCCATCAATTCCCGGCTGTTGCGGTAGCGCATCCAGCCTAGCTTCGGCAGGAATATCCGACTATTGGCCTGATCGAGCTTGCAGCCTTGCGGATAGCGGAAACTATCCGACTGGCCTTTCTTCTTGAAGCGCGGGAAGTCTGCGCGTTTCTCGAAGAAGTTTTTGTAGGCTCGTTCCAGGTCTTTAAGCGTTTGTTGCAAGGGTTGGGAATGGGTTTCAGATAGCCATTGCGTTTCGCTGTTCTTCCGCCACTCGGTCAGATGTTTGCACAAATCGGCATAAGACAGCTTCTTTTTGCCTTCTGCATAATGTGCTTGCTGCAACGCCAACGCCTTGTTGAATACAAAGCGGCACGACCCGGCAAAACGGCGCATAGTGCGCTGTTGTTCGCCGTCCGGCATTAATTCGTATTTGAAGGCTTGAAGTCGTTTCATGATTCAATCATACTTTGGTCTATGAGCAATGACAACGATATTAGGCACGGCAGACACTGCGTTTTTAAGATGCATGTTCATCTGGTCTTTGTGACGAAATACCGCCGCGGCGTATTCACAAAAGCCATTCTGGAAGACCTTCAAGAAATCTTCGCCAGTGTATGCTCAGACTTTGAAGCGGAGTTGGTGGAATTCGACGGCGAGGATGATTATGTGCATCTTTTAGTGGAATATCCGCCCAAGGTGGCGGTGTCGAAACTGGTTAACAGCCTGAAAGGTGTGTCCAGTCTTCTTATCCGAAAAAAGAACTATCCAAGCATTAAGAAGAAGCTATGGGGTGGCGCGCTATGGTCGCCCAGCTATTTTGCGGGGAGTTGCGGAGGCGCGCCGATTGAGATCATTCGGCAGTATATCGAGCAACAACAAATGCCCCACTAACAATCAGGACACTATCGTGTCCGCGCTATTCATCCCCGCCCTGAACGACGGGGCTTTTCGCGCATTCCGGTAAAAAACGGCAGGCCCGATAAAATACCGGAATAGCCAACGAATAAAAAATCACTACAACACTCTTCTTGCCTGCCAATAAGCGTCTTCCCAATAAGGATTTTGCAATTCCGAAATCATGACACCACGACTGCTGGAAACGTGAACGAATTTTTGATCACCCATATAGATTCCTACATGGCGTTTTTTTAATCCGGTTTTAAAGAATAGTAAATCGCCAGGACGTGCCTGCTGCAACGCAATCGCACGGCCATGTTCAGCAAGCAATTCTGTGGAACGGGGTAGCGTTTTATAAAATCGCTCTTTGAAAGTGACATAAACAAAGCCGGAGCAGTCGATACCTGACTGATCCAATCCACCATCGACATGCTTTACACCTTTCCACTTGTCATACTGTGCGTATAGCGTGCGAATGATGCCGCTACTAACAGACTCATTCGCCTTGCCAGATGAATTATCCGGTTCCACCGGATGGGTTTGCACCTGTTGCGGAAGACTGCCACATCCCACCAGATTCAGGCAAAAAACAATACTTAACAGCGAGTTCGATTTCATAAAGTGTGCCCGCATGTATTTTCTTTACAAGGTCTTCTACTCTAAAAAATGAATCAAGCGTCGTAAATATCATTTTTGTAACTTAACTCTCATGCTGAGCTTTTCTATCCAGACTCAGCCAGGGATATCAGAAGCCCATTGATGACAAGACTCGGGCAGCATCCAAAATTCTCATGACCTTTAGGGGACGTTAGCGATACGACAAAAAGTGTGCGTTCAAATACTTTCCAATATCTAACACAGTATTTTCGAACGTGGAGAGACGGTATTTCAAACGAAGACTAATAAGAGATTTTTCGAGAAGAATTGGTCGGGATGAGAGGATTTGAACCTCCGACCACTTGCACCCCATACAAGTGCGCTACCAGGCTGCGCTACATCCCGACTAGAGAACATGCTGAAGAATTGTTGAGGTGTTCTCTTCAGCGGGTGCGAATATTACCCTAGCAATATAAAAAAATAAATAGATAAATAAGGAAAATTAGTCTTTTCACTTATGAATGATCATAAGTACTCGATAAAGTATTTCTCCATCGAGTACTGACTTATCAAAAGCGCTATCTAACCAAAGTACTAGCTATTCAACACCGCGAGTACTTCTTCCAGCTCAACAATCATCTGGCGAACAATCTGATGATACTGAGTCGCATCATCTTTTGATTCTTCGCTTTGCAGCTTCTGTTTAGCCCCGCCGATGGTATAGCCCTGATCGTACAACAGGCTTCGAATCTGGCGAATAGTTAAAACGTCAGCTCGCTGATAGTAACGGCGATTCCCTCTGCGCTTGACTGGAGCTAATTGAGGAAATTCCTGTTCCCAATAACGTAATACATGGGCCTTCACGCTGCAAAGATCGCTAACTTCACCAATAGTAAAGTAACGTTTGCCCGGTATCGGCGGCAACTCGTTATTATGACTGGGTTCCAGCATAGGCTTCTACTTTCGCTTTCAGTTTTTGACCGGGTCGAAACGTAACCACACGCCTCGCTGAAATCGGAATTTCCTCTCCGGTTTTAGGATTACGTCCAGGTCGTTGTTTTTTATCACGCAAATCAAAATTCCCAAAACCGGAAAGCTTAACCTGCTCGTTATGTCCCAATGCTTCGCGAATTTCATTGAAAAACGCTTCGACCATTTCCTTGGCTTCTCTTTTATTCAGGCCTACTTCTTCGTAGAGACGCTCGGCAAGTTCTGCCTTCGTTAAAGCCCCCATTCACTCAGCTCCTTAGCTTGGCACCAAATTTTTGCTCAAGACTTTCAACTATCTTGCTGAAAATACCTGTAATTTCTTCATCCTGGAGTGTTTTTTGTGGATGTTGCCAGGTTACCCCCATGGCAAGACTCTTGTTCCCGGGTTCCACCCCTTTTCCTTTATAAATATCAAACAGGGTCAGATCCACCAGCCACTCCCCAGCCTCTTTCACGATCACCTCAGAGACATCACCAAAAGCGACCTCTTCTTTAACGACAATCGCCAAGTCCCTGCGGACTTCAGGCATTTTTGATATATCAGTAAAGCGTGCAACCGAACCTTTGACAAGTTTATTTAAGCATAGCTCAAACAAATAGATAGGGCCATTTACATCAAGTGCAGAATACAAGCGGGGATGTAACGCACCTGCCACCCCGATACATTCTCCATTTTTATAGATTTCGGCCGTTTGACCCGGATGCAACGCCGTATGCTCCGCCTTCTTAAATTCGTAGTTGCCACCAGTCAGTGTCAGTAACGATTCTAAATCCGCTTTCATGTCGAAAAAGTCAACATCCCGCGATGTTTGAGCCCAACCTTCACTGTAACGCTCGCCATAAAGGATACCAGCCAATACGGGAGTCTGTTGTATATCATCTTCGCCAGTTAGAAATCGCAGTCCCGTTTCAAACATTCGAATTCTTGGCTGCTGGCGCTTTTGGTTATAGCTTACTGCGCCAATCAAACCTGCCCACAAGGAAGTACGCATCACTGACAGATCACTGGATATGGGGTTCGCCAACGCAATTGGCGTCACCTCTGGCTGCAGCGCTTCCTGTACTTTCGGATCAACGAAACTATAGGTCACCGCCTCCTGGTATCCCTGGGTCACCAGATGTTGTCTTAACTGCCTGATTGGTAGCATCGTTTCATCACAAGGCTTAAGGCCCAGTCGCGTCATTGGCTCGGTCACCGGTAAATTGTTATACCCGTAGACACGACCCACCTCTTCAATCAGATCCACATCCAGACTGATATCAAAGCGATACGAGGGAACCTTGATGAGCCAGCCGTCCTTGGTCAATTTGTCGATATGCAACCCTAAGCGCGTCAGAATTTCTTCTACCTCAATTCTTTCGATTTCGACACCCAACACTTCTTCAATTTTCGAATATCTGAGTGCCACTAAAGGACGAGAAGGAAGCTGTTTCTTGTCCGTTACATCTATCACCGGGCCTGGCTCGCCACCGGCAATTTGGAGCAATAATTGGGTCGCTCTTTCTATCGCTCTGCTTTGCATCTCGAAATCCACACCACGCTCAAATCGGTGAGATGAGTCGGTATGCAAACCATAAGAACGCGCTTTACCGGCTAGTGCGAGGGGTGCAAAAAAAGCACACTCCAAAAAGATATCTTTAGTATTTCCAGACACACCGGAATGCTCTCCCCCCATGACTCCGGCAATCGCTAGCGCCTTATCGGCATCTGCAATTACCAGGGTGTCCGCGCGTAATTTAATCGACTGGCCATCGAGCAAGGTGATCTCTTCTTCCGGAGCAGCCATTCGCACCTGAATTTCACCCTGTAATTGATCTAAATCGAAGGCATGCATGGGCTGACCAAATTCCAGCATGACGTAATTCGTTACATCTACTGCCGGATCGATACTGCGCAAACCACAGCGACGCAATTTCTCCTGCATCCACAAAGGCGTTGATGACGCAATATCAATATTTTTTATTACTCGCCCCAAATACCGAGGACAAGCTTCTGAATTCAAAACTCTCACAGGAAAAGCAGCGTCAGACGCCGGGGCGACGGGCGCAATTTCTGGCGGATTCAACAGCATTCTATTGAGCACGCCCACTTCCCGAGCCAACCCTGCAATAGATAGACAATCGCTTCTGTTAGGGGTCAAATCAACCTCTATCGCCCTGTCGTGCAAGTTTAGATAGGCATGAAAATCCTTGCCTACGGGGGCATCTTCCGGCAACTCCATTAATCCCTCGGAAGAATCTGCCAGTCCGAGCTCTGCCGCAGCACACAACATACCGAGCGACTCTACGCCACGAAGTTTCGCCTTTTTAATCTTGAAGTCACCAGGCAACACCGCACCGATCATCGCGAACGGTACCTTCAAGCCTGCACGCACATTTTGTGCACCACAAACTACCTGAAAGTCTTCATCGCCATTGGATACCTGGCAAACCGACAATTTCTCAGCATCAGGATGACGCGCTACCGATTTAACGAGCCCGACACAGACACCATAAAAAGCACCCGATACAGGCTCTACGCCATCGACTTCGAGCCCGGCCATCGTAATTTGTGTCACTAGTTCTTGCGTGTCAACTGCGGGATTTACCCACTCTCTCAACCACTGTTCGCTAAATTTCATGTCTTACGCCATCCTGAAAAATCTTATGTGCCGAGCTGCGTACCGCTAACTTACGGCAAAACCTTGCGGAACTATTTAAACTGCGCCAAAAAGCGCAAATCATTCTCGAAAAACATTCGCAGGTCATTAACTCCGTAGCGAAGCATTGCAAGGCGCTCCACACCTAAACCGAAGGCAAAACCACGGTACTTGCCAGTATCAACGCCCGCTGCTTCAAAAACTTTGGGATGAACCATTCCACACCCCATTACTTCCAACCAGCGAATATTACCTTCGTCATCCCTCCCCCACTCGATATCTACTTCGGCCGAGGGTTCTGTGAAGGGGAAGTAAGAAGGTCTGAACCTAATTGCCAAATCCTTTTCAAAAAATACGCGTAAAAACTCTTCAATCGTACTTTTGAGATCAGCAAAGCTAACTTTGGTGTCCACCAACAGGCCTTCAACCTGATGAAACATGGGGGTATGAGTCTGATCCGAATCACAACGATAAACGCGCCCCGGACAAATCATGCGGAAAGGTGCTTTGCCCTGCTCCATGGTTCGAATCTGAACCGGAGAAGTATGTGTACGAAGCAGTCGCCCCGTATCAAAATAGAAGGTGTCGTGCATTGCACGCGCCGGGTGATGAGACGGGATATTCAGTGCTTCGAAGTTGTGGTAGTCATCTTCGATTTCGGGTCCGACTTCGACCGAGTATCCCGCTCGAGTAAAGAAGTCTTCAATCCGCTGCATCGTTTTGGTCACAGGATGCAACCCACCCAGATCAGATGCCCGGCCAGGCAAGGTGACATCGACCGCCTCAGATTGTAATTTGGCAGAAAGCGCCTCGGCATCCAGCACGGCCTTACGTGCGGAAATAGCGGCTTGCACCTCTTCTTTGGCCTCGTTTATTTTTGCTCCCGCTGCGGGTCTTTCGGAGGGGTCCAGTTTACCCAACCCTTTCAGCAGATCAGTCAAAGGCCCTTTCTTTCCAAGATATTCCACCCGCACCAGATCTAGCGCTGCGCTATCCTGTGCCAGGCTGACCGCTGCCAAAGCCTGATCAACGAGTTGCTTCAGATTTTCCATTACCCCGCTCCAAAAATAAAAATAGGGGAAGAGCTAGCTCTTCCCCTACGATTCAGATACAAAATAGATGACTCTATTTAATATCTACTTTGCAGTGACTTGCAGTAACGAAGAGCTTAAGCTAGTGCTGCTTTGGCTTTTTCAACTACTGCTGAAAACGCTCCGCGCTCGTTCATGGCAAGATCAGCCAGAACCTTACGGTCAATTTCAATGTTTGCTTTTTTCAAGCCAGCAATCAAGCGACTGTAAGAAAGTCCGTTTATACGTGCTGCAGCGTTAATACGGGCAATCCACAATGCGCGGAATTGACGCTTACGCTGGCGACGGTCGCGATACGCATACTGACCTGCTTTGATTACAGCCTGTTTGGCTACACGATAAACACGACTACGGGCACCGTAGTAGCCTTTAGCCTGATTAAGAACTTTCTTGTGACGAGCACGTGCGGTTACACCACGTTTTACGCGAGGCATGGTTCAATCCTTATCTAATTTAAACAACCAAAAAATTAAGCAGCGAGCATACGGTCGATCAAAGGTACGTCGGAAGCAGCGACTTGCTTGCAACCACGTAATTGACGCTTACGCTTGGTACTTTTTTTGGTCAGAATATGACTAGTAAAGGATTGCTTGTGCTTATACCCGTTGGCTGTTTTTTTGAAACGCTTGGCAGCCGAGCGTTTTGTTTTCATTTTAACTTTAGACATCTAAAACTCCGCATTCATCAATTTAAAATAAGCAACGCGCCAGCGACACAGCTACTGCGACGCTGAACTTAAGCGCTACTTCTTCTTTTTGGGAGCGATTACCATCATCAGTTGGCGACCTTCCATTTTTGGTCGCTGCTCAACCACACCGTACTCTTCGAGATCTTTTTCAATTCTCTCGAGAGCTTGCATGCCGAGCTCCTGATGTGCCATTTCGCGGCCTCTGTAACGAATAGTCACTTTGGCTTTGTCCCCGCTTTCAAGGAAACGTATCAGGTTGCGTAGTTTTACCTGATAATCCCCTTCTTCCGTCCCTGGTCTTAATTTAATTTCTTTGATCTGAGCCTGTTTTTGATTCTTACGCTGGGCGGCCTTTTGTTTCTTCTCTTCGAAGATACGCTTGCCATAATCCATTATTTTACAAACGATCGGATCGGAATCTGCAATTTGCACAAGATCCAGCCCTGAGGCCTCAGCCTGGCGAATGGCCTCTTCCAGAGGCACAATTCCCACCTGTGCTCCATCCGCTGCAATCAGGCGAACTTCAGTCGCCTTGATCTGATCGTTAATTGGTGCTTTCGTGCTACGGCCACCACCCTGTTGCTTCATTTCGCGTTTAATCGTTATTTCTCCGCAATCACCCGGCCTTTTTTAGCACCTTCACTCTGGAACAACTGCTCTATTTGCTCCAGGGTCATCACACCCAGGTCTTCACCTGAGCGGGTACGTACAGCCGCAGATCTGTTTTCGACTTCCTTATCGCCAATGACCAGCAAATAAGGAACCTTATTAATTGTATGCTCGCGAATTTTAAATCCGATTTTCTCGTTTCTCAAGTCCGCGTGCACTCTATATCCACTATCAAGCAGTTTTTCTGTCATTTCTTGACAATAATCAGCCTGACGATCGGTAATATTTAAGACTACTGCCTGCTCTGGCGCAAGCCAAAAGGGAAACGAACCTTCATAATGCTCAATTAGAATCCCGATAAATCGTTCAAATGACCCCAAAATCGCCCGATGCAACATTACCGGCGTTTTTCTGGACTGATCATCAGACACAAACTGTGCCCCCAATCGGCCAGGCATCGAGAAGTCAACCTGAATCGTACCACACTGCCACACCCGACCGAGACAATCTTTTAAAGAAAACTCAATTTTCGGTCCATAAAACGCACCTTCACCAGGCAATAATTCCCAAGCGAGTCCTTTTGCGTCCAATGCCTGCGCCAATGCAGCTTCTGCTTTATCCCAGATTTCATCGGAACCGACACGTTTTTCAGGTCGAGTGGACAGTTTCAGCAGTACTTCGTCAAATCCAAAATCACGATAAACGTCGTACAACAGATCTATAAATTTCGAGACTTCGTCCTGCATCTGCTCTTCTGTGCAGAATATATGAGCGTCGTCCTGGGTAAAATTACGTACCCGCATCAGACCATGCAGTGTTCCTGAAGGTTCATTCCGGTGACACGACCCGAATTCAGCCAGACGTAAGGGTAAATCCTTGTGACTTTTCAACCCTTGATTGAATATCTGAACATGACAAGGGCAATTCATTGGCTTTACCGCGTAATCCCGATTCTCGGAATGAGTGGTAAACATCATTTCACTAAACTTGTCCCAGTGTCCTGAACGCTCCCATAAGCTGCGATCAACAACCTGAGGCGTCTTCACCTCATCATAGCCATTTCGATTCAGTACCCGACGCATATGCTCTTCAAGTACTTTGTAGACTGTCCAGCCTTTGGCATGCCAGAACACCATTCCCGGCGCTTCTTCCTGCGTATGGAAAAGCCCCATCTTTTTGCCGATTTTACGATGATCACGCTTTTCCGCTTCTTCCAGCCGGAACAAATACTCTTTAAGCGCCTTTTTATTACCCCAGGCGGTACCATAGATCCGCTGCAGCATTTCATTGTTAGAGTCGCCACGCCAGTAGGCGCCGGCCACTTTAGTCAACTTAAACGCTTTGAGGCGTCCTGTCGAAGGAACATGAGGCCCACGACACAAATCGATAAAATCACCTTGCGAATAGAAAGACAGATCTTCTTCGCCCGGAATTGAGTCAATGATCTGAACCTTGTATTTTTCGCCTTTACTTTCAAACAATGCCACGGCAGCGGCTCGCGACATAACTGAGCGAGAAACCTTAAGATCAGCCTCGGCAAGTGACTCCATCTTCGCTTCTATCGCAGCAAGATCCTCAGGTGTAAATGGCCGCTCATAGGCAAAATCGTAGTAAAATCCATTTTCGACAACAGGCCCAATAGTCACTTGCGCGGAGGGGAACAGTTCCTGCGTAGCCATTGCCAGCAGGTGAGCAGTGGAGTGACGGATAATTTCAACGCCCTCTTCGTCCCGATCTGTCACAATCGCCAGCTGACTATCTTCTTCAATTAAATAGCTCGTATCGACGAGTTTTCCGTCAACACGTCCGGCCAAGGCAGCTTTTGCCAAGCCTGGTCCAATATTCAGTGCAACCTGCTCAATAGTTACCGGCTGCTCAAATTCGCGCTGGCTTCCATCCGGGAGAGTTATAATCGGCATAAATATCCTCTGTCAGTGGTGATCAACACCAAAGATCACATGATCATCATGAAAAGTCGGTAAGTTTATCAATCTGCTATGATTTATGCTACGAACAGCCTGAGTAATTGAGAATTAATTGGCAGACTCGTCCAAACGAATTCGCCGCAGACTATAGAGAAACCAATCTAGCCATGAAAACAATTGCGTTTTACAACCTGAAAGGAGGTGTGGGGAAAACTTCGTGCGCCGTAAATACTGCTTTCTATGCGGCCGCTTCCGGTATTCCAACTTTGCTCTGGGATCTTGATCCACAAGGATCGGCAAGCTGGCATTTTGAGGCAACGCATAACAAAGACGTCAAGCTCACCAAATTGCTAAAGGGCAAAATGCCGATCGGCTCCCTCATAACCCATACCGCCTATCAGAATCTCGATATTATCGCGTCCGACCTGTCCTTTCGTAATCTGGACTTTAAAACCAGGCAAAACGACATTAGCAACCTGATATCAGAATGGTCTGAGCTATTTAAGGAAGATTACGCCTTGCTCATACTTGATTGCGCGCCCAGCCTTTCCACCATTACGGAAAGTATCTTTGACGCATCATCGCATATTTTTGTGCCCTTGATACCCGCACCATTGTCGATTCAGACTTATCGAAAGATTCTCGAATTCTTTGACAGCAAAAACATTAAAACAAAAAAACTTCACCCTTTGCTAAGCATGGTTGACCGCAGAAAAGCAATGCATAAGGAATTTCTGGCGAATCAGCTGGGAGAGTTCGACAACTTGTTGAAGGGTTACATCCCCTACTCCTCCGATGCGGAGAAAATGTCCGCACTTCGGCGCCCGATAGAAACCTATGCACCGCGATCGGCAGCCAATTTGGCGTTTCGGCTCATGTGGGAACAAATAAGAAAAATAGCAGGCATTTAATCCAATAACCTCAAGCCGGTTTTGCGGCTTTACGCCGCAACTGCAATAACGCCAACAGCCCCAGCAACATCAGGGCGGGAATATACATGAGCTCTTTAGGTGGGCGATCACTGGAAGTTTCCAATGAGAGGATCTTCCAATCAAAATCCAGCCCTTTCTTCTCAGCCTCTGACCCCATCACCAGATTATCAATCCACACGCCGGCATCATCCGTACGCAATTCGAGGCCAATCTGATAGAGCTTATCTGTCGCCGAGCCTTCATTTCCTAAAACAAATTGCACATGCCGGCTAACCTGACGCCCATCAAGCGTTTCTCCTTCGACAATCATTCTGAGCGGCTCCCCTCTCAAACTGTCAATGACTGTATTCATTTCGGTCGGAACGTGTTGAACCATTGGCGAATACACCTCATCCCACCAAAATCCCGGCCTGAACAAAGTAAACGCCACCAACAACAAGCCCACCCCTTCATACCAACGACTTTTTACCAGCCAGAAGCCCTGCGTTGCAGCCGCAAATGCCAGCATCGCGATAACTGCGCCAACAACCGTTACCAGCAAATCAAACCACCCCGTCAATCCTATAAGCAGCAACTGGGTGTTATAAATAAACATAAAGGGCAAAATGGCCGTTCGTATATCATACGCAAAACCTTGAACCCCGGTTCTAATGGGATCCGCCCCGGAAATAGCCGCGGCAGCGTAAGCAGCCAGACCTACCGGCGGAGTGTCATCCGCCAGGATTCCAAAATAAAACACAAACAAGTGCACTGCTATCAGAGGCACAATAAGGCCATACTGGGCCCCCAAACTCACAATCACCGGTGCCATTAATGTTGACACAACAATGTAATTCGCGGTCGTTGGCAATCCCATTCCCAGAATAAGACTGATAACCGCGGTAAACGTTAGCATGAGCAGGAGATTGCCTCCCGATACCAGCTCAACCAACTCGGTCATCACCAAACCAATACCTGTTAGCGTCACAGTTCCCACGACAATGCCGGCCGCTGCTGTGGCAACACCGATGCCCACCATGTTGCGAGCCCCCGAAACAAAAGCATGAAAACAGTCACTAATCCCCTGCATCAAAGCCGAAACGTCGAAAGACTGACCTCTGAACCAGGAAAACAAAAATCGCTGCGTACTCACTATAAATATCAGTGCGACTGTCGCCCAAAATGCGGATAATGCGGGAGAATACTGTTCTACCCCCAACATCCACACCAAAACAACCACAGGTAGAAGAAAATGCAAACCGGCCTTTACCGTAGGGCCCACCTCGGGCAATTGCGTCACGTCGGTCTCGGGATCGTCCAACTGAAGTTCCGGATATTGGGCGGCATACCAAACCAAACCGACATAAGCCAGCAACAGCAACCCGCAAATCGCTACAAAAGCAGAGCTTCCCAGCGCCGACTTGAGGCCGGCTACAACGACATAAGCTGCACCAGACACGAGTGCTACACCAATAATGACCGTCATCCATACCAACGCTCTGGACGCCAGGCTGGGCTTGTTGAGTCGCTCAATACCTTGCATGCCCATCTTCACCGCTTCGAGATGCACGATATATAACAACGCAATATAAGAAATTAATGCCGGTAGAATGGCATGTCGAACAACATCGAGATACGAGATCCCGACATATTCCACCATCAAAAATGCCGCCGCCCCCATAATGGGCGGAGTCAATTGACCATTAGTCGAAGCCGCCACCTCTATTGCCCCGGCCTTTTCCGCGCTAAAGCCGACACGCTTCATAAGAGGGATGGTAAAGGTTCCTGTCGTCACAACATTGGCGATAGATGAGCCGGAAATCAGGCCGCTCAATCCACTCGACACGACTGCCGCTTTTGCAGGCCCGCCTCTCATGTGCCCCAAAAGCGCATAGGCCACCTTGATGAAATAGGCTCCTGCACCGGCGCGATCCAGTAGTGCACCGAATAGCACAAACAAAAACACAAAACTTGTTGAAACCCCTAGCGCAACACCGAAGACGCCTTGTGTTGACAGCCACTGGTGAGACATAACCTTAGAGAGACTGGCCCCCTTGTGCGCGATAACATCAGGCATGAAAGGCCCGGCAAACGTATAGACCAGAAAGACGAATGCCACCACCATAAGCGGCATACCTAACGCTCGCCTGGTCGCTTCCAATAGCAAACAAATACCAATTACAGCGGCAATGATATCGGCAGGTATTGGTGCGCCGGGGCGGGTCGCCAATGCCTCATGAAAGACCAAAAGATAGCCCGCACTGACAACACCCAAAACAGCAAACAACCAATCTAATATCGGGACATGCGTACTGCGATGATGCTTTCTCGCGGGAAAAGCCAGAAAGGTAAGAAATACGGCAAAACAAAGATGGATAACCTTTGCCTGGTCTTCGTTAAGTACCAGAATATTCAGATCAAAAGGTAAAGGAGAGGCAATCCACAGCTGAAATAGTGACCAGCAAAAAGGAACTATCAACAACAGGAAGGCCACAATGCCTGTGGCACCGCGCGCGCCAACCTCTACTGAAACCATATCTTCTACTGTGGGAGAGGTTAAGGCAGTTTTCTTAGTATCTCGCTGTTTTTCATCCATGGTATCTACTTGCATTTAAGTTAGGAGGGAGGTAATTGCTAGCACTCCAACCGAGGCATTCAGAAAGCGAATACAATGCCTTCTGAATACCTCATGCAGCTTGTTAGAACACTTAATCCTTATATATTTATTTAATTAACCCAGCTTCGCGATAGTAGCGTGCTGCCCCCGGGTGTAAAGGCGCGGATAATCCGTCAACAACCATTGCTTTTTTGTCCAATAACTCAAATGCAGGATGCAATCGAACAAAACTGTCGAAATTTTCGAAGACGGCCTTAACCACCTCATACACGACATCTTCTGGAACATTCGCCGATGCCACGAAAGTTGCGTTGACGCCCAGGGTTGGAACGTCATTATCATTGCCTTTGTATTGCCCCCCAGGAATCGACACTTTGCTATAGTACGGATGTTTTTTAATCAGTCCGTTAATACCCGGTCCATCGACATTTACAATCACGGAATCACAGGTCGTTGTCGCCTCTTTGATAGAGCCATTTGGATGACCCACAGCATAAATCATGGCATCAATCTTATTGTCACAAAGTGCTTTTGACTGCTCTGATGCCTTTAACTCTGAAGCAAGTTTGAAAACGTCCATTTTCCAATCCAACTCATCCATAATCACTTCTAAAGTGGCGCGCTGCCCGCTTCCGGGATCGCCTATATTGACGCGCTTACCCTTAAGATCATCGAACTTCTTAATATTTGCATCCTTACGAGCTACCACAGTAAACATTTCAGGATGGAGGGAAAACACGGCTCTAAGTTCTTTATTCGCGCCCACATCCTGAAACTTGCTGGTGCCATTGTAAGCGTGATATTGCCAGTCCGACTGGGCAACTCCCATATCCAGCTCACCTTCACGAATTGCATTCAGGTTATAAATCGATCCTCCGGTACTCTCTACTGAACAGCGAATGCCATGTTCTTTTCGGTTCTTGTTTACCAAACGGCAAATAGCGCCACCTGCCGGATAATACACTCCGGTCACACCACCAGTCCCGATCGTAATGAATCGCTGCTCTTTCGGGCCGGCTTCTGCCGCCCCTATAAACGCCAGGCTACAAGTCGCAGCAAATGCCAGAGACACCATCCGTTTGTTAAAAATCATAGAAATTCCCCCAATATATTCATTGTTTGCTGAGCCCGTAGACAGCTGCATATCTGCGTAATTATTGCCCCCCTGATATGACAAGGAAGTCGCTTGGGCCAACAATTACTACCGAAACAAAGCTTACTAAATACCTAGGACATTCAAAGAAAATAGACTATTAAATCAGATAAATAAAGAAAAACCCGCCGGTTGGCGGGTTTAATGTATCAAGCAGAGCAAAACACGTACCTACACTGGTTTTGCAGCCTTACGTGCTTTTTCTACCATTTTATCGGGACGAAGCAGGAATCTTGCCATCGCGGGTAACAGCCAGATTGCCCCGATCATGTTCCAGATAAACATAAAGAACAGCAACACGCCCATGTCGGCCTGGAACTTAATGGGTGAGAATATCCAGGTAAACACACCAAGACCCAAGGTGAGTCCGGTAAAGCTAACGGCTTTACCTGTAGACATTAACGTCTGGAAATAAGCCTCCTGAAGCGGTTTGCCTTCGATGAGCATATGCTCCAACTTGGTATAGATGTAAATACCATAGTCCACACCAATCCCTACCCCCAGCGCAATAACAGGCAGTGTCGCCACTTTAACCCCAATACCTAATTGCGCCATCAACGCCTCACATAACACAGATGTCAGGCCCAGTGGTGTCACAATACAGATTACAGCACGAATCGACCGGAAGGTGATAAAACAAAGAATACTGACGACCGCATAGACGAATGCAAGCATCATATCTTTGGCTTTTGAAATGACTTCATTCGTCGCGGCTTCCACACCGGCATTACCGGCAGCGAGCAAGAAACGATAATCATCACTGGTATTTTCGGCCACAAAGCCTTGTATCACATTAACCACATGCGTGAGGGTTTCCGCTTTATGATCTTTCAGAAACACTAGCAGAGGCGTCATGCTGCAGCGTGTATTGATCAGACCGGAAGGAGCCCGCTGAATCGAGGAATTGATAATCGACTGATTTCTGGGAAGCTCGAACCATTTAAGGTTACCTTCGTTCAAAGCCTTGGTCACATGCTTTGAAACAGTGACCAGCGAGGCGGTAGACTCAACCCCTTCGGTATTTTCGAGGACCCACTGCATACGATCCATCGCATCCATAACCTTATAGCTCGAACATTTTTCATCCGGTGTCTCAACCATGATGACCAAAATATCCGCACTTGTACTGTAGTTGCTAATCACATACTTATTATCGAGGTTATAGCGACTGTCGGCACGCAGCTCCGGAGCCCCCGCATCCAGATCACCTATCTTCAAGTCTTTCTGATAATAGATACCCAAGCCAAAACCAAGAATCGCGATCATGATCGAAATAGGCGCCACACTAGGGTGTGCGAAGAAAGACATAATGCGCCATTTACGGTCGGTCTTATCATTATGATTCTGGACATGGGCCACACCACTTTTGGTAATACCCACATATGAAACAATGAGTGGATGCAAAACCAGGTTAGTAATAATAATGACAGCAACACCCACACCTGCCGCCACGGCCAGATCTCTAATCACATCGACTTTGATAAACAGCAACGTCAAAAAGCCGATAGCATCACTGATCAAGGCCAACATGCCCGGAATATAGAGCTGTCGAAATGCCAGACGTGCCGCAGTAAGCGAGTCAAATCCTTTGCCGACTTCAAGCGCCACCTGGTTAACAATCTGTACGCCGTGACTAATCCCTATGGCAAATACAAGGAATGGCACCAAAACCGAATAGGGATCCAATCCATAACCAAGCAGGTTGAGTATGCCTAACTGCCAGAAAACGGCAATTATGGAAGTTAATACAGGAACTAATGTACTGATCACACAACGCGAATACAAAACCAGAAAGATAAGCGTCATCGTAATAGTAACGATCGCAAACAGTGCAATCGAACTAATCCCCGCGATCAGGTCCCCCACCTTCTTGGCAAATCCAATAATATGAATATTAACGTTAGGATTCTGAGCCAGATATTTCGTCCGTACTTTTTCCTCCAGCACACTTGAAAACGCTTTATAGTCCAGCGGTTCGTTAGTTTCTGGATTAATTTCAAATAAAGGCGCGTAAATAATGGCTGATTTAAAATTATCGGAAACCAGACTGCCAACCTGTCCCGACTTCAAAATATTCTGACGCAGTTTTTCCAGGCTATCTCTTGATCCGTTGTAGCCATCCGGAATAACCGGCCCCCCCTGGAACCCCTGCTCAGTAACTTCAACCCAGCGCACATTCGGCGTCCAGATAGACTTCATTCCGGATCGGTCGACACCCGGCAGGTAGAAGACTTCATCCGTAATTTGTCTGAGCGTTTCCATATATTGCTCATTAAAAATATCGCCATCCTTTACTGCTACCGCGATCCGGATAGAGTTCCCGAGATTCTCAAGATCTTCGCGATTTTTTAACATGTTGACGATAAAGGGATGCTCAAGCGGGATCAATCGCTCGAACGAAGCATCTGGCTTGATTTGCGCCGCGTTATACCCCAGAAATATCGTCAGAAAAAAGAATGCCACCAAAATAATAAAGCGGTTATTAAAAATCACCCGCTCCATAAAAGGTTCAGCTTTGGGTGTGAGCAAAAAGTGTTCACCCTTATCATGCTTTGGGTTTGACATTAATAGTCCCCTTGCCCTGCAAATTGATTTCAGATTATGGTTATTCGTTTATTTACTTAGAGCGACCCTGCGAGTCAGCAATAACTACACCGTTTTCGCCCACGAGGATCAAAGAATCATCCTCCAGCATTATTCCTGACATAAGGCTCACCCGGTCTTCCCGAACTCGTGACTTAAACGACTCGCCTGCGTTACCGCTCACCAGTATGGTGCCCGAGTTGCCAACCACATACATTGAGCCATCACTTGATGCGAAAGAGCCCATCAAAGAACTTTCGGTTCCGGAATCCACCCCGCTCCAAGAATCCCCCATATCTACAGAACGGAACAAGTGCCCCCTCAAACCGTAGATCGTAACTTCATTCACATTGCCGTTACCCGCAACACCAAATAACGAGCCTTCATAAGGACTCTCCAGCGTCACCCAATTCTCGCCACCATCCACTGAACGAAAAAGTACACCCGCCTCTCCCGCTATAAACACAGCACCACCGGTGACCTGGTTCATCGCATTCAAGTGAAAACGATCCGGATTCGCAATTCGAGGTGCCGCGTTTTCCCACGTCGATCCGCCGTCTTTGGTCGAGAAGAAAAAGCCATAAGCCCCCACAACAAAACCTTCTTTGTCATTTTTGAACCAGACATCCAGTAATGGCTTACTGGCACCGGCTTCCGAATCCGCTTTCGCATCATCCAATGCAAAATTGGCTTCGTCGAGCGCTGCCTCAAGCTTGCTTTTTTTATCGTCCGATGCACTGTCCAAAGCCTTCTCAAGAGCGGCAACATTGCGTTGAGCCGCCCCTATAACAACCTCATTAGCTACATTGCCATCAAACTGCTTTTCCCAGGTTTCCCCTGCATCAGCGCTGTGCAAAATAACCGCGCCATGTCCAACGGCCCACCCCTGGGTCTGTGAAGGGAAATGCACTGCCGTTAACGTCACAGACACCGGCACCGAAGCCTGTCTCCAGGTTTTGCCCTGATTGTCAGAGAAAATGATATGGCCCCGCTCACCCACGGCGACAAGACGATTTCCTGCTTTAACGACATCCAACAATAAGGAGCTTGGCGCCTTTTCAGTAGTCATCGCTTTACTTTCCAAAACGTCCTGCAAGGCGAAGCCCGGCACCGCCACTATCGACAGTGCCGCACATGCAGTAAAACGGATAACGAGATTTTTCAAACCTTGTCTCATAAGACTGGACCTTTTAATTGTTCTTCAATTCAGGATAGTCGAGTAAGCCTGCAGAGCAACCCTTGCCCATTCTTTTCATTCCCAAGCCTTTCTTGCGATGCAGGAAGTCAGCGAATAAAAAGAATGGTGCAAACCAAACATCCCCAATTGTGGAATTACTGATCAATGACCACGACGACGCAGTGATTGCGGCTTAAAGTAACGATCACCCGGATCTTTATTCTCGAAAATACGAGTTTCGCGCTGTTCAGAATCCAAGCCTTGAACATGATAGCGACGCGCCTGCAAATCATAGAAAACATCGAATGCAGTCCAGACTCCCGGTAATTCATAGAAGTTCTTCAAAAACGCCATACTGACACGCCACAGCTCACCCCGTGCATCATACTGATCTACCAGCGCGACACTCCAGCTGTCTTCATCGATATAAAACACCCGCTTTTTATAAATATGTCGCTCACCTTTCTTCAGGTTAGCCTCAACGACATGAACCCGGTGTAGTTCCCAGCGAGTGTACTGGGGTTCGATATGCGATACGCCCAGCACGCTTTTATAAGGCAATCCCGCCTGACTGATCGCATAGTTGTTGTAGGGAATATAGATTTCCTTTAACCCTTTATAAGACCAGCTGTAGCGATCAGGTGAGCCGTTGTACATGTCAGTATCATCGGCGGTTCGAAGGTTATCGGCTGCTGCAATCGGAGAGTCATAAGCCAGGTTCGGTGCCCGGCGTACCCGGCGCTGCCCCGAGTTATAACCCCATGCTTCACGTGGCTGCTTTACCTGATCCAGCGTTTCGTGTAACAGCACCGCACCACCCGCAAGGCGAGCAGGTTCTATGATGAACGACAAATAATAAAACAAAATATTGTCCAGCGTTTTTTCGCTGCCATTCGGATTATAGAAGTTCCAGAAAACTTCTTGCTGTGACGTGACCGGATTAAATTCGCCGTTTCGTTGCACGTTCACTTCAGAGCTGCGTCGTGTAACAAAAATACCACGCCAGCGCGTAAGGTGGTTCCACATTGCCTGAAGCGCCATTTCCTCATCATTTCCTGTCAGGATGGGAAAAGGAACCCCGCCATAAGCGCCTTTTATACCGTTCCCGCCTTTGGTCAATTCCGCTGTTTCCGCATTTTTTTGCGTATTCTTGATGACAAAATCCGGCGTGGTATGCGTTCTTCTGGATTGATAAACCGGCAATGAAAAAGAAGCCGGATAGGCGTCAAGTAACGCTTTAACGCCAGGTGTGAGTTTGTCTGCGTACTTTGCCGCATTCTTGGCATCAATACTAAACTTCACCTTATCTGCCTTAAACGGATCAGGGTGATGCTGCCCTGCACGCTGGTACTCTTTCGGGGGGGTTGAAAAGCCGCCCTCCCACTTTGGTATGGTTCCATCTTTATTACCTTCCTTGATTGCGCCGAAAGGTGTCAGCTCCGTTCCAAGTTTGGCCGCCTCTTGCTTTGACACTTTGGCATCAGCGCCAGCGGAGAACAAAGCCGCCACCGCCAGACTACATAGCAGCAATCTTTTTTTCTGCATAATAAAGTCCCTTAAAACCTCAAATTATTTTTGGAGTTACCATTCATATCAGTAGTGGACTCAACGGCAGGCAATGCTCACCTGAAATAAAAATCCGACACTGATCCGCTCAAAATATGCGCCCGATTACTCACGCAATTTACTGGTTCGGTTTAAAGAATTACTCGCTACTTCTTTGTTTTATATTGCAATTAGCTTTATAAACAGATTAATAATTATTCTTTTACTCAATTTGAGAAATTTAACTCAATTCACCAAAGTTTTAGCAGATATCAGCATTTTGTCTAACAAATGCTTTGTTTTTCTTCAGTTTTTTAATGCTTTTGCAACGACCTCGTAGACATCCTTGGACAAATCTGCCGACGCTAAAATACGCTGCAACTGCGCTTTCATCAGCTGCTGCCGGTTCTCACCGTATTTTCGCCAGCGGATAAGCGGCGTGGCAAGACGTGATGCGATCTGCGGATTCCGCTGATTTAAATAGAGGATTTTATCGGCCAGAAACGCGTATCCCGCACCGTCTGGCTGGTGAAAATGTGCAATATTCTGATTGCAGAAAACCCCGATCACACTTCTCACCTTGTTTGGATTCCCCATATCAAAAGCTTCGTGATCCAATAGCTGCTGCACCTTGTCCAGAGAGCCGTAAGCATGACTTCCTGCCTGAATAGCTAACCATTGCTCAATCACTTGTACATCGGTTTTCCAGTCGTCATAAAAACTTGTCAACGCCGCATCTGCTTCACCACTAAAAGGTGAATTGACGATGGCCACCAGTGCCGCACTGCGATCCGTCATATTATTCGCTTCGGCAAACTGTGCTTTCGCCCAGTCCAGCGCGGTCTCATCGCCTGCCCCTAACAGCAGATTGAGTGCCGTATTCTTTAACGCTCGCTGGGCAATATCATCTGCTGAAGGCTGATAGGGCTTCCGGGTATTATTCACACGATATAATTCGGCCAATTCGGAACGAAGTGCTTGTGTCAGCTCGTTGCGAACGAACTCTCGTGCAAAGTGAATGGCATCAACATCAGCCACGTCTGCCAGCTCAATCAAATAGTTTTCGGAAGGCAACGTAAGCATTTTGGCCAGCAAAGCCGGATCAAGCGTCTCGTCACGTAACAAGGCACGGTAAGCATCAACCAAACCCGGCTCCAAAAGACATTCACGCCCGGCCTGAATATCGCCGACGAGCGCTTGCAGTGTAGATACCGCCAGCCGCTGCCCCGCGTCCCAGCGATTGAATCCATCGGAATCATATGCCATCAGGAATCTCAACTGTTCAGGACTGTATTCGTAACGCAAACGTACGGGAGCAGAAAAATTACGCAACAAAGACGGTGTCGGGCATTTTGTCACACCATAAAAAGAGAATGACTGCTCGGTCTCTGTAAGATTTAAAATACAGGTCGTGGAGGCTTCGCCAGTTGAATTACGGAAGGAGTCCTCACTCAAAAACAAAGGAAGATCCCTTCCTTGATCATCCAGAAGCCCGACCGCAAAAGGAATGTGGAACGGTAGTTTCTCAGGCTGCCCCGGGGTTGGCGGACAGCTTTGCTTGATATGAAGTGTGAATACACCTTGCTTTTGATCAAACTCACTGCTGACTGATAATACCGGTGTCCCTCCCTGATCGTACCAGCGTTTGAATTGCGTCAAATCTATTCCGCTGGCATCCTGCATGGCAGCGACAAAATCATCGGTGGTTACCGCTTGCCCGTCATGGCGCTCAAAATAAAGATCACTGCCTTTGCGGAACTTTTCTGCGCCCAGCAAGGTATGGATCATCCGCACCACTTCAGCCCCCTTTTCATAGACCGTCAGTGTGTAGAAATTTGATATTTCCATATAGGACGCAGGCCGCACGGGATGCGACATAGGACCCGCATCTTCCGCGAACTGCGATGTTCTGAGCAGGTTGACATCTTCAATACGCTTCACGGTTCGAGAATTCACATCCGCAGAGAATTCTGAATCGCGAAAAACGGTAAAACCTTCCTTCAGACTAAGCTGAAACCAGTCACGACAGGTCACCCGGTTTCCTGACCAGTTGTGAAAATATTCATGCGCAACAATCGCCTCTATCCGCTGATACGCAGAATCGGTCGCTGCTTCAGGCTTGGCAAGGACACAGGACGAATTGAATATATTGAGTCCTTTATTCTCCATCGCGCCCATATTGAAATGATCTACGGCGACGATCATGAAAATATCGAGATCATATTCTCGACCATATACTTCTTCATCCCACTGCATCGATTTCTTGAGCGAAGTTAGCCCGTGTGCACATTTGTCGCTATTTTTTGGTTCAACAAACATGCGAAGAGCGACTTTACGGCCCGACTGAGTGACAAACTCATCCTCTACACAGGACAAATCACCGGCAACGAGTGCAAACAGGTAACATGGCTTACGAAAGGGATCGTCCCAGGTAACAAAATGGCGTCCTTGGGCCAATACGCCCGAGCCAATCGGGTTACCATTGCTGAGCAGCACGGGATATTGCCCCTGATCAGCGGTAATCGTTGTTCTGAAGCGACACA
This sequence comes from Hahellaceae bacterium, assembly GCA_024234505.1. GTDB lineage: Bacteria > Pseudomonadota > Gammaproteobacteria > Pseudomonadales > Oleiphilaceae > JACKOD01. The sequence goes on along the minus strand of JACKOD010000001.1, from coordinate 136,536 downwards.
TGACATCCGGGCGGTCTATAAAATAGGTAATGCGCCGAAACCCTTCAGCTTCACACTGGGTACAGAACATATCGGAACTACGATAAAGTCCTTCCAGACAAGTGTTTTCCTGCGGCTTGATCCAGGTTTCCACTTCCAGAACAAATTCATCGGGAACACCGGGGATGCGAATGCCTTCTTCAACAAATTCATACTGTTGAGTATCCAGTCGCGCACCATCAATACCGATATGACGCAACTCCAGTTCGACACCATCCAGCCTGAGTACGCGAGGCTGTCCCTGAGCCTCGGGGTTACGTCTGATTTGCAAGCGTGACTTTACTTTTGCCCCCTGATCAAACAAATCAAACCAAAGTTCGGCATGATCAATCAGGTAGGCTGGTGGCAAATAGTCCTTTAAATAGATACTGCTGGGCTGAATGTCCTTCATAGAAATGTCCGCTTACAGGAAATAAATGAATCAGTTGAATCAAATGACGGCGTCAGAGAAGATAGAAATCTGGTATGCAGTAAATTTACGAATATTAAGGCAGCCGGTATCCAGTATCAGATACTGCCCTTTAACTCCCAGTAGTCGCCCTTCTATCTCACTGCTTTTGTCAAAGCTTAGCGAAACTACCTTGTCTGGCCATACGGTCACAGGATAGTTGATATTGAGGATGCTTGCCGAAAGTTTCTCTATGCATACCGGCATGTCGTCACCGGCACCAGCATCCGACATCGACAAAACATCCCGCTCAACTCTCGCCACCAGATTGGCCGCCTCGGTATACAGATCCAGTTCGGGAGTTTTACCTTTTAACATGGACTGCCACGGGGTCCGATCTGAAACAAACTGCTTACAGACCACCTCGATACAACCCGAAAGATAACGTGAGTTTACCCGATACAACGGCAGTGCTGCGGTCGCTCCCTGGTCAATCCAGCGCGTGGGCACTTGCGTTTCGCGCGTAATGCCCACTTTGAGGCCAGCCGAATTAGCGAGGTAGACAATATGCGGTTGAAAACAAAAAGAACGACCCCACTCGGGCTCTCTACAGGTACCTTCCGAAAAATGACATTTTTCCGGACTGACGATGCAAGTGTCGCATGCCGCCAACTTTTTAAAACAGGGGAAGCAGTATCCCTGACTGAAACTCTTGTTGGTTTTACGACCACAGTGGGTACACAAAATGCGATCTCGATAGACGAGTTTCAGTCGGTGGCCGATCAGGTCATTAATTGGTACTTCACAATCATCCAACCTGAACGCATAAGCAACACTCCCGTCACTATTGAGGTGTGTAGCCAGTTTTCTAATTCCACCTTCGCCAATAAGTACCACAAATGACCTCAATTCAGAATTTTCAAGGGTACTTCGGCATGGTCATGGTCGTGATCGTGATCGTGATCGTGATCGTGATCGTCTGAGCCACACGATGACCCTTTTTTTGTTCCTGTGTCGATAAAGCCAACGCGTTGGGTTTCATCCACATTGTGTAAATTTTCATAATAAATAACTGCCTCCATACACAGCTCTTTCTGCTCTATGGAAAGCTTGCGCCCATCCGGCCATTTCCCCAACTCAACGGCGCTTTTGAGGCTCTGATAGATTTCTGGGTTCAATGACTGAATTAATTGCTGGATATTCATTACCAAAACTCCTTGGAACAGGGAGGGGGCCTTAAAAAGGCTGAAAATATAGCATTTTGATAGAAAGACAACCACGAGCAGGATGTTACAGAACGTTAAAATCGCTCATGTTTTGCTCGTTTAAAAACCGGGTCTAGCGCCGAACAGCAGGAATGATAACAACATTTCGAGAAACAATTGACATGCAAATAATAATCATTATTATTTGCGTTGAGCCGCGAGGTTCAATTTAGTCTCTCTCATCATAAGCTTCACAGCTTTTAGCCCTCCTAACCGGAGGGCATTTTTTGTTTCCAGAGTACGATTTGCAAACAAGCCAACACCAATCCGCTTATCAAGCCAAAAAGATGTGCCGTATTGGCCATTTTTATTTGAAATAATGTTTCAAAGGTAGCCGTATACCCCAATACAAGCCAAAACAGACTGAATCCCATCAATGCCGGCGGAAATACCATCATCCTGGGTTTCCAGCGGGAAAGCAGCCAGCAATAGCCTACCAACCCGTATACTACGCCGGACAAGCCACCAAAAACCGGCCCGGAGTCAACATACTGCGCCGTATTGGATACCACGGACGTCAGGACAACCAGCACGATCAATGGCACCCCACCAAGTTTTGCCTCGAGCTGCCCTCCCAGAAACCAAAACATAAGGGAGTTGAACACCAGATGCATCACCGTAAAATGAAGCAGGCCCGGAGACATCAATCGCCAAATTTCTCCTTGTCGCAAAACCTCCCAAAGACTGTTCCAACGCTGCCCACCATCATCAAATGCCGTTAACGGAAAATCGAGAGGATCCACAATTAAAAAAGCTCTCAGGATCGCCCCGCCCTGCCCTAGATGGGTCAGCAGTGCGACCAGTAACACTAGGCCCAATATCACAAAAACCCAAGGTGCCTGATTAAACCCCGGGCGAGGCCAACCTTTGGTTGGCCAGCGCCTGAACGTCAGTCCTCCAGCATATTGATCCAGCTGCGAACGAAACTTATCATCATGTAAATATTTATCTAAAGCCCGGGCAACGGCCTCCGCGCCTTCCTCGCTATCCAACCAGAGCACTTGAATTTCATTTTCTTCGGCAATTCGATGCCACACCCGCTGACTCTGTAACCATCGACTAAACAGCGCTAAATCAAACTCAATAGGAATCTCACGCAATCGGTACACATTCTTGCCTTATCACATCGACCCAAACAAACTTGTTCTTATCCAGAAAACGCTCGCCGTCCATTCGATACGCTGCCAATTTTCCATACTTCACTGCAGAATAGTCCAGACAAGCAATATTAGGTGTAATGGGGGCGGGCGTCCCGCTCATCCAATAATGTCCGACAAACACCGGTAGCTGATCCGCGTCATACTTAAGCAGCTGACGGCGTTCGATTGCGCTCAAACGTCGGTTAACCAGGGTTTCCGGTAACGGGTCTGGCTGAAAAACAATATCCTGATAAGTCCTGGGTTCATCTGACCAGAATTTGGTACGAAAAAACTTTCGGCTTAACCCGTCTTTACCCACAATGACTTCACCATCAGGCAATCGCATATCAGTGCCTCGCAATAGGCGATCCATCACTTGTCCGGCAAAACTATCTTTAACGACGGAAGCATGCAGAAAATCCTCATCGATACAGCTCGACTGATACTTCTCACGAAAGGTATCGATTAACTCGCAATCCCAGCACGCATGTACGGCGCGGAATCGATCCGATTCAATAAAGAGCGGCAATGTATAAAACCATTCAAGGAACTCATGCCACTCAGAACTATAATTTGCAAACTGCTCCAATGTTTCTTTAACCAGGCGAGTATGTCTGGGACTATGTTCTCGCAGATAAGGGTGATCACTGCCCGGGCGTGAACGCGTACTGTAACAAAGCACGTTATACTCGTGGTTGCCCATAAGCATTTGAGCCGCACCGGCATCAACCATATCTCGTACAATATGCAATGCTTCGCGAATGCGAGGCCCTCTATCCACGACATCGCCCAGAAACAGTACGGTTCGGGTCGGGTGCCTATAAACGCCATTTTTCTTCTGGTAGCCCAGTGTTTCAAGCAGTGAAATCAGTGTGAGCGCACAGCCGTGCACATCACCTATCAGGTCAACACCTTTGCTCCGAGAAGGTACCGTCACCATTAGCTTCCGCCCCAATGACTCGCCCAGCCAAGCTTTTCACGACAGGTGGCATAGAAATTATGACTCACGGGATGAATCAACCGAACCTTGTGCGGTCGCTTGAATATATTTATGACATCCCCTGGCGCGATAGCTATATCGCGCTGACCATCGCAACTTAGCTGAGGATAGATTTCGTTGCTGTCATCAATAACAATTTTGATTTCTGAATTACCATCAACCACAATCGGTCGGCTACTCAACGTGTGTGGAAACATCGGCACCAAAACCATAGCATCCAGTTTAGGATGCAATAAAGGTCCCCCTGCCGACAAAGAGTAAGCCGTAGAACCGGTTGGCGTAGAAACAATTAGTCCATCTGAACGCTGGGAATAAACAAAATGTCCTTCAATAAATAAATCAAAACCGATCATCCGGGTCGCCTTCCCCGGATGCAGAACAATATCATTCAGACAGGTGCCAAAACCGACAGGCTCTCCTTTACGCTTAACATGTACCTCAAGAAGAAACCGACGCTCTTCCTTATATTTGCCAGCCAAAACATCCGCCACGCCCGACTCAAGATCATCCGGAGAAATGTCTGTCAAAAAGCCCAGCCGCCCCCGATTGACACCCAACAGCGGGACATCTGATTTAGCCAGTTCGCGCGCCGCCCCCAGCAAGCTTCCATCACCACCAATCACAATCACAAGATCGCAAATCTCAGACATCATCTTGACAGTACCGACCTGAAGCCCATGTCCGGGAATCATCGTTGCCGTATTTTCTTCGATGACGATTTGATACCCCTCGTCCAGCAAATATTTGCGTAACCGACGCAGTGTTTCGACCACATTCACGCTGCCCATACGCCCTACCAGACCGATATTGCGGAATTGCTCCATGGTACTATTCGCAACCTCTAGAAAATTTATTCACAATCAGATACCTACTTACGAGATAGTAACCAAATACAGGCTATTTAGCACCATGAAAAACATCCGCTTAGTGCTCGATCACAACAAGCCCCGGTGCTATAAGCCTGCAAACCCTCGTCGCCCCTGCAAGCCACCAGTGTGCAACACAAGGATACGGCTACCCGCCGGGAATTCACCCTGAGCCACCATTGTCACCACGCCCTGAAGCATTTTTGCTGTGTAAACCGGCTCAATTTCTACAGGATTCAACGACTCAAAATCATGCAAAAATGCCATTAGTCCATCATTCACTTTTGCAAAACCGCCACTGTGAAATCGATGATCAATATGCCATTCCACCCTTGAATGCCCCCTGACACCCGATTCGCTGAGCAAGCTGGAAATCGCGCTATCTGCCCCGACAAACCCTTTTAATGCCGCGTAGCCAACACATTTCACAAACATTCCCGTTGCTTCAGCGTAACAACAAGCCCCTGCAACCAAGCCGGCAAACGTTCCCCCCGAGCCCAAGGGAGAGCATAGATATAAAGGTAAAGTATTGTCACTCAAGCCCGGCAAGCCCGAAATGGCACTGAATACTGCTTTAGCAACACGTTTAACGGCCCGTTCATTACTGCCGCCTTCCGGAATAAGATAGAAATTCCCAAAGGCTTCTGTCAGCCGATTGATCATTTCTGGATTTTTCTTATCGCTATACTCTTTTCGCGTCACAGGGTGCAAGTGCATACCCCAGGCCGCGCAGTCGAGAAGTGTGGGGGTTAAAGGTTTCGATTCGGCCCCGCGCACCACCCCAATGGTTTGCAAACCGGAAAGCTTACCTGCGTAAGCCAATGCATGCAGATGGTTGGAATAAGCGCCACCAAAACTTAAAACAGAGGTATATCCCAGGGACAACGCACTTAAGAGATTGTCCTGGAGCTTAAACCATTTATTGCCAGAAATTTTTGGATGCACCTGATCCATTCGCAGCATCTGCACATCTACAGATTTTGCAGCAAACTCCGGATGGATCAGTGGCGTAAACGCCAAAAGAGGGTCAATAGTTAACCAATGCTCATGCTCGCTCATAGCATTGCTCCTCTATGTCTAAGGGGGTATCCGTGCCAATCCAGCACATCAGATTCATCGACCTAGAATAACGCGCGATGCTTCTTACAACGATTACTGACACCTAATTCAAAATCGCTGGGATTACCTGCTTTGACAACCGGTTCGGCACATAGATCGCCGTTTTCTTTGATATGGGTGCAGACCGGGTTTTCCTGATGGTCAAGCCATCCACGATACACCTCTTCAGTAACATAGCACTTGCCTGCCACATAACCGATGGGGTTATCTGCATAACGCTGTACATCGGAAAAAGGCACACTCACATGACCTGCACCGGGATGATACGCCACAAAAACCACTTCAAGCTCTTTCAGCTTATTTAACAGACTATTCTGTACACATTCGTCGAGTTTTTGCTGTAGCTCTGCCACTTCAGAGAGTAACTGCTCTTCTTTTTCATCACGATAAATAGATTCGATATCCTTTCGATCCAACTGCTCTTTAAGTAATACCGCCTCAGCCTCAAGCTTTTGCCTTAACAAACTCTCTCGTTCAGCAGACTTGGCACCTTTAAGCCGCTCTTCCAAATCCCTGACTTTGTCAGACTGGCCCGTAATTTTCTCCTGCAGCGACATATACTGCTGGTTACGTTGAAGTAGCTTTTCCTGTAGTTGCTCATTGGACACTTTGAGTCGCTCGCAGGTTTCTTTGAGCGATTGAATTTCTACCTTGTAACTTTGTACTTCGACACGATATTTTTGGGAAGCATCTTCCAGCGCTTTTTCCCGCTGAGACTCCAGGGTTCGAATCTGTAATTGCTGATCCATAAACTGCCGAGCCAAACGTACCTGATCATCAGCCCCCATCCCCGTAAAGCCTTCCGGGCTATCCAGACGAAGCTCCGAAGCGGACGAAAATGATTCGGCGGATACATTGGATCTCAATACGGGTAACTCTAGCTCGGACTCCGCTTTTTCAAACCTGAGTCGATTTTCATCCACCGCAGAACGTATGGCGACGAAATCATTTTTCCCGGAAGTCATCTCCGGATCCCACAACTCCTTTTGATGCCAATTAATAGAACATTGGCTACGACACGCCAGTTTAATAGGCCCCGCCCCCAAATCGGGTCCGCTTCCAGACGCCTTCAATAGCTTTTCCAGCGGAATATTCCAGCTGGGATCTGCTCGCCCATCGTCATCAAAATAGATCAGAAAAAATGCCAGCGACTGAACTTTCAATTGCGAATTAATAACTACATACACCGCCTGCACTTCAGTATCCGCCATATCGGATAAGCCTGCATAACCGTCCAAAAGTGCTTCAAACTCCGAAAAAAGCATCTGACGGATTACCTTATGGTCTTCCATGAAAAATACAGCAATGTAGGGATCCGTTTTAGCAGCGGCCATTATTCTCTCTCTGATATAACAATAAGCCCGCTAATCGCAACTCACGGGCACATCATGGAACTATTTTAGGATAAATCGACACACTTGGCTTCTTAATACGTTAAAACCTAATTGCAGCTAACGCTTTAAGTTAGTTTTATCACTCAAAAACTCGCTGCAAGCCGAGCCCCCTGATTAATCGCCCGTTTTGCATCAAGCTCCGAGGCCACATCCGCACCACCAATCAGATGAACGCGCTCCCCATGAGCCTCGAGGGCTGACTGAAGTTCACGTAAAGGATCCTGCCCTGCACAAATAATAATGGTATCAACTGCTAACACCCGAGCCTTATCCTCAACAGAGATATGCAATCCAGCGTCATCAATTTTTTCGTAATTTACACCCGCAATCATTTTGACGCCGCGATGCTGTAATGATGCACGATGAATCCATCCCGTGGTCTTACCCAAATTCTGGCCCACTTTTGAGGTTTTACGCTGGAGCAAGTAGACCTCTCTGGCAGACTCATAAGGCTTTGCAATAACGCCTCTGACCCCACCTTGATGCTCCATATTAACATCCACCCCCCACTCATTCATAAATGCGGAAATCTCAAGACTGGAGGAAGGGCCATGCTGCGTTATAAATTCGGCAACATCAAAACCAATTCCTCCCGCACCAACTATTGCGACGCGCTTACCCACCGGTTTCCGCCCGAGAATTGCGTCCAGATAACTGATGACGGAGGAATGATTAACGCCCTCAATGGCAGGCGTACGCGGCTGAATCCCTGTCGCAAGTACAATTTCATCAAATCCTTTGCCTGCCAGATCATCCACCCCTACACGAGTATTCAGAACAACCCGCACCCCCGTCTTCTTTATCATCTGTCCAAAGTAGCGCAGTGTTTCATAAAACTCTTCTTTACCCGGGATACGCTTGGCAACGTTAAATTGCCCACCAATTTCCGATGCCGAGTCATAAAGCGACACCTCATGCCCTCGCTCAGCGGCAATAGTCGCACACGCCAAGCCCGCCGGTCCGGCCCCTATCACTGCAATCTTTTTCGGCAGCGCCGCTTTGATGTACACCAGCTCGGTTTCATGACAGGCCCTGGGGTTAACCAGACATGAAGTCAGCTTCATTGCAAAGGTGTGGTCCAGACACGCCTGATTACACCCGATACAGGTGTTAATTTCATCAGCCCGGTTTTCCATCGCCTTAACAACAAATTCCGGATCAGCGAGAAAGGGGCGCGCCATCGAAACCATATCTGCATCACCATCAGCAAGAACTTTCTCTGCGATATCAGGCGTATTGATACGATTGGTCGTCACTAGTGGAATAGAAACCTCCCCCTTCAGTTTGGCCGTCACTTTGGTGAACGCCGCTCTAGGCACCATGGTAGCGATTGTAGGTACTCTAGCCTCATGCCAACCGATACCGGTATTGATCAAGGTCGCGCCTGCGGCTTCAACCGCCTTCGCAAGCAGCACAACCTCATTCCACTGGCTCCCACCCTCTATCAAGTCCAGCATGGACAAACGATAGATAATAATAAATTCGGCCCCTACGCGTTCGCGCGTACGGCGAACAATCTCCACCGGAAGACGAATTCGATTTTCATAGCTCCCTCCCCATTTATCCGTGCGCTTATTGGTGTGACTTACGATAAACTGGTTGATGAAATACCCCTCCGACCCCATGATCTCCACACCATCATAGCCTGCCCGTTGAGCAAGCGCGGCCGCATTCACAAAGGCATCAATTTGTTCATCCACCTCGTCGCTGGTCAACTCTTTCGGCACAAAGGGGTTAATCGGGGCTTGAATCGCCGAAGGGGCAACTAATTTAGGATGATAGGCATAACGACCCGCATGCAAGATTTGCATGCATATTTTACCGCCGGCATCATGAACCGCTCGGGTTACCACTTGGTGTTTATCAGACTCCGACTCCAGACTCATTTTTCCAGCGCCCGGCCCAACTGCCCCTTCTGCGTTTGGCGCAATTCCACCGGTGACAATCAGGCCTACCCCTCCCCGAGCACGCTCAGCATAAAAAGCAGCCATTTTCTCAAAGCCATTTTTCGACTCTTCGAGCCCCGTATGCATGGACCCCATAAGCACCCGGTTTTTTAGCGATGTAAATCCCAAATCCAAGGGGGACAACAGGTTCGGATAATGCTGATTGCTACTTTGGTTCGTCAGAGTACTTTGGGTCATATGGAGAGCTCCGCGCTGTACCTGGCAAAATGCCATGGACTATGCGATTAAGTTTAGGCCCGAACCGCGCAACAACAATCACGAGACACAATATTTTGCACTTAATGACAAGCGTGTATTGGCGTTTGGCCATTTCCCCAATTTAAGCATCGATATTGCTTCGGAACATTTTGTTTTCGAACAAGGAGGGACACGATAAAGTTTTGGTGAGGTCACTTTCTGGAAGGAGCAACGATTTGCAACGGCTAAAAACTTTAAACAACAGACAAATTGGATTGGATTAGGTGATCGGGTAAGTACCGGCGCCGCTTTTCAGATATCAATGCCCTTAAGTGGCAAAGTCTCTGAAAGCAATTGCGCTGGCGAATAAAGAAATACTACATCTCTACAGCATCATCAACTTCGTCATCGAAGTCATCAAAGCTGCAGTCGATCATATCGTCTTCATAGTCTTGCATAACATTCCCTCGTAATACTATTGAATTAAAAAGCTAAAATAAAACTCTTGCTCCAAGCAATTAGGTAATTCTTAACCCAATCAACCAGGCAAGTCAATAGTAGAGTATAATTATTACAGATTTATGAAGCATGAAACTAATTTGAATCGCCAGAAAAAATAAAAGAGCCATACGGCTCTCCATTTTCACCAACAATGATGGCGGAGCGGACGGGGCTCGAACCCGCGACCCCCGGCGTGACAGGCCGGTATTCTAACCATCTGAACTACCGCTCCGTAAGGATTGGTGGGTGGTGTAGGGATCGAACCTACGACCCTCGCCTTGTAAGGGCGATGCTCTCCCAGCTGAGCTAACCACCCGAAATTCGGGATTTAATTAATGGCGGAGCGGACGGGGCTCGAACCCGCGACCCCCGGCGTGACAGGCCGGTATTCTAACCATCTGAACTACCGCTCCGCGTAAGGATTGGTGGGTGGTGCAGGGATCGAACCTGCGACCCTCGCCTTGTAAGGGCGATGCTCTCCCAGCTGAGCTAACCACCCAACCCCGAACTGCGAAGCGCATTCTAAGGATTTACGGGGCCATGTCAAACCTTATTTTCACTTTTATCAAAAAAACCTTAATTCGGTACGAAAAACACGGCCCCTAATAACAATTCCGTACAAGAACCCACTTGAACGAACAAAAGATGAACAACTATAGTGTATACCATCGTCATGTAGTCGGAGTGCAATTAGAAACAATCCAGTGGCGAAAGGAAATCAGGGAAACGCGCTCGGAGGAATCACCATGGAAGCCGAAAAAATCATTTTTCACGGCAATCACTACCAAATTGATACAGTCAAAGGAATGCTTGAAGAGGAAATTCGTCTTTACGAAAAAAGACTGGTCGTGCTAAAGCGCTCACCGCTGGAAAGGCAAGAAAGTTTAATTGAAACTTATGAAGATATGATTCGCGTCCGTAAAGAAATCCTGGAGGGGTTAAGCAATCTGATAAACCCTTGAGCCAATAGGTGGCAAGACGACAAGCAGAAGCGAACAAAAGGCGATCAGGCATCTCAACGCCTCCCAGCCCGAAAGACGGGTATCGCCTTTCAGCGCGCTCGTTGTTGAACGCGGGTTATTAAAGGCAGTTATTTTTCCTGCAACAATTCGATCATATAACCATCAGGATCCCGAACAAATGCCAGTATGGTGGTGCCATGCTTCATTGGCCCAGCCTCACGAACAATCACACCGCCCAGATCCCGGATTTTCTCGCAAGCCGCATAGACATCACTCACCGCGATAGCAATATGCCCGAAACCCGACCCCATCTCATAGGCGGCCGTATCCCAATTGAAAGTAAGTTCGAGTGCCGCTTCATCACATTCATCGCCATAACCAACAAAGGCAAGCGAAAACCTGCCCTCGGGATAATCTTTTTGGCGCAGTAAACGCATCCCGAGAACATGGGTATAGAAATCAATTGACCGCTGCATGTTGGTCACACGCAGCATAGTATGCAGTATTCTCACGAAATCGCCCTGAAACTGTTAACGATCGGTGCTAGCGCTCATCGCGTTATCATTGGCGACTGAAGTCGCACTGATCGATGCTTCCATAGACTTAAAGCGATCATTAAGTACCGTGGACTTTCTAACAGACGGAATAGCCTTTTGCGCCAGGCTTTGATTAAAGCCGTCCAGCACCTGCTCTGCCGCCCCTACCGTGCCCTGTACCACGGATTTGACCCTTGGCGGCCATTGCTCTCGCGCCCTGGCAATTCCGTCTACGCCATCACGTCCAGCATCAATTGCCTTCATGTAAGCCCGCTCATAGACCTCACGCACATGATCAACAAATGCTTTCGCTCGCCCCATTCTTTCGTGAACCACATCTCTGACAACCATCATTATTACTCCTTGCTTAGAAAGAAAAGACGAACACCTCGCTGTTCGCCTTTGCCTGCTCCATTTAATTATCGACCACTTCAGTGAAGGTCGATATTATTTTTAGTTATTTATAATGCCTTAGAACGGCCAGAAAGACTTTTCCGGCTTCTGAGCCTCCAAACTGGCCAAATGCGTTTCCTTTTGCTTTTCCAGCTTTTTCAGCTCGCTTTCAGCCTTAGTGCGCTTGGTTGGTCCTCCACCAAATGGCCAATACCATTTAGGTTCTCTCCAGTGTCCGTCTGCCTTCAATTTGGCGTACTCTTCTGCCTTCATTGCCTCAAGCTCTTCAGTCTTGCGTTCTACATCTGCATTCCAGTTATCTTCTACAATGGAGGCCGCAGCATGATTAGGCGCGAGCATATCACTCACAAGAAACTTGGTTTTAGTGATTTCACTCATCGCGTATTCACGCGTTACCAACTGCATATTGCCTTTGGCAAGGGGAGAATCTGCATCCAGCTCCGGATTTTTTTCCGAGGGCGGAGTGAGTTCATTATAACGAAGGTAATAGACCTGCCCGGGCTTCACATCCAGCTCAACTTCCTGAACAACCTTTTTGTTGTCCAGATGCCCCATCTGGTAAGCAATACCATCCAGCAATCCTTCTATGCCCAGAAATGGACGACGATAGGCAATCACACGATGTCCTGGCAGTACTTCCAGCCAGGTATGACTGTTACCACGAATATTGAAATAATGATGATCATCGACATAGACACTGGGAGCCTCTATTTCATCAGCCGCCCACTGACTATCCGGTCTGTAAAAATAGATTAACGCATGCTTGGAAGGATCCCAGGAGTCATTACTAATATGGACAAAATCAGGCCCGTTGACAGGATGCAAAAATGCCCCCGTACTTTTACCTATGGACTGACGCAAGCACCCCGTCATCGCGACGGCAGCAAATACAACAACAAACACTTTAGGCCATTTCAAACTCATGAGGGGGTCCTCTCAACTTACAAATTTACACGATTCATTCTATCAAGTTACATTCTGAAAAATTGAGAGCTACCTCATGGCTATGACGGAAACCCGGCACATTTTTCAATCTTTAACGTAATAACTATGCAACCTTAAATGCTTGTCTATACTTGCAGAGTCGCTTTCCACATAAAATAGATGGAAATACTGCCTAACCATGGATACGCACGCACAACAAACAGTCGCTGCCGCTCAAATCGCCTCGGAACTCCATCAGGCACAGCAAGTCGCAAAGCAGCTTGCGATCTCATCCAAAAATGCCCGGGCCATCGTACTTCGGGCGGGCAGCAAAGCTGCCGGACTCGCCGTGATTGCCAACTTCTATGACGAGCTGGCAAATAAAACCATTTTTCTGGCTCAGGCTATCAATCTTACTGCTCTCAATATTTCAAATCACTCGGTAATTGAGTGGCGAAACAGTAACGCACTAGAAAATCTGGAAAAGGCATTCCTGCTTTCGGAACCCGATTCTCATCGCGATGGCATCACACACTTTATAGATAAACTGGAACTGCATAAAAGAGATCTGGATCATCATTTCAATCGACTCATGAACGAGCTTTACAACAAGCTCGACGAGATTCAGCAACATATGCGAGCTATTGACGTCATCGCGGTCACATCCAAACTTGAAGCCGTGCAGACCGGAGATTTCCGTGGACACCTTGTAGAAATGGCTGAGGGCATCCAGATGATGGCCAATAAAATTAAGGAACATGTATCCCACTCCATTTCGCTGCTAGATCAAGCCAGATAATAAAAAGGGAGCAATATGCAAACCACCACCCTATTTAACAAAGGTCATCGATGGCTAATCTTTGGAAGAGACCCATCCAAACCAGAAAGAATCATAGATACCAACCAGTACATGATCATTTCTCAAAATCAGTCGATTTTGCTTGATCCGGGAGGCGTCGAACTGTTTGCTCCCATGCTCGCTGCCGTGCTTAAGCATGTCCCCATAGAAAACATCACCCATCTCTTTGCTTCGCACCAAGATCCGGACATTATTTCCAGCCTGGGCTTGTGGGATCAGGTGCTTCCGAATGCAAAACTCTATTGCCCCTGGCTCTGGGAAGGCTTCGTTCGCCATTTTGGAATGAACAATATTGAGTTTATGCCAATTCGGGACACGGGAGACGTTGTTCATATAGGCAACATAGACTTACACCTCATCCCTGCTCATTATCTGCATTCGTCAGGTAATTTTCATGTTTATGATCCCGTCGCCAAGATTCTCTTTTCAGGCGATGTTGGTGCATCCCTGGAGCCGGCCGGTGCGCCCTTTGAAGTCGGCGATTTTTCTGAGCACATTGATAAGATGCAGCTGTTTCATCAGCGCTGGATGCCATCCAATAATGCCAAACAAGACTGGATTCGCCGCGTAAGAAAGCTGGACATTGAGATCATGGCACCACAACATGGCAGGATATTTACCGGGGAAAACGTCGACAAATTTCTCGACTGGTTTGAAGCACTCGAGGTAGGGATTGCGGTTCAGTAAGCACCTCACCCAATAAGCGGCTGCGATAACCATGGCAGCCGCCAGCCAACACATCACCGATTATTTCCCGGGAGACGCGTTCAGTGCCGCCAGCGCCAGCTGGACGTCATTAATCTTTCTCTCCAGCGACACCAAACGCTGATTCACCTGCAAACGACTCGCATCAATAGATTCAATGGCCTTTTCCGTTTTGGTCATCCTTGTCCCAACCTCGTTGGACGCCACTTTTGCCTGTAACGCCGAATTTTCTGCTTTTAGTGCGGCAACCGTATCGCTTAGTTGCTTTAACTGCCCTGCCACTATCTGGAATTCTGCATCCAGCTTCGTCACAATACCATGTTCGCGAGACTGCTCGAGCTGAAGTGTTTTCAGCTGTGTGATATTCTCGCCCAACACCTTATCGCTATTATCTAAACGAGCATTGATTGCCTGACCGACCTTTAGGGTCTCGTCCTGTTGTTTTTTCAGCAACGTCAGACTTTTGTTAACTGCCAGCAGCTCCTCTTTATTTTCCGCAATTGATTTTTTATTCCTGTCATTCGACACCCCCCATAACTTACGCATTTCGGAGTCCAGAAACTTTAATTGCTTGTCCAGTGCTGATCCAGCCTGGGTTTGCTCCGCATCTGCCTCTAGAAGCTGTCCTTCAAATCGAGCCATCAGCAATTTGCTTTGCTTGATCAGCTCCGACGCCTCCACCAAATCATGCTTTAGCTGCTGAATTTCTATAGCCTGATGGTAATACCCCCAACCCGCAAAGCCGCCAGCCACAATCAAGAGACTTAATAAAACATGCTGGAACCAGGAAGTACGAGGCCGTTCCGCATTGGATGCCGCACTTTTCGAGTGCTGTTTACTCTCGGTTACGGGGGGAACCCAGCTAGCGCCCTTGGCAACGGAAGCCTTGTGCGGCTTAAGCCCGGACTTCTTTCCCGACGCATTGATTTCATCTCGTTCAGCTCTTAAACCATCCATTTTACGCTCGTCCTACACCTTTACTTAAAATAATAATGACTTTCATACCTTCATTAACCACCCGGCAGACACACCCAATCAGCCCGATGCCCCTCATACTTGTCTATTCTATTTGCAAGGGTATCCGGTAACCACTAATATATGCGATCTTTTTTTCGTAATTTCTACCCCTCTGGAAGCTTATAATGCAACCATTAGTTGGCCTGATAATGGGTTCAAAATCCGATTGGCCCACCATGGAGCACGCCGCAAAAATGCTGGACGCGCTCGGTGTTCCATATGAAGTCAAAGTAGTGTCCGCTCACAGAACGCCTGACTTACTTTTTGAATACGCCAAAACTGCACAATCCAAAGGATTGAAAGTGGTCATTGCCGGGGCGGGTGGAGCTGCGCACCTGCCAGGCATGATTGCATCTCAAACTGCACTTCCTGTGCTTGGCGTACCCGTTGAATCAAAAAGCCTTAAAGGCCTGGACTCCCTTCTGTCCATCGTTCAGATGCCAGGTGGCATTGCTGTAGGCACGCTCGCCATTGGCAAGGCCGGTGCCACTAATGCCGGGTTATTGGCCGCACAAATCATAGGCACATTTAATACTGACGTTCAACAAGCTGTTGAGGCGTTTCGCAATACGCAAACCCAATCGGTAATAGACAATCCAGACCCCAGAGGCGAAGAATGAAAATAGGTGTTTTGGGTGCAGGTCAATTGGGACGAATGCTCGCCCTGGCAGGACTGCCACTGGAAATGCAGTTTAGCTTTTACGATACCTCGGGTGCACCCAGCGTAGGTATTGGCAATGTATTCATTGATCAGGGTGGCACAGGAAAAGATCTGGACTCATTTTTAGCCGATGTGGATATTGTTACTTCAGAGTTTGAGCACATTCCGCTTGATCTGGCCAGAAAGATTGAATCAAGAAAAATGCTGCTTCCCTCTTCTGAATCTACACGGGTGTGCCAAAATAGAGGGGAAGAAAAGCGCCTTTTTACTAAACTCGGCATACCTACACCAAAATATCACCTCGTAGATAGCCTAGCGGCGTTTGAATCTGCCGTTGAGCAACTAGGCTGCCCGGTTGTAGCCAAAACTGTCACGGATGGTTATGACGGAAAAGGGCAAGCCGTCATCAGAGACCCGGCAGACGTTGCTTCAGCGTGGAATCGTATCGGTAACACTCAATTAATCGTAGAGAAATTTGTCAATTTTTCTCGTGAGTTGTCTATTATCGCGGTACGTTCAAAATCAGGACAGCTGGCATTCTATCCACTAACAGAAAATACGCATCACGAAGGCATACTTCGTTATTCGGTTGCCCCTGCCCCCAGAATCTCGCCAGAGCTCGACAAGCAGGCACAATGCTATATCGGTGAGCTTCTGGAAGCCTTAAATCATGTTGGTATTCTAACCTTGGAGCTGTTTGAAACCGAGCAAGGACTACTGGCAAACGAAATGGCGCCGAGGGTTCACAATTCCGGCCACTGGTCGATTGAGGGTGCCAATTGCAGTCAGTTTGAAAACCATCTGCGCGCCATTGCGGATCTCCCTCTCGGAGACTGCCAGGCTCAGCAACCGACCTGCATGATTAACATCATTAGCGAAAAAGGCGATATTCAGGGTCTGTTACGCCTGCCATATGCCCATATTCATTTGTACGGCAAAGATGAACGCAAAGGCCGAAAACTTGGCCACGTTACCGTTCAGGCAGACAGCTACAAAGAACTTACCTGGCGCATTCGCAACGTCGCCGCTCACCTGCCCGGAAGCCCGGAATACCACCCCACAGAAAACCGCTAGCCCGAGGATACTGTCTGTTCTGAAAAATCAGACAGACAGTATTTCTACACATTCAGTTGTAACAAAATCTGCTGATAAATTAGCAATATCCATACAATTTTTAAGAATAGATATGCATGAAAGGCAATGCTATTATTGATGCGCGTCAAAAAAGCAGGCCCAGCCCTGTACGTAATGCACTAAAATCAAGTGCAAAGATTTCTGATGAGCAGCAATGGAGACTATTCTTATGGCTTTTGAACTTCCTGCGTTACCTTACGCCAAAAATGCACTCGCCCCACACATTTCTGAAGAAACCCTGGACTTCCACCACGGAAAACACCACAAGACTTATGTCGACAAACTGAATGGTCTGGTGCCAGGAACAGAATTTGAAGGTAAAAGCCTGGAAGAAATTATCAAATCATCCAGCGGTCCGGTTTTCAACAATGCCGCACAGATTTGGAATCACACCTTCTATTGGAACTGTCTGAGCCCGAACGGTGGCGGCGAACCAACAGGCGCAGTCGCCGAAGCAATCAACTCAGCTTTCGGCTCGTTCGAAGAGTTCAAGAAGCAATTCAACGATAAAGCAGTCAATAACTTTGGCTCAAGCTGGACCTGGCTGGTCAAAAATGCCAGCGGCCAACTCGAAATTGTTAACACCAGCAACGCTGGAACGCCAATGACCGCAGGTCAGACTGCACTGTTAACGGTCGATCTTTGGGAACATGCTTACTATATCGACTTCCGCAATGCACGCCCGACTTATCTGGATGCATTCTGGAAACTCGTTAACTGGGAATTTGTAGCGGCTAATCTGAACGCGTAATTCACGCCCGTCAGCGAAATCGCTTAGCACACAAACGCTTCTGTTTGTGTGCTCCTTCAAAATTTACCCTGCTTATAGATTACGATTAAAGTTTTAAGCTTTAGCGAAACAGATATAACCCTTCAGCATTTTCTAAAGGTTTGGCCAATTTCCTTTTACTTCCATTTAATCCAGCTAAACTACCCATAAACGCTTGATTATTTACGGCCCAAGATTCCGAATGCAGACTCCCCCTAAATATCAAATCAATCAGTCACTTTCACTGAGACTCTTTCGATGGGTGATGCTAACGGCACTGGTCGCAGGTTTGATACTTAGCGTATTCCAGATTTTGCTTGATGCAAATCGTGCCAGCACCGAGCTTGATCAGCAATCGCTAGCACTACTTGAACTGGTCAACGAACCGGCAACACAAGCCGTTTACAGTATCGACGCCCACCTCGGCGATCAGGTCATTGAAGGATTGTTCAAACAACCCTTTGTCAACAGCGTAACCATTGCGCATCCTGAAGGCTCAATTCTGGCTGAAAGACACAGGCCCCTGCTTGCCTACGACTTCAGATTCATTACTGATGCCCTGTTTGAAAAAACAAGAACCTACTCTTTGCGCCTCGAACGTAATCATTCTGGTAAGCAAACCTATTTCGGTACCATTACCCTCACCATTGACACACTGGTTACCGCTCAAAGCTTTTTAGCCCGTTCTCTGGTCATTTTTCTTTCCGGTCTGATTAAAGCGCTTATTTTCGGAAGTGTTCTCTATATTGTGTACCACTATTTGCTCACCAAGCCTATCTCTGAACTTATCAGCTCTTTGCTTAGCATTGATGCCAATGCACCAGAGAAAACAGCTATCCCGACACCTAAAGGCCACGAAAAGGATGAACTGGGCGCATGGGTAGACAGCGCAAATTCGCTATTAACCGAAATATCCGAGAGCCAGATGCGGCGCCAGGCGGCAGAAGCCCGAGCACTTAAACTGGCACAATATGATGCATTAACAGGCTTGCCCAATCGAAGACTACTCCGAAACCAGTTACAAAATGTTATTGCCGAAGCGAAATCCCAACAGCAATCACTCGCCATTTTCTGCTGCGGTTTAGACGACTTTAAATCCATTAATGACCAGTTTGACTACAATATTGGCGATAGTTTGCTTAAAGCATTTGCCGAACGACTCTCAGCACAAAGCCGATACATGCAGATTGCTGCGCGCCTCGGGGGAGATCAGTTCGTATTGGTCATCCTCCCTCCCGATGAAGACGCATTATTGGATCAAGCAGAAAGTCTGATCAGCGCGATGAACCTGCCGTTTTTGATCGATGGACAACGCATAACACTTCGCACAACCATTGGCGTCAGCCGCTTTCCTCATGACGGAAAAGATGCCGACAAATTGCTGCAAAAAGCCGAGCAAACCATGACGCTGGCAAAGTCTCTCCATCGCAATAAATATTGCTTTTACGAAGAATCGGTCGACGCCCGACTCAGGGAGCGCAAACAACTGGAAAGGGATCTTTCAAGCGCCATTGCAAATGGCGAATTATTCATGGTTTATCAACCGCAATTCGACATAAATTCAAATTCCGTGGTGGGAGCCGAAGCACTCATTCGCTGGCAACACCCCGTGCACGGGCTGATTCCGCCCATTAAATTCATCAATATAGCCGAAGATAACGGTCAAATAGCGGAAATTGGCCAATGGGTGATCAATCATGTTTGCCAACAGATAAAGCAATGGCAAAGTTTTCAAATCGAGTGTCGAATTGCTGTTAACGTTTCGGCCATACAACTAAACAATCCCGCGCTGGCAAGTCATGTCATTCAAGCGCTGTCTACTGCAAGAATTCAACCCGACAGCTTGGAAATTGAAGTTACTGAAACAGGCGTCATGCAGAATCCAGAAAAAGCCATCGCAACACTCAGTAAATTGCAAAAATCCGGCATTCAGATTTCAATTGATGATTTCGGAACCGGGTATTCGTCTCTCAGTTACCTTAAAAAGCTGCCTATCAGTACACTAAAAGTAGACAAACAATTTGTAGATGATTTACTTACCGACAAAGAAAACGCCACTATCGTCAATGCCATGATACAGCTCGCTCACAATCTGAATTACAAAGTGGTGGCAGAAGGCGTGGAGACAAAAGCACAGCATCTGGATCTCAAAGCGCGCGGTTGTGATATCGGTCAGGGTTATTTGTATGCCAAACCCATGCGGGCCAGCGAATTTGCAGCTTTCTTACAAACACACAAGAAACTAAGCGGGAAACACCAGGAAAAGGATAATAGTCATGTCAACTAATACCATTATCGGCATTGTCGTTATTGTGCTCTTTAGCTTTTACCTCATTGCCATATACAACAAGCTGGTTTCATTGAAAAACCAATTCAAGAATGCGTTTGCTCAAATCGATGTGCAACTGCAAAGACGACATGATCTGATACCCAATCTGGTCGAATCATCCAAAGCCTATATGAAACATGAACAAGAAACGCTGACGCGTGTTATGGATGCCCGTAATCAGGCAGCCAGTGCAACTAAAGCGGCAGCCAGTCACCCGGAAGATGCGTCGGCGATTCGCAAGCTGGCAGGTGCGGAATCCATCTTGAATCGCGCACTCGGTGGTTTCTACGCCGTCGCGGAAAATTATCCGGAATTGCAGGCAAATCAAACAATCAGTCAACTAATGGAGGAACTGACCTCTACCGAAAACCGGGTGGCATTTTCAAGGCAGGCCTACAATGATGCGGTCATGCTGTACCACACTTATCGTGAACAATTCCCAAATAATTTCATCGCTGGTTTCTTCTCCTTCAAAGAAACCTCATTACTGGAACTGGATGACATCGAAGTACGTAAACCGATAAAAGTCAGTTTCAACTAATACTCGTCACCATGAACTTTTTTGAAAAACAGGAGCAAGCACGAAAGAAAACGCTGCTCCTCATGCTGTTCTTTCTACTGGCTATTCTGACAACGCTTTTGCTCGTCAATTTGAGTTGCTATTTTGCCTTGCTTATTGGCAGTCAGTCTCAGCGTTATTCGGTCTCGCCCCCTACTCTCGCATCATGGCTTACCAGCCCTGCAAGCCATATTGTAAATGCCGTGCTACTAGGCTCCATTGCTGTGGGTTCACTTCAGCAGTTCTTTAAACTTCGTAAAGGCGGGCGAAGTGTGGCATTAATGGCAGGAGGCGTTCCCGTCGCACTCGACACACGGGAACCACAACAACGAATATTGATTAATGTGGTAGAAGAAATGGCCATCGCCGCAGGCCTTCCCGTCCCGACACTCTATCTATTACCCCATGAACAAGGTATTAACGCCTTTGTAGCCGGTTATGAAGCCAACGAGGCCGTTCTGGCCGTGACTCAGGGGTTGACCGAGCAGCTTACCCGAGAAGAAATGCAGGGAGTCATTGCTCACGAATTCAGCCACATCCTTAATGGCGACATGAGAATCAACCTGCAACTTATTGCATTATTGGGCGGTCTGATGCTGCTAGGCGATGCAGGTCGTTTTTTAATGAGATCAACTCGTCACACAGATTCGACCAAAGGAGCGCTTGCCAGCGTTGTCGCAGGACTCATTCTTAGCACGATTGGCTATGTAGGATTACTTTCCGGGCGCATGATCAAAGCTGCCATTGTACGACAACGAGAGTTTCTTGCGGATGCGTCTGCGGTGCAATTCACCCGTAATACCGGAGGTATTGCGGGTGCGCTTTACAAAATAGCCAAATCCAGCCAAAGTGCCTTTTTATCAAATTCTATGTATGCGGAAACGATAAATCATCTTTGCTTTAGTGAGTCTTTAAAAGTCCAGTGGCAAAAAATTATGGCGTCTCACCCACCAATTGAGGAGAGAATCAACGCGATTGATAAGTCACTTCTCACTCGATTCAAAGCAAGAGAATATAAATCCGCCAGAGAAAGCCTTGCATCCGAAGGTGTTCAGTTAGGCGCATTTCAGGCTCCGGTGCCGCAAATTTTGAATGAAGCACAGGCCTCCGCCTTTTCAGGCACTAACGCAAACCTGTTTTTACAACGCACCGTAGGGTGCGTGACGCCACAGGCAATCACCTATGCACAAAAATTATTGGAGCATATTCCGGATACGCTGAGACAAGCCACACAAACCGTAGGCGCTGCCAATCTGTTAGTCATCGGACTATGTGCTACCCAGAGCCATTTACGCAACAGAGATCTGTTAAAGGATCCAGACTTGAACCTGTCGTTGGAAGAACAAAGCGCGATCACTCACTACGCGGTCGAGCTTTCAGCACTGGGGAGCAAATACAGATTTCCCGTAATTGAGCTGGCTCTGCCAGCACTCAAGCAATTAGCCGCAGAAGATCGACTGCTACTACTGAGTAAACTCAGGCTAATGATGCATAAAGACAAAATTTTTGCGCTGTCCGAATATCTGGTATTGGCATTACTTACTCGCCATCTTCATCCGGATGCAGAAAAGCCCCTCCCTGTACGCTATCGTACGCTCCAGGCAATCCAGACCGAAACAGAAATTGTGATGGCGATACTCTGCAGCTTCAATGCAAGCGAACGCACAGCGCAGCAGGCTTTATTCGAAAAGATATTGCAGCCCTTTTTTACGCCACCTTGCTGGCCACAATCCCATGAAATTACGCCTAAACAATTTCATGGATGCCTAAAAAAATTGCGGCAGGTGACACCTTTCCTGAAATCTCAAATTTTAAGCGCGTGTGCTGAGTGCGTACTCAGCGATGGGAAAATCCAGCCCACAGAATATGAATTACTCCGGGTCATTGCAGATACACTGGATTGCCCCATGCCGCCATTATCAGCCTGAAAAAGACGAAAAAAAACCCCGGTAATTCCGGGGCTTTCGTTAGCTAGCGACCCAATCCATTTTCGAGATAAAGGGTATTAATGTCTGGCTTAACCAACCCCTCCTCTGGAATATCATCGTTAGCCGCACGTTTCTCCAGGTTTAGTTGCCAAAGTGTGTCGAATTTCTGCTGACTCACATTGGCTGACATGGATCTGTCTCGAAGTATTGTAGGCTTCAGAAATACCAGCAAATTTCGTTTGCTGCGTTTCTTCTCGCTACTTTTGAACAATACGCCAAGGTAAGGAATATCGCCCAAAAAGGGAACCTTACTTTCTTTGACCGAGAAATTATCCGTAATCAAACCACCCAATACGATGGTTTCCTGGTCATCCGCCAATACGTTAGTTTTGATCAGGCGCTTGTTAGTGATAATGTCGGCTGCCGTTTCTACGCTATCTTCAATCGACGAAATTTCCTGCTCGATTTCCAGGCGCACCAGATCACCTTCGCTAATGCTCGGCGTCACTTTCAGCTTCACACCAATATCTTCACGCGTAATAGTGGTAAAAGGATTGGCAGTGCCATCTCCCGTTGTAGTTGACTCACCCGTCTTGATAGGAATATTTTGACCGACATGAATCGATGACTCATGATTGTCCATAGTAATGACTTTAGGCGTTGAAAGCAGATTGACATCGGTGGTCGATTGTAATGCCTGTATAAGCGAACCCCAACTCACGCCATTTTTATCAACATTGCCCACACCCAAGGTGACTCCACCTTGCGCCGGGCTTACGGCAGGAACCGAGTCATCATTTTTTGCTGTTGCCAGTGCACCGAGAACATTTGCAGCAGACAAACCAACTTCGCCAAAATTCGTCATCGCGCCCGGCAAAGCCGAATTGGCATCATAAAGCGCCCATTGAACACCCAAAGCCTTGTTGGCTTCGTCACCCACTTCAACTATCGCGGCTTCAATAAGTACCTGCGCACGACGAACATCCAGCTGCTGGATAATTTCCTCAGTTTCTTTGATCACCGAAGGTTCGGCACGAATCACTAAAGCATTCAGACCTTCATCGGCGTAAACAGTGGCATCTCCATGAACCTTTTCGCCACCTTTTTCTTTATTTTCAGTAGTAATAGCGCCCATCAACCCTTTGAGCAATTCGGCCATTTCCTTCGCATCTGCGTGCTTGAGACGCAGGACTTTGGTCGTACCAGTAGTCGCTGCAGGTTGATCCAGCTTCTGAATCAATTCTCGAATTTTGTCACGGAAATTTTCGTCGCCTTTGAGAATAAGGCGATTACTGCGCTGGTCTGCCACCACACTAAATTTGTTTTGCGCGTTCGCTTTAGCTGCTTTTCCAAGTTCTGCCGGCGCGAGCTCTTCAAGTAGCTTGACCATATCTCCGACCCAGGCATCTTTAAGCTGGATGACTTCCAGTGCGTAACTATTCGGACTGTCGAGTTCAGAAACTATTTTCGTGATTCGTTCTATATTGGCAATATGATCGCTAATGATTAAAGCATTGGCTGCGGCAACCCCAGCCAAGTGTCCATACTTCGCCACCATGGGCCGTAATATTGGCACCAGCTCCAAGGCATTGGCATTATTGACCTGAATGACACGGGTAACGAGCTGCTCTGAAGGAATCTTATGCAGGGTGTCCAAAACCTCTGCAATTTGTTTGGCATCGTTATTTCTGACAATTTTGATGACGCCCTCTCCCGGTACGGCAACAAAATCATGCACCTGTAATACGGACAGGAACATCTCGTAAACGGCGTCACGATTCATCGGAACATTTGATATAACCGTCACCTTACCTTTTATTCTGGGATCAATAACAAAACTGTAGCCCGTGATATCAGACACCTGTGTCACAAATGCTCTGATATCTGCATCCTTAAGATTGACGGTCCAGGTTTGTTCCTGAGCCCACCCTGTTAAGCCATGCCCAATCAGGCAAAGAAGCAACATGCCCCGAAAGAAATTACGCAACCCTTTCATTATTAGTCATATTCCTGTCAGTTTTTTTATCGGCGCAGCGGATAGTTAATATAAAAGCTGGTGCCATCTCTTTCTACTTCTACTTCCAGACTATCTTGTGATGATAATTGCTGAAGTAGATCTTTATCCCGTTGCAGATCACCCAGACCATTACCATTCACCGATCGAATAACATCTCCCCGCTTTAAATTCAGGCGAGTCAGCATGGGATTATTACCCTCAAAGACATATCCGCTTACTTCGTCCGAAGAGGCAGGTCGCAACCCTACACTGGCCAAAGCGCTCACGGGATTATCAGATAACCTGCGAGTCGCCTCCGCAACAAACTCTTCCGGTGTATTTATCCGTACACCGGCATTAGCACCTTGAGGGGTACTTTGATTCAGGGTGATATTACCACCGTCAGCTTTATCCTCGTCGAAAATAAGTTTTTCAAATTTACCGGCGCGATTAAGAATGACATAGTTCGGATACACGGCATCGAGCAACACATTACCGGGCAAACTATCGCCTACACGATAGTATTCTGAATCTTTTCCACGCTCTGCAATAATTGCCGCCGAACGCTGCGGCGAGTCAGACAAGAACACACCGTTCAGTTCCAACCGCAACATGGTTTTAGGTGCATCAGTGGGACGTACCTCTTCTTTCTGAACCAATTTAATGTCAACACGGCCGAAAATATCTAACGGCAATACCCTGTTTTCTTGCCGTGTGCCTGCTGCCACCGAGACATTGCGTGAGTCTATCTGCAGCAGTCGATCCGAATGTTCGCCTAGCCCAAACCAGGTCGCATGGGCCAGCATTCTCGCAACATATATGATCAATAACAGCAATAACAGCCACGTTACCTTACTGGCAAGCTTATCCCAAAAACGCGTTGTCATTATTCTTGTACTCACCATACCTGCTTTGCTTAACCTTGCGAGGGGGTTAAATAGAGTTTGCGCTTGACCTTGAATACCACATCTTTTTCTGTCGAGTTCGATGGCCAAGGCTCTCGCGCCAGATCAAGCACCCGGCGCGTTACTTCTAACATGGCAATGCCATTCTGATCGATGGCACCAGAAATGACGTCGAACGTAGCCTCGCTATCACGCACTGACAGCCGACTTTCGCCATCAATAGTAGCAATCTGCGCTCTAAATGCGGGGAGCATTCTATCATGCTGACTTCGACCAGCGGGATAACTGATATTGCCTCCAGACCAGGCAATATCTGCGGACGCATTATTAATCCGGCCCTGTTGAATACTCAGGTTGAAGGATCTTACCGCCACATCTCCAGCCAGGGTCAAACGCTGGCGGCTTAACGCCGGATTAAGGGGATCCAGTCGCACGACGCCTTTCAGGTTCTCTATTTCAATGTCACCCATACCAACACGTAAATTCCCCTTTAACTCACCCGGTAAAGATTTTACGCGTACGGCAACAGGTAACTGACCCGAGATTGCGCCCAAAAGATCAACCTTCCAATCACATAGTACCGGGATCCCTTCTGCTCTGGCGAGCACTTGTCCTTGCCAGACGGTACCCGAAACCGCCTCGATACGAAAGGGCAATTGTTGAAGGGGGATCAGAGGTTGTAGTTGCTTCCATACAAATGACGACGGTAGATTCGCAATCAAAAATATTGCATATGAAACAATTAGCAAAAAGCCGTAGCCAAAAATTCTTTTAATCACAAACCCGGTGGCCTTATGAGCAGACTGGCAGAAATAAACTTAAAAATGAGAGCAGCGACTTTAACATCCCAGGTTTCTGTACGAAAGCCCTAAGATTATAACTGTGTTCCAAAAAACAAAACCGGTGAATGTATCCATTCACCGGTTTCAGCCTTTCTATCAGGAAAGGCAGGCAGTCTCAGGCGGGACTGATTACATCATGCCCATACCGCCCATTCCACCCATGCCGCCCATATCCGGCATTGCGGGGCCTTTTGCGTTCTCATCTACGTGCTCAGTGATCATACACTCGGTAGTGATCATCAAGCCCGCAACCGAGGCAGCTGCCTGCAATGCAGTACGGGTAACTTTTGCAGGATCCAGGATACCCATTTCCAGCATATCGCCATAGGTTCCGATCGCCGCATTGAAGCCAAAGCTTCCTTCACCCTGCTTAACCTTGTCGATCACAACCGAGCCTTCACCACCGGCGTTTTCAACGATCTGACGCAGAGGTGCTTCCATCGCACGACGGAGCAGGTTGATACCTACGTTCTGGTCTTCGTTATCACCTTTCAGGTCAGCGATAGCCTGGAGCGCGCGAACCAGTGCAACACCGCCACCAGGTACCACACCTTCTTCTACCGCAGCACGAGTAGAGTGCAGCGCATCTTCAACGCGCGCCTTCTTCTCTTTCATTTCTACTTCAGAACCTGCGCCGACTTTGATCACTGCAACACCGCCAGCCAGTTTAGCTACGCGCTCCTGCAACTTTTCACGGTCGTAGTCTGAAGAGCTGTCTTCAATCTGCTTACGAATCTGAGCCACACGTGCTTCGATTTCAGTTTCGGCACCTGCACCATCAATAATAGTCGTGTTTTCTTTCGTAATGCTGACACGCTTGGCGGTACCCAGATCATTCAGCGTTGCACTTTCCAATGTCAGACCGACTTCTTCAGAAATAACCGTACCGCCAGTCAGGATGGCGATATCCTGCAGCATTTCTTTACGGCGATCACCGAAACCGGGCGCTTTTACCGCAGCCACTTTAACAATGCCACGCATATTGTTAACAACCAAGGTCGCCAACGCTTCACCTTCAACATCTTCAGCGATGATCAACAAAGGCTTACCGGACTTCGCTACACCTTCTAAAACAGGCAGCAGTTCACGGATGTTGGATACTTTCTTATCAACCAGCAACACGAACGGGTTTTCCAACTCGGCACTCATGCTGTCCTGATTGTTGATGAAGTAAGGTGACAGGTAGCCACGATCGAACTGCATACCTTCTACTACTGCCAGTTCGTCTTCGAAACCGCTACCTTCTTCTACCGTGATAACGCCTTCTTTGCCAACCTTTTCCATCGCTTCGGCAATGATTTCACCTACACGAGTATCACTGTTCGCAGAAATGGTACCTACTTGTGCAATCGCCTTGCTGTCAGTGCAAGGACGAGCCAATTTCTTGACCGCTTCAACAGCAACCACAACACCTTTGTCAATTCCGCGCTTGAGATCCATTGGATTCATGCCGGCGGCTACCGCTTTCAGACCTTCGTTAACGATGGACTGAGCCAATACGGTCGCAGTGGTCGTACCGTCACCGGCCGCATCATTGGTTTGAGAAGCAACTTCTTTCACCATCTGCGCGCCCATGTTTTCGAACTTGTCTTTCAGTTCGATTTCTTTCGCAACAGATACACCATCTTTAGTGACAGTAGGCGCACCAAAGGATTTGTCCAATACCACGTTACGACCTTTAGGGCCCAAAGTAACTTTTACTGCATCAGCCAAAATATTTACGCCCGCCAACATGCGGTTACGCGCTGCACTACCGAATTTTACGTCTTTTGCTGCCATTGTTTCGTATCCTGTATATGCCTAACTGAATTCTTGATTGCAATGCAATCTCTGTCTGCATGCCTGGGACTAAATTAGCCTTCCAGCACACCAAAAATTTCGCTTTCACCCATGATCAGCAACTCTTCACCATCAATTTTAATGGTGCTACCTGAATACTGACCAAATACAACGATGTCGCCAGCCTTAACAGCCATAGGGCGCACATCACCATTGTCAAGAACGCGACCAGTGCCTACAGCGACAACTTCACCCTGTGAAGGTTTCTCTGCTGCTTTTCCTGGAAGAACGATACCACCCGCGGTTTTGGTCTCTTCTTCCTTACGGCGTACAACAACACGATCGTGTAATGGACGGATCTTCATCTTATCGATTCTCCAAGTTAGGTTTTCTCTGATGAATTCAGATTATCTTTCAATTTACTTTTTGGGATTTGCTGCCTTCGTATCAAACGCTGTCAGACAAACGTGTATGATTCGGTTGTCCGGGAAGCAACTGATGCCGACCCAAGCAGCATGTGGTGCCATAGATAGGGGTGACAAAATCAATTTCAATAGGCAGGTGAAAAATATTTTAATTTTTTTTATCTGGATCCGGATCAGACGCTCTTTCGATTCCATGTGTGTTTTTCGTTGTTTCACTCATAACGTCACCGTCGCTCACTATTTCTCCATCGATGATATCGGCAGAGTTTGACCGGACAGGCCGGTCGAAGGGAGAGGTTCCAAAGGCATCGTTCTGTGCAGTATGACGATATTCCCGATAACTGTATCCGGCGGCCTGAAATCCGCCTTGCCGCGCGACACCGCCACTGAGAAACGAACTAACCACTTTTCGTACCAGTAGTCCACGAATAGCCGGCACCAGCAGAGCAAACCCAAAAGCATCGGTAATAAATCCCGGCGTCAGCAACAGCGCCCCACCCAAGGCAATGAGGAAGCCCTCAGCCACTTCCTGGGCAGGTATTTCCCCGTAAGCCATTTTTTGATTCGCCCGGAGAAGCGTGGATACCCCTTGCCGCTTGAGTAAATTAGCGCCAAGAAAAGCCGTAAATAACACAAAACCGATCGTATACCACATGCCGATTAATGCGCCCACCTTAATGAGCACCATCATTTCGAGCACAGGCATCACGATAAATAGTAAAAACAGGTACCTCATGCCTACCTCTCTGACAACAGAATTAGAATCATCTTAAGCTTGGTCTTGGATAACCAATACTGCCATAATGCCGCCCTGGCCTGGATATCCGTTTCATAGATTTCAATAACGGTTTTCAAGCAATAAGTATTAACGTCTCAATAAGTATTAACGTCTATTGAACACATTACGTTATCTGCATTCTTATAGATTAAGGCTTAAAATGAAACTACAAGACTCTGTAATTGCTATCACTGGCGGCGGTCAAGGCCTTGGCCGCGCAATGGCTGTTTCTCTGGCAGCAAAAGGTGCGCGTTTGGCGCTGATCGATCTGAATGAAGAAAGACTACAGGAAACCGTGGCTTTATGCGAACAAGCGGGCTCCCAGGCACGCTACTACCTTTGCAACGTTGCACGCGAAGCTGACGTTGAGACCACGTTCGCAGGCATAGTGAACGACTTTGGCAAGCTCGACGGGCTGGTCAATAACGCCGGCATTCTACGCGACGGCATGCTGATAAAAGCAAAGGACGGCGTAGTAGAAAAGCGGATGTCGCTGGAGCAGTGGCAGTCAGTCATTGATGTCAACCTGACAGGCGTTTTCCTGTGTGGCCGGGAAGCCGCGACCAAGATGATCGAGACCGGTGTCAAAGGCTGTATCATCAATATTGCCAGTATCTCCAGAGCAGGAAATATGGGCCAGACCAACTATTCTGCTGCCAAGGCCGGTGTCTCTTCAATGACGGTCACCTGGGCGAAAGAACTGGCACGCTATGGCATTCGCTCCATGGCGATCGCACCCGGCTTTATTGCTACCGAAATGACGGGATCTATGCGTCCTGAAGCACTGGACATGATGACCAAGCAGATCCCGTTGCGTCGTATGGGACAACCCGAAGAGATCGCACATACCGTCGCGTACATTCTGGAAAACGATTATGTTTCCGGTCGCGTCATTGAAGTAGATGGCGGCCTCCGCGTTTAATCGAATACGGAATCGTCAGCTTATGGAGTATGTTGCCAGCTTTCAAGAAGCCGTCTGGCTGGTAGTGAGCCAGATACCCGAAGGGAAAGTTGCAACTTACGGTCAGGTCGCCTCCATGGCGGCCTTTCCGCGCAAGGCACGGCATGTGGGTCGCGCCCTGGCCGTTTTACCTGACGACAGCACGCTTCCGTGGCACAGGGTTGTCAATCGGTTGGGCAAGTTATCATTTCCACCAGATTCGCGAATGTATAGGTTGCAACAACAACGTCTGATAAGTGAAGGTATCGAATTTATCGCAGATAAAATTCCCTTATCACGCTTCCTCTGGAATAATCCCTGAGCTTAAGCCAAAAACAGGGATGCTTGTGACCACTTCAACCACTGCACCATCGACGGATCCCCGTCAACCTGAAACCAGTAACACATCCGTCAACGAGACGCCTGCACAGGAGTCCGCCTGGCAAGCCCTGTTTAATCGACGCATGCTGATCTGCATATTCACCGGTTTCAGTTCCGGGCTCCCTCTTTACTATGTCTACACCCTGATTCCGGCCTGGCTAAGAAAAGAACAGATCGATCTGGCGACGATTGGTCTGTTCTCACTCATCGGCCTACCCTACGCTTGGAAATTTCTCTGGTCGCCGCTGATGGATCGTTATGCGCTACCTGCATTCGGCCGCCGTCGCGGCTGGATGCTGTTTATGCAGTTGGCACTACTTTTCAGCATGGGCATGATGGGATGGTTTGATCCCTCTGATTCGCTTTGGCCAATCATTTATCTCGCCACAGGCATCGCATTTTTCAGTGCCAGTCAGGATATTGTGCTGGATGCTTATCGGCGTGAAATACTACCGGATCAAGAGCTGGGCCTGGGAAACTCTGTGCACGTTAACGCCTACCGTATTGCCGGACTCATCCCTGGATCACTGGCGTTGATCATGGCTGATCATTTTAGCTGGACTACAGTCTACTGGAGTGTTGCTCTGTTTATGTTGCCGGGCATTATCATGACGCTGTGCGTTAAAGAACCCAAAGGCAGCGATCATCCCCCTCAAACACTTCGTCAGGCCGTCATCGAACCCTTTCACGAATTCTTTTCCCGCCTCGGAATGAAGCAAGCCTTTCTGATATTGGGCTTCATGTTTTTATACAAACTGGGCGACAACATGGCCACGGCGCTATCCACCCCCTTTTATATTGATCTTGGTTTTGACCTGACTGAAATAGGCATTGTGGCAAAAAATGCGGCACTTTGGCCGATGGTCATAGGGGGCATATTAGGCGGTTTATTGATGGTAAAGATAGGCATTAACCGTGCTCTCTGGCTATTCGGCCTCGTACAGATTCTGACCATTTTAGGGTTTGCGGCGCTAGCCGAAATAGGCAATAACCTTTGGGCGCTCGCGGCAGTTATCGCGCTGGAATACCTGGGGGTCGGATTAGGCACTGCAGCCTTTGTGGCATTTATTGCACGATCGACCAGTCGCGACTATACCGCGACACAATTGGCGCTATTTACCGCGCTGGCCGCATTGCCCAGAAGCCTCGCAAATGCCACGACGGGTTACCTTGTAGAGGGTGTAACACAAGATACCCATCCGATACTCTGGTCATGGATGAAGACGGTGGGCTTTCCTACAGAAGGACTGGGCTGGACCGGATTTTTCCTGTTTTGTACGCTATGTGCACTACCCGGCATGCTTTTACTACTCAAAGTTGCCCCCTGGAATAGCCCCGAAACTGCACGATAACCAGTCGACACAATATATCCAGAGGGTGTATCACTTTTATCCATGCGACAAGCTAATGAATAGCAAAATCTCCATTCGCTCTAGTCTCTGAAATTATTAAATTGCAATGGAATCTTGATACTTTCACTCTCACGCAACAGTGCCATTACTTCCTGAAGCTCATCCCGCTTTTTACCGGTCATTCTCACCTTGTCACCCTGTATTGCCACCTGAACCTTACTGCCCGACTCTTTCACCAGCTTGCCAATGAGTTTGGCCGTTGGTTGATCGATGCCTTGCGTGAGTTTGTAGCTGCGTTTGACGGTTTTTCCCAGTTTTGAATCGGTTTCTTCATTGAGACAACGGCTGTCCACTTTACGTTTTACAAAAGTCATACGTAATATGTCAGTCATTTGCTCCAGCTGAAACTCCTGCTCGGCGGTCATGGTGACGGTTTCATTGGCCAATTCGTATGAAGCCTGCACATTTCGGAAATCCCAACGTGTAGTTAATTCACGTTTTGCCTGATCCACTGCATTTGTGACTTCGTGCATATCAACTTCAGACACCGTATCAAAAGATGGCATAAACACTCTCCCCTTAATTAATTTAACCTGCCTGAGGCATTATCTCGCCTCAAAGGTACACAAAAACACACGTTTACCCGAGTTAGTGCGGGCATTGTAAACAAGCACGCGCTAAAATTCATGGGCAATTCACATAGATGTCGCGATCTGTTTCACTACTACAACAGACTGGCATAGACAGGCTTTATCTTTGCCTCTATGCTTTCGTATTCATTTTGTTCCCGTCCGCGGCAACGTACCGACAAAAACTGATTTTAAAGACAAAATTATGCCAAATCTGGATCTACCCATTCTCGTTGTCGATGACGCTAAATTCAGCAGTACAATCATAGGTAAAACCCTCAAGCTGGCCGGCTATCGTGATATTCGTTTCGCCAGCAATGCCCGCACGGCAATTACCATGCTGGAGGAGCGTCCGGTGAGTGTGCTGGTGGCCGATTGGTTGATGCCTGAAATGGACGGATTACAGCTGGCATCTCACATCAGACAGCTGGATGAGCAAACCAATCATTTTACTTACATCATTTTATTGACCGCGAAAGAAGGTGTCGAAGCCCTGGCTGAAGCTTTTGATCGCGGAGTGGATGACTTCATTTACAAGTCTGAAATGAACCGCCAGCTGCTGCCCCGGATTTATGCGGCCGACCGCATTGCCGACATGCAAAACTCCATGCTGTCTGCAAACCAGCTGCTGATTGAAAATAATAAAGAGCTCGAAGCCCAGAATATCGTGGATATCGGCACGGGTATTGGCAATTTGCGCTATGCACGGGAACGACTGACCGGTGGCTTGTCTCACACGGAGTCTCGCGGCGGTGCCACCACTTACCTGCTATTAGGTATCAAAAACTGGCAACAACTGAAATCCCGTTACAATCCGGGAATTATGGATGAATTGCTGATTGGTATTGCACGTCGCCTGCGACACTTGATTCGCCCTCTGGATGCGCTCTGCCGCGTAGGTGAGAATCAGTTTGCCGTCGTTGCTCATTTTGCCCACGTGGATCACTGTACAACAGGTTGTTTCAAGCGTATTCACGATGGCATCAACTTGAAAGCGTTTAAAACCACTGCGGGATTTGTTTCCATTCAGGCGGGCACCAGCATCTGCGCTGTCGATGACAGTCATGGTATGCCCAAAGCCGAAGATATCGAAAAGCTGGCACTCAAACGCCTTCAGTATGCCTACGAAACCGGTACCATCAGTATTACTCGCTGGAAAGGTAACGAAACGGTAGATAAAGAAGCCTCGCTGCGGGTCTAAGTACCCTACGCTGCCCCCCTCGCTCCATCGCCCCAAATACCGCCAACATTATCCTCCTCGACCTGAACGCAGGGGGATGAATTTACATTCCGTAACACCAGCAATACACCTGATCACAATTGTTAACTGTTTCACAGTAGAAACAACAACTCGTCGAGCTTATTATCTTACTCGTGGATTTGAGTAGTATCCCCGAGGCGGAGGAGTTTGTTGTCCCTCCGCTGGTTTTTAAGTCTCGGGAAATTCAATTCCAACAGATTTCCTTTCAGTCCTTTCGTGTTCTTGTTGTTTTTTCAGGCGGGTGTCTCTGACAACCCGCCTTTTTTATGCGTTGCTTATACTCACTATGTGAATGATTTATTTAGGATATCCGGTAATATCACGGATCGACCTGTACAAAGGCTGCAACTGAGCATACATCTTGAGATAAACCTGTCGATATAATTTGTCATAGGTTCGCTGCGCTGCGGGGTTGGGATAGAAAACCTTTCCCACACGAGTCATCCTTTGAATCGCCGTATCAAAATCGGTGTGAATCCCTAACCCTACTGCGGTGTCGATTGCTGCACCTAAGCCCGACGTTTCATAGGTATGAGGACGCTCAGCCGGTAACCCAAAAATATCAGCAGTTAGCTGCATGGCCGCATCGCTCTGTGAGCCACCGCCTGCCACGCGTAATTGGGTGATTTTAACGCCGGTGCGCGCTTCGATTCGTTCTTTGCCTTCGCGCAGCGCATAAGCCAATCCCTCCAGAATGGCCCGATAGATATGCGCTCGCGTATGGACATCACCAAAACCAATAATTCCACCTTTGGCTTCGGGGCCGGGATCTCTCACCCCCGGAGACCAGTAAGGTTGCAACATGAGCCCCATGGAGCCCGGAGGGACTTGATTGACCAGCTCGTCAAACAGCATTTCAGGTGCAATTCCCCGACTTTCAGCAATATGCTGTTCGCGCTGACCAAACTCCTTTTTAAACCAGCTGACCATCCAAAAGCCGCGATATATCATGATTTCAGTACAATAGGCTTTAGGGATTGCCGAAGGATAAGGCGGCATATATTTTATGGGTTCGACATACCTTTTACTGGTGGTATTGATGGTTGCCGTGGTGCCGTAACTCATACAAGCGATATGAGGTGCATTACCTCCAGAGCCTATAATTTCGCAGGCCTTGTCCGAAGCAGACGCGATGACGGGTAAACCTTGAGGGATTCCTGTGTGCAGCGCAGCCTCTTTGGTTACGTAGCCGATCTTCATCCCCGGCTGTACCAGTTCCGGTAATTGATCCTGCTGGATGGGCAACACCTGCCAGCGCCAGTCACTACGCTTGGCCCAGCACAAGCGTTTGTAATCGAAAGGGATATACCCCACCTGACTGCCAATGGAATCTTTGAATTCACCGGTTAAACGATAATTCAGATAGCCTGAAAGCAAAAGAAACTTATGCGTCCTGGCCCATAGTTCCGGCTGATTTTGAGCGATCCAGATCGCTTGGGATTTCTCGCGAAAACGTTTAATGACGTCTTCCACCCGAGCCAGCTTGAAGAGCCATCCCCATGCACCGTTCAGCGGTCCTTTCACTTCGGCGTGACGCTGGTCCAACCAGATGATGGCGGGACGTAACGGTTGTCCCTGTGCATCCAGGTTGATTACCGTGCCACGCTGCGTGGTAACAGACATTCCGCGAATCTGCGTCTTATCAATGGCGACAGATGCCCACAACTGATCGCACGCTTCTTTGAGTGATTGCCAATAGTACTCGGGATGCTGTTCCGCCCAGCCTGGGTAAGTCGAAAAATAAGGCTCCAGTTCCTTTTTTCCTTTTCCTACCAGATTGCCTTCTGTATCGAATAGCAAGGCTCGAATACTCTGCGTACCATTGTCAATGCTGAGTAAATAATCGCGCGACATCAGGCTACCTCGGCGTGTACGGCATGGCGTGCGGTGACGGCGACTTCCTGGTCTGGCAAGCTGTAGCTGTGTCGCACCAGTTGCCGGTAGGCATACTCTTCCTGCGCCCAGCGGGCATCATCCCATCCCAGCCGGCGTTGGCACATGATTCTGATATCGGGGAGTAGATTCATCACCTGTTGACCCAACAGCAAACCTATCCTGGTACGACGTAATAAGACATCCTCCAGATGAACCACCATTTCATTTTCAAGTACCCATTCCAGCTCTGCCCACAAGGTATCGGTATGCGCTATGCGATTCATCTGTTTCACGGACAACTGTGTCGCCGCATTACCGTAGCGACCCACCAGACGTTTCCATTGGGTGGCATTTATTGATGCAGGCTTTTCTCCGGCAGCTACCGGCTTGAAAATGCGAGATTCGCGAACCGCTGACATTACCGGTAAATAGGGCGCAGCTGCTTTCAGTACATCCAACGCTATCAACCGGAACGTGGTCAGTTTCCCCCCCGCCACGCTAATCATACCGGCATCATCCCAAACAGAATGTTCCCGCTTTTCTTTTGAGGGTTGAGTCTTATCTGCATCGGAATGCTGGATACGACGACTCACTACGGGGCGCACCCCGGAGTAAGTGGCAATCACATCGCCCTCCTCCAAATGCGTTGATGGAAACTGTAAATTAGCCGCACGCAGTAAGTAGCTGACTTCTTCTTGCGTGATACTGGCATCACGCTTCATATTCTGAGAATGATCCAGATCGGTCGTGCCTATCACGGTGACACCTTCCCAGGGAAAGGCGAACACCGGGCGTTTATCGTCCTGATGAAAAAAACTCACCGCAAAGGCAACAGGCAACCGCCATCCGGGAACGATCAAATGACTGCCTCGCAGAGGACGAACCGCCGCATGTGCCCCCAGTTGTGCCCGGAGTTCATCCGTCCATGCCCCGGTCGCATTCACCACACAGCGCGCTCTAACATCAAATTTTGTTGCCGTCTGTCGATCCAGCATTGTTACACCAGACACTAAACCTTCACTACCGGCGTTTTCTGCCCCCTCTCTAAGAAGCTGCACGGCTTCTACATAATTCAGCACTTCGCCGCCTTCCGCCACGGCTTCCTGTAATGTTCTGAGAACCAGACGCGCATCATCCGTCACCGCATCACCAAATTGTGTCGCGCCTTCCAGACCTGACACGCGCAAACCGGGAGCGAGAAAATCACTGATTCCTTTCCGCCACCAGCGATGATTGCGACGCCCGGCCAGAAAATCGTAGACAGCCAAAAGCATATTGAATATCCGGGGGCCAGGAAAAATGCCTTTATAATGTCCCATCAGAAACGGTAGCGGCTCGACCAGACCTGGAGCTTCCTCCAGTAAGCGCTGGCGCTCCTGAACCGATTCACGAGTGAGCCCCACCTGCCCCGAGCCCAAATATCGCAATCCGCCATGAACCATTTTTGAAGACCGGCTCGAGGTTCCCCACGCAAAATCGCGCTGCTCAATCAATAGCACTTTTAAACCCAGACGAGTGGCTTCGCGCAACACCCCCGCCCCTGTAATGCCGCCACCAATAATTATCAGATCCCAGAGTGTCTGCCCCGCATCATCTTGCAATGACCGAATCAGTGCTTCTCTTTTTCCTGGTCGCCCTATCGCTCTCATGCTCTGTCCTCCCCTCACCTCAATCCGGCGTTAACTTGCGCGTTACCGGCCTCTAATCCACCAGTAACGTACCTGGATTCAGCTGCCCCTGGGGATCAAAAGTAGACATGACCGCCTCAATTGCCTTCATTCCCAGCGGCCCCTTTTCGACGGGGAGATAGGGGGCGTGATCCTTCCCGACGCCATGCTGATGACTGATGGTGCCACGATTGTTGACAATTAATTCGGAGGTAGTGTGTTTGAGCGTTTTCCACCATGCCAATGTTTTTTCGTAGGTATCAGCTGAACGGAACACGTAGGTGGTGTAAATGCTGCAGCCCTGCCCATAAAAATGCGACAAGTGCGTGAACACATGCACTTTCTCGCCTTGATCAGCGATAACAGTACGCAAATTTTCTTCCATCCGATTCAGAAGGTTATCTACGTTGTCCCAATCGGTTGCTGTTTCCAGCGTATCCACTACATAGCCTTTGCTCCATAAGGCCTCTCTCAAATAGGGCATGGTAAATCGCTTTTCAGCCCACTTGTCACCCAAATGCGTGCCGGTATAGATCCCTCCGAATTCACGTACCAGCTTTTTCACCTGAGACCGCACCGCTTTACATTGTGTACGGCTGCCGGTAATGCCCAGCGTCATCATGCATTTGCCTGTGCTCGCTCCGCGCAACGCCAGAAATCTTTCCAGAAGTGCAATCAGCGACTCATGACCCGCCAGTGCCAACTGAGTTTCAGTCTCAATTGCATTGCTCAGTCGCAACATGGATAACTGAATACGCTGCTGCACCAGTTCACGCGCGGCTGATTTGGCCTTTTGCCAGTCAGGGAAGAAAATCACATAAAATCGTTCTTCTTCCGGCAAACGACTGACTCTGACTTTAACCTCGGAAATAATCCCCATGCGCCCTTCAGAGCCCATGACCATTTCCCTTATGTCGGGTCCTGCCGAGGAAGCCGGCAACGTAGGAATCTCCAGACAACCTAACGGTGTTTCTACCCGCCCGCCTGCAAACAATTGCTCAATCCGACCATAGCGAAGGGATTGCTGACCACTCGAACGACTCGCGACCCAGCCCCCCACCGTCGACAATTCAAATGACTGTGGAAAGTGACCCAGCGTGTAACCACGGGCTCGCAACAGGGCTTCTAGCTGAGGCCCCGGCGTGCCGGCCCCCAGGGTCGCAATCTGACTCGCTTCATCCATGTCCAGCAAACGATTCATTCGTCCCATGTCGATCGTTAATATCGGCTTTTCAGACTGGAATGGATTAATGTGGCCCGCCACACTGGTACCACCACCATAGGGTATTAGCAGGATATCCTGCGAATAGGCATAACGAACCAGCTCTGCCACCTGTTCGGCGGTTTCCGGGTACGCAACACCATCGGGAAACACCCCAAAATCGCCGCTTCGCATAGCCAGCCAATCGGGAAGACTCTGTCCTCGGGCGTGGCGCACGCGATCTTCTGCCGCTGTTACGATCAAGGGATGGGCGACCAGTCGACTCTGGGGAACCTGTGCCAGAACGGTATCGAGCGTTGCATTGGGCAAGGGGCTCGCATCCCCGATACGCTCGATCAGAAAGCGATCGCCATTGGCGGGTAAATGCATCTGGTTCGCTTCGTCACCCCAACCATTCCAACGTCTCATTTTCGTACTCCTCTCTATTCTGTACAGGTCCACGGAATCGCTCACTAGGGCGATGCGCCTTCGGCAGGCAGAACGCAATAGTGAAAAAGCTGACATTCCAGACAGCTAAACATCAACATGACTTAGTCTAGCGTTTCATCGGCTTTACACAGTGACCTATCGGGACACACAATGTGGTAAATTACGACACCGGTTCAATGACGCATCAGTAAACGGAAAAGTACACAAAGAAAAGTACACAAAGTTCAGGACATCACTATGGATTTGGGATTCGCCTCTGCCCCCGCCGTGCTGCAATATCTTCGCTACGCCAACGAAGCAGGTCTCGACACCCAGGCTGCTTTAGTGCATGCAGGATTAACCCAGGACCAGCTGACCGATGCTCAGGCACGCATTACAGGCGCTGAATTCCAGACATTGCTCAGAGCGCTGATTGAATCAGCCAAGGATCCGTTACTGGGGTTAAAAAGCGGCCAGTACGTCCAGCCTGGTTCTTACAGCGTGCTGGGTTACATCACCATGAGCTGTGCCACACTCGCAGATGCCATTGACCTCATTATTCCCTATGAGAAGCTGGTGGGAGATATGGGCGTATCCGCCATTGAAACCACCGAATCTTCGATGAATATCTTTTGGCAGTGTCGTTATACCGATCCGCTGGTTCGTCCTCACATGATTGCCAATGTTCTCTTGTCATGGTGTAACTATGCCCGCTGGCTGGCGAACTCACCGCTAGGCCCCTCGTCCGTACAAGTGGAATTCCCGCTCAATGCGAGTGAACAAAAAGCGTTTGAGGATGCTTTCGACGCTCCTGTCTACCCCTCGCAAAAACGTAGCGGTCTTGTCATTGACAGGGCGTATATGGAAACCCCTTTGCGCCAGCCCGACCCGATGTTGCGTAAAACGCTGGAACAACATGCGTTGCATCAGCTCAGGACGCTCGATACCAGCCATGATCTGCGTAGTCAGGTACAAGACATTATTCGCAATCAATTACGCGAAGGCTTGTCTCGCAAAGACCTGGTAGCTGAAAAGCTGGATATGAATGCACGCACGCTACAACGCCATCTGGCGTCAGAAAATACGACCTATCAGGAACTGCTTGATCAGGTGAGACTGGAACTGGCCAAGGAATATTTGCAGCTGTCGGACATGCCGATTCATGAAATTGCCTTCCAGCTCGGTTTTGCCGAACCACGCTCATTTCACAGAAGTTTCAAACATTGGACAGGCAAAACCCCCGGCGACTACCGGGGGTAAAGACGTGTGACAGACGCGGTTAGCGTTCGAGGATTGCCGTGATACCTTGACCACCGGCGGCACAGATCGAAATCAGTCCTCGACCCGATCCTTTCTGCTCCAGCAATTTTGCCAGAGTCGCAATAATACGCCCCCCCGTCGCGGCAAAGGGATGTCCTGTTGCCAAGCTGCTTCCATTCACATTGAGTTTGCTGAGATCAATGCTGCCTAAAGGCTGGTCAAGTCCGAGACGCTCTTTGCAAAAACGCGGATCTTCCCAGGCTTTCAGGGTGCTTAAGACCTGAGCCGCAAACGCTTCGTGAATTTCATAGTAATCGAAATCCTGCAACGTCAGTCCGGCGCGCGCCAGCATACGTGGCACGGCATAGGCTGGTGCCATTAGCAGGCCCTCTTTTTTGTTCACAAAATCAACCGCCGCCACTTCGCTGAAGGTCAACCAGGCTTTTACCGGCAGGCCTTTGGCTTTCGCCCACGCTTCACTGGCCATCAACACACAAGACGCGCCATCCGTCAGGGCCGTACTGTTGGCTGCCGTCATGGTGCCTTTTTCACGATCAAAGCAAGGCTTGAGGCTGGCGAGTTTTTGTAATGAGGTTTCAGGACGCAGTATGTTGTCGCGCTTGATACCCGCCAAAGGGGTCATCAAATCGTCAAAAAATCCTTTTTCGTATGCAGCCTGAAGTTTCTGATGGCTTTCATAGGCCAGTTTGTCCTGCGCTTCACGAGAAATATTCCATTCGTGTGCCGTAATCTGGCAATGATCGCCCATCGATAATCCGGTGCGAGGCTCGCCGTTTTCGGGAATCAGTGGCAACAAATGCTTGGGGCGAAAACGAGCCAGAACTTTAACGCGCTCGCTGTTGCTTTTGGCTCGATTGAGATCCAGCAAAATTTCGCGCAGACCATCACTCAGACCAATAGGCGCATCCGAGGTTGTATCGCTGCCGCCTGCGATCCCGCATTCAATCTGACCCAGCGCGATTTTATTGGCCACCAGCATCGCTGCTTCCAGCCCCGTACCACACGCTTGCTGAATATCGTAAGCGGAGGTTTCGGGCGCAAGGCCACAACTGAGAACCGATTCACGGGTCAGGTTGAAGTCGCGAGAGTGCTTGATTACTGCACCCGCAACCACTTCTCCCATCCGCTCACCTTCCAGCTTGTAACGGTCGACAAGACCACGCAATGCCGCTGTCAGCAGTTGCTGATTGCTTAATTTCGAATAAGCGGTATTGGATCGTGCAAAGGGGATGCGATTGCCACCCAGTATGGCAACGCGTCTTACGGTTTGTGCAGTCATGCAAACGTCCTTCTTTAATTTGGCGTCGTTGTTCTATGCGATTTGTTGTTCAATCGTCATGATTAATGTTCATGTACCGCAAACACCGAGTTCGCGGAACCGGAGAATGTTGCGTGTAATTATCCAGACAGTTGCATGCTAGGCATGCATCGTGAACATCACATTGGCGCAACTGACACTAACGATTATAGTAACGGGTCAATTAACCTAATAACTAATTTGTATATTTTGTTGCAATCGTCAGCCTATTTTCGCAAAACCCGAGAGGTAAACCCTGTGTCAGATCTGTATCAGAAAGTTGCTAACACCCCGCTAGGCCGTTCTGTAGCCAATGCCCTCAACCTTCCGACACCGGTGGTGCTGGAGCGTTTCACACGGGCCAGCGCTTCTTTTGTGGAAGGCAATGTCTTGGTAGGCGCAGCCAAATCAGGTACAGCTACCAGCGCGATGCTGGACATTCTGGGAGCCAGTGCGGCCAGACTCTATACACCCAATGTATCGAGCCACTGGCTGGATACCACCCTGTCGGAACAAAGCAAAACCAAACTTCATCAGATTGATAGTGCCGAACTGGAAGAATCGCAGCGATTTAAAGCCCTGGTTTTTGATGCCACCGGCATTACCACGACCGAAGGTTTACGCGCGCTGTATGACTTCTTTCAGCCGATGGTCCGGCGTGTTGGCAAATGTGGTCGTGTGGTGATTATTGGTCGCCAGCCACGTACTTGCAGCAGCCCGGTCGATGCCGCAGCACAGCAGGCACTGGAAGGCTTTGTACGTAGTATTGCAAAGGAAATAGGAAAGAAAGGGGCGACCGCGAATCTGATGTACCTGCAATCGGGCGCCGAAACGCAACTGGACTCTCCGTTACGTTTCCTGCTCTCCCCTCGCTCCGCCTATGTCAATGCCCAAGTTATCAGCGTTTCCAAAGCCAGCGCGCAACGGAGCTCATTCGACTGGAATGAACCGCTCAAAGGAAAGCTGGCACTGGTCACCGGCGCGTCACGCGGAATCGGCGAAGCCATTGCCCGAGTGCTCGCGCGCGAAGGTGCCAAAGTGGTTTGTCTGGATATTCCTGCCGCACAAACGGCATTGGAGTCAGTCGCATCGGAGATTGGCGGGCTATCACTTGGCGTCGACATTACGGCACCCGACGCCCCTCAGCAAATCACTTCATTCCTGCAAGCAGAGGGTGGTGCCGATATTGTGATTCACAATGCTGGCATAACAAGAGACAAAACCCTTGGACGAATGCCCGCGCATTTCTGGGATATGGTCATCGACATCAATTTATCTGCGGAAGAACGAATCAACGAAGCGCTGTTCGAAGCCAATGCGCTAAACAAAAATGCCCGCATTGTCTGTGTGTCCTCTATTGGCGGCATCGCAGGTAACTTTGGACAAACAAACTATGCCGCATCCAAAGCCGGTGTCATAGGTTATGTTGAGGTACTGAGTCGTCAGTTGAAACAGGGAATGACGATCAACGCCGTCGCGCCAGGCTTTATCGAGACTCAAATGACGGCCGCCATGCCCTTGACCATACGAGAAGCCGGCCGACGCCTTAACGCGCTTTCACAGGGCGGGCAACCAATTGATGTTGCAGAAGCCATTGCGTTTTTTGCCAGCCCGGCATCACAGGGAGTGAATGGCAACATCGTACGGGTTTGCGGACAAAGCCTCATTGGGAAATAAGCTGATCCCAACGCATCTTGACCTGTTGCCATCGGGGCGGTCATGCCTGACCGCATGACCGTCCCTGCTCCGATAACTCACCACATAGCCGAATGCGCCCCGAGGACGGGCCGTCTACCGTCCTGCAACGGTCTATGGGGCCGATAACGGTTTACAGGACAAAACATCAACACCCCCTAGGCCGTGCGATCATTTCTTAATGCCGCCACATGCTGAAAGGTGACCACAGCGCGATTTCTGCCCTGTTCTTTAGCCAGGTACAACGCCTTGTCTGCTTCGTCCAGCAGCCGATCCATATCCTGCTGAGTTAAAGTGGAATCGACGGCGGGAACAAACCAGTACGCACCAATACTCAATGTTACGAACGGGGCCGCTCTCGCCGATTGATGGGGTATCTTCATGGCGGCGATCGTCCGACACAGTCGATCCGCGATTTTCTGCGCATCATTCGCCTCAATATTGAGAAAAAAGCCACTGAACTCTTCTCCACCGGTGCGGGCAAAAAAATCCCCGCCCCGCTTAAAAACCTGCATGCAGCTGGTCGCCACCGTTCGAAGCACTTCATCACCCTGTAAATGCCCGTAGGTATCATTGAAACGTTTAAAGTCATCAATATCGCACAGTAACAACAGCAGCGCTTTACCTGCCCGACTGACCTGCCGGCACGCTGCTCTCAGGTTTTGATTGAATGCCCGTCGATTGGGTACCCCCGTCAATTCGTCGATATCGACCAGTAACTGAAGTTTGGCATTGGCACGACTCAGTTCCTGATGAAGGTGATGCATATCTTTCCAGTTCTGTGCCCGAATCAGCGCATAGTTAAACAAGTCGCCGACCCGACTCAATAACATCGACGATTCGTCACTCCATTCAAGAGGAGCTTCACGATTGATACAGGATAACAAACCAACCAGTGTTTCTTCATCGAACAAGGGGTAGACGGCAGCCCCTTTAATATTCAGGGTTTTCATTAAATCCCGTTCA
The DNA here is from genome assembly GCA_024234505.1 of Hahellaceae bacterium. Lineage (GTDB taxonomy): Bacteria > Pseudomonadota > Gammaproteobacteria > Pseudomonadales > Oleiphilaceae > JACKOD01. Next base: position 92,185 of record JACKOD010000001.1, on the reverse strand, counting down.
GCCACCGCAAATTCGGGCAGCTTCTCCGGTGATATGCAAATCACCAGTCGATGCTGCAACAACTCCTGAAACAACCATGGCATCAACTCGGGTGACACTTTTTCGGGCGTAAACGCCCCCATATAGGAAGCTTTTTGCCAGGCAGCATACCTGACAAGATGAGAGTCCGCTTCAAACAGGGATAGCACGAAACGCTCGCATTTGAGCATAGGTGCCACCGTGGCCAAACATTGTTCGACTACCTGCTTAATGTGAGCCGGCGAGGCCCTGAGTAAGCGAGAAGAAACCGTTGCGAGCAACTGCTCAATCTCACTACGCTGTTCCAAGATTTGCGTACGTTCCTGTACTCTGGCTTCGAGTTCGTCCCGATGCGCCACCAACTGCTGTTTGTAACGTCGCTGCTCGGTAAGATGCACTGCCAGCTTCTGCCTTAATATGTGCAACGCATTGGCAATTTGCCCTAGTTCGTCCCGACGATTGCGAACGTCCAGCGGTACCGCTTCTGCGTCTGGCTCGTCGCTTTGGGTCAAGGAATCGGGTGACAGGGTTTCCGCTACCTGAGCGAGCACCACCAGCTGTCGGCCAAGATAGATTTGCAGCAGATACATCAATACCAGACTGACCAGCAGCGTCTTCAGAAAATTCATCAGCACGATGAAAATGAAATTGGAAATGACTTTACTACCCGCGGCGTCATAGGACACATAAATCAGTAGTGTTCCCAGTGCTTGCTGCTCGTACTGTAAGGGAAACTTGAGCGTTGCATCATTGGTTTTACTGGACTCGTACTCGGCCAATGCGGTACCGTCTACCGCAATAATTTCAATTCCACGGATGGGCTCGAGCTTTAACGCACCTTTCAATTGTTCTCGCAATACATCAACATCTATATCCCACAGAGCGCGAACGATGCCCGCCTGAGAAGTGGCAACATAGTTCTCGATTTGACGAACATTACTTTCCTGTTCGGTAACATAAGCGAAAGCCATCTGGATCAGTGTCGCTATCACTGCGAAAAGACTACTGGTGCCTAATACCAGGGCCAGAACCTTACGATTCAGTGGCGAGTGCCAACTTTTCCTGAACGTCGAATAGGTCATTATCTGATCTCGAATTGATACCGCTCAGCACCCGTTAAATAGCGGCTATAGGCTCGGAAATCGATCTCCGACCAGCGCCGGGATTTCAAGCGATGGTAAAACTCACTCTCCGGGACAATCAGGCTAAATAACGGCAAACGGTAGTGGGCACGAATATCAACGCCGTTCGCGTGATCAAATAACATCACCAACGCCCAACCGCCGGCTAGAAAATGCCCCCCCACCCAAGACGCCGACCTCATCGTCCGCCAATGCCTGAAGCACTTTCTCCGACGTATTGTGCGTTGCAAACAAGATATCCTTACCTGGCGTTTTCCCGCGTGCACGTGCCGCCCGCATGGCACCAAATGCCATATGATCGTTTGCAGTCCATACCAGTTTCAGGTCAGGATAGCGTTGCAACAGAATCGACATTTGCTCTTCCGCCCGCGACTCCTGCCACTGACCATAAACCGTCTGGGTGATTTTTATTGCAGGATCTGATGACAGAAAATTGATTGCACCACTTTCCCGTTCCACCGATGCCTGAGTGACTTTATCACCTGAAATCAGCGCAACCGACAAAGCTGCCACGCCCGGAAAGGTCTGCTTGCCTCTTAACGCCAGCGCTTGTGCCGTTTCAAAACCAATAAAATAATTGTCAGGTATCAGCGAACCCAACCAGTGCGTTTTCCAGTAATCCGACAGTAACAGTTGACGTTTTTCTTCCGGAGAAAGGTCATTCAACAGCATCATGACCCGAATACCGCTCCCCGTGAGCGCTTCCAGCATTTTTCCGGCAACGCCTTTCTCATTCACTAGCAACAGATATTCCGGCTTATGCGCTTGAGATGCCAGCTGTTCAGCCAAATGAATCATTTTTACATGATCTCTATTGGCGTGAAGAATTTGCAATGGAAGTTCGTACTGACGCGCGACTTCGGTCATAAATAAATCGACATCCTGCCAGAAACTTTCATCCGCCAGCCCCGGATTGATGAAGGCAAAGGCAGGCTGATGATCTGCCTGTATAAATTGACTCTCTAGCAGCAACAGGCAGCCGACAAGGCATCTCGTGATACCTCTCCAGGCTTTTGAAATAACTGCGTTAGGGCGTGCGTACTTTAACGGGCCGCCAATACTCAATGCCAACATCAACTTTTCTATCCTAATCCGCTTGAGCGCTGGCTGATTGCCGCACTGCCAGCCCAGGAATGATTGCATCACGCCTCTTTGAGTATAGTCGGGAATTTCGGGATATCGGATTTTGGCCCGCGAACGCGTTACAAACTCTCACAAACAACAACACTGACACAACAGAATCACACTGAGATTCAACAGATTAGCCGCGCGAAATGCCTTATCTTTATATCGTGGATTTGAGTAGTATCCCTCTAAAGCGGAGGGTATGAGTTGTACCTCCGCTGTTTTTTAGAGGCATCAGAATCCGAAAGATTTATTGGCTGTCTCCTTGTGTTGAAGTTTTTTCATTGTTGCTGTTCACATTATTGTTGCTTGTCTCTGAGCAATATTTTAGGCGGGTTGGCGAGTAGTAAAGCCACCCGCCTTTTTCTTGTCTGTCTTGCGTAAAACAATCTCGGTAATCCCGGTTTCATTACAGCAATCTAGTGTGTGATTGAGAGAGGTAGTCGCCCCTCTATCAGATATTCTATTCTCTATTCTTTGTTCTGCTTGCTTTTCCGGTACTCCACCGGCGTCATGCCTGACCAACGCTTAAATGCGCGGTAAAAAGTGCTGGGTTCCGAGAAACCGGTGAGGTAGACAATCTCATCAATGGATTCGTCGGTTCCGGCCAGCAAGCGTCTTGATAAACGAAAACGGAAGTCAGCCAGAATCTGATTGAAACTGGTATTGGCTTCGGTAAGACGAGTACGTAGCGAGCGGGTTTTTATTCCAAGGCGCTCTGCCACCGCTTCCAAAGTTACATTTCCACGCTCTAACAGCTCAGCCACTATCCGGGTGACCTGACCCACCACATCTTCTCTCTCGAGTCGGGCCACCTGCTCACTTGCCAGCTGCTCATGTAACGTCAAGAGTTCGGGTTCTGCATGCAACGATGGAATATCCAGCATACTGCGATCGAAATACAACCGGTTTTCCTGACAATCGAAGGCAACATCGCAGCCCATGACCTCTCTGACCTTGGATTCGCTGTCTGGCGCCGAATGCTGGAAATCAAATCGCAGGGGCTTGAACTGGCCATCCGTGATGGATTTAAAAAATGCCAACAACCCCAACGCAAAACACTCATTAAAATGACGAATCTGCTGCACATTGGGAGATGCCGTATTCACCCGCATGTAACACTCATGCTCATTAATCACCAGTGCAGAGTCTGCGGCATCGCTAATCAGTCGCTGGTAATTCAACACCCTCTTGAGGCCTTCTCCAAAATTCGGGCTACTTAAAAAAAGATATTCGAGTACCTGCCCCTTATACACGGGCAGATATTGTCCCAGCGTCAATCCGACATCCGGATCACCTATTTGCGACTCCAGCAACTTCCAGAACATAACCTGAGCCTCGTGTGGTGTACGAAGCTCTGTGCTGCGAAGCAAATCTTCATTTATTCCCAGTTTCTGCATCAGTGTGCCGACATCTACCCCGGCTTTAACCATCGCCTGGTAGATCAGACGCAACAGAACACCTGCATCTTTCATTTCGCTCATGGTACCTCTGAGATCAATTGCCCGTACTAGAAACCACGTATTCCTTCGATCAGATAACCGGGATCGATGAACGCAAGTCAGTTAACACCCGCCCCACAATTGGTACACTTGAACCATTAAAATTAGTACGCAGGTATCAGGCTGGCCAGCAGAATACCAAGGGATTGACTCTTGTGCCAAGCCTTTGCTGCGCGGGTGTCAATCCGTTCACTGAATATTTGCTCTAAACTGCATAAACATCGAATCACTCCACCTCATTGCGAATAATCAGCTTTCGAGAGTACCGACATCATGCCTACACACATCCAGCTTGATTCCTCACCCGCACTATTCAGTACTTTCGGTCGTGCGCTGCTACCCAAAAAAAACCTCCATGGACAAGCTCAACGGGGATTAACCCCGTCGATGCCTGAAATCACGGCACATCAGTCAGGCATTCTCATTGCGCCTGATCACCTTCATCACTACGAGAAGCTGTGTGGTTTTCAGCCGTCCCTATACCTACCGGCCACCTACCTGCATGTGCTGGCGTTTAAAATGCACATGGCGCTGATTACCCATCCGAAATTCCCTTTGCCCTTGATGGGACTGGTCCACGTGCGTAACAGCATAGATCAGAAACGCCCTGTCAGTGCCAGCGAAATGATAGATATGACAAGCCAGCTAGGTGCATTGCGACAAACCCCGTCCGGCACCGAATTTGATATCATCACCCGAGCCTTCATTGCCGGTCAGGTCGTTTGGGAGGAGGTGTCCACCATGTTACATCGCGCTCCCACGACTGCGCCCAAAGCGAAACCGAAGGTGTCGCCACCGGCACTCGCTTGCCAGACATTCTGGTCGCTTTCCGCCAATCTTGGTCGCCAGTATGCCAGGCTATCCGGAGACTACAATCCTATTCACCTCTATGGTCTGACCGCGCAGCTCTTCGGGTTCAAACAGGCCATTATTCATGGAATGTATAGCAAGGCCCGAAGTCTTGCTGAACTGGACAACCAGAGCCAGCTAGCACTTTCTTCAAAGGCATTTAATATTGAGGTTCAGTTTAAATTGCCTGTTTTCCTGCCCGCTACGGTACGATTTGAATGGGATCAAGACGCAGGCAAACAACACACGCAGTTTCAGTTAATGAATGATTCGGGAAAAAAGCCACACTTACGAGGTCGCATTGAAATCAACTAAGTCTGTCCACCCCGACCATCGTCAGCCGGGGCGTTTCGCCCCGCTAAAATAGCTCAACATCCATCGCAGACGCGTCTCCTTTATCTTCTGCCTCCCTTTTTTCTTTCTCCTGCAGCACAATATCGTCCACAATAAGCCGCTGATCATCCACCAGCTTATGCAATAATTTCAGAACCTTATCAAACGACTCACGGGTGTGTTCACTGGCATCGATCACCCGCATAGCATCAACTACCGCCCGGTCTACACGCTTGATCAGAAACTGTTCCTGATCCTCTTCCAGCCCCATCCTGGGCAAGGTTTCTTCCAGTTCCCGCATGAGTTCCTTGGCCTTCGCCTTGCTGTGACTGGACACGCCTCGCTAGCCCGTCCATCACCGACTTGATCGACATAAATGACATCAGCAAAGATTTGGTCTGATTAATCAGTGCATGTTCGGCATCCAGCTGATGCAACTTGGCATCAACGGCTTCCAGCATGAAAGGAAATAAATCTTTATAACGCCCGTATCGGTCCCGATCATCCAGAGGCATATTTTTGACCAGCAATGCCGTCCGACTAAAGTTGAATTGCGTTCTGGAGCCAAAATCACTAATACGCTGCTCGCTCCTGAGCAACCCCATGAGTTCTTTTTCCAGTGGTTTTATTTCTCCTTTGGAGGAAAAAAACATATCACCCTGTTTGGTATGAAACAACAGACAACAACTCAAACCAAAGGACTGGCATACCGAAAAAAACCGCCCGGCTAATACACTGTACGAGCGAATGGTGAAACTCTGCTGGGTAAACCCCAGCGCATGCCCCAGCTCGCTGCTGCCTGCCATGGCCACAATGGCGGTATCCTTGGCCTGTTTGTAAGCATTTTGCAAACTCGCTTGCTGCCCGACAAATTTAATCAGGACATTCATTTTTGCTTTAAGTTCTTCGGGCTCACAGGGTTTGACGATATAGTCATCGGCCCCGACTTCATAGCCCAACATCCGTTCACGGACGGAGCTTCGCCCGGACAGGAAAATCACCGGCACCTCAGCCGTTCCGGGATTGTGCTTGAGTTGATCGCAAACCTCGTAACCATTGAGTCCGGGCATTTGCACATCAAGCAATATAACATCGGGCATGATGTGCTCAACAACCTCCAGCCCTTTCTCTCCCGTCTCAGCCAAATGTACTTCAAACTCATCTGACAAATGCTTGTCGAGATATTTCCGCACAATTTTATCATCATCGATGATAAGTACCTTTTTCGTCATTGGCTCAACTCTTAAAAATTGCTCCTTAAGATATAGTCCAGAATTGTGGATTTAGCAGCTAACGAACCCGGCAAAACTTTAATAAAAAGTGCAGATACCCTGCAATACATGGGCTACACTTGGTCAGCAAATGGATTTAGCCGTACCAGACGCAAACCGCAATAAGCTTGAACTGCCGCCAGACCCTGGATGCCAAAGCGCCCGGCAGCGTATTTTGAGTACAGCAACACGGAGGATTTATGTTCGGATTTAACAAACCTAAATGCGATCTGGATGCGTTGATCCAACAAATTAAGACGCGCATGCAGGCCACACTGGAAGAGTCATTGCAGGTGACCGATACGCAATTGGAGTGCATAACACACAAACAGGGTGTGGATGTGATTTTCTCCTTTATAAAACCCGGCCTGTCACCGGTCAGGAAGAAAATCAGTCACCAGATTCGCCAAAAGCATCTGGATGTAAAAACCCTGGACGAACTTTACGGGGAAGTATTTGAAGGACTACATCGACTGGCAGAAATCCGCATCAATGAAATGAGCCCGATCTGATCCTTTGCGTTCAGATTATCCCTTGGTCAAAAGCGCCTCAGGTCGCGGTCACTAACGGAAATTCGATAACAAAACGGCATCCCCGAGGCTGGTTAGGGCGGTAAGTCAACTGCCCCCCCTGACCCTGAACCAACGTGTGACACAAACTCAGACCGATCCCCATACCATCTTTTTTACTGGTATTAAAAGGCGAAAACAGCTTTTCGGCGATATCGGCGATATCGGCGCGCAAACCACTCCCCTGATCTTCGACCATAATCTGCAATAATATGCCCATGCGTCGGACGCGCAGTATCACCGGACTCTCCCCATTGGCTTCAGCCGTGGCTTCCAGTGCATTGCGTATCAAATTCAACAAAACCTGTTGAAGCTGAACCGAATCCAGTTTAATCGAAGGTAAATTTGCTTCGACTTCGGTAACAACCTGCCCTTTCAATCTTCGAATATCAACCTCGGCAAACAAAACCGTGTCTCTTACGACATCGGCAATATTCAACGCCGTTGCTTCACCGGATGGCTGGCGTGCGAACGTGCGAACACGCTGGATAACGTCGCCCGCCCTTCTCGCCTGAATATCAAGTTTCTCGAGCATTTCACCCAGCAAACTGCTATCTGGTGCAGGTTTGGTCAACAGACGCTGTGCGGCGCTCGTATAATTTAATATGGCGGTTAATGGCTGATTCACTTCGTGAGCAATACCTGCCGCCATTTCACCCAGCGTCGCCAAGCGGGCGACCTGTGCCAACTGCTCCCGTTGCCATTCGATTTGTTGACGGGCATTAGCCAGCGCTTGTTGCCACTCAAGATGTCTGAGGCGCAGGTGCGTTGCCACCCTGGCAATCACCTCTCTCGATTGAAAAGGTTTGGTGATGTAATCAACGGCGCCTGCCTCAAATCCTTTCAGCTTGGCATCCAGATCGTCCAGTGCAGATAGAAAAATAACCGGAATATTTTTCCATTCGGGATGCGCTTTTAACCGGCCACACACTTCAAAACCATCCATTTCCGGCATCATGATATCTAATAAAATCAGATCGACGGAAGTCGCTTTGAGCATACTCAAGGCTTTTAAACCACTGTTGGCAACCAACAGTTTGTGCCCCATCACTGACAGGGTTTCGTACAAAACTTTGAGATTCTGTGCATTGTCATCCACCAGCAGAATTTGCTGTTGCTGCCAATCCGGGGAACGTAAGTCCGGCAGATGCGCTGCCATTACGCGAGTGCCGAACCCTGATCTGCCGCCAGCACCATTCGCACCAGATGAGCCAGCGAATGCGTTCCCATCTTTTGCATCACCCTTGCACGATGAATTTCTACCGTGCGCTGACTGATATCCAGATCGATTGCGATAACCTTATTGGCTTTGCCCTCGACCATCATCTGCATCACTTCACGCTCCCGGTCTGTGAGTGTCGCCAAGCGTTCTTTGATCGACTGCAACTCTTGCAATACCTGCTGTTGCTCGGCATCAATGCCCATCGCCTGATCGATTTTTTGCAACAGCGTCCGTTCGGCATAGGGTTTCTGAATGAAATCGACCGCCCCCTCTTTCATGGCCTCAACGGCTAAGGGCACGTCACCATGCCCTGTAACAAAGATAATCGGTAAGAGCGACTGGCGATGATTGAGCTCTTTCTGCAATGTCATACCATCCATTCCGGGCATGCGTATATCCAGAACCAGACAGCCACGACATTGCTCTGACCATTGCGCCAAAAAGTCATCCGCAGACGAAAACCCTTCAACCGGATAGTCCGCCGCACGCAACATGATCATCAACGAATCACGAACGGCTTCGTCATCTTCCACTACATACACTTTGGGTTCGCTTGCCATAAGAGAGCCATCCTTTTTGCTTGTTATTTTGAGTCACTTTTTAGTGCATTACCGTCGCATTCGTAACGAGAGACCTTACTCAGCCACCGTTCCAGCCACGCCAAAATCAGACAACACCTGCTGCGGATCAACGCGTACATCGAGCCAATTAATCCGCCAATCCAGATGGGCCCCCGTGGCACGCCCCGTTTTGCCTACTTCTGCAATGACATCACCCGGACTGATTTCATCCCCCTCTTTCACCAGCACTTTGCTTAAGTGAATAAAGGTCGAGAAAACCCCCATACCATGATCAACGATCAGTGTTCCTCCAGAATAGAACATTTCCGGATGAACAAGCACAACTTTACCGGGTGCAGGAGCTTTGACCGGGGTTCCAATCGGTGCGGCATAATCCACTCCGTAATGCGGTCTGCCCGGCTTACCATTATAAAATCGCTGACTGCCGTAGACCCCCGTCACCGGCCCGTCGACCGGAATGCTAAATCCGGTCAGAAAATCCTCCCGATCCGAACGCTTTGCCCGAGCCGCTTTCACGAGCGCCGTTTCCTGGGCTATGCGTTCGTAATCCAGCGCTTCGGGCTTCATGACTTTTTTTGAAATGCCTTCTACTCGCTGGATCTGATACTCCCTCGCCGTCAGGGACAAGGTCTGAACACAAGGTGACTGGCCACGAGGAGTCACAATCAAGGTTGCGCTCAGCGGTTCATCCCGATCGAAAGCAAAAACAAGCGTTCCGTCTTTGGCCACAGGTATGGATCGGTTGTTTAAAGACACGCTGGACTCCGTCATAACTTTCCCCACAATCAGCGCCCCTTGAATCAGTTTGCCGCGGAGTTCTATCGGACAGGACGCCTGAGCAGCCATCTGCCATGCTAACAACAAGCTACCTGCGACCGTACGAGCCAAAAAGTTCTTTCTCACGCACATCATCCTTATCAAGCTGGTATTTTTATGATATTTAACATCTATTGAGCACCCTATCCTCCGATTGAAAGCATAGCAACTCTTTCCCTCATGCGTTTATAGCATAACACCCTGCCTGAGCTTGATTTGACGCCTAAAGCGAACAAGACTGAGTGGATAATCCCAAGCCCTGAAGAGGGTGAAAATATGACGCAATTTATTGTACCACCCGCCCATTTCCCAACCACCTACTGGCACAAACTCGATGATGGTCGCACGCAGTGCGATGTATGCCCCCGTGCGTGCAAATTGCATGACGGCCAGCAAGGCCTCTGCTTCGTACGCGCCTGTGAGGAAGGTCGAATTGTCTTGACCACCTATGGTCGTTCTTCAGGTTTTTGTATTGACCCGATCGAGAAGAAGCCGCTCAATCATTTCTATCCGGGTACGCCCGTTTTATCCTTTGGTACGGCAGGCTGCAACCTGGCCTGTAAATTTTGCCAGAACTGGGATATGAGCAAATCACGAGAAATGGATACCCTGGCCAGTTTCGCCATGCCAGACCAATTAGTCGAGACGGCCCAGCACCGGGGCTGCCGTTCCATTGCCTTCACTTACAACGATCCGGTCATTTTCATGGAATATGCCATGGATGTCGCCCGGGCGTGTCGTCAGCAGGACATCAAAACCGTCGCGGTGACTGCGGGATACATCTGTCCAGCACCAAGAGAAGCTTTTTTTTACTGGATGGACGCGGCCAACGTCGACCTAAAAGCCTTTACCGAAGATTTTTACTTTAAACTCTGTGGCGCCCACCTGAAGGATGTTTTGGATACGCTTGAATATATTCGCCACGAGACAAAAACCTGGTTAGAAATAACTACTTTGCTGATACCCGGAGCAAATGACAGCGACAAAGAAATAGCTCAAATGAGTCAATGGATATATCAACATCTCGGCCCAGACGTTCCTCTTCATTTCAGCGCATTTCACCCGGACTGGAAAATGCGGGATACCCCGGCCACGCCACCGGAAACGCTAACGCGTGCACGCCACATCGCCAGAGATAACGGTCTGCTTTATGTTTACACCGGCAATGTGCATGACCCATCGGGGAGCAGTACTTACTGCCCGGGGTGCGGAAAGCGACTGATCGAACGGGACTGGTATCAGTTAGGCGAGTGGAATCTCAATGCGCAACACGCTTGTAACCAGTGCGGTACGATCATCCCCGGTCATTTCGAAACGGTGCCGGGAAGCTGGGGATCCAAACGCATGGGAGTGCATATAAGTTGATGCAACAATCTGACCTGTTTGGCCCGGAAAGCAATGGTCACGACGCCGACGTGGTAAATTATCCATTGATCGACGGTGAACTGATTCTTTACAAAAACGTGTTTTCTCCGCTCCAAGCGAAACACTTTTTCGATGTACTCATGGCCGAAGTCATCTGGCAGCAGGATTATCTTAATTTTGGTGGAAAAAGCATCACCATTCCTCGCCTGCAAGCCTGGTATGGTGATGCTGAAACAGCCTACACCTATTCAGGCCTCACGCTACATCCGCGCCCCTGGAGCCCTGCACTTGAATGTATTCGGCAACAGGTGATGACATTGGCAGGAGAAGAATTCAATAGCGTACTGATCAATCGTTACCGCTCTGGCGCAGATAGTGTGGCCTGGCATCAGGATAACGAACCCGAATTAGGCCAGAACCCGATCATCGCTTCGGTATCTTTAGGGGCCACGAGATCATTTCACCTCAAGCACAAACGCTATAAAAGAGGCGAAAACCAACTTCGAAGGATCATTGATTTACCCGACAACTCGCTGCTGCTGATGCGCGGCTCACTGCAGCATCACTGGTATCACCAATTGCCCAAAACCCGCGATTTAGTGGGAGAACGAATTAATCTGACCTTCAGACGAATCCTTTAGGGTGCCCTCGCCAAGCATGGCGCTTTCGGCAGCGTGCCGCGGCCAGCGAGCGAGGACACTCCCCGCTACCAAGGAATGCGTCCGCGACGCTGATTAGGCTATCTTAATCGCTTTAACTGTTTTCTGAAGCGCTGCTCTATCGGTGGCATTACTTCCCTCGGCCCTTCGGGCAACTTGGGGGCAGGAGCCGCTGGCGTGTCATCAGGCGATGCATGAGTCTCGGATGTGGCTTCTTCTTCCTCGCCCTCTTCTTCGGCGCGCAATTCTTCAAGTAACCCCTGGATTTTTCCGTAGAGAGAATCTTCAGGGAAATTGCCTTCTTCATCGGCCACCCCGGCAGGTAACCCCATCAGCAACTCAATCGCTTCACTTACATGCCTGATCGCATAGATATGGAAAGTGCCTTTTTCCACCGCTTCCAGTACTTCTGCATTTAGCATGAGGTTATGAATATTGGTGTGAGGCAAAATGATGCCCTGAGTTCCGGTAAAACCATGAATCTTACAGGTCTCAAAAAAGCCTTCAATTTTCTCGTTCACTCCCCCGACCGGTTGCGATTCACCAAATTGGTTCACCGAACCGGTCATCGCAAAGTCCTGACGAATCGGTACTTTTGCCATAGTTGACAGCAAGGCGCACAGCTCAGCCATCGAGGCACTATCACCATCAACCTCACCGTAGTTCTGTTCAAACGTAATGCTGGCAGATAAGTGTAATGGTGCTTTTGCAGAAAAAGTCGCGGCGAGATAGGAAGACAGGATCATCACGCCTTTGGAGTGAATGGTGCCGCCCAGTTTCACATCACGCTCTATATCAATGACCGCGCCATCGCCATAGAAACAGTTGGCCGTGACCCGGTTTGGCATACCAAATTCAAACCCGCCCGAACTCAATACCGAAAGCGCATTGATTTGACCAATCACCTCACCTCGCGTATCCAGCAGCGTCGTACCATTCGAGATGGTTTCAAACAACTGGTCACGTATGCGGCTGTTTCTATGCCGCTCACTTTCCAGCGCTTTCTCGATGTGGGCCTGACGAATCATGGTCGAGTTGGATTGCTTCGCCCAATAATTTGATTCGCGTAATAAGTTGGCTATATCCGCCGCATGCAGAGAAAGCTTGTTCTGATCTTCTGCCTGACGTGAACTGTATTCAATGACCCGCGCTACGGCTTTCTGTTCACAATGAAGCAATCCCTTGTCTGCCACCAGGCTGGATATAAACTTGGCATAGTGTTGTTCGGTAGTAAAAGTACGCGGCATTTCACTTTCGAAATCGGCAGTAACCTTGAACAACTCTTTAAATTCCGGGTCATAGTGTTGTAACAGCAGCAACGTATCACGATCCCCGAACAAAATGATCTTTACGCTTAAGGGAATCGCTTCCGGCTCCAGAGAAATGGTTCCCGACAATGTCAGCTCCCGCTCCAGCGAGTTGATACTGATCGTGCGCGAGCGAAGCGCACGCTTCAACCCGTCCCACACAAACGGCTGTTCAAGAACCTTAATTGCATCCATCAGCAAATAGCCACCGTTGGCACGGTGCAATGCTCCCGGCCGGATCAGCGTATAATCGGTAAATACGGTTCCTTTGTAGGTAACGTTTTCTACATAACCAAACAGGTTGTGATAGGTGGGATTTTCCTCCACCACGATAGGTGAATTACTTCCCGCCTGGTGAACCAGCACATTCACCTGATACCGGCGCGGCATCTTTTTGTCCAGCGAAGCATAGGCAAACGCGGCCTGCTCTTCACTGTCTTCAAGAAAGATATCCAGATTATTAAGTATGTCTTTCTGCAAACGAACCAGATAACCCACAATATTTTCGTTACCCTGGTATTTCTCCTGCACCGCTTCTATCAAATGGCTGCAGGCACCCAGCGCAACTTCTTCATTCAGCTGCTGTAAACGGTCTGAATGCTCTTGCTCCCACGCAGCGAGTTTGCGTATTACGGCACGCAGTTTCTTTTCCAGCTTATTTATCGTTTCTTCAAAATAGGCTTGCTGCTCTTCCGAGAGCGCTGCAAAGCTTTCTGCGGTATGCGGTTCCTTACCATTTAACGCGACCAGCCGATAACCGCCGGGAGTGCTGATCGTCAGACTGACTTTTTTACTGCGTGCATGCTTGGCAAGACGCTCCAAAGCCTCTTCCTGCTTGTCACTGATTTCCGTTTTGAGTTTTTCTGATCGCTCATAGTAAGAGTCGTTGTCAAATGCCTGAGGGATTGCTTTTACAACCCGCAGCATGAGCTTCTCCAACTCTTTTTTGAAAGGCATTCCGACGCCCGCAGGAAGTTTTAAAATCGTCGGCGAGCGGGGTTCATCGAAGTTTGCAACATAGCACCAGTCCCAGGTCTGGGCCTCTTCGCTGGCATGGCGATTCAGGTAACGCAACATCATCGTGCGCTTTCCCAATCCATTACGGCCTACAGCATAAATATTGTAACCGCTGTCTTTCATGGCCATCGCAAAGCGAATCGCTTCCTGTGCACGTTCCTGACCCACAATTTCGTCGAGGGGCTGCAGCGATTTAGTCGATTTAAAATTCAGATCGCGCGCTTTACATGCGCGATAAAGTTGAGAAGTGGTCAACGGTTTCAATATAGTAAGCTCTTACTGTTCTACACGTCAGTATTAAAAATAGTCTGAGGCTATCTTAACAGTTATTCAGATTTTTTCCCGTGAAATTAAATCCGGTAATTGAAGACAGGCAGGCTGTCAAATCCGGACGCATTACACCATCAATAACTGTGATCCCTTTAGCACACATAACGTTACAAACAGCGACAGGGTTGTGACAAAGTGTCCGTAACGGCTACAATTGTTCACCTTAGGTGCGTTATTTTCTGCGTTTATCGAGAGGATTAACCCGGTTACACTCAACAAAGCCTCTTTAAAACCTGAAGAATGGGTTGAACATACAGGTGTAACTTTTTGTTCGTGCAGGTATTAAATTTCGACAGCGCATGGATTCGAGACGCATAGAGCATCAGAAAGAAGCAACTGATCAGACAACAAAAGTATCACGCTAAAACAAAGTGACTCCACGATGACCAACGAAGGAACTCCGGATATGCTGCAGGAGCGGCGCATCAAGGTGCGACACAAGGCACCCTGTCTGCAAGTCACATTACGTCCAATCGGATTACTCAGCTGGATTCGGCCCACGGTGCAAGCCGTGTGTATCGACATTAATCGCTATGGTATGGCGGTTGAGTCTGACTCCCGTTTCCGGGTCAAAGACAAACTCCTGCTGGATTTCAAAGGAAAATACATCAGTCAGTCAAATGTGGATGCCGTGGTGTCCAGTATCCGTAAACTCCGTGAAGGAGGTTACCGTATCGGCCTGACGTTTACCTATTCGGTCTGCCATAAACATTATTCCAGGGAAATTGACAACGCACTTTCCCGTATTGAACATCTTTACCATCAGCGCAACAACAGCTGACAACGCATTATGTTTCTAACGGCGCCACAGCCCCGGTGTGACGTCTTTCCCCTCATTACCCTCCTTGACCGTTCCGATTGAGACATATCAACGCAATCTTTGCGATTTGTCATTAACCTGCCGGATGTAGCTTTTGCTATTTGCAAACCTAACGCATCTAATCCCGATTCTTTCTGACAAGCGTGATCTCATGACTATTGCCCAGCTCACTTCTTCGCGGCTTGCTGTTTTTAGCGCGGCCCCTCATCGCATGTTTTTCTTTTTTGGTGCCATTTCGCTGCTTACGTCCATGGCATGGTGGTTACTGGAACTGGGCACGTTGTTTTTTGGCACGCCTGCACCGCACACCGGCCTCCTCCCTGTCAGGGTTCATGGGTTGCTTATGGGGTATGGCCTGTTTACCTTTTTTATCTTCGGATTTCTTTCCACCACATTTCCCCGCTGGATGAACCGACCAGACATTAACCAATCTATCTACGCGCCGGCGGCCTGGTTATTGTTTGCGGGTTATGTGACATTACTCGTCGCCTCAACTTATTCCAAGGCGTTGCTGATACTGGGTCTATCGTTAATGTTGCTGGGCTGGCTACAAGGTCTGCGCGGGCTGGTAGATGTTTTTCTGAAAGCAGAAAACAAAGCTTCGCATGCCTGGGCGACACTGGCAGGGCTATTGTGTGGCGTTTTGTCGCTGCTGCTGGCTATTTATGCCGTCATCACTGACAGCGATGCGTTACTCAGCTGGCTGCTGAAAAATCTGATTTGGTGGTACCTTATTCCGGTTTACTTTTCCGTTTGTCATCGTATGGTGCCCTTCTTCAGTAATAACGCGGCACCCAACTATCAATTTCGCCGCCCCGAATGGCCCTTGCCCTGGATGCTGGCCGGGACTTTTTGTCACCCGCTATTTGACGCCATCGGCCTTGCCATTTTGCCAGAGTTATTGATGCTGGCTATCGCGATGTACCTGTTTGTTCTCTGGCAACCCTGGAAATGCCTGCATAATCCGTTGCTCGCCTCACTACACATCGGCTTTATGTGGCTTTCGATTGGATTGTTGCTGCAACTGATCCAAAGTATCTGGTGGACCGTATCTGATGAGCTCATTATTCCTCGCGCTCCGCTGCATGCACTGACTATCGGATTTTTATCTGCCATGCTGGTTGCTATGGCGACCCGTGTAACTCAGGGACATTCGGGGGGGCAGCTGGTAATGAGCCGTCTCACCTGGGGTTTGTTTTTTGGGGTACAACTCTGCGCCATCACCCGCCTGCTGGCTGAGTTTTCAGCATTCCAGACGGTCGCGCCACACCTGATTGTGTTAAGCGCACTACTTTGGCTTGCGTGCTTTATTCCCTGGGTGGTTCAATATGCGCCACTGTACCTTCGCGCCCGGCGCGATGGCAGACCTGGCTAACAAAACAAACCAGTATCAATTGCGACCCCATCCGATACGCAAACGTATCGGATTTTTATTTAGGACATGGAAAAAATGGAATACGCTGCACTCAAACACATTCACATGACATTCGTCGCGCTGACGTTTCTGTCATTCAGCACCCGCGCCTTCTGGATGCTTACCGAATCCGCCATGCTGCAAAAAAAGTGGGTTAAAATTGCCCCGCATATCATTGACACGCTACTGCTGGTGAGCGCACTGGCCATGGCCGTGCAAATTGGCCTGACCGGTTGGATTGCCGCAAAAGTTGCCGGATTGATTGCTTATATCCTGTTGGGAACCATTGCTCTCAAAAGAGGCAAAACCAAGCAGACACGTATTTTCGCACTGCTTGGTGCATACGCTGTATTTTTCTACATTGCAGGTGTTGCGGTGACTAAAAACCCCTGGCTGTTTTAGTCCACCAGACTCATATCCACCGAATCCATACCCGGCCGTCCAAACCAGTAACCATTGCATTCAAGATCATGTAAGGCAAGGCGGCTCGGGCGCCCTTCCCGGGCTCGGGCAAACTCGTCAATAGCAGCTACTGTGCCTTGCGGCTCGGGACTGATCCGCACGATATCCACGCCCATTTCTTTCATGTGAGCTACCTCACCGGAAAGATTATAGGACCTTCCTGACATGGTCTGGATGCCATTCAGGGTAAAGACCCGATCGTCTTCCTGACTTGTTACGGGTATCCCTCCCGGATGTTTAATGCAGAGAAAACGACAGTCATCTTTTGGCAAATCATAATGTCGTGCAGTAAAACAACGGGCAGAATAGGCCAAAGGTAATTTACCCCAGGAATAAACCTCGGTTTCGATCCCGCTCCCTTCTTCATGCAGTTGAGCAAGTATTTCCGCTAACGTTTCGCGACTCAATTCCACCGGCATGACCCAGCGTGCCAACCCCATATTCTTTAGCAGACGCAAAGTGCGTGCGCTGTATATGTTCACGGCGGGCCCGGTCACAAATGGCAAGCCTTTGGCACGCAGCACTTCAACCGCCCCCATGTCATTGGCTTCTACCAGAATGTCACCGTTATCACATAACGACCGCAAGGTTTTCAGTTCCGATTCAGCCATGATCAATGCCAGGCTGGATAACACGACCTGCTTACCCTGGGAAGACAGCAGCCGCGCCAGTCCAATCCAGTCAATAGTGCTCAGCTCACGCCGCTTTGAGCACACGGTTTCTCCCAGATAAATAATATCTGCACGGGAATCGGCCATTTCCTCGTAAAAGTCATAAACGGTTTGCTTTGGCCAGAAATACAGAATCGGCCCCAGAGAAATTTTCATCCGTCAGCTCCTCGTGGCGTAGTGTCTTGTCTATTTATTTTATTGCCGGGTACGTTGTGCCGGGCACGTTATTGCCAGGCACGCGTATAAGCACCTAATGTGGTTTGACTTCCTTCCGAAACCTTCGTCAGCTCATTGGCCCACTGAGGCTTAACCCGGAAGTATTCAGGATTCTGCTGGTAGCTATCCAAAGCCCGACGCCACACTTTTACGACTGACTCGACATAGGCCGGACTACGCTGCCGCCCTTCAATTTTTACCGCTTTGATCCCCATTTGGCTTAACTGCGGAATCAACTCCAGGGTATTGAGGCTGGTCGGTTCTTCAATGGCGTGGTAGAGCCGACCTTCGGCATGAAAGCGACCCTTACAGAGAGTCGGGTAACCGGCTTTTTCTCCTTCAGCAAAACGGTCAATAAGCACATTATTTAATCTCGCCTCCAGTCCCTGATCGGTCTGTTCCCATCGCACCGCCTTGGCGGGCGAACAGGCGCCACAGGTATTTGGCGATTCATCGGTCAGGTAAGAAGACAGGTAGCAGCGCCCTTCAGCCATGATGCACAAACTGCCGAACGCAAATACTTCCAGATCAACAGGCGAGTTGACTGCAAGCGATTCCACTTGTTTAAGTGACAATACGCGAGGAAGTACCGCTCGACGAATACCGAACGCGTTTTTATAGAAACTCAACGACTCGTAATTCGTGGCAGATCCTTGAACTGACAGGTGCAATGGCAGATCGGGATACTTGCTGCTGGCATAATCCAATACCGCCATGTCGGCACCAATGAGCGCATCGGCACCCAGATCCGCCACCAGATCCACGGCATTTTGCCAGCGAGACCACCCGGAAGGCTGTGAATAGGTGTTGATTGCAACAAACAAACGTACGCCCTTTTTACGGGCATAGGCCAAACCTTCATGGGCTTTCTGATCGGCAAAATTCAATCCGGCAAAATGTCGGGCATTGGTATCATCTTTAAACCCGATATAAACCGCATCCGCCCCTTGATCAACGGCAACTTTCAGCGCTGACAAACTGCCAGCAGGACACACCAGTTCCATTTCAAACTCCTGTGAGATATGGCGGCATCCGCCTAACCTGTGTGATGCGCATTACCCCTAATTCAAACGTTGCAGGCGGGCAAGCTCATCACAAATTGCGTTCAACACAGTCCATTTACGACGACACCATTCCGGTGCCAACAATAAGTCTTCCGACGCGGTACCCGTCAAACGGTGGAACACGACACTGCGGGGAGTACGTGCGACCATTTCCGCGGCTACTCTCACGTAATCCTGCTCCAGCATCGGCCGATATTCACCTTGCTTCCATTGGCGGGCCAGCTGGGTTCCCTTCACCACATGCAATGGGTGAATCTTTAAACCTTCCACACCAAGCGCCAGAACCTTGTCTAATGAATAGAGACTGTCGTCGGCCAGCTCTCCCGGCAATCCGACAATCAAATGCGTACACACTTTCAAGCCATAGGCGTGCGCGCGCTGAATAGCATCTTCATACTCGGCAAAACCATGGCCGCGGTTCACACGGGCAAGCGACTCATCCCGCGCTGATTGCAGCCCCAGCTCCAGCCATATTTCATGCCCTTGCTGCTGATAGCTGGCCAATAACGCCAGTACGCGATCGGGCACACAGTCGGGCCGGGTTCCGACCGACATGCCAATGATGCCTGGCTGCGTCAACGCACTGTCGTAAAGCTGCTTAAGGTAGTCAATATCGGCATAGGTATTGGTGTAAGCCTGAAAATAGGCGATGAACTTCTCTGCCGGTTTACGCTTGCGAATCTGTTGTTGGCCCAAAACAATTTGTTCGGCAACCGGATCAATCAACTTGCTGGAAGGCGAAAAAGACGCATTGTTGCAAAACGTACAGCCTCCTATGCCTTTGTTACCATCACGATTGGGGCATGTAAACGCACCATTGACAGAAACCTTGTGCACCGGCACGCCCCATTTGGCTTTCAGGTAACTCCCCAAGGTGGTCGCGTACTGCGTTAAATCCATAGCATTCTTCTTATGTCCGGTCTTCTAAAATCAAGCGGTGCGCTACCCCCCTTATCGAAAAGACAAATGATGGGCACGCGAATGTGATGCAATCTAGCACCCCAAAAGTGCATTAGAGTTGATCACCATCAAGACGCCTTTTCGAAGGGTCTGCGACCATCCCCTGATACACTTGACTTGATCTATCACAAGTCCGCCGTTTGATAGCGATTAACCACACCGGCTCCTTCGTTGGCAGTCCAGTGATTTAACGAAAGGCGGACGCCTGACTACGAGGTTTATCGTGCTTTCAATACTCCCTGCACTCCCCCCGATAGGCACACTGATTCCTTGGGCAAACATGCCTAAGCTATTTGCAGCTCCGCTATCAAAACTTCCTTTTCAGGCGCAAAAGCTTGGCCTCACTCGTGTCTTGCGGCAAGTATTAGAAGAAGCCATGGCGATGGGTGACTGCGATTTTTTACGCAATAAATGGCTCGAAGTCCGCATTGATGATCTGAATATTCAATGGTTTTTCAGTCTGAATGATACCCGGCAGATTGTCATGCGTGCCCATGCACCCGCTGACGTTTGCATTTCCGGAAATCTCAATGAATTTATTTTGCTGGCCGCTCGCAAAGAAGATCCGGACACGCTCTTTTTTAACCGCCGCCTGCTTATCGAAGGCGATACGGAACTGGGTCTGGCTACCAAAAACCTGATCGACAGCCTGGATCTGGCCAGTTTGCCCCCCGAACTTCGTTTTCTGGTGCGTAGCGCCGGAGAGTATGTAGAAATTTTCTGCCAATGATTAAAAGGTTGCCGGTCGAGAGCCGGCCGAGGTCCCCATGAACGACGAACTCAAACTGGAACACATCAAGAAGCACTATCTGTTCACCACATTATCCGCAGAAGACCTGCGCAATATGGCCAAATCGGCAAGGTTATTGGAGCTGGAAGCAGATCAGCACTTGTTCTTTCAGGGAGAAAAAGCCGATCATTTTTACCTGATTCTCGGGGGCCAGATTAAATTGACACGGTTGACTCCCGACGGCAATGAAAAAGTCATCGAGATTCTCACGCAGGGCCAGACTTTTGCAGAAGCAGTCATGTTCATGCAAAAGGATGAATATCCGGTAACAGCGACAGCCATTTCGCCCGCACAGGTTTTTTCATTTCATAATCGGGTATTTATGGAGATACTGCAGGGCAATAACGAAACCTGCATGCATCTTTTAGGCGATCTCGCGCTGCGTCTGCGTTATCGCTTGCAGGAAATTGAAAATCTGACCATGAAGAACGCCACTTATCGAGTGGTTCGCTTCTTTATGAACGAATTGGAAAAGCAGGATAACCGAACCAACAGTGTGGAACTTTCCATCCAAAAGCAATTGATTGCTTCACGACTGTCGATTAAGCCAGAAACACTGTCTCGTATCTTCAGTACTCTGAAAGCGCAGAATATCCTTGAAACCCAGGGAAAAACCATTCTGATCAAGGATGTTAACCGGCTTAAATCCTACGAGTAACTGCAACGGGGGCGTGTGGTGCCCCCACCGCAGACCACCTCATATCAAGCGGCGGCGCGTTCGTTTACCAAACGCAATACGTCTGCCACTGACTTGATCTGCTCTGCCAGATCATCACCAATTTCGATACCGAACTCTTCTTCAAATGCCATGACCAGCTCAACGGTATCCAGTGAGTCGGCCCCCAAATCCTCAATAAAGCGTGACTGGGGCTTGATCTCGTTGGCATCGACTTTCAACTGTTCACAAATTACTTTGTTGATGCGCTGTTCAATTGTCATAATTTTCTCCTGATTTTACTGTTCTATTTGCTAGTTTTTGGGTTGTGTGTTTTTGGGTTGTTTATGGCTAGCCATCTTGAAACGCCGCCATAGTTACGTATTACTATTGAGCTCATCTCAAGCGACCTGCGGTTCGATTACAAAGAGCAAATCCCCTCGATTCACCTGTTGGCCATCATCTCCTTTGACGTGCGTGACCCGGTATGTTGTGTGGGCCGGATAGAGTTCCTGTCCCGCCTGGTTAAAACTGCTCAGACTCAGTGGCTGGAACATTTTCATAACCTCCAGCAAACAGAGTGTCTGATTGGCAGTAATGGTATCTCCCTCACGCACAAATGCTGGCTGATCGGGTGACGGAGAGCGATACAAAATACTCGTGGAAGGCGCCAGCACCTTAAGCTCTTGCGTTCCCGCCACATGCACCTGCGACATCAAGTCGGTCGCCGTTTTAAGTTCCGGAACCCGCAGAGCCTGCGCCAGTTCACCAGATTTTCGCGCTGCCAGTGACGGTAAATAATGGGTATCAAAATCCCCGCCTCTAAAGACTTCGTCGTCGAGAATAATGCGCAATAACGGCAAATTTGTCGCAATACCTTCAATGACAATTTCATCCAGATACGCGCTTAACCGGTCGATGGCTTCTTCACGGTTATTCCCCCAGGCAATGATCTGGGCAATCAGATTGTCGTAATAGGTTGGCACCGTCTTATCCTCGCCAATCGCCCAGATAGCACGACAATCAGACATTTGTGGATAATGGCAGCGAGTGACTTTGCCTGGGGAAGGCTCAACCGCCAAGCCTCCCTGAGACAAATGAATGCGTTCAGCGTTGATGCGTACTTCAATGGCGTAGCCTTTTTCGCGCAACGGAATTTCGTCGATGGACTTGCCCATGGCGATGCGAAACTGAGCACGCACAATATCGACACCACTCACCATTTCGGTCACGGGATGCTCTACCTGCAATCGGGTATTCATTTCCATGAAATACAATTTCTGCTGATTCAGGTCGTAGATATATTCCACCGTACCCGCACCGGTATAGTCACAGGCTTCAGCCAATCTTGCTGCCGATTCTTTCGCCAGCGTGGCCTGTGCCAGAGGCAGCAAGGTCGACCCCGACTCTTCAATGATCTTTTGCTTGTCGCGTTGCACACTACAGTCCCGCAAGCCCAGGATACGTGTGCATCCGAATTTATCTCGCAACACCTGAACTTCAATATGCCGGAAACGTTCGACAAAATGCTCCAGATACACGGCGTCTTTGCCAAAAGCAGAACGCGCCTGAGCTTTAATCATCGATAATTTTTCAGCGAGTTCGTGTGCAGCGTAAACCACACTGATCCCTTTACCGCCACCACCATAAGCCGCCTTGAGTATTACCGGGTAACCGATTTTATCTGCCGCTGCGAACGCCTCCTGCTCATTGTTAACCAGCCCCTTACCGGGCTGATCCCCACCACTCAGTGTTGTGCTGCCGGGCACGACAGGAACTCCCGCCGCCATGGCAGTTCGAATTGCCTGAGACTTGTCTCCCATCGCCTGCATCGCGGCGGGTGATGGCCCCACAAAGATCAGGCCATGCTGTAAACATAGCGATGCAAACTCATAGCTTTCGGATAGAAACCCGATGCCCGGATGCAACGCATCGGCTCGCTCCAGCTCGGCGATATGTATCACGCTATGGGCATTAAGATAGCTTTCGTCGGGTGTAAAACCACCCAGACAAACCAGACTGTCCTGCTCATTAAGTAAGTCTGCGGCAATCGAATGCATATCCGGATCGGATTGCACCAACACGACACGTAACCCCATCGCATGCGCCTCATCGACCAGCTTGACGGCTGTACAACCTCTGGCATGAATTAATACCGAGGAAATGTGGCCATAGGCTAATGAAGGCAATTGCTCCACTGGCAACGCACTCACATCCTTGAGCGATTCGCCTTGCTGCACCCAATGCTCCACCAACTCGTGCAAGCTGCGTCCGGGCAAACTGATACGTGGATCAATGGCCTGCAAAGCGGTATCGAGCCCTGGCGCTAAAGGATGTTTTAGCAACCCCTTCATACTGCCATGGCGATCACATAGGTAATTCGCCAGCGTGGCAGAGACAGGCAGATAGTCCGGCACGACAATTCGTCCGGCAAAAGGCATATTGGTTCCTGACAAATACCAGGTTTCTACCCCGGGATGCGTCACCAGACTGGCTTGTGCCCCGCCGGTGCAATCACCATACCCCACAATAAGTACCGGCAAGCCTACAATCGACGTAAAACGATTAATCGCATCGTTCACTACCGCCATTGAAAACAACGCCGCCGCCCCTTCTTTGGTTTGCATACCGCCCGAGCAAATCAACCCCATGACCGGATATCGGGACTTCGCAGCATAATCCAGCAATCGGCAAAGTCGTTCGGCACTGGCCATATCAAAAGCGCCGGCCTGAAACTCATGATTAGAGACAAACAACCCCAGGGTGTAAGAATTCCCCGGCTCGCCAAAACGTGCAATGCCGGTCAACAAACCTGACGAGGCATCCTGACGGCGAACCTGACCCGCCACCGACTCAGCGAAACCCGGAAACCGACACGGATCTGCCGTTGTGATTTCAGGATCCAGCTCATAAAAACTCGAAAACAGGGTCTGAATCAGCTGTTGGGGCGAAAACCGGTTTGCGGGTTTAAATTCATTCAAAACGGCCTGAATTCGCAAGTCAATGGAAGCCTGGCGAAGACTGTTCCAGAAATCCTTACGACGCCCGATCGACACCGGGGTAAATCGGCCACTAAAGCGATTGGCATTTTGCTGGCACTGGAAATAGTCCGGTAACAACTCGTCGAAAAAATAGCTCGCGACGACAAAGACCACCGCTGACTGCCGGGGATGCTGTACACGCTTCCATTGTTCCATTTTGCGCAATGCATCTTCCCACTGCCCGCTGTTACGCGCCTCCTCCAGCCAGAGTTCAAACGCCTGACGTACTTTGCGGCTCGACAGGTCGCTGTCCTGTAACAAGCGCTCAAGCAGCACTCCACTGATGCGATTCTTTTCGCTTAGTTCAGTGACAATGCTGGTTAACCCCTCGATAATGCGTTCATAAAGCTGGTCGAAGCGGATCCATTGAGCACACTGTTTTAACAAACGCGCCTTGATAGCAGGGACGCGCACCAGTTGCTGCAGCGTTTCCGGCGACAATACCTCGTCTAATGCGTTGCTTTGCTCAGCCTGCGAATCCAAAGAGGGTGCCTCATCGACCGCATGCGGTGCCATGGTATCGTCAGCTTTCTGAATTGTCAGATCAGGCGTGTGCTTGAGATAGTCTTCAAACAGCGACCAAAACCCGACACTGTCTTGTTGCCAACTGTTTACAAGGTGGCAACCGATCGTGATTACCAGTTGCGACAATGCGCGTTGATATTGTTCCTCTGAAGATCCCCACAACCATTTTGAAACATAGTTGCGTTGCTCCTCGCGCCGTTGCTCAGCATCCCGAAATTGTAGCCAG
This sequence comes from Hahellaceae bacterium, assembly GCA_024234505.1. Classification (GTDB taxonomy): domain Bacteria; phylum Pseudomonadota; class Gammaproteobacteria; order Pseudomonadales; family Oleiphilaceae; genus JACKOD01. The sequence continues at coordinate 67,235 of JACKOD010000001.1, read as the reverse complement.
GCTTTATGCAGGTGATCTTCATACACCAGCTTGTCAGCCCGATTTAGCCAGCGGTTAAAACGCGTATCGCGCTGCGCATTGTCAGGCACCGGTCTGGACGGCTTTTCAGACTCAAGGAGCACGGGGTTCAGCTGACTGGCACGATCGCTAAAACGCAGTCGTGACCGCAAAGTTAACGAACGATCAAGATGAATCGCCCAACCACGGATGGAAGCCTCGCCTCCCACACGCCCATCTCCAGACAGGCTATGGTTTAGATAGACGGGAACAAGCGGTTCACATTGTTGCAATAGCGCAAGGCTACGCGCCTTAACCCAGGCAATCGCGCCGCAAGCCGCCTCTACAATGGATTCTGCACGTTGCTTTTTAGCCTGTACCGAGAAATCGATGACGCCATCCAGCACTCCCTGCCCGGTTAACTCGGCCGCCGAGATACCGACCTGCTGCGCGCACGCCTGCCAGCTCAGATGTTGTCGACGAGCAATAGAGGCTAATCCTTTGGGCTGAATCGTATTAAATAAACCGTCTCGCACACTCAGCAACACATTCGTCGTCGCCAGAGGGATCGCACCTCCCGAATAGCCGACGCCGTAAACAATGCCCACAGTGGGCACGGTTAACGCAGCCATCGCGGCAATCAATGCCGAAATACTGTGCGCCTGATGCTCCAGATTGGCCCCGGCATCTGCCGCCGCTCCCGGTGTATCAATAAAAGTGACCAGAGGCAGGTTGCGAGCTTCGACCTTTTTCAGCCAACGTAAGGCGGATGCGTGGTGCTCAGGTCGCCACACGCCATTTGCATGCTGCCTGTTTTGCGCCAGAATGGCCACTGATATGCGCGAGCCATTCCACAACCACTCGGCCTCCGCCATCAAGAGCGGCCCTTCTTCACTATGGAGGTGAAACCGCTCACTCACTTGACGAAGCAACCCAATCAAGGGCTGTCGATCAGCAGATTCTACGGGTTGTAGCACCTGAGCACTGTATTCATCGACACTCATGGATTGGATATTGCTAACAAGTGCGCTTAACTGAGCCTCATCCAATACTGAGGACGGCATGCTGGGAAACTGTTCGCTCAACCATACCGATAATGCGTTCGGCACCTTGTTTGCTTGTGCCTGTCGGGATTGAGAAAAGTGATTTTCAATCCAATGCGACAAAAGCGTGGCAGAATAGCTGCTGTCCTTATCGCTCTTTCTTCCCACACTCGTCTGTTTCATAGATTGCTCCCGGAAACCTCGTTGTTAGCGCTCACCTCGTTGTTACCACTCACCTGATCGCGAAAACCAAACAGCTTCAGAAAATCACTCCGAAAACCTTTAAAATCCGCTAACTCCGGTAGATTTTCGTCCGTCAGCCTGGCCCAGCGGCGAGTTACTTCTTGCTGAATACCTGAAGCCAACTCCTTCTCGTCCAGCCTGAAGCGTCCCAGCTCGTCTTTCTGAGCCCCTGTTCCGTACAGACCGGTCAGAAATAAACGCTGGATTTGTTCGATACAGGTTTCATGCACCCCTTGCTCTTTCATCACTCGATACAACAACGAAATATAGAGCGGCATGACCGGGATCGCTGCACTGGCCTGCGTTACCAAGGCTTTTAATACCCCGATATGCGCTTCACCATCAATGTCTGTGAGCGCTTTGTTCAGTTGCTGTGCGGTTTGATCCAGGTGTTTCTTCGCACAGCCGATCGTAGCATCACCATAGATTGGCCAGGTTAATTTATCGCCAATATAGGTATAGGCCAGCGTTTTGAAGCCCGGTGCCAGCAGACCTTCCTGCTGCAGCCGGAGTACCCACTGTTGCCAGTCTTCACCTCCCATCACTTTGACGGTATGGGCAATTTCATCTTCGCTTGCTGGCTCCAGACTCACGGGTTTAAGCAAGCCTTTTTCCGGATCGAGTGTTTTCCCCTGGAAGGCTGAGCCTACAGGTTTAAGCACCGAACGCCAGCTTTCACCGGTTTGCTCATCCATGCGGCGTGGCGCAGCGACACTGTAAACCAGAAGATCCAGAACTTTACCCTGCGCCCGAAGCAGATCAATAACCTGTTGCTTTACCTGCGCTGAAAAAGCATCCCCATTGATACTTTCATGCCCCAAACCTTGTGCAGCCGCCGCCTGTTCAAATGCGCGATTGTGATACCAGCCCGCCGTCCCCTGTTTTAAAGGGTGTCCGGCGTCGTCGGCCGTCGGGGCGCGATCCAGATAAACGCCCAGCGTATCTGCCCCTCCAGCAAAAGCCAGCATAATGCGGGAGGCCAAACCGTATCCGGAAGATGCCCCGACAACCAACGCGGTTTTAGGGCCATTAAACGGTGTGCGCGAAACGAACTCTATTTGCTCATTCACCGATGCCGCACACCCTTCAGGATGGGCATTAGTGCATATAACGCCTTTAATACGGGGCTGGATATTCATGCCTACCTCAGTACAAGATTTCAACATTCGAATCTTTGGGGAAAATCATGGCGCAAAGCGGATTTCGCGCTCATTTGCGACACACCGCTCACGCCGAACAGACGTTCACGTCAAACCGATGACTCCTAGTGATGCACCGACTCAGGCTGATGACGTCCAAATACCAGACAAGCATTTGTGCCGCCAAAACCGAAACTGTTACTCATCACGGTATCCAGTTTGCGTGCCATAGGCTGCCTCACGATGGGCATGTCATGTGCCTCCGGCTCAATCTGATCCAGATTGGAGCTGCCACTGACAAAGTCCCCCTGCAACATTAGCAAACTATAGATGGCTTCATGAACGCCGGCTGCACCGAGTGAATGCCCAGACTGCGATTTGGTAGAGCTTATCATCGGCATCTCTTCGCCAAACACAGAACGCATCGCCCGCAATTCGACCAGATCGCCCAGCGGTGTACTGGTTCCGTGAGCGTTCACATACTGGACCTTACGTCCCTCGGCTTGTTTTAGCGCCAGTTTCATACAGCGTGCGGCACCTTCACCCGAAGGCTGCACCATATCCTTCCCATCCGATGTCGCCGCGTAACCGAGCACCTCGGCGTAGATTTTCGCCCCACGTGCCAGTGCATGCTCCATTTCCTCAACGACCACCACCCCGGCACCGCTGGAAATGACAAAGCCGTCCCGCTCAATATCATACGGACGAGACGCGCGCCCCGGATCGTCGTTAAATTTACGAGACAAGGCTCCCATGGCGTCAAATTGTAAAGCGAGCGTCCAGTGAGCAAATTCAGCACCGCCTGCAAACACGACATTTTGCTTGCCTAATTGAATCTGCTCTACCGCCGTTCCGATACAATGCGCGCTCGTTGCACAGGCAGAGGTAACGGAATAGTTAACGCCGCGCAAACCAAATGAGGTTGTCAGTACCGATGAAAGCGCACTACTCATACCACGAGTAACACGATAAGGACCAACTTTTCGCACCCCTCCGGCGCGGAAAAACTCGACAGATTCGATCACGTCTTCGGTAGAAGTTCCACCGGTTCCCATCACCAATCCGGTCATATCATCCTTGAGATCTTCTTCGCTCAAACCGGCATCGGCAATTGCCTGTTGCATGGCGAGATAACCGTAGCCACTCGACTTGGTCATGAAACGGTACAATTTACGATCAATGAGTGCGGACGGATCCAGTTTGATCTGCCCTGAAACCTGAGAGCGTAACCCTTCTTTTAAAAAGGACTCATCCCGCGCTATGCCACTTTTTCCGGTTCGCAAAGCGTCTGAAACTTCAGCAGCATTCTCACCCAGACTGGAGAGAATACCTATTCCTGTTATAACGGCGCGTTTCATATGCACTTTCCTCAACAATCCCTTATTTGTTCTGGTATCGAAGTTCTTCGATAACCAGACCTGATAATCTATTTCGGATTACATGGTTCTCTGTGGTACCGCTGGAATTAACCCGGTGCGCAGGCTTTCGGCGGTATAAATCTGCTGACCATCGACCCACACTTCACCATCAGCAATACCTAACGCAATTTCACGGGTTAAGACTCTTTTGATGTGCAATCGATACTCCACCTGACAGGCGCTCGGAAGTACCTCACCGAAGAATTTAACCGTCCCCACCCCCAAAGCCCGACCTTTGCCTTCATAGCCACTCCAGGCCAGAAAAAAGCCCAACCCCTGCCATAGGGCATCCAGCCCCAGACAACCGGGCATAACCGGGTCTCCCGGAAAGTGACACGCGAAAAACCAATGCTCCGGAACAATGTCAAACTCTGCCTTCAAGTACCCTTTACCATAGCGTCCCCCTTGTGCAGAGACTTCTGTAACCCGGTCAATCATCCGCATATTTCCCTGAGGCAATTGCATCAATGGCGGATTAACGACGTTGAACATGGCATCAAGTTCCTGTCGCGTATAGCTTGGTTGTTGCAGCATGTCTTGTTTCTCCTGGTTCACACCCGTGTCGTTTTTATGAATTTGTCATCTGACAGCGACTATAAAGGTGAAATATGTAGGATTCTTGACAGTACGTGACGCCCGTTTGACATCTTGTGTTAAATACGACGAAAGTATGACGCTGCCAATTAGTTGAGATATAAAAGAAAACACATGTGAGCAGAAAGATCGCAGCCTGTACGATGGCCTGTGCAAAAGACATCAAATATTTATTTTCTTGAATTTTTTATTAAGGGCCTTGATGCTATTTATCAATATCGGCTGACGCGATTACGCTGAAGCAAGGGGCGCCCTCGCCCCGATAGCAGAGTCACGCCACCCCAATGTGCCCAGAGAGCAGGCCGTCTACAGGCCAATCGCTGTCAGTGGGCGTGTTAATTAACAAGCCCTAATATTTATGATCCATTGCGCCCTATCAGGACCCCGTTTTCTGTAGTTCATCTTCCGTGGGTCGAAAAAAAGCTTCAAGCCGGGATGATTCCGCCTGGGCATCCGCGTAACCCAGCGCAATGAGTTCTTTTGCAAAACCGGCGTCAAACAATATGTAACTGGCCAGACTGGCTCCCCCTTCACCGGTATCCAGATTTTTTCCCATCATCCGCTTTAACAACGTAGGTAATTTATCTGTGTGACGACTCGCAATCTCCTCCACCGGCCGGCTGGGAGATATTTCGACCACATCCACAGGCTTAAGGTTTAATCCCTTTTCTTTCAGCTTTTCCGGCGGTATCAATTCCAGCAGCGTGTTGACCAACTCGAGTCGGTCAATATCAAAGTCGAGCGTATCCAGAAACGCACCATTCAATACATGCTCCATGACTTGTGCCAGTGTGGGCGTATTTTGAGCCCGAATCCGTGCTGGTGCACAGGTTCGGGTCGCGCTCACTCCTACCACCAGAATCTTCTGCGCCCCCAAATGTAAGGCCGGGCTGATATGAGCCATCTGACGAATCACCCCATCACCAAAGTATTCGCGATTGATTCGTACCGGAGGAAAGAGCGTGGGTATGGCAGAAGACGCCATCAAATGATCCAGCGTGATGTCTGTAGCCACCCCCAACCTTTGCCCTTGGTTCCAGTTTTGGATCTCGGGTTGCCCTTGATAGAAGCAGATATTCTGACCACATGAATACCCACAGGCATTAATACCCAAGCCATGCAAGGTGCCACTTTGCAGTGCTTTTTTAATATTCTCGAACTGAATTTCCTTTTTTAACAGGGTACGCAAGGGCGAGTTGTCGAGTAAAGACATTGCCTTTTCAGGGCTATGTCCACGCAGCACGCCCTGCAAAAACTGCGACAATCCCCAAGTCATGCCCAGCACATCAGACTTGTAGATATCACTGATTTTAAGGTTTGCCCAAATTCGCTCAAGGCGAGCGACATTGTGTCGGAACAGCTCGTTACCACTCGCCAGCCCCACCGCATTGAGCGCCCCTGCTGACGTCCCGACAATCACCGGAAACGGGTGGTGCCAGTCAGGAAACATCTCTGAAATCGCTTTCAAAACGCCAACCTGATAAGCGGCACGGGCACCACCGCCCGTCAGTACCACACCAGTTAACGGCAGCTCCAATGATTTTTTGTTATTCATAGTGACCCATCCTCAAATACAATTCAAAGTTTAGACGCTCAACCGCTTGTGCGATAATCTAATCGCCAATTAAGTCCCGGGGCCGCCTGCCAACTGATCGTTTCGATTTGCCATAAACGGACTACCACACACTGAATCACGTCTATTTCAGGGAGGGCTGAAGTTTCATGCTGTTGTTTCAACGTTTTACACGCCACCTAATCGGTTTGAGTTTATTCAGTTTAAACGCCTGTACTTTTCTTCCAGAACAGACTGATGTGACCCAGGTAGCGCCATCAACCTCACGCATAGTCTCCACGAATCAGACAGATATTGGACAAACAATCCATACACTGATTCAACAACACCCGGGAATTTCAGGTACTCATTTGCTCATTGAGGGGATCGATGCCCTTAAAGCCCGGACTGATTTAATCCAACGGTCAGAATCCAGTATTGATCTACATTGCGAGTTATTCCGATCCGATGAAACCGGACAGCTGATGGCAGCGTATCTGCAACAAGCGGCAGACAAGGGGGTTAGAATTCGATTACTTCTGGACGATCTTGATCAATCCGGAACTAAAACATGGCTTGCGGGCCTGCATTCCCATCGGAATATTGAGATAAGAATTTTTAATCCCTTTGATGCCAACACTTTTTACAACCATTCATTACATCGCGAGCATCCCCTGCAAAACACTCGCACGCTCCCCAAAACCTTTAACGTGGACCAACAAATCGCGATCGTGGGAGAACGAAATATAGGCAATGACTATTTTGATGGCGTTTCAGCAGTATCATGGAATGATCTGGACGCACTCGTCATTGGGCCGGTCATCAATGACATAGGCCAAACATTTGATGATTACTGGAATAGCAACCTGGCTTACCCGGTCGACCACTTATTAACTCACGATTCACATGAAGCTAATCGTGAAAGCGTAGCCGCCGCCTCAACCCCGTCATCAAACGAACGATCCCAAAGTACGGAAACACCACTGAGTACTGCAACGCAACAGAACAACGCAACACAACTGAAAACGGTCGCACAGAAGTTACAAAGCCGCGCACAGGAAACACTCCCTCTGAACGTTGCCGACTATTGGGCATGGGGAGAGGTGAAATTGCTGATTGATTCACCCGCCAGCACAACGCCCCCTTCAGACACACTGGCGTCCAGATTTCACGAAGCACTTCTGGATGAGACCAGTGCCTGGACTTTTCTGTCCCCGGATTTTGCCCCAGGGATGCAAGGGACGGTCTTGCTAACCCAAGCGGCAGCGCAGCACCCTGTTCAAGTGATCACACGGAGCACAGAAAACCGTTTGATCGAAAGGATACATACCAACTATCAGAAATATCGTAAGACCCTGCTTAAGGCTGGCATTAAGCTCTATGAACGCAAACCTGTGCTTAAACACTCTGCCACAACACAAGCGCAACCCGCTTTCACACCTCGCCATACTCATACTTATATCGTAGGCGAGCGCTATCTCCTGATCGGGTCGTTAAATATGCCCACCCAAAGCACGGACATTACGGGTGAAGTCGGATTATTTGTTGATCAACCTGAGTTAGCACTTCGGGTGGAGGAGCGGATAAAGGAAACGCTGACTGAACAAACCTACCAGCTTACGCTTTCACCGGCAGAGGATGTGCAGTGGCTCGAAACCGCCGACTTTGGAATGATTACGCATATCGTCGATCCGGGGACCAGTTTCTGGCAACGTCTGGATGATCGTGTTCATGGCTGGTTTTCCATGGAACCCCGACTCTGATATTCCCGTTGGCTTAATGAGCGCAGCTCGCATGCTGAACCACTTTCATGGGCGCTTAAACTAAAAAAGCTACTTCGCCTAAACGAAGTAGCTTTTTTCTACCCGGCCAATGTCGGGTTATAGATCCATTTCAATACTGGTGTCTTCCATCACCTTTTTCGGAGCCCCGTTTTTAGGCATCAGCTTTTCACGAATCTTGGTTTCAATCTCGAACGCTATTTCCGGGTTTTCTTCAAGAAATTTCGCCGAATTCGCTTTACCCTGACCAATCTTGTTGCCATTGTAGCTGTACCAGGCGCCCGCTTTGTCAACAAAACCTTGCTGAACACCAATATCAATCACCTCACCCAAGCGATAAATACCCGAGCCATACATAATCTGGAAATCAGCTTGCCTGAAAGGAGGAGCGACCTTGTTTTTCACCACTTTGACACGGGTTTCGTTACCGATGACTTCATCACCCAGTTTAACCGCGCCCGTACGACGAATATCCAAACGAACCGATGCGTAAAACTTCAACGCATTTCCGCCCGTGGTAGTTTCAGGGTTTCCGAACATCACGCCGATTTTCATTCGGATCTGGTTGATAAAGATACACAGGCAGTTCGCGTTTTTTATACTTCCGGTGATTTTACGCAGCGCCTGGGACATCAAACGAGCCTGTAAACCTACGTGAGCATCGCCCATTTCACCTTCAATCTCTGCCTTCGGTGTCAGTGCTGCCACAGAATCGACAATAATCACATCTACCGCGCCCGAACGCACCAGCATATCGGCAATTTCAAGTGCCTGTTCACCAGTATCTGGTTGCGATACCAGCAACTCATCCACATTCACACCCAGCTTTTCAGCGTAAATAGGATCCAGTGCATGTTCGGCGTCGATAAATGCGCAGGTTTTACCCTGCTTCTGCGCCTCTGCCACTACCTGTAACGTCAGTGTAGTTTTACCCGAACTTTCCGGGCCGTAAATCTCTACAATCCGGCCATAAGGCAATCCACCAATGCCCAATGCGACATCCAAACCAAGAGAACCGGTAGACACAGAAGGGATGGCTTCGCGGGGATGATCCCCCATCATCATTACCGCCCCTTTACCAAACTGACGTTCAATCTGACCCAGCGCAGCATTCAACGCCTTCTTTTTGTTGTCATCCATCGTTCGACCTCGGCTCTATTTATCAATACAAAAGTTATCAATACAAAAGTTATCAATACAAAAGTTATCAATACAAAAGTTATCAATACAAAAGTTATCAATACAAAAGTTATCAATACAAAATGCAATCAATACAAATTCTATAAGTACTAAAAAACGCAATAACCAGCGCAGCGTAAATTGTTCGTGGGAACACTTCCCAAACAAACTACTGTATATTTGATCAGCATTATTCCACAAAGCGTTCGCCCTAGCCAGTACGAAATGCAAACTTTTTATACAATCTCTTTAAGTTTTGTCAGAACTACTCGTTGCAAGGTAACGGACCAATCGACTTTTTATCCTTCCCCGGTTGCCGTAGAATTCAGCGCTTTATTTTTATCACCACGCCAACACCTGGCTATGCAACGAATTGGCAGACAATGCGCTTCGATTACCGATGCGGGTTACGCATAAAAACCAGTCAGAGAACTTCGCCAGCATGAGTACCTCAGTTAAAGACAGCACCTCCAGTCATACTCCAATGATGCAGCAGTACCTGAAAATCAAAACTGAACACCCGCATCAGCTGGTGTTTTATCGTATGGGAGATTTCTACGAACTCTTTTACGATGACGCGCGCAAGGCGGCGCAACTGCTCGATATTACGCTGACGGCACGAGGTCAATCCGCGGGGCAACCGATTCCCATGGCCGGAATTCCCTATCATGCCGCCGAAAACTATATCGGCCGTTTGGTCCGCGCCGGACAGTCCATTGCTATTTGTGAGCAAATAGGCGATCCCGCAACCAGTAAAGGGCCGGTAGAACGAGCCGTGGTGCGCGTGGTGACACCCGGCACGCTAACCGACGACGCCTTTCTCGATGAGCGCCAGGACAATTTACTGGTCGCCGTACATTCACATAAAGAGCTCTTCGGCATTGCCATACTGGATCTGAGTTGTGGCCGTTTCAGCGTTCAGGAAGTTTCCGGACTGGATGCCCTGCAAGCCGAATTGCAAAGACTGAAACCAGCGGAACTCTTAATTGGCGAAGATTTCGCCTACGACGGACTGTTTACGAAACGCCCCGGAATGCAACGCATGCCCCCCTGGCATTTCGAACAGGAAACGGCCCTGCGGTTGTTAACCCAGCAGCTGCAAACACGTGATCTGAGTGGTTTCGGATGCGATGATTTGTCGGTCGCCATACAGGCCGCCGGTGCACTACTGCAATATGCCAGAGATACGCAACGTAATTCGCTGCCCCATATTCGCAAGATCAGCCGGGAACGCCGTGAAGACGGCATTATTCTGGATGCCGCCAGTCGACGAAATCTGGAAATTGATACCAACCTGATGGGAGGCGTTCAGCATACACTGGCATGGGTCATGGATCGCACGGCCACCTCCATGGGGGCTCGCCTGCTCAGACGCTGGTTAAACCGCCCGCTGCGTGATCGGCAAGTCATTGAGCAGCGTCAGGATGCCGTCACGGCACTGCTGGACAATTACTACTTTGAACCCGTGCATGAACAGCTCAAGCAAATCGGCGATATCGAACGCATACTTTCCCGGGTAGCATTACGCTCGGCCCGCCCGAGAGATCTCGCACGTCTCCGTGACGCCTTCATCCTGCTGCCTTCGCTGCAGAGCACGTTGACTCAGATCAGCGCGCCGTCAATCGCCGACCTGGGAGTCAGAATCAGCGAATTTCCGGTGCTCGCAGATTTACTTGAGCGCGCGGTAATTGAAAATCCACCCGTTGTCATTCGCGATGGCGGCGTCATTCGAGAGGGCTATGACGCCGAACTCGATGAACTCTTGGCCTTAAGCGAAAATGCCGGCGACTATCTGGTTGAGCTGGAGGCACGAGAGCGCCAGAAAACGGGCATCAATACACTTAAGGTCGGGTATAACCGCATTCACGGATACTATATCGAGATTGGCCGTTCACAGTCTGAAGAAGTCCCGGTAGAGTATGTGCGCCGTCAGACACTCAAAAACGCAGAACGCTTTATCACGCCTGAACTCAAGGCCTTTGAAGATAAGGCGCTCAGCGCCCGCAGCCGGGCACTAAGCCGCGAAAAACTTCTTTACGAGGCGTTGCTGGAGCAAGTCGCCTCGTACCTCGAACCGCTGCAGGAGAGTGCAAGAGCGCTTGCGGAACTGGATGTACTGGCCAATTTTGCAGAGCGCGCCCAAAGCCTGAGAATGGTCAAGCCCTTATTCATGGACCGCACCGGCATCGAAATTGAAGAAGGCCGGCATCCGGTCATAGAGCAGTTGCTGGATACCCCATTTGTGCCCAATGATCTTCATCTGGATGAAAAACGCCGGATGCTGTTGATCACCGGACCAAACATGGGCGGTAAATCTACTTATATGCGCCAAGTCGCACTGATCGTCCTGCTATCGGGTACCGGCTCCTTTGTCCCCGCCTCGCGTGCATCGCTGGGGCCAGTGGATCGTATTTTTACCCGCATGGGTTCGTCGGACGACATCGCCGGCGGCCGCTCAACCTTTATGGTTGAAATGACAGAAACCGCCAACATTCTTCACAATGCGACCGAACAAAGTCTCGTTTTAATGGACGAGGTCGGACGAGGTACCAGCACGTTCGACGGTTTGTCGCTGGCTTGGGCCTGCGTTGATCATCTCGCACTGAAAACGCGCCCCTACACCTTATTCGCGACCCATTATTTTGAACTGACCCAGTTGGCCGACCAATTGGACAATGTGGTTAATGTGCACCTCAGCGCGACTGAACACGAAGACAGCATCGTCTTTCTGCACAACGTCCATGAAGGTCCGGCCAATCAGAGTTATGGACTGCAGGTGGCCAAACTCGCCGGTGTACCAGTCGATGTCATACAGCAAGCGAAGCACCAATTGCAGCGACTGGAAGCCCAGGACGCCGCATCCCCTCCGTTGAAAGCAGGCGTCAACACAGAAGTCAAAGGCGCCAAATCAACCAGTCGACGGGCGACAGAAACTGTCTGGCAAGGCGATATGTTTGCGGCGCTTGAGCCAAGCGAAGTTGAAAAAACCCTGCTTGAGCAGTCGCTCGATGACCTGACCCCCAAACAGGCACTTGATTTACTTTACCAACTAAAGGACAAATGCCGAACCTAACCCCGTGGGCCCGGCTGACACGAGGCTTGCAGCCCCCGGAGTCAGCCTCTAAAATACCTGACCCGTCAGATAAGGTTTATAATCAAAGGCGTATGGATTTCCAGGTAGCCTTTAAAGTTATCAACGTGTTAGCTAATTACGCATAATGAGAGAGCGAAGGAGAACAGGATGGCTTTTGTTGTTACCGAAAACTGTATTAAATGCAAATATACCGATTGTGTGGAAGTATGCCCGGTCGATTGTTTCTATGAAGGCCCTAACTTTCTCGTTATCGACCCCGACGAGTGTATCGACTGTGCCCTCTGCGAGCCGGAATGCCCTGCCAATGCGATCTTCTCGGAAGATGAGCTTCCTGCAGATCAGGTAAAATTTGTAGAGATTAATGCTGAACTTTGCCGTAAATGGCCTAATATCAGCGAAAAGAAAGATGCCCTACCCGATGCCGCAGAGTGGGATGGCGTCGCAGACAAGTTTAAGCTTCTCGAAAAATAAGCCCTCAATACGCTTGTGGATAGCCGTAGACAGGCAGCACCATTATTCCCTGTCTTACCTTAGATGAGCGTATCCTGGCATGGATAACTAAAAATCCGGCGTCAGTAATGACCCCGGATTTTTAGTTTCCCGTGTTATTCCTTTCTTTTGCAGCTTTCATCACTCGTCGGCATCAAGTATTTAATGCACGCCATTCCTGTATCGCCACAAGCGCCTCATCCTGAAACTCATTGCCGATATGCCGGCCTTTATAGATAGAATTGCTTTTTTCCAGAATCGGCACCGAGTCATGAATAGCCCGAGCTAACGTATCGATATAGTCTCGCCCCTGCGCCCTGTACATTTTACGCTCCGCATCATCGAGACAAATGGTGAATGTGTAGCCAATAAAGCTATGATTACAGTTCACATCCAGAATTAAATCGTCATTATCGGCAAATAAAAACCACCATTGTGGCGCATGATCAATGACCTTCATCGGCGAGTGCTCCTTGCCTGAAATCTGCTCATCAGCCCGGTAAATTTATGTACAAAAAAGAAACTCCCGGAATCGGGAGCTTTTCTATTATTCTAATCGCCAGGGACAATTCATCCCACAGCCTTACAAATTATCATTCCTTGGAAAGCACCGCCAACAAGGTATCAAAATCCATATCCGATTCATTTTCAGGTAACGGCTTTCTGAGTAACACGGCCTCGCCATAAACAATTTCTCCACCCGGCTTTTCTTCACCCAGCAATTGAGGATTCAAAGTGGAATGGGCCAATCGCCGAATCCAGGCAGGTGCACGATCCAATACCTGCTTTAAAAGTTTGGTCTTTAAAGGACGAGCTCGATTAGCCTTATCCGACTGCTCTATGAGGATATAACCACTTTCGCTTTGTAAATGATGGCAAACCTTCGCCATGACCGGGGTATCAGTCCCCCACAACAGCAAGCTCCCCTGAGACAGCAGCATTTTGTCGAGATAATATAAAGCTACCAGTGCCTGATCAAAGCGCTCCAACGGGTTAACAATGACCATATCCCAACAGTGATGCTGAAAGTAAAAGTCAGGTAACACTTCATCAAAGGGCGCACCGATACGCTCCACAGATGCCCGCTCACAGAGCGCATTCAGTTTGGTACGGGCATCTTTATCCTGTTTCAATGCTTTACCGGCAGGCGATTCGATCAAGGTTAACGCTGCGCCTGAAACTTGCTCCAGCAAGTCAGCAATCATCAACGTCTCGTCAACCCCACCTAACCCCATTTGAAGTATATTGCGCGGCTGACTTCGCTCGATTTCTGACTTCAAAAACGCCTGCGTATCTTGATTACTTTCCATAGATCTCACTCCAACCCGCTTTTCACCCGGTATAAACAGGCTATTCAGAATAATGATAAATTTATTGGCTTTATATCCAGTGCATTTCTAACCGGCGCAAAAGAACGGCGGTGAATGGGCGTCACCCCCAACAGGTTCAAGGCCTCTACATGCTGTCGGGTGGGATATCCCTTGTGACCCGCCAAACCATAACCGGGATACTGTTGATCCAGCAAAACCATCTCCCTATCGCGGACAACCTTCGCCAAAATAGATGCGGCACTAATACAGTCCACTCTTAAATCGCCTTTTACCACGGCTTCTGAACTGACATCCAACGTTGGGCAATGATTACCATCAATCAGGACATGCTCTGGAGCAATCTTCAAACCCGAAATAGCACGCTGCATTGCCAGCATCGTTGCCTGAAATATATTCAGCCGGTCTATTTCTTCGACTTCCGCACGCCCCAGTGACCACGCGAGTGCTTTTTCACATATTTCCGGGAACAGCGCTTCACGCTTTTTGTCTGTCAACTTTTTGGAGTCGGTCAAGCCTTTAATAGGATTCGCAGGGTCAAGTATGACTGCAGCCGTCACCACCGCTCCCGCTAAAGGACCACGCCCCACTTCGTCGACACCGGCAACCAGGTGCCCCTGATAACGACTGACAAAGGGTTCAAACATCAGCTATGCACCACAGATTTCGTCTCAGTCATTCGCATCTCAATCAAATTCGCCACTGCATCTGCCGCCTGCTCACTGGCCCCGCGCCTCAATTGTTTGTGAATTTCACTGAACTGCGCACTAATGGCCTGTTGTCGGGACTCGTTCGTCAGACGCTCCAGCACCGCATTGGCCAGATTAACCGGCGACGCCTGTGCCTGAATCAGCTCTGGAACCAGCGCTTTCCCTGCCAACAGATTGGGCAACGCAACATAAGGAACTCTAATCAGACGCTTCATCAAAAAATACGTTAAGGCCGCCATGCGATAAGCCACAACCATCGGGCGCTTCATTAACATGGCTTCGAGCGTAGCGGTACCTGATGCTAGCAAGATAACATCGCTCGCGGCCATCACCTCACGGGACCGCCCATCTACCAGATGAATCGGTAAACCTTGCCCCAGGCGACTAATAATTTCGCTAATTTGCGATTTTCGGGCTTCGTTAACATAGGGGAGCAAAAACTGCACATTGGGTTGTTGAGCATAGATCCTGCGCGCAGCCTCGATAAAAACTTCCCCCAAATAGTGAATCTCACCCCCGCGACTACCGGGAAGCAACCCCACGTACAAACACTCATTGTTCCCCGTTGCCGCTTGACCAACACCCAGTGCGTGTCGAGCCTCCTGTTTCGAAGGCTGCATCGGAATCAGGTCTGCCAGAGGATGCCCGACAAATCTTACCGGCACTTTATGCTCTTCATAAAACCGCGCTTCAAACGGGAACAGCGTGAGCATCAAATCCACCGAACGGGCAATTTTGAAGATGCGTTTCTGGCGCCATGCCCAGACTGACGGACTGACATAATGGACAGTGGGAATCCCCTGTGCATGCAGCGCGCCTTCCAAACCCAGCGTAAAGTCAGGAGCATCGATACCAATAAACACCTCAGGCGGATTTTCGAGGAAATAATCACGCAACCGGCGCCGAATGCCAATCAGTTCAAATATTCGTCCCAGAACCTCCACCAGCCCCATCACCGACAGGCGTTCCATCGGAACGTGACTATTAAAGCCTTCTGCCAGCATCTGTGGCCCGCCAATCCCTTCGAATACGGCATTCGGATAACGCTGCTTCAGCGCCCGCATTAACCCGGAGCCCAAAATGTCGCCTGAAATTTCACCGGCGACCATTCCGATGCGGATAGTGCGGCTGTTTGGTGAAGTTTGTTCCATGTAATTTTTATCCGTCATACCCGCAACGCAATCAGCGAATAATGCCGCGTTGTGAATCTTTCAAAGAGTCCAGCAATACGGACACTTCCGGTACATTTTGAGCGACCGGTGTCAGCGCCTCAATGGCTTGAGCCAGAGTCAGTCCCTGTCGAAAAATCACTTTATAAGCGCGCTTCAACTCTAAAAGTGCCTCTTTGGAAAATCCCCGACGTTTCAGTCCTTCGGAATTCAGTCCATGCGCGTCCGCAGATTGTCCGCTGGCCATGATGTAGGCAGGCACATCGCGAAGCACAATGCTGCCACCAGCACACATACTGTGAACACCAATGTGACAAAACTGGTGCACCATGGTGCCCCCGCCCAAAATGGCGTGATCACCCACATGGACATGTCCTGCCAGTGTGGCATTATTCGCGAGAATAATGTTGTCTCCTACAACACAGTCGTGAGCCACATGAACATAGGCCATCAGAAGATTATTGCTGCCTATCCGCGTGACACCCTCATCCTGAATCGTGCCCCGGTGTATCGTGCAGTTTTCTCTAATAACATTGTTATCCCCGATTTCCAGACGTGTGAGTTCGCCCTGGTATTTTTTATCCTGGCAATCCTCTCCCACACTCGAAAACTGGAAAATACGGTTGTTCTTACCGATACGAGTGGGCCCCTTAATCACCACATGGGAATGAATCACCGTACCGGAATCAATTTCCACCCCGGGACCAATATAGCTCCAGGGACCGACCTCAACATCGTTTGCCAATACAGCAGACGGATCAACAATAGCTTGAGGATGTACAGACATTAGGCAGGCCTCTCAGCAGTCATAATTTCGGCAACACACACCACTTCTCCATCAACAAGCGCACGGCAATCAAATTTCCAGATGCTATGTTTGTCTGCGATGAAGTCAGATTCCAGATACAAACGGTCTCCGGGCAACACCGGACGCTTAAAACGAACCCGGTTTGAACCAGCAAAATAATGTACAACCCCGTCACAAGGCTTCTTGTTGTTGGTAACAAAACCCAGAATGCCCGAAACCTGCGCCATGGCTTCCAGAATCAACACACCCGGCATAATGGGCTTGCCCGGAAAATGGCCGGTAAAAAAAGGTTCGTTCATCGTGACATTTTTATAACCAATAATACGTCGCCCCACCTCAATCTCGGTCACCCGGTCCACCAGCAAAAATGGATAACGATGGGGTAAATATTCCAGTATTTCGTTAATATTCATCATAGTAATGCTTACGCCAACCACACTAGGGTCATAGGCCGCATCCGTCATCAGACGGCGTCTACCGGTCGTTTCCGGAAAGATAGGTGCGAACGTTATTTTCCAGGCCTTTCAGCCGCTTAGCTAAATCATTGAGCTGCCAGAAGCGTACAACCGCTTTTCGCCAATCTGCATTGGTACCAAACGAGGTACCCGATGAGTATAGGCCAGGCTCCCGAATATGACTGGTCACCATGGTCGTACCGGTCAAATGTACGCCGTCAGTGATTTCCAGATGACCGCTGATACCGCACCCCCCCCCGATCACACAATTCTTTCCAATGCGGGTACTGCCCGCAATGGCCGAGCACCCTGCGATAGCCGTGTTTTCGCCAATCTGAACGTTGTGCGCAATCTGAACAAGGTTGTCGACAATGACACCATCCGCAATAGTTGTATTATCCAGCGCACCGCGATCTATCGTCGTGTTGGCCCCTATTTCGATATCATTGCCCAGCACGACACTGCCAATCTGTGCAATTTTAGACCAGCCCTTACCGGTTGGGGCAAACCCGAATCCATCTGAACCAATTACGGCCCCCCCGTGAACCACACAGCGCTGCCCTATCATCACTTCGTGGTAAATCACGGCATTGGCCATAATGCGTGAATCATCGCCCACTACAGCATGATCCCCCACATACACGCCCGCCTCAATCACCACATTTTCACCAATCACCGCATGAGCAGAAATGACTGCATTCGGCCCGACAAAAGCACTGCTTGCCACCTGTGCGCAATTGGCCACAGTCGCTGTGGGATCAATACCGGGGCTACGCTTTGGGGCGGTGTCAAACAGGTGACTTAACTTCGCGTACCCCAGATAGGGGTTATCCATCACCAGCGCGCTCACAGGACAATCATTTGCCTGCCTGGCATGCACAATCACGGCAGACGCTTGTGTATCAGTAAGATATTTCGCGTACACAGGGTTAGCCAAAAAAGCGACTTGACCAGGCTTTGCGGTTTGCAACGTTGCGAGACCGGAGATGATTGTCTCGGGATCACCCCTCAACTCAGCACCCAGTAACTCGGCAAGTTGCTTCAATGGGTAGGAAGCAGTTGCTGCCATCGACACATCCTTCCAAATAATCAAAAGCCCGCAAATACATCAGCGGGCCGGGCTTCTATTCAATTATTTTTAAAAACGGATTACTTCGCTTTGTTGAGTTTTTCAATCAGCTTAGCCGTCATATCCAACTCTGGCTTGGCATAGATCACAGCCTCTCTGGGCAGAATCACATCCAATTTGCTCTCTTTCACCATTGCTTCAAGTACTTTGTCTACTTTGGGCTTGGTGGTTTGCAGAAATTCCTGCTTGCGCGCGTTGATCGCGGCATCAAGCTTACTTCTCAAATATTTAAATTCCTTTGCTTTTTCTTCAAGATCGGCAATCAACTTATTGCGTTCCGCGTCGCTCATGATCGCCGCGTCTTTTTTCAGTCGCTCCTGAAGTTTGGCACCCTCTTCCTGAACAGAGCGTACTTCCATTTCCTGAGTTTTGAACTCATCCATCAACGACTTACTGAATTCCTTGGCTGCGTCAGACGTAAAAAGCGCTGAGCGCACATCAATCACCGCAACTTTGAGATCGGCCATTGCTGTCGCAGAAAGCATCAATCCACCCGCTACCGCTAACCAGTTTCTTCTTTTCATAATTTTCTCCAGTTTATGTCGTCCCGATTGGGACCTATAGTCTTCCTGCTCAGGAAATTCGTTGACACCAAACGGGTACAACAAAAAAATGTTTTACACTATCCCACCAATCCAATAGTGCTCTGACTTATCCGCGCACACAACGCTCACTAGAACGGCTGCCCCAGCGAGAACTGGAAGATCTGGGTCTGATCTCCCTCCTCATCATTCAGAGGATAACCCAAACTAAAGCCCAGCGGGCCAATCGCCGTCAACCACTGGAAGCCCAGTCCGGCCGCCATCCGTAATTCATTCAGTGCGGGGCTGAATCCACGAGTCGTATCAAAAACATTCCCTACATCATAGAACAACGCCATACGCATTGAACGCTGATCTTTCACAAAGGGGATTGGAAAAATCAACTCAAGTGATCCTTCGGCCAATACATTCCCTCCGAAGGGATCCGGTGCATTTTGATCTGTAGGATGTGGTCTGGCGAGACGCCCCAGGGAGTTGGACTCATAACCACGAACCGATCCATAGCCGCCTGAAAAGTAGTTCTCGAAAAACGGCAATTCATCATATTTTCCATACCCTTGACCGTAGCCAACCTCTGAACGGGCATGCAATACCCACTCGTGCATTTTGGTCAGTGGGAAATAATATTTGGCAGCATAGCCGACTTTATAGTATTCAAGATCACTGACACCTGGGGCAGAAACTTCAACTGAAAAACTCTGCGATAAGCCGGAGGTGGCAAACATGCCCTTATTCAGTGTATTCCGGCTCCATGAGCCTGTTAACGGGAAGGAGGTATAGGTATCGCCATTGTCAGCAATATATTCAGAGATGTCTAACGCGACTTCATCACCCGTTTTAACATGATTATTGGTAATCCCCACGCCAAAATTTAGCCTGGAAAAATTATCAATCGGATAACCAAAGTTCATCGAGGCACCCAGGGTATCCAAAACATAAGCGGAGGTATTCTCTTCCTCAAAGTCAGTCTGTTTGGCAAAAACACTAAAGCCCCGACTGACGCCATCCACAGTGTAGTAAGGGTTCAAATAGGAGAATTTTGCACTTTTCACCGAGCGACTGGCATTAAAGGCCGTACTGACCCTTTTACCGGTACCAAAAAAGTTGTTCTCCGCGATACTGAAGCCAAGAATAAAGCCACTTGATTGAGAATAACCCAAACTGGCTGACAAACTGCCCGATGGCTGCTCTTCAACAGAATAGTTCACATCAATCTGATCAGGCTGTCCGGGGACTGAGGGTGTTTCTACGTTTACATCTTTAAAAAAGCCAAGTCTTTCCAATCTGGCTTTGGATGCTTCGATCAAATCAGTCGAAGCAGAAGCCCCTTCCATTTGGCGCATTTCCTGCCGCAAGACTTCGTCACTGGTATTGATGTTGCCGCTAAAATTGATTCTGCGAACATAGGTACGTCGACCGGGGTCAACGAAAAAGGTTAAGGATGCAGTATTGTCATCATGGGTTTCGGGAATCGCATTCACGTTGGCAAAAGTATAGCCCTCACGCCCCAACCGCTTGGCTATAATATCCGAAACCGCCGTCATATATTGACGCGAAAACGTATCACCCGGCTCTATCACGAGTAGCTTTTGCAACTCTTCTTTCGGCACAACCAGATCACCCTTGATATCTACATCACGGATGGTGTACTTGGGTCCTTCAGAAATGTTAAGGGTAATAAATACATCTTCTTTACTTGGAGAAACAGACACCTGAGTGGATTCTATTGAGAACTTGATATAACCCCGATCCAGATAATAGGAACGGATACGCTCGATATCGCCACTGAGTTTCTCTTTAGTATATTTGTCATCGCTGGTTATAAATGACCAGAACCCGGGCGTTTTGAGCTCCATCAGATCCAGCAATTCCTCATCAGAAAAAGCACTGTTTCCAACAAAATTAATGTGTTGTATGGAAGAAATTTTGCCTTCCTGGATTTTCAGGTTTATCGCCACTCGATTGCGCGGCAGGTTTTCAACTTCCGCTTTCACGCTCGCGTTGTAGCGGCCTTGTGCAACATAAGAGCGCAATATTTCAAGTTCGAGTTTTTCAAGTGTCATTCGCTTGAATACCTGGCCTTCGGCCATTCCCGCATTTTTCAGCCCTTTCAGCAAGTCATCCTTGGCGATATCCTTGTTACCCTCGATATCAATCTTGCTGATTGAAGGCCGTTCACTGACGGAAATAATCAGATCGCTCTCTTCGCGTCCAAATCTGACATCGGTAAAAAGTCCGGTTTTAAATAGATAACGGGCGGCCTCCGCTAGGCGGACATTATCTACACTATCACCCACGTTCACAGGAAAAGACGTAAATACGGTACCTGCAGATACGCGCTGTAGACCTTCTACGCGTATATCCTCCACAACAAACTCTTCACCCGCTGCTGTCGTTACCAATCCAGCCAGCAACAGCCAAACACACAAAAACCGCTTAAATAACGTCATGAATCCTGAATGCCCAAAGAAGGGTTTGTTGATGCACCAAAACCCGGCCGATCACTCATCTCCCATAACAACATGGCAAATGGAAGACCTGCCAGCATGGTTCCATACAGACCAAAACCAGATGTTTAATTCTACTATTCAACAGCACTGCTTATTGTGCAGTACCGATCCAAATTCTAACCATCACTGGTTAAATCAATCATTCAAACACAACCCCTGTTACAAGCGTGACAGGTCATTGTAAAACGCTACAACCATTAACATGAGAATCAATGCAACGCCGATACGCAACCCGAACATCTGTAACCGTTCAGAAAGCGGTTTCCCTTTTACAAGCTCGATCGCATAATACAACAAATGCCCCCCATCCAGTACCGGCACAGGGAGTAAATTGAGCACCCCCAGACTCACGCTCAACAATGCCAGAAAGCGCAAAAAGTCTTCCAGCCCTGAACTGATAGATGCACTGGCCACTTTGGCAATCGTAATAGGCCCGCTCAGGTTTTTAACAGAAACCAGACCTTTCACCATTTTCCGGATGGCTACAAGTGTCATCACAGTGTCATCCCAGGTTTTCTCTATCGCCTTCGGTACGGCAGACAAGGCATCGTAACTAATTTCACGAATCATATCCTCGGGGGGCTTAAAAGCAGCCACACCTGCACCAATAAAACCGACCTGTTTGCCGCTTTCCAATACCCGGGTTCCCGGAATCACCGTGCGAATCAGTTGCTGCTGATCTCGTTCAATTACGACTTCCAGCGGCGTTCCCGCAGAGGCCTGAATCTGCTTTACAAAGTCATGCCAATCTGAAATATCGTGATCGCCCACTTGTATAATACGATCACCTCGTTGCAGTCCTGCCGTAATCGCAGCCTCACCTTCAGCCAGGTCACCTATAATCGCCGGTACAGGCGGACGGTACGGCATCAGACCCAATGCTACAATCGGATCAGGTGCCTCCTGTTCAGAAAGCCACTCGTGGATGGGCAAGCGAAAGGTGTCAGGAACGTCAGACTGCAATGATCGGATGCTCAGCGATATCTCACCACTATCACCCAGTCGCGACAAAAGTTGCAGCCCAACCTCCTGCCATGTCGCAACCGGTGTCGAGTCGATAGCAACAATTTCTCCCGGAGCCTGGATTCCGGCTACCGCCGCCGGTGAATCCTGACGAATTTCACCCACTCTGGGAACCAGTGCGCTGAATCCCAAAATAAACATTAACCAGTAAGCCAGGATGGCAAACAGAAAATTAGCCAGGGGACCTGCCGCGACAATCGCTATTCGCTGCCCGACCGGTTTGCGATTAAATGCATAAGGAAGTTCGGCCGTCGCTACCGGTCCTTCTCTCTCATCCAGCATTTTTACGTAACCGCCCAAGGGAATGGCCGCCACGGCAAACTCTGTACCGTATCTATCCTTGCGAACAAACAACGGTTTACCAAAGCCAACGGAAAAACGCAGCACTCTTACGCCGCAACGGCGTGCCACCCAGAAATGACCAAACTCGTGAATAGTGACCAGAATACCCAGCGTCACCACTAGAGAAAAAATATGCTGCAATAATTCCATGCGACTTCCGATAGCGACTTAATATTTTTTGATCAGACTGGTCGCTAATTGCCGAGCGGCCCCATCATCTTCAAGCACAAGTTCAATTGAATGGGCTTCACGACTCACCATGCGACTGAGCGTCTCTTCGATAATAACAGGGATTTTATTAAACCCCAGATTACCATTCAGAAAGGCTTCGACCGCCACTTCATTTGCCGCGTTCAGAATGGCGCAGGAGGTACCTCCGGCAGTAAAGGATTCTTCGGCAAGCGCGAGACATGGAAATCGCGAACGATCCGGTGCTTCAAAATTAAGCATGCCGATTTTTAACAAATCTAGAGAACTTACCCCGGAGGCCATTCTTTCGGGCCACCCCAGTCCGTAAGCGATGGGCGTTCGCATATCCGGACTGCCCAGTTGCGCCAATACCGAGCCATCCACATATTCGACCATCGAATGAATAATACTTTGCGGATGTACAACCACTTCAATTTGAGCTGGCGTGGTATTAAACAACCAGCACGCTTCAATCAACTCCAGCCCCTTGTTCATCAGGCTAGCCGAATCAACCGAAATTTTGCGCCCCATAGACCAATTCGGATGTTTACAGGCCTGTGCCGGAGTGACTACCGCCATTTCCTGTTCAGACAGGGTACGAAATGGCCCGCCGGAAGCGGTCAGGAGGATTTTTTTGATACCCGTTGCCTGATCACCGCTTCGATAGCTTGAAGGCATACATTGGAAAATGGCATTGTGCTCACTATCAATAGGCAAGAGCACCGCACCTGACCGGGCCACCGCCTCCATAAACAGACTACCGGTCATTACCAGTGCCTCTTTATTGGCCAGCAGCACACGCTTACCCGCTTCCGCCGCCGCCAATGCAGGCTGCAGTCCTGCTGCACCGACTATGGCTGCCATCACATAGTCAACATCAGGATGAGATGCAACGGCCTTCATTGCCTCAACACCCGATTGCACCTGCGTCTGCGCACCTGCGTTGCGAAGCTTTTTTTCCAGATCTTCCGCTGCAGACGCATCCGCCATGACCGCGATCTTTGGATTGAACTGCATACAGCAAGAGAACATTTCTGCTACGCGAGTATTACCCGTTAATGCGTAAACCGAAAACGATGAAGGATGTCTGGCAATCACATCCAGCGTGCTCTGCCCTATTGAGCCCGTTGCCCCAAGAACGGTAACCTGTTTCATGGCATCCAAATATTCAACTCCATGATTTGAGTAGCGAACGAAATCCTGCAGCTATAAATAAGCCCTGGAGTTACGCTGTAAATTCCCCGAGTACAAACAAGATCAGCGTAAACACAGGAATAGCGGCAGTGAGACTGTCAATTCGATCCAAAACACCACCATGACCCGGTAACAACTGACTACTGTCTTTAATTCCACGATGACGCTTCAGCATGCTTTCCAGTAAATCGCCCAGTACAGAGAACATCCCGGTCAGCAAACTAATAGATACCAGTTTAAAGGCCAATACCAACGGCAATGACAAGAGTGCTGACGCCACACATCCGATAATTGCAATAGATACCATGCCACCGTACACCCCGGCCCATGACTTGCCGGGCGACACTTTCGGTGCCAGCTTTTTATTTCCCCAGGCCCGACCGGCAAAATACGCCCCGACATCGGCCCCCCATACCAGCAGCATGATATAAAGAATCACCCACAGATTACTTAAATCAGGGACAGCACTCAGCGAAGCTGAACGAACAAATACCAACGCTTTCCAGGTGGGCACCAATACACACACACCCATAACAAGACGCACAAAGGGCGCTTGCCACAAATTTGTACTGGCTGGATAAGATACCACTAGCAGCAACGCAACCACCCACCACAGGCCACCTAGCCCGAGCACCAGCCCCATGGGCAACCAACCACTGGCAAACAGCGCCAACGCAATCAGCCCTGCATATCCCCAACGAGTGACAGGCGCTTCAAAACCCGCCAGATTTGCCCACTCCCAAGCACCCAAAACAATCACAAAGCCAATAAACCAGGCAAAGCGCTGGGGATCAAGAAAAAAAATCCCGCCTATGGCAATCGGTGCGAGAATTAATGCGGTTATAATGCGTTGTTTTAACACGATGTTCATCCTGAATGTTTGGCTTGAGACAAAACACTCCATTACTCCCCGAAAGGCATTAAAAGTGTTTGCTAGCGTTTTCTAGAGCCCACTAAGCCTTTTTAATCTGATCGTCCGTCTGGCCAAAGCGTCGCTGACGCTTGCCATAGGCTTCAATCGCTTTGCGCATTTCTTCATGGCGAAAATCCGGCCAGAATAAATCGGTAAAATAAAACTCGGTATAAGCAAATTGCCAGAGCATAAAATTACTGATTCGCTGCTCGCCTGCCGTACGAATACAAAGATCCGGCATAGGCAGATCACCCAGGCAGATAAAGGACTGCACAAGATCCTCATTAACCTGCTCGGGGGCGATCTTCCCGGCCGCAACCAGTTCAGCAATTTTTCTGGTAGCGTGCGTGATATCCCATCGTCCACCATAGTTGGCGGCCACCACAAGTGTCATTGCGGTATTGTTCTCGGTCAGCTGCTCAGCCTTGGCAATATGATCCTGCAGGACAGGATTAAAACGGCTGGTATCCCCCATTATGCGCAGACGGATATTATTCCGATCGAGCTTTTTCACTTCCCTTTGCAGCGCCAGCAAAAACAACTTCATCAAGGCACCTACTTCCTCTTCAGGACGTCGCCAGTTTTCACTGCTAAACGCAAACAATGTGAGAACTTCAACACCTTCGTTCAGGCAGGTTTCAACCACTGCTCTCACCGCCTCAACGCCCGCCGTGTGTCCGGCAATACCTAACAGACGATTTCGCTTTGCCCAGCGATTATTTCCATCCATGATGATTGCGACATGACGCGGACGACTCTCTGCCTCCAAAGGTATTTCTGCCGTAATCTTTTCCTTCATATCCAGTACTCAAATGCTTCCAACGCGTTCACTTTCCAAAAACACAAAGGCCGGTAACATCACCCGGCCCTTGCACGTAATAGTCAGACAGTGACTGCCATTTTCAGTTAAACCGCAAGCAGTGCCGCTTCCTTTTCTGCCAGTGCTTTATCTACTTCTGCAATATATTTATCGGTCAATTTTTGAATATCGTCCATCCCGCGACGCTCTTCATCTTCCGTAACCATTTTCTCTTTCAAAAGCTCTTTGATATCACTATTTGCATCGCGACGAGCCGCCCGAATGGATACGCGACCATTTTCTGCTTCTGCTCGAGCCAGCTTAACCATATCACGACGCGTTTCTTCGGTCAGTGCAGGCATAGGAACCCGAATAACCTCACCCGTAGTCGAAGGATTGAGGCCCAGGTCTGCGACCATAATGGCCTTTTCGATAGCAGGAGTCATGCTACGCTCCCAAGGCGTAATAGACAGCGTACGTCCATCTTCCACGTTCACGTTTGCAACTTGTTTCAGTGGTGTATCCACCCCGTAATACGAGACCATCACACTATCCAGAATACTCGGGTGCGCTCGCCCGGTACGAATCTTATTGAATGCCACACCCAGGGCTTCAATACTCTTTTTCATGCGCAATTCGCTTTCTTTTTTAATCTCGTTTATCACGATTCCGTCCCCTATGCTATTTCGTGGTAAGGTCTCTGGGTTATCAAAGTACTGCCGACTCTTTAAAAACGGGCAAAATAAATTAAATACCGTACTTTTTTCCCATACCTCAGTACTTATTTGCTATTTTTCTCAATTAATGTGCCTTCACTTTCACCCACAACAATATTAGTCAGTGCGCCCACTTTATTCATATTAAATACACGTACCGGCATGTCGTGGTCGCGACACAGACAAATAGCAGTCAAATCCATGACGCCCAATTTCATATCCAGTACCTGATCATAAGTAAGATAATCAAACTTGGTGGCCGTCGAATCCTTCATAGGATCTGCGTTATACACGCCATCAACTTTAGTAGCCTTCAGCACCACGTCGGCATCAATCTCAATACCACGCAAACAGGCCGCCGAGTCAGTAGTAAAGAAAGGATTTCCGGTTCCGGCAGCAAAAATGACTACATCACCTTCGCGTAAATCACGGATTGCCCGACGGCGATCATAATGCTCGACAATTCCACTCATCGGAATGGCAGACATGACCCGAGTCGATATATTGGAACGTTCCAGCGCATCACGCATTGCCAAGGCATTCATCACGGTGGCCAGCATCCCCATATGATCACCCGTTACGCGATCCATTCCTGCAGCACTTAATGCAGCACCACGAAACAAATTGCCGCCACCAATCACCATGCCCACCTGCACACCGATGCCGATTAGCTGGCCTACCTCAAGCGCCATACGATCCAGAACCTTGGGATCAATACCAAATTCTTCATCTCCCATGAGAGCTTCGCCACTCAATTTCAGGAGAATGCGTTTGTACTTGGGCTGGGATTTTGTCACAGGAGGCATTTCAGTATCTCACGCTAGGAGGCGGGACAACCCGGAAGAAGGCCGTCGCGCCGGATCATAGGAAAACTATGGCTACTACGCACGGTAATCAAACATTAAACTCGAGAAACCAACAACCATAAAATGTCGGTCTTGTGCCGTTGCCGCATCCAGTCAACGCCCAGCACTCTCTCGACAAACAGTTATGTTACGTGAACAAATCCAGTGTTCTTGCAGCGCATGTGCAGCTTGCTACAAAACCGTCTTAATCGTCGAAGACCATCAAAACGGCTTTAAAACAGCTGCGGGCCGATTAAAAACCGGCCCACATCAATACTTACTTGGACAAACCTGCTGCTGCAGCTACTTCTGCTGCAAAGTCAACGACTTCTTTCTCGATACCTTCACCTACTTCGAAGCGCACAAAGGTCTTAACCTCAGCACCTGCGTTCTTGGCCAGTGCAGCCACAGTCAGATCAGGATTTTTAACGAAAGGCTGATCCAACAGGCTGTTTTCCTTAAGGAACTTGTTGATACGGCCAACCATCATTTTTTCAACGATTTCAGAAGGCTTGCCAGCCATATCAGGCTGTGCACGGATAATATCCTTCTCTTTTTCAACTTGTTCCGCAGGCATATCTTCGCCACGAACTACGCGAGGATTAACGGCAGTTGCGTGCATTGCGATGTCTTTTGCCAATTCTGGCGTACCACCATCCAATGCAACCAATGTAGCTACGCGGTTGTTGGAGTGAACGTAACCATCAACCACGCCACCTTCTACAACAGAAACGCGGCGTACACCGATGTTTTCACCGATTTTCTGAACCAGACCCTGACGCTTGGCTTCCAGGTCACCTTCCATCAGTGCAGCAACGTCTGTCTGCTTGGTTTGCAGCGCAGCTTCGAGCACTTCGTTAGCGAAGGCCAGGAAATTCGCATCGCGAGCAACGAAATCTGTTTCAGAGTTAACTTCCAGCAGAACACCATAGCTGTTGTCTGCCGCTACTTTTAACAGCACAACACCATCAGCCGCTGTACGACCTGCTTTCTTGGCTGCTTTCAAGCCAGATGACTTACGCAAATCATCAATCGCTTTTTCGATATCGCCTTCAGATTCCACGAGTGCTTTTTTACACTCCATCATGCCCAATCCGGTACGCTCACGAAGTTCTTTTACCATTGCTGCGGTAATATCAGCCATGTCCTATCCTCTCTCTATTTTCGGCTCCGGGAGCCCGATCATTCATCAATTCGCTCATAACCAACCCAGCGGCATTAGCAAAGAATGCTCTGGATTGAAAAAAAGGGGATATCGTCCCCTTTTTTTAAAGCATGCCTGTCATCCGTACAGCATTTACATCACTGTAACTATTACTCAGCTGCTTCTGTATTTTGCTCTGACTGAACTTCAACGAAGTCATCAGCGCCACCTGCATTGGAACGGCCTTCAACACAAGCATCAGCCATTGCACGGGCATAGATTTCGATAGCACGGATCGCATCATCGTTACCAGGGATCACGATATCCACGCCATCTGGATCACTGTTGGTATCAACGATACCGATAACAGGAATACCCAGCTTGTTGGCTTCTTTGATTGCAATACGCTCGTGATCAACATCAATAACAAACAACGCGTCTGGCAGACCACCCATCTCCTTGATACCACCGATAGAGCGCTCCAGCTTTTCCATTTCACGGGTCAGCATCAACGCTTCTTTTTTGGTCAGCTTGGAGAAAGTACCATCCTGGCTCTGTGTTTCCAGATCACGGAAACGGCGGATAGACTGACGAATGGTTTTATAGTTGGTCAACATGCCGCCCAACCAGCGATGATTTACATAAGGCATCGCCGCACGACTGGCTTCGTCCTTGATCACTTTACTGGCTGCACGCTTAGTGCCCACGAACAAGATCTTGTTCTTGTTTTCGGCCAGCTTTTTAACCATAGCCAGCGCATCATTCATAGCTGGTACAGTGTGCTCAAGGTTAATGATGTGAATTTTGTTACGCGCACCGAAGATGTACTTGCCCATCTTGGGATTCCAGTAACGAGTCTGGTGACCAAAGTGTACACCAGCCTTTAAAAGGTCGCGCATAGATACAGTTGCCATGATATTCCTCAATATATAATCGGGTTAAACCTCCACATACCCCCGTCCCCCACCCGAACAACCGTCAGACTCGCTGACCATTGCCGGGCACCCAGGTTTCAGTGCCGGTACGTGTGTGTATTTGCGTTCTTTCATCGGTTTAATCGACAAAAGCGCGCGCTTTATACCATATTTTTGCTGCAACTTAAAGCCGGATCAGCTAATTCATTGCTTACCGGAAAGCTAAACGATGAATCCCGGATCACTACAACTAAAGGCCGCAAAAGGTTAGAATAGACCACTTTTACCCAACTTATTCAGTCAACTTCTACTGATTCCCATTAATACGCAAGGCGATAGTGAGCCCGGTAATGAAAGTAACGATAAAGACGGCAGAAGAAATAGAAAAAATGCGCGTGGCGGGCCGCCTCGCCGCTGAAGTGCTTGAGATGATTGAGCCTTACGTTGAAGCAGGCATTACCACCGGCGAGCTAGACCGAATATGCCACAAATATATTACCGAAGTACAACAGGCCATCCCTGCGCCGCTCAATTATAAAGGATTTCCAAAATCCATCTGTACATCTGTCAACCAGGTCATCTGTCACGGCATTCCCAGCGACAGCAAAAAGCTTAAAAATGGCGATATTATCAATATCGACATTACCGTCATCAAAGATGGTTACCACGGCGATACAAGCAAGATGTTCTTTATCGGCACGCCAACACCTGCGGCAGAGCGCCTGGTGAAAATCACTCAGGAATGCATGTATAAAGGGATTGCACTGGTAAAACCCGGTGCGCGACTGGGTGATATTGGTGCGGTCATCCAGAAACATGCCGAAGGTAATTATTACTCCGTCGTTGAAGAGTATTGCGGTCACGGCATCGGCAAGGTTTTCCATGAAGATCCGCAAGTCATGCACTATGGTAAAAAAGGCACGGGCATGGCATTGCAAGCAGGCATGACCTTTACCATTGAACCCATGATTAATCAGGGTAAACGTCACTGCAAGCTACTCGCCGATGGCTGGACTGTTGTCACCAAGGATCACCGCCTGTCGGCACAATGGGAGCACACGGTTTTGGTAACAGAAGACGGGTGTGAGATACTGACCCTGAGAAATGAAGAACGCGATATAAGCTTCTGAGCACATGCCCGGGAACTTTCCGGAGTCCCGGCTCATCTTTTTCAGAGCCCCAACAAACCAGGCGACCTGACAACCACTATGGCATTGCGAAATTCTCTGACCAACCTGCTGGAGCAGCATCCGGAACTATCTCCGGCAGCCGTGCATCAACAACTTTTGGCGTCAAATCGACCCATACCCACCATTCGCAATGCGCTGAGTTCATTTTCTCAATGGCTAAACCAGTATTATCTCGACCGGCATAAGACCCGCGAGCTGGTGCACTGCCGATCCTGGTTTATGGATCAGATTCTTGCATTATTGTGGCAGCGCTTTGACTGGGGTACCGATAATGAATTGAGTCTGGTTGCGGTGGGCGGCTATGGTCGGGGCGAACTTCATCCCTTTTCGGATATCGACCTGCTCATTTTGGCACGAGATGAGATCTCATCCGATCTTGGAGACACCCTCACCAGCTTTATCACCCTGCTATGGGATCTTCGTCTCGATATAGGACATAGCGTACGCACGGTTGAAGAGTGCGTTCAGAATGCCAGGGAAGATATCACCATCGCAACCAATTTACTGGAAACCCGTACGATTTCGGGAAACCCGGAACTCTGCCACCAGTTGAGTATCCGCATCTATTCCGATGAAGTTTGTAGCGACCGCGCTTATTTTATGGCCAAACGTGAAGAGCAGCGTTTACGACATGAAAAATACAGCGACACAGAATACAACCTCGAACCCAACATAAAGGCTTCACCGGGGACACTTAGAGACATCCAGACAATTGGCTGGATTACAAAACGCCATTTTGGGTTGAGCTGTACTTCTCAACTCACCCGCTTTGACTTCCTCACCGATGAGGAATACAAAATCCTCCGCAATGGCGAAACCTTTTTATGGAAACTCCGTTACGGGTTACAAATGCTCGCCGGACGCAATGAAAACCGGTTACTTTTTGACTATCAGCGCAAACTGGCCGAGGTGCTCGGCTATAAAGATAACGACGAGAAACTTGGCGTCGAGCGCATGATGCAGAAGTATTACCGGACCGTTCTCGGGCTGGCAGAGTTGACTGACGTGATTCTGCAACACTTTGATGAAGCCATTTTACGCAATGGCGACGAAGAAGAAGTCCAGCCACTGAACCGCCGCTTCCAGACCCGCAATCGTTATATTGAAGTCATTAATCCACAAATATTTGCGCAAACGCCTTATACAATGATGGAGATCTTTCTCCTCATGGCACAAAACCCGCAAATCAAAGGCATACGAGCCACCACGATTCGATCCCTTCGCGCACATCGCCACCTGATCGACAAAAATTTCCGTAAAAATCTCGCCGTTACTACCCTGTTTATGGAAATTTTCAAAACGCCCCACGCGCTGCATGAAACACTGTCATACATGAAACGCTACAATGTGCTGGGACGCTACCTACCCGAATTTGGTCGAATCATCGGACAAATGCAACACGATTTGTTTCATGCTTATACCGTGGATGCACACACGCTTCGCGTGGTCAAAAACATGGTAAAACTCAAAGATCCGGATGCAAATAAGGACTTCCCTCTTGCTTCGCGCCTGATACATCGTATTCCCAAGCAGGAACTTTTATATATTGCCGGATTTTACCACGATATCGGCAAAGGGCGGGGAGGTGATCACTCCACACTGGGCGCAACGGATGTCGTAGACTTCTGCCAGCAACATCACCTCAGTCAGCGCGACACTCAACTGGTCGCCTGGCTGGTACAAAATCACCTGCTCATGTCGATGACCGCTCAGCGCAAAGACATCGTGGATCCGGATGTTATCCACGCCTTTGCCAAGCTTATTCCAAGTCAGGTGCACCTGGACTACCTTTATATTCTGACCGTCACCGATATTGCCGCCACGAACCCCAGCCTCTGGAATACCTGGCGCGCTTCGCTTCTACGCCAGCTTTATATCGAAGCCAAACGCGCCCTGAGGCGCGGCATCGATAATCCCATCAACAGAGACGACTGGATTGCAGCCACCAAAGCGGAAGCTCTGGATCTGCTCTATGCAGAGAATTTCGTAGACGACGATATTGATTCTCTGTGGGACACACTGGAGGACGACTACTTTTTACAGGACTCCACAGCAGAAATCGCATGGCAGACCGCATCCATCATTCGACACGCCTCCAGCGATCAACCGTTAGTCCTGATTAAAGATGTCCAGGGCAATATGGGCGATGGATATACCCAGATTATGGTCTATTCAAGATTGCGCAAAGACCTGTTTGCCGCCACGACCGCCGTGCTCGAACAACTGAACCTGAATATCGTCAATGCTCGCATTCATGCCAGTACCGGCCACTGTGCGCTGAGCAACTTTGTTATTCTGGATGAACGCAACCAACCGTTGGCCAACGATCCTCAACGAAAGCTCCGCGTGCGAGAGCGATTGATTGAAGAACTGGATGATCCCGACGATTACCCGGAAATTATCTTGCGTCGGACTCCGCGTCAACTGAAACACTTCGCCTTTCCAACGGAAGTGACCTTCAGTAACGACATGATTCACCAACGCACACTCATGGAAGTCATCACCCCCGATCGCCCCGGACTACTGGCGCGCGTTGGCCGTATTCTGCTCGAAAACAATGTAAATCTGGTCAATGCCCGGATTGCAACACTCGGCGAACGCGTAGAAGACGTATTCTTTATTACCGACGCACAAGGCCAGCCTTTAAGTGATCCCGACTTATGTTCCAAACTACAGTTGCAGATCTGTACAGCGTTGGACGAACAGGTACTCGCCAGCTGAAACGCAGGACAGATGACTAACCCATAATTTGCTTGAATCGACAACTATGCTTAGCCGCTTCTCTGCCACAAACCTCAGGAGGGAAAGCTTGCTGATATCGTTAGAGAATATGAAGGAAGCCGAATGAATCCGGACTTACGCAACTTACAGCCCTACCCATTTGAAAAGCTAACCACACTAAAGCATGGCATCCAGCCCAATGTCGGCCTGGCCCCTATTGCACTCTCTATCGGGGAACCCAAACACACCAGCCCTGCCTTTGTGCTCGAAGCATTGCAACGCAATC
Organism: Hahellaceae bacterium; assembly: GCA_024234505.1. GTDB lineage: Bacteria > Pseudomonadota > Gammaproteobacteria > Pseudomonadales > Oleiphilaceae > JACKOD01. The sequence continues at coordinate 33,779 of JACKOD010000001.1, read as the reverse complement.
TGGGAAAACTGGCCATCTATCCCACAACCAAGGGGCTGCCGGAACTCCGGGAAAGCATCGCAAACTGGGCCATGAAACGCTTTCACCTGAACAGGGTATGTCCGGAATCGCAAGTATTACCCGTTTCAGGCACGCGCGAAGCTTTGTTCTCATTTACACAAGCGGTGATAGACCGCACCCGTGATGCTCTGGTTGTCAGCCCCAACCCTTTTTATCAGATTTATGAAGGTGCAGCGATATTGGCCGGGGCACATCCCCACTTTTTACCTTGTCGGCAAGATCAGGGCTTTTTACCTGACTTTGATACAGTATCTGCAGACATCTGGGATAAATGCCAGCTACTTTTTATCTGCTCTCCCGGCAACCCCACCGGCAGTGTCATCCCTGAACAGACATTACACAAACTGATCGCAATGGCAGATAAACACGATTTCATCATCGCCTCAGACGAATGTTATTCTGAAATCTACTGCGATGAGTCTCGCCCTCCCGTCGGGCTGCTCCAAGCCTGTCAAAGTCTGGGCCGGGAAGATTATGCTCGCTGCGTCGTATTCCATAGCCTGTCAAAACGATCCAACCTGCCCGGTTTACGCTCAGGCTTTGTGGCAGGGGATGCCACACTGCTGGCACGCTATCTTCAATACCGAACCTACCACGGTGCGGCCATGCCCATTCCAACACAACTTGCCAGCATCGCGGCCTGGAATGACGAAACACACGTAAAACAAAACAGAGATCTGTATCGGCAAAAATTTGCAGCGGTTCTCCCGATATTGCAGGAAGCGCTCGAAGTCGATCAATCCGATGCCAGCTTTTACCTTTGGCCAAAAACCCCGATTTCCGACATTGATTTTGCACAAAGGCTATTTCAGGAAAAAAATGTCACCGTCCTTCCGGGACAGTTTTTATCCCGCACAATCCTTGGCGAAAACCCCGGCGAGCAACGGATCCGGCTCGCACTGGTGGCATCGGTAGAGGAATGCATCGAAGCAGCCAAACGCATTAGAGATTTCACCAAAGCACTGACAGTGCCGAAAGACTCGGCGATTTCGGTTTAGTGACCAGATGGCAAGCAGCAATAAAAAGGGCTAAAACATGACCGCAAAGACAAACACCGTGACTATTTACGGCATCAAAAACTGCGACACCATGAAAAAGGCGTTTGCCTGGCTCAACGAAAACAACATTCCTTACGAATTCCATGATTACAAAAAATCAGGGGCTCCCCAAGCGATACTCGCAGACTGGGTCGAACAACTGGGATGGGAAACCGTCGTAAATCGTAAGGGAACCACGTGGCGCAAGCTGGACGAAAGCGTACGAAATACCATGGACGAGCACTCAGCGATTGCGACGATGGTAGCGCAGCCCTCATTAATTAAGCGGCCTATTCTGATTAAAGGCCATCAGATTTTAGCCGGTTTTGCAGCGGAGCAATGGCAGGCTTTTTTCGCATCAAACGCGCACTAAATTACCCTAACCTATACAATTGTCACACTGTGTTCTATTTAACCGTATTTGAATAAGGAATCGGATTTATCATGAGTTTTGCATTTGCCATGGGCACTGGCACCAAAAATACCAAAAATCAGTGGCTTGAAGTTTTCTATCCACAACCCGTTCTTGCTCCGGAAAGCACAATGACCACTGCAGCATTAAGCGCGTTAAATGCAGGTAGCGGAAATCAAACCATTGAAGTCAATGCCGAACAACTCAAACAGCTGTCAACTGCATTAAAAACTGCAGGGGCGAATGAGCAAGCCAATCTGGCAGAGAAGCTGAGTGCCTCTGCTCGCCCAGCGGTTGTGGTCATACTGGAACAGGATGTGGCCCCCACCAGTACCGCAGAGGTTTACCTCAAACTGCATTTGCTTTCCCATCGACTGGTCAAACCTCACGGGCTCAACCTGACCGGCATGTTCGGATTGCTGCCCAATGTTGCCTGGACCAATGAAGGTGCCATTGACATTGAAGAGCTTCCCGAAAGACAGCTACAAGCCCGTCTGGCTGGCCGGGTAATTGATGTAAAGTCCATTGATAAATTCCCGCAAATGTCAGACTACGTTGTTCCGACAGGAGTGCGTATAGCCGATGCAGCGAGAGTGCGTCTGGGCGCTCACATCGGTGAAGGCACCACCATCATGCACGAAGGTTTTGTTAACTTTAATGCAGGCACACTCGGCGTTTCCATGGTCGAAGGCCGCATTTCCGCGGGTGTGGTTGTGGGCAATGGCTCGGACCTCGGTGGCGGATGCTCGACAATGGGCACGCTCTCAGGCGGCGGCAACATTGTAATTTCTGTTGGCCAGAACTGCTTACTGGGTGCCAATGCCGGTATCGGTATTCCACTAGGTGATCGCTGCACGGTTGAATCCGGGCTGTATATTACCGCAGGTACCAAAGTGCTCATACTGGATGACCAAAACGCCCCCGTAGAAACATGCAAAGCCCGCGACCTGGCCGGAAAATCAGACTTGTTGTTCCGTCGCAATTCGACCACCGGTCAGGTTGAATGCAAAACCAACAAAAGTGCGATCGAACTTAACGCCGAATTACACGCGAATAACTAACTATGACTCAACACACTGACACCCCGTATTCAGACACCCTCGAACTGTGCAAAGAGTTCGTCCGTTTGCCATCAGTTACGCCGCATGATGCGGGCTGTCAGGCGTTGCTGCGTCAACGGTTGGAACGCATTGGATTTCAGTTTGAATCACTGGTTTTTGATGACGTAACCAATTGCTGGGCGCGCCGCGGCGATACCGGCCCGGTACTCGCCTTTGCCGGCCACACAGACGTTGTTCCCACTGGCCCACTGGAAAAATGGGACTACCCCCCATTCGAGCCAACGATCATTGGTGACACACTCTATGGCCGGGGAACGGCAGACATGAAAGGCAGCCTTGCCGCTTTTGTCACCGCCTGCGAACGCTTTGTCGCGGAAAACCCGAATCACAAGGGCTCTATTGCCTTTTTGATTACCAGCGATGAAGAGGGTCCTGCACATAACGGTACGGTAAAAGTAGTAGAAACGCTGGAAGCACGTAACGAGAAAATTGACTGGTGTCTGATCGGCGAGCCGTCCAGCACTCACAAAGTAGGCGATGTGATTAAAAATGGCCGTCGAGGTTCATTGCATGGCAAGCTTTTGGTAAAAGGTACGCAAGGGCATGTCGCCTACCCTCACCTGGCCGACAATCCGATACACAGAGCCGTGCCCGCACTCGCTGAGCTATCAACGGAAATCTGGGATAACGGAAACGAGTTTTTTCCCGCAACCAGCTTCCAGATAACAAACATACAATCCGGCACGGGAGCAACAAACGTGATTCCGGGTGAAAAGCATGTTCTGTTCAATTTCCGCTTTTCTACAGAAGTGACCGTTGAGCAATTAAAATCCCGAGTGCTTGCCATTCTGGATAAACATCACCTTCAGTATGATCTCGCTTGGGAAGTGAGTGGCTACCCCTTTTTAACCGCAGCCGGCCCGCTTGTTGAAGCTAGTGTCAGTGCGATACGGGAAGTCACCGGACTGGACACCGAACTTTCAACCTCAGGCGGTACCTCCGACGGGCGATTTATTGCACCCACTGGCGCCCAGGTTGTCGAATTAGGCCCGGTGAATGCAACCATCCACAAAGTTAACGAAAACACCAGCATTAAGGATCTCGATGCACTTTCCTGCATTTATGAGCGTATCCTGGACAAACTTCTGGGTAACGGATAGCGGCTACTCTTTATGAAATCGCTTACTCGACAAAAACGCGCAGAAGATGAACAATTACATCATTTTCGACGCTTTCTTGTGGGTGGGCTGCTGGCGATGGGCGGATTGTTCGCTATTGTCGCCAGCCATATTTACCTGCCCCCCTCTCTGAACCAGGAGCTGTTTGCAGCAGGCGCCATGATTATAATCAGTGCCGGAATTGTCCTTGCGGCGGGTGGCTATTGGGGCCTGCTCAAAGAACGCATTAAGCGTTTCTCTCGCTCCAATGATTAACCCATTTAACGATGACCAGACGAACCGAACGCTCACAAATCCAACATAAATAAAACCTGATTCCATTGGCGACCCCACTATGACGCACGAAGAAGCAAACAAACTGAACGATCGCACACCGGATATCGAAATTTATATCAAAGATTGCGATCCCCAAGCGACGCTCAGCTGGCTTCAAACGATCGGCACGGACGTCAAAATTCTGGAACAATCATCCGCGCATATCAAAGGCGAACTACAGTCAAACCAGGCACAGATTCCCTTTCTGCTCGTTGTCAACGCGGTCAAAAAGTTCAGCAGCCTTTGGCTCAATTCTCCAAACACACCGTGGAAGAACGATCTGGAATGTGCGCTATCGGCATCGAGCGCATTGAAGCGAGAAACTCGTTGCGCCGTCTCAAGCTGGGAAGAAGAAGAAAATCCTGACGATGAACGCTGGTGGAAGGTCACTGAAGACGGGAAAACCCAGGTACGCTGGGATATATAAAGAGACATTACAGTTAAAGTAATTCAACTTGTATTACTAAGAGATTTATAGTGAATTAAGCCCTATGATAAAAAGCAGTAGTCTCCGATCTGATAGCAATTAATTCAAATTGAAAAGGAAGCATTATGATTCACAATACAGCGATTGTTAGCCCACAAGCAAAGCTGGGCAAAAACGTCAAAATAGGGCACTTTTCAGTAATTCACGATAATGTAGTTATCGGTGATAACACGACTATCGAAGGCTTTTGCGAAATCGGTTATCCAACCGCACTAGCCACTAATAAGCCACTTATTATAGGCAATGACTCACTAATAAGATCTCATAGTTTGTTCTATGCAGGCTCAATTTTTAAAGACAAGCTGACAACCGGTCATAGAGTTACCGTACGAGAAAATACTCAGGCGGGCATAAATTTGCAGATAGGAACCTTATCCGATATACAAGGCGACTGCATCATCGGTGATTATGTAAGAACACATAGCAACGTACATATTGGAAAAAACTCTAGAATTGGAAACTATATATGGATATTTCCTTATGTAGTGTTAACAAATGACCCCCACCCACCTAGCGAGACAATGCTAGGCGTAACCATTAAAGATTATGCAATCATATCCACTATGGCCGTTATACTTCCGGGCATTACTGTTCACGAGCACACCTTAGTAGGTGCGCATAGTCTGGTAAATAGAGATGTGCGAGCAGGAATGCTGGTTGCTGGAAATCCAGCCAAAGAAATTTGTGAAGCAGCTTCTATAAAATTGCGAGAGCACCCAGAATTAAGTGCATACCCATGGCCACGACATTTCGACAAAGGATACCCAGACTCAGTTAAAACTGTATGGCGTGACTTGTTTGGCAATAAAGTGATTTGATATCTAAATTCTGAATGACGCACAGCCTTCGTCGAAAACAACGAGAGGTAAGTGAAAAAGCCCGAGTCCTTGGGCTTTTTCATAACTAAAAACTACTTTAAGATGGAAACATTCTCCGCCTGAAGCCCTTTATCGCCTTGCGTCACATCAAAACGAACACGCTCACCCTGCTTTAAGGAGCGACGGCCACGCCCGCGAATTGACCGAAAATGCACAAACACATCTTCGCCGGATTCCCGCGTAATGAAACCAAATCCCTTATTGACATTAAACCACTTCACTGTACCAGTCTCAGCACCTTCGACCGCGTTGTCATCAAGATCATCTTCCTCGATGACCCGAGTTCCGGTACCCATGCCAGCCACGATCGCCACAGAAGCAACCACGACTAACACCGAAACAACATAAGCTCCGATACCCTTACCTGTACCCAAAAATCCCAGCAATCTCGACACCGCACCATCGTTGCCAGACTCCATCCCCTGAATAATCAACGCATCACCAGCAATCAGAAACAACAAAAACATCCATAATACGGATGCAGGTATCGCCACTAACATCCCCTGACTAACAGACTTCATCAAATTACCTCTACTCATTAAAATTCACCAAACTCAACAAATTAACCCTGATATCCAAAGCCAGATGTAATACTACATACAGACGACCAAACTCCGGACAAACCCCTCTGCAAACTCAATTTACATATATGCACCAGTCAAATATTCCAGACCAGGCATGAAAAATCATCCTGACTTAACATCCGTTACACAGCATGAAAATAAACGGCCAATGCAGACGTAAGCACTTACGAAGGCAAATACGATTATATTTATGGGCGCTCACAGATTAGAATAATAGCAAATTTTTCGCATACCTGCCGACTGCTTACGACTTAAGCCGAAAAAAACGACGCCATCATCACCAAATAATTCCGGAAATACAGATGAACTCATGTGAAGAAATGGAGCAAAGGATCATTGAGCTGGAAATGCGGGTCGCATTTCAGGACGATCTACTCACAACGCTCAATAACGTTTTGTCAAAACAACAAAGAGACATGGAGAACCTCTGGTCAGCCAACCGAATACTACGCAACCAGATGAACAGTTTACAAGAAAATATCAAACCTGATTCAGAAGAAGCCCCCCCTCCACACTATTAAACGCCCTAAAGGTGAGCGGGGCGTAGCCTACGCCCCTCAAACAAACAGGACTAGGAGCGACCGTACGTATCTTCAAAACGAACGATATCATCCTCTCCCAAATAGCTACCGGTTTGTACCTCGATAATTTCCAGGGGTATCACTCCAGGATTTTCAAGGCGATGCACAATGCCTAGTGGGATATAGGTCGACTGATCTTCCGTCAGCATAATTTGATCCTCACCGCGAGTAACAATCGCCGTACCAGAAACCACCACCCAGTGCTCCGCCCGGTGATGATGTTTCTGCAGAGAAAGCTTGGCACCGGGCTTCACCATAATCCGTTTTACCTGAAAACGTTCACTGCGGCTAATCCCTTCGTAAGTCCCCCAGGGACGATGAACCTTTTTATGAAAACGATGCTCCTCACGTTGCTGACTCTTCACCTGAGCAACAAGCTTTTTAACATCCTGCACACGGTTTTTATCCGCAACCAGCACCACGTCATCAGTTTCAACAATCACATGATCATTCAAACCAATCGCAGCAATCAGGCGTGACTCAGAATGAATGTAGGAATTATGGACATCCTCAACAATCACATCACCGCGACAAACGTTTCCTTCGGCATCCTGATTGTGAATTTCCCACAGCGCCGACCAGGAACCCACATCACTCCAACCTGCGTCCAGCGGCACGACAACGGCCGAATCGGTTTTTTCCATGACCGCGTAATCGATAGAATCATCCGGACAGGCAGCAAAACTCGCCTTATCCAAACGAATGAAATCCATATCCGCAACGCTTTTTGAATAGGTCACCTCACAGGTTTCGAGCATATCAGGACGGAATTTACCTAACTCCTCCAAATAACGACGAGCCGTGAACATAAACATGCCGCTGTTCCAGTAATACTCGCCGGAAGCCACATAGGCCTGCGCTGTTTCCTGATCAGGCTTTTCAACAAATTGAGCTACCTCAGCCCAACTGCCATGTTTTGCACCAGACTTTATATAGCCATAACCCGTATGGGCTGCATCAGGCACGATACCGAATGTGACCAGCTTACCTTCGCGGGCGGCTGTTTCACCAGCAAGCACTTCTTTAGCAAAAACCTCTGGTGATTTAATCACATGATCAGCAGGCATCACCAACAACACGGCTTCAGAATCAACTTCCAACGCTTTCATTGCTGCGAGCGCTATTGCTGGCGCGGTATTACGACCGACAGGTTCCAGCATGATCGTACCGCTCCCCAATCGCTGGTGATCCTGCATTGAAGCGGCAACCATAAAACGATGTTCTTCATTGCTAACCACAATGGTATGCCCAACATGCTCAAGCGCATCCAAACGCGCCACGGTATCACCCAACAAGCTCTTATCGTTTACCAATTTAAGAAATTGCTTTGGATAGGCTTCACGAGAAAGAGGCCACAAACGGGTACCTGAACCACCGGACAAAATTACGGGGATAATCACTCAAAGCCTCCTAAAACCGAATTCATGACATTTAGTTTCCAATTCAAAATTTTCGGGTTATTGTTTCTTTTAGCTATCAAATGACAATTACATTACCAAGACAAAACCTACACGAATACTAATGCAACGTGACAGTAATGAGTGCAGCACCCACTCCACTAAAGGCAATATCAAAACCATTATTATAAAATATCTCAGATTTCCTAGGCCCAGCATTTCTATCGGTGTCATCATCCACAAATTCAATCGTCGCGCTTTCTACCATTCCTGAACGCAGACCCCTCAAATCTATATTCAAATTATCTTGCTTACTCCCAAACCTTCCACTGAAATTAGAAATCAAAATATGTATTTTATCTTTATTACTACTAAGCGTCGCAAGTACATCTATCTGTGACGAATTTGAAGAAGCTTGCAAAATATCACCGCCATCTCCAATTGCTTTACTAAGCAGCAGATCCTTCCAATAAGGCAGCATCGACTCACCGGTACGCCAGTCTATAGAAGTTAGCCTTAGGCCGCTCCCCTCAATAAACTGAAAAGGTAAAAATACTATTGGGTGATCGCCCGGTAACGTAGCCAGGCGAATAAACAAACTTGTATTCAACGCGACGCCAAAACCATTCCATCCGCGCATTAAAGGATCATCGAACCCGTCTGGGCTAATATTGAACTCATCCAAAAAAATGGGCATCGCTGTTTTGTTATTACTATCGACAAGCGAAATCTGAGATAAAACGCCATTAACAATGCCATTTAATCCAATTCCAGCCACACCACCAGTAATAAGCTCCGAGTCTGATGCACTATTGGCTCCGGCATATCCGTGCATTGATATGCCATAAAGCGACACACGTTGTGAATCGAGAAGAAGTTTCGTATATTTTATATTCCGTGGATCCGACACAGCAGGCGCAATAATTTTGATGGTTGGATCGATGTTCAACATTGCCGTAGAAACTATCTCTAACATTGCATTGTATTCATCTGGCGAAAGAACAGGCTTGTCTTCTGGGACTATGCAGGGAAACTCATACGCAAGATCAGGCTCATTCCAAACTTCCCAGTAATCTACCCTATTACTTTTTCCAAAAGGATTATTGTATATGATACCATTATCATCAAAAGCGCCTAAATTATAATAAGCTACAAGCTTGCTCATGTAATCAGCAAAACCTCTATAATTTGCTTCTAACAAACTGCCTGCAGCACTTTTAAACTCCGAACAACTTGAAAGCGTTACAGGTGCATGCCTAATATTTAGAATGGCCTTTGCTCCAGTCTCCGCAGCGATCTTAACTAAATTATCCAGTCCATTAAAATCCCAGCGCCCCCAATTCTCTGCTTCCAAAATTTCAGGCAATACACCTACGTCAGCTCCAGCATGTATTCTGAACCAGGATGGGTGAATTTCCTTTAACCTATTAGCGGCTTTTAATTCTTGATAAAGCACCCAATCATCAAGTTGAGCGCCCAACGTGATTTTTAAGGGTGAAATCGTTTCTGTGGCATCGACAGTGAGTCTCACATTGCTTGATGAATTACCATCATTATTTTGCTTACTATCGGTGCAACTCAAAATCAGCAAGAGAGAACATAATAGAGAAAAATAGCGATTCACAACTCAACTCCTGAGCACAATATAACCGTTTCCTATGATGTATCGGGTAGATCAATCTCGACTATTTAAAAGTCTGAAAAACTATAATTACATTGTTACCAGACTTTAAACACCCATAAGGATACATACAGGGAAAATTCACTTGAACAGCTTAAGCGGCATTCCCAGCCTTAAAATTTGACCCTAATACGCTTAACAATCACATATTGCTACATAGTTAGCGAGCGAGAACCAGACTACCATCCAACCCCAGGGCGCTACCGCCTACTTAAATCATTTCAATCTAAAAAACATTCATTATCTCACTTGAGAATATACATTCAAATGGGCATTTATTTTTCATCTCAAAACCAACAAAAAATATATCTTTTCTTTTGTCTATATATTTTTCAGCATATCTATTATTAATTAATCGAGTTATGGGATCAACACCTGAAAAGCCTGCATCTTCTTGAATTGAAATAATATATAACACTTCATCCAGTTCAATCATAAGGTCTACATATTTTTTTCTCTCTGTAGTCTCAACAACCAAACCCAACCCTAAAGATGCAAAAACCACATACAGCAAACTAATATAACATCCACTTTGATATTGATGTTTAGCATTGTACGCGAAAAATATCTCATCAAATATTTCCTGCATTTCTTTTAGCATTTTGCTTTTTAATGCATAAACCAGTTTTTCTCGAAGATCACAACTCCATTCAAAATCACCCACAAGAATGCTAAAAAATTCAGAGTTAAAGCTATATTCAACTTGCTTACTTGGAAACCCGAATATATAGTTCTTACTGTCTAGCACCCCTTCCCTTGTTCCTTTATTTACCAATATCCCATAAAGGTACAAAAACTTTATAGTTGACATCTCCCCCGATAACAACACTTGCTCATTAACACTGCACGCCATCAAATCGGGTACATATTGTGACGATTTTATAAAACGCGATAATCGCTCATGCCATGATCGCTTAAAAAACCAATGAGCTTTATTGAAGCTCATTTCAACGAGCCCACTAAAATCCACTGGTCTACAGACTTTAGCTCCGTTCCACTGATAAGCGCAATAATCTTCCACAGCAGTATTTGTATCGCCGGCGCCACAACTGCTACGAAGCCATGGTGTTATTTCATTTTCAGTAAAACCACACACTTCAGAATAATCTGCATCCAAAGATATATCATAAAAACCATTCAATTCAATTTTAGAAATATCAATATCTAACGAAGATATTCCAGTCATAAAACAAAGCTTCACATACTCTCTGTTATCATCAATAATTCCATAAAATGAACTTAGCATGTCTCGTATAAGTGCAACATGATTTCCCGTAAAATTATCCAATACAGGTCTATCATAATCGTCAATCAATATTACAACTTTCGATTTATATTTTTTGCTTAGCAAACAAATCAAATCAGAAAACCGACTCAAAACATCGGAATCTTCAGATTGAAAATCAAATTTCCGTTCGTTCTTCAGTAGCTGTCGTTTCAGCAGCAAAACCATCCCTTCCTCATCAGGACATCGGCTTACCCCCAAGTTCAATCGAATAACAGGGTAACTAGTCGACCAATCCCAATGATCATATATATACAACCCTTTAAATAATTCCTTTTTCGCCTCAAAAATTAATTGAAGCGTATCGATAAATAATGTTTTACCGAATCCATCGGGCCGGGCCAATAAAAAACGACGTCTAGCATCAAACAAAAGCTTTGAAGCCAATGCCGTTTTGTCAACGTAAAATTGGTCATTAGCAATTATTTCTGAAAGACTACTGCCACCCAAGGGTTTATTTTTCATTTTTACGCCAACTCAAAAATGTCATTTTAAATAATCAGTACCACTTTACACGATATTTTCTATAGAACTTCCAGGCTGATTTGACAAACATTTTTATATGAATAATACCCTTCTTACCTGCACCACCACCATAATGATATATTTTCATTGAAGGCAGAAAAACTAGCCTACCATAATGGCTAATTCTAAGGCTTAGGTCGAAATCTTCAAAATATAGAAAAAAACGCTCATCAAAGCCTGCAATAGACTTCAATGCTGAAGATCTGCAAAGCATAAAACATCCACTGACAATCTCAGGTTCAAATGCCACGCCTGCATTAGTTTCAGTTCGGTACTCATACAAATTGGCGTGTTTTTTTATATATCTGTTGAAAATACCAAAATCAAGAAATCTCGCAAGCAGCACCACAATAGAAGGGTATCTCTTACACAAATACTGCATTTTATTTGTGTTTGGCGAAAAAGAATTCGGTGAAAGCATCACAATATCACCGAGTGCATCCAAATATTCAATGCCAATTCGTAAACAATCTCTATCAACAATGACATCAGGGTTCAATATAAGATGATATTTTGAATCTGACTTTGAGATAACCAAATTGTTCGCCGCTCCATAACCAATATTCCCATGGCCTGAAATCAATGCAATATTGAGAGAACATACTGACTTTAATTTCCTTATTAGTGTTTCACAGGCCTCTCTCTCAAAAACATCATCCCCATTATTGATTAAGTAAACATCCACTTCCCAACCTGAAACAGCACTCACGGATTCCGCAAGACTAAACAACACGCTGAACAAAATATCATAGCTTGGATAAAAAATAACACACGACACTGTCAACTTATTCATTGCATTATTTTCAGATGTATAAAACTTTGAATGAACGAAATATTCTAAACCTTACGTAAAACCAATTTAACAATAATCTCTTTAATTTCTCATCCCTTAACGCCCCAAGTGCACTCTCAAAAAGATCACTTGTATAATCATCTTTGAGTAATTTAGGAGCCACTTGCGCTTCATTTAGAATAACGTCTGAAAGCATTTCTCTGGAATGATATTGCTCATAATGCAACCTTGCCATAATCCGTTGCTTATCTAAAAACGCTGTATCTATCTTTTTAATCTTAGTAAATAATTCATCCGGTGTTTTCCAGAATATAGCGCCCGGATATATCATATCATGAGTCCCCAGCATTCTTGACGTACTATGCATGTGTACAGCAGCAGGTACACCGGCACCCATCACCTCTATTAACGTTCTCGCCCCACCATAAGGAAAAGAGCCGAGATACAAATCAACATTGTATTCGAGAAGTGTATCCCATACGCTTGTTACCTGATCAATATATACAAACGAAGACTGTTTAATACCGAGCACATCTAAACGTTTTCTAATTCTAGATTGCGCACGAGCGGAAATTATACCAATATGCACATGTATTCCTTTAGTAACATTCAGTAACTCAGGAACAACATCAACATAAGGAAACACGTAGGGTACTTCAACTTTATTACTTCTAGCAGCGGTGCAGGTGATAAAAACATTATTTCGAGAGTTTGTAATTCTTTCAACTACATGGCGATCATCGACCATCATGGGATAATATTTGTTAGAAATACCGAGTAATTCACGACAGGTATGGTAACCGTTTGGATGTAAATCAATATGCTGAACCCACGGTAAAAATACACCCAACGAAAGGTGATGATCAGCATGATGCACAAACTTTACGACATACCCTTGATGTGGTTGGACAGACGCGATGGCAACACTATCTTGATGATGCGAAAAAACATAAACACAGTAGGGAGATGTGTAAGCTATAGTCTTTTGTATAGCTATAACTTTCGAAACCAGCGATTTTTCCTTTATAACGGAAACTTTCACTTGAGGAAATTTATTGCATAGAATCTCGAATACCCCCGGCTCCGTTACTCCCCCTACCCCGGTTATAATGACCGAAACAGCATATTTTTCAACCAGAATACCAATGAAATCTAAAAGCACCGCCGTGTGGCCACCCGACACTTGCAGTCGACTGACAATGAACGTTACGGTTGCGCTAGTAAGCTCTGTTCGCCTTTCTGAACTTGTTTCATGCTCAGCTTCGATCCTTGCACCTACCTTCTGACAATAATCGTCCAGCATCGAATGACCAAACAGCTTCGCAACATTCTGCTGATCGCAGAAAAGGAGCTCAACAAGTACGCCAATGGTGAGGAGCACTTTTTCGTGTTCCCCTCCATTTATATACTCATCCAGCTTGCTTTTCAGCCCGGTTGTCGTGAAAAGCTCATTTCCTAAGCGCAACATTCTTTAGCATGACACCTGATTTACCGCTGCAATCACCTGGTTAACTTGTTCATCCGTCATCTGCGGATACAGAGGTAAACTAAGAACCTCATCCTGCAATAGCTCGGCAACAGCATGCGTCTCCTGATACATTTCTATATTTGAGTACGCTCCCTGGAGGTGTGCGGCTTTCGGGTAATGTATCATCGTTTCAACACCTTTGTGTTTTAAAAAGGCTTGTACTTCATCCCTATTTTTAACTCTAACAACAAATAAGTGCCAAACGGGCACAACACCTTCGGCAACTACCGGTAAGATAACGTTTTTATTATCAATTTCTTTTAGATAGCGATCCGCGATAAACCGACGACGCTCATTCCACTGATCTAAACGTCGTAATTTAACGCGTAAAAACGCCGCTTGTAACTCATCAAGCCGGCTGTTCACACCCGCTATATCATGATGATATTTTTTTACTGATCCATAACTACGCATAGAGCGTAATTTTTCGGCAAGCACTTCACTATTGGTTGTTATAGCTCCCCCGTCCCCCAGTGCTCCGAGATTTTTTCCTGGATAAAAGCTAAACCCGGCAGCATCTCCGAGACTACCAACTTTTTTTCCTCTATAAGTAGAGCCGTGTGCCTGAGCCGCATCCTCAATTAACTTTAGGTTAAATTGCTGAGATAAAGCCCTGAATTCATCCATCTCACAGCTCTGGCCATACAAATGAACAACAATAATAGCCTTAGTACGCTCATTAATCAGTTTCTCTGCATCTTTAGCCTTAATATTGTGGGTATGCATATCAGGATCTAACGGCACAGGCGTTGCTCCTGTCAACGAGACTGCAAACCATGTAGCTATAAAGGTATTTGTTGGCACAATGACTTCATCACCAGGACCAATATCCATGGCTTTTAAAATTAAGTGAAGTGCATCTAGACCGTTTCCGACACCAATACAAAACTTTGCATCACAATACTCCGCAAACTCAGCTTCAAAAGATGCCAGCTCCTGCCCTAAAATATACCAACCTGAATTAAATACAGCCTGGTATGCGCTGTTCAGATCAGTTGCTATTTCAAGATTACCTGCTTTCAAATCCATACATGGAACAACATTCATTATTTATCGCCCCTTACACAATTGGTAAAAGTATTGTAATCTCGAAAATAGTCTTCTTCATCATAATAATCTGATGCCAGAACCATGCATACCGCACCAGAGGAGAAGTTATCAATTTCTCGCCATATCATTGGACAAACATACAATCCATTGTAACTTCTATTTAAATGAACAGTTTTACGCGAATTTCCGTCATCCAAGTGAATATCAAATGACCCGGACATGGCAATAATTAACTGATGAAGTGCTTTATGTGCATGCCCCCCGCGCTCTGCTCCCCCCGGCACATCATACAAATAATATACCCGCTTGATATCAAAAGGTATGTGCCGATCCGACTCAACAAAAGTTAAATTTCCTCTAGGGTCACTAATTCTAGGCAAATCAATCATTTGACAATCAAAAATACTCATAATCACATCTCGCACGAGTTTCGGCTACAAACGCAGACCACATAAATAGCATCAAATATAGCCATTCATTCCTTTAAAGTGTTTCTATAAAACTCAAATCTTCTATCTCAAAATCACTGTGTATACCAATTGCCCCCCCTTTTACTGCAGGCCCTAGTACATATTTCACGACATTCCCAGTAGCACAAGCTATATTTTGCCAATACCAATAACTCGTATCCCTGAACTTAGACATCAAAATATATATTTCGGCGCCAGGGGGACAAAAAATTATATTAGCCAAAGCTGCACCGGAAGAAGCCACCAAGACCTCAGCTTTAGAGAAAATTTGCACCTGTTCATCAAAAGACAACTTTTCTGGCTCTACGACCTTAAAGCCCCTGCTTACAAGCTGGCGCTCAATTGCTTCACTATTTCTAACGAGCCTAATTCCAGAATTCCGTTTTAAATAGATTTTCGAGTTTTCACTTTTTTCCCTATCACTTAGGCACTTGCTTTGCAAAAACCGACTTAGCCCAACCATTGCCGTTGGACTAAATAATCCGTGTGAATGTCCTGCTTTAAGCTTAATTCGCCGATCGAAAGGCACATATCCGGTTGCAGAAACAAATTGTAATTCGTCAAGCTTTAGTGCGCTCCCCTGTCGAAGTCTGATAATAGGCCGCTCATCACCGACGACCAGCTTGAGCGATCGTATAATATTTGTGTGCAAACCATCATTAACTACAATGGGGATGTTTTTAAATTTTGGTTCTCGACAATACACATAGATTCTAGGTAAAACTTCAGTCATCCAATGTGCATAATTAGGCGCACATGCATCAACAAAAATGGCGGCCCTGGAAAGAATAGGGATATTCTGTGGATCTACCAGCCAGTCAATTTGCATACCTTTAGGGCGAATAAAAGCTCGACCATGTAATTCCTCAGAGGTATAGTCTTTTTCCGGATCAAACAGATCGTGACATAAAACTACACTTCCACAAACAACCATGTTCGTACCGCCAAAGGCGACGGCATCATTAATTAACGAAACCTCCACCTCTGGAAATTCATAGCCCTCGTGAGGAGAGGACAAATAAGAACGATCTTTTTTTGGGAATACCTCAGGAAAAGGAGTATGCACATATTCTTTTGAAATTAGCTTGTAACTTTCGCCCCCAATACTGGAAACAAACCTTGATATGTTAACGAGATGAGCTGCCCCTACGCTCATACTCTTTACTTTAAAGTGACGCAAGTAGAAAGGGTATCCATACTTCCAAAGCCATATCGCGGATTTTTGCATAAAAGGTAGCTTTTTGAAGTACCTGATATACAATTTTGAAATCCATAAGCTTCTCAATTTTGACAATGCATCTACATCGCCTTTTGACAGCCAATCCACATTTTTTTTATCGACATTCATCAGACGACCTTTGAAATCGTAAAAATTAAAAACCTACACATTCTCTATTCTGACAATATCTATTGCATCTTTGTCATGGCATTTAGATATTGATTTACGACCTCATCCGGACTACCGTCGGCAATCAACTTCCCATGATCTAGCCAAATTACCCGATTACACAAAGAGCTAATTAAATGGTGATCATGCGAAACCATAACCATGATGTTGGCTTTATCAATCATGGAATGCATTCGAGCTCTCGCCTTTTCCATAAACGAAATATCTCCACCCGCAAACACTTCATCTAAAATCAGAATCTCTGGATGCATCGCAGTTGCCAGTGAGAAGGCGAGTCGCATATACATCCCCGTAGAATAGTATTTTACTGGCGTATCAATAAACTCACTTAACTCTGCAAACTCGATTACATCTGACTCCATTCCCTGAAGCTCGGATTTGGTATATCCCAGAATTGAACCATTAAGATAGATATTTTCTCTACCGGTAAACTCTGGATGAAAGCCCGCACCTATCTCCAATAAGGGCGCAATTCGACCTTCTACCTGTACATTGCCACTAGAAGCAGGATAGACTCTGCAAAGTGCTTTTAAAAGAGTACTTTTCCCTGCACCATTATGTCCCACGATACCCACTCGATCTCCCGCGCTCAGCTGAAATGAAACATTATTCACAGCTACAAATGTCGAAACCGTTGGACTTTTCTTTTTAAAAAAGTTAGCGAAGTACTCTTTTAACGAAGGTGATCGATCATGATAAATACGAAAGTTTATCGAAAGATTTTCTACGGATACAAATGTCATACTTCAATCACAACCTGAATACTATATTGTTTTCGGCGCGTTTAAATACTATAAATCCAATTACGAGAGTAACCAGCGCTACCGCAATTGAACTCATAACAATAGAGGGGGATGGTAAACTCGATTCAAATAACGGAGCTCGAAACAGCTCGATGAAAGGCACCAGCGGGTTTAATTGAACCAACCATGCCACCTTCCCTTTTATCGCATCGCTTTTGTACAAAATTGGACTAAGAAAAAATAATCCCTGAAGCGCAATAGCAATAACATACTGCAAGTCACGAAAAAACACGGTTGCCACAGAGACTATTAATCCACACCCTAATGAAAATATAAAAAGCAACATATAGGCTGAAGGCAAAAACAATAGCGCCCAAGAAAGTTTACCACCGATAAGCATAATTAGCGCAAAAAGTGCGATAAACGAAAAAAAGCTATCTATCAACAATGCCCATGCAACACTTAATGGAAAAATCAATTTTGGGAGATATATTTTTTTTATCAGTGATTCATTATTTATAAATGATCCCGCTGATTGTGAAACAACCGCACTAAAACAATTCCACGGAATCATTGCAGAAAAAAGAAAAACCGCAAACGTTTCCAGCTCGGCATGAAACAAACTAGAAAATACGAACGCCATCACTATCATCATCAATAGCGGATTGATCAGCGTCCACAAATACCCCAAAACAGTTCTTCTGTATCTTAAAATTAACTGCTGACGCACAAGTTGATTTAGCACATTGCTATACGCTTTGATCTCCCTATTTGTTGTTTTTAACGATTCAAACATTAAACAACCTTCCAGCTATAGAGTAAATAAATCTGATTTCTCAAATACAGGCCAGATTTCCCAAGGCACGTATTACTTTGAGTGCATTTACAAAAAACCTCACCAAAAGCCGCTCCTACTCGGCAAAGCCTTTAGTATTTTTGCATTGCCACTGCCAAGAGTCCTTACACATTTCATATACTGTGGAACGAGCCTCCCAATTTAGAAGCTTTTTGGCCAAAACCGGATTAGCATAGCAGCTCGCCACATCTCCCGGTCGACGCGCAATAATCTTATACGGAATATCTATCCCGCTAGCCTTTTCAAATGCGGAAATGATGTCTAAGACACTGTACCCCTGCCCTGTGCCCAAATTGACCTCAAAGCACACCCCGTTACTCGACTCTAGCTTTTCAAGTGACTTAAGATGACCACACGCCAAATCAACTACATGGATATAATCGCGCACGCCCGTGCCATCATGAGTATCATAATCTCCCCCGAAAACACTGAGGAACTCTCGCTTGCCCACCGCAACTTGGGTAATAAACGGCATTAAGTTATTGGGAATACCTTGCGGATCTTCACCAATCAAACCAGACTTGTGTGCTCCAACGGGGTTGAAATAGCGCAATATCGCTATATTCCAGTCAGGCTGGCTCTTATGAAAATCCCTGAGGATTTCCTCAATCATTAATTTTGAGCGACCATAAGGATTAGTAGCAGACAACGGATGATTTTCCGTTATGGGTAAGAATTGAGGGTCACCGTAGACCGTTGCAGAGGAGCTGAATACCAGCGTGCTAACGCCCGATTCCCGCATGGCTTCAAGCAGCACCAACGTACCATTCACATTGTTATCGTAGTACATCAGCGGCTTTTCAACGGATTCGCCTACTGCTTTCAGGCCCGCAAAATGTATCACTGCATTCGCAGAAGACTTTTGTAATGCATCGACCAAAGTCGTTTTATTCCTGATATCACCTTCAAATATCGAAACTCGTTTCCCGGTGATTTCTTCGACTCGATGAAGTGCAGCCCGATGACTGTTCGAGAAATTGTCATAGACAACAACGTCATATCCCGCGTCCAATAATTCAACACAAGTATGACTACCAATATAACCCGCACCACCTGTGACAAAAATGGTTTGACTCACGCGCTCAGACTCCTGATGAGTTTTTCGTCATCTAATGAAGGCGGGTATTTTATAGATTAG
Organism: Hahellaceae bacterium; assembly: GCA_024234505.1. Classification (GTDB taxonomy): domain Bacteria; phylum Pseudomonadota; class Gammaproteobacteria; order Pseudomonadales; family Oleiphilaceae; genus JACKOD01. Next base: position 14,312 of record JACKOD010000001.1, on the reverse strand, counting down.
GGGGTATGCCGGCAAACAAACATTAGAATTAATTTTGTTCAACCGGCAGAAATGAGAAAAACTAACGCTACACCGTATCATTAATACACAGGGGCAAAGCGAGCTCCCAATGCGGAATAGCCACGCCAAATCGTGCCTCAATCGCCGAACAGTCTAATCTGGAGTACGAGGGGCGTTTCGCTGGTAAAGGATAGGCTGAAGTGGGAATGGCATTCAACTGCGCAATTTTAAGCTGACCGTTGGGTAGCAAACCTTTGGCAATCGAGAAAATGCGCTCTGCAAAGCCATGCCAGGAAACCTCGCCTTTTGCGCCCAGGTTGAAAACGCCCGAAGTAAACTCGCCTTTTTGACGCTCTTCCAGTGCCTTTACCAGTACAAAAGCCGTTACATCAGCAATGTTTCGAGCCCAGGTAGGTGCACCCACTTGGTCATTCACTACACCCAGCGTTTCTCTTTCCTGCCCGAGGCGAAGCATCGTGCGAACAAAATTCTGGCCCCGCGCGGCATAAACCCAACTGGTACGAAAAATCAGATAGTCGCCACCCACTTTTTGAATCGCTTGCTCGCCCGCAAGTTTGCTTCGCCCATAGGCATTAATCGGACACACGGTATCGCTTTCAACATAGGGCGAGGTTTTAGTGCCATCAAACACATAATCGGTGGAGTAATGAATCAGAAGTGCATGGTTATTTTTCGCCCATAAAGCCAGCACACCCACCGACGCCCCGTTGACAACTGTCGCCAGCGCTTCTTCGCTTTCTGCCTTATCGACGGCGGTGTAGGCCGCAGCATTGACGATAATATCCGGCTGAATCTGGTTCAGTCTGGCTTCAAGCACTTCCGGAGCGGACAAATCAAACCCGGCCCGATCCATGGCAACAACTTCACCTATTGGCATCAGACTGCGCGCCAACTCCCATCCCACTTGGCCATTCACGCCCGTGACGAGAATTTTCATGCAAATACCTCACATTCGGCCAGGTATTTACCCTCTTTATCTTTTGCGGCCAGCAACGGCTCACCCTCCATCGGCCATTCAACAGCAACCGTTGGATCATTCCATAACAAGGAACGTTCATACTGGGGAGCATAGTAATCTGTGGTTTTATACAGAAAATCCGCGCTCTCCGAGAGCACCACAAAACCATGCGCGAAGCCTTTGGGCACCCAAAACTGGCGATGATTCTCGCCCGTTAATTCAACACCCGCCCACTGCCCGAACGTTGGTGACGATTTACGCATATCTACCGCCACATCAAATACACGGCCTTGCGTCACCCGAACCAATTTCCCCTGTGGCTGCTGAATTTGATAATGCAATCCGCGTAGTACATTTTTACCTGAGCGTGAATGGTTATCCTGCACAAAATGATCCTTCACACCGGTGGCTTCCTGAAAAACCTTTTCATTCCAGCTTTCCATAAAAAATCCACGGTGATCACCAAAGACTTTAGGCTCCAGAATCAGCAATCCTTCCAGCTGGGTCTTAATAACGTTCATTCTTCACCGCCCTTCCTATCGCTTTTCTTTCGCAAGCGTCAGCAGATATTGACCATATCCGGTCTTTTTATACATTTCTGCTCGCGCCAAAAGCTGATCCAGAGTCAACCAGCCGTTGAGATACGCGATCTCCTCCAAACACGCCACCTTTAACCCTTGGCGATGCTCGATCGTCTGAACAAACTGGCTCGCTTCCATCAGGCTGTCATGCGTTCCTGTATCCAGCCAGGCAAAACCTCTGCCGAGCTTTTCTACGTGCAGATCACCACGCTCCAAATAGGCATTATTGACCGAAGTAATCTCCAGTTCACCCCGGTGGCTCGGTTTGACCGATTTGGCAATTTCTACCACATCGTTGTCGTAGAAATAGAGCCCCGTCACGGCATAATTAGACTTTGGCTTTTCCGGTTTTTCTTCGATTGAAAGCGCATTACCCTGCGCATCAAACTCCACCACGCCAAAGCGGTCCGGGTCGTTTACCCAATACCCAAAAACAGTCGCCCCCGTTGGCCGGGCGGCGGCGCGCTTCAATTTTTGAGAAAAACTTTCCCCATAAAAGATATTGTCACCCAGCACCAGGCAAACCGAATCATCTCCGATAAACTCTTCACCGATAATGAAGGCCTGAGCCAGACCATCCGGAGAGGGTTGCACAGCGTAACTGAATTCCACACCGAAATCGCTACCATCACCAAGCAGCCTTTTGAAATACGGCATATCAACGGGCGTAGAAATAATCAAAATTTCCCGAATGCCAGCCAGCATTAATACCGATATGGGGTAATACACCATCGGCTTATCGTAAATGGGCAACAACTGCTTGGACACCCCTTGTGTCACCGGATGTAAACGCGTTCCCGAACCACCCGCTAAAACGATACCTTTCATTGTCTGACTCCTACCAGGTTATATAGTTGCATGTTCCCGAATAATTACGCGTTCAAACCCAGGCGTTCCTGACGATAGGCACCGCTGCGAACACGCTCCCACCATGACTGATTGCTCAGGTACCACAGAACCGTTTTACGCAAACCACTTTCAAAGGTTTCCTGCGGAACCCAACCTAACACCTCCTGAATTTTTGTGGCGTCAATGGCGTATCGAATGTCGTGCCCTGGACGATCTGCGACATAGGTAATCAGATCTTCATATTTATTCAAACCTTCAGGCTTATTCGGTGCTAATTCTTCGAGAAGCGAACAAAGCGTTTTAACGACTTCGATATTCTGCTTTTCGTTGTGACCACCAATGTTATAGGTTTCTCCGACAATGCCACGGGTCACCACGGTATACAGTGCGCGGGCATGATCTTCGACGTACAGCCAATCACGAATCTGATCCCCTTTGCCATACACGGGCAGTGCCTCTCCAGCCAGCGCCTTGATAATAATCAGTGGCACCAGCTTCTCGGGAAAATGGAACGGGCCATAGTTATTCGAACAATTAGTGACGACTACCGGCAGCCCATAAGTACGCCCCCATGCACGCACCAGGTGATCCGAACCGGCCTTACTTGCCGAATATGGCGAACTGGGTTCGTATGACGTTTCTTCTGTGAACAGCAGACCTGTATCTTCCAGATCACCATAAACCTCATCCGTAGAGATATGATGAAACCTGAAAGCCGCTTTACGCAACTCATCCAATGATGACCAATATTTGCGCGCTGCTTCCAACAAGGTATAGGTGCCCACCACGTTGGTCTGGATGAACTCGCCCGGACCATCAATAGAGCGATCCACATGCGATTCTGCGGCAAGGTGCATTATGGCATCGGGTTGAAAACGGGTAAAAATTTCGTCCATGGCCGCTTTATCGCATATATCAGCCTGCACAAATTCATAGCGCTCGTTGTCGCAAACCGAATTCAGATTTTCGAGGTTACCTGCATAGGTTAGTTTATCGAGATTCAGTACCGAATCCTGCGTATCATTAATGATATGTCGCACTACCGCCGAACCAATAAACCCGGCACCACCTGTTACAATAATTTTTTTCATTCTTTTTCCCGTTTAATCACTTTGATCAATAACTCAGTTATCACATGTACCCGCACCACAACGCCACGCGCCGGCCATCAACCCGCCTAGCGTCAATATAAATATAGCTGCACCGGACTGAGGCCAGTACATGACCATCATGGCCAGTGGAAACAATACCAGCAAATTGAAGGCCAGAAGCAAACCAGTGACTTTGGCATGAGAATTCCAACGTCGCGAGAGTCGCTGGTAGGCGTGCGAGCGATGCGCTTCGTAAAATCGCTGACCGCGGAAAATACGGCGCATTAACGTCATCGTCGCATCTGCAATAAAGACCGACATCAAAATCAGCCAGCACCATAAGTTTACCTGAGTCTCAATCGCACTGATAATGGCGATCAAGCCAATGGCCAGCCCAAGAAAACCACTCCCAACATCACCCATAAACACTTTAGCCGGGGGCCAGTTCAGCATTAAAAAACCCGCTACAGCAGCCATCAGCACCAGAGGATATAACGCGTAAGCTTCCCCATCCCCGACCAATAGCAGGAGGATTCCACCGCCTAATACCGAAACAGTCTCTACTCCGGCAATACCGTCAATGCCATCCATAAAATTAAAAAGATTAACCAACCAGACCAGCGTCAAAAGCAAAATCGAAAAAACAACCGGAGGCCAAGGCGTAGACCAGCCAAACCACTGAATTTCAGGTAGGCTGGGAAATGCCAAAAGTGAAATAATGACTGCAATGGTCTGAACAGCCAATCTTAGTAATGGCGAAGCTCCAGCGAGGTCATCATAAAAACCAACCCCTGCAGTCAGCACCAACGACAACAGAAAAGGAGCTGCGTAACTCCATTCAATATAGCCTCCGACCGACAACCCTCCCCACACGCCAACAGACAGCACCACAAAAATAAGGCCGGCCCCTCGGGGGGTAGGGTTTACATGGCTGCTTCGACTATTGGGCACATCCAGTATCGCGGCAGACATCGCATAACGCCGGTAAGCAACCACACCTAGCCAGCCCGCGATAAAAGTAAAAACAACTACCATGATCATCAACACGACTATGCATGACCCTTCGTCAACAACGCAACATTTTCTGCATTTTTACCAAATGCCATACCCATTTGCTCTGAAACGCTGAAAGGTGGCATCCACTGCAGTTGAGTGCACGCAAAAGAAATATCAACATTCAAATCGCCACATAATCTGGAATACAGTGCCGACTTGCCAGTCCAGCTTGCCAGTGCTTTTAACAGCCCCTCCGGTACGGGGATCAGAAAAGGTCGCAGACCCAGCGCATGGCTCATAGCCTTAATCAATGCAGGCGTAGACATGCCCTCTTTTCCATCAGCGACCAGAAATGTCTGACCCGCCGCCTGTGGATGCCCCAGACAGCGCGCAATAAAATCGCACAAATTGGGCACACCCACCAAGCTGCGCTTATTGTGTATCGACATCAGCGGTAACGGGAGTCTTGATTTGATCAATTGTTGCAACCGAACCAGATTACCTTTTACATTCGGCCCATAAATCAGAGGAGGACGCACAATGACCCATTGGGTTTCCGATGCATCCAGTTCTGTTTTAAGCACGTTTTCAGCCGCCATTTTTGAGCGGGCATATTCGTCCTGAGGAGCCGGAGTATCAAACGGAGTGAAGGCTTTACCAAAAGTTTGCTCGCCATTGACCTTAATTGAGCTGATAAAAACCACTCGTTTTACCCCGGCCCGTCTAGATGCCTTAGCAACGGCTAAGGTACCCAGGTGATTGACTCGATCATACTCGGCCAGCTCGCTGTCATTTTGCACATGCATTTTGTGAGCACGTGCAGCGAGATGAACTACGAAATCCACCTCACGAAAAACTGCGGCCAACGCATCTTCATCACAAATATCGCGAATATATTTATAATGAACACGCACAGGAGCTGACTCTGGCTTTTCTTCTGACGCACCCAGCGCACCTTTGCCGCTTCGCTTTTCTGTATTTTCGCGACAAAGGCAATAAACAACGTAGCCACGCTGCAGTAAACTGGAGATCAAGAAAGAACCCAAGAAGCCCTGTCCTCCGGTAACAGCGACACGCAGCGGATGATTGGCTGCGTCACCTAACATCCAAAACTCGCGAAGCTACTATAAAAGCTGTCCATTTCAGAGAAGTTCCCTGACCTTTTTAACCGCTGTTGTATTTAAAGGCACCACATTTTCCTGAATTAAGCCGCTCTCATTCCAAACCAGATCGCCCAATCCATCGGCCGGCTGAAAATCGGTGGGGGCATCCTTCAATAACTGCCTTACTTTACTGCAATCAAATTCGTGACACGCCGAATCCAGCTGGGTTAACAATACCCGCAGTTCATGCCACGACATGCTCCGCTCACGCGCTTTCAAAATACGTGGATGAGGCGTTCCTTCCGGGTTATTTCCGATCAGCAATTCCTCAAACAATTTTTCCCCCGGACGCAACCCTGTGTAAACCACTTCAATGTCTCCACTCGGATTACGCTCATCACGCACCCGGCAGCCCATCAAATGGATCATTTTTCTTGCCAGATCAACAATTTTTACGGGTTCCCCCATATCCAGCACAAACACATCGCCGCCTTCTGCCAGATTGCTCGCCTGTAACACCAGCATCGCCGCCTCTGGTATCGTCATAAAATAACGAATGATATCCGGATGAGTCACGGTTACCGGCCCGCCTGCCCGAATCTGCTCCCGAAATAAAGGGACAACCGAACCCGACGACCCCAACACATTTCCGAAACGGACCATAGAGAAGCAGGTATTTTTCTGTCGTTGTGCGAGCCCTTGCAAAATCAATTCTGCCAGACGCTTACTGGCACCCATGACATTTGTAGGACGTACCGCCTTGTCGGTTGAAACCAGTACAAATGACTCCACACCGGCAGCAATGGCCGCTTCTGCAAAATACCAGGTGCCGAAAACATTATTACGCACCCCCTCAATCACATTATGCTCAACCAGTGGAACATGCTTATATGCTGCCGCATGAAAGACGGTCTGAACACCGAAGGTTCGTAAAATAATCTCCATTCGATGCTGTTTCTGAACCGAGCCGACCAATGGCACGACGTCAACCTTGAGTAAAGCGGACTTGACCTGCGCCATCAAATCCTTGTGGATCTGATACAAGCCATACTCAGACAGATCCAATAAAATCAAACGCGCTGGCCCAAGAGCAAGAATTTGCCTGCATAACTCACTCCCAATCGAGCCGCCAGCACCGGAAACCAGCACCACTTTGCCTGTAATTGAACGATTGCCCGAAAGGCACCCATCGCAAACCGCGTCCCGACCGAGCAAATCTTCAATATCAATATCCCGAACTTCTTCAATACGTGCACGACCACTTAAAACAGCCTCCATTTCTGGCACTGTCTGCACAATTAAAGGAAAAGGTTCGAGAAATCGCAATATGAGTGCTCTTTGGGCATGAGTAGTTCGTCCCAAAGCCATCAATAGTCGATGGCAGTCGTACTTTTCTATCAGGCGGGCAATTGACGTAGGCGGGTAAACGCGCAAGCCCTGAATAATAGTTCCGTGCTTAAGTCGATCATCATCAACAAAGGCAATCGGTCGATAGTCTCCCGCTTGCATTAATGCCGTGACCAACTGCACCCCTGCGCTTCCCGCACCATAAATTATGACAATCTCTTTTTCCCGGCGGTTAAACTGCAGCAGCCAGGATCGCATCAGCATTCTTGATCCACCGACCAGCAACAGAGCGATACACCAATAAATAAAGGGTACGGAACGAGGCAGCCATGCTTGAAAGATAAAACTACTTGCCGCAAGTGTGAGCGCCGAGACAGATACACCCACCAAAATAGCCAATACCGCCTGATCACTCATAAAGCGAATGACCGCACGGTACAACCCAAGGCGAACAAACAAATAGATGGTAATCAGAAAGGAAACCAGCAGCGATGCGACCAGCTCGGGTGGATACTCGTGAGATACCGTATCCAGCCGAACACTCATTGCCAACCAAAAGGCAAATGGCAATCCCACCACATCCACGCCCAGCGAAAGGATCCGTTTATAGCTTCGTGGCAGCAACAGCAACTGGTTGAGCATCGCCTTAAATCCTCAAGCCGCGACCTAATCCAAAATACTCGAAACCCAATTCCTGCATCACTTCGGGTTCGTAGATATTGCGTCCATCAAAAATCGCGGGGACAGCCAACAATGCCTTCAACTGTTCAAAGTCAGGATTATAAAATTCTTTCCAGGCAGTAACGATTAGCAGGGCATCCGCGTTCTCCGCTGCTTCATAGGGAGAATCAACACACTCCAGCAACTCCTGCCCCTGAAAACGCAACCGCAATGCATCTAACGCCTGTGGATCATAGACTCTCGTAATGACGCCCTGGGCCCAGAAGGCTTCTAGCAGTGTCAATATGGGCGAATTAACCAGACTGTCTGTACCAGGCTTAAATGCAGCGCCCCAGATCGCAATCGTGCGCCCCTGAATATTCGCCTGATAGTAGCGCCAAACCTTACGAAACAAAATTTCCTTCTGCTCTTCATTGGTTTGCGCCACCGCGTCAACCAACTGGCGTGCAGCCGAGCCCTTAGGTAACAGCTCCTGCACATTGGCCAGTTCATCCGCGAGATTGTCTCCGCCAAAACCACACCCCGGATTCAAATATTCAGAACCGACGCGCGGGTCGCCGGCCATGGCTTCGCGAACCACCTCTACATCCACCCCCAGGTTTTCGCATAGCTGAGCGAGCTTATTCATAAAACTCAACCGCGTTGCCAACATGGTACTAATGGCATTACGCGTAATTTCAGCCGTCAGACCGTCAACAAACAAGGTCTTGTCGGCCCGGTTGATATAGGGTCTGAGCATCTGTGTCACGGTGGCAATCGCAAACTCATCGTTAGTACCGACCACCAACAACGCCGGGCTCTCAAAATCGGCCAGCGCCACCCCTTCCCGAATCATGGTCGGCATCGAAACCAGCGGGCAGTGCTGATCACTCATCGGTACCCCCCCTTCCTTCAATACCTCGCCCATTCGCTGGTACGTACCCACGGAGTGATGTGACGTTAACAGATACAACACCCCTTCTCGCCAGGCTTTGGCCAATGACGTGAATACCTGCTGGAGCGCCGCGTCACTTTGACCACGGCCAAACACCCACTGAACCGTACCGAACGATCGCGCATCCTTGAAAGCACGCACTCGAAGATTACGCCCGAGCATGCGGCGGTAACGAGTCAGCAAACCCGGCTCACGCTCGATATAGGATTCATCCCAGCTTAGTTGCTTTGATGCATCACCAATGCGGCTTAAATAGACCTCGTGACCGGCTTCAGCCAAACAAGTCGCCGCCACGACCGCATTTACATCCTGACCATAAATTGAAATTTTCATACTGTCACACTCTCATCCAGCTTTACTTAAGTGGACAAAAACAATTTTTTTGACAATTTAACCGATGCCGGCCTACCCAGAAAACACGGCATGGCAAATACAACATCGAAAACCCGGCCTCGTAAGCGCGTTAACTCGCAGTGTTCGCTTTGGCCTGTATTCGTTTTATTAACGCGTCTGTAGAACTATCAAACAAAAATGAGCCTTCACCTTTGAGTGCGGCCTGGGTTTGCTTGGCAATATTTTTCCCAAGCTCCACCCCCCACTGATCAAAGGGATTGATATTCCACAATGTAGCCATCACAAACACTTTATGCTCATAGGCCGCTAACAATCCCCCCAGAAACCGCGGCGTTAACTCATCCATCAATAAGGTTGTTGAGGGTTGGTTGCCACGATAACGCTTATACACTTCCGAGTCACTATCGTCTGCCACGGCATGATTTCCGAACGCCAGCACCCGGCTTTGTGCCAGGCAATTCGCCAATGCCAGACATTGCTGTTCCGCCAAAGAAGTGCGCGCACCAACTGACGACGCGCCTTCCACTTTGTGATAACGCATCACCGGTGCAATAAAATCACAAGATACTTCCTGCGTGCCTTGATGTAACAACTGGTAAAACGCATGTTGGGCATTCGGCCCCACATCGCCCCATAGTATCGGGCAGGTTTTGAACTCTACGGTCTCACCGTCATTGGTCACGCTTTTACCGTTACTTTCCATTTCCAGCTGGGTCAGATAATTGGGTAAAAAGCGCAGGCGCCCGTCATACGGCAACACGGTATGTGCGTTTATACCCAAAAAAGTCGCATTCCAGACGCCCAATAATCCCATAATAACCGGCATATTCTGCTCAAACGGAGCCGTGGCAAAATGCACATCCATTTCGTGAGCACCGTCCAGCAACGCCAGAAAATTATCCATCCCGATTTTTATCGCAATAGGAAGACCAATCGCCGACCACATTGAGAAGCGACCACCTACCCATTCCCAAAAGAGCAACTGATTTGACTCCGGAACACCCCAGGCATTCATTTTTTCGGGACTGGCAGAAATTGCGATCACGTGGTGCCGCATGATGACCTGACGATCAGCCACCGAATCCATTAACCAGGCAATCGCGGTATTGGCATTGTAAAAGGTGTCAATCGTAGTGAATGATTTAGAGGACACAATAAACAGGGTCGTTGCAGGGTCCAAATGCTCCAACACCTGGAAAATCTGGGTGCCGTCCATGCTCGACACAAAATGCATATTTAACCGGCGAGCCTCGTCCGTAGAAAACTCATCCAGCGCATGACAGGTCATAAAGGGGCCCAAATCGGAGCCACCCACCCCGATATTGACAATATCGGTAATGGCCTTTCCTGAAAATCCGCGCCACTGCTTCGAATAGATTTTGGCCACAATAGAGGCCATTTTAGACAAAGACTGCGCCACACTTTCGGCAATCGAGGCATCTTTCAAGTCAAAGGCCTTCGGAGCCGCCCGCAGTGCCGTGTGCAATGCTGGCCGGTTTTCAGTAGGGTTGACTACCTCGCCACAGACCAGTTTTTTAATGGCACAGGGCAAACCGCTAATACGCGCCAGATCGCACAACGCTCCCCAAGCCTGATCATCAATTCGTTGTTTTGCAAAGTCGAGGTAATAACCCGAAAACTCAAGAGAATAACGCTGTGATCGACCCGGATCTGCTTCGAACAACTGAGCAACACTTTTTGATTTTAATCTGGCCGCACATTCGGAAAGCGCACCCCATTCGTTAACAAGCATTTTTACCTTCGCTGTCATACCCAGCCCTACCCAAACATTTTATGGCGGTATTTTACATATTTTCCGCGAATTTAGATTTCACGAGTTCGCAATAGCGGGGATGGCGTAAGGCATATTCAACAAATGTTTCAATATAACCAGCCTTGGAGCCACAATCGTGGCTACGCCCTGTCATACGAAACGCCTCCACAGGTGCAATACGAATCAATGCATCAATCGCATCGGTCAATTGTACCTCCCCGCCCCGACCTGGCTCGGTTTGCGCCAGCAATGGCCAGATTTGCCGACTCAACACATAACGCCCCACCACCGCAAGCGTAGAAGGTGCACTCCCTACAGGTGGCTTTTCAACCACGCCGTTGAGTTGCGCTACAGCCCCTTTGTCGGGAATGTTAGCCAGGTCGGCAATACCGTACTTATTAACTTCTGTAGGGGGCACATCCTCTACCAGTATCTGGCTCACCTGCGATTCGGCAAATCGCGCACACATGGCGGCAAGATTATCTTTGGCATGATTACACTCATAATCGCTTAGCAACACATCTGGCAGCATCACCACAAAGTCATCATCCCCTATTAGCGATCGGGCACAAAGCACGGCATGCCCCAGCCCCTGACCCCGGGCTTGCCTGACAGCCGAAAAACACATCCCCGATGGCGCGATACTGCGCACGCACTTGAGCAGTTCGGTATTGCCTTTGTTGATTAGCTGAGACTCCAACTCAAAATGCGTATCAAAGTGATTTTCGATGGCAGCCTTACTGGCGTGGGTTACGAATACCACGTCAGTGATACCAGCCAGTGCAGCTTCATTGACAACGTATTGGATTAGCGGCTTATCAAGCAGCGTAATAAGCTCTTTGGGTATCGCTTTTGACGCGGGCAGCATACGCGTACCAAAGCCCGCGACAGGAATCACCGCTTTCATTCAACATCCTTGGATCTAGTGTAATCACAGTAAAAGCGGGCATTATAGAGGAGGTGCTGTAACGAAAAAAGCCACGGAGACATTTATCGACTAAACGGTGCCTTTTACGAGGCCAAGTTTTACATCAAGCGCTCAAAATAGAAGCCGTTTTTTGAAAAAGAGCGCCCCGGAACTCAGGACGCGCTCACACAAAAACCCACACTCTTTGTGGAAAGGACAGCCTACGCCTGCAGCCAGGAATCGACCACGTCCTTGCCATATTGTTCGCGCCAGGCATTTAACACTTTATGATTTCCGCCTTTGGTTTCGACCACTTCACCCGAATGAGGATTAACATATCGCTTTAAAGCACGGCCGGCTTTTCGCTTATCGGTGGATTTGGTTTTAACGGCCGAACCCTCTGTTAACCCCAGAATCACACCGACTTCTTGTGGACTTTGATTATATTCCTGCATCAATAGGTCTAACTTGCGCTGAAATTCCAATGCTCGCATTAACTCTGCATTGGATTCGAAACGCGCCAACTGATCAACAATCTCTTGTTGCTTACGCTTAACTTCAAAATATTCATTTAATATAGACACAACCAACCTCTTTCAAATGATATTAATAACTCACACGCATTACAGCGCATCTAAATAAATTACACAAGTTAGGGAAACGCTGATTAAATGGCTTACTGTCATTCCTGCGCATGCGGGAGTCGATATAATTCAACAGATTGGTTGCCCGCCTTCGCGGGCACGACGAATTAATCCGTGTTTCCCCAAAAAAATCGCCATACTGTAACCATCCCCTAAAACAGTTACATTAAAGAAAGCGAATTTCTCGATATTTCCGAAATCAGGCCAACCATCCAAGCAGGGCCATGCGGGGCGAGTATAGCCTCGCTAAAAAATTCACCTTACAAATAGAGTCAAATAAGTTAGAATTTAGCCGCAGAACACTTAACCACTTAATATTTTCTGCAAAATTAGTTTCTGTTTTTCAGGCTGTTAATGAACACACAATAAAGTTACACAGGGAAGTACCCATGACCGGCCGATCACAGCATTTTATCCATAGCTCCCTCAACCATACAAAACCTTTTATGCAACGCGGCGTATTACAAGCAAACGAAAGTAAAATATCCTTATTTACTCGTATTTTTGATCTAGTACTGGTAGTCGGCAGCTTCAAGCTCAGCCAATTCGTACTCGACGAATCAAACAATCTTTCAACGCTGTTAGTCGTTGCGGGCGGCTTATTTATTTATCATTTTTTGGGCGAGCTCTCTGGGCTGTACGCTTCTTGGCGAGGCGTATCGATTCGGCAGGAAGCAGTGAAGGCACTGCAAATCTGGGCGCTGACGCTGGTATTCCTCATCGTTGCAAACGTTTTTGCCGAACCCTATTACCATCCCAATTTAAAGGTACTGTTTACCTGGGCCGTTATAACGCCGCTATTACTAGTGAGCTCCCGCATCGGTGTTCGTGTAGCTTTGCGAACAATACGTGCACACGGCTTCAATACCCGAACCATTGCAATTGTCGGAAGCGGAAAAATTGCCGAAAAGCTTGCAAACCATATTCATAATTCCCCTGGCATGGGCTTAAGCATCTATGGTGTTTTTGATAACCATGAAAGCGCAAAATGCAACGGTAATCTTCAAACGATGATTGAGGCTGCACGAATGGGCAAAATCGACCGAGTTTACATTGCGTTACCCATGCGCGAAGAAGATACAATTGAGCAATTGATAGACGAACTTACAGACACAACCTGCACGGTGTATGTAGTTCCGGACATATTGATGCTTGATATGCTGCAAGCTCGACAAAGCACTATTGGTGGACTACCGGTAGTGAGCATTTTCGAATCTCCCATTGCGGGAGTTAACGCAGTATTGAAACGCACCGAGGATATTGTACTTTCATCATTGATACTGGTTTTAATTGCATTGCCTATGCTCTGCATCGCGCTCGCAGTGAAACTCACGTCGCGCGGTCCTGTCATTTTTAAACAAGTGCGCTACGGCATTGACGGCAAACCCATTTATGTTTGGAAGTTTCGCAGCATGTCCACACTGGACAACGGCGCAGTGGTCAAACAAGCCACAAAAAACGACCCTCGACTGACCCCCATCGGCGGCTTTATTCGGCGCACATCGCTGGATGAATTACCTCAATTTATTAATGTGCTGCAGGGACAAATGTCGATTGTAGGTCCCCGACCTCATGCCGTTGCTCATAACGAAGAATATCGCAAGTTAATCAAAGGCTATATGCTCCGCCACAAAGTAAAACCCGGCATTACTGGCTGGGCGCAAGTTAATGGCTGGCGCGGAGAAACAGACACACTGGATAAAATGGAAAAACGGGTTGAATATGACTTGGAATATATCCGTCACTGGAGTTTATGGCTGGATATAAAAATAGTGATAATGACTGTATTCAAGGGATTCTTTGGAAAAAATGCCTATTAATTTAATAATCTTCAAGCGATTTTCGCTTCTTCTAAGTCAATTATTTTTGATAACAATCACTGCTAGCTGCACACATAGAGAACATAACGAGTCCGCAAAAGCTTCAAGCACATTTATTGAAAAAGAAGCTGAACCTTGCAATGAAATAGACCTTTCTGATGCATATCTTATCGCTCATCGCGGATATCCTAGTAAATACCCAGAACACACTATAGAAGGCTTCATCAATGCGATAAAAGAAAGAGCAGATGC